>DATHJO010000013.1:0-98615 GCA_035316145.1 Allosphingosinicella sp. | reverse complement strand
GCCCTGAGCGACACCGAGAGCCGGTAGACGGCCTCGGAGAGGTCAGCCTGCCATCGATCCTTGGCAGCCTGATCGGGCTGATCCGGGTGATCGGTCATGGCTGCGGGAATAGCAGCGCCGTGAACGTCCGCAATGGGGTCGCTTCGGCAGGCTCTTCTTTGTAGGCTCGCGAAATGAGCCTGAAAGATCGATGGCGGACATTCCGTTCCGCGGAGGTTGCGGCCAGTGCGCCGCTGCCCGGCATTTCGTTGCGGGTGGAGGAGAGGCCTGCCTTCCGGCTCGGCCCCGATCCGGGGACCTCGGTGGAGGAGCTGGAAATCGGCGCGATTGGCCCGGGCGAGCTGCAATTCGTCCTGATTTCCCGCCGCCGCCGCGCGACGATCAGGCTCAGCGCGGGGCAGGCCCGCTGGCTGGCCGGCGCGCTCAATCACTGGGCCGACGACAGCGAGACGATCCCACTCCAATAGGCCGCCGTGCCTTGGTCAGGGACTGTCCCCGAATTGGGAACTGTCCCCCTAGAACGCCGCGGCCAGCGCCGGCCAGAGCACCATGACGATGCCGGCGAGGCCCGCCGTCCAGGCGAGCGAACGCAGGACCGGGACGGCGAAGGCGTAGAGCGGCAGATAGAGGAGGCGGGCGCCGAGCCAGATCAGCGCGCCGAGCGCGGTCCAGCGGTTTTCCAGGTGGGCGACGCTGACGATCAGGATCGCCGCCACCATGATCGGGAAGCTCTCGTAGAAATTGGCCTGCGCCCGGGCCAGCCGGCCGGCGACTGGATTGAGCGGCGGCACCTCCTCGTCGCGGGCGCTGATGTTCCACTTGCTGCCGTATTGGCGGGTCTTGGCGCGAATCGCGGCGAAGACGTGGACGAGCGCGAGCACGCAGCCCCAGGCGAGGACGGTGAGTTCCGTTGTCATGGCGTAACGATTAGCCCCGGCGGCCGCGCGCGTCCACGTCAAATGGGGACACTCCCCGATAACCTCTGACTAAACCCGGGCCCGCTTCAGCGCCTCGTTGATCCGCGACTGCCAGCCCGGACCGGTCGCCCGGAATTTCTCCAGCACGTCCGCGTCGAGCCGGATCGAAACCGACAGCTTGTTCGAGCCGGGCGGCCGGCCGCCGCGCGCCTTCGTCCGCGGGAAGGCGGCGAGCATGCCCGGCGGCAACTCGCTTGCCGGCCGCGCGCGGGCGAAATCCTCTTCGGTCCACTCGGGATTGTCTTCGTCGAATACGACAGGCTTATTGGGCATAGCGGCGCATTTCCTTCGCATGGACCCGGCGGAGGCTGATCGCCCGAATCTTGTCCCCGCGATCCGTCGCGACGAGGCAGTACAGGCTATCGTCGATCAGGCCGTAAATGCGGTATCGGGACTCTTCGAAACGATCATCCTCCACAAAGGCGAGGAGATCGAGATCGGCGGCCCGAGCCAGCGAGATGCCATGCTTCTCGACATTGGCGGCGTCCTTGGCCGGATCGAACTCGATGTTCGCCGGTTTTTGTATATACGTCACGGTCGCTCCCCGCAAGGTTTTTGTATATACAGGTGCGGCGCTTCCCCTCCGCTCCGGCCCCCGAAAATCTTCCAAATTTATCGCGCGCCGCCGATTATTCGATTAGCGCAAATTATCCCGATAGACTATACAGATTCCGATGAGCGCGGCATGATTAGGACGATGGACAGTCACGGCGCTTGCAAAGTGGCGATCGAGCCGCTCTCCGAGAAGGATGGTGGCGGTTATCTGGCGACCGTTCCGGAGCTGCCCGGCTGCATGTCGGACGGCGCCACCCGTGCCGAAGCGCTTGTCAACGTCGAGAACGCCATCATCACCTGGCTCCATGTCGCCCGCAAGCACGCCTGGACAGTCCCCAAGCCGACACGCGCGGTGGCCTGATCATAAAGCCTCGGGCACGGGAAATCCCCTAAGCGGGATAGGTACGTGCCTGTCCCCGCATCGCCATTGGCGCTTTTCCGCCTTTCGTGCATTGTGGGGCGATGGGCGACGGCCGCGCGTTCGATGAATTGTGGGGAAGTGGCCGCGCCAAAGCGCGCGCGGGCTTCGAGCCGCTCGCCAGATGGCTGGCGGAGACGCCGCCCGTCGAGCTCGCGCGCCGCCAGCACGCCGCCGAGGCCGCCTTCCGCAGCCTCGGCATCACCTTCTCGGTCTATGGCGATGACGAGGCGGCCGAGCGGATCATCCCGTTCGACATCGTCCCGCGCATCTTCTCCGCCGCCGAATGGGACAAGCTCTCCTGCGGCCTCGAACAGAGGGTGCGGGCGATCAACCTCTTCATCGACGACGTCTACGGGGCACGCAAGATCATCGCCGACGGCGTCGTCCCGGCCGACATCGTCCTCGCCAACCCGCAATATAACGTGCAGGCCGTCGGCGCCCGCCCGCCGCACGGCGTCTACGCCCACATTTGCGGGATCGACCTGATCCGGACCGGCGCCGACGATTTCTACGTGCTCGAGGACAATGTCCGCACCCCCTCCGGCGTCTCCTACATGATCGAGAATCGCGACGCGATGCTGCGGCTCTGCCCGGAATTGTTCGACATCTTCCCGGTCCGCCCGGTCGATTCCTATCCCGAAGCGCTGCGCGAGACGCTCTATTCGGTCGCGCCCGAGGCGGCGCGCGAGCCGCGCTGCGTCCTCTTGACGCCCGGCCACCACAACAGCGCCTTCTACGAGCACAGCTTCCTCGCCGACAATATGGGGATCGAGCTGGTCGAAGGGCGCGACCTCGAGGTCGACGACGACGTCGTCTGGATGAAGACGATCGACGGCCGGGTGCGGGTCGACGTCATCTACCGCCGGATCGACGATGCCTTCCTCGACCCGCTCGTCTTCCGCCACAATTCGCTGCTCGGCGTGAACGGGCTGATGGCCGCCTACATGGCCGGCAACGTCACCCTCGTCAACGCGCCCGGCACCGGCATCGCCGACGACAAGGCGATCTATTCCTACATGCCCGCGATCGTGCGCTATTATACCGGCGAGGAGGCGAAGCTCGCCAATGTCGAGACCTGGCGCTGCCGCGAGCCCGCCGACCTTCGCCACACGCTCGACAATCTCGACAAGCTGGTGGTCAAGCTGGTCGACGGCTCGGGCGGCTACGGCATGCTGGTCGGCCCGACCTCCACGAAGAAGGAGATCGAGACGTTCCGCGCCCAGCTGAAGGCGGCGCCCGAGCGCTACATCGCCCAGCCGACGCTG
Source organism: Allosphingosinicella sp. (assembly GCA_035316145.1). GTDB lineage: Bacteria > Pseudomonadota > Alphaproteobacteria > Sphingomonadales > Sphingomonadaceae > Allosphingosinicella. The sequence goes on along the minus strand of DATHJO010000013.1, from coordinate 95,397 downwards.
GCGCTGTCGACGGTGCCGACCCAGTGCGAGGCCGGCATGGCGCCGCGCCATGTCGATTTCCGGCCGTTCGTGCTGACCGGCGCCAGGGGCGTCACCATCGTCCCGGGCGGGCTGACCCGGGTAGCGCTGCGCAAGAATTCGCTGGTGGTCAATTCGAGCCAGGGCGGCGGCACCAAGGACAGCTTCGTCCTCGCCGCGCCGGAAGCGGAGGCGGGCGGCTGACATGCTGTCGCGCACCGCCTCGAACCTCTACTGGATCGGCCGCCACATGGAGCGGGCCGAGTTCACCACCCGCCTCGTCGAGGCGACGATCCGGCTCGCCGCTCTGGGTGGCCACGCCCATGTCGAGCGGGCCTGGGCGAGCGCCTTGAGCGTGGTCGGCGCGCCGCCGATCGACATGGGCAAGGAAGGCTATGCGGCGCGCCGCTTCCTCGCCCTCGACCCCGACAATCCGGGCTCGATCCGCTCGTGCATCGTCACCGCGCGCGACAATGCCCGGGCGGCCCGCACCGCGCTCACCCGCGAGGCTTGGGAGGCGATCAACCGCGCCTGGCTGACGATCCACGCCCGCTCCAGCCCGGGCAGCGTCCAGGCGACCCTCAATCTCGTCGAGGAGCTGAAGGCCGAGCTGCGCGGCTTCGAGGGCGCGCTCGCGCGGATGCTGCGCAACGAAGGCTATTGGTTCATGCGTTTGGGCTCGATGATCGAACGCGGCGACGCCACCGCCCGGCTGCTCGACGTCAAATATTATCTGCTCCTGCCCGAGGGCCAGGAGGTCGGCGGCACGCTCGACCGCGACCAGTGGACGACGATCCTCCAGATCGTCTCGGCCAAGACCGCCTACCGCCACCTCTACCGCGAGGCATTGCGGCCCTGGCTGGTCGCCGACATGCTGATCTTCCGCCGCGAGCTGCCGCGCTCGCTCGCCTGGACCGCCGAGGAGACGGTCGCGTTGCTCGGCGAGTTCGGCGCGCTGTCCGGGAAGCAGGGGCCGGCCGACCGGCTCGCCCGCCAGCGCCTGTCGAAGCTCCAGGAGCTCGACGTCGACGCGGTCTTCAGCCGCGGCCTGCACGAATGGCTGCAGGCCTATATCCGCGACAACAATGCCGTCGGCGGCGCGATCGCCGGCCAGTTCCGGTTCGCCTGATGCAGCTCGCGATCCGGCACGTCACCACCTACGCTTATGCGCGGCCCGCCCGCGGCATCATCCAGCTGCTGCGCGCGACGCCCGCGAGCTTCGCCGGCCAGAATGTGCTCGACTGGCGGATTGACGTCGATGTTGACGCCCGTCTGCGCGAGCACCGCGACGGCTACGGCAACGTCACTCACATGCTCTATGTCGACAAGCCGGTCTCGCGGCTTTCGGTGTCGGTCAACGGCCGGGTGCTGACCGAGGATCGGGCCGGCGTCGTCCAGGGCCTGCCGCACGATTTGCCGCCCCAGATCTTCTGCCGGGCGACGCCGCTGACCGAGGCGGGTCCGGCGATCGAGGCGCTCGCCCGCTCGATCGAGATCGGCCCCGACCCCGCGCTCGGCCGGCTCCACAATCTCAACCGCCGCATCTACGAGGCGATGCGCTTCGATACCGAGGCGACCGAGGCCGACACGAGCGCCGAGCATGCCAGCGCCGCGGGCCACGGGGTCTGTCAGGATTTCGCCCACATGTTCATCTCCGCGGCGCGCCTGTTCGGCATCCCGGCCCGCTACGTCTCCGGCCACCTCTTCCGCCGCGACGGCGCCCACGCCCAGGAGGCGTCGCATGCCTGGGCCGAGGCGTGGGTCGGCGATCTCGGCTGGGTCGCCTTCGATCCGACCAACGGGATCTCGGCCGACGACGCCTATGTCCGCGTCGCCTGCGGCCTCGATTATCGCGACGCCGCCCCGGTCGCCGGCGCACGTTCGGGTGGCGGCGCCGAGGATCTGACGGTGGAGGTGGCGGTCAACGAGACCCAGGCGCAGGCGCAATCCCAGTCGCAAGGCTGATAGGCGCGGCTCCGGAGCTTGCGACTATCGTCCGCTTGGTACTTTGTGGGGTGCCCTGCGCCGGCAGGACGGCCGCTCAGCGGACGCCGTCGCGCTCCGCCCGCTTGCGCTCGAGCTTGCGCGCGCGCCGGATCGCGGCGGCCCGCTCGCGGGCGCGCTTCTCGGACGGCTTCTCGTAGTGACGGCGCAGCTTCATCTCGCGATAGACGCCCTCGCGCTGCAGCTTTTTCTTGAGCGCCCGCAGCGCCTGGTCGACATTGTTATCGCGAACGATGATTTGCATAAAAGCGCGCCACTCTTCCCTTAAGATCGGATTGCCTGAAAAAATTCGGCCGCGAAGCGGACTCCGCGGCGCAGGGGCGTGCCCCTAGCAGCAGCCTTGCCAAAAGGCAAGGGAGGGGACAGTCGCATGCGACTGTCCCCATTCCTCGTCAGCGCCCTGCGGAGCGCCGCCGGCTGTCGCCCATCGGCCTGACCGCCGACGCGAACCGTCCGGGGCCGCGATGGGCGCGGTGCGGACGGAAGCGGCGCTCGCGCACCTCCTCGTCGCGCCGTTCCTGGCGGGAGGGCTCGGGCGAAGGGCCGCGGGTCGCCTTGATCCGGTCCGCCTCGGCGGTGAAATTGGCCGGCAGCGGCACCGTCTCGATCTGCGTACGGGTGAGCTTCTCGATCCCCTTCAAATAGGCCCGCTCGTCCGGCGCGCAATAAGCGATCGCGATGCCGGCCGCGCCGGCGCGCGCGGTCCGCCCGATCCGGTGGACATATTGCTCGGAGACGTTGGGCAGCTCGAAGTTGATCACGTGCGAGACGCCCGTAACGTCGATGCCGCGCGCGGCGATGTCGGTCGCGACCAGGATCTTGGCCCGGCCGCCCTTGAACTCGGCGAGCGCGCGTTCCCGTTGGGGCTGGCTCTTGTTGCCGTGGATCGCATTGGCCGGGATGCCGCTCTGGCCGAGCAGCTTCACCACCCGGTCGGCGCCGTGCTTGGTGCGGGTGAAGATCAGCACGCGCTCCATGTTGCCGCGCTCGGAAAAGCCGGCGCGCAGCATCATCGTCAGCAGCGCCTGCTTCTCGTTCTGCTGGACGAAGGTGACGTATTGGTCGACCCGCTCGACGGTGGTCGAGGAGGGCGCGACCGAGACCTGGGCGGGATCGTTGAGATATTTGTCGGCCAGCTCCTTGATCGCCTTGGGCATGGTCGCCGAAAAGAACAGGGTCTGGCGCTTGGCCGGCAGCAGCCGGACGATCTGCTTGAGCGCGTGGATGAAGCCCAGATCGAGCATCTGGTCGGCCTCGTCGAGGACGAGGATCTCGACCTCGCTCAAGGTCAGGCAGCGCTGCTCGATCAGGTCGATCAGGCGGCCCGGCGTGGCGACGAGAATGTCGACGCCGCGGGCGACGTCCTGGCGGTTCTTGCCGACCGAGGTGCCGCCGAACACGGTCGCGACCTTGAGCTGCGAGAAGCGGCTATAGGCGCGGGCGCTCTCGGCGATCTGGCTGGCGAGCTCGCGGGTCGGCGCGAGCACCAGCATCCGGCAGGCGCGGGGGCCCGCGCGCCGGTTCGAACGGCCGAGCCGGTCGATCGAGGGCAGCATGAAGGCGGCGGTCTTGCCGGTCCCGGTCTGGGCGATGCCCAAAAGGTCGCGGCCGGTCAGCACGGTCGGGATCGCCTGCTGCTGGATCGGCGTCGCATGGACATATTCCTTGAGCGCAAGCGCCTGAAGGACGGGCTGCGACAGCCCGAGGGTCTGGAATGACATGGTAATGGATAACTCACTAAATGTGCGGCGCGGCGCGCAGCCGGAATGGCGCGCGTAACGCGGCGGGTTTGGGTGACCCGCGTGAAAAGGGAAACCTTGGGAAAGTACGAGACGGAGCCTGGGCGGTTGACCCGCCGGTTCACGCTGCATGACGCCTCGCTGGAGGGGCATATGCATGCTGCACTGCAAAAAGTCAACCCGCGCGAGCATGCTGCCTCCCATTGCGCTTGAGCGATTCCTTTTGGAGGGACAGGAGTGTAGTCCATTGGACCATGCCCCTAGGCTCTGAACTTGCGCCCCATTTGCCTTTCCTTCGCCGGTACGCCCGTGCGCTGACCGGCACGCAAGTCCATGGCGACGCCTTCGTTCGGGCAACGCTTGAGGCGATTGTCGCGGCGCCGGAATCCTTTCCGCGCGACGTCGATCCGCGGCTCGGCCTCTATCGGACCTTCCATGCCATCTGGTCGTCAGCCAATATCGAGGCAGAGCCGGGCTACAGCGGCAGCGGCAGCCCCGAGGATATCGCCCAAGCGCGTCTGTCGCTGATCGCTCCGCTATCGCGCCAAGCACTGCTGCTCACCGCGATGGAAGGGTTCACCCCTGATGATGCCGGCTATCTTCTCGGCACAACCAGTTCCGAGATAGAAGGGATGGTCGCCGAAGCTCTCGCGGAGATTGAGCGACAGACGCGCGCCAACGTGCTCATCATTGAGGACGAGCCCATAATTGCGATGGACATCGAAACCATCGTTCGAGATCTCGGGCATAGAGTGACTGGGGTGGCGGTCACTCGCACGGAAGCGGTCGCCAAGGCTTTTGCGCAACGTCCAGGGCTAATTCTGGCTGATATTCAGCTCGCAGATGACAGCTCGGGCATCGACGCGGTTCGGGATATTCTGGCGCGGATCAAGGTGCCGGTAATCTTCATAACGGCCTTCCCCGAGCGCCTGCTCACTGGGGAGAGGCCTGAACCAACCTTCCTAATAACGAAGCCTTTCCAGCGGACGACGGTCAAGGCCGCGATCGCCCAAGCCCTGTTTTTTGACACGACGACTGTCCCTGATGAGGAAACTGAGGCCGACACGCTATCGGAGGCAGCATCGGAACCCGCGTTGTCACCTCCCATGGCGACTGCGAGCATCAGCGATGCGGAGCTTCGGCCCCGACCCGGGCCCGTGAACGCCGAGATGGTGGGAGGTAAGCTTCGGCTTTCGCCGACTCAGCCAACTTCGGCGACCCCCCACTCGAATCTGGAGGCAGTGCGAAAACTTCATTTGGCCACAGCCAAGCGACTTTCAGCTGCGTTAGCCGGCTCAAACATCGGCCCTAGCTTCAACTCACGACTTGAGGCGATACAGAGTTCGCTATCCAGGCCCATAAGTGAAGAGTCCGCCCTTCGCCTAGGGATTCAGAGCCGTGGCCTAGAGAATATGAAGCCGTTGATAGACGAACGACTTGATGACGTGACAGCCGTAGACGTGATCACCTTCGTTGACGACATATCGGACTTCACGAGGCAATTCCCTGCCTATTTGAGCTTCCTGAGGGAAGCTCAGGCCTTCGACCATGTGACACCGGGCGACGAACAGGCCATGATTCAGGTTTCCTCGGTGATCGAGAGCCAGCCGGATGATCTCGTCGATCCGGCGCTTAAGGAGGCGATGGCGGAGGTTCGGTCAAACATACTGGATAACAATGACCCAGCCGCAGCTTTTGCGCTGCTCCGTTCATTGGGAAATGTGCTCCGTGCGATTGCCAGGTTCCTTATTCACGCCGGTTCTCAGCTCTCGGCGGAGAGTGGAAAGTCCTTCACCAAAGTCGGCGGGATAATTCTTGGAGGAGGTCTCGCGTTGGTCGTTTTCGGCGCCCCTCTCCACGAAGCGTTGATAGCCCTGGCCACGCGTTATCCTGGTGAATTTGGCTTTATCTTGGACCTTCTCAAGCTATTGAAGGACCTCGCGCTCTAGCCAATGACCCGTCGGGCGGTGACAGGTACGTACCTGTCACCGAATACAAGATGTGGGCTGCCCTTGGGAAAGAGGACTGATCGTCACTAATTTTTCCGGGGCGGCCGACCGCGCCGGGCCAAGGGGGCGGCCCTTCCAGTGCCAGCCTTGGCTTCAGATACTAGCTCGCGGGCCGGCATCGGCCTGGACGTTCCCAGCATCTCCGCGATAGCCCGAGAGATGCGTTCGTGGACTTCAGCGAATTGGGCGCTAATGCCCTCCGGAGGGTTCGGCGTCCTGCCCATGATGAGGGCGTTGAAACGCTTCATGTCCAGCTGCATTTTGCGTTCGAGGGGCGTGCGGGCCGGAAGTTCGCCGCCCGTAATGATGGCGCGTTGGAGCTCGGCGATGTGCGCCAGCGTCGCGTCTATCCGCGCCTGCCATCCCTTGCCCGTGCCCCGGAAGTGATCGAGCACCTCCGGCGACAGACGCAGCGATTGCTGGATCTTCGCCGCGCTGCCCTGCGGCGGGCGGCCGCGTCGCGCCATGGTGTCCGTCGCCGGGCGCAAGGTGACGTCGCCCGCCTTGAGCGCGCCGGTGGCGAAGAAATGCTTGCCGAGCGGCGGCGCCTCGTCGCGATCCGGGGGCTCAGTCGAAGCTTTCGAAGAAACTTTGTTGCTCATCTGCACTCGCCCTTCTGAGGGAAATGATCCGCCTGACCTCGCCCCAGTCCGCCCACACGCAGACCACGACGTCCGTGCCGAGCAGCCCCGCCGTTACGTAGCGTTCCTCGCCATAATCGAAACGGTCGTCGAGCTGATCGATGTGGATGCCAGCGAAGAGCCGTTCGGCGTCGGCCAGATCGAGCCCGTGCTTGGCCAGATTGCGCCTGCGCTTCGCGCGGTCGAAGCTGATGTCCACGGCCATTATGTAGCAGCATAAAGGCGCCGCCACAAGCATTATGTAGCAGCATAATAAGCACCGGCCGACATGAGTAACTTTGGTATACTTCCACGCCAGGCGGCGACGGCGGCGCAAGTGGCGAATGCGCCGGCATGGCTTCCTCCCCCGTCTCGCGCTTTGCGGTTGCGTGATCGGCGGCAATGGTGCGGTGAACCCGATCGAAGCCTGCCGCGCCTTATCGCGGCGGTCTGCCGGCCCGCGCATCGCATTGCCCCTAGGCGCGGCCGCGCGTCTGCGGTAATTACGGGGTTGGCGCCGAAGGCCCATTCTCCCGGCGTCCGGGCCGGAGGCAAAGGCGCCCGGCCCGTGCGCGCGGAAGGGCTCGCGGCGCCACGCTGGCGCCTCGGACGCATGCGCGGGGAATTGATGATCCCAGCCACGACGCGTCCGGGCGAGCGGGGAAGGGAATCCTATGGAGCGGCAGCGTTATTATGTCGTCCTCCACCACCGGGAGTGGCGGATCAAATATGATGACGAGCTTTACGGCCCCTATGAGACCCAGAAGAAGGCCCTGAACGCGGCGATCGAGGCGGCCCACCGGGCGGGCAGCAGCGGCGCCGAGGCCGAGGTCATCGTCCAGGGCGAGAACAATTATTTCCGGACGGAATGGACCTACGGCGAGGATCCCTATCCGCCACCGGGTTAGGCGAGGCTGCCTTTTCGGAGAAACGCATATGAGCACGGATCCATCGCAGCGGCTGGGCGGCAAGGTCGCGATCGTCACCGGCGCCACCGGCGGGATCGGCGAGGCCACCGCCGCCTTGTTCCTGCGCGAAGGAGCGAAGGTCATGCTGGTGGGGCGGTCGGCGGCGAAGCTGGCTGAGACCGCGGACCGGCTCGCGGGCGCGGACCGGGTTGCCCGCTTCGAAGCGGATGCGGGCGATGAAGGTGCGACGGCGGCGGCGGTGGCGGCGACGGTGGCGGCGTTCGGCGGGGTCGACATCCTGTTCGCCAATGCCGGCACCGAGGGCGTCATCAAGACCCTGGACCAGCATAGCCAGGCCGAGTTCGAAGCGGTGCTGCGCACCAATCTGACCGGCGTGTGGGCGGCGATGAAGCATTGCGTCGCGCCGATGAAGGCGCGCGGCGGCGGTTCGATGATCGCCAACGCCTCGATGCTCGGCATGGTCGGCTTCGCCGGCGGCGCCCCCTATGTCGCGAGCAAGCACGCCGTTTGCGGGCTGGTGAAATCGGCGGCGCTCGAGCTGGGCGGCTTCGGTATTCGCGTCAACGCCATCGCGCCCGGCTTCATCGACAATAGGATGATGCAATCGCTCGCCGATCAGGCCGCGCCGGACAATCCCGATGCGATCAGGGACGGCCTCGCGGCGCAGGTGGCGCTGCGCCGCTACGGAACCAACGAGGAGGTCGCCCGCCTCGCCCTTTATCTCGCAAGCGGCGAGGCGTCCTACACGACCGGCGCGGTCTACGCGATCGACGGCGGCTTCACCGCCGCCTAGGCGGGTGTTTCGGGATCCTCGCTCGTACGCGCCCTACATCAGCAGCAGCGTCGCCAGCGACAGGAAGACGCCCATGCTGGCGACGTCGCTGGCGGTGGTGAGGAAGATCGAGGACGCGGTCGCCGGGTCGGCGCCCATCCGCTTCAGCGCCAGCGGGATGACCGCGCCGGCGATGCCCGCGACGGTGCAGCTCACCGTCATCGCGAACAGCACGACGAGGCCCATCACCAGCGGCTGCGCCTGGCCCTGCTGGTAGGCGTAGAAGAACATTCCGGCCCCGGCCGTCAGGCCGACCAAGACCCCGTTGCACAGGCCGAGCAGGCCCTCCTTGGCGACCAGCCGGCTGACCAGGCCGGGCTTCAATTCGCCCAAGGTCATGCCGCGCAGCGTCACCGCCAGCGCCTGGCAGCCGGTATTGCCGGTCTGCCCCGCCATCACCGGCAGGAACACGGCGAGGATGACCAGCCGCGACAGCGTGCCCTCGAACAGGCCGACGACGGCGGCGGCGACGAAGGCGGTGAGCAGGTTGATCTGCAGCCAGGGATGCCTGAGCCTGAGGCTGCGGCCGAGCGGCGTCGCCAGCCGTTCCTCCTTGTCGACGCCGACCATCTTGCCCGATTGGGCGCTGATCTCGATCGCCTGGTTGCGGAACAGCTCCTCGCCGCGGACCAGGCCGGCCAGCCGCCCTTGCGCGTCGCAGATCGGGTAGACCGGGAAATGCTTGGCCGCTGCGGTCTTGAGCGCGTCCTCGAGCTTGCAGTCCGCGGGGAACGAGAAGACGTTGGTCAGCATGATCGCATCGAGCCGGGTCTCGGGCGTCGCCAGCAGCATGTCGCGCATGACGACGACGCCGAGCAGCTTGCCGTCCGGATCGGTGACGTAGCAATAGGTGACGACCGCCGCGCGGGTCAGCTCGCGCAGCGCCTCGGTCGCCTCGGCGACACTGGTTTCGGGACGAAACACGGCGAGCGCGGGCGACATCAAATCGCCGACGGTCTTGGCGTTGGCTGGGGCGGCGGGCGTCTCGGCGGGCTGGTCTGTCATGGCGCGGAGACTGGCCGAACGAGGCCGTGCGGGCAAGCCGGATTAAGCGGCCTGCTCGTGGGCGGCGCGGACGCTTTCGATCAGCGCGTCCTGGCGGTGCTGCTTGGCGACCGCTTCCTCGCCGCCCCTTGTCTCGTGGAACAGGTCGAGCGCCTCGAGCTCGTTATGGCCGAGCGGGCGGGTGGCGAGGTCGGTATAATCGTGGCGGCTGGGGTCGCCGAGCACCCGTTTCAGCAGCGCCTTCTCCCGGCGGAAGCCGCGCCAGTAGTTGAACGCCTTGCGCGCCGATTCCCAGGCGAATTTGGGGTAGAAAAGCCAGGCCGGCTCGATCGGCAGGGTCGGCCGGCGCGACTTGCGGCGCTTGCGGCGGACGACGCCGCCCTCGAGCGTGTGGACGCCCTCATTCTCGTAGAGCATCCTGAACTCGTTCAGATATTGCAGCGCCTTTTTCGGCCGCCCGCCGGGGAGCCGCGCGTGGCGGCGGGTCACCGTCTCCATATGCTCCCAGGTGAAATATTGGGCCCAGGCGGCCTTGTAGGTCTCCTCCCATTCCGCGTCGGACATCTTGGCGTGGTGCGAAACGCGGTGGTGGAGATCGTATTTGTTGAGGTCGGGGTCCATCCACTCGCCGGCCAGGTGCATCCGCTGATGGTCCTCCGATCCCGGCAGCGGCGTCAGGAAGAAGAATTCGAGGATGTCGACGGGGAGCTCGCGCTTGATGATCTCGATGTCGCGCAGGATCGAGTCCTTCGTGTCGGCGGGGAAGCCGAGGATGTAGCCGGCGAGGGTGAAGATGCCGCGCTCGTGCCATTGCTGGAGCATGTGGCGATATTCGGTGATCTTGTTCTGGCGCTTGTTGGCGGCGAGGAGGTTGTCCGGGTTGATGTTTTCGAGGCCGATGAAGGCGCGCATCACGCCGGCGCGCTTCGCCTTGGAAATGAAATTGGGTATGCGGTGGCAGAGCGTATCGACCTGGATGGTGAGGTTGGCCTTGAGCCCCTCCTCCTCGTTCAATTTGATCAGCCGGTCGAAGAATTCCTCCCAGTGGCGGTTGCGGGCGAGATTGTCGTCGGTGATGAAGAAGGCCTTGATCCCCTGCGCCAGATTCTCGCGGATGATTCCTTCGAGGTCGTCGGCGGTGCGGAAGCGGCTCTTGCGCCCCTGGACGTTGATGATCGTGCAGAAGCTGCACTGGAACGGGCAGCCGCGCCCCAGGTCGAAGCTCGACCATTGCCCCGAATTGCGATCGAGCGATTCCTTCGGCATCCACGGAACGGGCACGCCGGCAATGCTCGGCAGGTCCTTCAAATAATTGTAGATCGGCTGGAGCTTCCCTTCCCAGGCGTCGACGAACAGCGCATCGAGCCGCCCCTCCTCGGCCTCGCCCGCGAACAAGGAGCAGCCGATGTCGAGCGCCTCCTGGATCTCGGGCGGGATCTCCTTGAGCATGGCGAGGCAGCCGGAGACGTGGAAGCCGCCGATCACCACCGGCAGCCCCGCCGCCCGGAACTCGCGGGCGAGGTCGAGGGCGTGGTGGAACTGGTTGGATTGCACCCCGACCAGCCCGATCAGCGCTTTGGTGCCGCGCCGCCTGATGCCCTTGATGATCCGCGCCGGCACGACGTGCTGGTTGCACTCGTCGATCGGCACCAGGTTGAAGCGCACGTCCGGCCCCAGCACCTCGCGCTCGGCGGCGTCGCGGGCGAGGCCGTTCAGGGCGGCGAGCGAGTTGGACGGCAGGATCGTGCGCCACCAGACGATCGGATAGCCGTCGTCGTCATAGTGCGACGGCTTGATCATGATGAAGTCGAACTGGTCGGCGCGGTCCGGCATGCGCCCGGCATAACCCGTTTCCAACTCAAAAAACAGGTCCGCGGCCTAATCCTCGAGCGGCCCGAAGCTCGGCTCGGTCTTGCCCAGCCGGGCCTTGATCGCCTCGCTGAGGTCGGCGCTGACCAAAGTCGCCGCGTTCCACAGGGCGACGTCGCGCAGCCCCTCCTCGACCGTTCGGCCGCGGCTGTGGTTGAGGCTCTTCTTGGCGCCCGCCACCGCCAGCGGCGACTTGGCCGCAATCGTCCGCGCCAGCGCCATGCCCGCCGCCAGCGCCGCCTCCCGGTCCGCCGCCAGCTGGTTGACGAGGCCGTAGCGCGCGGCCTCCTCGGCGCCCATCCGCCGGCCGGTATAAGCGAGCTCGCGCAACACGCCCTGGGGGATCAGGTGGCCGAGCCGCTGCAGCGTGCCGAGATCGGCGGTGATCGCGACGTCGACTTCGGCGACCTGGAAGAAGGCGTCGGCGCTGGCGACGCGAAGGTCGCAGGCCGATGCGAGATCGACCCCGGCGCCGATGCAGCCGCCGTGGATCGCGGCGATCACCGGCGCCCGCCCCGCCTCGAGGGCGCTGAACGCGTCCTGCAGCCATTCGACATGCCTGAGCCGCGCTTCGGCCGCCCGCCCGGGATCCGGGTTCGCGCCGAACTGCTTCGCGGCATAATCGAGGTCGAGCCCGGCGGTGAAATGCCGGCCGCGCCCGGAGAGCAGGATCGCCCGCACCGCGCCGTCGCGCCCGAGCGCGCGGAACGCGTCGCCGATCGCGGCGAACATCTCCTTGTCCATCGCGTTATACTTGTCGGGCCGCGCCAGCTCGACATGGGCGACGCCCTCGGCGACCTCGACCGCGATCCGCTCGCTTCCCATCATCCCGCTCCGCTTATACAAACCGCGCCATGACCAGCTTTACCGTGAACGGCCAGCCCGTCCACTACCGGATGGACCCGGCGACGCCTCTGCTCTGGGCGTTGCGCGACGCCTCCAACCTCACCGGCACCAAGTTCGGCTGCGGCACCGGCCATTGCGGCGCCTGCATGGTCCATGTCGACGGCAATGCGGTGCGCAGCTGCCGCGTCCCGATTTCCGCTTTGGAGGGCAGCTTCGTCACCACCATCGAGGGCCTGTCGCGCGACCGCTCGCACCCGGTCCAGCAGGCCTTCGCCGCCGACATGGTCCCGCAATGCGGCTATTGCATCCCGGGGGTGATCATGGCCGCCGCCGCCCTCGTCGACCGCAACGACAGCCCGACCGACGCGCAGATCGACGCCGCCATCCCCAACATCTGCCGCTGCGGCATCTATCCGCGGCTGCGCGAATCGATCCGCCGCGCCGCCCGGATCAAGACCGGCCAGGAGCAGGTCGCCGCCGCGCCGCCGCCGGGCATCGGCCCGGAGGACGCGGCGCGCGCGGTCCCGTCGCTGCGGCCGCCGCCGCCCGCGCCGCCGCGCCGGCGCTAAGTTGTTCATTTGCTGTCGCGATCCTGACGGCGCGGTTCAGCAACCGCTCATCCGTGATTCGGCACAAGTCGTCCATCAAACGGCGGGGTGGCCGCCGGCAACGAGAACAGGAGTAGGTCGATGCGCAAGGCATTGATGGGTTTGATCTTGGCGGCGACGGTGATGACCCCGATCGCGGCCGAAGCGCAGGATTGGCACAACCGCGACCGCGGCGGCCGCGGCGCGCGCAGCCAGAACGAGAATGACGGCAACGGCGACGGCCGCGCGGCCCGCGCCGAGCGGCGCCAGGAGCGGCAGGAAGCGCAGCCGGCGCCTCAGCCCCAGGTCCAGCAGCAGCAGCAGCAGCAGGTCCAGGTCGTCGAGCGCCAGCGCGGCGACGGCGGCAGCCGCTACCGCGGCGGCGACGGCAATCGCGGCGATCGCGGCGATCGCAATCGCGGCGACAACGGCAGTCGCGGCAACTGGCGCGGCGGCAACAACAACCAGGGCAGCATCTATCCGCAGGCCTGGCAGGGCGATCCCAACTCGCCGCAGCTGCGTCACTATCAGGAGCTCGAGCGCCGCAACCAGCAAAGCTACGGCAACCAGCGCTACGAGGGCCGCCGCAACGACCGCAACTGGCGTGGCGACCGCACCAACCGGCGCAACGACTGGAACCGGAGCTGGCGCGACAACAATCGCTACGATTGGCAGCGCTGGCGCTACAGCAACCGCAATATCTTCCGCATCGGGCCCTATTATTCGCCCTATCGCGGCTACGGCTACAATCGCTTCGATATCGGCTTCTTCCTCGAGCCGCTCTTCTTCGGCCGCAACTACTGGCTCGGCGATCCCTGGCAGTACCGCCTGCCGCCGGCCCCGCCGGGGACCCAGTGGGTCCGCTATTATAACGACGTCCTGCTGGTCGACGTTTACAGCGGCGAAGTGATCGACGCGATCTACGACTTCTTCTGGTAGCGCGAGCTTCCCAGCGAGCGGGAACGAGGCCCGGGGCGAGCAATCGCTCCGGGCTTTTCGCTTGTCAGGGCGCCGCGCTCTGTCGCATGGAAGCGGCCTCCTTTTCCGGGGATTCGGTCCATGTTCGCGCGCCTGCTTGCCTTCCTTCTGCTCCTTGTCGCCGGCGTCCCGGCGGCGGCCGAAACCCTGATCGTCCATGCCGGCCACCTGCTCGCCGATCCGTCCCGGCCGGTCCAGGGCCCGTCGACCGTCACCATCGTCGACGGCCGCATCACCGCGGTCGCGCCCGGCCTGACGCCGGCGCCCGCGGGCGCCCGCCTGATCGACCTATCCGGCCGCACCGTCCTGCCCGGCCTGATCGACGCCCACGTCCACCTGATGAGCGTGCCCGGCAACCCGTTCTGGCAGGAGGCGATCCAGACCGACGACTATCTCGCTCTGGTCGGCGCCCACAATGCGCTGACCACGTTGCGCGCCGGCTTCACCACCGTCCGCGATCTGGGCTCGCCGGGCACCGCCGGCTTCGCGCTCAGGCGGGCGATCGAGGAAGGGCTGGTGCCGGGGCCGCGCATGCTCGTCTCCGGCCAGGCGCTGTCGACGATCGGCGGCCATGGCGACGTCGCCGGCTTCCGCCCCGAAGTGATGGCGGTGCTGGACGGCCACAACACCTGCACCGGGCCCGAGCAATGCGCGGCGCGGGTGCGCGAGCTGGCGCGGGCCGGCGCCGACGTCGTCAAGTTCCACGCCACCGGCGGCGTCCTCTCCCAGGGCGACCGCGGCCTTGGCCAGTCCTTCACCGACGCCGAGATGCGGGCGATCGTCGAGACCGCCCACGCGCTCGGCCTCAAGGTCGCCGCCCACGCCCATGCCGACGAGGGGATCGCCGCCGCGGTCCGCGCCGGCGTCGATTCGATCGAGCACGGCACTTTCGCGAGTCCCGCGACGATCCAGCTGATGCGCCAGCGCGGCACCACTTTGGTGCCGACCCTGATGGCCTTCGTCGGCATCCGCGAGCGATTGGGGCGCGGCATCTACACGCCGCTGGTCGAGGGCAAGGTGCGGATGACGCTCGAAGTCGTGGGCCGCGCCGCCCGGCTCGCCCATCAGGCCGGAGTGCCGGTCGTGTTCGGCACCGACGCCGGCGTCTACGACCATGGCCGCAACGCCGGCGAGTTCGTCGAGCTGGTCGAGCGCGCCGGCATGACCCCGGCGGAGGCGATCGCCGCCGCGACCACCGGCGCCGCCCGCCTGCTCGGCCTCGAGAGCGAGGTCGGCCGGATCGCGCCCGGCCTGTCGGCCGATCTGATCGCGGTCGACGGCGACCCGCTGGCCGACGTCCGCCTGCTGCAGCATGTCGGCTTCGTCATGGTCCGCGGCCGGGTGGTGGAGTGAGCGATGGGTGCCGATTACAAGATCCTGATCGGGCACGAGGTCAAGGAGCGCCTCGCCCGCCATCCGAAGGCGTTCAAGATCCCTTCGAACGACCTCGACATCTTCGTCGTCCGCGAATTCCTCGGTCAGGCGGAGTGCGACCAGCTGGTCGAGCGGATCGATGCCCAGCGCGTCCCCTCGCAATTGCTGGCGCCGACCGCCGACCCCGAATTCCGTACCAGCGAGAGCTGCAACCTCGATCCGCTCGATCCGGTCGTGCAGGGGATCGAGGCGAAGCTCACAGGGCTGCTCGGCATCGACCCGCTTCACGGCGAAACGATCCAGGGCCAGCGCTACGCGGTCGGCCAGCAGTTCAAGCCGCACCACGATTTCTTCTACCGCGACCAGCCTTACTGGCCCGAAATGGAGAAGAGCGGCGGCCAGCGCACCTGGACGGCGATGATCTTCCTGAACGAGCCCGAGGGCGGCGGCCAGACCGCGTTCGAGAAGGCCGGCCTCAAGGTCGCGCCGCGCACCGGCAATCTGCTCGCCTGGAACAATCTGAACGCGATCGGCGAGCCCAACCATTTCTCGCTCCACCAGGGCATGCCGGTCCTCGCCGGCACCAAATACATCATCACCAAATGGCACCGCGAGCGCCCCTGGGGCTACGTCCCGGTCACGCTCTATTGAGCCCGTAGTTACGACTCCAGCCCGGAAGAAACCCCATGGCCGCCCGATCCCTGCCCGCTCTGTTCCTGCTTCTCGCCTCGACCCCCGCCTTCGCCCAGACCGCGCCCGCGCCCGTGCCCGCCGCCGCCGCCGCCGCCGCCGACCAGTTGGCCGACGCGCGCCTGCGGCAGCTGTTTCACGACAGCGACGAGGACAATCTGCGCCGCAACCCGATCGCCGGCATGTTCCGCGGCGACTATCGCTACGCCGCCCATTTGGGCGACTACCTCAGCGATGCCTATTTCGCCGCCGAACGCGCCGCCGCCGAGCGTGACCTCGCCGCGCTGCATGCGATCGACCGCGCCTCGCTCAACCCGACCGACCGGCTCGCCTACGACGTCTTCCAATATCAGCGCACGAACGACCTCGCCGACGTCCAGCCCGACATGCTGGCGCTGACCGCGGTCCGGCCGATCAATCATTTCTCGGGCTTCCACACCTTCTATCCGGTGTTCGCTTCGGGCCACGGCGCCGCGCCGTTCCGCAACGTCGAGGATTATGACAACAACCTCACCCGCCACCGCGAGTTCGCGTCGCAGATCGACGTCGCCATCGGCCGGTTCCGCGAGGGCATGGCCTCGGGCGTGGTCGAGACCAAGCTCACCATCCGCAACGTCATCGAACAGCTCGACACCCAGCTGCGCGACGCGCCCGAGGCCTCGCCTTATTACGCGCCGGTGCTGACCTTCCCGGACGCGGTCCCCGAAGCCGATCGGGCGCGGCTGCGCACCGCTTATGCCGCGGTCGTCCGCGACACCATCTTCCCCGCCTACCGGCGGCTGCGCGACTTCCTCCAGAACGACTATCTGCCGCGCGCCCGCGACGGCGTCGGCCTCGCCGCGATGCCGGGCGGCGACCGGCTCTACGCGCACCTCATCCAGGAGAATACGACGCTGCGGCTCAGCGCCGACCAGATCCACGAGCTCGGCCTGCGCGAGGTGGCGCGGATCCGCGCCGAGATGGACGCGATCCGGCGGACCGCCGGCCGGCCCGGAACGCTCGCCGACTATTTCAACTATCTGCGCACCGACCCGCGCTTCGCGCCGCCGAGCCGCGAATGGCTGCGCGACCATTATCTGGCGATCGGCCGGCGGGTCGACGCGCACGTCCGTACCATCTTCTCGACCATCCCGCGCACCCCGATGGAGATTCGCGAGGTCGAGGCGTTCCGCGAGCGCAACGAGGCCGGCGGCTCCTACAATGACGGCACCCCGGACGGGTCGCGGCCGGGCGTCTTCTATTACAACGCCTACGATCTGCCCTCGCGGCGCACTTACGGCATGGAGACGCTCTACCTGCACGAAGGCATTCCCGGGCACCATTTCCAGATCAGCCTCGCCAACGAGAATGCCGAGCTGCCCAATTTCATGCGCTTCGGCGGCAACACCGCCTATGTCGAGGGCTGGGCGCTCTACGCCGAGACTTTGTGGGACGAGCTCGGCATGGAGACCGATCCGCTGCAGCGCTTCGGCGGCCTCAACGACGAGATGCTGCGGGCGATGCGGCTGGTCGTCGACACCGGCATCCACGCCAAGGGCTGGACCCGCGAGCAGGCGATCCAGTACATGCTCGCCAACAGCGGCATGAGCGAGACCGAGGTCACCGCCGAGGTCGAGCGCTACATCGCCATTCCCGGCCAGGCGCTCGCCTACAAGATCGGCCAATTGAAGATCCTCGAGCTCAGGCACCGCGCGGAAGCGGAGCTCGGCCGCCGCTTCGACCTCAAGGAGTTCCACGCCCAAATCCTGATGACCGGCGCCCTGCCGCTGACCGTGCTTGAGCGCAAGATCGACGAATGGATCGCGAGCCGGCGGGCCGGGCCGCCGGCGCGCTGATGCTCATCCCCTCCCCCTTGATGGGGGAGGGTAGGGTGGGGGTGGATTCTCCGCCCGCTCGGCGGGGGTCGCCAAGGTTCACCCCACCCCGGCCCTCCCCATCAAGGGGAGGGAGTAGTTAGGCGCGGCGCGCCAATGCCTCCGCGATCAGCTTGCGGCTATTGTCGATCCCGTAAAGCGCGATGAAGCTGCCCATGCGGGGGCCCTGGCTGGTGCCGAGCAGCGTCTCGTAAAGCGCCTTGAACCAGTCGCGTAAGGATTCGAACGGGTGCGCCTTGCCGACCTCATAGACCTCGGTCTGGATCGTCTCTGCGTCGGCATCCTCGGGCAAGCCCGCCAGCCGCGCGTCGAGGTCCTGGAGCGCCGCCGCCTCGATCTCGCTCGGCGCGCGGTGCAGCAGCGAATCGGCGATGAAGTCGCGGAAATAAGCGAGCGCGAAGTCGAGCAGCCGGTCGAGCTCGGGATGGGTCTCGGGCGCCGCTTCGGGGCAGTAGCGCTGGACGAAGCCCCACAGCAGATGCTTGTCATCGGTCGAGGCGACCGCGACCAGGTTCAAGAGCAACGCGAAGCTGATCGGCATCCGCGCCGGCGGCACCTCGCCGGCATGGACGTGGTGGACCGGGTTGCCGAGCTTCTTCTCGATCTCCTGCCCGGGATAAGCGGCGAGGAACTGCTCATATTCGTCGACCGCCCTGGGGATCACCGACAGGCTCAGCTGCTTCGCCTTCCTGGGCTCGCGGTAGATGTAGAAAGCGAGGCTTTCCTCCGGCGCGTAGCTCAGCCATTCGTCGATGGTGACGCCATTGCCCTTGGTCTTGGAGATCTTCTCGCCATTCTCGTCGAGGAACATCTCGTAATTGAACCCTTCGGGCGGCCTATGCCCAAGGATGCGGGCGATCTTCGAGCTGTGGGTGACGGAGTCGATCAGGTCCTTGCCCGACATCTCATAGTCGACCCCGAGCGCGACCCAGCGCATCGCCCAATCGACCTTCCATTGCAGCTTGGCGCCACCCGACAGGATCGACTGCTCGACGCGCCGGCCCTCATCCTCGAACGCGACCAGCCCGGTTTCGGGATCGATCAGCGCGATCGGCACCTGCAGCACCTTGCCGCTCCTCGCGCTGATCGGCAGCACCGGCGAATAGGTCCTGCGCCGCTCCTCGCCCAGGGTCGGCAGCATCACGTCCATGATCGCATCGTAATGGCGCAGCACGCTTTTGAGCGTCTCGTCGAACCGGCCCGAGGCGTAGCAATCGGACGAGGCGAGGAACTCGTAGTCGAAGCCGAACCGGTCGAGGAACTGGCGCAAGATGCCGTTATTGTGGTCGGCATAGCTCTTGTGGCCGCAGCCGAACGGATCGGGCACCTTGGAGAGCGGCTGGTCGAGATGTTCGTGCATCAAATCCTGGTGCGGCACCCCGGGCGGCACCTTGCGCATCCCGTCCATGTCGTCGGAGAAGGCGATCAGCCGGCTCGGCCAGTCGACCATCTCCGCCAGCGCGTGGCGGACCATCAAGGTCCGCGCCACCTCCTGGAAGGTGCCGAGATGGGGCAGCCCCGAGGGGCCGTAGCCGGTCTCGAACAGGATCGCCTTGTCGCCCGGCCCGTCGGGGTAGCGCTTGAGCAGCTTGCGCGCCTCCTCATAGGGCCAGGCCTTGCTGACCTTCGCGGCTTCGCGCAGTTCCGGAGACACCGCCACCCGTTGCCCTTTCGTTCCGCTTGCGCCATGTGAAGCGGATGGCGGCCTCTTTGCCTTATCCGGCGCTGCACGCAACCCATGGCGGGATCTGGATCGCCTGGCCCGACGGGCGGACCGAGGCGGTCGGCCGCGGCCAGGCGATCGCGCGGGCGGCCGAGACGCCGATGATTATGCTGAACGCGCCCCTGGTCGGCAGCCGGCTCGGCTATCCGGACCTCTCGGGTCTCGACCTGCTCGAGCTGTTCGCCTTCGTCCACCCGGCCCGCTTCGCGGTGCCGACGCCCAGGGGCATCGCCCACGCGCTCGCCCTCGCCGAGCCGGCCGGCGACGGCGAAGCGGCGGGCTTCCTGCGCGAGGCGGCGGCGGGGCTGCTGGCGGTGCTCGAAGCCGACTGGCCCGAGCGCGGCGGCGCCTGGGCGAGCGCGCAGGCGCTCTGGCGGTTGCGCTGGCCCTGGGCGGGCGCCGTCGCCGAGCGGCTCAGGAAGCCCGAGCGCGACGAGCCCTGGCTGTTCTCGAAGCTCCCCGAATGGGAGGAAGGCGGCGGCCGCCCGCAGCCGCGGCCGATCAGGGTCGGCCTGGCCGACACGTCGGACCGTCTCGAACGGCTGGTCGGCGGCGACGCCGAGACGCGGCAGGGCCAGCGCGACTATGCGGCCGCGGCGGCGGCGGTGTTCGCGCCGCGGACGGTCGAGGACCAGCCCAATCTGCTGCTCGCCGAGGCCGGCACCGGGATCGGCAAGACCCTGGGCTATCTCGCCCCCGCCTCGCTCTGGGCCGAGCAGGCCGACGGCGCGGTCTGGATCTCGACCTACACCAAGGCGCTGCAGCGCCAGCTCGACCGCGAGGGCGCCCGGCTCTTCCCCGATGCCGCCGAGCGGAAGCGCAAGATCGTCATTCGCAAGGGCCGGGAGAATTATCTCTGCCTCCTGAACCTCGAGGACGCGCTCCAGGGCGGCTTCGCCGGCCGCGCCGCGATCCTCGCCCAATTGGTCGCGCGCTGGGCGGCCTATTCGAAGGACGGCGACATGGTCGGCGGCGATCTGCCGGGCTGGCTGACCTCGCTCTTCCGCCGCGCCGGCGCCGCCGCTTTGACCGACCGGCGCGGCGAATGCGTCTATGCCGGCTGCCCCCATTACCGCCGCTGCTTCATCGAGCGATCGGCGCGCGCGAGCCAGGATGCCGACCTCGTCATCGCCAACCACGCTTTGGTGATGGTCAACGCGGCGCGGGGGAGGGATGGCGGGCAGCCGCCGACGCGGATCGTGTTCGACGAGGGCCATCATCTGTTCGACGCCGCCGATTCGACCTTCGCCGCCGCCTTCACCGGCCAGGAGGCGATCGAATTGCGCCGCTGGATCGTCGGCCCCGAAGGCAAGGCGCGCGGCCGCCGCCGGGGCCTCGCCGCCCGGCTGATGGACGTCGCCTCCTATGACGAGGCCGGCGCGCTCGCGCTCGATACGGCGGTGCAAATGGCGGGCGCGCTGCCCGGCGACCAATGGCTGCAGCGGATCGCCGAAGGGCAGCCGTTCGGCCCGGTCGAGACTTTGCTGGCCGCGGTGCGCGGCACCGTCTACGCCCGCGCCACCGCCCAGGACGCCGGCTACGGCCTCGAGACCGAAATGGCCGAGCTGGACCCGGCTTTGGTCGAAGCCGCGGCGCCCGCGCTCGAGGCGCTCGAAACTTTGCTGCGCCCGCTCGTCGCCCTCGGCAACAGGCTCGAGGCCGTGCTCGAGGACGCCCCCGACTGGCTCGACGCCCCGGCCCGCGCCCGCGTCGAGGGCGCGATCGGCGGCCTTTCCTGGCGGGTCCAGACGCTGCAGGCGTGGATCGCGCTCGCGGCGCGGATCGGCGGTCCGGCCGATGCCGATTTCGTCGACTGGCTCAGCGTCGAGCGGGTCGAGGGCCGCGAATATGACCTCGGTCTCCACCGCCACTGGCTCGACCCGACCCGGCCGCTGGCCGAGGCGGTGCTGAAGCCCGCCCACGGCGTGCTCGTCACCTCGGCGACCTTGCGCGGCGGCAGCCCGGACTGGGCCAATGCCGAGGCGCGCACCGGCGCCCGCCATCTCGCCCATGCCGCCGGCCGCTTCGAGGCGGCGAGCCCGTTCGATTATGCCGCCAACAGCGAGGTGCTGGTTGTCACCGACGTGAAGAAGGGCGACCTCGCCGCTTTGGCCGGCGCCTATGCGCGGCTGATCGAGGCGGCCGAGGGCGGCACGTTGGGCCTGTTCACCGCGATCCAGCGGCTGCGCGCGGTCCACGCCCGCATCGCCGACCGTCTCGCCCGTATCGGCCTGCCGCTCTACGCCCAGCATGTCGACCCGATCGACACCGGCACGCTGGTCGACATCTTCCGCGACGATCCCCGCGCCTCTTTGCTCGGCACCGATGCGCTCAGGGACGGCGTCGACGTCCCCGGCGATTCGCTGAGGCTGGTGGTGATGGAGGGCGTGCCCTGGCCGCGGCCCGACGTGCTCCACGCCGCCCGCCGCGCTGCCGGCGGCGGCACCGACTATGACGACCGCGTGGTCCGCGCCCGCCTCGCCCAGGCGTTCGGCCGGCTGATCCGGCGGCAGCAGGACAGGGGGATGTTCATCCTCCTCTCCGCGGCGACGCCGAGCCGGCTCCTGACCGCTTTCCCGCCCGGCGTCCGTGTCATTCGCCTGCCGCTCGCCGAAGCGATCGAGCGGGTGCGCCTGCGGCTCGCATCCGCTACCGTGCCGGCCGATGAAGACGCTGACGCTGCTGCGCCACGCTAAGTCGGGCTGGGACGATCCGTCGGCGACCGATTTCGAGCGGCCGCTCAACGCGCGCGGGCGCGAGGCGGCGCGGGCGATGGGCCGCGAGATGCGCGCGCTCGGCCTCGTCTTCGATTGCGTGATCGCCTCGCCGGCGGCACGAGTCACCGAAACGATCGACGGGCTCGCCGAAACCTGCGCCAGGCTCGCCCCGGTCTATGACGAGCGCGTCTATCTCGCCTCGCTCGACACCTTGCTGGCGCTCGTCCGCGGCACCGCCGATGCCTGCGCCGGCCTGCTGATCGTCGGCCACAATCCCGGCATGGAGCGGCTCGCCTTGCTGCTCGGCGGCGCCGGCCCGTTGCGCGACGAGGTGGCGGTCAAATACCCGACCGGCGCGCTGGCCGAGATCGCCTTCCCGATCGACCATTGGCGCGACGTCGTCGAAGGGGCCGGCACATTGACCCGATTCATCAGGCCGCGCGACCTTAGCCCCCTCTGAGTCATCCCGACGAAAGTCGGGATCCATGAACCCGGGGTCGGAGGTCCATCCGCAATCGCTGGTGTTCATGGATTCCGGCCTTCGCCGGAATGACGAGTTAGGAGTCGCTCTCCGCCAGCGCGTCGGCCAGGGTCCGGCGGATCGCGCGGAGCTGCTCGCTCGGGAAGGGGGCATGCTGGTTGGCCGGCGTCGGCGCGGTCGCCGCGATGGCGGCTTCACCGGCATTGTCGTCGCCCTTGCGCAGCAATTGCTGGACGCCGCGGATGGTATAGCCGTCCTGGTTGAGCAGGCGGTGGATGCGCTTGGCCAAGGCGACGTCGTCGGGGCGGTAGTAGCGGCGGTTGCCGGCGCGCTGCAGCGGCTTCAGCTGCGGAAAGCGGGTCTCCCAATAGCGCAGGATGTGCTGGGGGACGCCGAGGTCGGCGGAAAGCTCACCGATCGTCCGGAAGGCGAGGTCGCTCTTGCGTAAGGATTCGGCGGCCATTCGGCTCAGCCGGCGCGGGCGATCCGCTCGCGCATGATCTGGCTGGCGCGGAAAGTGAGCACGCGCCGCGGCGCGATCGGCACTTCGACTCCGGTCTTGGGATTGCGGCCGACCCGTTCGCCCTTGTCGCGCAGGATGAAGCTGCCGAAGCCGGAAATCTTCACGTTCTGCCCGTCGGCGAGCGACGCGCACATATGGTGGAGGATGCCCTCGACGATGCCCGCCGATTCGGCGCGCGACAAGCCGATCTCGCGATGGACGATATCGGCGAGGTCGGCGCGGGTCAGCGTGCCCACGGACGGTTTCCTGATCGTGCCAGCGTCGGCCATGGAGCTGTCCCCCTCCCGGTCTTCAAAGTCCAACAGTAGAGCAGCTTAGCTTTGAGCGCAATCCGACTCTTGCCCGCTATTTCAATCAGTAACGGACCAGGGCTGCGCCCCAGGTGAAGCCGCCGCCCATTGCTTCGAGCATGATGAGGTCGCCGGGCTTGATTCGCCCGTCCCGGACCGCGACGTCGAGCGCGAGCGGCACCGAGGCGGCGGACGTGTTGGCGTGCTGGTCGACGGTGACGATCACCTTGGCGGGGTCGAGGCCGAGCTTCCTCGCGGTCGCGTCGAGGATGCGCTTGTTGGCCTGGTGCGGCACCACCCAGTCGATCTCGTCGGCGTGATGCCCGGTCGCCGCGAGCGTCTCGTTGAGCACGTCGGCGAGATTGGCGACCGCGTGGCGGAACACCTCCTTGCCCTTCATCCGGAGCTTGCCGACCGTGCCGGTGGTCGAAACGCCGCCGTCGACGAAGAGCAGCTGGTTGTGGCGGCCGTCGGCGTGGAGCTTGGTGGCGAGGATGCCCCGGTCCCCGCTCTCCTCGGCCCTGAGCACGACCGCGCCGGCGCCGTCGCCGAACAGGACGCAGGTCGACCGGTCCTCCCAGTCGAGGATGCGGCTGAACGTCTCCGCGCCGATCACCAGCGCATGATCGGCCATCCCGCCCTTCAGCATGTTGTCGGCAACCGAGAGCGCATAGAGGAAGCCGGTGCAGACCGCGGCGACGTCGAAGGCGATGCAGTCGTCGATCCCCAATGCGGTCTGGACCAGGGTCGCGCTCGCCGGGAAGGTCTGGTCGGGGGTCGCCGTGGCGAGCACGATCAGGCCGATCTGCTTGGGCTCGACGCCGGCCGCGGCGAGCGCGTTCCGCGCCGCTTCGGTCGCCAGCGTCGCCGTCGTCTCGCCGTCCGCGGCGATGTGGCGCGCCTCGATGCCGGTGCGCTCGACGATCCATTGGTGGGTGGTGTCGACCCGCTCCGCCAGCTCGGCGTTGGTGACCCGCCGCGGCGGCAGCGCGGCGCCGGTGCCGACGATTCGGGAGCGGCGCGTCATTTCGCCGCCGCCAGCTCGGCGCTGCGGGCCGAGACGTTGGCGAGATCCTCGGTGATCTTGCGGGTCAGATCCTCGCGCACCATCCGCGCCGCGACCCGGATCGCATTGGCGGCGCCGGCTTCGTTGGCGCTGCCGTGGCTCTTCACGACGATCCCGTTGAGGCCGAGGAAGACGGCGCCATTGTGGTTGTTGGGGTCGAGATGGTGGCGGAGCAATTCGGTCGCCGGGCGCGAGATCAGGAAGCCGATCTTCGAGCGGACCGAGGAGGTGAAGGCGCGCCGCAGCAAATCGGTGACGAACCGGGCGGTGCCCTCGAGCGATTTCAGCGCGATGTTGCCGGAAAAGCCGTCGGTGACGACGACGTCGGTGTCGCCGCGCGACATCTTGTCGCCCTCGATGAAGCCGTCGAAGCGCATGTGGAGATGCTGCGAGCCGCGCAGGATCGCCGCCGCCGCCTTCAGCTCGTCGGTGCCCTTCAGCTCCTCGGTGCCGATGTTGAGCAGCTGCACCCGCGGCCGTTCGAGCTCGAGCACCACCCGGGCATAGGCCGCGCCCATCACCGCGAACTGGACGAGATTGTCGACGTCGCATTCGGTGTTGGCGCCGAGGTCGAGCATGACGGTGTCGTTGTCGCCGAGCGTCGGCAGCAGCGCCGCCAGCGCCGGCCGGTGGATGCCCGGCATCGTCCTGAGCGCGAGCTTGGCCATCGCCATCAGCGCGCCGGTATTGCCGCCGGAGACGGTCGCCTGCGCCTCGCCGTCCTTCACCGCGGCGATCGCTTGCCCCATCGAGGTCGTCTTGGCGCGGCGGATCGCCTGGCTCGGCCGGTCGTCGCCGGAGATGACGTCGTCGCAATGGACGATCTCGGCGGCCCGCGCGAGGCGGGGGTGCTTGGCGAGCTCGAAGCGGATCGCGCGCTCGTCGCCGAACAGCAGGAAGCTCAGATCGTCGCGCCGGTCGAAGGCGATGGCGGCGCCGCCGACCATCACGGCCGGGCCGGAATCGCCACCCATCGCGTCGATTGCGATCCGCGGCGCGCTGCCCACTCTAGCCGTCTCCCGTTGCGGAACGGTGCTGTCTTACGCCTCGGTCTTCAGGATTTCACGCCCCTTATAATGGCCGCAGCTCGGACAGACATTGTGCGGCAGCTTCAATTCGCCGCAATTGGGGCATTCCTGATATTGGGTCGGCTTCAGCGCGTCGTGGCTGCGGCGCATGTTGCGCTTGGAGGGCGAGGTTTTTCTCTTGGGGACGGCCATCGTGGCACCTGCTTGAATGTGGTTCTGGTCTGGCGAGAAACGGGACCACGGATCAACGGCCGGCCGGCCGCTGGCCTCGCGGCCGGATGCTCTCGCGTGAAGGGAGCGGCCTATAGCGGATTCGCGCGCGGTTGCAAGCGGGGCGGCCCCGTGCAAATCCTGCGCCAGAGAGGGGAAGTCCCATGATCCTGCCGATCACGCTCACGCTCGCCGGCGCCGCCGCGATCCTGCTCATCTGGCTCGCCGGCCGGGTCAGCCGGGTCCGGCGCCAGTTCAGGATCGGGCTCGGCGACGGCGGCAACGAGGCGCTGCTGCGCCGGATCCGGGCGCACGGCAATTACGTCGAGAACATGCCGATCGTCCTCATCCTGATCGGCCTGATCGAGCTCGCCGGCGGCGACCGGCGCATCCTCTGGGCGGCCGGCATCGCCTTCATCCTCGCCCGCATCGCCCACGCCTTCGGCATGGACCGTCCGTCGCCGAGCCGGCTCCGGATGGTCGGCATGGGAATGAACGCGCTCATCCTCGTCGGCCTCGCCGGCTGGGCGCTCTCCTTCGCCTACCGAATGCCGCCGGCATCCCCGCAGCCGCACGAAATCATGATCGGCCCCGGCCGCACCGCCTAGGGACAGTCACTTTCAGCCGCGGCATTGGAAACCCCGCACCGCCGCGCGTGAAAGTGACTGTCCCCTACCGCGCCAGCACCCGGTCGGCGACGAACGGGTTGGTGCGGCGCTCCTGGCCGAAGGTGCTCATCGGGCCGTGGCCGGGGACGAAGGCGGTGTCGTCGCCCAGCGGCCAGAGCCGGCCGGTGATGGCGTCGATCAGATCCTGGTGGTTGCCCATCGGGAAGTCGGTCCGGCCGATCGAGCCCTGGAACAATACGTCGCCGACGATCGCCAGCCGCGAGGCCGGGTGGTGGAAGACGACATGGCCGGGGGTGTGGCCCGGGCAATGATAGACGTCGAACGTCAAATTCCCGACCGTGACGGTGTCGCCGTTGACCAGCCAGCGGTCGGATTCGAAGACCTTGCCGGTGATCCCGTAGGCGCGGCCGTCATCCTCGAGCCGCGCGATCCAGAAGCGGTCGGCCTCGTGCGGCCCCTCGATCTTGACGCCGAGCTCGTCCGCCAGGATCTTGGCCGATCCGCAATGGTCGATATGGCCGTGGGTCAGCAGGATCTTCTCGATCGCGACCCCCTGCTCGGCGGCGGCCGCCTTCAGCCGGGGAAGGTCGCCGCCCGGATCGGTGAACGCGCCCTTCATCGTCGCGGTGCACCAGATCAGGCAGCAATTCTGCCTGAGCGGCGTCACCGGCAGGATCATGGCCTTCAGAGGGGGCGTGGTCATCGCCAGCAAATGGCCTTGGCGGCGCGGCGATGCAAGCGCATGCTCCGCGAATGGAGCTCACCCGCCGCGAAGTCCTGGCCGCATCTTTGCTGCCCCTGCTCGGCGGCTTCGCGGCGCCGGAGCTCGACATCCCGTTCGTGCCGACTCCGCATACTTTGGTCGAGCGCATGCTCGACCTCGCTTTGGTCGGCCCGTCAGACTACCTCATCGACCTCGGCTGCGGCGACGGCCGGATCGCGGTGGCGGCGGCGCGGCGCGGCGCCCGCGCTTTGGGCGTCGACCTCGATCCGCTGCGGATCGAGGAGGCGGCTGCGGCGGCGCGGATCGCCGGGGTCGAGGCCCATGTCCGCTTCCGCCGCCAGGACCTGTTCCGCACCCCCATCTACGACGCCACCGTGATCGCCCTCTATCTGCTGCCGCGGATCAACCTCGCGCTGCGCCCGCGCCTGCTCACCGAATTGAGGCCCGGCGCCCGCATCGTCAGCCACGCCTTCGACATGGGCGACTGGCGCGCCGAAGCCGAGGAGCGCCACGAGGGCCGCCGCATCTTCCTGTGGATCGTCCCGGCGATCGCCGGCGGCCGCTGGGCGCTGACCGGCGCCGGCGGCGAGAGCTTCACCCTCGACCTCGACCAGACCTACCAGGACGTGACCGGGACGATGGCCGGCGGCGGCCGGGTGCTCGCGCTCGAAGGCGCGGTCCTGCGCGGCACCGCCTTGCGCTTTAGCGCCGGCGGCCGCGTTTATGCCGGCACGATCGCCGACGCCGCGATGACCGGCACCGATTCCGCCTGGCGCGCCGTCCGGCTTACCTGATCGACCAGCCCTGCAGCTTCGGGCCCGCGGCGGCGCTCGGCTTTTCGGGGACGATCCGCGGCGGCGGCCGCATCGCCGCCCGCTCGGCCGCCTCGGCGCCGTGGCTGACCAGCTTGAGATAGGCGCCGTGCGCGCGCCTCAGCCGGGTCCGCTCGCTTTCGCTGGTCGCGGCGGCGAGCTGGGCCAGCGTCTCTTCGGCCTTCGCCTGATAGTCCTCGGACGTGCTCATGAATCGTTCCTTCGAAAAAGGGGGCGGGCGCGCGGCCCGTTCGCCCTCGGGCGTGGGCGCATTCGCCGCCGAGCGCAAACGATTTCGCGATGGGAGCCCTCCGCCCCCTCGTTCGTTACGCCTCCCACAGGGGACGTGTCCAAGGAGTAAGCCAATGAACATCGTCAAGCTGGCCGCCGCGGCGGCGATCGCGCTCACGAGCTTCAGCCTGCCGGCCGCGGCCGAGGCTGCGCAGCCGCCGCGCGACCAATATGAGCATCACGACCGGACGATGCGCGACGACAACGGCCGCCACGAAGGTTGGGAGCGCGGCCGACATCATGGCTGGCGCAACCACAATCGCCGCCACCGCGTCTGCCGCTGGGTCTGGCGCTATCACCACCGCGTCCGCGTCTGCACCTGGCGCCGCTGGTAGCGCCGTAGCCCGCCGAGACCCAAGCGCGCCGGCGTGAAACGCCGCCGCGCTTGGGCGAAGAGCGGGGCTCGGCCGGACGGCCTGCGACCTACAGGTCGACAGGACCGACGTCACGGGATTCACTCCCGTGACGGCCCTTGCTATTTACTCGCTGTTCCTGTTATGTTCCCAGGATGGTGAGTCGCAAGGCCATTCGCCGTCCCGTCGCCGCCGCGCAGCTGCCGGACTTCACGCCGGTGCCGCGCCAGCGCCCGCGCCACGACGGCTGGACGCCGGAGCGCCAGCGCGCCTTCATCGAGGCGCTCGCCGACACCGGCTGCGTCGCGATCGCCGCGCGGATGGTCAACATGAGCCCGGAGGGCGTCTACCAGCTCCGCCGCCAGCCCGGCGCGGAAAGCTTCCGCGCCGCGATGGACGCCGCCCAGACGATCGGCCTGCAGCCGGTCAAGGACGAGTGCTTCCACCGGGCGATGGTGGGCCAGCTCGTCCCGGTCTTCGTCGGCGGCAAGCTGATGGGCTTCCGCCGGAAGAAGAACGACCGCCTGTTGATGTTCATCCTGCGCCACTACGGCCAGGACGCCCAGGGCCGCAAAACCACCGTCAATTATTTCTCGACCCGAGCGACGGCAGGAGCGGCCCAGGCCGACCCTGCCGCCGACCCGTCCGCCATAGCCTTGGCGAAGGCGGAAGCCAGCACGACAACCGTCAAGACGGTGATCTCCGGCCCCGCCGGCGCCCCCACCCAAATCGCCAATGACGACGAAGCGGCGAACATCCTCAACGCCTTCGAAGGGGTCGCGCTCGACGCCGAGGCCCAGGCCGAGATCTACCGCACCCTCCAAGCCTGCGCCGAACGCCGCCGCGCGCTCGAGGACGACCCGGAGAACGACCCCGAACGCTTCTTCATCGGCCCGGAAGAGGCCGGCGACTATCTCGGCGAGCTCGAAAGCGGCGTCGAAGGCGACTGGGTCGAATACAGGCCGGAGGGCGAGCACCATTGGGAGAGCCTCGGCGAGGGCGGCGGCGCCGCCGAGGCCGACCGGGTCGTCGCCGGGATCGAGGCCCGCCGCGCGGCGCTGACGCCCAAGCAGCTCGAGGCCCAGCGCGCCGCCTGGGCGGAGCAGGCGCGGCTCCAGCACGAAAAACAGAACAAGTCGCTGCCCGCGCCGCTCCCCGACCCCGACGATGCGCGCCTGGACTGGCGCAACTGGCAGGACGGCGGCGACAAGCATTCCTCCCCTGCATTCGCAGGGGAGGGGGACCATGTGGAACATGGTGGAGGGGCCATGCCTGCGAACGACGCCCCGATCTCGCCGCGCACCGGCAAGCCGCTGCGCCGCTACAAAAAGCGCCAACCCAAGCCCCCCTTCACCCCGCCCGACGAGGCGCGCAAGGCTGAAGCCGTCGCCGAGGTGGAAGCTCTGCGCCGGGAGGGCGCGACCGCCGCGGCGGAGCGGCGCCTGCAGAGGAAGAGCGACGCGGGAGGGTGAGGGAGAGCGGCATGAAATTCTTCATTCCCGCCGCCGCCGACGCGGCGATGGCGGAGGACGCGCTCGACGGGATTCGCTGCTTCTTGCTCGAACAGGGCTATCCGACCACGGCCCGCCGCATCCGCCGCATCGCCTTCTGGAACCGCGGCGACCATTTCGACCTCGAGGTCGGCGGCGAGCATCCCGGCATGAAGGACGAATGGCCGCTCGGCGGCCGCCGCGAGGAGCTCGGCCTGCGCTGCCTCGTCGTCGCCATCCTCGAAAAGCCGGACGGCGACTGGTTCTACGTCTGCCTCCCCTATCGCGGCGTCTTCCGCAATTATCCCTGGCTGGTCCATCGGGACGAGGTCACGGCGATGGAGGATTTTGAAGCCCAATCCCCGCCGAGCCTAAGCGCGCCGGCCCGAAGGGGCCGCCGTGCTTAGGCGGAGAGCCGGGGTCGGCCGGCCAGCCCGCGACCTGTAGGTCGACGGGACTGACGTCACGGGATTCACTCCCGTGACGGCCTCTGTTTCCTGTCAGGAAGGCAGCCCGAACAGCGGCCTGCGCCTCTATCCGGAGCTGGACGCCGCCCTCGCCTGCCCCGGCGGAGGCCGGGGACGCCTGTATCGCGAAGCAGCCGGAGCTTCTAAGCTTGTCCTGAGCTTGGTCGAAGGGCCGTCGCGGCCGGAGGCGATCCGGCGGATATTGCGGGAGGTTCTCTTGCGCTAGCGTCTCGACGCACGCCCGGGCCCCTCCCCGGGACAGCTACTGTCGCGAGCCGGGTTCGGCCAGGGCTAGGCTTCCATTCGTGCCGGCACGTTCGCCTTGCGGATTACGTCGGCAATGTGACTCGTCAATCCGACCCTGCCTTTCAGAATCAAGCCAGCGCCGCTGGGCAAGTGCGCTAGTTGGTCACGGAGCGCCTCTAGTCCCCGCGCCGGTGCGAACGGAATCCACTGATCGGCCTCACCGGCCGTAATTTGCGTTTTGCTCGTTTCCGTCGCGCCGCGATGAAGCTGGACGACCCAAGCTCGGCTTCCGTCGTGCACCCATTCAAGCCGGACGGGTCCCAAGGCCGCCGCCGCATGAGCAAAAAGCGCACGAATGTCGGCCGCGATCCGAGCCGGGATGCGCTCGGGCAATGCCCTGCCCTGCATCAGCGACTCTCCCTCGCCCCGCTTGCCTTCGAGAATCACTCTGCGACGCGAACCCACAATGAGCGCCCCGGAATAGACTGGCTTCACGCCGTCTTGCGACAAGACGGAGGCTATAGCTTCGTGACCTGGATCTTCGCGATGAAGAATCTCATAGGGGTCAGTCCAGCCTCTCAGAGTAGTGAATTTCCCCGGCACTTGTTCGACGGGGGCGGTTCTAATCCACGTTTCACCTGAATCGGTGGTGCGCCCAAAGCTGAAAGGCCCCACGCGACGGTTAATGACTGTGGTCATCGGCACCGGCAATCCGATGTGATGCGCCACAAGAAGTCCGAAAACCTTGTCGCCGAGCATCCGACTGAAGATGTTCGGCCAAGTGAGTTCCGGGTGCGCTTCGACGTGAGGGTGCTCCTCGAACTCCCATACCAGAATGTTGGTTTGCTTCCACCCGCGGGGTTTCGGGTGGAGGCTGAACTCGAGACGGCTGCCTAGTGGAACGGCCAATTCGATCGGGAAACGGTATACCGTTGAAAGCAACTCGCGCCCCCACCCGCGTGGAAGCGAAGCAGTTCCCGGCTCTTCAACGCAGCGCGGCGTCGCATCCGGGGCGAATTCCAGAACGTTGCCCATCAGTACGCCGGATACGCCACCGTCATGGATATCGACGGTCTCGTTGACGATCGTGTGGAGCCCTTCCTTCGTAAGCCGCTCCACGTGGCCGAGGGCCAGTTGCGGATCAGCTATGCCATAGATGAACTCGCGGCTTCGCGCATTAGAGGGCTCAAAGCTCCGCACGTTTATCGTGCCATCGACGCTTCTCGCGACAACCGCCTCTATGGCTTCCGCGGGAGTGTGGAAGCGATAATTGCGCACCTCTCCGGCGAGCCTGGAATATTCCTGCTTCGGCGCATCGGCCAGCGGGGAGAAGCTCACAAATTGCGCGACATTGAAGCCCCGATCGGCCAGATGATCGAGCGAGATATCCTTGCGCAACTCGCCACGTCCTATGGTCGCGCGGGGGACCACGGCCCTCTCGAGGCGGCGGATCACGGAATCCAGCTCTTCAGCCAATCCAAGTAACTTGCCGTCCGCGTCGTGGCGTCGCAGTTCTTCGCAGGCCGTGCCTATCAGCGCGATCCCGTCTTCCGGTGTGATAAGCGAGCCCGACACGGTCTCAGCCCGGACGTCATGCTCGACAGCGCGGGCGAACTCGGTGGCACAGCCGAAGCTATGCTCCCAATCCGGCATGAACAGGATCAACCGGACGTGTCGTTCGATGAATTGCTCCCAGAGGATGAGGTAGTCGGCTTGGGACCATTCCTCCACCTTGAGGCTCGCCGGCTCGACGATGATGTCGTTGCGGACGGCGCGGAGCTTCTTCGCCGTCTCTATGAGGGCCTCGGAATTCTCCCGGATAACGGCCTGCTTGCTAACGCGACTGTCATCACTGCCG
Organism: Allosphingosinicella sp.; assembly: GCA_035316145.1. Classification (GTDB taxonomy): domain Bacteria; phylum Pseudomonadota; class Alphaproteobacteria; order Sphingomonadales; family Sphingomonadaceae; genus Allosphingosinicella. The sequence goes on along the minus strand of DATHJO010000013.1, from coordinate 63,115 downwards.
CGGATGCGCTCAATATGCCGAAGCCCAGTAGTGATGGGCCCGCTAAGATAGGCGACGGGCGAGCCGGCGAAGGCACAACTCCAAGCCTCCAGGATGATCGAATGGAGGCTCCTACGGCGAGATTTCAGGTCCATCTGTATCGCCCCTAGACCTGATACTCATCGGCTGGCGTCGACAAATTCGCGGCCATAGGGACTTCATGCGCCACCGTGTTATGACTGAAGCGCAATCTGAGTTCCTGATACGTCGCCAGCACGGAACTAGTCCTCGGGTCCTCTTTCCAGTCCCAGGTCGGCATCCCAATTGCGTTGGCGATAATCCGCCGCATAAACTGGGAGGGGCGATTTGCGGCCGCTAGCAGCTGTACGCGAGACGCGACGCCACTCGACGTGGCTCGTGCAACCCAGACGAAGTCTTGTGCTTCGCATGCCGACTGCGCCAGCTCGCTCCAGCTGAGCTCCGCTGGGTCTGCCGCAGACACCTCATCAAGCACTCGCCGTTCGGTCTCGGCCTGTATGGGCACCATATGAACATGGGCATGCGCGGTAGAGCACAATGTAACCGATGGCCGTGTAGATCCGTGCTCAAATATGATAAATTTCTGGCCGAATGCCGGCGAGACTGCGGAAATGAGATGATTGATCACGCTTTTGAATTCTGAAATTGATTCGTGGCTGTGGAGTTTAGCCCCAATGTTCAACTCATGATCCCGAGAAACTAGAAGCATATGTCCCGGGACTAGGGCCCCTATACTGGGCGCAATTTTGTATTGTTTCGCTATCGGGAAGGAAAAGCAGGAATCCGACCTACCAAAAATCTCATAAAAGCGGCTCTGAGAAGACGCACACACTTCCTCACATAGCGGGCAATACGCCTGGCCTCTGTCTTCAAGATCGTTAAGAGACATTTACACATGCTCCAATAAAAAAGTCTCTAAGAAGGATTTTCATCTGGGGCCGCGTCGGGCGCGCCAAGAGTTTCTACACTCTCCGAACTTTTACTATTTCCGGCCTCTCCAAAGAGAGCTTCCGTAGCAGCGATCAGGCGCTTCACGAAAAGCTCCGAAGAAAATCCTACTAAAAACGAGAACCCGCCTATAAAATATCCGTACTCTCGGTCGACGTTTGTACCCTGCACTAATGAAAATAGACCTCCCACAACTACGTAGACTGCCACAATCGCTAGTACGCCTCCATGAAGAGGAGTAAGAATCTGCCAAAGTATTCTGTGACAATCATACCTGCGGCGGCGCACAGCTAGAACTACATACCGAGACGCATTCAGCGTGCTACCGATCATACCAAAGCATAGGGCAAACAGAAGAACGAGCAGGGCATTCGTGTGACATTCTGCGGGGTTCACAGCTGCAGGGCTCGCGGGTGGCGTAGCGACGATGCCCTCTGCGGCACAGCTCACTAGCCGATCTGGACCAATGAAATAGGTGGTAATTAGGAGGCCCGCAATGAGGATGAACACATGGTAGAGGCTCACGATCCATGCCTGTCGGGGCACGGGGCGGTCTTCATCGTGGCCAGCGCTGAACTGGGCTCCCGAGACGCTATGAATGTCTTCCGGTGGACGCTCCATATCGTGCTCTCGCTCCGCACACCCCCGTGCTTCCTCACTGTATCATGAGGCAGGGGATCATGCTTGCAGTTTCGAAGGCCCCGGGGCGCGGCAAGTCACTCATCCCCATCCGCAGCGCCGCAATGACGTGCGAGCACCGGCAGCACGAGACTCTGACGTCGCACAGCACGCTCCTGTTCATTCTTCCCCCATCCGAAGGGCAGCGATAAACGCCTCCTGCGGGATGGAGACCGAGCCGTACTCTCTCATTCTCTTCTTCCCTTCCTTTTGTTTATCAAGGAGTTTCCGCTTCCGGCTGATATCGCCGCCATAGCACTTCGCGGTGACGTCCTTGCGCAGCGCCGCGATCGTCTCCCGCGCGATCACCTTCCCCCCGATCGCGGCCTGGATCGGGATCTTGAACAAATGCCTTGGGATCAGATCCTTCAGCCGCTCGCAGAGCTGCCGCCCGCGCGCCTCGGCGGCGGCGCGGTGGACGATCATCGAGAGCGCGTCGACCGGCTCGCCGTTGACCAGGATGTTCATCTTGACGAGGTCGCCCTCGCGGTGGCCGATCTGGTGATAGTCGAAGCTCGCATAGCCGCGCGAGATCGATTTGAGGCGGTCGTAGAAATCGAACACCACTTCGTTCAAGGGCAGCTCGTAGGTCAGCTGCGCCCGCCCGGCGACGTAGGTCAGATTCTTCTGGATGCCGCGGCGGTCCTGGCAGAGCTTGAGGATCGAGCCGAGATGCTCGTCGGGCACGTAGATGGTCGCTTCGATCCACGGCTCCTCGATCGTCGCGATGCGGTTGGGGTCCGGCCAGTCGGACGGGTTGTGGATCTCGATCACGTCGAGCCCGGCCGCATCGACCTCCACCGTTCGGGCTGAGCCTGTCGAAGCCTGTCCTGAGCTGAGTCGAAGGGCCGCGTCCTTCCCCCGGGTGAGGTGGACTCGATAGATCACGCTCGGCGCGGTCGTGATCAGGTCGAGGTCGTATTCGCGGGTCAGCCGCTCCTGGATGATCTCGAGGTGGAGGAGGCCGAGGAAGCCGCAGCGGAAGCCGAAGCCCAAGGCCGCCGAGGTCTCCATCTCGAAGCTGAAACTGGCGTCGTTGAGGCGGAGCTTGGATAGGGAGTCGCGGAGCTTCTCGAAATCGTTGGCGTCGGCCGGGAAGAGGCCGCAGAAGACGACCGGCTGGACCAGCTTGAAGCCGGGCAGCGGGTGCGGCGTCGGCCGCCGCGCGTCGGTGATGGTGTCGCCGACGCGGGTCTCGGCGACGTCCTTGATCTGGGCGGTGATGAAGCCGATCTCGCCCGCGCCCAGCGCGTCGAACTGCTCGATCTTGGGCCGGAACACGCCGACCCGGTCGACCAGATGGGTGGTGCCGGCGGCCATGAACTTGATCTGCTGGCCCTTGCGGACCTGCCCGTCGATCACCCGGATCAGGATGACGACGCCGAGATAGGGATCGTACCAGCTATCGACCAGCATCGCCTTTAAGGGCGCCGCCGGATCGCCCGTGGGCGGCGGGATCCGCGTCACGATCGCCTCGAGCACCTCGTCCACGCCCTGGCCGGTCTTGGCCGAGGTCAGCACTGCCTCGTCCGCCGGCAGGCCGACGATGTCCTCGATCTCGCGCCGGACCTTGTCGACGTCGGCGGCGGGGAGGTCGATCTTGTTGATCACCGGGACGATCTCATGGTCGTGCTCGATCGACTGGTAGACGTTGGCGAGCGTCTGCGCCTCGACCCCCTGGGCGGCGTCGACCACCAGCAGCGCGCCCTCGCAGGCGGCGAGGCTGCGGCTCACCTCATAGGCGAAGTCGACATGGCCGGGCGTGTCCATCAGGTTGAGGACGTAATCCGCGCCGTCCTTCGCCTTGTAGTCGAGCCGCACCGTCTGCGCCTTGATCGTGATCCCGCGCTCCTGCTCCAATTCCATATTGTCGAGCACCTGCCCCTTGGTCATCTCGCGCGCGGTCAGCCCGCCGGTCGCCTGGATCAGCCGGTCGGCCAAAGTCGATTTGCCATGGTCGATATGGGCAATGATGCTGAAGTTGCGGATGCGGGAAAGCTCGGTCATCGGACGCGCGCCCTAGCAGGGGCGGCGCGCGACGCCAACCGGCGGTTGGATGTGGACTGCCTCGCGCGAATGCCGGCGAACGACCCATGCGGGCGTCACGTCATCGCAGTGTGCGCGGCTTACCGGGCCGAGTCATGCCAAAGCCACGAAGAGCCGGCCCGGCGCGATGGCCTCGAACTCAGCCTAGACCGAAGGTTCCGACCAGGACCGAGGCCACGGCACAGGCCAGGCCCGCCGCCATGAGGTTGATGCGGGCGATGACGAAACCGAACGCGGCCAGAACGAAACAAACCAGCGCGGCGATGAGGAGAATTGTGCCAACCGTCATGTGTGCCTCCTTTTGGCGTTCATCGTCCGCGATGCCCGGGGGCGATGGATGGGATAAATGCCATGGCGGGAAAACAGCCGCAACCGCGCCCTCAAAAACACCGGCATTCACGACGTCCGCATGGTCGCGAGCGGCGGCTCGCTACAGCGTCGGCCAGACCTCCAGCCGCAGCCCCTCGATCCGGGCGAAATCGCGGCGGTTGCGGGTGATCAGCTGCGCGTCGCGGGAGATCGCCTGCGCCGCGATCAGCCGGTCGATCGTCGTCCGCCGGTCATAGCCGAGATCGTAGACGATCGTTCCGTAGGCGAAGATGTCGGCGGCCGTGAACATCTCGACGACAATCGTCTCCAGCAGGCGCGCGAGCAGCCGGCGGCGATGATTGGCGAGCCCCGGTTCCTGGTTGGCGCCGTTCTCCAGCTCGATCCGCGTCATTACCGAAATGACCGGAATCTCGCCGAGCTCGGCAATGCGGCCTTGGGTGTCGGGATCGACGTCCCGCAGCGCGATCGCGACGTCGGTGTCGATGAAGATCACAGCCCGGGGCGCTCCGGAAATTCGAACGGGTCGCGCTTCTGGACGCCGCCCGGCGGCGCCCCGATCGCCTTGAGGTCGGCGAGCAGCGCCAGCAGCCGCGCCTTCTCTTCGGCGGGATCGCGCGCCGGCGTGATGACGACGCGGTCGCCCTCGCGCGCGACATGGACGGCGACGCCAACGCCGAAGCCGACGCCCTGCGGCAACCGCACCGCCTCGCTGTTGCCGCTCTTGAACGTCCTCGTCTCATGCGCGGCCATCGGGGCCTCCTTCGGTATATACGCGTATATACGGGAGTGGGAGGGGCGGGGCAAGCAGGGCCCTCTTCACCCCTTGACGAGTTTGCACCAAGTTGGTACGCTGATCCGCGTATCTGCGTTGAATCTGGAGGGCGAATGCAAGAAGATATGACCTTCGGGCGTGCCATAAGCCAAGCCCGGAAAGACAAATCATGGAGTTTGCGGGACCTGTGTGGTCGGGTCCTACGGGAGGATGGAGAACCGATTTCACCGCAATATCTGAATGACATTGAGCATGATAGGCGAAGCCCGTCATCTGACAGAATGGTCCGCCAGTTTGCAGAGGCGTTGGGTATGAGCGCAGATTGGCTCTATTATCTTGCGGGCAAATTTCCGGATGACGTTAGGCAAAAGAAATTATCAGAAGGCGAAGTTACCGAATTGATGGTCGCATTTCGTGGAGGTCCAAAGAGCAAGGGGCGCTGATTTTGGTGAAGTATGTTTCTGATCAGACCGGGCGCTTTTCACAGCGGCCGCACTATCTCCCGAAGGAACTTGACCGCGAATGCGAATCCGCGATCGTGGACTTCCTGAAAGAGCAAAACGGTGAGGCCAGATTTCCTGTCACGACCGACGATCTGACGCGGATGATTGAGCGCGATACGGACGACCTCGACCTTTACGCAGACCTGTCCGGATTTGGACCGACCGTCGAGGGACTTACGGAATTTCGACCGGGCCAGAAACCGTTCGTGAAGATTTCCGCAGAACTCTCAGAGGATGAGCGTCGTCAGAATAGGCTGCGGACAACTTTGACACACGAATGGGGACACGTTCGCTTCCACGCCTATCTCTGGGATCTCGAGCCTCCTCGACCCGATCTGTTGGCTCACAGCCCCGATGCTACCCGACAGATTTGCAAGCGTGAGACGATCATCAATGCAAAGCAAACCGACTGGATGGAGTGGCAGGCCGGTTATGTGTGCGGCGCTGTCTTGATGCCATTGACCCGTCTTCAGCGGCTTGTTGGAAGCTATCAGGAGGCCCAAGGTCTTTACGGCAGTCTCGATGCCCAGAGCGCTCATGCGACTCGCCTGATCGCCGAAGTCCAAGAGGCATTCGGCGTGTCAGCGGAAGCTGCCAGGATACGGCTTCTCAAGCTGGGGCTCATTGGGCGCGCTGATGCGGGGCCCTCTCTCTTCGACCTTAAGCCCGCCGCCTAGGCCTGAAATGACCCCTTGCGCCAAGTCGAATCGTAACCTATAGTACGTCAATTAGCGGATACGCGGACTGACGTTTAACTCATTCCAGGAGACGAGAAATGAAGGACGACGACAAGGACAAGGGCAAGAACCCCAAGGAGTTCGAACTCCAGGTCAACCGCAAGCCTTACAAATGGCCCGATGCGTCGGTCACGGGCGCCGAGATCAAGACGCTGGCTGGGAGCCCGCCCGATTTCGTCGTCAACCAGATCGTGGACGGGCCGGGCGAGGATCCGGAGATTTCCGACAATCAGCCCGTCGACCTCTCGAAGCCGGGCATCGAGAAGTTCGTCACCCGCAAGCCGAAGACGACTCCGGGGGCATGAGCTTCCTTCCCGAGCATGATCGCGACTTCTTCGAACTCAAGGAAATTGCGTTCGAAGAAGTCGCTGAGGGCGAGACCAAGGCTGTCATTCTATCCGACGTTCCCATCCCTCCTGGGCTCTTCAAGCGACAGTCCGGAGTGCTTGTTCCATGCGACATCGCCGACATCATGGTGATGGTGCCGAAGACATACAGCGACGCCAAGTTGGACAGTTTTTTCGTCATTCCGTGGTTGTTCCTTCCCAGCGGTGCTGAGCCAAGAAACACAGGCCATCAAATGTTTGCAGGCCGCGAATGGCAGTTCTGGTCAAGGCATCAAGATGGATGGCGCCCTGGGATCGACGGCTTTGACACTTTCATACCGCTTATACGGGAGGCACTGCTGGCGAAGTGACCCGGTATACCCTCACCATTTTCGATCATCAGAAGGAAGCGCTGAAGCACGCGCTCCGCTTTGATGGTTTGGAGGACGCGGCATTGATGCTCTGCGGCAGGGCCGAGCATCGAGATCCGTGGACAGGTGAGATGGAGCACCGGTTCATAGTCTATGAGGTGGTGCCGATCCCCGCCGAGCATATTGAAGACCGAACTCCAACTTCTGTGACTTGGTCGACCACTCCGTTCTACAACCTTCTAAAGCGAGCGTCGAAAAAGGGCTTCGCCGTTGCAGCCGTGCACACCCATCCGTCGGGACACCTTTCTTTCTCGGCGCAGGATGATCAGGAGGAGAAAGGCCTTTTTGCGATCCCATTTAATCGGGACGAATCTATCAAGCCTCACCTTTCGATAATCATGACTCCCGAAGGTGGCATCGCAGCGAGAGCTTATGGGCCTGATCTGGAGCCAAAGCCGATCACGATGCTCCGGACCATAGGAAGAAAGTGGTCGTTCGATTATCCGGGCCGCACCACCTTTGTCACGCCGGAAGCGCTCGATCGCCAGGCGCGGGTCTTCACCGGCGCCTCGATCCACGACCTAATGCAGCTTCGGGTCGGCATTGCCGGCGTCGGCGGCACCGGCTCAGCGGTAGCGCTTTTCCTGGCGAGAATCGGAGTGTCGAAACTCGCGCTATTCGATCGTGACCGCGTGGCGCACACTAACCTAAACCGTCTTCACTTCTCCCGCCAGTACGACGCAAACCTCGGGCGGCTGAAGGTTGACGTCGTGGCAGAAGCTATCGCCGGCCTGGGGCTAAGCACGTCGATACGCCCGTTCGAATACGCAGTGGACGAGGCCATCGTGCGGGATGCGGTGAAATCGTGCGACGTGATTTTTGGATGCACCGATGACCATCTCGGCCGCTCCATGCTGAATCGCCTGGCGTACTTTTTTGGAATCCCAGTCATCGACATGGGCGTTCTCATTCAGAGCGACGATAGCGGCACGGGCTATGAAGCGTTCGATGGCCGAGTCACCGTGGTCCAGCCGGGCCATACGTGCCAACTCTGTCGCAGCCTAATAGACCCGGATCGAGCGAGAGCAGAGTCGTTGCTTCGGAATGACCCGGCCGAGTATCTCCGGCAACGGCAGGCGGGCTACGTACCGGACGAACTTGAGCCCGCGCCGGTGGTCGTGACCTTCACGACGGAAGTGGCCGCAATGGCTGTGAATGAGATGTTCCAAAGACTGACGGGATTCCGCGGCTTGGACGGAAGCTGCGCCGAGAGAGTGAGGCGGTTTGACGATCCAAAGCCCCGAGATATGATTGCGGGGTGTCCCTCGCGCCCAGGCTGCCCAATATGCGCAGATACGCGGCGGTACGACGGTCGAGGCGATATGATTCCATTCCTCGATATGGCCGGATAGGCGATGAGGGCGCCCAGGTCTTTCACCCGCTTGCTTAGGAAACGCGGGTGGTTATCGGCGGATTTTGACGCCGCATTCCTCGCGGATAGCCCAATGGACGATGAAGTCGTTTTCGGCACTGTGTTCGTGGAGCGACGAGGCGGTTTTACAAAGTGGGCATATTTGATCTGCCCCAAATGCAGCGAACTCATCCAATTGCCCATCGGGAAGCGGCCAGATTCCTGGCAGCTCGAGGTGGATTGGTTGTGGCGTCCCACGCTACATCCCTCGATATGGGAGACGGGAAGCTGCGGTGCGCATTTCTTTGTCGTCCGGGGCCGCCTACGGTGGTGCCGTGAGGAACATGGACCTAGAAGATTAATTGGCTAGCCCTCGTTGTATCCTTCAACTCACCCCCCTCTCCGCCAAGCCGCCGCTCCTTCCTCACCTCGCCCCATCGCGACCCGCGCCCCGCGCGGCCCGGCCTCCCAAGCCGCCTGCGCCCTCGGCGGCGCCGCGTCGCCTCAGGCATGCCCCACCACCTCCTCCTCGAAGTCGATCACGCGCCAGCGTTCGTCGTCGAGGGCCATGGGGTAGGGGATGTCGTCGAGCATGCCCCGGCTGGGCGTGCAGACGTAGAAGAGGTCGAGCCCGCTCGCCTCCAGGATGACCATGACGAAATCATCGCCGTCCGGCGTCTCGCCGCCGACCGCGAGGAAATGGTCCTTGCCCGCGATCGTCATGCCCAGCGCCCGGATGCGGCGCCGGGTGGTGGGCAGGCCCAATTCGGCCAGATACAGCCGGACGCCGGCCCACACCGCTTCGGCTTGCGCTTCGTCGCGGGCGCAGGGCACGAAGAATTTCACGGCTGCGGCTCCGCTCCGTCCGCATCGCCGGTCGCCGCCGTCCCTTCCACCCGCGTCCGCCAGGCCGCCGCATCCGCCTTCGCTTTCTCCTCCCAGGCCCGCTGGGCCTCGGCGGCGATCGCCTCGCGCTCCCCGCCGCGCTGCGGCCAGCCCGCCCGGTCGCCGTCGCGCGCGGGGTCATATTGGCATTCCATCGGCGCGCCGGTGCTGATCTCGTCGTCGTGCCGCCCCAGCGACGGGCGCGGCGGGCGGTCGGGCTCGTCCATCTTCGCCCAGACGGCGCGGCGGACCTCGCCGAGCAGCACGCTCATCGGCGTCGCCACGATCTGGCCGGCATGATGATCGCCGCGTTCCAGCATTTTGAGCGCCTTGGCCCCGCCGCCGCCGAGGTCGAGCGCGACCTCGAGCCAGGTCAGCTGGCGCACGTAGAAATCGGCCTCGACGATCCGCCCGGCGAGCCGGGCCGCCCGCTCCTGGCTGAGCTTCATCATGTAGGGCACGAGGATGCGATCGGCGAGGTCATCCCAGCGGCCTTCCTCATCCGCCGGGCCGGCCGCCGTGGCCGCCGTCTCGGCCGCGGCGCGGCGGCGGCGCCCCGCGCGGGTTGCGCGCGCGGTGCAGCGCCAGCGCCGCGTCCCAGGCGGCGAAGAAGGGTTCGTGCCCCGGGCTCTTGCGCAGGTCGTAGGCGCCGCGGCTGGTAAGACCGACGGCATCGGCCGCGAGGCTCGCGTCGCCGGTTGCGGCAAGCCCGGCGATGAAATCGCGCTGATTGTCCGGCGTCCAGCCGTTCCTGCGCACGCACTTGCGCGGCACCGGCTCGAAATCGAGCAAAGCGAGGATTTCGGGATCGTCGGTGAGCGGTTCCGATTCGTCTGCCATGTTCGGAACAAAACAGAAACATAGCCGCTGTTGCAAGCGCCAATTTGCTCCGATCCGGATGTTCACGCGAACGCGCGAGGGGAGCGCGCGGTCCCGGGAGAGGCGCTGAGGGCTAGCGCGGCTGCGGTTGCGGCGGCGGTGCTGGCGGGGCCGGTGTCGGCGGGTTCGCCGGTGGCGCGACGACCGGCGCGGGCGCCGGCAGCGGCGGCGCCTCCGGATCCTCGCCGCGGGCGAGCACGTCGCACGGGCTCTCATTGCCCTGCGGCCCTGCCGAGCCCCAGCGGCGGAACGAGCGGGTGTCGATGTGGAAGCGGGTGTAGGTGTAGAAGCCGAGGCCGACGCCGGCCGCGGGGCCGTCGCGGTCGTGCATCGGGCAGAGCCGCTCGAACAATTGCCGCCGCGTCGTCGGCTGGGTGGGAATGAGGTCGAGGGCGAAGAAATCGAGGTGGGCGCTGCGCTCCGAGCCGCGCGCGCAGGCGTTGAGCGCCGGGTTGCGGTAGCCCGACACCGCCTCGAGCGGGCCGACCGCCGGGCGGACATGGTCACGGATGAACCTGAGGGTGCGCGCCATGCCGGGCCAGAGCCGGAACGGCGGGATCTCGAACGGCGCCCCGCCGCATTCGCGCCACATGCTGGCGGTGCGGATCAGCTGGAAGGTCGGGATCACGCCCTTGACCCCCGCCGCCTCCTGCCACGCCTCGAACGAGAGCATCTGGCCGCGATTGCCGGGATTGGCTGCGAGCCAGGCCTGGTAGTCGGCCTCGCTCTGGCCGACCGGCACCTCCTGCGCGCGCGCACAGGCGGGCGCGGCCAGAAATACGAGCAGCGGAAGCGAAAGGCGTTCGAAGCGGCGCATTTTCCTAGCCCTCGTTTTGCTTCGGGCCGAACCGCGGTTCTTGGTAATCGGGACGTAACCAACGGATCACGCCCGCCTTCTCCTCGGCCGCACGCTCCGCATTCAGGGCAACCAGCCGCGTCACGATATCGGACGGTGCGAGGTCAGCGGGCCAGCCATAGGCGGCGGCGGCTTCGGCATCGAGCTTACGATGCAGCTCGTCGATGATCCGCGCTCTTGCCAGGCCGATCCGGTCCCGTTCCTGACGCGTCAACTCGGCGCCGTTCGCGAGCCTTTCACGCAGATTATAGATTTCGGTCATAGTGAGGCTAGGCGTCTCCGCCAAAGCCTCCTTCCGTTGCCGATCGAGGCGCTCAGCAATCTCTGCGATCACTGCGCGCTGCTGGGGGGCGGCGTTCGGGAACGGGAAGGGGTCGAAGCAAAGCGATTTGTTGTAACGGGGACGATCTTCGAGAGTGCCGCCCGCCTTCGCGCACCACGCAAGATGCAGACGGGAGGACAATATCCCTAGATGAAAGGCATCGTCGCTGCCGATCGCGATCAGCATGTTGTCAGGTAGGATTTCGGCTTCGAGAAACTGAAAGATTCGATGCTTGGCGGTTTCCACAGTTGCGATGTAGCGAGACAGACCTGCAAGCGCATGACGAAGTTCGGGGCGCGGCTTGCCGTGCAGCCACCAAAGCTTGAGGTAGGTTTTGGCATCGGCCGTCGATGACCGCTCCACTTGCTCCGCACGCCCGACCTTCACAGTTGCCAAGAGATGATTTGTGATTTCCGGGAACCGGTCCTGAACCTCGGCCTCGCTTAGCCCGAAAAGATCGATCACCCATGCCTCGCGCGAGCGTTGGAGCAGGTCGCGTCCGTTGCGATAGGGGAGGATATACGCCTCGAGCCCCGGGCGTTTGCCGAGACCGAGCTTTTCTCGCGCGTAGCCTAGCGAAACGATGAAGCCATCGCCATGCAGCTTCACACCGGGTGACGACAAACCTCGATTGGCTTTGAGCGCCTTAGCCGTTGTGACATCAGCGCCAATGCTCAAATTGGAGTTGATAGTGCCAACCGTTCCTTGCTCATCGAAGAAACGGATTTCGGGATTGTCGGTGTCGAGTGCAGCCTCGCCTTTCACCTCGAACAGCCGGCCGGGCTTACCCGCGCCGGCCTCCGCCACGGTCATCGCGATTCGCACCGCCGCCTTTTTTGCGCGCTTGAGGTACCTCTCGCCCTTGCGCCTAATGCCTTTGATCTTCTCTTCGCGCGGCAGCTTGACCCAGGGATGATCGGGCACCGCCACGACCAGAGACAGGTGATCGAGATGACCGGCGATTACCCGGCGCGAAAATTCCTGTGTGATCGAATTGGTAGTGACGAAACCGAAACGCTTCAGGCGGCTGTCGGGCGCCGCCAAGATGCGCGCGGCCTTGTTCCACCAATGCATGACGAGATCGGCGGAAGGGGGCACGTCGGGATTAGCGCGCCACAGCGCTTCGGCGTCGTCATTGCCGAGCTCCTTCCGGATGTCCTTGCCGCCGATGAAGGGGGGATTGCCGATGATATAATCCGCCTCCGGCCATTCGGGTGGGCTGGGATTCTCTTCGTCCGCCTCGCCGAGATAGCGCAGTCCGGTTCCCGGAGCGGTTTCGATGCGGTGCCGGACGACGGAGTCGAAGCTGTCGAGGAAGCCAAGGTTGATTGTGTGGAGCGTCGCCAGCACCGGCTCGGGAATCTCACTCTCAGGGTCGGCCACGCGCTGGCGCAGCCAGCCGATCCACAGCACAAGTTCGGTGATCTTGGCGGCTTGGACGTTCCTCTCCAGGCCGAAGAACTGGCGCGGATCGACGCGCTGCATCGCCTTCCCGCCAAGCGAGCGAACCAACGCGATAAGGCGCGCTTCCAGATTGAGCATCAGCTCCATCGAGACATACAGAAAATTGCCGGTGCCGCAGGCTGGGTCGAGGATCCGAAGCTCCGTCAATTTGTCGTGGAAGGCGGCGGCGCGGGCGATTGCCGCTTCGGCGCTTCCGCTGCGCGCCGTCTCTTCGATCCCGGCATACTCAGCCTCGAGTTCGTCGACGAAGGTCGCGCGCACCAGGAACTCGACATATTTCCTTGGCGTGTAATGGGCACCGAGCTTGTCGCGGTCGGCTCCTTCCAGCGCCTTTTCCAGCATGGTGCCGAAAATAGCCGGCTCGACGTTTTTCCACTGCGCACCAGCTGCAGCTCGCAATTGCTCGCGGTCTCCGCGGACTAGCGAAAAGACGCGCGGGTTGCGGAACAGGCCGCCATTGAAATAGGGAACTGCGGCCTCGACCGCAAAGGCAAAGCGGTCAGCCTTGTTTGCCTGCCCCATGTTCTTCCAAAGGTCGTCAAGACCGTGCTCGAACGCCTGGTCGTTGTCGAGGGTGCGATCGAGGAACGCCTTGAAACTTTCGGCCGGAAGCAACCTCACGTCCTCGGCGAACATGCAAAAGAGGATGCGCATCAGAAACAGCGCCGCTTCCTGCGCCTGCTCCGCGCGCTGGCCCGCAGTCATGCCGCTGCTCTTGAACCGAAGCCTGTCGTCCAGCGCTTTGCCGACATCCGCGAGCCGCACCGCGATCTTGCTCGTGACGTCGGCGGCCTGCTTGCGGGGGTCGATCGAGTCTGGCGACGTCCAGATGCCGCGCAGCCGTTTGCGGATCTCCGGGTCGGTCAGCTGGTCCAGCGTGATGCGATTGCTGTGGGCATCGGGGAAGGGCTCGAAGCCGCGTCCGTTGCCCGCCCAGTCGAAATAGATTTCGAACGCGCGCGCGATGTCGCAAACCACCAGAAAGGGAACGGACGGCCGGTCCCCCGGAAGGCTGGCGGCATAATGGCGGGCCTGTGCATAGGCTTCGCTCATCAAGCGGTCGTAGTGACCCCCTTCAGGTCGGGCGGGCTCAGATTCTCCTGCCTTCAGATAGGACTGCTTGGCTTCGAGAATAAAGCATCCCTCCTTGTAGAGGTCGATGAATCCGGAGGCCTTCCAAGACCGCAGGGAACCGCCGGGCACGGGGCCCTCGAACTGATAGGTGCCGAGCCGTCCCTTCTCGCTCGTCGTGAAATCCCGCGGGAGACCAATTGCCTCGCACAGCTCGTAAATGAAGGGCCCGAGGTTCGGCCGCTCAGCGCCACCCGGGGCGCCGCGCCACTTCGCCATAAAGCTCTCGATCTTATCGGGTTCGGCCCCAGCGTCGCTCATTGCGGCACCTTGGCCGCAGTCCTCCTTCCATTCAAGCGCGTCGGGCGTCTGCCTTCCTCGTCATGGCTAATGCACGTTGGACCACCGATCGAGAGTCGCGGGCACATCTTCTGCCCATGGGTTTGTAAACAACATAATCGCCATGAGAAGGATGCGGGGCGTGTGCCAGTTGTGCGGGAGCGGCACCTTCACCGCTATCTGGCAGCGTTCGATTTCCGGCATTGCAACCGCGCCGCCAACGGATTCAACGACGCGGAGCGCGCGCTTCAAAACGGACGCCCAAGAGCTAATCGAGGCTGGCGAGCTAAATCCTACCGACGCGCACCGCGCGATGGATAGGCTTACGCGGGTTCTAGCTCGAACCGCGCGGAACGGTTCGGATTCAGCCGATACATCTTGAGGAGTGCTTTTATGTGCTCTCGTTCCATGATGTAGCCTTGGATAACGTCAACCTCGCGAAGGAGGCTCAAGAGGTGGGCGCTGTGTTCCGCGTGGCCCTCCTTGAGCCGCGCCTTGGCGCTCCAAAAGCTCTCTGTCGCTATAGTGTCAGCCGCTTGGAGAGCGGTTAGGTTAGCGACGGGCATCTGGCCTATTGAGATCAGAACTGAGGGGCCTTCATATTCCTTCTGCACATAGTCCGCATGGGAGCGGATTTCGGGCGTCATCCGCCCGCTGTCGAAGGTGACAGAGACGAAGTCCTCACGGCGTTGATTGGCGCGGACCAAGGCCTTCGCCAGACACCCGGTGATCGCCAGTTTCTCGGCGCTGCCGAAATAGGCCCGTGCGCGGCCTCTCACCAGCTCGTCATAGTCGCTTGTCGAGACTGAGTAGGCGTAGGATTCGAGCTTCGAGTCGGCGATGATTCGGCGAAATAAATAGCGGACGCGATCACTCTCCGCGCGCTTGTAGTCGGCGAATTCACCATCAAGCGCCGCGCAGTGGGACAGGTGAAATTGCCTAAGTGGCCGCTTGTTCGCTTCGGGAAGCGGATCCGACAACAGTGCCCGCCAACGCTTGTCGAGATAGTCCCATTGCGCGGTCGTGCCGAATAGGCCGCCCCATGTGACAATCGGAGAGCCGTCATGGGTTCCGCTGTCATCGAAATAGCATTCAAGCATCGCCATACGGCCCGGCCTCTCTCGATCCGGGAAGCCTATGCGCGCTGGGTCGCTCGCAGAAGGTGCTTCATCTAGCACATTGGCATTGGGCGCCGCAGAATCACAATCCGGGGCCCGGCCCCGCTCCAACCATACCTAACATCGCGCTAACCAGACCCCTTGAGCCGTCCTTAGAGTTAATCGGGCAAATGGCGTCCTGCAAAGAGCCGCAAAGGCCTTGGAGGATCAGATGCTCAATGGAAACGGCGGCGGCGACGCTGCCTTGCCTGCTCATCGCAAGGGGTTCCTGACCCGGCTGGCGCGCGATGTCCGCGGCAACACGCTGGCGATCGTCGGCGCGGCTCTGGTGCCATTGGCCGGGATGATCGGCTCGGGCGTCGACATGAGCCGCGCCTACATGGCCAAGACCCGGCTGCAGAGCGCCTGCGACGCCGCCGCGCTGGCCGGCCGCCGGGTGATGACCGACGACACCCTCAGTGCGACCGTCACCAACGAGGCGGTCCGCTTCTTCAACTTCAACTTCCGCCAGAACCTCTATCAGACGGAGAGCTTCACGCCGGTGGTGACGCGGCCGAGTTCGGGCACCGTCCGGGTCACCGCATCGACCCGCATCCCGACCTCGATCATGCGCATCTTCGGCTTCACCACGCTGCCGCTCAACGTCACCTGCGATGCCTCGCTGAACTTCGTCAACACCGACGTGACGCTCGTCCTCGACGTCACCGGATCGATGGCCGACAATCTCAACGGCACCCAGAAGATCGTCGCCCTGCGCGACGCGGTGATGGCGCTCTACGACCAGCTCGCGCCGGTTCAGACCCAACTCGAATCGAACGGGCTCAGGCTGCGCTACGCGGTCGTGCCTTATTCGAGCACGGTCAACGTCGGCGCGCTGATCCGCGGCGCGAACCCCGCTTATCTGGCCGACAATGTCGAATTCCAGACGCGGGTGCCGCGCTACGACACGCTGACCTATGTCGCCGATCCGGGCACGCCCGGCGCGCCCGTCGTCGAGATCTACGGCAGCGCGATCACGCAATCGGACTGCGATCTCTATGGACAGAATGTCGCCTTTCCGAGCTTCTCGCCGAGCCCGACCAGCGGCGGCGGGCCTGCCCCGAATCCGAGCTGGAGCCGGGTCTATTCGAACAACGAGGCCTCCGGCGTCGACTGGGGCTGGTCCGGCGCGCCGGACACGAACAGCAACAAGCGTTCCTGCCGCCGGCGCTACGTCCAGACCCCGGAGACCTGGGAGACGCGCTATCGCTGGACCAGCACCAGCTACGAGGCCGAATCGGTCAACGTCAGCGCCTACAAGATGGGCAATTCGGTCGACGTCGCCAACACGCTGGATTCGCGCTCGAGCGACGGCAACGACGCCAATGACGGCTATGTCACGACGCCCGGCGTCTACGATGCCCTCGAGCTCGCCCAGTCCGGCCATAATATCGCCGAGTCCAACGTCACCTGGAACGGCTGCATCGAGGAGCGCCAGACCTCGAACCCGACGCTGATCACGCCGACGACGCCGTCGAACCTGGCGATCCCGGCGACCGCCTACGATCTCGACATCAACCTCATTCCGAACAGCGACGAGACCCGCTGGCGGCCGATGTTCCCGGCGATCGAATATAGCCGCACCGCCGGCACGACGACCGCGACGACCGGAAGCTCGCTGTCGAGCGCGGCCTGCCCGGCGGCGGCGGTGCGCCTGCAGGCGTGGACCCGCGGCAACATGCAAAGCTATGTCAACGCGCTGGTTCCGACCGGCAGCACCTATCACGATATCGGCATGCTGTGGGGCGCCCGGCTGCTGTCGAGCGGCGGCATCTTCGCCGACAGCCCCGACACGTTCGCGTCGATGCCGGTCGCCCGCCACATCATCTTCATGACCGACGGCCAGATGGACACCGATCCCGGCATCTACGGCTCCTACGGCATCGAGAAGAACGACCAGCGGATCAGCGGCATGTCGTTCCCGTCCGAGACCGAGCTCAACGGCCGCCACTTGCAGCGCTTCCGGATGATCTGCAACGCCGCCAAGAGCCTCAACATCTCGATCTGGGTGATCGCCTTCGGCACCACCCTGACCACCGACATGACCAATTGCGCGAGCAACGCCAACCAGGCGGCGACGATCAGCAATCGTGACGCGCTGATCGCCAAGTTCCGCGAGATCGGCAACAATATCGGCGCGCTGAGGCTGACCCAATGAGCCGGCGCCTCAGCCTCCGCGCCCTCGGCGGCGACGCGCGTGGCGCGACCATCGTCGAGTTCGCGATCGTCGTGCCGGTGCTGGCGATGCTGCTGCTCGGCACGCTCGACCTCGGCTACCGCTCCTATGTGACCTCGATCGTCCAGGGCGCGCTGCACGAGGCCGCCCGGATGGCAACCGTGGGTGGGGTCTCAACCTCGCAGATCCAGACCCATGTCCAGAACCGGCTGCACGAATTCTCGCGCAACGCGACGATCACGACCACGACCCGGTCCTATTCCGACTTCTCCGGCGTCAACGTTCCCGAGACGATCACCCAGGACACGGCGCCGGTCGGCACCTACAATTCGGGCGACTGCTTCCAGGACGCGAACGGCAACGGCACCTACGACCTCGACCGCGGCCGCGGCGGCCTGGGCGGGGCCGAGGACGTCGTCTTTTTCGAGGTGACGATGACCTATCCCCACATCGTCCCGGTCGGCACGCTGCTCGGCTGGAGCAACAACGTCACGGTCAGGCAGAACACGGTGCTGCGCAACCAGCCCTATGCCGGCCGCAACACGAATGTGACCGTGATATGCTGAAGCTCTCGCTCGCTCCCCACCGCCGCGTCAGCCGGTTCGCCGCCCGGCTGCGCCGCTGCGACGGCGGCCTCGCTTTGCTCGAGTTCGCGCTGTCGCTGCCGGTGCTGACCACGCTCGCGCTGGTCGGCCTCGAGACCGCGAACCTGGCGATGGCGCATCTGCGCGTCAGCAACATCGCCATGATCGCCTCGGACAATGCCGCCCGGGTGCGCGACAGCATCGACGAGGCCAATGTCATCGAGCTCCTGACCGGCGCCAAGATGACCGGCGACAGCATCCGCTTCCGCCAGAACGGCCGCATCATCCTGTCCAGCATCGAGCCCAACACCGCCGGCACCGGCGGCACCAGCACCGGCCAGTGGATCCGCTGGCAGCGCTGCGACGGCGCCAAGGTCGTCTCGTCCAGCTACGGCCCGCAGGGCACCGGCCAGACCGACGCGTCGCTGCAGGCGGTCGGCCCCGCGGGCAACCAGATCGCGGCCACCGCGGGCACCGCGATCATGCTGGTCGAGGTCGTCTACGATTATCAGCCGCTCGTCTCGAACTCGATCTTCGGGCCGCGCACGATCCGCTACGAGAGCGCGTTCAACGTGCGCCAGCGGACCAATCAGGCGATCACCAACAACGGCAGCGCGACGCCGCGCAACTGCACGACCTACAATCCCTGACGGTTGAAGACCCGCTTTCGCGCCCTAGATTGGGCCAATGAGCGGCCCGATCACCGTCGACCTGCCCCATCGCCTCGGCGCCGAGGAGGCGAAGCGGCGGATCGGCGCCAATATCGGCAGCCTCGCCGGCCATCTTCCCTCGGGCGCGCAAGTCCGCTCGACCTGGCAGGGCGACCGGCTCAGCCTCGGCATCGCGGCGATGGGGCAGGAGCTCGACGCGGCGCTGGATATTCAGGAGAGCCTCGTCCGCGTCACCGTGATGCTGCCGCCGGCGCTTGCCTTCTTCGGCAAGGCGATCGAAGCGGCGCTGCGCAAGACCGGACCGCAATTGCTCGAGGACAGGTCCAAAAGGAGCGGCTAGCGGCGATGCCGGCGCGGCGGCGGATCGCTGCGCACCAGCGAATGAATCCGGCAGCGCTGGCCGTCGACGAGGAAGCTCGATGTGTTGTCGAGCGTGTCGCCGCTGAAGCGGGTATCGACCCCGATCCGGATCGCGTCCGGCAGGTTGAGGCAGGGGCCGCTCAGCGTCGCGCGATACCAGTTGCGCCGCGTGTCCTGCAGATAGACGATATCGTAACCGACCGGATGGAAGGTGCGGATCGTCCGAAAGCCGACGAACGGAATGCGCGCCTCTTCGGGCTGCGGCGGGGCCGCGCCGGCGGCCGCCAGCAGGGCGAGCGGGAGGAGAAGCATTTTCATCTCCGCCCCTCTACGCACGCGGCGCTGAACCGTTCCTGACCCGCCTCTATGCCTCGCCGCCGGCCCGCGCTACAGGGCGGCAGGCGAAGTCGGGAGGCGGGATGCGGCACGTTGCGGTGATCGGGTCGGGGCCCGCCGGCTATTACAGCGCCGAGGCGCTCCAGAAGCATTATGGCGACGAGGTCCGGATCGACATGATCGACCGGATGCCGGTGCCCTACGGCCTGATCCGCTTCGGCGTCGCCCCCGATCACCAGTCGATCAAGGCGGTCGCCAAGCGCTACGAAAAGGTGGCGCTGTCCGACAATGTCCGCTTCGTCGGCAACGTGCTGGTCGGCCGCGACGTCTCGATCCCGGAGCTGCTCGATCTCTACGACGCCGTCATCCTCGCCACCGGCGCCCCGGACGACCGCGGCCTCGACATCCCCGGCGGCGACCTGCCCGGCGTGGTCGGCTCGGCCGCCTTCGTCGGCTGGTATAACGGCCATCCCGAGTTCGCCGATCTGGATCCGCCGCTCGACGTCGCGGCGGCGGCGGTGATCGGCAACGGCAACGTCGCCCTGGACGTCGCCCGCATCCTCGCCAAGACGCCGGCCGAGTTCGCGGGCTCGGACATCGTCGCCCACGCCTTTTCGATGCTCGGCAATTCGAGCATCCGCGCGATCCACGTGCTCGGTCGGCGCGGCCCCCACCAGATCGCGATGACCCCCAAGGAGCTGGGCGAGCTCGGCCATCTTAAGGACGCGGTTCCGGCCGTCGACCTCGCCGACTTCCCGCCCGAGCTCGACGACGCCCTCCTCGAGCCCGGCCAGCGCAAGTCGGTCACCCATCTCCGCAGCTTCGCGAGCCTGGCGGCGGACAAAAGCAAGACGATCGTGTTCGACTTCTTCGCCAGGCCGGTCCGGATCGAGGGCGAGGGCGGGGTCGAGCGGCTGATCGTCGAGAAGACCAGGCTCGACGACAAAGGCGGCGCGGTCGGCACCGGCGAGACCTACGAGATTCCCTGCGGCCTCGTCGTCAGCTGCATCGGCTACAAGACCCCGCCGATCGAGGGTGTCGCCTATGAGGAGGATCGCGGCCGCTTCGCCAATGCGGACGGGGTGATCGGCGGCGGCCTCTATTGCGTCGGCTGGGCGCGGCGCGGGCCGACCGGCACGATCGGCACCAACCGCCCCGACGGCTACGAGATGGCCGAGAAGATCGCCGCCGACCTCGGCCCGGGCGGCGGCCGCAAGGAGGGGCGGACGGGGCTCGACGCTTTGCTTGCCGCGCGCAACGTCGACATCGTCACCTTCCGCGACTGGCAGCGGATCGAGGCGGCCGAAGCGGCGCGGGCCCGCTCCGGATCCCCGCGCGAGAAGTTCATCGCCATCGCCGACATGCTCGGCGCGCGCGGCCGCTGACTCATTGCGCCGCCGGCACGATCGGGAGTAATCTGGCGCCGGCCTCGAGGGGGAAGAGAATATGAGCGACACCGACGCGCCGGCCAATGAGGAGCGGCTGCGCGCCGCGATCGGGCCCCGGGCCGATTACTATTTGCGCCGCTGGCGGGCGATGGACTCGGGCGGCAAGAAGCCCAGCTGGAACTGGCCCGCCTGCCTGCTCAACGTCTTCTGGTTTGCCTATCGCAAGATGTGGGGTCCGATGGCGGCGATGGCTTTGGCCTATGTCATCACCGCCCCGTTTCTCGACCCCACTCACAAGCCGTATTTCATGATCGCCGCCTTCTCGCTCGTCGGACTGTCCTTCGTGACCGGCGGCTTCGGCAACCTCCTCTATCTTCGGCAGGTCGAGAAGCTGGTCGCCAGCCCGGCAACGCTGGAACAGTTGCGAGCGCGCGGCGGCGTATCGCTCGCCGCGGCGATCGCCGCATTTGTCGGCGTGACCGTGCTGAGCCTGGTCGCCGGCATGATCCCCGCCCTGCTGGCGCGCGGCGGCTGATGTCGCGGCCCGCTTGCACTCCCCCTGAGGCGTCCCTATAGACGCCCGGCCCCGCCGGCCTCCTCGAGGCCGCGCGCATCGGTCGGGGAGTAGCTCAGCCTGGTAGAGCACTGTCTTCGGGAGGCAGGGGCCGGAGGTTCGAATCCTCTCTCCCCGACCATCATCTCGTTATGAGAGCGTGGGGCGCTCTCATAACGAGATGATCCGCCGGATGGCGAGACGCGCCAAGCGCTGCATCCGGCCCCGACCCAGTAGAATCCGCAGCCTCGCTCCAAGCACAAATAAACCATTGTCCGCTAAGCGGAATTCCGCCGGATGCTTCTGGTCCGATCCGGTGGCGGCGGGCTCGTGCGTGCCATTGGTTTCGAGCCCGCCGCACTTGGTTTCACGACATGCGCACGACACGTTCCGGCGGCGGGGCGGCACCCGCCGCCTCGCCCAGACCGCTCACTGCCCCGGATAGCGGATATCGGGGTCGATGATCAGGTCGAGCACGCGCCGGGTACCGTCGCGTTCGCTCGGATGCTCTAGGCGCACGTTGATGTTGAACCCATGCTTGTACTTATAAGGCTCCGGCTGCGGCGGCTCCCGCGGCGGGTCGGCGACGAAATGGACGATCCGGCAACCCTCGCGCGGTGCCGCAGTTGCGTCATATCCGTCCTGCGTCGGCCCGACGTGCATCAGCCTGCCATAGCCGTCGCGATCTGCCGGATTCTTGTGGGTGAGCGCCATAACGGTCGGGTTGAACCGCATGTTGCTCGGCTGCCCGAGAATGAAGACCACCACGGTCGGCTGGCCGCGCAACTCGATGTCGAGCGGAGAAAGAATGGGTCCGGCGAAGAAGGCCTTCGTCCGCGCGACCGCAGCCTTGGCCCGGGCGATGAACCCCCGCGGCGGCCCCGCCGCTCGGACGGCGTCCGCGATCGCCTTCGCGATGTCGCCGCCCACCAATTTCTGGGCCGGTCTGGGATTGCGGAAGGACGCTCGCAATTCGGGCCCGGCCGCGGTCTTGACCTGCTGGATGTCGATGATTCGGACGAGGCAACGTTTCGGCTCGGCGCCGTCCCAGATCTGCCTCATGTCGGTAAGACTGGCCGGCGCCGGTGCACCGCCGTCGGGATCGTTGCGTGCCATGATCGTTCTCCCTAGCTTGGCGTGGACTCGCTACCGGACGGCGCGGCTCCTCGGCTCGCGGCCGGGAGCCGCCGTCTCCCGGGCAATAGCGCCCCCGCCCCAAGTCGCGCGTGACCTGCGTCACGCCCCGCCGCCCGCTGCTTCTGTCCGATCCGGGGCGACGGCCTCGCCTGTGCCATCGGTTTCGAGCCCGCGCTTGGTTTCATAGGATGCAAGGGAAGCGTCCAGGGAGCGAGGCGGCACGGCCGCCTCGCTCCAGGTCGGTCATTGCCCGGGATAGCGGATGTCCGGATCGATCACGAGATCGAGGGCGCGCGGCTTCTGGTCCGCGCCGTCAGGCTGGCGCAGCCGGACGTTCAGATCGAACGGATGCCGGTAGCTATATTCTGGCGGCGGCGGCACCGACGGCGGTGCCGGCGGATTGGCGACAAAATAGACGATCGCGCAATCATCCAGCCCGCGCTCGCTTTCTTCGTAGGTGGTGGCCGTGACCTTGACGTGCCGCAACCCGCCGTAAAACTGCCGGTCGTCCAACTCCTTGTGCCGGACGCCCTTCCTGTCCGGATTGAACCGCATGTTGAACGGCTTGCCAAGAATGAGGATGATGTAGGTCGGCGTTCCGCCAAGCAGCTCGAGATCCAGAGGAGTCTGCGCGTAGGTGGACGGCTGGGCCGCGAATAGGAGCCCCGGGGCCGGGCCGCCTCCCCGGACGATGTCCTTGATCGCCTGGGTGATCCCTTGGGCGGGCAGCGGCTGGACAGACGTCTGGTCGCGGAACATCGCGTGCAACTCGGTGACAACCTGGCCGCCATAGGCGACGGGGACCTCCTTGAGATCGATCGTCCGGACGAGGAAGTAGGCCGGTACGGGGCCCGTCCAGTCCTCTCTTATCTTAAGTGGGTCGTCATCCGCCGCTGCGGTCGCCAGTGCGGCAGTTCTTTGAGGGTCGTCGAGTGCCATGGTCGTTCTCCCTTGGTTTGTATGGACGCGCACCGGACGGCGAGGCTTTCGGCGCCCGGGCCGCCAAGTCCCCCTGTCGAGAGCAATTATCAGCGACGCCGCCGAGTCGCGCGTGACCCACGTCACGCCGCCGCAATTACCCGAGCAGGTGCTTCTGGATCTTGCCGGCCGACGTGCGCGGGAATTCGGCGACGAAGTCGAAGCGGCGCGGCACCTTGTAGGGGGCGAGGCGGGCGCGGCAGAAGGCCTGAAGCTCATCCGGCGCGGGCCGGCCCCCGTCCGGCGCCAATTGGACGAAGGCGCGGCCGACCTCGCCCCATTTCGGGTCCGCCTCGGCGAGCACCGCCGCATCGACGATCGCCGGATGGGCCGACAGCACGTTCTCGACCTCGGCCGGATAGACGTTCTCGCCGCCCGAGATGAACATCTCCTTGCGCCGCCCGGCGATCCAGAAGAAGCCGTCGCCGTCGCGCCGGGCGAGGTCGCCCGAGATCAGCCAGCCGTCGGCGGTGAAGGCGGCGCGGGTCGCTTCCTCGTTGCCCCAATAGCCCGGCGTCACCCCCGGGCCGGCGAACTGGAGGTCGCCGACCTCGCCGTCGGCAATTTCGCGTCCCGCGCCGTCGACGATCCGCGCGGAGCACAGCAATTGCGGCTTGCCGACCGAGCCGATCCGCTCCCAGGCGTCGGCCGGGTCGACCAGGAAGGCGGTCGGGCCGGTCTCGGTCATCCCCATGCCGTTGCACACGCGCACGCCGAGATCGCGGCAGGCCAAAGCGAGCGCGTCCGGCATCGGCGCGCCGCCGCAGCCCCAGTGGCGGACGGCGTCGAGCGGCGCCGCGGCGAAGCGCGGGTGGTCGAGCAGGCTCTGATAGACAGTGGGGACAGCGAAGACCGTGTCGAGGCGCCGCGCCTCGAGCAGGCCGACGAGCCGGTCGGCGTCGAAGCCGTCGAGGACGATCACCCGCCCGCCGGCGATCAAGGTCGGCAAGGCGTGGAGGTTGATCCCGGCGGTGTGGAAGAAGGGCAGGAAGCTCGCCGTGCTGTCGCTCGAGGCGAGCCGGATCGCGCCGCCGATATTGACATGGTTCGCGAGCGCCATCCGGAAGGTGTAGATCACGCCCTTGGGCCTGCCCGTCGTTCCCGAGGTGTAGAGCAGATACCAGGTCGCCCCGGCCGGCCAGCGGCCGCGCCAGCGCCGCGCCGGCGCCGCCGCGAGCCGCGCCTCATAATCGCCGTCCAGGTCGATCGCCGGCGGCGGCGCGGCGAGCGCCCGCGCGGCTGCGGCCTCGCCGGCGCCGTGGAAGAGGAGGACGGGGGCGCAATCGACGATCAGCCCGTCCAATTCGGCCGGCGGCATCCGCCAGTTCAGCGGCACCAGCACCGCGCCCAGCTTGGCGCAGCCGAACAGCAATTCGAAGAACTCGATCCGGTTGCGGGTCAGCACCGCCACCCGGTCGCCGCTGCCGACCCCCTCGAGCGCCATCATCGCGGCCGCCCGGCAGGAGCGCGCGTCGAGCTCGGCATAGGATAAGGTGCGCCCGCTCGCGGCGTCCTCGAGCGCGACCCGGGCCGGGCCCAGCTCGGCGCGCTTGGCGATCAGATCGGGCAGGTCGGCGATCATCTCTTGCGCAGGCCCTCGGAAACCAGATCGATCGCCCGGTCGGCGACCTCGGCCGGGTCCATATCCTCCCCCCAGATGCCGTAGCGCATGCCGAGGAAGACGCTCATCCCGATCAGCGCCCAGGCGCGCAGCTCGTCCGGCCCTTCTTCGATCTCGCCGCGCGCGCTCGCCGCGGCGAGGTTGCGGCGGTAGCTGTCGACGAAGGTCAAATAATGCTCGCGATAGACGTCCTCGGCGACGAACTGGGCCTCCTCGATGATCCGGTAGAGCTCGGGATGCCGGCGGGTGAAGGCGATGAAGGCGGCAAGCCCGATCCGCTCGGCGGCGAGCCGGTCGGGGGCGCCGCGCACCGCCTCGGCGACATGGGCGCGGGTCGCCCGGCTCATGTCGCGGACCAGCGCCCGGAACACTTCCTCCTTGCTCTCGAAATAGGTGTAGAAAGTGCCGAGCGCGACGCCGGCGCGCCCGGTGATGCCGGTGATCGCCGCCTCGTGATAGCCGCGGCTCCCGAATTCCTGCGCCGCCGCCTCGAGCAATTTGCGCACCGTCCGCCGGCCGCGCTCGGTGCGCGGCGCCTTGTCGGCCGAAACGGCGGCCTGGCCGAGATCGTTCATCCGCTCCCTCCCCGGCCGGCGAACCTGAACCGACTTTCAGCTTCGCGCAAGCCGCGCCGTGCGGGGGCGGCCCGCCGAAACGGACGAAATGGACAACATGGACAAGTTCGACACGGAAACGCGTTTTTCGCGGGGTCCGCTAAGGAGGCCGGGAGGGGGGTGCGGGGAAAACGGAACGGGGCGAATCGGTCAGCCATTTCCGTCCGCCAATATGGAACAAATCAGGTCCAAAGGAAAGGGATTTCGCACGGCCGGCGACAACCGACGCTTAAGGAATTGGGCGTATCGGTTTCGGCGACGCAAGGAGGCCCTTTTGGCAAAGCTCGTCGTGTTCAAGAAAGGCGGCGGCGGCAAGGTCGCCATCAACCCGGAGCAGGTGACCCACGTCCGGTCCGCCGCCGGCGCCTTCACTGACGTCTTCATGGGCAGCCAGCAGGTCGCGGTCGAGGGCTCGTTCGAAGAGATCGTCGCCCTGCTCTCGCTGCCCGAGCGCCGCGTCCCGCAGTCCGACACGCCCGAGCCCCGGCCGGGACAGGCCGGACTGGGGCTGAGCCGCTTCGCGCGGTGAGACGCGGCCGATGCCCGCCCCGGCCCTCACCGCGATCGCCGCCTTCAACCTGATCTGTACCGGCACGCTGCGCACCGGCCCGCTCGGCCTCGCCATGCCCGAGGCGGGCGGCGAGCCCTATGCCATCACCTACCGCATCGACCTCGCCAGCAACCTCTGGTGCAGCGATGAATGCGCGAGCACCGAGCCGGTCGTCCTCGTCACCCACACCGAAATCCTCCTGCGCGAAGCCCACGTCCCCAGCGGCGGCCGCACCACCATCGTCGGCCGGTTGGTGGGACTTTTCGCCGACACCTCGATCGACGGCAACACCGCCACGCTGCGCAGCGGACGATGCGAGCAGGCGCCATTTACGGGGTTTCCCATTCTGACCGCCTAGGCCCGTCTGCTTCGGCCTTCCCCCGACCTCGGTTCCTGTCGAGAATACCCAGCGAGCCGCGCCGCCGCCTTCCGAATTCTGAATGTCTTTCTACGTAGCCAAAGTGGCACAGCGACCTGCAAGAAGTCCGATTGACGTGCCTAAGTCCCTCAGAGATAGTGAATCCGACCGTCGCGAGTTTCGAGGTCGAGTCGCCTGATTGCTTTCATTAGTATCGATACTGTCGGCAAATTGGGAGGCCAAGATGAAGTATCTCGGAAAGCCGCGACGCTATCTCCTTGCATTGGCAATGGCGCTGGCGATCGTCCCAAATGCCGCGTTGGCCGAGGATAGTCCCGAAGAAGTGGGTTTGCTGGCGGCGCTCGGCCTTTCCGCAGCCGATGGCAAGACGACGTTGGGCGCAGGTGCGGGTGCAATCGAGGCGACGCTGCTCAATTCGGATTCAGTGAACGAAGCCGGCGCAATCATCGCGGGACTGGTCAACCACCAGCTGGATTCGTCGACGGATCAGCGCGTTCTCGTTCTGACTCGCTCGGAGATTGCCAATCTTGCAAATCTTCGGATGATTCGAAGCCGTCTCCGGCAGCTCGCCCTTTTCCTTGCGCCTCTGACCTGCGCTCAGGACTCGAACAAGCTGAACTTCGCTCTCGAATCGGTCCTCTCCGGACTTCCTACGACGGTGACGCCGAGCGACCTTACCGCTCTTCTGGCGACGAGCACCACCTATGCGGCGGTTGCGGTGACGGTAGACGACCGGCTCCTCCTGAACTCGCTCATGCTGAATGCGCCGCTGTCGATCGAACCCGTCGAGAATGGCGACGGTCCGGCGATCTGGCAGGTGCCGAACTGGCATCGCAACGCGGAGGGAGCCCATGTCGACTTCGTCATCCCATCCGAGTCCCAGGGTTCGGAGAACAGCTCGCTCTACCGGGATTATGACACGCTCCTCAACCATGTCGGGCGGTTGCGCACCTGCCCGGACAAGCCCGATGTCAAGGCCGCGCTGGCGGTTGTCGACGCTTATTTGACGGGCCTCAACGCGGTGTCCGCCGACAATCAGGTTTCGGCGCTGGCGCGGGCGATGCAACTGGATACGGCTATCTCGATCGAGTCGACGACGCGCATTCTGAGGCTGGCGGTGGAAGCTTCGGGTGGGACAACGGCGACCCGCTCGTCTATTTGGTATACATTGGGTTTCCCCGGCGCGGCCACCGTCAGCGCCGGCATGCTGATCAGCTTCCGGCTGATCGAGCCGACGACGGGCGCGACGACGCTGTCCGGTATCGTGCGTTGCGCTGAACGGCCGCGAAACATCCGCTCGATCGCGCGCATCGCTCACGACGGGACTGAGCCCGGTCGGCGTTGCACCTACATTGCCGGACCGCAGCTGGGCTGATCGCGTTTGGCGAGCGTCTGAGGAAATTGCCCGCTTCCAGCTTGTGGCCCCCGCGATGATCGCGCGCGCCAGCGATTTCTCCTTAACTTGAATATTGACTCAGGTTTCAGATTGGAGCATTGAGCCCCGCACCAGAACCGCGAACAGCGGCGGCGCATGGGGAGGGGCTTTGGACTTTTTCACCGCTTCGGACGGGACCCGGATCGCCTATCGCGACGAAGGCACGGGCGTGCCGCTCGTGCTGCTGCACGGGCTGATGGCGCATGGCGGCTTCTTCCATGCCCAGGCGGCGCTGGCCGCCGATTTCCGGGTGATCATCGTCGACCTGCGCGGGCACGGCGAATCGCGCGTCGACGGCGCCCGGCCGACCGTCGAGCAGCTCGCCGCGGACGTCGCCGAGCTCGCCGAGGCGCTCGCGCTCGAGGGCGCGATCGGGGTCGGCTGGTCGATGGGCGCGACCGTGCTCTGGCACGTCTTGTCAGGCCCGGCGGCATCGCGCTTCGCCGGCGCCGTCGTCGTCGACATGACCGCGCGGGTCAGGAACGACGAGGAATGGGACCTCGGCCTCTCGCCCGAGGCCTGCGAGGCGCGCAGCAACGCGATCCGCGACGATTTTCCCGCCTTCGCCGCCACCGCCGGCCAGGGCATCTTCGCCCAGCCCGCGGCGCGGCCGGACATGGCCGATTGGGCGAGCCTCGAATTCGCCCGCAACGACCCGCAAGCGATCGGCTCGGTCTGGGCGAGCCTGGTGCGCCAGGACGTGCGCGCGCTGCTGCGGAAGATCGAGCACCCGACCCTGATCGTCCACGGCGCCCGCAGCCGGCTCTACGGCGACGACACCGCCGACCATCTCGTCGCGGCGCTGCCGCGCGCGAGCGCGGTCCGCTTCGACCGGTCCGGCCACGCCCCGCACCTCGAAGAGCCTTCGCTGTTCAACCAGATACTCAAGGATTTCGCGAACCGCCTGTCGCGGGCCCGCGCCGACCAACCCACCGAATGACGAGGAGAAGCCCGATGTCCACCAGAACCAGCCTCAAGACCGGCCTCAAGACGGGCGCCGCGCTGATCGCGCTCGCCGCCTTCGCCAGCCCCGCTTTCGCCCAGGACGCGCCGCCGGCCCCGGCCGGGACGAGCGCCGAGGAGCAGGCCGCCACCACCGACGCCCAGGGCGAGGTGATCACCGTCACCGCCCGGCGCCGGGCGGAAAGCCTGATCGACGTGCCGATCGCGATCAGCGCCTATTCGGGCGAGCAGCTCGACAATGAAGGCGCGATCGACTTGACCGACATTGCCGACACCACCCCCAACGTCACGATCGAGGCCTCGCGCGGCACCAATTCGACGCTGACCGTGTTCATCCGCGGCGTCGGTCAGCAGGATCCGGTCGCCGGCTTCGAGGCCGGCGTCGGCCTCTATCTCGACGACGTCTACCTCAACCGCCCGCAGGCGGCCCTGCTCGACATTTACGACGTCGAACGGATCGAGGTGCTGCGCGGGCCGCAGGGCACGCTCTACGGCCGCAACACGATCGGCGGCGCGATCAAATATGTCACCCGCCGGATGCCGGCCGACGCCCAGCTCAACATCCGCGGCTCGCTCGGCACCTACCAGCAGGCCGATCTGGTGGTGACCGCCTCGACCCCGGTCACCGAGGATCGGCGCCTCAGGATCGGCGGCTCGGTCGCGCGCCTTTCGCGCGGCGGCTTCGGCGACAACCTCACCACCGGCCTCGAAAATTACAACAAGGACGTCTGGGCCGGCCGCCTCGGCGCCGAATATAACAATGGCGGCACCGCCTTCGTCCGCCTCCAGGGCGATTACACCGCCGACGACAGCAACACGCGCGGCGGCCACCGGCTGATCCCCGGCATCGCCAGCGGCGCGCCGGTGCTCGCCGACGTGTTCGACAGCCGCGGCGGCCTGCTCGATCCCACCCAGCGGGTGCGCGCCTGGGGCATGAGCCTCTATGCCGAGGCGCAGCCCTGGGACGGCTGGACGCTGCGCAGCATCAGCGCCTACCGGAAGGACAATAGCGCCACGCCGATCGACTTCGACGCCTTGCCGTCGGTCAATGTCGACGTCCCCGCGGTCTACCGCAACCATCAGACCTCGGAGGAATTGCAAATCCTCTACAACCATGGCGGGTTCAACGCCCTTATCGGCGCTTACTATCTCGACGCCACCGGGGTGACGATCTTCGACGTCCGCCTGCCCGGTGGGGTCACCGCGCTGACCTTCGGCAATGTCGACACCGAGACCTACGCCTTGTTCGGCGACTTCAGCTACGATTTCTCGCCGATGTTCAGCGTCTCGGCCGGCGGCCGCTACACCTGGGACCAGCGCAGCTCGCACGTGCTCCGCCAGACCTTCCTCGGCGGCGGCTCGCCCTTCTTCGGCGGCGGCGGCACCTTGTTCGCGACGACCTCGAACTTCACCGGCACCGCCGATTTCCAGAAGTTCACGCCGCGCGCCTCTGTGAGCTTCCACCCGGCCGAGAACCAGACGCTCTATGCGAGCTGGTCGCGCGGCTTCAAGGGCGGCGGCTTCGACCCGCGCGGCGTCACCACCGCCTGCCGCACGCCGACCGGGGTGCCGTGCAACGCCGACCAGATCTACGATTTCATGTCGTTCGATCCGGAGACGGTGACCAGCTACGAACTCGGCTATCGCGCCGCTTTGTTCGACCGGCGGCTCAACCTCAGCCTCAACATCTTCCGCGCCGATTATCGCGACGTCCAGGTGCCGGGCTCGATCGGCACCGTCCTCAACGGCCAGCAGACCTTCATCGGCATCACCACCAATGCCGGCAAGGCGCGCTTCCAGGGCGTCGAGTTCGAGGGCAATGCGATCGTCGCCCGCGACTTCGGCACCCAGGGCAATTCGCTGAACCTGTCCTGGGCGCTCGGCTATCTCAACGCCGACTATCTCGAGTTCATCGATGCGCGCGGGATCGACGTCGCCGACCGGCGCGCGATCCAGAACACGCCGCGCTGGACGGCGAGCGGCACGGTGAACTACGGCACCCCGGTGGCCGGCGGCATGCTCAACCTGATCACCACCCTCTCTTATCGCAGCGCGAGCCAGCAGTTCGAGATCCGCACGCCGATGCTCGATCAGCCGGGCTTCGTCCTGTGGGACGCGAACCTGGTCTGGCGCTCGGACAACGACCGCTGGTCGGTCGGGCTGCACGGCCGCAACCTCACCAACAAGCGCTACATCGTCTCGGGCTACAACTTCCTGTCGCAAAATCCGGACACCGGCGTCTTCAACCGCAATGCGGTGACCGGCAATTACATCCCGACCTTGGGCAATGAGGGCGTGCTGACCGCCTTCTACGGCAATCCGCGCCAGGTCTTCCTGACCGTCGGGCTGAACTTCCGCTGATGGCGGCCGGGAGCAGGATCGAGGGGGCGGGGCCCGGCGGGCGCGTCCTCCTGATCCTGCTCCTCGCCTACATCTTCAACTTCATCGACCGCCAGATCATCGGCGTGCTCGCGCTGCCGATCAAGGCCGAGCTCGGCCTCAGCGACAAGCAATTGGGGCTGATGGGCGGGATCGCCTTCGCGCTCTTTTATTCGGGCCTCGCCATCCCGATCGCCTGGCTCGCCGACCGCAAGAGCCGGGTCAGCATCATTGCCGCCTCGGTGGCATTGTGGAGCCTGTTCACCGCCGCCTGCGGCTTCGCCCAGAATTTCTGGCAGCTGTTCCTGGCGCGAATGGGGGTCGGGATCGGCGAAGCGGGCGGGGTCGCGCCGTCCTACGCGCTGATTTCCGACTTCTATCCGATCGAAAAAAGGGGGCGGGCGCTGGCCTTCTTCTCGCTCGGCATCCCGATCGGCTCG
This sequence comes from Allosphingosinicella sp., assembly GCA_035316145.1. Lineage (GTDB taxonomy): Bacteria > Pseudomonadota > Alphaproteobacteria > Sphingomonadales > Sphingomonadaceae > Allosphingosinicella. The sequence goes on along the minus strand of DATHJO010000013.1, from coordinate 31,438 downwards.
GCCCTGGGGGTCTTCTTCGGCGGCTGGATCGCCAGCCATCTCGACTGGCGCTCGGCCTTCCTGATCGTCGGCCTCGCCGGCCTGCCGACGGCGCTCCTGGTCAGGCTCTTCATCGCGGAGCCGGCGCGCGGCGGCTTCGACGCCGGGCCTAGCGAGGCGGCGGCGCCCTTCCCCACGGTGGCGGCGGCGCTGGCGGGGACGCCCAGCTTCTGGCTGCTCTCGTTCGGCGCCGCCTCGGGCTCGATCCTCGGCTACGGCCTGATCTTCTGGCTGCCGAGCTTCTTCGCCCGCTCCTTCCATCTCGGGCTCGCCGAGGTCGGCTGGTATTATGGCTCGATCGTGCTGGTCGGCGGCGTCGCCGGCACCTGGCTCGGCGGCTGGTTCGGCGACCGCACCGGCCCCGGCAACCCGGCGGCCTACGCGCTGATCCCGGCTTGCTGCTTCCTGATCGCCGCGCCCGCCTTCGCGTTCGGCCTGTTCGCGCCGTCGCTCTGGCTCGCCTGGCTGCTGTTCGCGCTCGGCCAGATGCTGGCGCTGGCCTGGCTCGGTCCGGTGCTCGCAGCCGTCCAGCACATCGTCCCGCCGAACATGCGCGCGACCGCCTCGGCGAGCTTCCTGTTCATCAACAATCTGATCGGGATCGGCTTCGGCATCTACTTTTTGGGCTTCATGTCCGACGCGATGAACGCCCGCCACGGCCAGGACGCGCTCCAATATTCGATCCTCTACGGCCTCGTCTTCTACCTCCTGAGCGCCGTCATCTACTTTATCGCCTCGACGCGGCTGAAGCGGGACTGGGCCGCCTGATCCGGGCCGTGACCGCTGTCACGCGCCGCGCGGCGGAGCTTCGCTAGATTCGGCGAATCGAAGCTCAGGGAGATTTCCGATGACCTCGCCCCGCCGGGCCGTCTTTTTGTCCGTCTTGCTGCTGGCGCCGGTGCCGTTCGCCGCCTTCGCCGGGCGGGCGGACGCGACGAGCGCGGCCGCGCCGGCACGAACCTGGGAGCAGCAGGGCAGCGCAACCGCAGCCGCAGCCGCAGCCGCAGCCGTCTCATCGGCGGCGCGGCCGGGTTGATCTCGGTACGACCACGACCTGGGCGAGCACGACCCGTCCCGGCATGACCGGTTCGTCGACCGTCACCGCCGCAGCGCAGTCGGCGGACGGCGGCGATTGCCTGACCGTCACCGACGTCGTCATCGTCGACGGCGATGAAACGCGGGCGCCTAAGCATATGTGCCGGCGCCCTCCGGCCAACCCCTACGTCCGGGTCTGAGCCGGCGCTCTAGGTCGCGAAGCCCGGGTCGAGGCGGTAGGCCTTTCTCAGCAAAGCCGGCCAGGCGAGCAGATTGGCACTGAGCTTGAGCCCGACCTTGCCCATTTCGGCGGTGAGCTCGGGCGAGCCCTGGGGCGGGTTGGAGACATTGCCGTCACCCGCCGAAAGCGCCTTGATCTGGGCCTCGCAGGCGCGTTCGAGGAAGTAGATCCGGATGAACGCCTCGCCCACGGTCTCGCCGAGCGCGAGGGTGCCGTGGTTCCTGAGGATCATCGCATGCTTATCGCCGATGTCGGCGATCAGCCGCTCGCGCTCGCTAAGGTCGACGGCGACGCCCTCATAATCGTGATAGGCGATCTCGTCGCGGATCAGCATCGCGGTCTGGGTCAGCGGCATCAGCCCGTCGGCATGGGCGGAGACCGCCTGGCCGTTCGGCGTGTGCAGGTGGATCACAGCCTGCGCGTCCTCGCGGGCCATGTGCAGCGCCGAATGGATGGTGAAGCCCGCCGCGTTGGTGATGAACGGCGTCGGCTCGACCGGGTTGCCGCTCATGTCGACCTTGACCAGGCTGGAGGCGGTCACCTCCTCGAACATGAGGTTGTAGGGATTCAAAAGGAAATGATGCTCGGGCCCCGGCACGCGCGCCGAAAGATGCGTGAAGATGAGGTCGTCCCAGCCGTAATAAGCGACGAGGCGGTAGGCGGCGGCGAGGTCGACGCGGATCTTCCATTCCTCCTCGCTCACCCGGTCCTGCATCGGCGGGATCTCGACCGTCGACAGAGCGTCGACGCCGGCCATGGCCTGAGCGATTGCTTCGACGCGTCCCATAGAAAGCCTCCTGCTTTGCCGCCCTATTAGCCGGTCGCGGGCGCCGGCGCGACCCTGTCCGGATGGGCAGCGGCGAAGGGCGCGAGCCCGCTCGCTTCGGCATCGGCGCGAACCAAGGTCGGATAGGGCGCGAGATCGACCGCGAAGCGCCGCGCATTGTACATTTGCGGCACCAGGCAGACGTCCGCCACCGTCGCCTCGTCGCCCGCCAGGAAGCGGCCGGCGCCGGGCGCGGCGAGCGCTTCGAGCGCGGCGAACCCCTCGCGGATCCAGTGGCGGTACCACTCGTCGCGCGCCGCCTGGTCGATGCCGAGCCCGGCGAGCCGTTTCAGCACCCGCAGATTGTTGACCGGATGGATATCGGCGACGATCGCGAGCGCCAGCGCGAGCACGTGGGGATCGGCCGGCCGCAGCGGCGGCTCCGGGAATTGCGCGTCGAGCCAGGCGATGATGGCGAGGCTCTGGGTGATGCGCGCCCCATCCGCCTCGAGCATCGGTACGAGGCCCTGCGGGTTGATCGCGCGATAGGACTCGTCCTGCTGCTCGCCCTCGAGCAGGTTGATCGGCACGCGCTCGTAATCGACGCCCTTGAGGTTGAGCGCGATCCGCACCCGATAGCTCGCCGACGAGCGGTAATAGTCATAAAGAACCAGCTTCATCGCGGCGGACATAGCGGCGGCAGGGGGAGAGCGCCATGGCGACCGGGGGCATCTGGGCGAAGATCCACAAATGGCTGGCCTTGCTGATGGCGATCCAGATCCTGTTCTGGTTCGCGAGCGGCCTGTTCTTCGCTGTTTTCCCGATCGAGCGGGTGCGAAGCGAGCATGTGATCGCCGCGCCCGCCCCGGCGCCGATCGATCTCGCCGCCGCGGCGGCGGGCCTCGCCCGGCTGGGCGCGGCGCCGGCGGACAAAGTCGAGTTGCGCACGCTGCTCGGCCGCCCTGTCGCCTTGCTCTCGGCGCAAGGCGCGCGGCCGCGGCTCTACGACCTCGCCACCGGCCGCCGGCTCTCGCCGATTACGATGGGCGACGCGGCGCGGATCGCCGAGGCCGACCATGCGGGCGGGGCGCGGGCGGTGCGGGTCGAACGGATCGCCGCGAACACGCCGGAATATCGCGGCGCGCTGCCGGCCTGGCGGGTCGACTTCCCGGAAGCGGGGCGTGCGCTCTACGTCGCGGCCGACACCGGCGCGGTGACGGCGCGGCGCTCGACCCTGTGGCGCGTTTACGACTTCCTCTGGGGCCTCCACATCATGGACTGGCGCGGCCATGAGGATTTCAACACGCCGCTGCTGATCGCCGCCACCGTGCTGGCGCTGGCGATGAGCATCGCCGGGATCGTGCTGTTGCCGGGCCGGCTCGGCTTCACCGCCTGGCTGCGGCGGAGACGGCGGGATCGCGCGAGCATCTGATGTGGCTGCGGCCGGGTGCCCGGCGATATTGCTGCGCCTCGGCCTCGTCCCGGCAAGGGCCTCTGCCGATCCTCCGGATCAGTAGCGCGCGAGGATCGCCTTCATCTGGTCGATTTCCTCGCGTTGCGAGCGCTGGATCCGGCCGCACAGCGCGACGATCTCAGGGTCGGTGATCGCGGCTTCCCGGCACATCAGGATCGCGCCCGAATGGTGCGGGATCATCGCCCGCAGGAACTGCTCGTCGCCGACCAGCGCCTGGCTGCGCGTCGCCGCATAGGCGCCGAGGAACAGCAAGGTGAAGCCGGCATAGAGGATCAAATTGGCGCGCAGGCTCTGGTACATGTGCGGCATGATCAGCAGCATCAGCACGCCCATCGGCGCCACCATCATCAGCGCCATATAGGCCATGTCGATATTGAGGTAGAAATCGCCGACGCCGTCGATCATCGCGTACATGACGAGGAACATCAGGACCGCGCTCAGCGCGAGGTTGATGCCGAGGCGAATATAGGGGGCGTCCACGATGCGTGCTCCTTGGCGGGCCGCTTAGTCGACCCTCAGCCGGATGAACGCCATCGCGCCCTGCGGGTTGCCGCCATAGGAGGCGCGCAGGCCGGCGGGGACAAAGTTCAAGGCATAAAGGCCACCGAGGCCGAGGCGGACGTGGGGCGCGATGCGGAAGTCCCAAATCGCGCCGAGCGAGACCTTGCCGACCTCATAAACCGGTCCATGGTGACCTCCGGCGAAGGTCAGCTCGTCATTCTCGGTCCGCTCCGCGCGGCTGAACACGGTCCAGAGGCCGAGGCCCGCGGCGGTTTCGAGGGCGAACGCGTCGTCGCCGTCGCGCCGGCCCCAGGCGAGCGTCGTCGACCACCAGCCATGCTGGCCGATCTGCCGGGTGTAGATCGCGCTGGCCGACCAGCGGGTGGAATTCTCGTGCGGCGCCAATTGCTCGGGGCTGACGAGGTGCGCCCAGCTCGCCTGGAGCGAGAGGGCGCGGCTCGGGTTCCAGGACAGGCGCAGCGCGGTCGAATCGAGCGAGCCGGTCTCGATGTCGTAGCGATGCTGGTCGGGCTCCCTGCCGTTGAAGCGCGAACCCTCGATCTTGACCCGATCGAGCACCAGCCCGGCGGTGACCACGCCGAAGCTGATGTGGGTGGAATCGAGCCAGTGGTGGCTGATCGGCGCCTCGGGCGAATCCAGGATCGACATGCGGTGCATGAAGGCCGGCGGCCCGAAGGCGGGCTCGCCCGGCAGGCCCGCGTAAAGGAACGCGCTCGCATCATCGCCGAGGCGAAGCGAATAGCTCGCCGAGAGCTCCATGAAGAGATCGTGCGGGTGCTGGCGGTCGACCAGCGGCGTGACGCCGTCGGCGGTCTCGCCCGCGGCGAGATGGAGCGGATAGCCGCGCCGGCCCATCAACGGATCGGGGCTCAGCATGGCGCGAAACTGGAGCGTGCCGTTGCCGACGCCGCGCCGGGCCATGCCCATGGCCATGCCGGAGAGGAAGCCCATCTCGTCGCCGCGCGGCCCCTGCTGCCGGTCATAGACCAGGCTGAAGCTGGCATGGCCCATCAGCATCCAGTCGCCGGACGTGACGTGAACGCCGCGATGGATCGATGCGTCGGGCTGCCACGCCGTACCGGACGCCTCCCGGCTCATCGCATAGGAGCCGAGCGCGCCCGTCGTTTCGTGCGCCGTGCCGCCAGCTTCCATGCCCGGCATGGCTTGGGCGCCGTGATCCATCGGTCGCGGCGGCGGTTCCTGCGCCGTCGGCTGGGGCTGGGCCGGCGCCGGAGGAGCCGGCAGCCGGCCATGGCCTTCATGCTGGGCGAGCGCCGGGCCGGAAGCGGCGAGCGCGACGCTCGCGGCGGCGCCAAGAAATGTCGCCTTCACTTTGCGCTCCGCCCCGCGGCCCATGCCGGCAACGCCGCGCAGCCGGACTCGCTCCATCTTCCTCGTCCTCTTGCAATATGCCAGGTAGAGATGGTCCTTCGAAAAGATCTGCTCATGGACAGCCATCACCATCATTCCGCGGGAGCGGGCCCGTGGCGCATCGCGGCTCAGGCGACCCTGCACTGCCTGACCGGCTGCGTGATCGGGGAGGCAATCGGCCTCGCGATCGGCGTCGGCATCGGCCTTCCCGCCTGGCAGACCATCACGCTGGCGACAATTCTGTCCTACGCCTCCGGGATCACGCTCGGCCTGATCCCGGTGATGCGCAGCCGCGGCCGTGGCTTCATCGATGCGCTCCGGATCATCTGGATCGGCGAAGTGGTGTCGATCGGCGTGATGGAGATCGCGATGAACGCGGTCGACTATACGCTGGGCGGCATGAATACGCCCTCGCTCCTCTCCTGGATGTTCCTGCGCGGCCTCGCAGTCGCCGTGCCTGCCGGCTTCCTTGCCGCCTGGCCGGTCAATTATTGGCTGGTCAGCCGCGAGCTCAAAGCCTGCCATTGAGCGGAAGGAAGCGGGCGGAGGCCGAAGCCTCCGCTCGCCCCGACACCTAGCGCTGGCCGACATCGCCGCGATGCTGGGCATGGTCCCCGCCATGCTCGCCGTGCCGGCCGGCCATGCCGTGCTCGCAGCAGCAGCAATGGCAGTCCTGCGGATGCTGGCGGTGCTCCGCCTGCTCGCCCGGCGCGGGCGGCGGCGCCGGCGCGGTCTGCGCGGCAGCAGGGAATGCGATCGCGAGCGCGACCGCTGTCACGATGATCTTCATTTCTTGTCTCCTGAGATTCGGCTGAATGGGTTCGAATTCTCAGGCGTGGCGGGGCGGCGGCGGGTCGGCCTCGGGCCGGATGCCGGCAAGGAGGGGGGCGACCATCGCAGAAGGCGCCGCCCGAAGTGCAGGCGGCGGCGGGACGAAGGGCGCGGCGGCGGCCGTCATGGCGGCGCAGGCGATCATGCAGTCGAGCGCCATGCGATGGCCCTTGCCCTGGTCGGGCATGGGCTGGCCGGCGCAGTGCGACGCCATCGGCGCATCATGCCCCGCCATCGCCTGTGCGATGCCGATCCGCCCGAACGGCGCCAGCACCAACGCGGCGAGGACGAAGAGCTGGATGATGCGGCGGCGGCTCACCTGGGCGTGGATAGGCCTCCCGCGCCGCCCGCGCAAATGCCTCAGAAATAGGAGCGGATGCCGAGCACGAGGCTGGTCGAGTCCGGATCCTCGCCGGCGAGGCGGGCGATGCGGGCGGTGCGGCCGAGCAGGCGATTGTAGCTGAGGCCGACATAAGGCGCGAACGGCTCGGCGATGCGGTAGCGCAGGCGGGCGCTCACTTCGAGCGCGGTGGCGCCGCGGCCAAGGCCGAGCGCCGGCGTGTCGGCGGCGGCGAAGTCGATGCCCGCATAAGGCTGGAGGATCACCTCATGGCGCGCGGCTTCGCCCAGTTTCCAGTCGTAATATGCATAAAAGGTGCCGGTGACCTCGCCCCTGGTCGAAAGGTAGCCGAAGGCGCCGACGTAGAGCGGCTCGCTGACATTGCCCTGGAGGCCGAGCACCGCATAGGTGCGGCGCGGACGCAGGAAATCGCGCTGGACGCCGGCCTGGACGGCGAGGCCGGCGTCGAGGATCGGGTGGCTGTAGAGCGCCTGCGCCTCGACATAGCCGAGGCCGCCGCGGAAGCCGCCGTCGCCCGCGGTGGCGAGCCAGAGCCGGTGCGGCCCGTTGCCGATCTGCGCGGACAGGTCCCAGGCATAGCCATTGCCCTCGGGCACGATCTCGATCCGATCGCCGTAGAACGCGGCCATCGGTTCGGCTTCGGCGACCGCCACCGGCTGGTAGGCGAGCCGCGGCGCGGGGGTCAGCACATCCTCGTAGCCGAGCCGCTGCGCCGCCGCGGGCGCGGGCGCGAGCAGGACCAGCAGGGCGAGCGCGAACCGCATCGGCCCGCGTTATGCCGCCGAAACCTTTCCAGCCAGTGTCGAATCCGCGCCGCCCCCAATCGGGACATCAGGGGCCCAAATCCCTGCTTTGCGCGGCGGCCGCGGGGCGCGGGCGGCGCGGCAGGCCGAGCGCCTCGGCGACGCCCTCGTCCCAGCCATAGACGTCGGGGGCGAAAACGATCCGGCCGCGGTCGACGAAGACGGTGTGATAGAGGAGGCGCACCGGGATCGGCCGCGGCAGCGGCACGAAGCCCTCCTCGCCGGTCGCCAGCGCGTCGCGCCACTGATCGGCCACGCCCTGATCGCCGGCGATCATCGCCGCGAAGCCGAGCGCGTCGGCGACGCGCACGCAGCCATGGCTGGCGTGGCGGTCGGCCCGGGCGAACAGCCCCTTGGCGGGGGTGTCGTGGAGGTAGATTTCCTGGTCGTTGCGGAGATCGAACTTGACCAGGCCGAGCGAGTTGCGCGGCCCCGACCTCTGGACGATCCAGCCGTCCCGCCGCTCCATGTCGTTGCGGCGCAGATAGGCCTCACCCTTGGGGGCGATCTCGCGCTCCTCGATCGAGCGGGGCACGGTCCAGGTCGGGTTGGCGGCCAGCCGGTAGAGCGGCGAGGCGAGCTCGGGGGTCTCGTGGCCGGGCTCGCCGACCACGACCCGGCGCGTCTCGGCGACCTTGCCGTCGCGGACATAAGCAAGGGTCGCGGCGCCGGTGTTGACGTCGATCCGGGTGGCGGGGGGCTCGCGCTCGAGCCAGCGCCGGCGCTCGAGGTTGACGGCGAGCGCCCGCGCCCGGTCGAGCAGCGCCGCCGGCGGGTGGCCGTGCGCCTGCGCCACCTGCCCGTTCGCCTCGACATAGGCTTGCGAGAGCAGCCGGTATTCGTCGTCCTGCGGCGCGAGGCCGCGCAGCCAGCCGGCGAGTTCGTCGCGCCGCAGGGCATCGTTGAGCCCGGCGGCGAGGTCCGGATCGGGCCGCGGCACCGTATAGACCTCGTGCAGCCGCGCCGGATTGGTGCGGCCGCGCGCCAGCGCCTCGGCATAGGACAAGGCGGCGAGGCTCAACGCGGCGTCGCGGGCGGCGGGCGTCTGCGCCGCCCGCACCGGCGCCAGGAACGCGCCGCCGTCGAGCGCGTGCCGCTCCGCCTCGCCGATCGCCGCGGTCAGCGCCGCTTCGCCGGCGGGGGTCCAGGCGGTGCGCCAGCCGCGTCCTTCGTAGAAATGCGCGACGCGGGCGTCGCGCACCGTCTCGCGCAAGCCCGGCGCGGCGGCCGGCGCCGCCTGATTCTGCTGTTGCTGCTGTCCGCATCCCGTGAGCGCGATCAGCGCCGCCGCCATCCAGATTCTCACCCGCAAGATACTCCACAGACGCCACAATCCAGCGCTCAACGTGCGCGGACGCGGTTCGATCCGAACGCGCTTAAGGCTTGCTTAGCCATTCGCGGGCTAAAGCGCGGGCGATGATCTCGGGAGCCTCCTCGTGAGCAAGGGACAATTGGCGATCCTGCCGCTGCCGGACGGCCGCATGGCGGAGCGCCGCATCGTCAACCTCGCCGCGCGCCTGCGCGAGCCCGGCGCGACGATCGCCGAGGCCGAAGTCCTCGACCTGTCGACCGACGGCTATATGGCGGTGACCGACCTCGCCCTCGACGCGGGGGCGACGGTCTGGCTCAAGCTGCCGGGGCTCGAGCCGCAGAACAGCCGCGTCGTCTGGGCCGAGGGCGGCAAGGCCGGCTTCCAGTTCGCCACCCCGCTCCACCAGGCGACGATCGACATGCTCGTCCAGGCCAGCCGCAGGCCGCTCCCCAAGCGCCATTTCGGGCCCCAGGGCTGACCTCCCGCCGACTTGACGGAGGTGGACGCCTCCGTCACAAAGGGCGCTCGCTTCGCGGGGGAGCAAAGCCATGAAAAAGCTTGCGGTTCTGACATTCGGGTTGATCGTTGCGATGCCGGCCCCGGCCATCGCCGGCGACCCGCCCAGCTTCGACCCGAACGAGGTCATTTGCCGCACCACGCGGGTCATCGGCTCGCGGCTCGGCGCCTCCCGGCGCTGCGCGACCCGCGCGCAATGGGCCGAGGACGACCGCATGCAGCGCGAGGCGCTTCGCTCGGCCCAGACCAGGCAGACCCAGCCGAGCTGCATGAACCCGGCCGAGCGGGCGCGGGTGAACGGCCGCTACGCGTCCGCGGCGATGGGCAGCACCATCGGCTGCCAGTGAGCCGGGCCAGCCGAAGCCCGTCAGGGCGCAGGCTGGTGCCGCTTGAGGGACTCGAACCCACGACCCCATCATTACGAATGATGTGCTCTACCAGCTGAGCTAAAGCGGCCTTGCCCGGGAGCGGCGCCATTATCAGCGGGGGGGAGTGATGACAAGCGAAGGGGACAGTCACTTTTCCGCACGCCGCATTCAATTGGGCGCAGCCGGGCGGAAAAGCGACTGTCCCGACCCACGCCTTGCGGCCAAACCCTTCCTTCGCCTTAACCATATCTCAACCACGGCCGGTGCAGTGTCGCCGCTCATTCGCCGGGGGCGGGACGCCGATACATGGACAGCTTCAGGGGTTTCGAGGAAGACAGGGACGCGCCGGCGGCCGACGAGGAGCCGGCGATCGAACGCCCGCCCGAGATCGGCGTCGACGAGCGGCGGATGCATGTGCGCGCCTACAATTACTGGGTCTCGCTGCTCGCCGGCCGGCCCTATCCCAGCATCGGCGACGTCGACCCCCACAATATCGAGGATTTCGGGCCGCACAGCGTGCTGCTCGATTTCTCGCGCGACACCGAGGACCCGGCGATCGCCTTCCTCGGCCGCGCGCTGCGCGTCGAATGCGGCCTCGACGCGGCGATCGGCCGCATCTCCGAAGTGCCGAGCCGCTCGCTGCTGTCGCGCCTCACCGACCATTATCTCCAGATCATCGCCAACCGCGCGCCGATCGGCTTCGAGGCCGAGTTCATCAGCCAGCGCGGCCACAATACCCTCTATCGCGGCATTCTGATGCCGCTCTCTTCGGACGGCGAGGCGATCGACTTCATCTACGGCGTGATCAACTGGAAGGAGATGGCGGACGCGGAGACCGCATCGGCGCTCAACGGCCAGGTCGAAAGCGCGATCGCCGCGGCGCCGTCGCCGCCCGCCGACGCCCTGGTCTGGGCCGACGGCCCCCATGCCGATTTCGTCGATGCCGTGACCCTGCCCGAAGCGCCGGCCGACGATTCGACGCTCAGCCTCTGGCCCGAGGCGCGCGGCCTCGCCGACCGGCTCTGCGCCGCCCGCGACTGCGCCGAGCAGGCCACCTCGTCCGACCAACGCAGCCGCGCCGCGCTCTACCGCGCGCTCGGCCAGGCCTATGATTTCGCCCGGGCCGCCGAGGATGCCCCCGAAGATTATGCCGAGCTGCTCGACGACGCCGGCATCAAGGCCCAGGCGCGCGCGCCGATGACGCCGATCGTCAAGCTCGTCTTCGGCGCCCATTACGACAAGACCCGCCTCACCGAATTCGCCTCGGCCCTGGCCTGGGCGAAGCGCGAGGCCGTTCCCGAAGCCGCGCTCGCCGAGCGGATCGAAGCCTTCCATGGCGGCCTCAAGGGCATCGTCGCCGCCGAGCGCGCCGCCCGCCGCCCGGCCCCCAGGCCGGACCGCTGGGCCGAAGTCCGTGCCGCGCTCCACGCCGCCCGGCCGCTCGCCCGGCTCGACATCGACGTCGCCGGCGAGGACGAGTTCGTCCTGCTCGTCGCCCGCCGCGAATTGGGCGGGCTCGCCGTCGTCGCGCCCATCACCGACCGCAAGCTGGTCGACCGCGCGATCCGCAAGACCGCCGCCTGAAATATCGCTTATTCAGTTGAGGGACGCTATGACGCCCAGCCGGGGGCCATTGCCGGGAGTCATGCCATGCGCTCAATTCTCTTCGCCCTCCTGCTCGCCACGCCGGCGCTCACCGCCGCCCAATCGCCCCGCACCGTCGAGGTCAGGCTGTCGAGCTTCGATTTCACGCCCAACGAGATCCATCTCCGCGCGGGCGAGCCAGTCGCCCTCCATCTCGTCAACAGCGGCCGCGGCGGCCACAATTTCTCGGCGCCGCAATTCTTCGCCGCGGCGAGCGGCGTGTCCGGCCCGGTCCGCAGCGGCGCGGTCGAGGTCGGCAGCCACGCCAGCGCCGAGGTCCGGCTGACGCCGGCGCGCGGCCACTATCGGCTGCGCTGCACCCACAGCCTCCACACCGCCTTCGGCATGACCGGCCAGATCGTCGTCGAATGAAGCGGCCGGCGCGGGCGACGACGCTCGCCCTCGCAGGCGCCGGCCTTCTGTTTGCCGCCGCCGGCATCGCCAGTCTCGACGGGATCGTCGTGCGCGCTTTGCCGCCCGGCGGTCTCGAAGCCCGCTGGCTCGACCTCTTCGTCGACGGCGCGGACTGGGTCTCGGGCAAGGAGATCAGCAACTTCCTGCTCGGTCCGGTCCTGATCCTGATCGGGCTCGCCCTCAATCTGCGCGGCAAGCGCCGGCTCCTGTCCGGCGCTTGGCTCTATGTCGGCGCGGCCCAGTTCGCCGCGACCTGCCTCGGCGATTTTTCCAAGCCGCTGTTCGGGCGCCTGCGCCCGTTCCAGGCGCTGCAGGGCGGCGCCTGGCACGACCGATGGTTCATGGGCCCGGATTACGGCTCGTTCCCGTCGGGCCATGCCGCTTTCTATTTCGGGCTGTTCGTCCCGCTCGCTTTGGCCGCGCCCCGGTGGGGGCTGCCGCTGCTCGCCGTGCCGCTGCTGATCGCGCTGGAGCGGGTGATCTCGCTCGACCATTATCTGAGCGACGTCGCCGCTTCGATGGCGCTCGCGGCGCTGCTCGCCTGGCTGTTCGGCAAATGGCTCGCCGGCCGCCCGGCCAGCCTTGCCGCAGCGCCAAAGGCGGGTCTATAGGCGCCCGCACAGCCGGGCGCCGGGCGCCCGAATCCCGGGAGCGGACTTTATGGCAGCGGATAGCATGGTAGCGGGGGACGCCGCTCACCGCCGCCTGCTGGACAGCCTTGCCGGCGCCCTGTGCGGCGGCGCCCTTCCCGGGGAGCTCGACGATTTCGCCGCCGAGGATTGCCGCGCCGCGGCCGCGTTCATCGCCGGCTGCGCCGCCCGCCGCCCGCGCGGCACCGCGCTGGTCAGGCTCGAATCGACCGGCACCCGGCTGGGCGAGAGGCGGATGCGGATCTGCATCGCCAATGACGACATGCCCTTCCTGGTGGATTCGGTCGCCCAGGCGATCGCCGCGCGCGGCCTGATCATCCACCGCCTGCTCCATCCGGTGGTCTGCGTCACCCGCGACCGGAAAGGCGGCCTGATCGCGGTCGAGCCGCTCTGCCACGACAAGGAGCGGCGCGAATCGATCATGTACATCGAGGTCGACCGCGCCGACGCCAAGGGACGCGCCGAGCTGGTCGCCGAGCTGGAGCGCGTGCTCGCCAACGTCCGCGCCGCGGTGGCCGACTGGCGGACGATGCAGGAGAATATGCACGCCCAGGCCGAGGCCGTCGCCGACGGCGAGGGCAAGGCGCTGCTCCACTGGCTCGCCGACGGCGCGATGACCCTTCTGGGCTACGAGGTCGAGCGTCCGGGCAAAAAGCCGTCCGATCGGCTCGGCATCATGCGGCTTTCGGACGATCCGACCGACGAGGGCGGCTGCGAGGGCGCGATCCGCTATTTCGAGCAAAGCGGGCCGGTGCCGCTGCTCGCCAAGGCCGATCTGCGCTCGCCGGTCCACCGCCGGGTGCCGCTCGACCTCATCGTGCTGCCGCTGAAGACCAGGGGCAAGATCACCGGCATCGGCGTTCATGCCGGCCTGTGGACCAGCCAGGCGCTGACCATGCCGATCGAGGAGGTGCCGGTGCTGCGCCGCCAGCTCGAGCGGCTGGAGAAGGACTTCGGCTTCGATCCGAGCGGCCATAGCGGCAAGGCGCTGCGCCACGCCATCGCCTCGCTGCCGCGCGATCTGCTCACCAACCTGCGCTACGGCGAAGTGAAGGAGCTCGCCGCCACCGCCATCTCGCTCGCCGACCGGCCGCGGCCGACCCTGATCCTCGTCCGCTCGATCCTCAAGGGCCACATGTTCGCCTTCGTCTGGCTGCCGCGCGACGAGCTCACCACCCGCCGCCGCGTCGCCATCGGCGAGATGATCGAGCAGGCGGCCAGGGGCAAGATCACCAACTGGTCGGTCGATCTCGGCGACGGCGACCTCGCCCTGGTCCGCTACACATTGAACGTCGGCGCGAAGACGCCGACCCCCGACGTCGCCGCCCTCGACCAACGGCTCGACGCGATGGTGCGCGGCTGGGTGCCAAGCGTCGAGGAGGCGCTCGGCGAGCTGGTCGGCGAGGCGCGGGCGACCCGCCTCGCGCTCACCTATCTCGACCAGTTCCCCGAAGGCTATCGCATCCGCACCGGCGCCGCCGACGCCGCCCGCGACGTCGTCTGCCTCTCCGGCCTGGAAGATGCGGACGCCCGCGACGTGCGCCTGATCAGCCGCGACACCGATTCCGGCGACAGGCTGCACCTCAAGACCTACCGGGTCGGCGAGATCATCCCCCTGTCCGAAGCGGTGCCGGTGTTCGAGAATTTCGGCTTCCGGGTGCTCGACGAGGTGCCGACTCCGGTCGGCCGCGGCGGCGCCACCGGCTATGTCCACGATTTCGATCTGCAGATGCCGGGCGGCGACGATGCGGCGGCGGTGCTGAAGCGCGCCGCCCTGGTCGAGCGGGCGATCGCCGACGTGCTCGAAGGCAAGGCCGAGAACGACCCGTTCAACCAGCTTATCGTCGCCGCCGGCCTGGCGCCGCGCGAGGTGGCTTTGTTCCGCGCCTGGTTCCGCTATCTGCGCCAGACCGGCCTTTCCTATTCCCAGATCACGGTCGTCGACGCGCTCCGCCACGCCCCCGAAGTGACCAAGGGCCTGATCGCCCTGTTCGACGCGATGCATGATCCGGCGACGCGCGCACGCGCGGAGGCGATCCAGTCGGCCGACCGCAAGATCGAGCGCGGCCTCGCCGGCGTCGCCGCGATCGACGAGGACCGCATCCTGCGGCTGATCCGCGGCGTCATCCGCGCGACGCTGCGCACCAACGCCTTCGCCCCGTCGGGCCAGGAGGCGCTCGCCTTCAAGCTCGATTCCGCCCTCGTCCCCGGCCTGCCGGCGCCGGTGCCGTGGCGCGAGATCTGGGTCTATTCGCCGCGGCTCGAGGGCATCCACCTGCGCGGCGGACCGATCGCCCGCGGCGGCCTCAGATGGTCCGACCGGCGCGACGATTTCCGCACCGAGGTGCTCGGCCTGATGAAGGCGCAGGTGGTCAAGAACGCGGTGATCGTCCCGACCGGCGCCAAGGGCGGCTTCTATCCCAAGCATCTGCCGCCGGCCGCGAATCGCGACGCCTGGCTCGCCGAAGGCACCGAATCCTACCGGATCTTCATCCGCGCCCTGCTTTCGGTCACCGACAATCTGGTCCGCGACAAGGTCGTCCACCCGCTCAAGGTCGTGATCCGCGACGACGACGACCCCTATTTCGTCGTCGCCGCCGACAAGGGCACCGCGACCTTTTCCGACGTCGCCAACGCGATCGCGATCGAGCACGGCTTCTGGCTCGGCGACGCCTTCGCCAGCGGCGGCTCCAACGGCTACGACCACAAGGCGATGGGGATCACCGCCAAGGGCGCCTGGGTCTCGGTCCAGCGCCACTTCCGCGAGCTCGGCGTGGACGTCCAGAAAACCTCGATCCGGGTCGCCGGCGTCGGCGACATGAGTGGCGACGTGTTCGGCAACGGCATGCTGCTTTCCAAAGCGATCAAGCTCGTCGCCGCCTTCGACCATCGCCACATCTTCCTCGATCCCGACCCCGATCCGGCGAAGAGCTGGAAGGAGCGCAAGCGGATGTTCAATCTCGCCCGCTCCTCCTGGGCCGATTACGACAAGAGCCTGATCTCGAAGGGCGGCGGCGTCTTCCCGCGCAGCCAGAAGTCGATCCCGCTGAGCAGGGAGGCCCGCGCGATGCTCGGCATCGCGGCGGAGAAGGTCGATCCGCCGACCCTCATTTCGGCGATCCTCAGGAGCGAGGCCGACCTCTTATGGTTCGGCGGCATCGGCACCTACATCAAGGCGAGGAGCGAGAGCCAGTCCGAGGTCGGCGATCCCGGCAACGACGCGATCCGGGTCAACGCCGCCGAGCTGCGCGTCAAGGCGATCGGCGAAGGCGCCAACCTCGCCGTCACCCAGGCCGGCCGGATCGAGTTCGCGCAAGGCGGCGGCCGGATCAACACCGACTTCATCGACAATTCGGCCGGCGTCGACTGCTCGGACAACGAGGTCAACATCAAGATCCCGCTGAACCGCGAGATGGCCGAGGGGCGGCTGCAATTCGAGGAGCGCAACCTGCTCCTCGCCGAGATGACCGACGAGGTCGCCGCGATCGTGCTCGAGGACAATCGGCTGCAGACTTTGGCCTTGTCGATCGCCGAGCGCGGCGGGGCGCGGGCGCTGCCGCAGCTGGTCCGGGTGATCGAGATCCTCGAGGAGAGCGGCAAGCTCAATCGCGCCGTCGAAGGGCTGCAGAGCAACGAGGATCTGCTCCGCCGCGCCCAGCAGCAGCTCGGCCTCACCCGGCCCGAGCTCGCGGTCCTCCTGTCGACCTCGAAGATGCGGCTGCAGGCGGCGATCGAGGCGGCGAAGTTCACCGCCGACCCGACCCTCGAGGGCGAGCTCCTCGCCGCCTTCCCGCCGCAGATGCGCCAGCGCCACCGGCCGGCGCTCCTCGCCCACCGGCTGAAGCGCGAGATCATCGCCACCAAGGTCGCCAACCGGTTCGTCAACCGGATGGGCATCGTCGCCCCGTTCGCGCTGACCGAGGAGGAAGGGGCCGCGTTCGGCCAGGCCGCCGCCGCCTTCCTCGCCGCCGAGCGATTGTTCGACATGGGCGCGCTCTGGGCCGAGCTCGACGCGGCCGACGTCGCCGAGGACGTCCGCCTCGCTCTGTTCGACCAGGCGGCCATCGGCCTGCAAATGCATATTGCCGACATGCTCCGCGTCACCTCGGCGAGGATGAATCCGGGCGAGCTCGTCGCGCTGCTCGCGCCGGGCCTGAAGAAGCTCAATGCGATGGTCGACGATCTGCTCAGGCCCGAAGCGCGCGCCGAGGCCGGCTCGCTGCGCGCCGAGCTGGAGGGGATGGGCGCGCCGCGGCCGATCACCGACCGGATCGTCCGGCTGGTCGAGCTCAATGGCGCCGTCGGCCTCGCCGTGCTCGGCCAGAAGCTCGGCATCGACGAGGTCCAGCTGACCCGCGCCTACACCAAATTGGGCGAAGCTTTGGGGCTCGACTGGGCGCAGAACGCGGCCAACCATTTCGAGGCGCGCGACCAGTGGGAGCGGCTCTTGACCGCCGGCCTCGCCCGCGATTTCGAGCAGCTCCGCCTCGAATTCCTCGAACGGCGCAAGAGCCCGGATCCCAAGGCCGCGGTCGACGCCTGGGTCGCCGAGCAGGGGCCGCGGATCGAGCAGTTCCGCCGCACCGTCGAGCGCGCCCGCACCGCCTCGGTCACGACCGCGCCGATGCTCGCCCAGATCGCCACCCAGGCGCGGGTCCTGCTGGGACGCTGAGCGGCCATGCCGATCTTCCTCCTGCTTGCCGCCCAGGCCGCCGCCGCCAGGCCGCCGCCGGAGCTGCCCCCGGTCCGCGCCCAGGCGCTGGCCAACCTCGCCTCCTATGTCGAGGGCGGCGACATGCCGGCGGCGGTGGCGGCGCAGGGCCGGCTCGACGCCCGGGTCCATTTCGAGCTCGCGATCGACCCGCGCGGCCGGGTGACGGCCTGCCGCATCACGGCGTCGGGCGGCATCGCCGCGCTGGACGCCGCCACCTGCCGGATCATGCGCGCCCGCGCCCGCTTCCGCCCGGCCCGCGACGCGGCGGGCAACGCCGTCGCCGACACGGCGGCAAGCTCGATCCGCTGGTACCTGCCCTAGCGGCCGGTCCGGCGGGCTAGACCGCCGTGAAGTGGAGGTGCGCCGGCCAGCGGTCGTGGCGGACGGCCGCCATCACCTCCGACCAGATAAGCTGGAACGCGGCCTCCTCGGGCGGGTCGGGGATGTCGGGCAGGTCCTCCTCGTCCCAATCGTCATAGGGTTCGAGCAGCTTCATCCACGCGGCGTCGAGAGCCTGTTGCGCGCGCTTCATGTCGTCGATCCGGTTCAGCGACCACGCCATCCGCGCCAATTGCCGCTCTCGCGCCCTTCTGTCCTCGGCCGCGCCCTTGGCCGGCGCCGCGGTGCCCGCGAGCAGGCGGGCGATCGCCGCGCGCGGCCCGGCCGCGCTCATTCGCCCGGCTCCGGCGGCTCCCAAT
This sequence comes from Allosphingosinicella sp., assembly GCA_035316145.1. Taxonomy (GTDB): domain Bacteria; phylum Pseudomonadota; class Alphaproteobacteria; order Sphingomonadales; family Sphingomonadaceae; genus Allosphingosinicella. Next base: position 13,679 of record DATHJO010000013.1, on the reverse strand, counting down.
CGGCGGGGATGCCGTGCCTCAATCCCAGCGCGCGAAGCCTGGTGTCGAGCATTTGCATGGACTCCTCGAAGGTCGGCCGCTTCGCCCGGATTTCGGCGCGGACCTCTTCTTCGATCTGCTTGCGCTCCCAGGCGCGCAGCCGCTTGCGGCTGAACCCGGCCGCGCCGTATTTCTTCGGGTCGGCGCCCTTCATCAGCAGCCGCAGGATGGCATCGGACGGCTTGATCCTGATCCAGGCGACCTTGCCGTCGCGGATCACCTTCTCCTCGACGCCCTCGACCGCCCGCTTCCAGGCGATCGTCTCGAGCTCCCCGGAAGCGATGGCGAGCGCGACGTCGACTTTTTCGTCGAAGTTCTGCCATTTGTCGCGATGCCGCCGCACCGTGTTGCACGAGATCCCGGCGGCCCGCGCCGCGTCCTTGAGGCAGCCCGTCTTCTTCAGCGCCTTCAAAAATTTGCGCTGCTTCTTCGGGGTGAACCCGTCATGCCGCTGCCGGTGCGGCCTGGGCGCCGGCACGATCGCGCCGGCGCTGCCGTCCGCCTCCCGATGGGCTTGTGCTGCGCCCACGCTCTTTCTCCGAATCGAATCGCCCGCGCCGGCCAATATAACCGAACCGGTTCGGCGAGGGAAGCGGAAAATTCTCCTTTCGTTCTCTTTCTGATCCGAATCGGAGGAGATTGCCGCGAATGCCCTCGCGCCCGCGGCCGGAACGATCAGCTGCGCGCGATCGCGTCCGGGCCGGCCGGCGGGCCGCTGTCGGGGTCGCCGCCGCCGCCGCCGCCGGGCGGGTGGCCGAGATCGTGATCGCTGGGGACGGCGGAGCCGCCTTTGCCCTTGCCGCCGCCACGCGCATCGCCCGCCACCCGCATGACGAACGAGCCCCGGTTCAACTTGCGGCTGGCTTTCACGACGGCCCCCCCCGCTGCTGCCTTAGCGCATATTACGAGCGGCGGGCGCCTTCTTTTCAGTCATACTTCCGGCGTCCGCTCGGGTGGCGCGCACTCGGCCGGGTCCGTGGCGGGCGATGCCGCCTGCTGTGCATCCGCCGCACGTCGTAATATGCGTAAAGGACGAGGAGCAGCCCGGCGACCGGCGGCGCCAGGTTTCTGATAATGTCATCCATCTCCGCTCTCCGCCTTGCGCGCCCGCGCGCTGCTACTCGGCGGGATCGCGCGAGGATTGGCCCTCTCGATACATGCGCCGCAGGTCGAGCCAGCCGAACAGACAGACCAGCAGCACCCCCACCGGCGGCCCGAGATTGCGAATCAGCTCGTCCATTTCAGCATTGCGCCTGGGCAGCTCACTCGGCCGGATCCTCTCGGGGGAGAGGGCGCTTTCTGTGCATGTGCCGCACCTCGAGCCAGGCGAACAGGGCGACCAGCCACAAGACGACCACGGGGCCAAGGTTTCGAATCACCTCGTCCATCTCAGTTCTCCGCCTCGAGGTCGTTCAACATGTGGATGCCGAACCTTACCAGAGAATAGCCCAGCACGCTCCACACAACGACCCAGACATCGAGCCCCACCACCCACAAGCGCCCAGCAGCCGTGGCAATCAGTCCCGTCCCGAGGTTCGCCAGGACGGTCGACCAGCCCTTGGTCTTCTCATTCTGCCGCAGCACGCGGGAGCGTTCATCAACCACGGTTTTCGCACAATCCTGTTTACATTTCCATCTTTTTCGATAACCGATGGCGCCACACATTGCGAGTCGATTCGGCGGTCCGCCTCCCCGTTTTGGCGGCCGGTGCGGAAATAATGAGAGGCGCTGTTTTGCCGTCCGCGGGAATCGACTAAGAGCGGAAGCATGAGGATCGAGCCGCGCCGAGGCGCGTTGGAGACGGCACGATGGACGCCCCGAAGAAGAAGGCCGAAGCCAAGGTGAAGCCGGTCGCCGATCCGGATGCGCGCCCGGTCGCGCCAGCCGAGGCGGTCGAATTCGCCAAGCGCCGCTTCCCCAAGATCCTCGCCCGCCTTGCGAAATGAGCCGCGCTGGCTGAGCGCCGGCGACATCATCGAGATCAACCGCGGGATCCTCGCCGACAGCGGCGAGCCGTTCGGCATCCTCAAGCCGAACGAGCTGGAAAGCGCCGCCGCCCGCCCGGCCTCGCTCTGGGCCTATGAGGAAGAGGACGACCTCGCGATCCTCGCGGTCCGCCTGCTGGTCGGCATCGCCCGCAACCACCCGTTCGAGCAGGGCAACAAGCGCACCGCCTTCATCGCCGCTATCAACTTCCTGCTCACCAACGGCTGGCGCCTCGACATCGAGGACACCGAGGAACACGCGATCCTGATCGAGGCCCTGGTCGAGCACAAGGCGGAGGAGGCGGAGCTGGTCGAGTTATTCTGGCGGGATTTGGTGCGGGCCTGAGAGCGGGGACTTATATCTAAACGGCAAATTTGAGGACGACATTTAGAATTAGCTCCTCCGCGAGCGTAACAACCCGATTTCGGGTGATCACTACTCCTGAAGGATGGGCGGCGGAATTTCGAAGGCCTAGAGCGCCACCGAGCATTCGCCTTAGATCAGGAGATATGATGTGGGCCGATCTGCACACATCTAGGAACAGCTCTTCACCCAAAATTGTAAATTGATCTCGCGCCGAAATCGCCCCAACTTTCTTGCTGGCGCGCTGATCAGGATGCGATGCGAGTGCGGCATTAAAATCGCGCAAGCGGTGTTTCAAAATGTACTGAAAGAGGTGGTCTAGCACATATAGCCAGATCATGATGAGAGTGGCCCGATATGCCTCCACCGACAGGCATGAAAGGCCTTCCTTGAGCCAGTTTTTTCCGGGTCCCTCCGGAACTGAGGTTTCGAGCCGCAAGAGTTCGTGCGGGAGTTTCACCGTATGGGTTTCAGCTCCAAGCCTGCTGGCCAGCGACTCTCGCATATGCCGCTCAAGGCGATAGCCTTTGTCAGCCTTGATGAACTTTCGCGGAATGGATGTAGTGCCCCTAGATAGGTATTGGGCGAGCGACGGCGGCAGAGGAAGATCGCACGCGGCAAAGCACTCTGCAACCGCCCGTACGGTGAACGTTCGCTGCCCAAATTCTTCAGACAGAAAATAAGTGAAGAAATCGATCCGATCATTTGTCGATAGAGCCTCCGCCTCCGGAAGCGAATTATAAAACCGATTTACGGCATCAATCATCCTTCAGCAGACGCTTTCTTCATATCGTGATTGAAATGGTTCTCGCCGATAGAGGTTACCGTAATTTCATCATAGGATGCGTAGTCAATGAATGCGTACGTCTTTCCTCGAGCGTCTATCAATGCCTGCACAAACCGCTTCGGAAGGCGTTCTTTAAGAACGAAATAACAGGTATATATCTCATCCGCCGAAAACGTGTCTCGGCCTTGACCCAGCAGAAATTTGCCAAAGACCAGTATCCGCTCCGGATGACTATTGGGACGGAATTGAGATGAAAAGTCCTTGAGCCCGGTAGGGTCGAGATCTTTCACGACCTTGGGGATATAAGGATCATCGCGAGCGGGTTGAGCGTCTGCCGCTGCGCGGTTACGCTTTGGCTTCGCGCGCGAGACTCGGCCTCCACCCAAGGGTGAGCCGGCGCCCGGGGTCCTCATCTCGATGGCCTCAGATGGATCAACGACAGCATGAGTCGGGCGCCGGGGCATAGCGGTCAACGCGTATGTCTTAAAATCCGCGTGCAATTCCCGAACGATTGCCTCGTCACCCTCGATCTCGAGAATTCCCTGACTGAGATCGACCTTAAGCTTCACGGTCATGGTTGCTTCCTTTGGTTGTCAGCTGGAACGCGGCAATTCCTGCTCCACAAAATTCCTGCCAATAAACTTAGCGGCGAACCCGCCCTCCTCCCGAACCACCATCTGATCCTGCATCAATTTGAGAAGCACTACATCAAGGGCCTTCGGCAGGTCCTTTACGCCCCCGAGCCACATCAGAGTGTAGATTTCGTTATAACTAAATCCGCGCCGGCCAAGGAGTTGCTCCCCTTTCACGATCGCAACGATTGTCTGATGCGGCTGCTCCGACGGGGCCTTCTCGGAAAAAAACGCACGAAGCTCGATTTCCTGCGGCTCTGTGAGAAGTCCCCTGGTCTCCTCGAAACTTCCAATCCTTCCCGATCGGGCGGACGACGCCTTCCCGCCGCGCGATTTGCGGCCCAATGAACCGTTACGAACGGCCGCGAACGCCGGACGACCAGATTCATCCGTCGCTCCGTCCTTCCCCGCCCCGTCCGAGTCGGGAGACTTGGCCTCCGCCTCAATCGCCGACGCAAAGTCCAGGCTGCCCGCCAAATCCTTTGTCTGGGCAATAGCTTGCTCAAAGCTCTCTGCCGGCGCGTCCAATTCGATCACGCCTGAGCGAAGATCGATCTTTAGGGTGATACGCGCCTGTTCCATCGCCATTCCTCTCGTGCCATAGACGATGCACTACACGCAGTCCCATAAAAGTCAAGGCTTGCGCGCCGTGCCTTTCGCCAGCTGGCGATTCGATCCGTATCTGTACCCTTGAAAGCCTCATTATGTCCCATGAGACTGCGTTCGAGTCCTGTTATTAGGCATGCAAACGTTCCAATCCCATTGATATCGGATTATAAGAGTAGCAATTGCGTGTGCATAAAATTCATTTGCATTGTTTGCATGAACAGTGGGCAACGGTGTTGCCAGTCGCTGTCCGACGCCGCGCCAATGTCATCTCGCCCGATTGCGTCCGGCGATGGGCCGAAGTGGACACATTGAAAGCTGTTTTATCTGAGTGGCTTGCACACCTATGACTCAGGAGGCCGCAGCGGGTCGACGCTCGCGTCTCACGCGGCCGCCGCCCAATTCGCCCTCCGATCGACGGCTCCGGCTTCCTGATTCGCCACTTATTTACGAACCGTAGGCCGACGATCTCCTTAGAGAGGCCGCTGGATTCGCGCTGGGACGATGTCGCTCCAAACGCTCACCGGCGCCGCGACAATGTCATCTCGCCCGATTGCGTCCGGCGATAGGCCGAAACCGATACTGTGCTTGATGCTCGGGCGCGATCGAGAAGCGCCAAGCTTCCCCCCAACCCGCCCCCTTGCTAGAGCGCCGGAGTTTCGCCGATAGCGAAACTCCAAGCGGAAATTTTCGCTGTCAGCGAAATCCGGGAAAGGCGCTGAAATGACCGCGACCGGCCACGACACACTCGGCACCCGCTCCACGTTCGAGGTCGGCGGCAAGAGCTACGCTTATTTCTCCCTCGCCAAAGCGGCCGCCAGGCTCGGCAATGTCGACAAGCTGCCCTTCTCGATGAAGGTGCTGCTCGAGAATCTGCTGCGCTTCGAGGACGGCAAGACCGTGACCGTCGATGACATCCAGGCGCTGGTCGACTGGCAGGAGACGCGCAGCTCCGAGCGCGAGATCCAGTATCGGCCGGCGCGCGTGCTGATGCAGGACTTCACCGGCGTGCCCGCGGTGGTCGATCTCGCGGCGATGCGCGATGCGATGGACGCGCTCGGCGGCGATGCGAAGAAGATCAACCCGCTGGTGCCCGTCCACCTCGTCATCGACCACAGCGTGATGGTCGACGAGTTCGGCACGCCCAAGGCGTTCGAGGCCAATGTCGCGCTCGAATACAGCCGCAACATCGAGCGCTACCAGTTCCTCAAATGGGGCGCGGTCGCGTTCGACAATTTCCAGGTGGTGCCGCCCGGCACCGGCATCTGCCACCAGGTCAACCTCGAATATATCGCCCGGGGCGTGTGGAGCACGCCCGAGGTCGGCACAGGCGGCGACCGCCGTTCCGCCGCCGAGCGGCGCGCGGCGGCGCGGGCGGGCGCGCGCGAGCGGCGCAGCGGCGCCGACCGCCGGGCCGAGGCCCGCGCCGTCGAGATCGCTTACCCGGACACCCTGGTCGGCACCGACAGCCACACCACCATGGTCAACGGCCTCGGCGTGCTCGGCTGGGGCGTCGGCGGGATCGAGGCCGAGGCGGCGATGCTCGGCCAGCCGGTTTCGATGATCCTGCCCGAAGTGGTCGGCTTCCATCTGACCGGCGCGCTCAAGGAAGGGATCACCGCCACCGACCTCGTCCTCACCGTCACCCAGATGCTGCGCGCCAAGGGCGTGGTCGGCCGCTTCGTCGAATTCTTCGGGCCGGGCGTCTCGGCCTTGTCGGTCGCCGACCGGGCGACGATCGCCAACATGGCGCCCGAATATGGCGCGACCTGCGGCTTCTTCCCGATCGATGCCAAGACGCTCGATTACATGCGCCTGACCGGCCGGACCGAGGAGGCGATCGCGCTGACCGAAGCCTATTGCAAGGCGCAGGGGATGTGGTTCGAGGAGGGCGCCGACGATCCGGTGTTCACCGAGACCCTGCGGCTCGACATGTCCAGCGTCGAGCCGAGCCTCGCCGGCCCGAAGCGGCCGCAGGACAAGGTCCTGCTCAGCGAGGTCGACGAGGAGTTCCGCGCCAATTTCACCACCGAATACGGCCATCCCGAAGCCGAGCTGCCCGCGCGCTTCACGGTCGAGGCGCCCAATGCCGACGGGGTCGCGCACGACATCGGCCATGGCGACGTCGTCATCGCCGCGATCACCTCGTGCACCAACACCTCCAACCCCTCGGTGCTGGTCGCCGCCGGCCTCGTCGCCCGCAAGGCGCGCGCTTTGGGGCTCGATTCCAAGCCCTGGGTGAAGACGTCGCTGGCGCCGGGATCGCAGGTCGTCACCGACTATCTCGACCGCGCCGGCCTCTCCGAGGATTTGAACGCGATCGGCTTCGACCTGGTCGGCTATGGCTGCACCACCTGCATCGGCAATTCGGGGCCGCTGCCCGAGGCGATCAGCGCCTCCATTCACAAGAACGACGTCGTCGCCGCCTCGGTCCTCTCCGGCAACCGCAATTTCGAGGGCCGGGTCTCGCCCGACGTGCGCGCCAATTACCTCGCCTCGCCGCCGCTCGTCGTCGCTTATGCGCTTAAAGGTACGGTGGTGCAGGACATGGTCGCCACCCCGATCGGCCAGGATAAGAACGGCAACGACGTGTTCCTCAAGGACATCTGGCCGACCGACGCCGAGGTGCGCAGCCTGATCGACCGGTTCGTCAACGGCGACATGTTCCGCACGCGCTATGCCGACGTCTACAAGGGCGATTCGCGCTGGCAGGGGATCGCGGTCGCCGGCGGCAAGACCTATGCCTGGCCCGCGGGGTCAACCTACATCGCCAATCCGCCCTATTTCGAGGGCATGTCGATGACGCCGGTGCCGCCATCCGACATCATCGAGGCGCGCCCGCTCGCGATCCTGGGCGATTCGATCACCACCGACCACATCAGCCCCGCCGGCGCGATCAAGCTCGACAGCCCGGCCGGCAAATACCTCATCGAGCACGGCGTCGGCCGCGCCGACTTCAACTCCTACGGCGCCCGCCGCGGCAACCACGAAGTGATGATGCGCGGCACCTTCGCCAACATCCGCATCAAGAACAGGCTCGTCCCCGGCATCGAGGGCGGCATCACCCGGCACATCCCCTCGGGCGAGGTGGTGCCGATCTACGACGCGGCGATGCGCTACAAGGCGGAGGGCACGCCGCTGGTCGTCATCGCCGGCAAGGAATATGGCACCGGCTCCTCGCGCGACTGGGCGGCCAAGGGGACCAGCCTGCTCGGCGTCCGCGCCGTCATCGCCGAGACCTACGAGCGGATCCACCGCTCGAACCTGGTCGGCATGGGCGTGATCCCCTTGCAATTCGTCGACGTGGTGCCCGAATTCGACGGTACCGAAACCTTCACCGTCGTCGGCGTCGCCGAGCTCAAGCCGCGCCAGGAAATCGCGGTCAAGGTGAGCCGCGCCGACGGCACCGGCTACGGCTTCCCCGCCCGGGTGCGGATCGATACTGCGAACGAGCTCGAATATTTCAAGGCCGGCGGCATCCTCCACTACGTGCTGCGGCATCTCGCGCGCGGGGCGGCGGCCTGAGCCTGCTCGAACTTGTCGTCGAGGTCATCGGCTGGACCAGCGCCCTGCTGATCCTGCTGGCCTACGTGCTGGTGACGCTCGGCCGCCTGACCGGCCGATCGCTGCTCTTCCAGTGGTTGAACCTGGTCGGCGCGGCCGGCTTCGTGGTCAACGGCTGGTGGCATGGCGCCCTGCCCTCGGCTACGCTCAACATCGTCTGGATGCTGTTCGCCGCAGGGGCATTGCTGACCATATGGAAACGAAAAGGCTCGTCGACCTCAGCCACCTGATCGAGGCCGGCATGACCACCTACAAGGGGCTGCCGGGGCCGCAGATTTGCGACTATTGGACGCGGGCGCACAGCGCCCAGTTCTACGACGACGGCGCCAGCTTCCAGATCGGCCGGATCGACATGGTCGCCAATACCGGCACCTATCTCGACGCGCCCTTCCACCGCTTCGAGGAGGGTGCGGCCCTCGGCGAGTTGAACCTGGAGCAGCTCGCATCCCTGCCCGGCCTCGTCGTCCGGTCCGAAGAGATGGCGGTCGATGCGGATGCGTTCGATGGTCTCGACCTCGCCGGCAAGGCGGTGCTGGTCCAGACCGGGTGGGACCGGCACTGGCGCACCGAAGCCTATCAGCGGGACCACCCCTTCCTCACCGTGGCGGCGGCGCGGCTGCTCGTCGCGCGCGGCGCCGCTTTGGTCGGCATCGACAGCCACAATATCGACGACACCCGGACCCGCATGCGGCCGGTCCACACCCTGCTGCTCGGGGCCGGTATCCTCATCTGCGAGCATATGACCAACCTCGCCGCGCTGCCGGAGGACGGCTTCGCCTTTACCGCCGTCCCGCCGAAGATTGCGGGCATGGGCACTTTCCCCGTGCGCGCCTTCGCCGAGATCGGCGGCTAGGCGCCGCTATTTGCGGCTCTTGCGCGCGGCGTAGCGGGCGTCGCGCATCGCCTTGCGCTCTTCTTCGGTCGGAATCCGGCCGCCTTCATTCTCCTCGGCCCTGACCGCCGCTTCGTCGGCTCTGGCCGCCCGGTGGGCAGCGCCCTCGTCCCGTTCAGCCTGTCGGGCGGCGCGCCTTTCGGCCTGCGCGGCTTCGCGGGCGGCGCCGGCCTCGCGGCGGACGGCGAGCGTCGCCTCGTCCACGGCCGGCCTGCCCTTGAGCCGATCGAGCGCCTTCTGCTTTGCCTCGGCCGCACGCCCGACCCGATCCTGATAGGATGGTCCCTGATAGGCCCTCATCGTCGCCAAGCTCCTTCGACTTGCGAATGGGCGTCCCCGGCGGAGGTTGCAAGCATTCAGCGCGGGGTCAGTTTCGGCTCCGTACCAATCTCTATCCGCCAAGGAGATGTGCTATGTTGCGTACCTGTCTCGCCCTCGCCTTCGCCCTCGCCGGCGCCGCCGTGCCGATCGCCGCCGCGCCGCCCCTGAACCCGCAGATCGATTATGACGGCTATCGCGCGTTGATCGCGGAGGTTCAGCCCTACCGGCGGGCGCGGCTGATCGATTGGGAGGCGTTCATCGCGGCCGCCGACGAACCGGGCGTGCTGATCCTCGACGCCCGCTCGGCCGGACAGTTCGCCGCCGGCCATATAAGGGGTGCCGTCAACGTGCCGCTGCCCGAGTTCAGTGTGGAGCGTCTCGCCGAAGTGATCGGCCGGGCGGACCGCCCGATCCTGATCTACTGCAACAACAATTTTCGCAACGATCGCCCGCCGGTCATGCTCAAATCCGGGCGGCTCGCGCTCAACCTTTCGACCTTCACCCACCTCTACGGCTACGGCTATCGCAACGTGCGCGAGCTCAACGACGTGATGGATTTCAACGATCCGCGGGTGCGCTGGGTCAGGGCGCCGGAGGGGCGGGCGGCGGCAAGCTGATCTCATAAAGCCGCGGCCAGTTCTTGCCGGTGACGAACAGGCGGCCGCCTTCCTCGTCCCAGGCGATGCCGTTCAGCACGTCGCGGATGTCGCGGCGGCCGGATTGGGCGACGATCGCGCCGAGGTCGAGTCGTGCCGAGACCGCGCCGGTCTCGGGATCGATCCGGGCGATCGTGTCGGTCATGAAGACGTTGGCGAGCAGCTCGCCGCCCACGAAAGCGAGGTCGTTGAGCAGCCGCAGCGGCCGGCCGGCTTCGGTGACGGCGAGAGTGCGGCGCACGGCGAAGCTCTCCGGATCGACGATGCGCAGCACGTCCGAACCGTCGCTGATCACGAACTCGTCGCCGAGGCGGGCGAGGCCCCAGCCCCGGCCGGGGCAGGCCAGCGTCCCGCGCGGTGCAAAGCTGTCCCTGTCCCAACGCAGCGCGGCGCCCGAGCTCAAGGTCAGGCCGACGATCTCGTCCCGCCAATCGGCGATGCCCTCGCCCCAGGCGTCGGTCGGGAACGGCGCGCGGCGCAGGACTTCGCCGTCCTCGAGGCGGACTTCGCGAATTTCCGACTGGCCCTCGATGCCAATGCTCTCGAACAGGCGGCCGTCGCACCAGAGCAGACCCTGCGTGAAGGCGCCGGGATCGTGCGCGTAGGCGCGCACGATTTCCGCTCCCTGGACCGCGATGCCGTCGGGAATCGGCGGCGGCGGGAAGGCGAAGCGGATGGTGAAGCTGCTGCTGCCGGTCACGCCAGCGCCGCCTCGAGCCAAAGCGGGACGATCGCTCCGCCGAGATCGTCCACCCGGCGATGCTCGACCGCGAGACCGAGCTCCGGATAATGGATGCGGGTCCGGGAACCGGGCGCGTCGGCCGGGACGACGACGAGCCGGCGATTGACCTTGTTGCGCCAGTTCATCCGCGCCGTATTCTCCTGGCCGACATAGCAGCCCTTGGCGAAGCTGACGCCGTTCAGCTCGGCCGCGTTGCATTCGAGCCAGAGCGTCTTGTCCGCGCCCAGCTCGGCGGCGCCCTCGGTCACGCCGAGCGAGAGCCGATGCTTCAGCCAGCCCTCCGCCGGCGTACCGGCGGGCGCGAGCCAGCGGCGGCCGAGCTCGGCCAGGCGCGGGTCGCTGCCGCCGTCCGGCGCCCAGTGAACGGCGCGGCTGTCATCGCGCGCGATGACAATGGGGCGGCGCAGGCGATACAGCGACAGCCGCCTGGCGAGCGCATCCGCCTGCTCGGCCTCGCAGTCGATCAGCACGTCCTCCCCGTCCGTCCAGAGGATGAAATCGAACAGCGCCTTCCCCTGCGCGGTCAGCAGCCCGGCCCAGAGCGGCCGATCGGGCGCGAGCGCCTCGACATCGTTGGTGACCAGCCCCTGGAGGAAGCCGCGCACGTCCTCGCCGGTGAGGCGCAGCAGGGCGCGGTCGGTCAGGGTGGTTCCGCTCATATGGTCCTGTTAGTGAGCGAGCGTGAACGAACCAACCCGTCTTGTCATCCGCCGCCCCGACGATTGGCACGTCCATCTGCGCGACGGCGACATGCTCGAAGCGGTCGCCGGCCATACCGCACGCCAGTTCGCCCGCGCGATCGTGATGCCGAACCTCGCCCCGCCCGTGATCAGCGTCGCCGCGGCGGAGGCCTACCGGACGCGCATCCTCGCCGCCTTGCCCAGGGGAAGCGGCTTCACTCCGCTGATGACCTGCTATCTCGTCGATCACGCTCCGCCCGCGGAGATCGTGCGCGGCTTCGAAGACGGGGTGTGGGCGGCGTGCAAGCTCTATCCCGCCCACGCGACCACCAATTCGGCCGGCGGCGTGACCGACGTGCGCACCCTCTCCCCGGCGCTGGAGGCGATGCAGCGGATCGGCATGCCGCTGCTGGTCCACGGCGAGGTCACCGACCCCGAGGTGGACGTGTTCGACCGTGAGGCGGTGTTCATCGAGCGCGTCCTCGTCCCGCTCGTCCGCGACTTCCCGGCGCTGAAGATCGTCTTCGAGCATATCACCACGGCCGAGGCGGTCGCATTTGTCGAGGGAGCGGGGCCGAACCTCGCCGCGACCGTCACCCCCCATCACCTCGTCATCAACCGCAATTCCATGTTTCTGGGCGGCCTGCGTCCGCATGCTTACTGCCTGCCGATCGCCAAGCGCGAGCGCCATCGGCGGGCGGTCCGGCGCGCCGCCGTCTCGGGCTCGACCAAATTCTTCCTCGGCACGGACAGCGCGCCGCATGCGGTAGGCGCCAAGGAGTCGGCCTGCGGCTGCGCCGGCATCTTCAACGCCCCCTTCGCGCTCGAGACTTACGCGACGGTCTTCGAAGAGGAGAGCGCATTGGACCGGCTGGAGGCTTTCGCATCGGAGAACGGGCCGCGTTTCTACGGCTTGCCGCTCAACGAGGGGCAGGTGGTGCTGGAACGGGCGCCGGTCACCGTCCCGGAAACGGTGAGCGGGATCGTTCCCTTCTTGGCCGGCGAAACGCTGTCTTGGCGGCTGGTCTAAATCGTCATGCTGAACTTGATTCAGCATCCATGACCACGGCGAGCGAGAGTTCGCGCGATCCGCGTTCATGGGTCCCGGATCAAGTCCGGGATGACGAAGAAATTAAAACGGCAGCCAGCGATTGTGCTCGGAAAAGCGCATATAGCCGGCATTGATGCCGAGCCGCATGCCGACGCCGAGGCGGATCGGGATCAGCACGACGTCGCCGCGCCGCATATACTGGGCGTTGAAGCCGCCGATGAAATAGGCGTGGCCCTCGGCATGCGGGTAGCGGCGGAATAGATCCTGGCTGTCGTGGAGGTTGTAGACGAGGACGAACACCTTGTTGGCGTCGGCGCCCGCGTCGAAGCCGAGCGACGGGCCGGTCCAGTAGACGGTGCGCTCGCCCTCGATCTGGTGGTGCATGACGCCCGAGCCGTAGCGGACGCCGAAGACGAAGGCGCCGCTGGCTTCCGAGCCGGCGATATAGGCGACCGGCTCGCCCTGGTCGCGCAATATGTTCTCGAGGATATGGGCGAGGCCCTGGGCGCCGCGGCCGAACACGTCCTCGGCGGCGTTGAACACGTCGCGGCGAGGCACCGTATTGCCCTGCTCGGTGGTTGCGGTCCTGAGGTCTTCCGCCGCCGGCGGCGCGGTGGTGGTGGAATTCGCCTCGGGCGCCGCGGCCTGCGGCTCTTCGACCGGCGTATAATCGGGCGTGTCGGCGGGGGCGGGCGCCGGCTCGGCGGCCGGCGGGGGCGCACTCTGCCAGCTGTCGGGCCGGTTCGGGTCGACCGTCTGGATCTGCGCGGCGGCGGGCGCGGCGACCAAAAACGCGACCGCGGCGGCGAGATTCACGAATGATTTCAGCATGGCATTTCCCCCACACGCTCTTCGCGCCAAATTAGCGCGCGCAAAGCTTTCCCGTCCATGAATCGGCGGCGAGGCGAGTCGATATCGCGCCCAGACGAGTCGTTTCGAGCTTCCATCTCCTGGAACGGCGCGAGAATAGCGGCTGGCAATTGGAGCGGTCTGGGCCAGCATCGACGAGGCGGCCCACAGCACAGCCAAGTCGTTCACGCTGGTCGTCAATGACGGCGACGGCGATTCCGCCCGGATCCAGACCAGCGTTTTGGCCTTCGGCGTGGACGACGCGCCGGGCTTCTCCAGTCTCGATCCGGGGACGATCCAATATGGCGCCGGCGCCGCTCCGCTCCGGCTCGACGCGGGCGCGGACGCGACTGTGGGCGACGTCGACAGCCTGTCACTCCTCGATCGAGATTACATATTTGATCTCGTCGGTCCTGAAGCCGATCGCGGAGGGGCGGCGAACGCCCGGCAGGGCGGCGACGTCGTAAAGCTCGCGGACCGCGCCTTCGATCCGCACCCAATCGGTCATGTC
>DATHJO010000012.1:0-206247 GCA_035316145.1 Allosphingosinicella sp. | reverse complement strand
CGGCATCCCGCCGGCGCCGCGCGGCGTGCCGCAGGTCGAGGTCACCTTCGACATCGACGCCAACGGCATCGTCAACGTCCACGCCAAGGACAAGGGCACCGGCAAGGAGCAGCAGATCCGCATCCAGGCCTCGGGCGGGCTCAGCAAGGAGGATGTCGAGCGCATGGTGAAGGAAGCGGCAAGCCATGCCGAGGAAGACCATAAGCGGCGCGCCCTGATCGAGGCGCGCAATGCCGGCGAGTCCGAGATCGCCGCGAGCGAACGGGCGCTGGCCGAGGCCGGGGCCGGAATCGCGCCGGCGGACCGGGCGGCGGTCGAGCAGGCGATCGCGGATGTCCGGCAGGCGGTCGGCGGCGACTCGATCGCCGCGATCGAGGCCGCGACGGCGCGGCTGTCGCAGGCAAGTGCCGCGGCACTCGCCGCCACTTCCGCGCAACCCGGGCAAGGTGCCGACACTGGCAACGAGGACGTTGTCGACGCCGAGTTCGAAGCGGTCGACGACAGTCCGCCCGGCTAGGACCGGCCAGTTCCCCGGCGTTTCCTGCTCCGCCGCCTCCTCTCGGCGGAGCTTTTTTGTCCGTCGCCGGGTCGTGGGGAATTGACGAAGGTCAAGGCTTGCCCGCGGCCCCGGCCCTAGCGTCGGGCGCGCCTATTCGAGGCACGCTGAACTTCATGGGAGACGGACGATGAGATTGAATGAGGATATCAGGCGCGACGTCGAGGCCGAGCTGCTCTGGGAGCCGAACATCGAATCGAACGACATCGCCGTGACGGTCAAGGACGGCGTCGTGACGCTCACCGGCTTCGTCAGGAAATATACCGAAAAATATGCGGCCGAGCGGGCCGCCAAGCGGGTGCTCGGGGTCAAGGCCGTCGCCAACGATCTCGAGGTCAAGCTCCCGAGCGGCGGCGAGCGGCTGGACCGTGAGATCGCCCAGGACGCCGTCGACGCCCTCAAGCGCGATTTGCCGATTTCCTCGCAGCACATCAAGGTCGTCGTCCGCGACGGCTGGATCACCCTCGAGGGGCAGGTTCAGTGGGATTTTCAGCGCCGCATGGCGGAAAGCGCAGTTCGCAAAGTTGCGGGCGTGAAGGGGGTCGTCAACTTGGTCAGGATCGAGCCGAGCGCCAGCCCGACCGACGTCAAGGCCCAGATCGAGCAGGCGCTGAAGCGCAGCGCCGAGGTCGACGCCAAGAAGATCCAGGTCGACGCGGAGGGCGGCGTCGTCACCCTTCGCGGCACCGTGCGGTCGTGGGCGGAAAAGGACGAGGCCGAGAAGGCGGCCTGGCGCGCGCCCGGCGTCCGCGAAGTTCACAACCACATCGTCATCAGTCCCTGACGGGGGCCATCGTGGCGCGCCGTGACAAGCGGGTGGATCCGGTCGAGGAGGCGGGCCTCGAATCCTTCCCGGCCAGCGATCCGCCCGCCTGGACGTTGGCGCAGCCGGACCGGGTGAAGGCGGCGGAGGAAGAAGCGGCCAGGCGCGCCGGCAAGAAAGACCCGCGCTGAAGGAGATCGCCATGGCTACCATTCTCGACCCGAAGACCCTGCGCGGACTGACCCCCGAGGCACTGCTCGCGATGAACTGGTGGGCGGCCGCGATCCGCGGCGTAAGCGCGATCGTGCTCGGCATCCTGGCGATCTCGGTGCCGGCGCTGACTCTGATCGGGCTGGTGATGATCTTCGCCGTCTATTGCTTCGTCGACGGGATCTTCGCCATCGTCCTCGCCATTCGCGGCGCGCGCAAGCATCAGCGCTGGGGGTGGCTGGCGTTCAACGGAATCGTGTCGCTGGTGGTCGCGGCGCTGGCCGCCTTCTACCCGTTCGTCACCGTCTTCGTGCTCGTCATCTTGTTCGCCGCCTGGGCGCTGATCTCGGGCGTGGCGACGCTCGCCGCCGGAGTCAGGCTGCCCAAGCGCCACGGGCGCTGGTGGCTGATCGCCAGCGGTGTCATCGCCATCGTCTTCGGCCTGGCGATGCTCTTCCTGCCGACGCTGGGCATGCTCACGCTCATCTACCTGGTCGGCTTCCAGGCCCTGCTCTCCGGCATCGCCCTGCTGGTCCTGGCCTTCCAGCTGCGCGCCCGCAGCGTCGAGCTCTCGAGCGGCGACGGCGCGGCCGAAGCGCCGGTCAGCGATAGTGGAATTCCGGCAGGCGGTTGATCGCCTCCCGGTTGCCGCCGGGCAGGACGATCCGGTCCGGAGACATGTTCAGGCTGGCATAGGGGATGGCGATCTTGCGGTCGCCGATGCCAAGAAAGCCGCCGACCGAGATGATCGTCATCAGGACCCGGTCGTTGCCGATGATGAAATCGTCGATCCGCCCGACCGTCTCGCCCTCGGGCGTGGTGACCTTCCGCCCCAGCAGGCTGCTGATCCGCCAGCCCGTCGCGACCACCCGGACGTCGACCACGGCGAGGACGACGGGCCGTTGGGCGAGGGTGATGCCGGTGGTCGCCATCGCAACCGGCAGCAGGAGTGCAAGCGAACGGGAAAGCCGATTCCTGGGTGTCATGATGCCGCTCCTGTCTGTTGGCTCGAGCCGCGAGCAATGACGCTCCGGCCCGGCTGGGGACATGACCGGCGTCAGTTTCCGCCGCAGCCCGGTGCGAAAATGACCGCCGTCAAGGAGCGGGCGGCGGCGCCCTGCCATGCGAGTCCCGATCCGGCGACGGGCGCCGGCATGATCGGGAGACTTCACCATGGCATCGCGATTTTTCGCCCCTGCGATCACCTTCGGCCAGACCCCAGGTCCGCCTGCATTGGCCGATCCCTACCGGCTGCTCCAGCAGGGCCTGGACACCATGCTGACCGACATCGCGCGCGGTGTCGGTCTGGCCGACGGCAGTGGCGGCGAGCTGCTGGCCGGCCCGCGGATCAACGTCGAGGAGACCGACGGCGAGATCCGGCTGACGGCGGAGCTGCCCGGGGTCAGCGAGAAGGACGTCCAGGTCACGCTCGATGGCGACCTTCTGGTGATCGCCGGCGAGAAGAAAGAGGAGCACGAGGAGAATCAGGGCAATCTGCGCATCGTCGAGCGCGCCTTCGGCCGGTTCCGCCGGGCCGTGCGGCTTCCCTTCATGCCCAATCCGGACGAGGTGCAGGCGCGCTCCAGGGACGGCATACTCACCATCGCAGTGCCCAAGGCGGCGGAGCAGCGCCAGCGGACCCGGCAGATTCCGGTCGCTCGCGACAGCGACGGCGCGGGCAGATCGGAAGATTCGCGCGGCCAGGAGGGCGCTCAGGCCGCCGACCAGGGTCAGAGGCAGGAGGCCACGGCCGGCGCGCATTGAGCGGCGCATGAAGCCTTCTCCGCGTGCCGTAGCCGTCTCGGCCCTGTCCGGCTTGCTGATGGCCGCGTGCGGCGCGCTCGCCTTCATCGTGCCGTTGGACGAGCCGATGGCGGCGCGGCGCGTGGCCGGTCTCATGATCCTGGCAGGCGGTGGTGCTGAGGCCGTCGTCGGGCTTTTCGGCATCGATGTCGAACGGAGCCCGACCGATATCTCGCTGGGCCTGGTGTCGCTGGCCGCCGCGTCGATCCTGCTCCTCGTCGGCGAAGTCAGCGCATTGTCGTTCACTGCGCTCTTGGCCGTCTGGCTGCTGGCGCGGGGCGCGACGGAGCTGGTCGGCGGCGTGGTCGTCTCATCCGAGAATGCTCGCGTCGCCGCCTTTCGGCTCGCGCGCGGCTGGACCGACCTCATCCTCGCGGTGGCCACCCTGATCGCCGCGCTGGCGACGGCATTCCCCGCTTTCCTGCTCGGCTGGTCTTCGTCCATCGCCCGAACCGCGTTGCTGTTCGTCGCGATCAGCCTGCTGACCTCGGCTGGCCTGCACATTGGGCTCGCCTTCGCGTTCGGCCGCGCGGCCCGCTCCCGTCGGCCCTGACCGGCGTCAATTCTCTGGCCGGCGGGCCGGTCTAGAAGGCGAAAGGGCGGGCGAGAGGACCGGAAGATGGGCAAATATGTCGAACGCGGCCGCGAGCCTCCCCACGCGATCATGGCCGACGATCCGCCGGCGGTGGTTCTGATCAAGCAAGACCATCAGATGTTTCGCGCGCTGTTCGATCGCGCCGAAGAGGAGGAAGGGCCGCCGCTGGTTTCGCTTGCCGGCGAGATTTGCGTGCGGCTCGCCGTCCACATGATCCTCGAGGAGGATATCCTCTATCCCGCGCTGAAGCCGGTGATCGGCATCGAGAAGATCGATGAGGGGATCGTCGAGCACGATCTGGCCAAGACGCTGATCATCGACCTCGTCCACATGACCGGCCGGGAGGAGCTGTACAAGTTCAAGGTCCACGTCCTCGGCGAGGAGGTCATGCACCATATCGACGAGGAGGATCGGGGGCTGCTCGTCGACGCCCGGACGGCGTGGGAACAGGGGAAGGTCGATCTCCCCATCCTCTGCCGGAAGATGCGGGAGCGGCGCCAGCAGCTGTACGACGTCGTCGACACGATGGCCCGCGGGCCGGAGCCGGAGATCGAGGCGGTCGGCGTCGCCGAGGAGGTCGACGAATTTGCCGGCGCCGCGTCGCCGCCGCGCTAGCGGCGGCGATGACGCTGGCGCCGGCCTCTCCCTTCATAGGTCTGGATGCAACGGTCGGTGATCGTGGCCGAGCAGGGCGGATAGGTTTGCGGCGCCGGGCCGACCGCGGCGACGGTGACTTCGACTTGCGCGCCCGGCGGCGGCACGATGGCGACTGGGGGCAGATTCGGGTCCGGCGGGATCACCGCGACCGCCGGCGGCGCGTCGGGCGTCGGCGGCGGCACGACAGCGACGGCGGGCGCGTTCGGATCGGGCGGTTCGACGACCACCGCCGGCGGCAGGTCGGGCGCGGGCTGCACCACCTTCACTTTGGGCCGCGCCTGATCGGCGGAAGCCGCCCCGGCGACCAGCGGCGCCAGGGCGCAGAGGGCCGCCGCGGCGATCGCGCCGCAAGAGTTTGCAGTCGATTTCATCGGAACGTCCTCCTTCAGCGATATTCGAACTTGGGGAGTTGCTCGAGCTGCTCGCGCGTCGCGTTCGGCAAATAGAGGCGGTCCTCGCCCATTTCGAGGCTGTCGAACGGCACCGCCACGAGATGGGTGCCCAGGCCGAGGAAACCGCCGACCGAGAGGATCGCATAGCCGACCCGGTGTTCGTCATCGATCATCAGGTCGTCGGCGAACCCGATATTCTCGTCGGCTTCATTGTAGACGTACGATCCGATGACCAGGCTGGCGCGCAGGCCTTCGGCCACGACCTTCACATCGACTTTCAGAATCGCGATCTTCTCCATGTCCATCTCCTTGGCATCGGGAGTCACGGCCCGATCGGTTGCGGCAATGGGCGGGCGGGCCGCGCCTCACATTGACGCGCATCATTTTGCGCATGCGGGCAGAGCTTTTTTGCGACCCCGCGCCCTGACAACCGTCAAGGCTCGAATCGGCGTTGGGGATCAGCCTCATCGTTGCCGCATTCCCAGGCACTCCGGAGACAGATCGTGAGGGTGATGATGTCGCAGCTTTCAATCCAGGACCATCTCCTCGGCGATCTCGATGGGCCGGTCACGCTCACCCAATATGGCGACTATCAATGCCCCCGCAGCGCCGCCGCCCAGCCGGAGGTCGCGGCCATCCTGCTGCAATATCCGGCCGGGCTGCTTTTCACCTTCCGGCATTTCCCCAATGCGCGGGCGCATCCGATGGCGGCGCTCGCGGCGGAAACCGCCGAATATGCCGCGATGCACAACCGGTTCTGGTGGATGCACGGGGCGCTGCTGGCCAATTCCGATCGCCTGTCGCTCGCCATGCTGCTTGCGCTCGGCCGACAGTTCTGCCTGCCAGAAGCCAGGCTCCGCGACGCGCTCGCGATCGGGCTGTGCGCGGGCCGGGTGCAGCGCGACGTCGTGCGCGGCATTCTCGACGAGGTTGACGACACGCCGGCTTTCTACATAAACGGCAGCCGCCTCAGGCAGCACGGCAGCGACGGATCGGCGCTCAATGCCGCAGTCGACGTGGCGATGAAGGCAGCCTCGCGGCCCAAACTGCACCTGAGGGTGAACGACAGTCGGTCGAGTTGCTCCTAGCCGGCCGCGGTCGCCAGCACCCCGTGCAGCGCCTGTACCACCTGGGCGCCATCGCCCACCGCCGCGGCGACCCTTTTGGTCGATCCCGACCTGACGTCGCCGATCGCGAAGACGCCGGGCCGGCTGGTCTCGAGCGGCAGCCGGCCTCCGCCGGCCTGCGCGCCCGTCAGCACGAAGCCCTTGTCGTCGACCGCCACCGCGCAGCGCGAGAGCCAGCCGGTATTGGGGTCCGCGCCGATGAACAGGAAGAGATGGCGGATCGGCGCGCGGGTTTCCGCGCCCGTCTTCCTGTCGCGCCAGGTGATTGCGCTCAGCGCCCCGTCCTTGCCCTCGACGGCCACGATTTCGGTCTCGGTATGAAGCTCGACATTGGGCAGCGCCGCGATGCGGTCGACGAGGTAGCGCGACATCGTCTCGGCAAGGCCGCGGCGCACCAGCATGTGGACCTTGCGGACGTGGCCGGCGAGAAAGACCGCGGCCTGACCCGCCGAATTGCCTCCGCCGACCAGCGCCACCTCCTCGCCCGCGCACAGCCGGGCCTCGATCGGCGAGGCCCAATAGTGGACGCCCGATCCCTCATAATCCTCGATTCCCGGCAGGTCGGGCCGGCGATAGACCGCGCCGCTGGCGATCACCACGCTGCGCGCCCGCGGGCGCTGGCCATCCCGCGTCTCCAGCTGGAAGCCGTCCTCCCCCGCTTCCAGGTTCTCGACGATCAGCGGCAACACCATCTCCGCGCCGAACTTCTGCGCCTGGGCATAAGCCCGGCCCATCAGCGCCCGGCCTGAAATCCCGATCGGGAAGCCGAGATAATTCTCGATTCTGGCGGACGCGCCGGCCTGGCCGCCGAACACCCAGCGTTCGAGCAGGAGCACGGCGAGCCCTTCCGACGCGCCATAGACCGCTGCCGCCATCCCCGCCGGGCCGGCGCCGACGACGGCGACGTCGTAGAGACGGTCGGGGTCGATATCGAACAGCAGCCCGATGCAGCGGGCGAGCGCCGCTTCGCTCGGGTTACGCAGCACCTCGCCGCTCGGGCAGATGACGATCGGCAGATCCTCGCGGCCGATGTGGAACCGCTCCAGCAGGCTCTGCGCCTCGGCGTCGCGGTCGGGGTCGAGCAATTGGTGCGGGAAGGCATTGCGGAGCAGGAAATTCTCCAGCAGCACCATGCCGGCATCGGTCGCCCGGCCGACCAGCACGGCGCCGCCCGCGCCGGCGTCGATCAGCAGCGCCCGCCTCAGGATCAGCGCGCGCATGATCCGCTCGCCAAGCTGGTCGTCGACGATGACGATCTCGCGCAACCGCTCGCGCGGAACGAACAGCGCCTCGACGTCGCTCCTGGCTTCCGCCTCGAACAAAGCCGGCTGGCCGGAGAGCTGGCCGATCTCGGCCAGGAACATGCCCGGTCCGAGCTCGGCGATCGGCTCGGCCCGGCCGAGCGCGTCTGTGCCGGTGACCAGCACCTTCCCCTCGAGCAACACGAACATCCCGGCTAGGTTCTCGCCGGCCGCGACCAATCGCTCGCCGGTGCGATAGCGGCGCGGCTCGCCGAAGGCGCGGATGCGGTCGATCTCGGCCCGGCTCAGCACCGGTAGGATCTGGTCGCGCCGCTCGGCGATCAGCAGGTTAGGCGGTTCGGCCATGCGCACCTCCCAATCCACAGCCGAGCGCCAGACCTTGGCGGGAGTCAATGCGGGATCGGGTTATGCCCAGAAGAGGGAATCGCGCGGCTTCCAGCCCCATTCGGCTTCATTGACGGTTCGCCGCCGCATCCGTCGTGCCGTTGGCCGCTGACGGCATCTGGTTCGTCGAACCATTATTCGACGGCGGCGGCGGCAGCGGCTCGGGCGTGGGGACCACGACTGCGGCCGCGACGGGATGCGGTATGCTGACCGCATCCGCAGCGACCGTCGCGGCGGCTTGCAGAAATTCATCGCTGACCTGGGATGGCGGCAGCTCGGTCGAGACCTCCGCTTTGGCAACCGTCGTGCTCGCGTGGGCTGTGCGTCTCCCGTTGTCGCAGCCCAGAAGCGCCATCGAGGCGATCAACGACGCGGTAAAGGCGATCGATTGCAGTGGTCTTGTTCTTGCCAAGGCGGTTCTCCCAAGCCACCGCACTGTTCATTCCCGAGCGCCCTCGCCCTGACGATCGTCAATTTCTCGGGCGGGGCTGTCGCCTGAGGGAACGCGTGAGGGAACGGCATTGAGCTCGTCGGATAAATTAGTGAATTTTGAGCGCATTAGGCGACGCAGTCGGACAGCCTCCCTCTCCGCCACTTTGCCAGCCCCGTTCTAAGCTAGGACCCGTCCGGCGAGGCCTGGACCGCCGCGCCGATGGCGGCGCTCATCTGGTCGAGGGTGAACGGCTTGGTCAGGACCACGACCTCGCTCGGCTTGTAGGAGATGGATTGGCCGTCGGCATAGCCGCTGATGATGATGCCGGGGATGTCGGGACGGAGCTTTCTTGCCTGCTTGAGCATGTCGCCGCCGGACATGAGCGGCATCGCATAGTCGGTGACGATGAGGTCGAAATCGCCCGGGCCCGCGGCCAGCATCGCCAGCACCTGCGGCCCGTCGGCGGCGGCGGCGACCTCGTGGCCCATGTCGCTGAGCATGCCGGCGGTGGTCTCGCGCACCGCCTCGTGATCGTCGACCAGGAGGATGCGCAGCGGCCGCACTTCGGCAACGTCCTCTTCGGGCGCGCTCCGCGGCGCCTCCCGGCTCCGCCCAGTCGCTCGCGGCAGCCAGATCTCGACCCTGGTGCCTTCGCCGAGCTTGCTGGCGATGTCGATGGCGCCGCCCGATTGGCGCGCGAAGCCGTAGACCATGGAGAGGCCGAGGCCGGTGCCCTTGCCGACATCCTTGGTGGTGAAGAAGGGCTCGGTGACCTGCTCCAATATATCTGCGGGAATGCCGCTGCCGCGGTCGGCCACGGCGAGGACGACATAATCGCCGGCCGGCAGCCCGTGGGAATTGTCGGCGCGGGCGCGCGCATTGCCGCCGGTGACGACGATGGTTCCGCCCTCCGGCATGGCATCGCGCGCGTTGATGATGAGGTTCATCAGCGCGAGCTCGAGCTGGGCGCTGTCCGCCCAGGCGCACCAGATGCTCTTCTCGGTGCGCCAGTCGACCTCGACCAGTCCGCCGAGCGTATGCGCGAGCAGCTCGCGGACGGTGGCCGACAGCTTGGCGATGTCGACCGGGGCCGGCTGCAGCTGCTGCCGGCGGGCGAAGGCGAGCAGCCGGCCGACCAGCTCCGACCCCTGCTCGGCGGCGCGCCGGGTCATGCCGACGATGCGGCTCTGCTCGTCGTCCAGCTTCAGCCGCCGCTCGATCATGCCGAGCCCGCCGAGGACGGCGGCGAGCAGATTGTTGAAATCGTGGGCGATGCCGCCGGTCAGCTTGCCGATCGCATCCATCTTGCGCGCCTGCAGCAGCTGCTTCTCGGCGAGGCGGAGCTCCTGGAGCAGCTGCTGCTCCTGCGCCGCCTTGCGCTGGATCTCCTGGGTCATCGCGTAGAGGTCGACGAACACCGCCACCTTGGAGCGCAGCACGACCGGCTCGACCGGCTTGAACACATAATCGACCGCGCCCATCGAATAGCCGCGCAGGAGATGCTCCTTCTCCTTGTTCACCGCGGACAGGAAGACGATCGGGATGCGCTTGGTCTGCTCGCGCTGGCGGATGAGCTGGGCGGTCTCGTAGCCGTCCATGCCGGGCATGTAGACGTCGAGCAGGATCACCGCGAACTCGCCCTTGAGCAGGTGGCGCAGTGCCTCGTCGCCGGAGGCGGCGACCTCGACCTCGGCGAGATCCTCGAGCACGGTGCGGATGGCGAGCAGATTGTGCTCGTCGTCGTCGACGACCAGCACCCGGGCGCGCCGGTCCGGCGCCGGCAGCGGCGCGGGCTGGAGTCGCGAATCCCGCCGCTTTGTCCTGGTGGCGTCCATCGGCTTATTCCGCCGCCGTCTCGGCCAGGTGCGGCTCGGCGGCGAGCGCCGCGCGGCCGCGGACCTTGCCGATCCACACCCTGAGCAACGCGAGCAGCAGCTCGATGTCGACCGGCTTGGCGATATAGTCGGAGGCGCCGGCGTCGAGGCATTTCTGGCGGTCGCCCTTCATCGCCTTGGCGGTGACCGAGATCAGCGGCAGATCGGCGAGCGCCGGCCGGTCGCGGATCTGGCGCATCGTCTCGTAGCCGTCCATCTCGGGCATCATGATGTCGATCAGCGCGACGTCGATGCCCGGCGTCTGCTCGAGGATCAGGATTCCGTCTGCCCCCCGCTCGGCGTGGAGCACCTCGACGTCGAAGCTCTCGAGGACGCTGGTCAGCGAATAGATGTTGCGGATGTCGTCGTCGACGATGAGCACTTTGGCGCCGGCCAGCTCGGGCAGCTGGCGCGGCTTGGGCTGGCCGCCGTCGCGGCGCCTGGCGCGGCCCGGCTGCCGCCGCCGCGCTTTCGCCTGGTCGGCGATCCGGCGGAACAGCTTGGCGAGCTCGTCATGGTCGGCGGGCTTGCCGGTGATGCCGCGCGCGCCCAGCCCCGCGGCCGAAGCGGCCTCGTCGGCGCCGGAAATGACATGGATCGGGATCTGCCCGGTCTCCGCATCGTGCTTGAGCAGGTCGAGCAGGACGAAGCCGTTAATGTCGTCGAGGCCGAGATCGAGGGTGATCGCATCGGGCTGAAGCTTGCGGCCGAGCGCGAGCGTGCCCGCTCCCGCCGTCGACACCACGCCCTTCAACCCGGCCGCGCGCGCGAGATCGAGCAGGATCGAGGCGAAGGTCACGTCGTCCTCGACGATCAGCACGAACGGGCCGCCGCCGAGATTGTCGCGGTCATCGCTGACCTCGAGCGTCGCCGGAATCGCGGACGGCACCACCGCGCCGCTATTCTCGTAGCGCGCGGTGGTCGTGCCCGCCGGCGCGGCGATCGCGGCGGCCTCGAGCGGCACGAACAGGGTGAAGGTCGAGCCCTCGTTCAGGGTCGAGCGCACCTGCAGCTCGCCGCCGAGCAGGCGGGCGATCTCGCGGCTGATCGACAGGCCCAGGCCGGTGCCGCCGAACTTGCGGCTGGTCGTCGCATCGGCCTGCTGGAACGCCTCGAAGATCAGCTTCTGCTTGTCCTCGGGGATGCCGATGCCGGTATCGGTGACCGCGATCTCGATCGCGCTCTCGGCGCCGCGCAGCACCGGATGGTTGGTGTTCCAGCCGGTGTCGACGCAGCGCGCCGACAAGGTCACGCTGCCGGCTTCCGTGAACTTGAAGGCGTTGGAGAGCAGGTTGAGGACGACCTGCTGCAGCCGTTTCTCGTCGGTGCGGATGGTCTCCGGCAGATTGCCGTCGAACGCGACCTCGAATTCGAGCCCCTTGTCGGCCGCGAGCTGGCGGAAGGTGCGCTCCATGTGCTGCTTGAGGCCGGAGAGCGGCATGTCGCCGGTCTCGATCGAGATCGTGCCGGATTCGATCTTTGACAAATCGAGGATGTCGTTGATCAGGCTGAGCAGGTCCGAGCCCGCCGAGTTGATCGTGCGGGCGAACTCGGTCTGCTTCTCGTTGAGGTTGCCCTGCGGATTGTCGGCGAGCAGCTTCGAGAGGATCAGCAGCGAATTGAGGGGCGTCCGCAGCTCGTGGCTCATGTTCGCCAGGAATTCGGACTTGTACTTCGAGGTGAGGGCGAGCTGCTCGGCTTTCTCCTCGACCGCGCGGCGGGCCATGTCGATCTCGAGATTCTTGGCCTCGACCTGCTTCTTCTCGTTCTCGAGCAGCTGCGCCTTCTCCTGCAGCTCCTCGTTGGTCGCGTGCAGCTCCTCCTGCTTGGTGGTGAGCTCGGTCTGGCGGGCCTGGAGCTCCTGGGTCAGCAATTGCGACTGTTTCAGCAGGCCCTCGGTGCGCATCGTCGCGGCGATCGTGTTGAGGACGATGCCGACCGATTCCATCAGCTGGTCGAGGAAGCTCTGGTGGGTCTCGTTGAACTCGCTGAACGAGGCGAGCTCGATCACCGCCTTGACGTCGTCCTCGAACAGAGCAGGCAGGATGTTGATGTTGGCCGGCGCCGCATCGCCGAGCCCGGAGCCGATGCGGATGAAATCGCCGGGCACGTCCTTCAAGAGGATCGGGCGCTTGTCGGCGGCCGCCTGGCCGACCAGCCCTTCGCGCAGGCCGAACTCGCGCCTGAGCTCGTCATGGCTTTGCGCGCCGTAGCTGGCGACCAGCTCGAGCCGGGTTTCGTCCTCCTCGCGCTTGGTGACGTAGAACACGCCATATTGGGCGTCGACCAGCGGCGCGAGCTCGGACATGATCAGGTTCGAGACGGTGGCGAGGTCGCGCTCGCCCTGGAGCATCCGCGAGAAGCGGGCGAGGTTGGTCTTCAGCCAGTCCTGCTCCGCATTCTTCAGCGTCTGCTCCTTCAGGTTGCGGATCATCTCGTTGATCGTGTCCTTCAGCGCCGCCATCTCGCCCGACGCCTCGACCGCGATCGAGCGGGTGAGGTCGCCCTTGGTCACCGCGGTTGCGACGTCGGCGATCGAGCGGACCTGGTTGGTCAGATTGGCCGCGAGCTGGTTGACGTTGTCGGTCAGGTCGCGCCACAGGCCGGCGGCGCCCGGCACCCGCGCCTGGCCGCCCAGCCGGCCCTCGATGCCGACCTCGCGGGCCATGTTGGTGACCTGATCGCCGAAGGTCGACAGGGTCTCGATCATGAAGTTGATCGTCTCGGCCAGAGCGGCGATCTCGCCCTTGGCGTCGACCGTCAGCTTGCGCTTGAGATTGCCCTGCGCGACCGCGGTCACGACGTCGGCGATGCCGCGCACCTGGTTGGTCAGGTTGGTCGCCATCAGGTTGACGTTGTCGGTCAGGTCCTTCCACGTCCCGCCGACGCCCGGCACCTTCGCCTGGCCGCCCAATTTGCCTTCGGTGCCGACCTCGCGGGCGACCCGGGTCACCTCCGAGGCGAAGCCGTTCAGCTGGTCGACCATGACGTTGATCGTGTCCTTGAGGGCGAGGATCTCGCCCTTCACGTCGACCGTGATCTTCTTCGACAAATCGCCCCGCGCCACGGCGGTGGTCACGTCGGCGATGTTGCGGACCTGGCCGGTCAGGTTCGCGGCCATCGAATTGACGTTGTCGGTGAGGTCGGCCCAGGTGCCGGCGACGCCCGGCACCTGCGCCTGGCCGCCCAATTTGCCTTCGGTGCCGACCTCCTTGGCCACGCGCGTCACTTCGGAGGCGAAGGCGTTCAGCTGGTCGACCATGGTGTTGATCGTGTTCTTCAATTCGAGGATCTCGCCCTTCACGTCGACGGTGATCTTCTTGGAGAGGTCGCCGAGCGCCACCGCGGTGGTCACCTCGGCGATGTTGCGGACCTGGCCGGTCAGGTTCGCGGCCATCGCGTTCACATTGTCGGTCAAATCCTTCCAGGTGCCGCCGACGCCCTCGACCTGGGCCTGGCCGCCGAGCCGGCCCTCGGTGCCGACCTCGCGGGCGACGCGGGTGACTTCCGAGGCGAACGAGTTGAGCTGATCGACCATGACGTTGATCGTGTTCTTCAATTCGAGGATCTCGCCCTTCACGTCGACGGTGATCTTCTTGGACAAATCGCCGCGGGCGACGGCGGTGGTCACCTCGGCGATGTTGCGGACCTGGCCGGTCAGATTGCCGGCCATCAAATTGACGTTGTCGGTCAGGTCCTTCCAGGTGCCGGCGACCCCCTCGACCTGCGCCTGGCCGCCCAATTTGCCCTCCGAGCCGACTTCGCGGGCGACGCGGGTCACCTCGCTCGCAAAGCCGTTCAACTGGTCGACCATGACGTTGATCGTGTCTTTCAGCTCGAGAATCTCGCCCTTCACGTCGACGGTGATCTTCTTGGAAAGGTCGCCGCGTGCGACCGCGGTCGTCACCTCGGCGATGTTGCGGACCTGGCCCGTGAGGTTCGCCGCCATCAGATTGACGTTGTCGGTCAAGTCCGCCCAGGTGCCGGCGACGCCCGGCACCTGCGCCTGGCCGCCCAATTTGCCTTCGGTGCCGACCTCTCTCGCCACCCGGGTCACCTCCGAAGCGAAGCCGTTCAGCTGGTCGACCATGGTGTTGATCGTGTTCTTCAGTTCGAGGATCTCGCCCTTCACGTCGACGGTGATCTTCTTGGAAAGGTCGCCGAGCGCCACCGCGGTGGTGACCTCGGCGATGTTGCGGACCTGGCCCGTGAGGTTCGCCGCCATCAGATTGACGTTGTCGGTCAAGTCCGCCCAGGTGCCGGCGACGCCAGGCACCTGCGCCTGGCCGCCCAACTTGCCTTCGGTGCCGACCTCGCGGGCGACGCGAGTCACCTCCGAGGCGAAGCCGTTCAGCTGGTCGACCATGACGTTGATCGTGTCCTTGAGGGCGAGGATCTCGCCTTTCACGTCGACGGTGATCTTCTTGGAAAGGTCGCCGCGGGCGACGGCGGTGGTGACGTCGGCGATGTTGCGGACCTGGCCGGTCAAATTGGCCGCCATCAGGTTGACGTTGTCGGTGAGGTCGGCCCAGGTGCCGCCCACCCCGGGGACCTGCGCCTGGCCGCCCAATTTGCCTTCGGTGCCGACCTCCCTCGCCACCCGGGTCACCTCCGAGGCGAACGAGTTGAGCTGGTCGACCATGGTGTTGATCGTGTTCTTGAGCTCGAGGATCTCGCCCTTCACGTCGACGGTGATCTTCTTGGAAAGGTCGCCCGAGGCGACGGCGGTGGTGACCTCGGCGATGTTGCGGACCTGGCCGGTCAGGTTGGTCGCCATCGCGTTGACGTTGTCGGTCAAGTCCTTCCAGGTGCCGGCGACGCCCTTCACATTGGCCTGGCCGCCCAATTTGCCCTCGGTGCCGACCTCGCGCGCCACCCGCGTCACCTCGGACGCGAACGAGGCGAGCTGCTCGACCATCGTGTTGACGACCTTGCCAATGCGCAGGAACTCGCCGCGCAGCGCGCGGCCGTCGATCTCGACCGCCATCGACTGGCTGAGGTCGCCTTTCGCGACGGCGCCGATCACCCGGGCGACCTCGGTGGTCGGCTGGACCATGTCCTCGATGAGCTCGTTGACCGAGCGGATCGCCGATTCCCAGCCGCCGGTCGCCGCCTTGACGCGGCCGCGCTGGCCGATCTTGCCTTCCTTGCCGACGACCTGCGACAGCCGTTCGAGCTCCTCCGTCATCTGCTCGTTGAGGCCGACGGTTTCGTTGAACAGGCGGGCGACCTCGCCGTCGTCCCCGGGCAGGTCCTCGGGCAGGCGGATGGTGAAATCGCCGCGCCGGAAGCTGCGCAGGGCGCTGAGCAATTGGCGGCGATCGAGGAAATCGCGCGGGGCCTGGACGTTCACTCGCTCACACTCCTTCGTGCGTCCCCCCGCCCGAATTCATGCTCATGGGCCCCCGCCCACGGGCGCTTCATAGCAAATGCGCGTAAAAATCCACCTCTCAAAAAATGGCTAGGGCGAATTTTACCGTGGCGGGGAGGGCACGGGCCGACGGAAGAAAAACCGGCAGCCCCCGAAATTGCGGTGCGGTCGCCGCAACTCACGTCATAGTGCCGCGCCAGGTCCCATTCGAAATTCCCGGCCGGATCGGGCGGAATCGTTGCGTTACGGCATGAATTCTGGCAGCTTTCGCCGTCGGGCTGGGATTGGCCACGCCGGTCCGACCGGGGGGTTGATGGGCGAGGAGCAGGCACCGGACGAGCTTCGCTACACGGCCTTCCTCAGCTACAGCCACAGGGACGCCGCCGCCGCGCTCCGGCTGCACCGCCGGCTCGAAGCCTATCGGATGCCGAAGCGGCTGGTCGGGCGCGAAACGGCGCGCGGCCCGGTGCCCGGGCGGCTGGCGCCGATCTTCCGCGACCGCGAGGAATTGCCCGCCGCGACCGATTTGAGCGAGACCGTGCGCGCGGCCCTCGCCCAGTCGGGGGCGCTGATCGTCCTGTGCTCGCCCAATTCGGCCGGCTCGCTCTGGGTCGCCGAGGAGGTCAAAACGTTCCGCGAGCTCCACCCGGACCGCCCGATCCTCGCCGCGGTGCTCGACGGCGACCCGCCCGACTGCTTCCCGGCGGCGCTGCGCGCCTTCGGCCGGGACGGCACCTGGCACGAGCCGCTGGCGACCGACTTGCGGCCGCAGCGGGACGGGATGCGCCTCGGGGTGCTGAAGCTGGTAGCGGGAATCACCGGGGTGGGGCTCGACGCGCTGGTCCAGCGCGACGCCGCGCGAAGGGTGCGGCGCGTGACGGCGGTCACGGTGGGTGCCTTGATCGCCCTGCTAATCACCGCCGCATTGGCACTGGTCGCGCTCCAGGCACGCCGAGAGGCGGACCGGCAGCGAGCCGAAGCGGAAGGATTGATCGAGTTCATGCTGACCGATTTGCGGACAAGGCTGAAAGGTGTTGGCCGGATCGAAATCATGGCGGCGGTGAACCAGCGGGCGCTCGCTTATTATGGTGGGCAGGACAGACTCAAGGATCTCGGGGCGGACTCCCTCGAACAGCGGGCGCGCGTGCTGCTGGCGATGGGCGAGGACTATTCCAATCGCGGTAACCTCGCCGCAGCCTTGGCCGCCTTCCGCGAGGCGCATCGGACCACCGCCGAGCAGCTCGCCCGCGCGCCGAACGACGCCAATCGGATGTTCGCCCATTCGCAAAGCGAGTTCTGGCTCGGCCGCGTCGATTATGATCGGCACGACTTCGCCGCCGCGCGGCGAGCGTTCGACCGCTACAAGGCGCTCACCGATCGCCTGCTTGCCGCCAACGCCGCCGATCCGCACTGGATCAGGGAGGCGGCCTATGCCGAAGGCAACCTTTGCGCGATTGCCCTCGCGGCGCCGGTCGATGCGCCTGCGGCGCTGCGCGCCTGCGCCACCGCCCTTGAGAGAATGGAGCGGGCACGCCGCTTAATGGGTCCCGATCCGGCAGTCATTGTCGATCTCACGAACCGGCATGCCTGGATGGCCAAGGCGTGGCATGCCAACGGACACTGGGATCGGGCGCTGGTCCACATGAGCCGCCACGAGGCGCTGGTCCGCGCGCTCGTGGCGAGCGATCCGGACAATAACGACTATCGCGAAATCCGGATCGGCGGCCAGATCGGATTCGCGGAGCTTGAGCTCGACCATGGTGAGCGCGAAGCGGCGCGATCCAGGCTTGCCTCGGCGGCGCCGGACCTCGCGGCGCTGCGGCGCCTCGATCCGAGCAATGCCACCTGGCGATCATTGGAAAGGCGAATGGAGCGGGCGCTTGCACGCGGTGAAAGAGGAGAAGGGCGATGACAATCGAGATCACACCTGATGTTATCGATGCGATTAAGGCCAACTTTGCTAATCCTGGCTTGAACATGAAGGACTTGGACCGAGCGCCGCCCACGGTCGCTACGGTCAGGGAATTGGAAATTGACGGTGGCGCAGACAGAATAGACGCCCGATATAGTGGCGCGAACTATGACGTGGACTTGGCGAATTTTGGCGGTCTCGCCAATGTTCTTTTGCTACTACATAACGACGGTCTAGATTTGACGGAAGATGGCGCGCCAAAGGGCAAATACAAAACGCCGCTATCACTTAAAAATCGTAAGTACTGTTATGTAATTTTTAAGTTAAAAAGCAAGAAAAACAATAAAAAAAAGAATTGGCAATTTTCAGGGGAACAGCAGCCATTTTCCATCATTATAGACGAATGGGATAAGGGGAAGTATTATGAAGCCAGGAAAGTGTACAATGGCATAGAGCAAGCGAAGGATGCAAAGATAAACGGATGTATGATTGCGTATTTCATTTCCGATGGAGCCAAGGCCGTCGATGTTGCGCCGAATGGGGAGTATAGCCACGGGTTCAACTTTAATCTCGATCTCATCTATAAAGATTCGGATCAGAAGGATTCATACATGCCCATCATTGTCGACCCCGATATCCGCTTTCCCGGAGGGTCCGGCGAGCCATAGGATCAAGGCGAGGTGCGTCTGGGCTTCGCTGTCCGGGTAGCGTATCTTCATCGTCATGCTGACCGCCGCTCCTCTTTCGACGATCATCGCCCTCGCCCGCGCCGGGGCGCTGGATCATGCCTGGGGGCAGTTCGCCGCCGCCGGCTATGATCGCGACGAGGAAGATCCGGCGGCGCTGACGGTCAAGGGGCGCTTGCTCAAGGATCATGCGCTGCGCGCGTCGGACGAAGACTCGCGGCGGCGTTACTACCTCCAGTCCGCGGATTGCTATCGCCGGGCGGCGGCGCTGCAGCCGGGGACCTATCCGCTGATCAACGCCGCCACCCTGTCGCTGCTCTCCGGCAACCGCGCCCAGGCCGAGGAGATCGCGCGCGCGGTGCTGGAGCGGATCGGGCGCGAGCCCGACGAGCCGGAGACGCCCTATTGGCGCGCCGCGACCGAGGCCGAGGCCTTGCTGCTGCTGGGCCGGCGGGACGAGGCGGCGGCGGCGCTGGCGGCGGCGGTCGCGGCGGCGCCGCGGGCCTGGGAGGACCATGCCTCGACCTTGCGCCAGTTCCTCGCGATCCAGGACGAGCTCGGCGGCGACCGCGCCTGGCTCGCCGCGCTGCGTCCGCCGCGCTCGCTCTCTTATGCCGCCGCGAAGGCGGACGGCGCCGATCCGGACGAGCCGATGGCCGCGCCGCTCGAGGCGGACGTCGGCTTCGGCTTCGGGGCGCTGGCGGCGGGGCTCGAGCTGGTCGTCGCCGAGGCGCTGCTCGCGCGCGGCGCCGAGCTTCACGTCATCCTGCCCGGCGACGCCGAGAGCTTCGCGGCGCGCTTCGTCGACCCGCACGGGCCGGCGTGGCGGCGGCGCTTCGACGCCGCTCTGGCCGCGGCCGAGAGCGTGCGCCACGTCCGCCCGCTGCAGCGGCCGCCGGACGCCGCATTGGTCGCGCTCGCCGACCGGGTCGCCCGCGGCGCGGCCTTGCTCAATGCCCGGCGGCTGATGGGCGAGGCGGCGCAGCTGGGGCCGCAAGGGGGCGGTGCCGCGGAGGGCCTCGCCTTGCTCGCGATCCGGGTCGGCGGCGGCAGCGGCTTCGAGGACCGCCTCGGCGCGCTCCGCGATGCGCTCGCCGACGCCGGCAGCCCGACGGTCGCGCCACACCTCAGCGGCGAGACGATCCTCGCCGGCTATGCCGATTGCGAAGGCGCGGCCGCGGCGGCGCGCGCCGTCCATGCCCGGCTGCGCGGCAGCGCGCCGCTCCAGATCGCCGGCCATTACGGGCTGATCGAGTGCGTGCGCGACCCGTTTTCGGGAGCGTTGCGGCCGACCGGCAGCGGCGCCGACATCGCCGAAGCGATCGCCGAGGCGATTCCGCCCGGCTCGATCTGCGTCTCCGACGATTTCGCGGCGGTGCTGGCAGCGGGCGGCGCGCCCGGCGAGGCCAGCTGGATCGGCGAGCTCAGCGCGCTCGACGGCGGCGCCGCGATCGGCCTCTACGCGCTCGCCGCTGCCGGCACGTCATAGCACCAGCTCCTCGAGCCGGTGGGGCGCGACCACCACCAGTCCGTCGCCGTCGCGGCGGATGATGCCGCGCCGCTCGAGCGCGTTGACCGCGCGCGAGGCGGTCTCCCGAGTCGTCGAGACGTGTAGCGCGAGATCGGAGAGGATCGGGCTCGGCCGGATCGTCAGGTCCGCGCTTTGCCGCGCCTGGCGCAGCAATTCCGCGTGCACCCGCCCGACCGCGGACAGAGCGACATGCTCGTACATCCGCGCCGCAGTCTGCTGGAGCCGGTCGACCATCACCTTGAGGAGGGCGAGGCCGATGCAGCCGTGCTGCTCGGCGAGCAGCGCCAGCGCGCCGCCTTCGAGGAGGAAGGCGCAGACCGCCTCGACCGCGACGACGTCGGCATCGTGGGTTGCCGAATAAGGCGGGCTGACCGCGCCGAAAAAGTCGCCCGAGCGATATTCGTGGAGCAGCACCGGCTGGCCGTCGAGCGAATAGACGATGGCGTGCGCCCGGCCGCTGACGACGACATAGAGCGTCGAGACCCGGTCTCCGCGGCGCACGATGGTTGCCCGTGCGTGAAATTCGCGGCGCTTGCCCCGCAACAGGATGTGTCCGGCAAGCTCGATCGAACAATCGAAGACGCCGCACAACAACCGGCAGATCGTTTCCTCCGCCGGTGCGCCGCCCTTATTTGAATCCGTCCCGATCATGGAGGCCCATGATATACGGAAATCACGGCATTTCCGAACGTGACTTCTGCATCGGCGAGGTTCAGCCCGTCGGCATGGCGATGCGTACCGCATGGGCCGCCTCGCGGGCATCGCCGCGGAAGGAGGGCGACCGCGGCGTTCGCGGCGGTGAGGGCCTGTACTCATGCCCGGGGGCGGTCGTGACGGGGTGGCATTTGTTGTCCGGCAAGGAGTAAGGAGGGAGCGATGAAGAGTCATCGTGACCGACGCAGCGACGCCGTCCGGGCGGCGAAGGACAGCCCGCCGCTTTCCCCGGCCGACCACGGCCACCTCCGGGCATGAGTACAGGCCCTGAACCGAACCGCGTGACCGGATCGGACGACATTTTGACTCCCGAAGCGCTGGCCTTCGTCGCCGGGCTCCATCGCCGCTTCGACGGCCGCCGCCAGGCGCTGCTCGCCGCGCGGACCGAGCGGCAACGGGAATTCGACGCCGGCCTTCTGCCCGATTTCCCGCCCGAAACGGCCCAGCTCCGCGCCGCCGACTGGACGGTCTCGCCGATCCCGCCCGACCTGATCGACCGGCGGGTCGAGATCACCGGGCCGACCGACCGCAAGATGGTGATCAACGCGCTCAATTCGGGGGCGCAGGCGTTCATGGCCGATTTCGAGGACGCGACCGCGCCGACCTGGGCGAACCTCGTCGAGGGCCAGGCCAATCTCTACGATTATTGGCGCGGCAACCTCTCCTACGACGATCCGGCGACCGGCAGGCATTACGCATTGGGCGACAGGCCGGCGGTGCTGATGGTGCGCCCGCGCGGCTGGCACCTCGACGAACGCCACCTCGGCGTCTCCGGCGCGCTGTTCGATTTCGGCCTCTATCTCTGGCACAACGCCCATCCGGCGCTCGATGCCGGCTCGGGCCCCTATTTCTATCTGCCCAAGCTCGAGAGCCGCCACGAAGCGGCTTTGTGGAGCGACGTCTTCGCCTTCGCCGAGGAGCGGCTCGAACTCGCCCGCGGCACGATCAAGGCGACGGTGCTGATCGAGACCATCCCCGCCGCGTTCGAGATGGACGAGATCCTCCACGCCCTCAAGGAGAATATCGTCGGCCTCAATTGCGGCCGCTGGGACTATATCTTCTCGACCATCAAGCGGCTCGGGCGCCGCGCGGATCGGCTGACCCCGGACCGGTCGGCGATGACCATGGATAAGGCGTTCCTCGCCGCTTACTCGCTGAAGCTGATCGAGACCTGCCACCGGCGCGGCGCCTTCGCGATGGGCGGGATGGCGGCGCAGATCCCGGTCAAGGGCGATGACGCGGCAAACGAAGCCGCCTTCGCCAAGGTCCGCGCCGACAAGCAGCGCGAGGCCGGCAACGGCCACGACGGCACCTGGGTCGCCCATCCCGGCATGGTCGCGATTGCCCGGGAAGCGTTCGATCGGCCCAACCAGCTCGACCGCAGGATCGACAGCGGCGTCACCCGCGAGGATATGCTGCGGCTGCACGAGGGGCCGCGCACCGAGGCCGGGGTGCGCGAGAATATCCGCGTCGGCGCCCAATATATCGCCGCCTGGCTCGGCGGGCGGGGCGCGGTGCCGCTCTACAATCTGATGGAGGATGCCGCGACCGCCGAGATCTGCCGCGCCCAGCTGTGGCAGTGGCTGCGGTTCGCGGCGCCGCTCGACGACGGCCGGGCGCTGACGCCGGGCCTGTTCGCGGCGCTGCTCGACGAGGAGATGGCCCCGCTCGCCGCGAAGCCCCGGATCGGGGAGGCACGCCGGTTGCTCGAAACCCTGGTTCTCGCCGAGGATTTCGAGGAGTTCCTGACGATTCCCGCCTACCGCCTCATCGATTGAAGCCGTCCCGCCCCGGGTGCGCGCCCTATTGGCTTTGGCGGCGCAAGGGGGCAGTATCGCGCCGGGAGGCGAATCGACATGTTCTGGCGTAGAAAAGCGGTGGCCGGCAAAGGGATAGCGCTGGCCGGGCTGTGGGCGGCGGCCGCCTCGGGCGCGGCGCGGGCCGCATCCCTGTCCGATCCGGCGGGCTCGGGCGTGATCGTCGCGGCGGTGCGCTGGCTCGAAGGAACCCTGCTCGGCACGATCGCGACGGTGGTCGCGATCATCGCCGTCGCCTCGGTCGGCTTCCTGATGCTGACCGGGCGGATCAACTGGCGCTACGGCGCGACCGTGATTGTCGGCTGCTTCATCCTGTTCGGCGCGGCGAGCATCGTCGCCGGCATCCAGTCGACCGCGAGCCTGGGTCAATAAATCATGGTCGGGCTCGAGAGGGACACCTTGTTCGTCGCGCTGACGCGGCCGCAAATGTTCGCGGGCGTCACCTATAGCTTCTTCATCGCCAATGCGGTGATCGCGACCGAATTGTTCCTCATCTTCCGCTCGGCCTGGGTGCTGCTCGCCGCTTTGGTGATCCACGGCATCGGCGCGGTGCTGTGCGTGCGCGAGCCGCGCTTCTTCGACCTC
The DNA here is from genome assembly GCA_035316145.1 of Allosphingosinicella sp. Taxonomy (GTDB): domain Bacteria; phylum Pseudomonadota; class Alphaproteobacteria; order Sphingomonadales; family Sphingomonadaceae; genus Allosphingosinicella. The sequence continues at coordinate 183,575 of DATHJO010000012.1, read as the reverse complement.
TGGCTGACCAAGGCCGGCCGCTGCCCGCGGGTCAAGAATCACGCGATCTGGCGATGCAACTCCTACCGGCCCTGACCCGCGAAGCGCGGATCGTCTCGCGCGAGAAGCCGGCGGGATACCACCTCCCTTACGCGCGCCACGTCGACGACCACACGATCGAGACCCGCGACGGCCTGCTGATGCAGATGATCCACTTGGGCGGCCTCCTGTTCGAGACCGCCGACAGCGAGGAGATCAACTATCGCAAGCGGCTCAGGGACGCGATGCTGCAGGCGATCGGCTCGTCGCGCTTCGCGCTCTACCACCACATCATCCGCCGCCGGATCGATCCGGAGTTCGGCGGCGAATATCCCGACCCGTTCTCGCGCGAGCTCGACGAGATGTGGCGGGCGCGGCTTGCGACCAAGCGGCTCTACGTCAACGATCTGTTCCTGACCCTGATCCGCCGCCCCTTGCAGGGCCGGGTCGGCGCCTTCGACCGGCTCGGCGGCCTGTTCGGCCGCTCCGCCGTCGAGGCCGAGGCGAGCGCCGTCTATGAGGTCCGCCAGCTCGATGTCGCCCGCGACGCGCTGCTCGCGGCGCTCGGCAGCTACGCGCCGCGGCTGCTCGGCGCCTACGAGACCGCCCAGGGGCCCTGCTCGGAGCCGCTCGAATTCCTCTCGGCGCTCTACAATGGCGAGATGCGCCCGGTTCTGATGCCGCTGCAGGATCTGGGCGCCTATCTGCCCTACCGGCGGGTGAGCTTCGGCCAGGAGACGGTCGAGCTCGGCCCCTGCGCGAATTTGGAGCGCGGCTTCCTCGGGCTGGTGTCGATCAAGGATTATCCCGGCCAGACCGCGCCCGGCATGCTCGACGAGCTGCTGCGGCTGCCGTTCGAGCTGACCGTCTCGCAAAGCTTCGGCTTCGTCGAGCGCCAGGCGGCGCTGGGGCGGATGAACCTGGCCCTCAGGCGAATGCGCTCGGCCGAGGACGAGGCGGTCAGCCTGCGCGCCGATTTGTCCAGCGCCAAGGACGAGGTCGCCGCCGGCCGCGCCGGCTTCGGCGAGCATCACATGACGATCGCGGTCAGGGGCGACACGCCGGCCGAGGTCGACGAGGGCGTCGCCGAGGCGCAGGCGGCGCTGGCCGACCTCGGCATCATCACCGCCCGCGAGGAGATCGCGCTGGAGCCCGCCTTCTGGGCGCAATTCCCGGGTAATTTCAAGTATATCGCCAGGCGCGGCCTGGTCTCGACCGGCAATTTCGCGGGGCTGGCGAGCGGCCACAACTTCCCGCTGGGCCAGGCCGAGGGCAACCTCTGGGGCGAGGCGGTGACCCTGCTCGAGACGACCGCCGCCGGGCCCTATTATTTCAACTTCCACCAGGGCGACCTCGGCAATTTCACCGTGATCGGCCCGTCGGGCTCGGGCAAGACGGTGGTCTTGAACTTCCTGCTCGCCCAGGCGCGCAAGTTCCGCCCGCGGATCATCTTTTTCGACAAGGACCGCGGCGCCGAATTGTTCATCCGCGCGATCGGCGGCCGCTACGATCTCTTGCGGCCGGGCGTGCCTTCGGGGCTCAATCCGCTCCAGCTCGAGGACGTTCCGGTCAACCGCCAGTTCCTGATCGACTGGCTGGCGCTGCTCGCCGGTGGCGCGGACATCGATGAGGTGGCACGGATCAAGGACGCGGTCGACGCCAATTTCCAGCAACCGGTCGAGCACCGGCGGCTCCGGCATCTGGCCGAGCTGTTCCGCGGCGCGGCGCGGCCGAGCGCGGGCGACCTCTGGTCGCGCCTCAGGCCCTGGTGGGGCGACGGCGAGCGCGCCTGGCTGTTCGACAACGAGCGCGACCGGATCGACCTCAGCGCCGAGGCGGTCGGCTTCGACATCACCTCGATCCTCGACGATCCGGCGATGCGCACGCCGGCGATGATGTATCTGTTCCACCGGGTCGAGGAGCGGCTGGACGGCACCGCCGCGATCATCGTCGTCGACGAAGGCTGGAAGGCGCTCGACGACGACGTCTTCGTCCGCAGGATCAAGGATTGGGAGAAGACGATCCGCAAAAGGAACGGCATCGTCGCCTTCGCCACCCAGAGCGCCCAGGACGCGCTCGAAAGCCGGATCGCCAGCGCGATCATCGAGCAGGCCGCGACCCAGATCTTCATGGCCAACCCGAAAGCGCGCGCAGCCGACTATATCGAGGGCTTCGGCCTGACCCCGCACGAGTTCGAGCTGGTGCGGACATTGCCCGACAACGCCCATTGCTTCCTCGTCAAGCACGGCGCCGAGAGCGTCGTCGCGCGCCTCAACCTGACCGGCGAGGACCGGATCCTGACCATCCTTTCGGGCCGCGAGCGCACCGTGCGGCTGCTCGACGAGATCCGCGCCGAAACGGGCGACGATCCCGCCTCGTGGATCCCCAAGCTGATGGAGCGGGCATGATCGTCTGTGCGCCCGCGCCGGCCGGCGCCGCCTTCGTCCGGCGGATGCTCGACTTCGTCGACTGCCAGGCGCAGGCGATCGGCGCCGGCGGCTACCAGGCGCTGGCGGCGCCGGGCTCGACGCTGTCGCTGGTGCTGACCGGCTTGCTGACCCTGTTCGTCGCCCTGATCGGCTACCGGATGCTGTTCGGCCAGAGCCCGAGCGTCCGCGACGGCGTGCTGGCGCTGGTCAAGATCGGCGTGGTGCTCGCGCTGGCGACGAGCTGGACCGCCTACCGCACCCTCATCTACGACGTCGCGCTGCGCGGCCCGGCGGAGCTTGCCGCCAATGTCGGCCGCCCCGCGGCGCTGCCCGGCGCGGGCGGCGCCCTGGTCGACCATCTCGCCGTCGCCGACCGCGCCTTCGAGCAGCTTGCCGCGGCCCAGACGCTGCCGCTGGCGGCCCAGCCGGCGCCGCCGCCGGGCACGGTGGCGCCGGAGATGTTCCCCGGCTTCAACAATTTCGCGCTCGGCGGCGCCCGGGCGACCTATCTGATCGGCGCGCTTGGCGCGCTCGCCCTCGTCCGCCTGGTCGCGGGCCTGCTGCTCGCGCTTGGGCCGCTCTTCATCGCCTTCCTGCTGTTCGACGGCACGAGGGGGCTGTTCGAGGGCTGGGTGCGGGTGCTCGCCGGCGCGGCGCTGGGCGCGCTCGGCACCGCGATCGTGCTCGGCGTCGAGCTGGCCCTGCTCGAACCGTGGCTCGCCGACCTGCTCGTCCGCCGCTATGCCGGGCAGCCGATCACCGGCGCGCCGGTCGAATTGCTCGTCGCGACCTTGCTGTTCGGCTTCGTCCTGTTCGGGACGCTGTTCGCCTCGGCGCGGGTCGCCTTCGGCTTCCGCATGCTGACCTGGCGGGCGCCGGCGCAGATCGTCGCGGCGCTGCGCGGCGAACGGCCGCAGCTCGCCGCGGCCCGGCGGGAGGCGCATCCGATCCCCGCCGAAGGCCGCTCGCGGGCGGCGACGGTGGTCGACGCCGTCAACGCCAGCCGCCGGCGCGAGGCGGCCGCCGGCGAAAGCGAGACGGTCGCTGCCGGCGAATTGTCGCGCCGCATCCGTCCGGCGGGCCGGCCGCACGACGTGCCGGTTTCCGTGCCGGCGCCGCTCGGCCAGACCTTCCGCCGCCGCACCACCTCCCGCGTCTCGGCACGCGCGGGCAGACGGGACATTGCCCGATGAAGAAGCAGACACGCGAAGCGCTCAACGCTTATTATGTCGAGGCGGACAGCTGGGCCCATGACCGGGTGGACGCGCTCCAGGTCTCGCGCCGCACCGCCTGGCGAGTCGCCTTCGGCGCGTCGCTGATCGCGATCCTCGAGGCGATCGCCCTGGTCGTGCTGATGCCGCTCAAAACGGTCGAGCCCTATACCCTGCTGGTCGACCGCCAGACCGGCTTCGTCCAGGCGCTGCGGCCGATCGACGCCGAGCGGATTGCCCCCGACCGGGCGCTGACCCAGAGCTTCCTCGTCCAGTACGTCATCGCCCGCGAGGGCTTCGACATCGATTCGCTCCAGGAGAATTACCGCAAGGTCGCGCTCTGGTCGTCGGGCCAGGCGCGCGCCAATTATATCGCCGCCGCGCAGATCTCGAACCCGGAAAGCCCGCTCGCGCGCTATCCGCGTTCGACCATCGTCGAGACGCGGGTCAAGAGCGTCTCGCCGGTCGGGCGCGACGTCGCGATGGTCCGCTTCGAGACGCGGCGGCGCGACGCCGGCGGCCAGCTCGGCCCGCCCAGCGCCTGGGTCGCGGTGATCCGCTACCGATTTACCGGCGAGCCGATGTCGATCGAGGACCGGTTCATCAACCCGCTCGGCTTCCAGGTGGTCCGCTACCAGCGTAATCCCGAGGCGCCCCCGCCCGCGGAAGCGCCGCCGGTGGTCGTCGTCCCGCAGGTGCAAATCGTGCCCGTTCCGACGGCGCCGGCGCCGACCCAGCCGGCGCGGCCGGCGCGGAGCGAGCCCGAGCTTTGAGGCTTTGGCTCGCCCCGATCGCGGCGTTCGCCGCTTTGGCCCAGCCGGCGGCGGGCCAGTCGCGCGTCGAGACGGTCGAGTGGCGGCCGGATCAGGTCGTCCCGCTCCAGGTGGCGGCCGGCTACCAGCTGATGGTCGAGTTCGCGGCCGATGAGCATATCCAAAGCGTCGCGGTCGGCGACAGCGGCGCCTGGCAGGTGACCCCGAACCGGACTGGCGACCGCGTCTTCGTCAAGCCGCTCCAGGGCGGCCTGTCGACCAACCTCACCGTCGTCACCAGCGCCAGAACCTACACCTTCGAATTGAGCCCGCTCTACGGCCCGTCGGCCGACATGCCCTATGTCGTGCGCTTCAGCTATCCGGCCGCCGATGCGACCGCGGAGGCGGAGCCGGCGGGAAATGTGGCGGGCCGCTACCGGCTGAGCGGTGCCCGCGCGCTCCGGCCGAGCCGGATCAGCGACGACGGCGTCCATACCTATATCGAATGGCCGCGCGAGGCGGCGCTGCCGGCGGTCTATTCGATCGACGAGCGCGGCCAGGAATCCGTCGTCAACGGGATGATGCGCGACGATCTGTTCGTGATCGACGCGGTCGTCAGCCGGCTCGTCTTCCGCATCGACCGCGACGTCGCCCGCGCCGAGCGCGTGCCCGAACGGGCGCATCCCTAGATGGCGACGCGCAAACCGCCGGGCGATCCCCGCGTCGCCGCGCCCGAAACGGGCGAGGAGAGCGTCAAGCCGGTCGTGCCGCTGCCGCGCGCCGGGCCGTCGCCGCTCGTCTTCGGGATCGGCGCCGTGGTCGCGGCGGTGCTGCTGTTCAGCGTGCTCGACGCGCGCCGGCGCTCGCTCTCGGCGCCGTCCACCAGGGAGCGCGCCGCCGACCAGTTGACACTTGCGCCGCCGCCGCCGCTGTTCGTGCCGCGCGAGATTCCGCAGGCGCCGGTCGCTTTGGTGCCGGTGCCCGCGCCGCCGCCGCCCGCGCCGCCGCCGCCGGCGCCGGTCCCGCCCCAGATCATCTACGTGCCGCAGCCCGCGCCCGCGCCGGCTCCGGAAGCGACCGCGGCGCCGCCGCAGCGCGTCGCCAATTCGCCGGCGCTCGTGTTCGACGCCGGCGCGCCGTCGGGGGCAGAAGGGGCGCCGGCCGCCGCGACCGCCGAAGCCGAGAACGTGCCGGCGGCGAGCGGCGCCGCAGTGGCGGGGACGCGGACCCGCGCCGGCGTGCTCGCCAATCGCGCGACCACGGTCGTCCAGGGCACTTTGATCCAGGCGGTGCTCGAAACCGCGCTCGATTCGACCCGCGCCGGCCTCGCCCGCGCCGTCGTCCAGCGCGACGTCCGCAGCTTCGACGGCACGACGGTGCTGATCCCGCGCGGCAGCCGGCTGATCGGCGAATATCGCTCCGACGTTCAGCCCGGCCAGCATCGGGCGCTGGTCAACTGGTTCCGGCTGATCCGGCCCGACGGGATCACCATCGCGATCGGCTCGCCCGCCGGCGATCCGCTCGGCCGCGGCGGCATCCGCGCCAGTGTCAACAGCCATTTCTTCCAGCGCTTCGCCGGCGCCCTGCTCCAGTCGGCGCTCGACATCGGCGTCAACCTCGCCGCCTCGCACGTCGGCAGCGGCACCGTCGTGGTGCTGCCCGGGGCGGTGCAGAGCGGCGCCAGCCAGGTGATCCAGCCGCAGCAGATCACCCCGACCCTGACCGTGCGCCAGGGCACCAGCATCTCGATCTTCGTCGCCCGCGACCTCGACTTCACCGGCGCCGGAACCCGGCGATGAGCGCCGTCGCCGCCCTCGAGGAGGGCATCTATCTCCGCTCCTATCTGGCGCCCTTGACCGGCATGCTGGCGCGGCCCGACGTCACCGACATCTATGTCAACCGGCCGGGCGAGCTCTGGATCGAGACCAGCGGCGGCGAGATCGAGCGGCACGACGCGCCGGCGCTCGACGACGCGACCCTGGCCCGGCTCGCCCGCCAGATCGCGGCGCTGTCGCACCAGGGGATCAGCCGCGAGCATCCCCTCCTGTCGGCGACGCTGCCCGATGGCGCGCGGGTGCAGGTGGTGGCGCCGCCGGCGACGCGCGGGCCGCTGGCGCTGGCGATCCGCAAGCACGTCTCGCCCGACCTCGCGCTCGAAGACTATGTCGCGGCGGGCGCCTTCGCCGAGACCCGCGCGCGCGACAGCCTCGATCGCTCGGAGGTGGACCGGGCGCTGGCCGCGCAGCTCGCCGGCGGCGACATTCCCGGCATGCTCGCCAGCGCGGTCAGGGCGCGCAAGAACATCCTCGTCTCGGGCGGCACCTCGACCGGCAAGACCACCTTTTTGAACGCGCTGCTGCGCGAGGTCCCGGCCGGGGAACGGCTGATCCTGATCGAGGACACGCCCGAGCTAAAGGTGCATCACCAGAACGCGGTCGGCCTCCTGGCGGCGCGCAGCGAGCTTGGCGAGGCGCGGGTCAGCGCCAACGACCTCGTCGCCGCGTCGCTGCGCATGCGGCCCGACCGGATCATCCTCGGCGAGCTGCGCGGCGAGGAAGCCTTTGCCTTCCTGCGCGCGATCAACACCGGCCATCCGGGATCGATGACCACGGTCCATGCCGACGGCGCCGAGCGCGCGATCGAGCAGGTCGTCCTGCTGGTGCTGCAGGCGGGCACCCAGCTCAGCCGCGACGACGTGCGCCACTACATCAAGAGCACGGTCGACGTCTTCGTCCAGCTCGAGCGCATCGCCGGCAAGCGCCGCATCGCCGAGGTCGTGCTCAGCCATTGACCGGGAACATTTAGCGGGGGCAGGAGCTTTCCGGGCCGGCGATGAGGTCGAGGCAGCGGCCGTCGACGCTGCCGGGGGCGAGCGGCAGGCGAATGAGCGCGGCCAGCGTCGGCATGATGTCGACCGTCTCGACCGCGAGCGGCTGCTCGAAGCCGGTCATGCCGCGCCGCCAGAACAGGATCGGCACCCGCCGGTCATAGTCCCACGGGCTGCCGTGGGTGGCGACCGAGCCGCTGCTGCCGGGCGCGGCGATCGGCGTGATCCGGGGGCGCAGCATGACGTAGAAATCGCCCGACCGCTCGGCATCGAACGAGGCACGGGCGCGCTGCAGCAGCGACCAGGCGTCGGGCGGGCCCGACGGGACGGGCGCCGCCGCGAGCTCCTCGCGGGTGAAGACGGCGGCGACCTGGGGATGCGCGCGGTAGGCGCGGATCGCCTCGTCGCGGATGCGGGCGCGGGTCGCCTCGGGGAAGGTGCGGGCGACGTACATGTCGCCGAACGGGCCGTCGCCGTAGAGGATCCGGCCGGTGAGCCCGAGCCGCGCGGCGAGCGCGCCGTTCATCGCGCTGGCGGCGAGCGCGGGATCGACGCGGGCGGCATCCGCGACGCCCTGTTCGCGGGCACGCTCGGGCAAATCGAGCCCGCCATGGTCGGCGGTCAGCGTCACCACATAGTCGATCCCGGCGCGGTCCAATGTGGCGAAGAAGGCGCCGAGCGCGCGATCGAGCGCGAGCAGCTGGAGGCACATTTCGGCGCCCTGGGTGCCGTAGCGGTGGCCGACATAATCGGTCGCCGAGACGCCGATGGCGATGAGATCGGTCGCCGGCCCCTGGCCGAGCCGCATCGACTCGCGCAAGCTCCCCGCGAGGTCGAGGATCGCGGCGTCGAGCTCGGGCGAGGCGCGGAACAGCGCTTGGTCGTTGGCCGGGCGGGCGAAGCGGCCTTCGCCGACGGTCCGGGTGCCGCTGCCGACCGGCACGGCGCGGCTGCGGCCGGCGCAGACCGGATCGAGCGGCATCGGAACGTGGGCGGCGGCCAGAGCGCGCGCGGCCCGGGCATTGGCGGCGGCGACGGCGGGCGGCGCCGTGTTGCTGGCGTGGGTGACGAAGGCTCGGCCCTCCCACCACCAGCGCTGATTGGGATTGTGGCCGCCCATCATCACCGCGGCGCGGTCCTTGCCGGCGATTGCGACGACCCGGCTCGCCGGATCGGCGCGGCGCATCAGGTCGCCCAGCGTCGGCACGCGCAAATGGACGTCGGAGACGGTGTAATGGTCGGAATCGCTGCCGGGGACGCGCTCGTCCTCGGCGCAATAGATGTATTTGTCCGCCCGCGCGGCGCCCTGGTCGGTCCAGTTGTTGGCGACGATGCCGGTGCGGGCCGGGCGGTCGCCGGTGAGGATGGTCGAATGGCCGGGGCAGGTCTCGGTCGCGGCGTGCGATTGGAAGCCGGCGGGGAAGACGGCGCCCTCGGAGAGGCGGCGGAGGCCGCCGGTAAAGTGTCGGCGATATTCGGCGAACAGGTCGGCGGAGAATTGGTCGACCGAGATGGCGACGATCAGCCGCGGCCGGGACGGGGGCTGGGCGGGCGCCGCGGCGCAGCCGCCGAGTGCGAGCAGGGCTGCGAGCAGCCGCAGCTTCACGGCCGCGCGTCGAGCCGGCGGCCGATGGCCACGCAGACGACGATGATAAGGGGCACCAGCACTGCGGACAGCACCACCTTGGCAAGCATCTGCCCCAGCATCAGGTCGCCGATTGGCCGCACGCCATAGAAAGAGACGGTGATGAAGATGAGCGTATCGACGATCTGGGACAGCGCGGCGGCAACGAACCCGCGCAGCGCCGCGAACCGCCCGGTCGCCTCGGTCAGCTTGGCGAAGATCCAGATGTTGAGCGTCACCGAAACGCCGTAAGCGACGATCCCCGCCGCCATCATCCGCCAGCTCTGGCCGAGGATGATGGGGAAGGCCTGCTTGGCGGGCTCGTACATGCCGGGGTCGGTGGGGAGCTGCAGCACGATGAAAGTGAGCAGGATCGCCGCGATCAAGGGCGCGAAGCCGTAGCGCAACAGCCGGTTCGCCGTCTCCTTGCCGTGCAGCTCCGCGACCGCGCTCGATATCGCCACCAGGATCAGGAAGGGAAATATGCCGGCCTCGACGGCGAGCGGACCCATGGCAACCTGTTTGGCGCCGAGGACGCCGGCGATGGTGACCATGCCGCCATAAAAGATCGAGAAGGCGAAGAGAGAGCGGCTCGTGGCCGGCGCTGGGGCGGTGCTCATGACGTCTGCCTAACCGGTTTGGCGCCGCGCAAAAAGGGCTTTCCGTTCGCAGCCAATCCCGCCATGACCCGCCGGTGACTGAGACCCGTCTGGACGTGCTGGCGATTGGGGATGCGGTGGTGGATGTGATCGCCACTGCGGAGGATGCGTTCCTGGTCGAGGAGGGGCTGGTCAAGGGCTCGATGCAGGTGCTCGACGCCGACGGCGCGACCCGGCTCTACGCCAAGATGAGCCAGGCGCGCGAGACCAGCGGCGGATCGGCCGCCAACACCATGGCCGGGGTCGCCGCGCTGGGCGGCCGCGCCGGCTTCGTCGGCCAGGTCGCCAGAGACCAGCTCGGCGAGATCTTCAGCCACGACATTCGCGCGCATGGCGTCGAATTCGTCACCCCGGCGAGGAGCGGGGGCGCGCCGACCGGCCGCTGCCTGATCCTGGTCACCCCCGACGCCCAGCGGACGATGAACACCTTCCGCGGCGCCGCCCACGAGCTTTCCGCCGAGGCGCTCGATCCGGACCAGATAAGGGGCGCGGCGATCCTCTATCTCGAAGCCTATCTGTGGCGCTCGGCCGGGCCGCGGGCGGCGATGGCGCAGGCGATGGCGATCGCCCATGAGGCCGGGCGCAAGGTCGCCTTCACCCTCTCCGACATCGCCTGCATCAAGCCGCACCGCAGCGAGATGATGGCGATGCTCGACGCCGGCGCGATCGATCTCCTCTTCGCCAACGAGAACGAGATTTGCGAGCTGGCGGACGAAGGCGACCGCGACGCGGCGATCGCGGCGCTCCAGACCAAGGTGCCGCTGATCGTCGTCACCTGCGGCGCGGACGGGGCGCTCGCGGTCGAGCGGGGACGGCGCGTCTCGGTGCCGGTCGCGCGGCTCGGCACCGGCATCGTCGACACGACCGGCGCCGGCGACCTGTTCGCGGCCGGCTTCCTGGTCGGCCAGGCGCGGGGCAGGAGCCTCGAGGACAGCCTCCGCATGGGCGCGATCGCAGCGGCCGAGGTGATCTCCCACTTCGGCGCGCGGCCCGAAGCCGATCTCAAGGCGATGGTGGCCGAGCTGTGAAGCGGCTCGCGGTCTATTGCGGGTCGAGCATGGGAACCGATCCGGCCTTCGCGTCGACGGCACGGGCATTGGGCGAGGAGATGGCGCGCCGCGGCATTGGCCTCGTCTATGGCGGCGGCCGGCTCGGGCTGATGGGGATCGTCGCCGACGCGGTGCTCGAAAATGGCGGCGAGGCCTTTGGCGTGATCCCGCAGGCCCTCATCGACCTCGAAGTCGCCCATACCGGCCTGACCGAGCTCCACATCGTCGCCTCGATGCACGAGCGCAAGGCGATGATGAGCGAATTGACCGACGCCTTCGTCGCCATTCCCGGCGGCATCGGCACGTTGGACGAATTGTTCGAGGCATGGACCTGGAACGCATTGGGCTATCACGCCAAGCCGCTCGCCCTCCTCAACGTCGCCGGCTTTTGGGACGGCATGATCGCCTTCCTCGACACGGTGACGGCGAGCGGGTTCATGTCGCCGGCGCGGCGCGGGCAATTGCTGGTCGCGGACACGATTCCGCAGGCGATCGACCGGCTCGACGCGGCGATCGGCAGGGCCGAGCCGAAAATGGTTTGGTGATTCGGCGCGGGCGCGCAATGGTGGGCCGAACAGAGCGAATCCGGGGGGAGAAACCATGCATTATCTGATCGGGATCGGCGGCATCGTGCTGATCCTCGCCATCGCCTATGCCTTCTCCGCCAACCGGCGCTGGATTCGCCTCCGGGTCGTCGGCGCCGCCTTCGGGCTGCAGGCCGGGCTGGCGGTCCTGGTGCTCTACACCCCATGGGGAATCCGGGGCATCCGGGCGATGTCGAACGGCGTTTCCGCCCTCCTCGGCTATGCCAGCGAGGGCACCATATTCCTCATCGGCCGCCCGCTCTTCGAAAGCCCGCTCGGGCAGAGCTTCGTGTTCCAGGCCTTGCCGGTGATCATCTTCTTCGCCGCTTTGATCTCGATCCTCTACTATCTCGGCATCATGCAGCTGATCATCAAATGGGTCGGCGGCGCGATCCGGCTGGTGACCGGGATCACCCGCGTCGAATCGCTCAGCGCGGCCGCGAACATCTTCGTCGGCCAGTCGGAAAGCCCGCTGGTGATCAAGCCCTATATCGCCAATCTGACGCCTTCCCAGCTGTTCCTCGTCATGACCGTCGGCATGGCCGGCGTCGCCGGGACCATATTGGGTGCCTATGCGGCGCTGATCGGCCAGCATCTGCTTCCCTATCTGCTGGCTGCCAGCTTCATGTCGGCGCCGGGCGGCATCCTGATGGCGAAGATCATCATGCCCGACGATCCGCAGGCGAAAGATGCCGAACCCGAGCCGGAGGGCGAGGACGCCCATGGCGAGGAGCGCCCCGCCAACATCATCATGGCCGCCGCCCAGGGCGCCCAGACCGGCGTCAAGCTGGCGGTCGCGGTCGGCGCGATGGTGCTCGCCTTCGTCGCTCTGGTCGCGCTCCTGAACGGGCTGCTCGGCGGGTTGGGCGATCTGTTGGTCTACGCGGCCGATCGGATCGGCAACCCCTTCAGCCCCGCCGCCGCGGAGCTGCTCGGCAACCTCAGCATGCAGCGGTTGCTCGGCTATGTCTTCAAGCCGGTCATGTACATGCTGAACGTGCCCTGGAACGAGGCCGGGATCGCGGGCGGCCTGTTCGGCACGAAGGTCGTTGTCAACGAGTTCGTCGCCTTCATCGATCTCAAGGGGATTCAGGCCGGCAGCGCGGCGCTGTCGCCGGCGACCGTCGCGATCGTCACCTTCATGCTGTGCGGCTTCGCCAATTTCAGCTCGATCGCGATCCAGATGGCGGTGACCGGCGGGCTCGCCCCCAACCAGCGGCCGATGATCGCCAAACTGGGCCTGAAAGCGCTGCTCGCCGGCTCGCTCTCGAACCTGATGAGCGCGGCACTGGCCGGGCTGATCCTCAGCGCGACCGGAACCGTTCCCGCCGCCCCGCCGCCGCCCGCGCCGGCACCCGTGGCCGCGCCGCCGGTCGCCCCGCCGCCCGCGGCGACCCCGGCCGGCGGCTAGGTTTGAGCAATTCGGCGCATTGGATTATGGGAGGCGCATGGACACGCTCGCACCCGCAAAATCCGTCGCCTCCGTCTCGCTGCTCGACGCGGACCGCGACCCCGAAGGCTTTTCCGATGAGCTCGGCCGCTCGTTCGAGCGCTACGGCTTCGCGATCGTCGGCGATCACGGCATTCCGGACGAGCTGATCCATCGCGCCGAGGAGAAGGCGAAGGCCTTTTTCGCGCTGCCCGAGGAGGTGAAGCGCAAATATCACCAGCAGGGCGGCGGCGGCGCCCGCGGTTACACGCCGTTCGGCATCGAGACCGCCAAGGGCGCGGTCAATTACGACCTCAAGGAGTTCTGGCACGTCGCCCGCGAGCTGCCGCCGGGCCACAAATATAGCGATTCGATGGCGCCCAACCTCTGGCCCGAGGAGGTCGAGTCGTTCAAGGCCACCTTCCTCGAGCTGTTCGCGGCGTTCGATAAGGCCGGCCTCAAGCTGCTCGAGGCGATCGCGCGTTATCTCGGGCTCGCGCCCGACTATTTCGTCGACACGGTCAAGGACGGCAATTCGATCCTGCGCCTGCTCCATTACCCGCCGATCCCCGGCGACGGCCCCAACGTCCGCGCCGGCGCGCACGAGGACATCAACACCATCACCCTCTTGCTCGGCGCCGAGGAAGCGGGGCTGCAGCTGCTCGACCGCGACGGCGACTGGCTGCCGGTCACGCCCAGGCCCGGCGAGCTTGCCGTCAACATCGGCGACATGCTGCAGCGGCTGACCAACAACGTCCTCAAGTCGACCACCCACCGGGTGGTGAACCCGCCCCCGGAGCGGCGCGGCAAGTCGCGCTACTCGATGCCCTTCTTCCTCCACTTCCGCTCGGATTTCCCGATCGAGACGCTGGCCAATTGCATGTCGGCGGAGCGGCCCAACCTCTATCCCGAGCCGATCACCGCGGACGAGTATCTCCAGGAGCGGCTGCGCGAGATCAAGCTGGCCTGAGATGCAAAGGCGCGCAGAGGCGCGCCCCTTCAGACGTCATGCTGAACTTGATTCAGCATCCATGAACACGGATTGCGGGCGTTCTGCACAGCCGTGTTCATGGATCCTGACTTTCGTCAGGACGACGGAGCACAGGGTCAGCCGGCATCTTTCAAACTGGCGGGGCCGAAGCCGTGGGGCAGCAATGCCCTGATCGTGCTGACGATCGTCTCGGTACCGTCGCCGTTTGCCGAAATCACCTCGACGTCGATGCCGGAGAGGTCGGCCGCCTCGTAGATCGCCTGGCGGCAGCCGCCGCAGGGCGTCACTGGCGCCGCGCCCGCCAGCGCGCCGTCGGCCCCGACATGGCCGCCGGCCACGGCGATGCGGGCCACCTTGTCGAGGCCGAACGCCTGCCGCGCCGCCGTCAGCGCGGAGATTTCGGCGCAGATGCCGAGCCGGTAGCAGGCATTTTCCATATTGGCCCCGACCGCGATCTCGCCATCGACCGATTCGACCGCGCAGCCGACGCTGAAGCGGGAATAAGGCGCATAGGCGGAAAGCGCCGCGGCGCGCGCCTGCTCGACGAGGGAATCATCGCTCATGCCCCGAGCATAGCCATCGCGGGCGCAAAAAGAAGGGCGGCGCGGATTGCACCGCGCCGCCCGAGCTTTTCGGCCCTGAGGCCCGATTTCTTATCTGTAGGCGACGTTGAGCGTGAAGCTGATCGCGCGCGGCGCGCCGATCGACACGAAGGGCGCCGTATTGTTCAGCAGCGCGCCGCCGAAGTTCGGCACGTAGAGCCGGTCGAACAGGTTGGTGACGTTGACCTGGAGATAGGTGTCGTCGTTGAGGCCGAGGAAGCCGAGCCGCAGCCGCGCGTCGAGATCGACGGTGGTGAAGCCCGGCGCCTTGGCGCCGTAAGCGTTGATGACTTGCGGCAAGTTCCCCGGGGCTGCCGTATTCGGACAGAACCTGACGTTCTGGAAGGCGACCCCGCACAACGTCACCGGAAGATTCTCGTCGTTGACATAACGCGGCCCCGTCCGCTTGGCCTGGACGCCGACCTCGAGCGGGCCGAAATGGCCCTGGAGGCGGCCGCCGAAGGTGTAGACCGGCGCGCCCGATTCACGCATGCCGGCGGTATTCGCGAAGATCGCGGTGCCGGTGCTGCCGGCCGGGCAGTTGGGTGTGACCGTCGCCGAACACTCGCCCGCCAGCACGTTGTCCCGAATGCTCGACCAGAGATACGAGCCGAACGCGTGGATCGAGAGCTCGGGGATCGGCTGGTAGTCGAAGTTCACGTCGATGCCGTAGCGGTCGACCGCGCCGAGGTTGCGGAACACGTTGGCGTCGAGATCCGGGTCGAAGGCCGAAGCCAGCCGGTTCTGGAACACGGTGTACCAGAGCGCCAGCTGGGCCTGGATGGTACGCGAGCGATAGCGCAGGCCAACGTCGAAATTGTCGGTCGTTTCCGGCTTCGGCAGCGCCTGCGCCGTTCCCGCCGGATAGAAGAAGCTGTTGTAGAGAAGGTCGGTGCTCGGGACCTGCAGGCCGCGCGAGTAGCTCGCATAGACCGAGGCGCGGGGCATGAAATCGTAGATGAAGCCGACGTTCGGCAACACCGCATTGTATTTGAGCACGCGGTGCTGCGGGCCCTGAGGAGCAACGAGAACGCCGCCGCCGATATTGACGGTGTTCGTCGCCAGGTAGGACGCCAGGCCCGCCGAATTGGTGCCGAAGCACTCGACGAAGCCGCTCGCGCTCGACGTCGCGCAGAAATTGTTGAGATCGCGGGTGAAGAAGGGCGCGCGCACGCCGACATTGACGGTCAGGCGGTCGTCGAAGAACTCGCCGCGATACTCGCCCGAAATCTGGTGCAGCAGGGCGATCGAGCGACGGTCGCGCTTCTCCAGGATATCATTATTCCCGGCGATGACCGGGTCGTTGATCGGGAAGACGTCGAACGGCTCCCCGTTGACCTGCAGGAAGCCGGTCTCGCCGGTCTGCCGGTGGCGGCCGCGATCGAAGGCGTAGGCGATGCGGACGACGTGATCGTCGTTGATCTCGTAGCGGAGCGAGGCGTTGAGGCCCCAGCGGTGCGTGGCGGTCTGGCTCGGCGCGACCAGCCGGACGGTGTCGAGGGTGTCGCCGTCGCCGTTGAGGTCACGCCCGAAGAACGGAGTGCCGCCCAGATAGCCGATCTGGCAGCTGCGGCCGGCCGTTCCCGGGCTCTGGACGCACTGTTGCGGCGTCGCGGTGCCGCTCGCCGGATTGACGTCGCGGAAGCCCTCCTGCGCGACCACGGTGCCGCCGCCATTGGCCTTCACCCACTGGAAGCTGGGATCGACCGTGAGGATCAGCTGGTCGGTCAGCGTGAAGCGCGACTGGAAGCGCACGTTGCCGGTGTTGGAGGGGTTGTAGCGCTCCTCGAATTCCTGGCCGCAGGTATTGGCACCGTCGGGATCGACATAGCCCGCCGCCGTCACCTGGGCGGCGGTTTCGAAGATGGCATTTCGCTGGATCAGGCAGCGCGGGACCGTATAGTCGCGCTCGGCCCTGGTCAGCGGGTAGCGGTTGCCGGCTGCCGACCCGACAACGCGCGGCAATGAGCCGGGCAGCGCGTTCTGGGTGAGGTCGGTGCGCAGCGGCAGCGAGCCGAAGAAATTGTTGCGGTTCTGGTTGTAGTGGATGGCGGCCGAGATGAAGTCGCCGTTGGAGCCGATCGGCTGATAGATGCGCGCATTGTACTGCTGCTTGTAGATGATGCCGCGGTGGCCGTAGACGGTGTCGTTGGTGGCCATGCTCGCGGCGGCGAAGGCGCGCGTGCCCCACGGCCCGATCGCGCCGGTGTCGACGACGCCGAAGACGCGCATGTAATTGCCGCCGTCGAACTCGCCGTACGAGCCCTGGAGGCGGGCGCCGAAGGTTTCGAAGGGAAGGCGTGTCCGGAAGTTGATCGTGCTGCCCGTCGCCGAGGCGGTCGGGCTGTCGACGTCGGTCGAGCCCAGGGAGACGGCGACCCGGTCGATGACCTCGGGGTCGAGAAACTGGTTCGAGAAGAGCGCGTAATTGCCGGTGTCGTTCAGCGGAATGCCGTCGAACGTCTCCGAGATGCGGCTGTTGTCGAAACCGCGGATGAACAGCGTGCCGCCGGCCGAGCCGAACGGATCGTTGTTGGTAAAGCTGACGCCCGGGAGCTGGTTGATGACCTCGTTGATCGACTGGCCCGGCGTCTGGTGCTGGATGAACTCGGAGTTCAGCTCCGCGCGGGTCTTGGTCGTGTCCGGCACGATCACGCCGGCGACGTTGGCGTTGCGGGTGCCGGTGACGACGATGGCCGCCTCATTCTCGAATTCGGCGGTGCCCGTGGATTGGGCGAAAGCGACGCCCGGCATGACAAGGGCGGTGGTGGCGCAAAGCAGTGCGATCTTCTTCATGACGATGATTCCCCCGAGGCAGACGTGCCTTCCGATGAGTCGGCTATAGCAAGCCCCATTTTACGGTTCAAAGACTCTTCACCGTATCGCTCAAGATTCTGAAAAAGCGTGGCGCGGACGCTTCACGTCTCGGAAAAACGGCGGAAAACCGGCCTCGTTGCGCCCGCGATTGCTAGCGGAACGGCGGCTCGTCGAAGCTGCGCAATTTGCGCGAATGGAGCTGCGGGCCCTCGCGCCTCAGGATGCGCAGCGTCTCGATGCCGATTCGCAGGTGCTGGCTGATCGCCCGCTCGTAAAAGGCGTTGGCCTGGCCGGGCAGCTTGATCTCGCCGTGCAGCGGCTTGTCGGAGACGCACAGCAAGGTGCCGTAGGGGACGCGGAAACGGTAGCCCTGGGCGGCCACGGTCGCCGATTCCATGTCGATGGCGACGGCGCGCGACTGGTTGAAGCGCAGCGCCGAGAGGGTGAGTCGCAGCTCCCAGTTGCGGTCGTCGGTGGTGACGACGGTGCCGGTCCGCAGCCGGCGCTTCAGGTCCTGCGGGTCCTCGCCGGTGACCTCGACCGCGGCGTCGAACAACGCCTGCTGGACTTCGGCGATCGCCGGAATCGGCACCTCGGTCGGCAGCACGTCGTCCATCACATGGTCGTCGCGCAGATAAGCGTGGGCGAGGACATAGTCGCCGATCGTCTGGCTGGGGCGCAGCCCGCCGCAATGGCCGATCATCAGCCACGCTTCCGGGCGCATCACCGCGAGATGGTCGCAGATCGTCTTGGCGTTGGAGGGGCCGACGCCGATGTTGACGAGGGTGATGCCCTCGCCGTTGGGGGCGATCAGGTGATAGGCCGGCATCTGGTGCCGGCGCCAGCCGCCCTCGGCGACCTGGGCCACAGCGTCGGGCATGTCCTTGGTGACATAGACGCCGCCGGCCGCCGAAAGGCCCTCATAGGGGCTGTCCTCGGAGCGCAGCTCCTCGACCGCCCAGCGGACGAACTCGTCGACATAGCGGACATAGTTGGTGAACAGGATGTAGCGCTGGGTGTGCTCGACGGGGGTGCCGGTATAGTGGCGCAGCCGCGCCAGGCTGAAATCGACCCGGGGGCCGTCGAACAATGACAGGGGGCGCGCCCTGTCCGGGGTCTGCAGCCATGCGCCGTCGGCGACCTCGTCGCCGATATGGGCGAGCTCGGTGGTCGGGAACCACATCGCGAGGTCGGCCGCCTGCGCCCCGTCGAGCCTGAGATCGTCGGTGCCGTCGAGGACGTAGGGGTAGGGGATCTCGCTCGCCGACCGGCCGACCGAGACTTCGACCTGATAATCCTGGAGCAGGCAGCGCAGCTGCTCGGTCAGGTATTTGCGGAAGAGATAGGGCCGGGCGACGCTGGTCGCATAATGGCCCGGCTGGTTGAGCCGGCCATAGGCCCGCGGCGGGAAGTTGGGCGGGCTGCCGTAGGGATAGTCGACGCGCAGCTCCGGATAGGCGAAACGGCCCTCGGCGCGGGCCCCGGGATCGGGGCGCTCGCCGTTCTTGAGATAGCGGGCGAGCGCCGTGCGCAGGTTGGCGACCGATTCGTCGTACATCTCGCAGAGGCGATCGATCACCCGCGGGATGTCCTCGATCGTCGTCGCTGCATGCTTTTTTGCTGTCATGCCGGCCGTCATTCCGCCTCGCGGGGCGACATGTCAAACCTCGGCACCCTAGGGCTGGGGGAGGATGCGCGGATTGAGGCGCCGGGAGCCGCAGGTCTGGAGCAGCTGGGTGATCGCGGCCGAGCTCTCGCCGATCGTGAAGATGCTGTCGAACCGGTGATTCTCGATATCCCGCGCGCGAATGACGAGGCGCCGGGCGCCCATCGTCGAGCGCAGGAAGGAAACGAGGCGGCCGCGATCGTCGAAGCTCGCGGTGCGGTCGTGAACGTGCCACAGGCGCCGCACCGGCCGCTGCTCGTCGAACCGGTAGATCAGCGGTTGCTGGCCGGTCAGAGGATTGCCGCGGGCGAGCCAGCGGCGTGAATGATAACGGACGCTGACGTCGCCCCAATCGGGTGACTCGCAGCGTATCTCGATCCGCTCGCCCTCGCCGCGCAGGATCGCGGTCGCGCGCAGCCGGTCGGTGATCGCGTCGCGCACGATCGATATCTCCATCGGCCGCGCGGGCGGCTCGAGCGCGGGCTGCGCGGCAACCAGGGCCAAAGCGATCAAAACCATCGAAAAACAAGCTCCTTGGCGGCGGCAATAGGTTGCGAAGGCACGCGGGGCAACTGCCCGGTGCGAACGGCGGTTCCCCGGCGAAGCTTTGGCTTGCGTCGGCGCGCGGGCGCGCCTAAATCGCAGACCGAGTTCGGCCGCTCCGTGAAGGGGCGGCCCTTATCGTTTTTGGAGGACCAATTGGCCCAGCCGCTCATGCCCCACGCGACCGCCAGCTGGCTGGTCGACAACAGCTCGCTCACCTTCCAGCAGATCGCCGAATTTTGCGGCCTGCACATCCTCGAGGTGCAGGCGATCGCCGACGACACCGCCGCCACCAAGCTCACCGGGCGCGACCCGCTGCGCTCGGGCGAGCTCACCCAGGACGAGATCGAGCGCGGCCAGAACGACCCCGATTACAAGCTCAAGATGCAGAAGGAGCCCGACCAGGCGGTCCGCACCAGGGGGCCGCGCTACACTCCCGTCTCCAAGCGCCAGGACAAGCCCGACGGCGTCGCCTGGCTGATCCGCAACCATCCCGAGCTCTCCGACGGCCAGATCGGCAAGCTGATCGGCACCACCCGCTCGACGATCCAGGCGATTCGCGAACGCAGCCATTGGAACATCGCCAACATCCAGCCCAAGGATCCGGTCACCCTGGGCCTCACCTCGCAGCGCGAGCTCGACGCCGCGGTCGCCAAGGCGGCCAAGGCGGCCGGCGCCGCGCCGCCGCGCGACATGACCTTCGATGAGGATCGCGAGGCGCTGATCGTCGAGCTGCGCGCCGAGCGCGAGGCCGCCGCCCGCGAAGCCGAGGCCGCGCTTGCCGCGGAAGGCGAATCGGTGGAGGCCGAGGCCGAGCCGAATGCCGAAAACCTCTTCAAGAGCTGAGCCGGCGACCCCGGACGCGTCGCTCGCCCGGGACGAGCCTTATTCGCACAAGGGCCTGACCTATCCGCTCGGCCGGACGGGACCCGACTATGGCGCGCTGGTCCAGCTCGCCGACGGCATCGGCTGGACCCGCTCGCCGGTGCCCGGCTCGCTCAACCATATCAACCTGTGGGTCCTCGAGGATGAGGACGGCATCGCCCTGGTCGACAGCGGCCTTAACATGCCGGCGGCGCGAGAGGCCTGGGAAAGCCTGTTCGCCGGGCCGCTCGCCGGGCGCGCGGTGACGCGGGTGATCTGCACCCATTTCCATCCCGACCATCTCGGCCTCGCCGGCTGGCTGACCGAGCGGTTCGGCGTGCGGCTGTGGATGACCCGCGGCGAGTGGCTGTTCGCCCGGATGCTGACCACCGACGTGCGCGATACGCCGCCGCCCGAGGCTCCGGCCTACCAGCGCGCCGCCGGCTGGAGCGAAGAACGGATCGCGGAGGAGGCCGCCAAGGGATGGGGGCGCTTCGCGGCGATGGTGAGCCCGGTCCCGGTCGCCTACGTGCGGATGCAGGACGGCGACGAGATCGCGGTCGGCGGCCGGACCTGGCGGGTGGTGATCGGCAGCGGCCATTCGCCCGAACATGCCTGCCTGATCGACGACGCCGGCAAGCTGATGATCGCCGGCGACCAGGTGCTGCCGCGGATCACCTCCAACGTCTCATTGAGCCTCAGCGAGCCCGAGGCGGACCCGCTCGGCGAATGGCTGGCCTCGATCGAGAAACTGAAGCGGCTGCCGGACGACCTGCTCGTCCTGCCCTCGCACGGCGAGCCGTTCACCGGCCTCCACGCCCGCCTCGACGCGCTCGCCCAAGGCCATCGCGGCCGGCTCGACGCGCTCCACGCCCACCTCGCCGCGCCGCGCCGCGCGCTCGACTGCTTCGTCGTGCTGTTCGGACGCCAGATCGACGACGGCTCGCTCGGCCTCGCCACCGGCGAGGCGATGGCGCACCTCCGGCACCTCGAGATCGAGGGCAGGGCGGTGCGGGAGGCGAGGGACGGCGTCTACTGGTATCGCGCCATCCAAAAGTCGTCGGTTCCCGCTCGAGCTCGTCCTTCGGCATGATATTCGCGGCGCCTGTCTTCTGACTGGACAAATCGAGGATTGTCCAGGTTTGGATTGGAATTATCGCGCGCAGCCTGTTGCGGGGTAGACGATTCCGTCTTACCACTCGACCAAGGGGGACGTCATGGTCGATCAGCATTCTGGCGCGCGTGTGCGAACCGCTATTGGCAGATGCCTGTTGCTCGCCGTCGGAGGCTTGTTGTCCGCTTGCGCGTCTTTCACGAGCATGCCGGAGCCTTTTCTGCCCCCTCAAGGGACGGATGTTCCTGCAAACTATTATGTCGCGAAGGCACTGGAGTGCTTCCATTCGCCCAACGACACCTGTCGTAACGGCATGTCTCCGAGGCAATGGCGCGATACGGTCGTGATCACTTACATGGCGGCGGCGGACACACGCTATCAACAGTTCCGCATGGGTCTGTCGCGGGAAATGCGAGGGGCCAATTTTGGCCTTGAGTCCAGCACCATGGTGCTCTCGGCCGCCGGGACCATCGCCTCGCAAGGCACCGCAAACGTCCTTGCCGCGGCCGTGGCGGCTCTAACTGGCGCTCGGGCGTCATTGGCGCGCGAAGTCTATTTCGAACGGACCATCCCGGCGCTCGGCGCCGGCATGGAGGTTGCCCGGCTCGAGGTCGCGACGCGGATACTCACCAATCTCGGCAAGTCCGAGACCGAATATCCGCTCGAAATAGGCATCCTGGATGCGTTCGCCTACGGGCGCGCCCCGAGTATCGACCAGGCCATCCAATTGGTGACGACCCAAGCGGGCGCCGCGGCAGCCGCGCAGCATCGCAACTACGATGTCGCGATTCAGAACATGTCCGGGGTCATCGTTCCTGCGGCCCGTCTTCCCCAATTGGCCCGCGTGACTACGCAGATAGACGGCTTGGCAACTGGCAACAAGACTCAGGAGATGGGCTGGGTTCTGCAAGGCCTCGGCCTCACCGCGACCGGGAGCCTGGAGGATCAGGCTGCGGCGGCGAACAGTGCCGTTCAGGCGCGCGCGCGCGATGGAACCCTGCAGGCATTCCTGGACCAAATGAAGACCCAACATTCCCTGGAGCTCGACAAATGACAGAAAGAGTCGAAGGCCTGCAGCCGAACAAGAGCCTGAGCGACATCGAAGGCTGGGTTCAAACCAACGAGGCGACCTGGGGGCCGATTTTCAAAATCGGCAATGACGGGACCAATACCGGCGCCAGCTTCTACTGGAAAGATCCCGCCCATCCCAAACCGAGCGTCTATGCGAAGGTGAAGCTGACGATAGACGGCAGCGCTCCGGCCGGTACGACGAAGCTATGCGACGGCTGGCCGTTCGTCTCGGGGCAGGAGCAGCATGTGGTGGTCTATCGGCCCGCCGCCTGATCGAGGCCCCCATCACGCTTGACCGCTGCTTTCGCGAAAGCCATTGCTTGAGCCATGGCTGACGAACAGCAACCGGATTTCGCCGAGCTCTCCTTCGAGGCGGCGCTGAAGCGGCTCGAGGAGATCGTCCACAAGCTCGAAAGCGGCGAGGCGTCGCTCGATGAGGCGATCGCGCTGTACGGCGAAGGCGATCGGCTGAAGCAGCAGTGCGAGGCCCGGCTCGCCGCGGCGCAGGCGCGGATCGAAAAAATCCAGTTCGGGCGCGACGGCAGCCCCGCAGGCACCGCGCCCTTCGGCGACGAATGAGCCTCCAGGCCGCGCTCGATGCGGTCGGCGCCGAGATCGACCGCGCCTTCGATGCCCTGCTCGGCGTGCCCGCCGACGCCCGCGGCCGGCTCTACGAGGCGATGCGCTACGCCGCGATCGGCGGCGGCAAAAGGATCCGGCCGATGCTGGTCGCCGCCGCCTGCGACCTCTTTCGGGTCGATCGGGCGCGGGCGATGCGGGTCGCGCTCGCGGTCGAGTGCATCCACGTCTATTCGCTGATCCACGACGATCTGCCGAGCATGGACGACGACGATTTGCGGCGCGGCAAGCCGACCCTGCATCGCGCCTTCGAGGAATCGACCGCGATCCTCGCCGGCGATTCGCTGCACGCGCTCGCCTTCGAAATCCTCGCCGACGAGGCGACCCACGAGGATCCGTTCGTCCGCGCCGAATTGGTCGTCGAGCTCGCCCGCGCCTCCGGCCCGGCGGGGATGGCCGGCGGCCAGATGATGGACCTGATGGCGGGCGAGATGGATCTCGACCTCGCCGCCGTCACCCGGCTCCAGCAATTGAAGACCGGCGCGCTGATCGGCTGGTGCGTCGAAGCGGGCGCGATCATGGGCCGGGTGCCGCCCGAAGGCCGTACCGGGCTCAGGGGCTATGCGCGCGACGTCGGCCTCGCCTTCCAGATCGTCGACGACCTGATCGACCATGAGGGGATGGAGGAGAAAGCGGGCAAGCGCGTCGGCAAGGATCTCGCCGCCGGCAAGCAGACCGTCGTCTCGCTGCTCGGTCCCGAACGGGCGCGGCGCCAGGCGGACCTCTTGATCGACCAGGCGATCGAGCATCTCCACAGCTTCGGCGAGGAAGCGGACCTGCTCCGCGCGGTCGCGCGCTTTGCGGTGGAGCGCGATCACTGATCGCTCTATGGGAGGGGGAATGAGGACAGGCGTCTATCCCGGCACGTTCGACCCGATCACCCTCGGGCACATGGATATCATCCGCCGCGCCGCCCATCTCGTCGACCGGCTGGTGATCGGGGTCACCACCAATCCGTCCAAATCGCCGATGTTCACCGTCGAGGAACGGCTCGCCATGGTCGAGCGCGAGACGGCGGAGATCCGGGACGGCGCCGAGATCCGGGTCGTCTCGTTCGATTCGCTGCTGATGGACTTCGCGGTGCGCGAAGGGGCCTCGATGATCGTCCGCGGCCTGCGCGCCGTCGCCGACTTCGAATATGAGTTCCAGATGGCGGGGATGAACCAGCAGCTGAACGACGACATCGAGACCGTCTTCCTGATGGCCGGCGTCTCGCTGCAGCCGATCGCCTCCAAGCTGGTCAAGGAGATCGCCCTCTACGGCGGCGAGATCGGCCGGTTCGTGACGCCGGCGGTGGCCCGCGATGTCCGCGCCCGGGTCGACCGCGACGGGCGCCGCGGCGGCTGATCGGCGCTTGAGGCGCGGGCTCAGCCCGCCTAGACACTGACCAGCTTCGGGAAATCAAAGGGTTCAAGCATGCCGCGTCTTTTGTCACTTTTCGCCGCCCTCGCTGGCCTGTTCCTGAGCGCCGCGCTCGCCGCCCAGACCCCGCCGCCGACGCCGTTCGCGCCGCCGCCGCTCACGCCCGACAACAGCTGGATCCTCGATCTGTCGACCGGCGGCCGGGTCGTGATCCAGCTGCGGCCCGACGTCGCGCCCGCCCATGTCGAGCGGATCAAGGCGCTGACCCGCCAGGGCTTCTACAACGGCCTCACCTTCTTCCGGGTGATCGAGGGGTTCATGGCCCAGGGCGGCGACCCCCAGAACAGCGGCATGGGCGGCTCCTCGCTGCCGAACCTCACAGCCGAGATCAACGGCCTTCCCCATGTCCGCGGCGCGCTCGGCATGGCGCGGGCGCAGGACATGAACAGCGGCAACAGCCAGTTCTACATCATGTTCGTGCCGCGGCTGCAGATGGACCGGCAGTACACCATCTTCGGCCGGGTGGTGTCGGGCATGAACTTCGTCGACGCGATCGAGCGCGGCGAGCCGCCGCCGGCGCCGAGCCGGATCGTTCGCGCCTCATTGGGCGCCGACAACGTCCCGCCGATGACCGCCGACGAGCTGCGCGCCGCCGCCGCCCAGATGGCCGCCGCCCAGCCGGCGCCCGCGGCGCGGCTGCCCGGCCCGGTCGGCCCGGCGGAGCCGCCGCCGGCGGCGGGGCCGCGGGCGCTCGAGCCGGTCCGGGCGGCGAACGCGCCGCCGCGGCCGCGGCGGCCGACACGTCCTCCGAATTAGGGACTTTGGGTGCGTGTCGATGCTTTCGACTTCGAGCTGCCGGCCGACCGGATCGCGCTGAGGCCCGCCGCACCGCGCGACAGCGCGCGGCTGCTGCAAGTGGCGGGCGACGCGATCTCGGATCATATGGTCCGCGACCTGCCGCGCCTGCTTCGGCGCGGCGACATGCTCGTGTTCAACGATACCCGCGTCATCCCGGCCCAGCTCGAAGGCACGCGCGGCGCGGCGCGGATCGGCGCGACCCTGCACAAGCGCGAGGGACCGCGCGCCTGGCGCGCCTTCGTCCGCAACGCCAAACGGCTGCGCGAGGGGGACCGGGTCGAGTTCGGCGAAGGCGTGGCGGCGATCGCCGGCGAGCGGGAGGAGGACGGCTCGTTCCTGCTGACCTTCGCGGGCGATGAGCCGGTCGAGCGGCTGCTCGCGCGGGCCGGGCGGATGCCGCTGCCGCCCTACATCGCCGGCAGGCGCGCCGCCGACGAGCGCGACCGCGCCGACTACCAGACCATGTTCGCGCGTGAGGAGGGGGCGGTCGCGGCGCCGACCGCGGCGCTCCATTTCACCCCGGCGCTGATGGAGGGCCTCGCCGCGGCGGGGATCGACCACGAGACGCTCACCCTCCATGTCGGCGCCGGCACCTTCCTGCCGGTCAAGGCCGCCGACACCGAGGGCCATGTCATGCACGCCGAATGGGGCCGGATCGCGCCCGCGACGGCGGACCGGCTGAACGCGGCGCGGGCCGGGGGCGGCCGCATCATCCCGGTCGGCACGACCTCGCTGAGGCTGCTGGAAAGCGCGGCGGACGAGGCCGGGCGCGTGCGGCCGTTCGAGGGCGACACCGCGATCTTCATCACCCCGGGCTACCGCTTCCGCGCCGTCGACGGCCTGATCACCAACTTCCATCTGCCGCGCTCGACCCTGTTCATGCTGGTCGCGGCGCTGATCGGGCTGGAGACGATGCGGGCGGCTTATTCCCATGCGATCCGCGAGGGCTACCGCTTCTACTCCTACGGCGACGCGAGCCTGCTGCTGCCCTAGCCGACCGCGACGCCCTTCCAGAAGGCCACCCGGTCCCTGATCTCGGCGGCGGCGGGCTTGGGGTCGGGATAATACCAGGCGGCGTTGCGGTTTTCGGAGCCGTCCACCTCGAGGTGGTGATAATGAGCGATGCCCTTCCACGGGCAGATCGTGGTCGTGTCGCTGTCGCGGAGCAGCGCGGCATTGACCGCGTCGCGCGGGAAATAATGGTTGCCTTCGACGATCACCGTGTCGTCGCTCTCGGCGATCGTGGCGCCGTTCCAGGTCGCTTTCACCATCTCGCGCAGATAGCAGGCCGCGAGGCACGGAGATAGTTGACAAAGTCAACTAATGGCGCAAGCTGGCCGCTATGGACGATGCCGTCGCCGCCGTGCGCGCCTTCACCCGCTTCTACACCCGCTTCGCCGGCGCGCTCGACGCCCATTATATGGACAGCGACCTGTCGCTCGCCGAAGCCCGGCTGCTCTATGAAATCGCCAACCGACCGGAGCCGCTGGCGGCCGAGCTGCAGGCGGAGCTGGGGCTCGATGCCGGCTATGTCAGCCGCATCCTCCGCCGCTTCCAGGCGAAGGGCTGGATCGCGCGCGGCCGCGGTGCCGATGCGCGGGCCCGCCCGATCAGCCTCACCGCCGCGGGGCGGCAGGTGTTCGACGCGCTCGATGCCAGGACCCGCGCCGAGGTCGCCGGCCGGATCGAGCGGCTGAGCGGCGGCGAGCGCGAGACCCTGGCCGAGGCGCTCGCCGCGGCCCGGGCGCTGCTGTCGGGGACTGAGGCGGCGTGGCATATCCGCACCTTCCGGACCGGTGACCTCGCCACGATCGCGGCCCGCCAGTCGATCCTCTACGAGCCTTATGGCTGGACGCGGCCGATGGAGATCCTCCAGGGTGAGATCACCACCGCCTTCCTGCGCGATTTCAGGCCCGGCCGCGAGCAATGCTGGGTCGCCGAGCGCGCCGGCATGATGGCGGGCGCGGTGCTGCTGGTCGACGCCGGCGGCGATGTCGGCCAGCTCCGGCTGCTCCACGTCGAGCCCTGGGCGCGCGGGCTCGGCATCGGCAGCGCGCTGGTCGGCGAATGCGTGCAGTTCGCGCGCAATGCCGGCTACGACCACATCCGCCTGTGGACCCACACCATCCTCGCCAGCGCCCGCCGCATATACGAAGCCGCCGGCTTCCGGATCACCGAAACCGCGGTCCATCACGAATTCGGCGAACCGGTCCAGGGCGAGACCTGGGAGCTTGAACTGAAGCCCTGAGCGGCTAAGCCGCCCGGATGGCCGGCCCCCGCTTCGCCTTCACCATCGCCGCGACCGACGGCCGCGCCCGCACCGGCACGATCGCGATACGGCGCGGCGAGATCCGCACGCCGGCGTTCATGCCGGTCGGCACGGCGGCGACGGTCAAGGCGATGAAGCCCGCCGACGTCCGCGCCACCGGCGCCGACATCATCCTCGGCAACACCTACCACCTCATGCTCCGCCCCGGCGCCGAGCGGGTGGCGCGGCTCGGCGGATTGCACGAATTCATGGGCTGGGAGCGGCCGATCCTGACCGATTCGGGCGGCTATCAGGTGATGAGCCTCGCCGATTTGGCCAAGGTGACCGAGGAGGGGGTCGCCTTCGCCAGCCATCTCGATGGTAGCCGCCACATGCTGACGCCCGAGCGCTCGGTGGAGATCCAGGCGCTGCTCGGCTCCGACATCGTCATGGCCTTCGACCAGCTCGTGCCGGCCACGTCTTCCCGCGAGGAACAGGCTGCGGCGATGGCGCGCTCGATGCGCTGGGCGAGGCGTTCGAAAGAGGCATTCGCGGGGGAGGGCGCCCTGTTCGGCATCCAGCAGGGCGGGCTGGACGAGGCGCTGCGCCGAAATTCCGCCGATGCGCTGACCCAGGTCGGTTTCGACGGCTACGCGGTCGGCGGCCTTGCGGTCGGCGAGGGCCAGGACGCAATGTTCCGCGTCCTCGATTTCGCCCCTGGCCAGCTTCCGCAGGACAGTCCCCGCTATCTGATGGGCGTCGGCAAGCCCGATGACATCGTCGGCGCGGTCGAGCGCGGCATCGACATGTTCGACTGCGTGCTGCCGACCCGCTCCGGCCGCACCGGCCAGGCCTTCACCCGCGACGGCCCGATCAACATCCGCAACGCGAGGTTCGCCGAGGACAGGGATCCGCTCGATCCCGAATCGCCCGTCGCGGGCTGGTCCAAAGCCTATCTTCACCACCTCGTCCGCTCGGGCGAGATATTGGGCGCGATGCTGATGACCGAGCACAACCTGTGGTTCTACCAGCGGCTTATGCAGGAGTTGAGGGACGCGATCTCCGAGCGCCGGCTCAGCGCCTATGCGGACGCATTCCGCGCGCGCTACCGGGGCGAGACCTAGAAGAGCGGGCGGCCCTCGGCGTTGTCCGAGATCAGCACGCGGCCCGGCACCCGGCCCCGCAGCCGCGGCGCCAGCGAGGGGTTCGAGGCATAGGTCCGCCCGTCGAACGCCAATCGCGCGTCGCTGGGCAGAGCGCCGCCGCCGCGGACGTGGACCGCGAGATCGCGCCAGCCGCGGTGGCGGGAGGCGAGCAGCCGGACCGGCGCGTTGACGATGGTGATTTCCGCGACCTCGCGCCACGTGCCGCCCGCCGGCGTGTAGATGTAGAGCGCGCAGCCGCCGGAGCCGCAGAACAGGCCCGAATAGAGCGAGACCAAAGCCTCGTCGCGGCCGTCGCCGTTCAGGTCCGCAAAGGCGCTGACATAGGTGGTTTCGGCCCACTCCGCGCGGGCGTCGGCGAAGGCGGTCTGCAGAAACGCGCGCAGGCGCTCCTCCCGCGAGGTCTGGGCGCCGGCGCTCACCGGCAGCAGGAAGGAAGCGGCGAGGAGAAGCAGCGCGCCGCGCACGCCTAGCCTCCGAACCCCTTGCCGAGGAAGCTGGGGACGGGGCCGTGCCAGCCGTCGTCGTCGGCTTCCGGTTCGGGCCGGCGCTCGGGTCTGGGCGCCTTCGGTTCGGGCCGTTCGGCCTTGGGCTCGGGCCGCGGCGCTCCGGGCTCGGGCCTGTCATCGCGGCGCGGGCGGCGCTCGCGGCGCGGCTTTTCCTCGCGCGCCTGCGGCTCCGCCTTGGCCGGCGCCGCGCCGCCGTCCATCTCCGTGATCTTCGTCCCGGTCAGCTTCTGGATGTTGTCGATCGACTCGGCGTCGGCGCCGGTCACCAGAGTGATCGCGATGCCGGTCTTGCCCGCCCGGCCGGTGCGGCCGATACGGTGGACATAATCGTCGGGATGCCACGGCACGTCATAGTTGAAGACGTGGCTGACGCCCTTGATGTCGAGGCCGCGGGCGGCGACGTCGGAGGCGACGAGGATGTTGATCTCGTCGTTCTTGAAGCGGTCCAATTCCTTGATCCGGTCGGACTGGGCCATGTCGCCCTGGATCTGGCCGACGTTGAAATGGCCGCGCTTGAGGCTGGTGGCGAGCTCGCGCACCGTCGTCTTGCGGTTGCAGAAGACGAGCGCGCTGCGGACTTCGTCGGTGCGCAGCATGTCGGCGAGCGTATCGCGCTTCTTGCGCGAATCGACCCGGATCATCCTCTGCTCGATCAGCAGGTTCGAGGAGGCCGGGCGGGCGACTTCGATCGATTTGGGGTCGGTCAGGAAACGATCGGCGAGCCGCTTGATCGGCGCCGGCATCGTCGCCGAAAAGAGCAGGGTCTGCCGGGTCTTGGGCAGCTTGGTGCAGATCTCCTCGATGTCGGGGATGAAGCCCATGTCGAGCATCCGGTCGGCCTCGTCGATGACCAGCAGGCTGCAGCCGTTGAGCATGATCTTGCCGCGGCCGAACAGGTCCATCAGCCGGCCGGGCGTGGCGATCAGCACGTCGACGCCCTTTTCGAGCGCCTTGATCTGGTCGCCCATCTGCACGCCGCCGATGAGGAGCGCCATCGAGAGCTTGTGGTGACGCCCGTATTTCTCGAAATTCTCGGCGACCTGGGCGGCGAGCTCGCGGGTCGGCTCGAGGATCAGCGAGCGCGGCATTCGGGCGCGGGCACGGCCCTGGGCGAGGATGTCGATCATCGGCAGCACGAAACCGGCGGTCTTCCCGGTGCCGGTCTGGGCGATGCCGATGATGTCCTTGCCCATCAGCACCGAGGGGATCGCCTGGCGCTGGATCGGGGTGGGCGTGTCATAGCCCGCCTCGCTGACCGCGCGGAGCAATTCGTCTGACAGGCCGAGATCGGCAAAGCTCATTCAATGATCCGGGAGTTGGGCCCGCTCTTCGGCGCGGGGCGCTTCACGCGCCGCCGCTTGTGCGAAGCGGCCCCGCTTGTCAAGCAAACGAGCCTCAGGGCCGCGCCGCCCTGAGCGTGCGGAACGTGTCGATCCGGCATTCGCCGCCGGTGCGCGAGCGGACCGAATCGCGGTCGGCGCAGATCAGGCCGTCGGCGGTCGCGGGGAGGTAGAAGCCGCGATAATAATCGAGCGCCGGGCAGCGCCGCTCCAGCCGGGCGCGGACGCGGGTGGCGTCGCGGAAGACGAGGTCGACGCTGTTCTGGCCGAGCAGGCCGGCGCCGGCGATCCGCGCCCAGGCGATGCAGCGCGGGCCGCGATGCTCCTCCCAGCGGATCAGCGAGGCTGCGCCGGGCGCCGCGGGGCGGGTCGCGGCGGGGATGCGGATGATGATCTGCTGATGGATGGTGAGCGTGCTCTGGGCGGGGCGCGGCAC
This sequence comes from Allosphingosinicella sp., assembly GCA_035316145.1. Taxonomy (GTDB): domain Bacteria; phylum Pseudomonadota; class Alphaproteobacteria; order Sphingomonadales; family Sphingomonadaceae; genus Allosphingosinicella. Next base: position 152,770 of record DATHJO010000012.1, on the reverse strand, counting down.
CGGCTGCTGCTCCTCGCCGCCGCCGAAGGCGAGCAGCAGCAAGGCGGCGAGGCCCGCGAGGATCATGGCAAGAGCTCCATCGCCCAAGGGCATCCGGGACCGCGCTTGAACATGCGATTAATTTGCCCCTCATGCCGGCGCGATCTATTTGACCGGCGAGATGACTTATCCGCGCCGCGCCCTGCTCGACAAGCTCGCCGATCGGCTCGGGCCGAAGGGGTTCACGCGCGCGGCCGAGGCGATGGCGCCGTGGCTGACCGACTGGCGCGGCCGCTATCACGGCGCGGCGGCGGCTTTGGCCGCGCCGGCGACGCGCGAGGAGGTCGCGGCGCTGGTCGCGCTCTGCGCCGAGGCCGGCGTGCCGCTGGTGCCGCAGGGCGGCAATACCTCGATGGTTGGCGGCGCCACTCCGGATTCCTCGGGCGAGGCGATTTTGCTGTCGCTCCGGCGGATGAACCGGATCAGCAGCCTCGATCCCGCCGCCGGCATCGCGGTCTGCGAGGCCGGGGTGATCCTCGCCACGCTGCAGGAGGCCGCGCTCGCGGTCGGCCGGCGCTTTCCGCTGACCCTGGGCGCCAAAGGCTCGGCGACGATCGGCGGGCTGGTCTCGACCAATGCCGGCGGCACCCAGGTGCTGCGCTTCGGGACGATGCGGTCGCTGGTGCTGGGCCTCGAGGCGGTGCTCCCGGACGGCAGCCTCTATGAGGGGCTGGCGGCATTGAAGAAGGACAATCGCGGCTACGACCTCAAGCAATTGCTGATCGGCGCCGAAGGCACGCTCGGCGTCGTCACCGCGGCGAGCCTGAAATTGGTGCCCGCGATCGGCGAGCGGGCCGCGGCCTGGGCCGGCGTCGAAACGCCGGCCGCGGCGATGGCGCTGCTGCGCCATCTCGAAGCGACGCTGGGCGAGGCGATCGAAAGCTTCGAGCTGGTGCCGAAAAGCTCGCTCGATCTCGTCCTCGCTCATGTCCCGGGCACGCGGCCCCCGCTCGCGTCGCCGGCGCCGTGGAACGTGCTGGTCGAAGCGGTCGCGCCGATCGGCGCGCCGGGCCCGGAGAAGCTGCTCTACGAGGGTCTCACATCGGCGCTGGAGAGCGGCATCGTCTCCGACGCGGTGATCGCCGCCAGCGAGGCCCAGGCCGAGAGCTTCTGGCGGCTGCGCGACAGCATCTCGGAGGCCGAGAAGAAGGACGGCCCCGCCGCCAAGCACGATATTTCGGTCCCGGTCGAGGCGATGGCCGGCTTCACCACCAGCGCCGCCGCCGCGGTCGAGGCGCGCTTCCCGGGCAGCCGCGTCAACGCCTTCGGCCATCTCGGCGACGGCAACGTCCATTTCAACGTCCGCGCGCCCGACGGCGCGGGGCCGGACTGGCTGGCATCGACCGGGGAGGCGGTCAGCGCCTTCGTCCACGATCTGGTCACGGCGGCCGGGGGCTCGATCTCCGCCGAGCACGGCATCGGCCAGATGAAGCTCGCCGAGCTTGCCCGCCTCGGCGATCCGGCCCGCCTCAATGCGATGCGGGCGATCAAGCAGGCGCTCGACCCCGGGGGCATCATGAATCCCGGCAAGCTGGTACCGCCCTTCGACGATGCTCAGGAGAGCCTTGCACAAAAGCCGCTTCGCTCATAGAGGGTTGCGCTGAAATCCGCGGCCGCGCGAGCGCGCCCGCTCCCAGACCAGATGGAGACCTGAACATGGCGACTCAGCCGCCGCCCCCCAATCTGCCGATCTTCTACAAGAACCTGCAGCCGCTCTCGTCGAGCCTGCACGCCAAGTACCGGACCAGGCCGACCGACCGGGCGCCCTATTTTGCGACCGCGAACGCGATTCCGCTGACGATCGACGAGTTCATCGCCGCCCAGCGCCACTTCCCGATCGTCTTCTCGACCGGCGAGGTGCCGGTTCCGCTGGCGCTGATGGGATTGAACGAGGGCGTCAACGTCTTCGTCGACGAGGAGGGCGTGCCGCACCATCCGTTCTACGTGCCGGCCTATGTCCGCCGCTACCCCTATCTGCTCGCCAAGCTCGATCCCAATGCGGAGGAATTGTCGGTCTGCTTCGATCCCGAGAGCGGCCTGGTCGGCGAGGACGGCGACGGGCCGGCCCTGTTCGACGGCGACAAGCCGAGCGAGGCGCTCGGCGCGATCCTCAAATTCTGCGAGGAATTCGAAATCGCCGCCCAGCGCACCAACGCCTTCGTCAAGGAGCTCCAGGAGATGGACCTGCTGATCGACGGCGAGGTCTCGATCCAGCCCGAAGGCGCCGCCCAGCCCTTCATGTACCGCGGCTTCCGCATGGTCGACGAGCAGAAGCTGCGCGACATGCCCGCCGATCAGGTCGCCAGGCTCCACCAGAACGGCATCCTGGCGCTGATCATGGCCCATCTCTTCTCGCTGTCGTCGATCCGCGACCTGTTCGCGCGCCAGGCGGCGCAGGGCAAAGTGCCCGAGGCGCTCGCGGAGCTGGCCCCGGAGGGCACCGCCTAGGGACAGCAAGGGGACAGTCACTTTCAGCCGCTCGGTGCGAGGTTTCCCGCCGGAGCGGGCGAAAGTGACTGTCCCATCCCATCCCGGTATTAATACCGTACGGTATTGAAATCGGAAAAAACGCTTCTTATCTCCGGGTCAGCGCCGCCGTATTCCCCCTTTACGCCGGCGCACCGCGCTCCTTCGAAAGCGGGAGCGCACCTCCCTGAACCTGGGCCGCCTCACGGAAACGTGAGGCGGTCTTTTTGCATGCGCCGGAGGGGGACAGTCACTTTCAGCCGCCGTGCCCGAAGGTCCGCGCCGCCGTGCCGAAAGTGACTGTCCCCTTATTCCGCGGCGATCGCGTCCGCCGTCCCCACCAGCCGTTCCTCGAGGGCGTGGGCGACGGCGGCGATCAGCCGGCAGGCGCCCTCGAAGCCCGGGCCGGGCGCGCGCAGGTCCTTGTCGAGGTAGAGCGCGCGGTCGAGCTCGATCTGGAGCGCGTGGACGCCGCGCTGCGGCCGCCCGTGCCGGCCGACAACATAACCGCCCGCATAAGGCGCGTTGCACGCCGTCCGGTAGCCCAGGCCTTGCGCGGCCGCGACCGCGGCGTCGAGCAGGTCGGCGGTGATGGTGGTGCCGTGGCGGTCGCCGAAGATCACGCCCGCCGCGCCGTCGTCGCCGCGCGGCCTGGGCGGCATCGAATGGCAATCGAGCAGGATCGCCCCGCCGAACCGCGCCCGGGCGTGGCCCAATGCCGCGTCCAGCGCCGCGTGATAGGGCCGGTGGATGCTCTCGATCCGCCGGTCGAGCTCGGCGCGCGGGATCCGCTCGCGCCAGATCGGCCCGAGTCCGATGATCCGCGACGGGACGAGGCCGATCCCGCCCCGCGTCCGCGCCGACTGGACGAGGCCGCCGGACGGCAGCGTCGGCGCGACCTGGCTCGGATCGAGCTCGCGCTCGTCGCGATTGAGGTCGATCTCGGCGCGCGGCGCCCGGGCGATGAAGGCGGTGGCGCCGTTCGCGGTCGCCCGCCAGACCAGCCGGTCGACGAGCCGGTCCTCCAGCGTCTCCAGCGCCGCCTGCGGCAGCCGCGCCGCGCGCAGCAACTCGGGGCGATAGTCGCGCCCGGCATGGGGAACGGAGAGGACGACCGGCGACACCGGCCGGGCGGGGCCGATCCGGAAGAAGGGAGAGGCGGCGGGAGATTCGGTCATTCTCTCCCCGGATTAGGCCCAGCGTGGGACGGGCGCAATCGAAGCGCACCGCATGGCTGGAAAAAGCCGCGGCCATCGCGCATAGATTGGCCGATGTTGAGGATCCTGCTTGCCGAAGACGACGACTCGATGCGGGTCTACCTGGTCCGCGCGCTCGAGCGGGTCGGCTATCACGTCGTCGCCGTCGACCGCGGCACCGCCGCGATTCCCCTGCTCGAGGCCGAGCCGTTCGACCTGCTGCTGACCGACATCGTCATGCCGGAGATGGACGGCATCGAGCTCGCCCAGAAGGCGGCCGAGATGGTCCCCGGCATCCGCGTCATGTTCATCACCGGCTTCGCCGCGGTGGCGCTCAAGGCCGGCCGCAAGACGCCCGAAGCCAAGGTGTTGTCGAAGCCCTTCCACCTGCGCGACCTCGTCGCCGAGGTCGAGCGGATGTTCCTCAGCGAGGATCAGCACGGCCGGCTCTAAGGGGACAGTCACTTTCAGGCTGCCCACGAGGAGGATTCGAACCGCCGCGCGTGAAAGTGACTGTCCCCATTGGCGCGGGGTTGCGCCCCATCCGGCCGCTCGCTACATGCGCCTCCGCGTGGGCGTGTAGCTCAGTGGTAGAGCACTGTGTTGACATCGCAGGGGTCGCAAGTTCAATCCTTGCCACGCCCACCATTTTCTCCTTTTGGAAGAAGCGTTAGTGGGGCCGGGTCGGCCGCGAAGGCTCATCGGCCAGTTCGGCGGCGTTCACTACGGTCACCGGCTCGGTGACGTCCAAACGTCTCGGATTTGCCATCAATGACCCGGGTCCATCGGTGATCGCCACCACGCCGTGCTCGCTAAGGGTCTCGGCATAATAGGCCGGCCCCCCGCCGGCGAAGCAATCGGTCCGGGCGAGGCCAACCAGCCTGTCTTGGGGATTGGCGATCCGGTATTTCTCGCCGCTGACGACGATGGCGCACTGAACGTGGGGCGGATTCGCGACGATCGATACGTAGACGATCCCGTCGGCGGTGCACGCCCAGTCCGAATAATGCGCGCAAAAGAACGATCGCGCCTGCAGCGCAAGCGCGCGGTCGGCGGCGGCGTCGCGCGGCCTGCGCTCGGACCGGTAGAGAAGGCTCGCCCCGTCCTCGAGCGCGACCGGGACATAAGGGGGAAAATGCGCTCCCGAAGCACATCCGCCAAGTGCGAGCGCCAGGAGTAGGGGATGCGGCTGTACGCGCTTCATCGGCATATCATATCATCCGGCGGCGCCACGCTGCACGCTTTCCTTTGCCGCCGCTTGCCGCCACAGTCGGGCGGACAGCGAGGGGCGCGATGAAAGACTTCCCGGAACCCGCCTTCATGGCCGACGAGGAGCTGCGCATGTTCGCGGACTCCGTCGGGCGGTTCCTCGACCGCAACGCGCCGCCCGAGCGGGTCGCGAAGTGGCGCGAGGCGGGGATGGTCGAGCGCGACTTCTGGCGCGAGGCGGGGCAGGCGGGCCTGCTCGGGGTCAGCGTGCCCGAAGCCTATGGCGGGCCGGGCGGCGACTTCCGCCACGACGTGGTGGTCGCCGAGCAGGTCATCCGCAAGGGCGTCGAGGGCTTCGCCGCCGGCCTCCACAACGTCATCATCACCCCCTACATCCAGGCGCACGGCACCGAGGGCCAGAAGCAGCGCTGGCTGCCCAAGCTGGTCTCGGGCGAGCGGGTCGCCGCGATCGCGATGAGCGAGCCGGGCGCGGGCTCGGACCTGCAGTCGGTCCGCACCACCGCGCTGAAGGACGGCAACGGCTACCGGATCAACGGCGCCAAGACCTTCATCTCCAACGGCCAGATCGCCGACCTCATCGTCGTCGTCGCCAAGACCGACCCAAAAGAGGGCGCCAAGGGCGTCTCGCTGCTCGTCGTCGAGCCCGACGAGGTCGAGGGCTTCCGGCGCGGCAGGAAGCTCGACAAGATCGGGCTCGATGCGCAGGACACGTCCGAATTGTTCTTCGACGACGTCTGGGTCCCGGCCGACAATTTGCTCGGGCTCGAAGAGGGCAAGGGCTTCTACCAATTAATGGCCGAGCTGCCGCGCGAGCGGCTGCTGATCGCGCTCGGCAGCGCGGTGGCGATGGAGCGGGCGCTCGAGGAGACGATCGCCTATGTGAAGGAGCGCAAGGCGTTCGGCCAGCCGATCATCGACTTTCAGAACAGCCAGTTCGTCCTCGCCGACTGCAAGGCGAAAGCGGTCGTCGCCCGCGTCTTCGTCAACGACTGCATCGAGCGGCTGCTCAAGGGCGAGCTCGACCTGACGATGGCGGCGATCGCCAAGCTCTGGGTCACGGAGGCGCATGGCGAATTGGTCGACGCCTGCCTCCAGCTCCACGGCGGCTACGGCTATATCAACGATTATCCGATCGCCCGGATGTGGCGCGACGCCCGCGTCCAGCGCATCTACGGCGGCTCCAGCGAGATCATGAAGCTGCTGATCGCGCGCTCGCTTTAGGGGCAGGCACTTTCAGGCTGTCAGCAACGCGAATTCGAACCGCCGCGCATGAAAGTGCCTGTTCCCCTTGCCGCCTGAAAATAGCCGCCCCTAACGAAAATCGATATGGGAGTTGACGATCTTCGATAAGTACCTTATTGTTTATCGATATTCAGAGTCGCTGGAGCGCAACCCATGACCCGATCCTATTCCGCCGCGCTGCCGATCGCCTACGTGGTGCTGCGGATCCTCATCGTCCTCAACTGGCTGTACGGCGCCGCGATCCTCGCGCTGCTGCTGGTCATGCCCCACGAGCAATGGATCATGGCCGTGTTCAAGATCCCGCCTTCGCCCGACGCGGCGCGGCTGGTCATGGGGTTGCGCGCGATCGCAATGCTCGGCCTCGCGGCGGTCCCGCTGCACTATGTCGTCCTCAAGCGGCTGCTCGCCATGGTCGAGACGGTGCGCGCGGGCGACCCGTTCGTCGCCGCGAACGCGCAGCGCTTGCAGACGATCGCCTGGGTCCTCGTCGCGCAGCAGCTTCTCAGCATCGTCATCTTCGCGATCGCCAAGGCCATTTCGACGCCGGCGCATCCGGTCGTTCTCGATGCCGGCTTTTCGGTCAACGGCTGGCTCGCCGTGATCCTCACCTTCGTGCTGGCCCGGGTGTTCGCGGAAGGCGCGCAGATGCGCGAAGACCTCGAAGGGACGGTGTGACATGGCGATCGCCGTCAAGCTCGACGATTTGCTCCACGACCGGCGGATGACGCTGACCGAGCTCGCGGAGCGGGTCGGAATCACGATCGTGAACCTCTCGATCCTGAAGACCGGCAAAGCGCGCGCGATCCGCTTCTCGACGCTCGAGGCGATCTGCGCCGCTTTGTCCTGCCAGCCCGGCGACGTCCTCGAATATCTCCCCGACGTCGCCGAGGAGGCGGAGGCGGCATGAATGTCGTCATGGCCATCCATATCGCCGGAGGGCTGCTCGCCCTTTCCGCGGGCACGCTCGCGGTCATCGCCCGCAAGGGCGGCCGGTTGCACGCCCGCGCCGGCACCTGGTTCTTCGGCTCGATGCTCGTGCTCGGGATCACCGCCTCGATGCTCGAGCCGTTCAGGTCGCCGCCGGGATCGCCGGTCGGCGGCATCATGGTCTGCTATTTCGTCGTCACCTCCTGGGTCGCGGCGCGCCGCCGCGACGGGACGACCGGCCGGTTCGAGATCCTTGCCTGCGCGGCCGCGCTCGGTTTGGCCGCGCTCATGATCTGGGGCGGCTTCACCGGCGCCACGACGCCCGCGGGTCCCGGTCCGGTGTTCGCGCTCGGCGGCCTGTGCCTGCTCGCCGGCCTGCTCGACCTCAATGCGATCCTGCGCGCGAAGCTCACCCCGGTGCAGCGGGTCTCGCGTCACCTGTGGCGGATGTGTTTCGCCTTCTTCATCGCCACCGGGTCCTTCTTCCTCGGCCAGCAGGACGTTCTGCCGCAGGCCGTCCGCGGCTCGCCGGTCCTGTTCGTCCTGGCCTTCGCGCCGTTCGCCGTGATGGCCTTCTGGCTCGTCCGCGTGCGGATCGGAAACCGGTTTCGCGGTGGATTTCACGCCGCGATAACGGCGCCGGTGCCTGCCGCATTCTGAAATGGAGATTTGAAATGGCCTCGACCGCCGCTTCAGCCTCGCCGAGCATCTGGAGAAGGGGCGAGCAGGAAGTCTCGCTGGTGCGGCTGTACGTGCTGCGCGCGGCCTGCGTCCTGTTCTTCCTCGCCGGCCCGTTCATCGCGCTGCCCGACGTCGTTCACCCGGATCCGGCCGTGCGCGGGTTGATGTCGAGCATCGTTGCCGGCTTCTGGGTGATGTCGATCCTCGGCCTTCGCGACCCGCTGCGGATCATGCCGATCTTCCTCTTCGAGTTCGTCTGGAAGACGATCTGGCTGCTCGCCTTCGGGTTGCCGCGATGGTCGTCCGGGGCGGAATGGCCGCATTTGCGCCAGGATCTGCTGGAGATCGGCACCTTCCCGTTCCTGCTCGCGCTCCTCATCCCCTGGGGCTACGTCTGGCGCCACTACATCAAGCAGCCCAGCGTGCGCCGGCGCTGATCGCTCCAGCCCGCCTCCCCATCCCGGCTAGGTGAAGCGGTTCGGGAATTGCCGGATGATGCCGTCGGCCAGGGCGTCCGAGAACATCAGCATATGCTCGTGGCCCTGGTCGTAGGAGCGAGGACTCGATTCCTCCGCCTCTAACCTATGTTAGAGCCTCGGTGCCCCAGGGAACAGCATTTATTGTCCGGGCCGCTCAGGAGACAGCCGCCACCATTCAGGGATAGCCGGTGACAGGTACGTGCCAGGTCCGTACCTGTCACGGCAGACCGCTAGGCAGGTCCACCGCACCCCCGCGCCCTGCCGGCCCGTCCACCTGCCACCCATAACCGGCATCCAGTGTTGGCCCTCGCCGCGCGCCTGCTATGCTCGAGCCATGTGCACCCTCTTCGGATTTCGGCCGGCCGGGCCTCCCTGCGGTCGATCGCCTTCAGACCCATGATGTTCGCCAAACGCCTGCGTGAAGGCGTTCGCGAGGGCCGGATCACGTGCAGCGTCCGGATCTGGAACAGGCCGCACGTCAAGCCCGGCGGCGTCTATCGAATGGGAGACGGGCACATCATTGTGGAATCTATTCGCAGCATCGCGCTCGGCGACATCACCGGCGAGCTGGCGCGCCGTTCAGGGTTTAAGGGCGTCGTCGATCTTCTGAAGGTGGCGAAACATGGCAGCGGCACGAACGTCTATCTGATCGAATTCCAATATTTGCCGCCGCCGGACCAGGGCGATGGCTGAATGTCCGGAAAACCACCTGGAAGCGGCTGCCCAAAGGTCCAGGCACCTCTAGTGACAGGTACGTGACAGGTGCGTACCTGTCACCGCGGGCCTACCTGTCACCGCAGGCCCCGAGTGGCGATCGCTCCATGCTTGCCGTTTGCCGAACCTGCCGGCATCACGCGGTCAAACGGAAGGGCGGACGAGATGCGGAGATATCTGCTTGCGCTTGCAGCGCTCTTCGCGCCTCTCTCGGGGCTTTGCGCGCAAGCGGAGCCATCCCCCGCCCGCGCGGCGCTGGCCACCTATCTGGAGGCCTTCAATTCGGGGGATTCGGCGCGGCTGGAGCAGTTCCGCCGGCGTTACGGCTATGACAGGGAGGTTGCCGACGTCCAGGAGCTGCGCGAGTTCACCGGCGGCTTCGACCTGCTCCGGGTCGAGCGCGAGACGCCCAACAGCCTGGTCGCGCGGGTCCGGTGGCGCGATGGCGAGATGCGCGAGGAGCTGCGCACCCTGACGCTCGGCGAGGGGCCGGCGCCCAGCATCACCATCGTCGGCGAGCGGCAGCCGGTGACGCGGCTGGGCCAGGCGGCCGCCCTCGCCGGTCTCGAGGCCCGCCTACGCCAGCTGGCCGCCGCCGGCGGATTTGCCGGAACGCTGCTGGTGGCGCGCCATGGCCGGGTGCTTTTCCGGCATGCCTATGGCGAGGCGGACCGCGCGCGGCATCTCCCGATGAGGCTCGACGCGCGCATCCGCATCGCCTCCGCGGGCAAGATGTTCACCGCGGTCGCGGTGCTGCAGCTGGTCGCGAGCGGCAGGGTCAGGCTCGACGGCACAATTGGCGACTATCTGCCCGATTATCCCAATCGCGAGATCGCGACCAAGGTGACCATCCGCCAGCTGCTCACGCATCGCGGGGGAACCGGGGATGTCGACACGATCGACGTGGATTGGGCCGGCGATCGATCGAGGTTCAGGACGCTCGCGGATTATGTCGCGGCCTATGGCGGCCGGGCGCCGAGCTTCGAGCCGGGAACGAGGGTCGAATATTCGAACTATGGCTTCATCCTGCTCGGACGCATCATAGAGGTCGTGACGGGGCGTGAGTATCAGGCGGTCATCGAAGACAGGGTGTTCAGGCCCGCCGGCATGATCCGCAGCGGCTACGAGCCCGAGCACGTCGATGTGCCCGGCCGCGCGGTCCCTTATGCGCGTCGCGAGGGCCGCCTGGTCGATGTCGCATCCCGCTATCCATGGCGCGGCTTGCCCGCGGGCGGCGGCTACACGACGGCCGGCGACCTGTTCCGCTTCGCGCAAGCGCTTCAATCGGGCCGGCTGCTGCGGCCCGATTTGCTGCGCGAGGCGACCACGCCGCAAAATGGCGAAGGATGGTACGGCTTCGGCTTCGTGACCGTCGGCGAGGGGCGGGAGCGGCATTTCGGGCATGGCGGCGATTATCCCGGGTCGAACGCCTGGTTCTTCATCTACCCGGAGACCGGCTGGGTGACGATCGCGCTCAGCAACCTCGATCCGCCGGCCGCCTATCGGCCGTTCCGGTGGTTCGAGCCGAGAATGCCGATCGACTGATCCCACGGCGGCTCGAGCGAGACCGTGAAGCTGCCGATCGCGCGTTCGCTTGGCCGCTCCCGTCATTGCGAGCGCAGCGAAGCAATTCCATGCGAAGAGCGGCCAAGGGGCGGATCTCGCTCCCGAGCAGTTGGTGCGAATTCGGCCAGATGCGGTCGCGGCAGTTCCGGCGGCTATGCGCCCATGCCGGTTATTGAATTTAGAAGAAACGCCGAGCGGGCGTGTGAGTCAATCTCCAGAATGGCGCTAATAGTCGGTAAGCGGATCACTCATACCTTGCTGTCGAGCTCAAGAAGGCATATGGTATTTACGTCTGAAATCCATAATTGAGGAGCAATGACATGGCAGTTCGTTCAGCCGCAGATGTGGCCAAGGCGTGGAAAGCGGTCGAGGCGGACATCGCCCGGGAACGAAAGAATCGTGAGAAAAAGGGAGAGACGTTCGTCGGCCTGTCGAAAGAGGAGTTCGAGGAGAAGATGAAGCGTGCGAACTCGCCGATCTTCTGGGGGGCAGGCTGGAACAACACGGCGCCGTGGGGTGGGACGATCAATTACACCGTAAACGTCCATAACCCCGATCCGGTCGCCTGGGGGAATTTGGCAGTCGCGATCGCGATCGGCAATCGCAATCCGATCGTCGGCAACGATGAATTCCTGACGACGTGCGACGCTCGATTCGCTACCTACGCAAAGCCCGCGACGCTCGGCTTCTCTCTGGCCCCGGGAGCGTCAACGAGCCAGTCGTTCGCGATAAAGATCCCGAACGGCGTCGAGAAGACCGGCTATTTCGCGAACGCAGTATTGCAGCAGCTATCGTATCTCGATGTCGGGAAGTATCTCGACCGCGCGGTCTGCTTTTTCGAGGTGGTTTGATCCCCATCGGCCGCCGCCACATGGATGCGCCGCGTTCCCTGCTGCTGCCGGAACGCGGCGATCCCGTCGCTGCGCGCGGCGAAGCGCTTCGTCAACATCTGCCGGCTGATGCGCGGAACGGTGAAAATAGTGACTGTCACTGATTTCGAAAATAGTGACTGTCACTGATTTCCGTCACTGATTTCCCGGGATGACGTGCCCGGCGTCAGGCGGCTTCGAGGTCCCGCGCCTGAATCTCCACCCGGCGTCCGCAGACCCGCAGCGCTTTTTCGAGTTGCCCGACCGTCGAGCCGTGACGAAGATCGAGCAGCCGGTCGATCTGCCGGGGATTGAGGCCGAGCGCGCGCGCCAGATCGGCCTTGCGCCAGTCGCGCGCCCGCATCGCCCGGTAAACCGCCGTCTTGAGGCTGCCGAGCAGGGAGAGGGAGACGGCGGGCCGACCTCGCGCGGCCGATGGCGCGGGAATATCCTGGCGCTCTTTGATCAGCCCCGAAAGCACAGTCTCCAGCGCGTCCACCGCATTCTCCAGCGCCTCGACCCTGGTCTCGCCAAAGGTGACGGCGCCGGGCACGTCGGGAAACGTCACCAGCAAGGTGCCGTTGTCGTCGGGGACGATCTCGACGGGATAGTTGCTCATCGTGCCTTCCTTGGCCGTCATTCTATCTCCAGCGCCTTCTTGATCCTGCTCGGGCTCCTCATCCCGTGGGGCTAGGTCTGGCGCCACTATATCAAGCAGACCGGAGCGGCATGACCAGTGACTCGACAATCGTCGCCGCACGCCGCTGACGCAGGATCCGACGGTCGCGCGCGCCCTCGTCATCGCCATCATCCTCGAACAGGGCGAACTTGACCGGCCCGTCTTTCTCGAAGCCTTCGATTTTCTCGTCCGTGCAGAAGCGGGCCTTCAGCGCGTCCAGAGCCAGCATGATGGCGTCACGATGCGGCCCGCCGAGCGCGCCGTAGAAGGCGCCGACCGCGGCGTCGATTCCACCCTCGCCATGCTCAAGGCAATAGATGAGGTCATGGGAGTCCTTGCTTTCGCCGCGATCGTTGAAAGCGAATGCCTTGAGGCAGGTGAGGGCAACGATGTCGGCGTACCGCACTGTCTCCGTGACTTTGCCCTTGCCGTCCAGGAGTTCCGCTGTGACGTCGATGGCTTTGTGGTGATCGAACACGATCGACGAGTGGGGGATGTTCAGGGCCGACACCTTGCCTTCTGTGGGAAGCACTTTCACCTCGCCGCCGCCGAGTTCCGCATGCTCGGTGAGGAACTCGAGGATCATGGTCGGACCACCTTCGACCTGCGCGACCCAGCGCCAGCTCTGCGGATTGCCGTTTTTGTTCAGCGCCCGGTGAAAGCCCATCGCGTCCAGATTTTCTTCCAGGGTTCGATAGGCATCGGTGTCGCCGAGGATTTCGAGCGCGAGGACGATATCGACATCGCCCGTCCCGGCATGACGGGGCACTGCCGGCGGCCTTGCGGGAACGAGATAGCGCGGCGTCAGCCCCCCGACCAGGAAGACGGTCTTCTTCCAAGGGCCCAAACCCCGGAGCAATGTCACGAGAACCCGTTCCGCCGCGTCGGTGACCACGGGGTCGTATCCGTCGATATGAGAAGGCTTGGCCATCAGGCGCCGAGCCTTTCTGCGCGCAGGTGCGTCGCCAGGTCTTTCGCCCGCCCCGGAAGCTGCAGAAGATCGAGATAAACACGCAGAGGACTAGCATAGCTGATACCGTCGATGCGCACGCCGGCACGAGCCTCCGCCTCTGTGCGGACCGGAATGATGGCAAGATTCCAGCCCTCGTCTACGGGCTTTGCATCGATCTCATCCAGGGCAGCGCGTTGCGTCGCGCCCTGAACCATCCGACACCGCACTTTCGATATCGAGGTCATATAGGGCGCATAGGCTTGTGCCGCCGCTTCGCCGGTGATCGCATAGGGGATGCCGAGTTCATGGCAGGCGTGATCGAGGCCCTGCATCAACGGATGCATGTCGAGCAGCGGGGAGTAAAAGCGCTGCATCGGAGTGGGCTTCTCATGCTCCACATAGTCGGACCAGGCGTCGATCATGCGGGTGGCGTCGGACAGGCGTCGAACCTTTGCCGGACCGCTGCCGCGTACTTCCACCCATTCGCGGCGCTCCATTTCAGAAAGCGTCGCCGAGGCGGTGGCCGGCGAAACTTCGGCTTTGTCGGCCACAGCCCCGACCGACAGCCAGTCGTCGCGCTCTGCGAAAACCGTTTCCAATACGCGCGCCTTGCTGCCTTGGAAGATACTGTCGAATATCTTGCGGGCTTTGGATGGCGGCGGCCGGTCAATAAACACGAAGGCGCCATGAGCGGGTATGAACAAGCTTCCGCCACGGTCCGCATAGCCGACGCCCTCGGACCTCAGGACATCTCGGGCGCCGACCGAGACGGCGTTAGCCACTAGGAAGGGCAGAACCTCCCGTGCGCTCGCACTAAAATGGACTTGATGGTTGCGAAGGTGCCAGATCGCTTCGCGCACGTCGCGCGGAAAGGCATTCTGCTTGGCCTCGACGAGAAGGACAAGCTGGCGGCCGGCTATCTCTGCCTCAATGATTGCGTCGAGCCGATGGCGCTGGACGACCTGGGTTTCAACCTCGTTGAGCACCGCGTGCGCATCAGGGAGAGCCTTGATCGCCTCGATGGCATAGTCGATTAGCTCGTGTTCGTTTTGTTCGAATTTCATATTCAATGCCCAGTGAATATGGGCTCATTAGCGAATATTCGTTAGAAAGTCCATATTTGCTGTTCAGAAAATTATAACCCGCCAATCAAGTGGTTCGCTGGCTGCGGCGTGGGCGCGCAAGTTCAATCCTTGCCACGCCCACCCTTTTCCCCTCACAAGCTGTCGCATGACAGAAGCCTATATCGTCGCCGCCGTCCGCACCGCCGGGGGCCGCAAGGGCGGGCGCCTGGCCGGCGTCCATCCGGTCGATCTCGCCGCGATCAGCCTCGATGCGGTCGCCGACCGCTCCGGCATCGATCCCGCCGCGATCGACGACGTGATCATGGGCTGCGTCACCCAGGCGGGGGAGCAGTCGCTCCATGTCGGGCGCAATGCGGTGCTGGCCTCGAAGCTGCCGCAGAGCGTGCCGGCGGTCTCGATCGACCGGCAGTGCGGCTCGTCGCAGCAGGCGATCCAGTTCGCCGCGCAGGCGGTGATGTCGGGCACCCAGGACGTGGTGATCGCGGCCGGGGTCGAGAGCATGACGCGGGCGCCGATGGGCCTGTCGATGGTGGCGGAGAAGGGCTTCCGGCCGTTCCCGCCGAGCGTCACCGAGAAATATGGCGTGCCTTTCTTCAGCCAGTTCATCGGCGCCGAGATGATCGCCGCGAAGTACGGCTATTCGCGCGCGACGCTGGACGACTATGCGTTGCGCAGCCATCGGCGCGCCAGGGCGGCGACCGAGGCGGGGGCGTTCGACGCCGAGATCGTGCCGATCGAGGTGACTTTGCCCGACGGCAGCACGGAAATCCACCGGGTCGACGAGGGCATCCGCTTCGACGCGACGATCGAAGGCATCGGCGCGGTCAAATTGCTCAAGGAGGACGGGGTGATCAGCGCCGCTTCCGCGAGCCAGATTTGCGACGGCTCCTCGGCGGTGCTGGTCGTGTCGGAACGGGCGCTGAAGGCGCACGGCCTGACCCCGCTGGCGCGGATCCACAATTTGACCGTCACCGCCGGCGATCCCGTGATCATGCTCGAGGAGCCTTTGTTCGCCACCGATCGCGCGCTGCGGCGCGCCGGCATGAATATCGCCGACATCGACCTCTACGAGGTCAACGAGGCGTTCGCGCCGGTGCCTTTGGCCTGGCTCGAACATGTCGGCGCCGATCCGGACCGGCTCAATGTCCATGGCGGCGCGATCGCGCTCGGCCACCCGCTCGGCGCCTCGGGCACCAAGCTGATGGCGACCCTCGTCCACGCCCTCCGCGCGCGCGGCAAGCGCTACGGCCTGCAGACGATGTGCGAAGGCGGCGGCATCGCCAACGTCACCATCGTCGAGGCTTTGTGAGGGCGGACCACTTCGTCATCCTGACGAAAGTCAGGATCCATGAACATCCGCCTCTGAGAGCTTGCCCAGTCAGTGTTCATGGATCCCGGATCAAGTCCGGGATGACGGCCTAGGGCATGCCCGGTCCGCTCGCCGGCATCCGCATCCTCGAAATGGCCGGCCTCGGCCCCGCTCCCTTTTGCGGGATGATGCTGGCGGACCATGGCGCGGACGTCATTCGGATCGAGCGGGAGGGCGGCTGGAAGCTGCCCGGCGACCCGATGCTGCGCTCGCGCCGGACGATCCAGGTCGATCTGAAGCAGGCCGATGGAATCGCGCTCGTCCGCGATCTCGCGCGGACCTGCCATGGGCTGATCGAAGGCTACCGTCCCGGGGTGATGGAGCGCTTGGGGCTCGGCCCGGAGGTGCTGCTCGCCGACCATCCGAAGCTCGTTTACGGGCGGATGACCGGCTGGGGGCAGGAGGGGCCGCTGGCGCAGGCCGCCGGGCACGACATCAATTACATCGCCTTGTCGGGCGCGCTGCACACGGTCGGGCGCGACGGCCGGCCCTCGCCGCCGGTCAATTATCTGGGCGATTTCGGCGGCGGCGGCATGCTGCTCGCCTTCGCCATGGCGAGCGCGCTGCTGGCGGTCGGGAACGGCGCGCCCGGCCAGGTGATCGACTGCGCGATGACCGACGGCTCGGCGCTGCTGACGTCGCTGATCCACGGCCTCCACGCCGCCGGTCAGTGGCAGGACCGCGCCGGCGCCAATTTGATCGACGGCGGCAGCCCCTGGTACGACGCCTATGAGACCGCCGACGGCAAGTGGATCGCGGTCGGCGCGCTCGAGCCGCAATTCCGCGCGGAGCTGCTCGCCAAGCTCGGCCTGTCCGGCGAAGATCCGGACCTCAGGGCGGCCTTTACCGCCACCTTCCGCCAACATCCGCGCGCCCATTGGTGCGCCCTGCTCGAAGGCTCGGATGCCTGCTTCGCCCCGGTCCTTTCGCTCGCCGAGGCCCCCCGCCATCCCCACAACACGGTGCGCGGCACCTTCGCCAACATCGGCGGCGTCGTCCAGCCCGCCCCGGCGCCGCGTTATTCCGAGACCCGGACCGAGCCGCCCCGCCCGCCGCGGGATGCCGCGGACGATCTGCTGGCGGAGCTCGGCTATGACGCCGTGCGGATCGCGGCGCTCAGGGAAGCGGGAGTCATCGGCTGAGCCGCGCGGCGTGCCAGCGCAGATGCTCTTCCATGAAGGTCGAGATGAAATAATAGCTGTGGTCGTAGCCGGGCTGCATCCTGAGCTCGAGCGGGATGCCGGCGGCGGCGCAGGCCGCGTCGAGCAGCTCGGGCCTGAGCTGCTCGCCGAGGAAATCGTCGGCCGTCCCCTGGTCGACGAGCAGCTCCGCGACCCGCGCCCCGTCCTCGATCAGCGCCACTGCGTCGTGCCCCCGCCAGGCGGCGCGGTCGTCGCCGAGATAGCGGCGAAACGCCTTCTCGCCCCACGGCACCCGGCCGGGCGCGGCGATCGGCGCGAAGGCGGAGACGCTGCGGTAGCGGCCGGGATTCCTGAGCGCGATGGTCAGCGCGCCATGGCCGCCCATCGAATGGCCCATGATCGCCTGACGGCCCATGTCGGCGGGGAAGCCGGCGCCGACCAGCCCCGGCAGCTCGCTGGTGACGTAGGAGTACATCCGGAAGTTGCGGTCGAACGGCGGCTGCGTCGCGTCGAGGTAGAAGCCGGCGCCCTGGCCGAAATCCCAGGCCTCGTCGTCGGGCACGCTTTCGCCGCGCGGGCTGGTGTCCGGCGCGACGAAGATCAGGCCCAGCTCGGCGCAGGCGCGGCGATATTCGCCTTTCTCGGTGACGTTGGCGTGGCTGCAGGTCAGGCCCGACAGATACCAGACCACCGGCAGCTTCGCCCCGGCCGCGCCTTGCGGCGGCACGAACAGCGAGAAGGTCATCGCGGTGCCGGTCGCGGCCGAAGCGTGCCGGTAGACGCCCTGGACGCCGCCGAAGCTCTTGTTGGTGGAGACGGTCTCGAGGGTCATCGGGCTTCCTCCCGCGCGCCGGCGCGGAAGGAAGCCCGTGCCGAACCTAGTGGAACACGAAGATGTAGAGCAGGATGATGATCGGGATCGGAATGCCGATCAGCCACAGCAATAAGCCTTTTCCCATGACCTTTTTCTCCTCCGGGCCGACAGGGCCTCTGCGCGGCGGAGAACGAGGCGACGGTGATACGGTTCCGGAACGGGCTCAGTAGATCACCACCGAGCGAATGCTCTCGCCGGCGTGCATCAGGTCGAACGCCCGGTTGATGTCGTCGAGCGGCATATTGTGGGTGATCAACGGGTCGATCTCGATCTTGCCGTCCATGTACCAGTCGACGATCCGCGGCAGGTCGGTGCGGCCGCGGGCGCCGCCGAACGCGGTCCCCTTCCAGGTCCGGCCGGTGATCAGCTGGAACGGGCGGGTCGAAATCTCCTTGCCGCTTTCCGCGACGCCGATGACGACGCTGACCCCCCAGCCGCGTCGCGCGCTTTCCAATGCCTGGCGCATCACGTCGGTGTTGCCGGTGCAGTCGAACGTATAGTCGGCGCCGCCTTTGGTCGCCTCGACCACCGCCTCCACGACCTTGTCGGCGCCAACCTCGCGGGGATTGATGAAATCGGTCATGCCGAACCTTGTCGCCATCGCCCGCTTCGCCGGGTTGACGTCGATCCCGACGATCTGCGCCGCCCCCGCCAGCCTTGCCCCCTGGATGACGTTGAGGCCGATGCCGCCCAAACCGAACACGGCGACGCTGGCGCCGGGCTCGACGCCCGCCGTCCAGATCGCCGCGCCGATGCCGGTGGTGACGCCGCAGCCGATATAGCAGATCTTGTCGAACGGCGCGTCCTCGCGGACCTTGGCGAGCGCGATCTCGGGCATCACCGTGAAGTTGGAGAAGGTCGAGCAGCCCATATAATGGGCGATCGTCTCGCCATTGAGGCTGAAGCGGCTGGTCCCGTCCGGCATCACCCCTTTCCCCTGGGTGGCGCGGACGGCGGTGCAGAGGTTGGTCTTGCGCGACAGGCAGGACGGGCATTGCCGGCATTCGGCGATGTAGAGCGGGATGACATGGTCGCCGACCTTCAGGCTGGTCGCCCCCGGCCCGATCTCGCGGACGATGCCGGCGCCTTCGTGGCCGAGGATCGAGGGGAAGATGCCTTCGCTGTCCTTGCCCTCGAGCGTATAGGCGTCGGTATGGCAGATGCCGGTCGCCATGATCTCGACCAGCACCTCGCCGGCCTTCGGGCCCTCGAGATCGACCTCGTGGATCTCGAGCGGCCGGTTGGGCGCGACGGCGATCGCGGCGCGGGTCTTCATCGGGCGGCTCCTGCGGATGGTTCGGCCCCCGCTATAGAGCGTCCGTCGCCGGGCAAAAACCCTTTCCCTTGATCCCGTTCTCGATCCCGCTCCTTGTCCCGCGCGGAGCCGTGACAGGGCCCGTTCTCAGCGCGGGTGGGGTCGTTGCCGTTCCCTTATAAGGCAGCTCCCTTATAAGGGAACTGCTCCGGATGCGGGCGAAAGCTGCCCCGGCACGACGCTGCCCGTTCGGGATTTCGGCGTCAACTCACCAGGAACCGCCTGATCCAGTCGCCGACTCGTTGATTGTCGTTGGGCGCGTCCAATGAGGCGATCGCAGCCTCGGGATCGGGCGCGACATCGTAGCGCGCCTCGATCAGCGCCTTGGCGTAAGCGGGGGAGAATTCGGGGTGGAACTGGAAGGAGATGGCGCTGCCGTCGCGCCACGCGAGCGCGGCGTAGGGGGTGAACAGGGAGGAGGCGATCACGTCGGTCCCGGGCGGCTGCAGCACCACCTGGTCCTGGTGCGAGGCGGGCACCGAGACCAGGGAGACATTGTCCATCCACGGCTCGCGGCGGACGATCGGGTAGGTGTGCAGGCCGACCCCCCAGCCGCGCGCCGACTTCTCCACCCGGCCGCCGAGCGCTTCGGCCATCACCTGGTGGCCGAAGCAGATCCCGACCAGCTTGGCCCGGCCCTTGGCGGCGGCAAGGAAGGTCTTGAGCTTCGGGATCCAGGGCAGGGGATCGCAAACCCCGGCCGCCGCGCCGGTGATCAGGTAAGCGTCGTGGCGGCCGACGTCGGGCGGCAACTCTCCCGCGGCGACGTCGTAGCTCTGCGCCTCCAGCCCGAGCAGCCGCTCGAACATCTCCGGGTAACGGCCGTACTCGGCGATCAGCGGTGCGGGCGGCGTCCCGGTCTCGAGGATGGCGAGGTTCATTGGCGGAGATTAGCGCGTGCTCCCTTCAAGAGTCATCCCGGCGAAGGCCGGGACCCATGAACACGTTGCGATGAAGCAAAGGCGGCGACACTCTCGCCTGACTCCGCACGGCGGTGTTCATGGGTCCGGCTTTCGCCGACATAAGGCGCTCGCGACTCCGAAATAGCGCATGATCGATGAAACGGGTGCGCGTCCCGCGCCTCACGCCCCGGCGATGCTGAGCTTCACCATTCCATGGCCACCTGACTGCAGCAGTTCGAGGAGCGTCTTTCCGTCGAGGCGGCTGATCGGAACCCGCATTGAGGCTCCGAGCATCGAGCCGTGGCCGTGACTTACCAGCCCGTCAGGTTCTTCCATGCCGCTGCTCGCCACGCCGTGAACATAGATGCCTTCGTCGTCGAAGATCGGGCTGCCGCTCATTCCGCCCGGCAGTTTGAGCGAAGCGCGGAAGCAGGGCCCGGGCGTCAACGCCTGTCGATTGGTCATGTTGTCGGGGAGGTGTTCGAGGACCGTGCCTGTCGAAACATATAGATCGAACGAGAAGTCTCCGGTGATCACGCCGGACTGGTGCAACTCGACAGGCGTGTCCTGCATGCCCCCGTAGCCAATGGCTGTAGCCTTCTTGCCGACAGCGAGGCCTGCCCCTCTGATACCCGACTGGATCGAGTGCAGGGGCTGGTAGAATTCGCCGGAATTGGCCTCGACTTTGCAGATCGCTGTATCGGCGAGGAGTTTCAGGTCGTACCCCCGGACGGGCAAAGGCCGTTCCGCGGGCTCGCTCAGGAACTGCGCCCATTCGATGCGCCGGAACACCCATGCCGGCTCCAGCGGGCTGGCATATATCATGACGCCAAGATTCATGCTGCTCAGGAACCAGCTCTGGTCGTCCATCTTGCGGACGCCGCCGTAATTGCGTTCGATTGGATCGGTCAGGACATGGGCAGCAGTGATGAGCAGGCCCGTGGCGCTCAGGAAGAAGCCCGTGCCAAGGCACCTTATCGCGCTTTCGCCGGCGACCATGCCGACGATCGGCACGATCGACTGGCCGAGCGTCGCGGCAATCGTGCTGAGGTAGGCAGGTTGAGCTACAAGTATATCGTTCTGCAGCCTAAATAGGTCATCCGGCTCGCCCGCCTTCGGCCGCAGCGGGATCGGAAGCATGGCGGCGATCTCATACTGGCCATCGGGCTTTTGGCCGAAGACGGTTTTCAGAATGCCGAGTTCACCCGGCTGGATTGGTTTCACGCCGTCCTCCGCTTGGACGGTACATTATTGCAGAGATTAGGGCCGGGCGTAATTCCTCTCATCCAACCGTGTTCATGGATTCCGGCCTTCGCCGGGATGACGAGAGAGAGGGAGGGAGGGAGTACGACTAGGAGGTCCGCTGCGCCCGCTTGGCGGCGATCCGCAGGCGCAGCGCGTTCAGCCGGATGAAGCCGGCCGCATCGCGCTGGTCGTAGCCGCCGGTGCCTTCCTCGAAGGTGACCAGGTCCTGGTCGTAGAGCGACAGCGGGCTTTCCCGGCCGATCACATTGGCGTTGCCCTTGTAGAGCTTGAGGCGGACCTTGCCGGCGACATGCTCCTGGCTCTTATCGATCAGCGCCTGGAGCATCTCGCGCTCGGGGCTGAACCAGAAGCCGTTGTAGATCAGCCTGGCATAGCGCGGCATCAGCTCGTCCTTGAGGTGCATCGCGCCGGCGTCGAGCGTGATCGATTCGATGCCGCGATGGGCGGCGAGCAGGATCGTGCCGCCGGGCGTCTCGTAGACGCCGCGCGACTTCATCCCGACGAAGCGGTTTTCGACCAGGTCCAATCGGCCGATGCCGTTGTCGTGGCCGAGCCGGTTCAATTTCGCCAGCAACGAGGCAGGCGACAGCTTCTCGCCGTCGATCGCGACCGGATCGCCGTGCTCGAAGTCGATCTCGACGACGGTCGCCGCGTCGGGCGCCTCCTCGGGCGAGATCGTGCGCTGGTGGACATATTCCGGCGCTTCGGCCGCCGGGTCCTCGAGCACCTTTCCTTCCGAGGAGGAGTGAAGGAGGTTGGCATCGACCGAGAAGGGCGCCTCGCCCCGTTTGTCCTTGCTGATCGGAATCTGGTGCTTCTCGGCGAAGTCGATCAGCTGCTCGCGGCTGGCGAAATCCCATTCGCGCCAGGGCGCGATGACGCGGATGTCGGGCTCGAGCGCGTAATAGCCGAGCTCGAAGCGGACCTGGTCGTTGCCCTTGCCGGTGGCGCCGTGGCAGACCGCGTCGGCGCCGACCGCCCGCGCGATCTCGATCTGGCGCTTGGCGATCAGCGGCCGGGCGATCGCGGTGCCGAGCAGATACTGCCCTTCGTAGAGCGTGTTGGCGCGGAACATCGGGAACACGTAGTCGCGGACGAACTCTTCCCTGAGGTCATCGATGAAGATGTTCTCCGGCCTGATCCCGAGCAGCTCGGCCTTGGCCCGCGCCGGCTCGACCTCCTCGCCCTGGCCGAGGTCGGCGGTGAAGGTGACGACCTCGGCGCCATATTCGGTCTGCAGCCATTTCAATATGATCGAGGTGTCGAGCCCGCCCGAATAAGCGAGCACCACCTTTTTTGGCTTGTCACTGGTCATGCAAAAGTCACTTTCTCCTGGCCCACCATCCGCTCGAAGCGCTTGAGCATGACGTGGACGGTGACGCCGTCGCGCACGGCGACGAACAAGGTGTCGTCGCCCGAGACGGTGCCGGCGATTTCGGGAAGCTGGGCATGATCGACCGCCGAGGCGACGAGATGGGCGGAGCCGGGCGGCGTCTTGAGGATCAGCAGCGGGCCGGCGGCCTCGATCGAGACCACCCATTCCCGGAGGATCCGCTCGAGCCGCGCGCTGCTCCAGTCGGCGGCGCCGATCTGGTCGGGCAGGGCGTAGGACAGCACGCCGCCGCGCTTGACCTTGACCGCGCCCAGCTGGTCGAGGTCGCGCGATACCGTCGCCTGGGTCACCGCGAAGCCGAGCGCCCGCAGCCGCTCGGTCACCTCCTCCTGGCTGGCCAGGGCGCCGGCGCGGATCAGCTCGCCGAGCGCGCGCAGCCGCCGGGCGCGGGTGTCGGTCACCGGACTCCCGCCAGCCAGGCGAGGGCGCCGCGGGCGGTGTGCATGCGGTTCTCCGCCTGCTTCCAGATCGCGCTCCTGGCGCTTTCGATGACCGCGTCGGTGACCTCCTCGCCGCGGCGGGCGGGGAGGCAGTGGAGGAAGAAGGCGCCGTCCTCGGCTTTCGCCATCAGCGCCTCATCGACCTGATAGGGCGCGAACGCCGCGCGCCGCGCCGCCGCCTCCTCGTCCTGGCCCATCGACACCCAGACGTCGGTATAGACGATCTGGGCGCCCGCCACCGCCTCGGCGGGGTCGACGACGTGACGCACGCCATAAGGCGCGTCGGCGAGCGCATAGGCTTCCGGACTGGCGAGGGTGAGCTCGGCGCCGACGAGGACGCAGGCCTGCGCCAGCGAGCGGGCGACATTGTTGCCGGCGTCGCCGACATAGGCGATCCGGGCCCCTTCGAGGCTGCCGAGCAATTGCTTCAC
Organism: Allosphingosinicella sp.; assembly: GCA_035316145.1. Lineage (GTDB taxonomy): Bacteria > Pseudomonadota > Alphaproteobacteria > Sphingomonadales > Sphingomonadaceae > Allosphingosinicella. The sequence goes on along the minus strand of DATHJO010000012.1, from coordinate 129,513 downwards.
CGTCAGCAGGTCGGCGAGCGCCTGAAGCGGGTGGTCGGTGTCGGAAAGCAGGTTGAGCACCGGCGTCTCGACCGCCGCCGCCATCGCCACGAGATCGCGATGGTCGATCACCCGGGCGGCGATGATCGCGTGGTAGCAGGCGAGGGTGCGGGCGACGTCCTCGACGCTCTCGCGGGTGCCGAGGCCGACCTCCTCCTTCTGGATGTAGACCGGGTGCGCGCCGAGCTGGACCGCCGCCATCTCGGTCGAGCTGCGGGTCCGCGCGGAGGGCTTCTGGAAGACGAGAGCGACCCCCTTGCCGGCGAGCGGCGCGCCGAGGTCGCTTCGCCCGGACAAGGCGAGGATCTCGGCGAAGCGCTCGGCGTCGAGGTCGGCGATGCTGAGCAGATCGCTCACCAGTCCTTCTCCTTCTTGATCATGGTGCCGATGCCCTCGTCGGTGAGGATCTCGATCAGCAAAGCGTGGGGCACGCGGCCGTCGATGATGTGCGCCGAGCCGACCCCGCCGTCGACCGCGTCGGCGCAGGCGCGCAGCTTCGGGATCATCCCCGCCGACACGCTTTCGTGCGCAATCCGTTCGCGCAATTCGGCCGAAGTGAGGCGCGGCACGAGCGTGGACTCGTCCCTGGCGTCCTCGAGCAGGCCGGGCGCGGCGGTGAGATAGACGATCTTCTCGGCGTCCATCGCGACCGCGATCGCCATCGCCGCTTCGTCGGCGTTGATATTGTAGGGCTGGCCGGACGGATCCGCGCCGATCGTCGAAATGACCGGCACCAGCTTCTGGTCGAGCAGGCCGTGCAGCCGATCGGCGCGGACATGGGCGACATCGCCGACGAAGCCCAAAGCGGCATCGCGCGGGACCGCGACCAGCAGGCCGCCGTCCTCGCCGGCGACGCCGACCGCGACCGGATCGTCGCGGGTCTCGCGGTTGATGGTTGCGACGAGGTCGCGATTGACCCCGCCGACCAGGACCATCCGCACGATCTGCAGCGTCTCCTCGTCGGTGACGCGCAGGCCGTCCTTGAACTCGGGCGCCTTGCCCATCCGCTTCATCAGCGCGTCGACCTGCGGGCCGCCGCCGTGGACGAGGACGCAGCGCACGCCGACGCTGCGCAGCAGCAGCACGTCCTGGGCGAGCGCCCGGCCGAGCTCGGCGTCGATCGCCGCCCCGCCCAGCTTGACGACGACTGACTTGCCGGTGAAGCGCTGGATGTAGGGCAGCGCTTGTATAAGTATGCGTGCGGTTTCGGTCGGGGTCATGATGTCTTCGCATTTTCCTTGATGTAGCCGGGGCCGAGGTCGATCCCGATCATTCTGGCGGTTCCGGTGCCCGCGCCGAGCCCGACTTCGATCTCGATCCGCTCCCCCGCCATATGCTTTTTGACCCGGTCCCCATCATGTTCGAGGGGGGTCCCGGCTTTTGCGACGGGGGTCCCGCCATATTTGACCAGGGTCCCCGCGGTCTCGAACGCCACCCCCGCGGAGCCCGCGGCCGCCAAAAGGCGCCCCCAATAGGGGTCCGAGCCGTACCAGGAGCATTTGACGAGGTTGTTCTCGCAAATGCTCTTCGCGGCGATCCGCGCCTCGGCGTCGCTGGCCGCGCCGGTGACGGTCAGGGTCACCATCTTGGTCATCCCTTCCGCATCCTTCGCCATCTGCCAGGTGAGGTCCTCGCAGAGCCTGTGGACGGCGTCGGCGAACTCCCCCGCCTCGGCCCTGCCGCGCCGGCCATTGGCGAGCAGGATCACCGTGTCGTTGGTCGAGGTGGCGCCGTCGACATTGAGGGTGTTGAAGGTGCGGTCGGCGGCATCCCCTAGGATTTGCTGGAGCTTCTCGCGCGGCAGGGCGGCGTCGGTGGTCAAGAAGGCGAGCATGGTCGCCATGTCGGGGGCGATCATGCCGCAGCCCTTGGCCATCCCGCCCAGGGTGAAGGTCGAGCCTTTGACGATCGCCGTCTTCGGCCTGGTGTCGGTGGTGAGGATGCCGCGCGCCGCATCCTCGTCGCCGTCGCGCGACAGCTTCTTCGCCAGCCGGGGAGTGGCCCTGAGGATGACGTCCATCGGCAACGGGGTGCCGATGATCCCGGTCGAGCAGACCAGAACCTCTTGCTTATCAACGCCTAAGGCATCCGCCGCCGCCGCGGCCATCGCCTCGGCGTCGGCCATCCCCGGCTCGCCCGTGCCGGCATTGGCGTTGCCCGAATTGACGATGATCGCGCTCGCCTTGCCGCCGTTCGCGGCGAGCCGGGCACGGTCGAGATCGACCGGCGGCGCGGCGAACCTGTTCCGGGTGAAGACGGCGACGGCGGTGGCCGGCTCGAGGTCGTCGGTCGCGACCATCGCCATGTCGTGGCGGCGGTGCTTGATCCCGGCATGGCAGCCGGCGGCGATGAATCCCTCGGCGGCGGTGACGCTCATGGCCAGACCCCGACGTTCGGCAGCCCCGCCGCCTCGTCGAGGCCGAGCATCAGGTTGGCGCACTGGATCATTTGTCCGGCGGCGCCTTTGACGAGATTGTCGAGGGCGGCGAGGGCGAGCACCCGGCCGGTGCGTGCGTCGTAGCGGGCGGTGAGGTGGACGGCGTTCGAGCCGAGCGTCCACTTGGTCGAGGGGGCGCGCTCGGAGACGCAGATAAAGGGTTCGTTTTCATAGGCTTCGGCGAGGGCGGCGAGCGGGTCGCAGGGGCCCTTCGCGATCGCGGTGCAGGTGGCGAGGATGCCGCGGTTCATCGGCGCGAGGTGGGGCGTGAACAGGATGCTGCCGCCCAGCGCCATCTCCATCTCGGCGGTGTGGCGGTGATCGAGCAGGCCGTAGGCGGTCATGTTCTCGTCGACACTGTTGAAATGGCTGGCTTCCCGGAGCGCCTTGCCGGCGCCGCTGACGCCCGAGGCGGCGTCGATCGTGATCGTATCGGGGTCGATCAGGCCGATGAGCGGCTTCAGCGCGAGGATCGCCGCGGTCGGGTAGCAACCCGCCGCGGCGACGGCGCTCGCGCCGGCGATGGCGCCGCGATTGAGCTCGGGGATGCCGTAGACGAAACGGCCGAGCAGGTCGGGCTCCGAATGGGGCTCATGGTACCAGCGCTCATAGGCGGCGGCATCGTCGAGCCGGAAATCCGCCCCGAGGTCGACCACTTTGGCCCCGCCGGCCAGGATCGAAGCCGCGATCTTCTGCGATTCGCCGTGCGGCAGCGCCGCGAAAACCAGCGCGCAACCCTCCGGCAAGCCGGCGGGGACCCCCTCGAAAACCGCGCGGGGGTAGGCCAAATCAAGGTGGGGGTGGACCTCGCCGACCCGCATGCCCGCCTGGCTGCCGGCGAACAGCCGCACCGGATCCAGCGCGGGATGCGCGGCGCAGAGCCGAAGCAACTCCGCGCCGACGAATCCGGAGGCTCCAAGGATGGCGACAGGCGTGGACATGCAGGCCATATGCATATTCTTGCATACTTATGCAAGTCCCCAATGAGGCAAAAGAAAGGCGCCCCGGAAAACCGGGGCGCCAAGACGTGAAATTCGCGAACGATTACGGGCTGCTGGGCCCGTCATTCTTGTCGGTGAGCTCGATGATGCCCCAGATGATGAGGCCGAGCACGATCGCGCCGACGATGTAGATGCCGACCCCGCGCCGATCGAGATTGCTTTCGCCGCTGACACCGGCGCTGGCGCGCGCAGCGGCAGGGCTGTTGGAAAGGCTGAGCGGCTGAGCGGATTGCGCCATCGCCGCGCTGCTGGCGCTGATCAATGAGGCGGCGGCGATCGCGGCCAGTTTCTTCGAAAGCATTATATCCTCCTTAGGCGTTTCGCCGGCCGGTCCGCCGGTCGGGTCTCCGACCGCCCCCCTCCTCCGGAGTCGGCCTGAACCGCTAACCCTCTACCAGCCCCTCTGTTCCAATACCACGTTAAATTTGTCGCGATGTTTCGCAAACGTTACTTTGACGATGGGGACTGTCCCTAGTGACTGTCCCCAGTGACTGTCCCCATTTTTCGATGTTGCCCGGGGGCAACAGCGGCACAGTCTTTGTTGCAGGACCGCCACGGCGCGGTTGTTTCTGGGGAGGCCGAGGGGTTATTCTGTGCGCGAAACAAAAAGGGGGTTTTTATGCCGCACCCGAATTCGCGCCCGCACCGCCGCGCCGCTCTTGCCGGCGCCGCGTCCCTGCTCGCCATCGCGCTCGCCACGCCCGCCTTCGCGCAGACCACGCCGGCGAGCAGCGCCGTCGAGGAGCCGGAGATCGTCGTCACCGCGACGCTGCGCGAGACCTCGCTGCTCGACGTGCCGTTCTCGATCAACGCCCAAACCGAGGCGATGATCGCGCGCTCGGGCGCCAACACGCTCGAGGACCTGTCGCGCAACGTCGCCGGCCTTTCGATCCAGAATCTCGGCCCCGGCCAGAGCCAGGTCTCGGTGCGCGGCGTCTCCGCCGGCCAGATCGTCCGCGACCAGCCGGGCGTGAAGGAGCAGGTCGGCGTCTATCTCGATGACAGCGTGATCTCGCTGTCGCTGTTCACCCCCGACATCGACCTTTACGACTTGAACCGCGTCGAGACGCTGCGCGGCCCGCAGGGGACCCTGTTCGGCTCGGGCTCGGTCGGCGGCACGATCCGCTACATCACCAACCAGCCCCGGCTCGACCGGCTCGAAGGCTCGATCGAGGGCAATATCAACCTGGTCGACGGCGATGACTGGGGCGGCCACCTCAAGGGTATGGTCAACGTGCCGTTCGCCCAGGTCGGCGCCTTGCGCGCGGTCGCCTATTACACCGAATATGGCGGCTTCATCAATGCGCGGCGCGAAGGCGGCGGCGTCGACGAGAACGTCAATGGCGGCCATCGTGTCGGCGGCCGCGTCGCGGTCACGCTCGAGCCGAGCCCGGGCGTTCGGATCACGCCGCGCATTCTCTATCAGCAAATCCGCGTCAACGGCTTCAACCGGCAGGAAGTCTACAATCTCTACGCCAACCCGTTCACCACCACGCGGCCGGCGGTGACCTTCGACGAGCGGGAGCAATTCCTGCTGCTGCGGGAGCGGTTCGAGGACGACACCCTGCTCGCCGACCTCAATGCCAGCGTCGATCTGAGCGAGAATTTCACGCTCACCTCGATTTCGACCTACATCAACCGCGACATCCTGGTCAGCCGGGACGCCAGCGCGCTCACCCATTCGGTGTCGATCGACCTCGGCTACGCGCCCGGCGCGCTGCTGATCCCCTCCAACCTGCGCGACGTCACCCATCTCAGCACCTTCGCGCAGGAGCTGCGCCTGGGGGTCAGTTACGAAGGCGTCTTCGATCTGGTGCTCGGCGTCTTTTATTCGGACACGTCGCGCGACTACAGCCAGCGCCTGCCGACGCCCGGCTACGACGTCTTCACCGATGCCCGCTTCGGCGCCGGCACCTCGGCGGCGGTGGCGAACGGCTTCCCGCTCAATTCGCCCTACAATGCGGACTTGCCTTACGACATCCGGCAGGCGGCGCTCTTCGGCGAGGCGACGTTCAACGTCACCCAGCGCTTCGATCTCACCGTCGGCGGCCGTTATTATGACTTCCACGAGAGGCGGGAGTTCAATTCCGGCGGCCTCTTCTCGAACGGCGACAACAATATCGACGAGACTTCGTCGAGCGGGTTCAGCCCGCGCGTTATCGCGACCTACGAGGTGGCCGACAATGTAAGAGTGAACGCCCAGGCCTCGAAGGGCTTCCGGCTCGGCGGCGTCAACGATCCGCTCAACATCCCGCTCTGCACGGGCGGCGCGGGCGGCGTCGACGCGCTGACCTACGGCAACCACCCGACCTATGAAGACGAGACCTTGTGGAATTACGAAGTCGGGGTCCGCGGCCAGCGCCGCAACCTCAACTTCGCCGCCGCCGCCTTCTACACCGACATCAGCAACCTGCAGATCACCGCCGATGCCGGCACCTGCTCCTCGCGCGTCGTCTTCAACGTGCCCCAGGCCCACACCATGGGCGTCGAGGCCGAGCTCTCCATGTCGCCCGCTCAGGGCCTCGACTTCTCGATCAGCGGCAGCATCCTGGAGGCCAAGATCGACTCGGACGTGACGACCACGGCCGGGGTCATCATCGCCGGCATCCGCGAGGGCAACAGGCTGCCGACGGTGCCCAACTTCCAGATCGCGGCGAGCGCCAGCTATACCTTCCCGGTCGGCGACGGCGCCGATGCCTATGTCGGCGCCTCGGTCCAGCATGTCGGCAGTCGCTACACCCAGACGAGCGACCAGGAGGGCAATCCCAGGACCTTCGTCCACGGCCTGCCGTTCGGCGGCGCCCCCGCCGGTGCGTCGACGACGCTCAACCTCAAGCTCCCCTCTTACAATTACGTCAACCTCAGCGCCGGCGTCGATTGGGACAATGGGCTCGGCGTGATGCTCTACGTGACCAATTTGTTCGACGAGAACGCTTTGCTCTCGTTCGACCGCGAGCGCGGCGGCCGGGCGCGGCTGGGCTTCAACGTCGGCCAGCCGCGGATCATCGGCATTACCCTGAGGAAGCGCTTCGGCCCCGGCTCCTGACGCTTCCGGCCGCCGCGTGATCAAGCTCAGCCGCCGCTCCCTGCTCCTCGCCGGAGCGGGCGCGGCGGCGAGCGCGGTGCTGCCCAGGCCGCTGCGCGCGCTGCCGGCCGGGCGCGGTGCCGGCACGATCGTGGTCGGCGCCGGCGTGTTCGGCGCCTGGACCGCGGCGCGGCTGCGCGACGGCGGCCACCGGGTGATGCTGATCGACGCCTGGGGCCCGGCCCACGCCCGCGCCTCCTCGGGCGGCGAATCGCGGATGACGCGCGGCGCCTATGGCGCCGACGAGGTCTACACGCGGATGGCGCTCGATTCGCTGGCCGAATGGCGGCATCTCTCAGCGCGGGCGGGCCTGCCGATCTTTCACCGGATCGGCGTGCTGTTCTTCTTCCCCCATGTCGAGCCGTTCCTCGAAGAGACGATGCGGGTCCACCGCGCCCTCGGCCTGCCGACGCAGCTGCTCGACACCGCCGAGATGCGCCGCCGCTTCCCGCAGATCGATTTCACCGGCATCGCCGCCGGCCTCTACGAGCCCGAATTCGGCGCGCTGATGGCGCGGCGCGCGGTCCAGACCCTGGTCGCCGAGTTCGTCCGCGGCGGCGGCGTCTACCGCCAGGCACAGGTGGTGACCCCGCAATGGTCGGGGCGAGAGCTGCCGCACATCACCCTGACCACCGGCGAGGAGCTCCGCGCCGACCGCTTCGTCTTCGCCTGCGGGCCCTGGCTCGGGCGGATCTTCCCGGACCTGCTCGGCCGGCGCATCTTCCCGACCCGGCAGGAGGTGTTCTTCATCGCGCCCGAACCGGGCGATACGCGTTACCAGCCGGGCCGGCTGCCCGGCTGGGCCGATTATAACGGCGGCGACATCTTCTACGGCTTCCCCGACCTCGAAGGGCGGGGCTTCAAGATCGCCCACGACGCGCACGGGCCGCCGATGGACCCCGACACCGGCGACCGCACGCTAAGCCCGGCCATGCTCGCCGACGCCCGCGCCTTCATGGAACGCCGCTTCCCCGATCTCGCCCGGCGGCCATTGAGCGAGGCGCGGGTCTGCCAATATGAGAACAGCTCGAACGGCGACTTCCTGATCGACCGCCACCCGGCCTTCGACAATGTCGTCCTCGTCGGCGGCGGCTCCGGCCACGGCTTCAAGCACGGCCCCGCGGTAGGGCGCTACGCCGCCGCGCTGGCGATGGGCCGGCTGCGCCATCCCGAACCCCGCTTCTCCCTCGCCACCAAGGCCGAGCAGGAGGCGCGGGCGGTCCACTAAATAGGGACTGTCCCTATTTTTCGCTTCAGCGCCGCCGCCCTGCCGATTGTTCGCGGACCGCGCGGAATTCCGAGCCTTCGCGCCATTGCGGCCATTGCCGCGAGTTGGCGAGGGCGCGGCCGATCCGCCAGGCGAGGCTGACGTCCTGGGCGGCGCCGCGCAGGTCCCAGGTGGGGGACCATTCGTCGCAGGTCTGGTGGTAGCAACGGGCGGTGAAGTCGCTGACCCAGCGGTCGCCCGCCGCGCGGCCGCCGTCGACCAGGTCGACGCCGCCGCCCAGCGCCATCAGCAGCAGTACCGGGACGCCGCGCTTGGCGAGGGGGAAATGGTCGGCGCGGTAGAACAGGCCGCGCTGCGGCTGGGCGTCGGGGGTGACGGTCCGGCCCTGGCCGCGGGCCATTCTCGCCATCAGGTCCTCCAGGTCGCTCTGACCCTGGCCGATCAGGATCACATCCCGCGCCGGTCCGGCGCTTTGCAGCGTGTCGAGGGTGATGTTCGCGACCATCGTCTCGGCCGGATAGAGCGGGTTCGCGGCGCCATATTCGGAGCCCAGCAGGCCGCGCTCCTCGCCGGTCCAGGCGGCGAAGAGCAGGGTCCGCCCGGGCCGCGGCGCGGCGGCGAAGGCGCGGGCGATCTCGAGCACGCCGGCAATGCCGAGCGCGTCGTCATGGGCGCCGTTGCGGATCGTATCGCCGCGGGCGTCGGCGGGGCCGGTGCCGTAGGCATCCCAATGCCCCGAGAACATGATCGTCTCGTTCGGGTAGCGAGCACCCGGCAGGCGGGCGATGACATTGCGGCTCTCGACCCGGCGGCTGGCCACCGGCAGGTCGGCGGAGAAGGTGGCGCCGAGATCGATGGGACGAAAGGAGCCGCTGCGCGCCTGGCGCTTGACTGCTTCGAAATCGAGCCCGGCGCGGCGGAACAGATCGGCGGCCACGTCGCGCCGGATCCAGCCCTGGAGCAGCACCGGCCGGCGCGCGCCGGGGCCCGGGACGAGCGCATAATTCTCGCCGGCGGGCGCCTCGACGGTGTTCCAGCCATAGCCGGCGGCCTCGCTCTCGTGGATCACCAGCGCGCCGATCGCGCCGCGCCGCGCCGCTTCCTCGAACTTGTAGGTCCAGCGGCCATAATAGGTCATCGCCCGGCCGCCGAACCGGCCCGCGGCGGCCTCGCCCGGCGCCGCCTCGAAATCGGGATCGTTGACCAGGAAGACGGCGATCCTGCCATTGAGGTCCGCATCGCCGAAATCGTCCCAGCCGCGTTCGGGCGCGGCGACGCCGTAGCCGACGAACACCATCGGCGCGCCCTCGATCCGGACCCGGTCGGTCTCGCGGACGGTGCCGACATAGAGGTCGCGCGGCGATTGCAGATCGAGCGTCTCGCCATGGCTGGCGATGGTGAAGCGCGCCGGGCTCTGGACCTGGGTGCGAAGCAGCGGCACGCGCTGGGTCCAGCCACCATCCTCGCCGCCCGGCTCGAGCCCGAGCGCGCGGAACTGCTCGATGAGGTAAGCGATCGTGCGCGTTTCGCCCTCGGTGCCGGGCGCGCGGCCCTGGAAATCGTCGGCGGCGAGCGCGCGTGTCCATTCGGAGAGCCGCTGCGGATCGATGGGCGCCCAGGAGGCGGGCGAGCCGGGGTCGGCGGGCGGGACGATCGTCGCGCAGGCGGCGAGCGCCAGCGCGAGGGACAGGCCAAGCAGCTTTTTCATGCGGCTCCCATTGGCGCATTTTACAGCGCGCACAAGGCTGCTAGACCTCCGGCCACTTCCTACGCCCACGAAAGATCCCAACCCATGCGTCTGTTCCTCGGTCTCCTGCTGCTCCCGCTCGCCGCCGCCGCCTTTGCCCAGCCCGCTTCGGCGCCGATCCATTATCCCGACACCCAGCGCGGCGACGTCGTCGAGGAGCAGTTCGGCGAGCGCGTCGCCGATCCTTATCGCTGGCTCGAGAATGACGTCCGCCAGGACGCGCAGGTCCGCGCCTGGGTGACCGCGCAGAACGAGGCGACGCAGGCCTTCCTGGCGACCCTGCCGGGCCGCGCCGCGTTCCGCGCGCGGATGACGCAGATGTACGATTACGAGCGGTTCGGCCTGCCCGAGCGCAAGGGCAGCCGCTATTTCTACACCCGCAATGACGGCCTCCAGAACCAGGCCGTGCTCTACGTCCGCGAAGGTCTCGACGGCGCGCCCCGGATGCTGATCGACCCCAACACATGGTCGCAGGACGGCGCCACCGCCCTCGCCGAATGGGAGGCCTCCGAGGACGGCCGCTTCCTGCTCTATTCGGTCCAGGACGGCGGCACCGACTGGCGCACCGTGCGCGTCCTCGACGTCGCCACCGGCCAGCCGACCAGCGACGAGGTGCGCTGGGTCAAATTCTCCAACCTCGACTGGGCCAGGGACGGCTCGGGCTTCTATTATTCGCGCTTCCCGGAGCCGACCGGCGCCCAGTTCCAGCAATTGAACGATAACCACCGGGTCTATTTCCACCGGCTCGGCACGCCGCAGAGCGCGGACGCGCTAGTGTTCGAGACCCCCGACCATCCCCGCTACAACAACAATGCCGAAGTGTCGGAGGACGGCAACTGGCTGATCGTCAGCTCGTCGGAAGGGACCGACGCCCGCTATGAGATCAGCCTGATCGACCTCGCCCACCCGGGTGCCCGGCCGCGGCGCTTGATCACCGGGCTCGAGAACGACTGGAACTATCTCGGCAATCGCGGGCCCCTTTTCTACTGGCGGACCAACAACGGCGCCCAGCGCCAGCGCATCGTCGCCACCGACATCGCCGCCCCGGCGCTCGCGATCCGCGAACTCGTCCCCGAGGACGCGGCGACGCTCGAAGGCGCCTCAATCGTCGGCAGCCAGCTGATCGCCGAATATCTGGTCGATGCCAAGAGCGAGGTCCGCACCTTCGCCCTCGACGGGCGCCGCACCGGCACGGTCCGCCTGCCCGGCATCGGCAGCGCCGGCGGCTTCCGCGGCGACCAGTCGTCGAGCGAGACCTTCTACAGCTTCGCCAGCTACAACCGCCCCGGCGCGATCTTCCGCTACGACAGCGCGACCGGCGCCGCGAGCGTCTTCGCCGAGCCGCGGCTCCATTTCGACCCCGCCGCTTTCGAAGTCCGCCAGGTCTTCTACAATTCGAAGGACGGTACCCGCATCCCGATGTTCCTGATGCACCGCCGCGGCCTCGACACGCGCCGGCCGCAGCCGACCCTGCTCTACGGTTATGGCGGGTTCGACATCTCTTCGACGCCGGCCTTCCAGCCGAGGTGGATGACCTGGGTCGACATGGGCGGGGTGTTCGCCGTCGCCAATTTGCGCGGCGGCGGCGAATATGGCGAGGCCTGGCACGACGCCGGTCGGCGCGCCAACAAGCAGAACGTGTTCGACGATTTCATCGCCGCCGCCGAATATCTGAACGCCCAGCATATCGCCTCGCCGCGGACCCTCGCTATCGAGGGCCGCTCGAACGGCGGCCTCCTGGTCGGCGCGGTCGTCAACCAGCGTCCGGACCTGTTCGCCGCGGCGCTGCCCGGCGTCGGGGTGATGGACATGCTGCGCTTCGACCGCTTCACCGCGGGCCGCTACTGGGTCGACGATTACGGCTATCCCGACCGCGAGGCCGATTTCCTGATCCTGCGCGCCTATTCGCCCTATCACAACATCCGCTCGGGGGTGCGCTACCCGCCGATCCTCGCCACCACCGCCGACACCGACGACCGCGTCGTCCCCGGCCACAGCTTCAAGTACATCTCCGCGATGCAGCACGCCGATCCCAACGGCGCGCCCCACCTGATCCGGATCGAGACCCGCGCCGGCCACGGCTCGGGCAAGCCGACCGACAAGCAGATCGAGGAATATTCGGACATGTACGCCTTCATCGCCCGCTATACCGGGCTGAACGTGCCGGCCCATTAACCAACCCGTTCAGCTTCGGCTCAGCCTCGGGGAGGGATACTAGCGGCACCGGACTGCGTTTTTCGTCCAACCCCGAGTCTCATCAGGAGCTTAGTATCATGCTCAAGAGGACCATCATCGGCGCTTTGGCCGCGGCGACCGCATTGACTGCGATCCCGACCGCCGCCGAGGCGCAATATTATCGCGACGGCTATTATAACCGCTATCGTGACGGCTATTCCCGCCACCGGCGCCATCGCCGGTCCCACACCAGCGTCTATATCGGCGTCGGTCCGAGCTACGGCTACGGCTATTATGGCGGCGGCTACTACGATCCCTATTACGGCCGCGGCTATTACGATCCCTATTACGGCCGCGGCTATTATCCGGCCTATTATCGCGACCGCTATTACGGTTGCGACAACGGCGCGACCGGCGCGATCGTCGGCGGCGCCGCCGGTGCGCTGGTCGGTCGCGAGATCGGCCGCGACCGGCGCGGCTATCGCTATCGCTACGGCCGCCGCGGCAGCGGCACCACCGGCGCGATCATCGGCGGCGCGCTGGGCGCCCTGATCGGGAGCGAAGCGAGCCGCTGCTAGACCTGAATGGGGACAGCTGCATGCAGCTGTCCCCTAGCTGCCGAGCGTCCGGGCGAGGCCGTCGAGGATCATCGCCCAGCCCTGGCGGGTCTTGTCCTGCCATCCGTCCCAGACGCCGGCATGGGTGAGCGTGAGGCGCGATCCGTCGCCGTCGGGCTCGATCGCGACGGTGATGCGCGTCCGTTCTTCGCTGAAGCTGGTCCAGAAATCGAAGGCGAGCCGGCGCGGCCGGTCGAGCTCGACATATTCGCCATGATGCTCGGCAAGGTCGCCGCCGCGCCGCTCGACGATCGTGAAGCCGCCGCCGACGCGCGGATCGACCTCGACCCGCTCCATCGTCCCGTCCGGGGTGGCGAACAGCCAGGTGGCGACGCCGTCCGGATCGAGCCAGGCGTCGAACACGCGCTCCGGCGGGGCGGCGATCCGCCGCTCGACGGTGACGGTGGCGGTGTCGGCCATTCAGCCCTCCTTTTTCATCCTCTCGCGCCGGGCCAGCTCCGCCGCGCTCGGCTCGCCGACCGCGAAGGAGCCGGTGCGCACCGGCCCCGCCGGCCGATAGCGGGCGATGATCACCCCGGTCGACGAGATCCGGCTGGAGACCAGCTCGAGCGCGCCCGGCCTGGCGTCGTCGCCGAACAGTTTCCTGCCGCGGCCGAGCAGGACGGGGAGGACGAGCAGGTTGAGCTGGTCGACCAGACCGGCGGCGAGCAGCGACTGGACCAGCACCGAGCTGCCCTGGGTCAACAAATCGGGCCCGTCGCCCTCTTTGAGCCGGGCGACCGCCGCCGGCACGTCGCCGTCGAGGCGGACGCTGTTCGCCCAGGCGAGCGGCGCGGTGGAGGAGGTGGCGACATATTTGGCGGCGGCGTTGAACGGGTCGGCGATCTCGCCTTCGAGATAGGGCCAATAGGCGGCGAAGATCTCGTAGGTCCTGCGCCCGAGCAGCAGATCGAACGGCCGGGCGAAGCTCTCGCCCACCGCCTCGTCCGTGATTTCGTCCCAGTATGGAAAGGTCCAGCCGCCAAACCGGAAGCCGCCGGTCGGATCCTCCTCCGGCCCGCCCGGCGCCTGCATGACGCCGTCGAGGCTGACGAAGGCGCCGCAGACGAGCTTCCTCACGCCTCCGCTCCCAGCGCGCGCGCGACCTCGGCCATCTGGTCGGCACAGGTGCCCCAGCCGTCGTGGAAGCCCATCTTTTCGTGGGCGTCGCGGTCGGCGGCATTGCGGTGCAGCACCACCGCCCGGTAACGGGTCTTGCCGCCGCCCGCGTCCTCGAAAATATGGATCGCGGTGAACGGGAAGCCGCCGCAATCCTCGGGGTCCTTGTCCCTGGGCCGGTAGCCGGGCTCGAGCGCGGTGGTCCAGACGATCCTCTCGCCCTCGACCGCTTCGAGGATGCAGGACGTGCCCTTGAAGTCGAAGCCGTCCGGCCCGGTCATCCGCGTGTAGAAGCGGCCGCCCGGCCTGAGGTCGATCTCGACCTCGGGCGTTTGATAGGGCCTCGGCGCCCACCATTGCTTGATATGCTCGGGATCGGTCCACGCCCGCCACAGCAGCGCCGGCGGCGCGTCGAGGATGCGCTCCAGAACGAGGTCATACTGATCGCTCACGTCTCATTCTCCTTGACCTTGAGGGTTTCGAGATAGTCTTCGAGCCGGTCGAGCCGGCCTTCCCAGAGCGCGCGCTGCTCGGCGATCCAGGATTCAGCGGTGGCGAGCGCCCTGGGTTCCAGCCGGCAGGTGCGCACCCGGCCCTTCTTCTCGGAGCGGACCAGTCCGCTCGCCTCGAGCAGCTGGAGATGCTGCATCACCGCCGGCAGCGACATGCGATAGGGCGCGGCGAGTTCGCTGACCGAGGCCGGCGCGCGGCTCAGCCGGGCCAGCATGCCGCGCCGGGTGGGATCGGCGAGCGCCTGGAAGGCGAGATCGAGCCGGGCCGATTCGTTAAGCATGCGCTTAAGTAACGGCGCAGCTGGATCGTTGCAACAGAAACTTCAGCATCCGCTTAACTTTACAGCCGCGAGCGCCCTTCCTATCGCCCCGCCATGACGGTCCAGCCCAGCGACTCCATCCTCATCGTCGATTTCGGCAGCCAGGTGACCCAGCTGATCGCCCGGCGGGTGCGCGAGGCCGGGGTCTATAGCGAGATCGCGCCGTTCAATCGCGCCGACGAGGCGTTCGCGCGATTGAGCCCCAAGGGCATCATCCTCTCCGGCGGCCCCTCCTCGGTGATGTGGGACGATTCCCCGCGCGCGCCGCAGCATTTCTTCGACGCCGGCATCCCCATCCTCGCCATCTGCTACGGCCAGCAGACGATGGCGCACCAATTGGGCGGCCGGGTCGCGCCGTCGGACGATCGCGAGTTCGGCCGCGCCTTCATCGAGATCGTCGGCGAATCGATGCTGTTCGACGGCCTCTGGAAGCCGGGCGAGCGCCACCAGGTGTGGATGAGCCATGGCGACCGGGTCGAGGCGCTGCCCGAAGGGTTCCGCGTCGTCGCGCGGTCCGAGGGCGCACCTTATGCCGTGGCCACCGACGAGGCGCGGCGCTTCTTTTCGCTGATGTTCCACCCCGAGGTCGTCCACACCCCCGACGGCGGCAAATTGCTGGCCAATTTCGTCCGCCATGTCTGCGGCCTGGCGGGCGACTGGACGATGGCCGAATACCGGGCGACCAAGGTCGCCGACATCCGCGCCCAGGTCGGGCAGGGCAGGGTGATTTGCGGCCTGTCCGGCGGCGTCGACAGCGCGGTGGCGGCGGTGCTGATCCACGAGGCGATCGGCCATCGGCTCACCTGCGTGTTCGTCGACCACGGGCTGATGCGCGCCAACGAGGCCGAGCAGGTCGTCTCGCTGTTTCGCAACCATTACAACATCCCGCTGGTCCACGTCGACGCGGCCGACGCTTTCCTGTCCGGCCTCGCCGGCCTCGACGAGCCCGAGGCCAAGCGCAAGCTGATCGGCAAGACCTTCATCGACATTTTCGAGGGCGAGGCGGCAAAGCTCGGCGGCGCCGATTTCCTCGCCCAGGGCACGCTCTATCCCGACGTGATCGAAAGCGTCAGCTTCACCGGCGGGCCGTCGGTGACGATCAAGAGCCACCACAATGTCGGCGGCCTGCCCGAGCGGATGGACATGCAATTGGTCGAGCCCTTGCGCGAGCTGTTCAAGGACGAGGTGCGCGTCCTCGGCCGCGAGCTTGGGCTGCCCGAGGCGTTCGTCGGCCGGCACCCGTTCCCGGGGCCCGGCCTCGCGATCCGCATTCCCGGCGCGGTGACGAAGGAGCGCTGCGACATGTTGCGCAAGGCCGACGCCATCTATCTCGAGGAGATCCGGGGCGCCGGCCTCTACGACGCAATCTGGCAGGCCTTCGCCGTGCTGCTGCCGGTCAAGACGGTCGGTGTGATGGGGGATCACCGCACCTACGACCATGTCTGCGCGCTCCGTGCGGTCACCTCGACCGACGGCATGACCGCCGACATCTACCCGTTCGACGCCGCGTTTCTGAGCCGGGTGGCGACGCGGATCGTCAACGAGGTGAGGGGGATCAACCGGGTGGTCTACGATTATACGTCGAAGCCGCCGGGGACGATCGAGTGGGAATAGGGGGCGGATCGTGGGTCTCTACATTCAAGGCTATGGCACTGTGCCCTTATTACGGCGGAAGGGCATAGCCGCTCGCTTGATCCACTCTGCAAGTCGCTGGTCAGCCGGACGTGAGCTGCAAGATCTATTCTACGCTTCGGAACTGGACGCTAGCGCATGGCTGTCATTTTATCCACCGGCGGGTGGAATTGCCTTTGAAA
Organism: Allosphingosinicella sp.; assembly: GCA_035316145.1. Classification (GTDB taxonomy): domain Bacteria; phylum Pseudomonadota; class Alphaproteobacteria; order Sphingomonadales; family Sphingomonadaceae; genus Allosphingosinicella. The sequence goes on along the minus strand of DATHJO010000012.1, from coordinate 113,419 downwards.
TAGAAAGTGGCCGCGTCGCCTTCGGCACCAAGACGTCAATTGCGGGGCCGGCATACCACGCAGCCGTCGTCGATCTGTGCGACCATCTTCAGGCCGATCTGGGGCTTAGGTGGCGTTGGGAAGTTGGAGGGGACGAGACGAATTACGCTGTTGAACGCGATTTTGATCAACTCCGAGACGACTTCCTGGATCAGGTAATTGCATATTGTGAATTCCGCGAGAGTAATGTGCAGCCCGGCGAACTCCACGCGCTCAACCTGAGCGCAGGGTTGGCGATGAATGGATATGAGGGTGTTGCCACCCCTATGGGGCCTTTACCGGCCCAGACTTTCCTGGATGTGCTGGATTCGCCGGGCGGCGCCGAGGCTCTGGCGCGGCGCATCTTTCCGTGGTGGTCCAGGACACTCGACCAGGACTTCTGGATCAGGACACTTCGTGCGCTCCTGTGGACGGAGGTCGAGTGGCGAGGCGCGCGCACGCCGTGGGAGTCGCACGTTCACAAGGCAGCACTCGCGTTGGGCGCCCGCTTCAGGGATGCGCTGGACGGGGAGGTGTGTCAGGCGGTGGATGAACTGGCGGCGCTCTCGCAAGACCCCGAAAGGTTCATTGTCCCGCAGCCCGGAGGCATCGGTTATCTGAGGTATACGCGCGCATTCTTCCTGCCGGGCGGCTGGAGGATCAATCTGGCCGGCTACTATGTCGAGCAACTGGAAGACGACGGGAAGACAGTCTGCTTGTGGTTTGGCAATGAGGAAATCCGGGGAACATCCTTCACGATCACGTCAGATGGTCATCGCGCCGAGATCTGGAGCGAAGAGCTTGCCGGTCAACCGGACCTTGAAGCGATAGGCTGCACCTTTCGGCTCCGGCCTGCTCCCAAGCCTTCGAAAAGCGTTCCTGGGTTCTTTAACGCCCTTGCGGAGATTCAAACACGAGACAGGAACGGCAATATCCAGCTGCTGGTCCTCACGTTGTTTGACGATGAGGAAAATCTGATTCCACGGCTGACGGAGATAGCCCAAGGCGTTTGGTTTGATGAGCCGACTGTTGGGACCGGCGAGCCGGGGAATTGAGCTGCTTTGCCTCCGCTATCCGGTGAAGGCCGCCGGGGACGATCGAATGGGAGTGAAATGTTGATGCCAACCCTGCGCGAAGCTATGCGAGGGAACGATGATCCGCGTCGATGTCGAGGAAGCCCAGAATAGGCTCGAGGAGTTGGTCGAGGCTGCGCTCAGCGGTGAAGAGGTGATCATTGAGGAGGGAGGGTTTCCTCAGGTTAGCTTGGTGCCAGTAAGCTCGACAGCTGACGATACTCCCTCAGACCTAACGGGTTCGTGACCGAACTTCGCCGCTGCGCCTGGGCGGGGAGCGATCCGCTCATGCAGGCTTATCACGACGCCGAATGGGGTGTGCCCGAGCGCGCGGCCCGCGCTTTGTGGGAGAAGCTGATGCTCGACGGCTTCCAGGCGGGGCTCGCCTGGATCACCGTGCTGCGCAAGCGCGACGCCTTCCGCGCGGCGTTCGCCGGCTTCGAACCGGCCAAGGTCGCGCAGTTCGGCGAAGCGGATATCCTCCGCCTGCTCGACAATCCCGGCATCATCCGCTCGCGCGTAAAGATCGAGGCGACCGTCGGCGCCGCTCGCATCTATCGCGACATGGCGGAGCGCGGCGAGGATTTTGCCGAATTCTGCTGGTCTTTCACCGGCGGCAAAGTCGTGAAGGGCGACGGCAGGACCCTGCCGGCGAATACATCATTGTCCGAGACGATCTCGAAGGAGCTCAAGCGCCGCGGCTTCAAGTTCGTCGGGCCGACCATCGTCTACGCCTGGATGCAGGCGGTCGGCATCGTCAACGATCACGCCGCGGGCTGCTTCCGGCGAGACGAGGTCTGACGGATCCGAAAGCCGTTCCGCGCGCCTCGCGCGGGTTCATGCCCGTCCAGCGCTTGAACGCGCGCGAGAAGGCGGCGGGATCGGAGAAACCGAGGCGATAGGCGGTTTCCTTCACCGACAGCCCCTGCTCGCGGACGAAGCGCAGCGCAAGCCGGCGGCGAAGCCCGTCCAGAACCTGCTCGAAGGTCCCGCCTTCCGCCTTGAGCCGCCGGTAGAGCGTCTGCCGGCTCATGCCGAGCGCGCGCGCGACCTGGTCGATCCGGACATGGCCCGCCGCCAGCCGCGGTTCCAGCTCCCGCTCGACCTCGCCGCGAAAGGGGTTTCGCCGCGGCCTCGCGTCGCCAACATTGGTCTCGATCGCCTTCGCGACTTCGCCGAGGAAAGCGAGGAACGGGTTCTTCGGCGCCGCGGGCCGGCGCCGCGCCGGCCGGTCGAACCCGAACGCCTTGAACAGGGACGCGCAGGCGTCGCGCCGCTCGCAGCCGCCGCACGCATCCTGCCGCATGCGTTCGATGCAACCTTGGATCATCACTTTGGCGCCCCCAATCATGTCCAGAGGTGTCTTGCTGATATAATACTCCAAAACACCAACAAGCCAATGGAGGAAAATATCATGCGCCGAATTCATCTCGGACTTGCCGCTGCGGCCTTGCTCTTCGCTCAGCCGGCGCGGGCGGACACGGTCACCGACTGGTGGGACTTCTCCAACCGCATCGCCGCGACGAGCCAGGGCCCCAGCGGGCTGCCGGGCACGCCCGACCAGCAGCGCGCGGTCAGCCGTGCCGCGCTCGCCATGTTCGAGGCGGTCAACGCGATCGACCGGCGCTACGAATCCTATCTGAACTTTCCCGCCGGCGATGGCACCGCGTCGCCCGATGCGGCCGCGGCGAGCGCGGCCTATCAAATCCTGCTCCACCACTTCCCGGCCCAGCGCGCCGCGCTCGACGAAAGCTACGCCATCGCCATGGCCGGCATTCCCGATACGCCCCGGCGCGAGGCGGGCCGGCTGATCGGCGAGGCGGCGGCGACGGCGGCGATGGCGGCGGGCGGGATCGATCCCGCCATTAGCCAGGTTTCCTACCGCCCGCGCACCACACCCGGCGAGTGGATCGGCGCCTCGCTGCCGATCCTCGAGCCCTATATGTCCGCCTTCCGCCCCTGGGCGATCCCGAGCCCCGAGGCGCTGCGGCCGCCACCACCGCCGGCGCTCGACAGCCCGGTCTGGGCGCGCGATTATGAGGAGGTGCGGCGGCTCGGCGGCCGGACCAGCAGCGATCGCACGCAATTCCAGACCCTGGTCGCGCGCTACCGCCAAGCGTTCGACATCACCCCGTCGATGCGCCTTGCGGCCGACCTGCCGGGGCGCACCCAGGTCCGCAACGCGCGGATGTTCGCGATCTACCAGATGGCGTTCGACGACGCCGCCGAGGCGATGGTCGCGGCCAAGATGCACTACAACTTCTGGCGGCCGATCACCGCGATCCGCAACGGCGCCGCCGACGGCAACGACGCGACCGCGCCCGATCCCGCCTGGCTGCCGCTGCTGCCCACCCCCAACTTCCCCGAATATCCCTGCGGCCACTGCACCGTCGCCGCCGTGATCGCCGAGGTGATGACGGCCGAGACCGGGGCGCGCCCGGCGGGCGGCGTCCGGGTCAGTTCCCAGGCGATCCCGCTCTCGGCGGTGCAGGTGCTGCCGAGCTGGGACGAATGGGCGCAGCAGGTGTCGGACTCGCGCATCTACGGCGGCGTTCACTACCGCTTCTCCAACGAGGCGGGCGAGCAGATCGGCCGCCGCGCCGCCCGCATCGTGCTGGAGCGGGTGATGCGGCCGCTGCCGGCGCGGGGAGGGCGGCGGTGAGCGGGGCTTTGCGCAAGCCCCCGGCTGTGCCACGGATGAGCGATGATCGAAGCGAAAGCCGAGGATGCCGAAGCGGTGATCGCGCTCTGGCGCGACTGCGGCCTGACCAGGCCGTGGAACGACGCGGCGGCCGATTTCGCCCGCGCCGTCGCCGGGCCGTCCTCGGCGGTGTTGCTGCTGCGTGAGGGCGGCGCGCCGGCTGCGAGCGTGATGGTCGGCTGCGACGGCCATCGCGGCTGGGTCTATTATCTCGCCGTCGCGCCGCCGCGCCGGCGCGAAGGGCTCGGTCGGGCGATGATGGACGCTGCCGAGGTCTGGCTGCGCGCACGCGGCGCGCCCAAGCTCCAGCTCATGGTCCGCGACGACAATGAAGAGGCGCTCGATTTCTATGCCGCGCTCGGGCTGGAGCGCCAGCATGTCGTCACCCTGGGGCGCTTCCTGGCATGATCACGATGTACGGCATCCGCAATTGCGACACGGTCAAGAAGGCGCGGGCCTGGCTCGACGCGCGCGGCGTCGCTTACGATTTTCACGATTACAAGACGGCCGGGATCGACGCGGCGCGTCTCAGGGCCTGGGTGGCCGAGCTCGGCTGGGAGACGCTGCTCAACCGTGCCGGCACCACCTTCCGCAAGCTGCCCGATGCAGACAAAGCGGGCCTGGATGCGGACAAGGCGGTCGCGCTGATGCTGGCCCAGCCGTCGATGATCAAGCGCCCATTGCTCGACCTCGGCGACCGGCGCCTGCTCGGCTTCAGCGAGCCGGCCTATGAAAAGGAGCTCTGACCCGTGCGCCTGCTGATCCTGATGCTGCTGCTCTGGGCGGCGCCCGCATTCGCGCAGACCGACTGGGCCGCGCGCCTCGCCGAGGGTGACGTCACGCTTCGCGATTTCCATTTCCGCTCGGGCGAGACGCTGGCCGAGCTGCGCATCCACTACGCCACGCTTGGGGTCCCGCATCGCGACGCCCGCGGCCGGATCGACAATGCGGTGATGGTCCTCCACGGCACCGGCGGCTCGGGGCGCCAGTTCCTCCAGCCCCAGTTCGCCGACGCGCTCTACGGGGCCGGCCAGCCGCTCGACCTTGCCCGTTACTACGTCATCCTTCCCGACGGCATCGGCCATGGCCGCTCGTCGAAGCCGAGCGATGGCCTGAGGATGCGTTTCCCGCGATACGATTATGACGACATGGTCGAGGCGCAGCGGCTGATGCTGGAGCATCTGGGCGTGGCCCGGCTGCGCCTGCTGATGGGCACCTCGATGGGCTGCATGCACGGCTTCGTCTGGGCCGAGCGCCACCCGGACCTGGTCCGCGCGATCATGCCGATGGCCTGCCTGCCGGTCGAGATCGCCGGCCACAACCGGATGTGGCGGCGGATGGCCGTCGAGGGCATCCGCCGCGACCCCGCCTGGGCGGAGGGCAATTATGCGAGCGAGCCGATCCAGGGGCTGCGCACCGCGGTCAGCCTCCTCCAGGTCGCCGGCTTCGCCCCGCTCTACCTCCAGCGCGCCTACCCGACCCGCGAGACGGCCGAGGCCTATATCGTCGAGCGCGTCGAGCGCGACATCCTGACGCGCGACGCCAACGACCTCATCTACCAGCTCGAGGCGAGCCGCACCTACAACCCGCTGCCGGACCTGGAGCGGATCCGCACGCCGATCACCTGGGTCAACAGCGCCGACGACTTCATCAACCCGCCCGATTACGGCATCGCGGAGGCGGCGGCGCGAAGGATGCCGACGGTCCGCTACGTTCTCATCCCGGCGAGCGCGGAGACGCGGGGCCACGGCACCCACACCTGGGCCCGCTTCTGGCAGGCCGAGCTGGTCGATCTGCTGCGGCGGACGGACTAGGACCCGCCCTTGTCCCGATCCTTCATGCCGTCCCTCACCGCCGCCCGCACCAGGAAATAGAGCAGGAACGGGACGCAGATAACAAGAAGTACAATCAGCCAGTGCCAGAGTGAAAAACCGCCCATAAATTCCTTTCCCGTCCCGAGCCGCATTACCACGCCGCATGCCGGCGCGTAATCCGACTCCAAATCGGGCGGCTGGCATCTCTTCCTATTGCTCCCGCGAGCTGACGTGGTTGAGGGCGATCACCCAGCGGCCGTTCACCTTGCGCATCAGCCTTGTGTTGATGCCGTCCTGCGGGCGCTCGCCGCCTTTGAGCCGGTAGCGGCTGATCAGTTGCGCCGCGTCGGGACTCAGCATCTCGATCCGCACGTCCCAGAAATGGAGCCGGCCGCGCCGGGCCGGGTCGCCGCCATAATCGCGGATGTAATGGTCGAGCGTGCCCTGCCAGTCGCGCTGGAACTGGCCGCGCGAGACGAACACCACGCCGGGATTCTCGAAGCCTTCCATGTAGCCGCGGAAATCGCCGCGGTTCCACGCCGCCTCCATGTTCGCGATCACCTGCCGGATCGCGCGCTCCTCGGCGGCGGGATCGGCGGCCGGCGGGCGGGCGCAGGCGGCGAGCAGGAGGGCGAGGGCAAGGGCCGCGAACTTCACGCCGCCAGCTAAGGCGATTTGCCGCGTCGCGCAAAGCGGATAGATTCCGCAAGGCCGCCCGAACCTTTTCCGCCCGGCGTGCCTCTATGGAGGGCAAGCAACGAAGGAGGAGGCCGATGATCACCGAAACCGAGACGCTCGATGAGGTACGCGGGCGGGTGCTCGACCGGATGGAGGCCGGGCGCAAGCTGATGCGCTTCGGGACGGGCGCCGCCGCTTTGCTCGAGGCGGCGATGCTGGCCGGCTGCGTCATGCTCGTCGACTGGCACGATCGGACCCAGGTCCTGCTCTTCCTGATCTTCATCCTCAGCTACTTCATCATCGTGCTGTGCATGCTCGCGCTCGCGGGCTATTTGACCCTGCTAACCGGCCGCATCCTCGCCGCCCTGGACGCGCGCGCCGATGGAGCGCCCTGACCCGCATGCCGGCCTCGTCCTCCTCGTCCTCCGGGCGCAGACCGGGGACCGGCAGGCGCTCGACCGGCTGCTGCGCGACCATCAGGCGGCGCTCTACCGCCACATCCGCACGATCGCTCGGGACGGCGACCTCGCCCTCGACGCGCTGCAGAACAGCCTGTTGCTGATCGCCCGGCGGCTGACCAGCCTGCGCGACCCGCGCTGGTTCAAGGCCTGGGCCTACCGGATCGCGACCCGCGAGGCCGTGCGGACGGCCAAGCGCGAGGCCCGCGTCCACGCGTTCGAGGACGAGGCCGCGCCCGAAGCGGACGGGCCGATCGATGCCGCGCTCCCCGAGGAGTGTCTCCATCGTCTGGCCGAGCTGCCGCCGGCGGCGCAGATCGTCGTCCGCCTCCATTATCTGGAGGAGATGACCTTCGTCGAGGTCGCCGAGGCGCTCGAAATCCCGGTCGGCACCGTCAAGTCGCGGCTCGCCTACGGGCTCGCCCGGCTGCGCGCGTCGATGGCCTAGCGTGTGAACTTCTCCCCCGCCGCGGCCTTGTCGGCGAGCAGCTTCGCGACCTCGAAGCCGCGGCGCTCCAGGCCCGCGACGATTTTGGGCAGCCCCTCCGTGTCGGCCCAGAACATCGGCCCGCCGCGATAGACCGGCCAGCCATAGCCGTAGACCCAGACGACATCGATGTCCGACGCGCGCTGGGCCATGCCTTCCTCGAGGATCTTCGCGCCCTCGTTGACCATCGTGTAGAGCGTGCGCTCGACGATCTCCTCGTCGGTGATCTCGTGTTGGGGCGTGCCGGTCTTCGCGCGGAAATCGGCGATGATCTCGGCGACGCGCGGCGAAGGCGAGGGGGTCCGCTTCTCGTCATAATCGTAGAAGCCGGCGCCCTTCTTCTGGCCCCAGCGGCCCTCGGCGGCGAGCGCGTCGCGGATGTTCTCGATCCGGGTCGGATCGCGGTGCCAGCCGATGTCGACGCCGGCGAGATCCGACATCTGGAACGGCCCCATCGGCATGCCGAATTCGACATGGACGCGGTCGATCTGCTCGGGCGTCGCGCCTTCGAGGAGCAATTTCATCGCCTCGACCTGGCGCGGCATCAGCATGCGGTTGCCGATGAAGCCGTGGCAGACGCCGGCGACGACGGCGACCTTTTTGATCCGCTTAGCGAGCTGCATCGCGGTGACCAGCACGTCGGGCGCCGTCTTCGCCCCGCGCACCACCTCGAGCAGCTTCATCACATTGGCCGGCGAGAAGAAGTGCAGGCCGAGCACGTCCTGCGGCCGCGCGGTGCTCGCCGCGATCTCGTCGATGTTGAGATAGGAGGTGTTGGAGGCGAGGATCGCGCCCGGCCTGGCGATCGTGTCGAGCTTGCCGAAAATCTCCTTCTTGACGTCCATATTCTCGAACACGGCCTCGATGATCAGATCGCAATCGGCGAGCGCCTCGAGCTCGAGCGTCGGCTTCAGGAGCCCCATCGCGCCTTCGACCTGATCGGCGGTCATCCGGCCCTTGGCCGCGCTCGCCTCGTAATTCTTGCGCATCACGCCGGTGCCGCGGTCCAGCGCCTCCTGGGCCATCTCGACGATCGTCACCGGCACGCCGGCGCTGAGGAAGTTCATCGAGATGCCGCCGCCCATCGTGCCGGCGCCGATCACGCCGACCCGTTTGATCTCGCGCGGCTTCGTATCCTCGGGCAGGCCGTCGATTTTGGCCGCCTTCCTTTCGGCGAAGAAGAAATATTGCTGGGCACGCGCCTGGGTGCCGGTCATCAGCTCCATGAACAGGCGGCGCTCGTCCAGCACGCCTTCGGCATAGGGTTTGGCGACCGCCGCCTCGATCGCCTTGACGTTCGCTTCGGGCGCGTCGAAGCCCTTGAACTTGCGCGCATTGGCCTTGCGGAAGTCCGAGAAGATGGCGGGATTGGCGCGCGCTTCGGCGAGCTTGTCGTCGCGCTCGCTCGATTTGGGGATCGGGCGGACGTCCCTGACCTCCTCGGCATAGGCGCAGGCATGCTGTTCGAGGTCGCCCTCGATCAGCCGGTCGACGAGGCCGATCTCATAGGCCTCCTTCGCGCCGATCGGATTGCCGGTAGCGGCCATTTCCAGCGCCTTGGCGACGCCGGCGACGCGCGGCAGCCGCTGCGTGCCGCCCGCGCCCGGCAGCAGGCCTAATTTGACTTCGGGCACCCCCAATTTCGCGGAAGGGACCGCGACCCGGTAATGGCTCGCCAGCGCGACCTCGAGGCCGCCGCCGAACGCGGTGCCGTGGATCGCGGCGACCACCGGCTTGGTGCAATTCTCGATGATGTCGACCACGGTCGGCAGCATCGGCAGCTGCATCGGCTTGCCGAACTCGGTGATGTCGGCGCCTGCGAAGAAGGTCTGCCCCTGGCAGACGATGACGACGGCCTTGACCGCCTCGTCGGCATCTGCCTCGCCGATCGCCGCCACCAGCCCCTCGCGCACCGCATGGCCGAGCGCGTTCACCGGCGGGTTGTTCGAGGTGACGATCAGCACGTCGCCATGCATGCGGGTCGAAATGGGGCTGGTCATGAGGATCTCCTTTGGCTCGGGCGATGCCGCAGCTTTACGTAAACGTCAACCTGAGCCGCCATTGCGGAGGCTGGGGGGAAGCGGGGCCTCGGTATCCAGGCGATCCAGATGCTGCGGAGGCAGCGGCGATCGTCCAGCGTCCGCAGAAACAGGTGCATGTCGGGGTCGTCTGCGCGCCCGTATCGCTCAGAACCTGTCTCGCCGTGCCGCCATGGATTGGATCGCCAGCCATGGCGCAGCGCTGCCCGGCGGGCCGGCTCGGCGCGTATGCACTGGGGGAAGACCTCGTCTCCCGCGACCAGATAATAGAGCGATATCTGGCAAGGATCGCTCCTGCTCGGCGTGGCGCAGGCGGCGTTTCCCGATCCGGAAAGCTGAAAACTGATCGCCACGGGCAATCTCGTCTTGCGGCCAACCCGGATGGGGAATTGCCGGTAATAGGCACAGCGATTGCTTAGCGGGCAGGCGTCGCGTCGTGCCGGTCCGACAATCGCCCTCAAATAACGCGACCGGTTGCTTCTGATGTCGGTTGCGTTCGCAAAAATGCGCTCGGCCGTCCGGTAGCCGCGAACGCCGTCGCGCCCGGCGCCCGACTGCGCGCCTTCGATGGGAACCTCATCGAGAGTGGTCGGCATATGAAGCGGCAAGCTGACTTGCGCCAGGCCGAGGAGCAGCAGCGCGATCATCGCCGCACCGGTTCAGGGGCTGACAAAATCGGCATAGCCACCGAGATAATTGTAATGCACCCAGCCGGACCCGCACGGGCCCCGGTAATTGGTCGTCTGACGCTGCGGTTCGAGCACCCAGGCGCAGCGCCGCTCTCCCGGCGCGCGCTCGTAGAGTATTCCGAACCAGTTGCCGTGCCGCACACAGGCATAGACATTCTGGCCGTTGCCCAGCCGCCCCAGTTCGCGCTGCCGGTGCGACGGGCCGGCGCGGACGGAGAGGAAGGCGCCCCGGCCTTCCAGGTTCATGACCTGCGCGGTCGAACAGGCGCCATAGCTTTCGCTCGCGTTCAGCGGCACCGGAAAACGTGGCGTCTGGGAGGCCGCCGGTGCGGCCATGACGGCCGCTGCGAGGCAGAACAGAGTCCGTTTCATCCCCGACTCCTCAGAAGGACGTGCGCCCATATTCCTGGCGGTAATGCGGATGCGAGGCGGAAAGGCCGCCGTCGACGACGAGGGCGTGGCCGTTGACGTAGCTCGACTCGTCCGAGGCGAGGAACAGGGCGGCGTTGGCGATCTCGATCGGCTCGCCGCCGCGCTTCAGCGGATTGAGATGGCCGATCATCTCCTCCTTGCCGGCGCTGCGGGCCATGTCGTAAATGCCCCTGGTCATGCCGGTCTCGATCAGGCCGGGGCAGATCGCGTTGACCCTGATGTTGGCGCCGCAGAGCTGGGTCGCGGCGACCTCGACCAGGCTGATCACGCCCGATTTCGACGCCGAATAAGCGGGCCCGCCGGCGCCGGCGCGCAGGCCCGCGACGCTGGCGGTGCAGATGATCGAGCCGCCGCCGCGGTCCTTCATGACCGGCGCCGCATGCTTGATCGCCAGCCACGGGCCGATCAGGTTGACGCGGAGGATCTCCTGCCAGTCCGCGACCTCCTGCTCGAAGATCGAGGCGAGCCCGCCGGAAATGCCGGCATTGGCGAAGAAGATGTCGAGCCCGCCATGCTCGCCGACTGCGAGGTCGATCAGGCCGCGGACGTCGTCCTCCCGGCCGGCGTCGGCCGCGACGACCCCTTCGGAGGCGGCGACGTCGGCGGCGATCACCGTCGCCCCCTCGCGCGCGAACAGGGCTGCCGACGCCTTGCCGATCCCCGACGCCGCCCCGGTGACGATCGCGACCTTGTTTTCCAATCTACCCGGCATGCCTCTTCCTTCCTCGTCATCCCGGACTTGATCCGGGATCCATGGACACCCGCCTAGGCGAACTTTCCATGACCGTGTTCATGAGTCCTGACTTTCGTCAGGATGACGTAGCTTACCGTCATAAACCTACGCCGACGGTGGCGCCGCCGTCGACGATGATCGCCTGGCCGGTCATGAAGGTCGAGGCCGGCGAGGCGAGGAAGACTGCGGCGCCGGCGATCTCTTCGGGCTCACCGATCCGCTGCATCGGTGTGTGCATGGTGACGGCGGCCAGCGTCTGCGGATTCTCCCAAAGCGCCTTGGCGAAATCGGTCCTGATCAGGCCGGGCGCGATGCAATTGACCCGGACCTGGCGCGGCCCGAACTCGGCGGCGAGGTTGCGCGCGAGCTGGAAGTCCGCGGCCTTGGAGATGTTGTAGGCGCCGAGCACCCCCGAGGCCTTCAGGCCGCCGATCGAGGAGATGATGATGATCGAGCCCTCGCCGCGCTCGAGCATCTCGGGCGCGACCATCTGGATCAGCCAGTGATTGGCGATGACATTGTTGTCGAGGATCTTGCGGAACTGGTCGTCCGAGATGCCCGCCATCGGCCCGTAATAGGGGTTGGAGGCGGCGTTGCAGACGAGGACGTCGATCCGCCCCAATTGCCGCTTCGTCTCGTCGACCAGCTCCTGCAGCGCCTCCTTCGACGAGATGCTCGCCGGGACGACGATCGCGGCATCAGGATGCTGCGCGTTGATCGCGTCGGCGACCTCCTGGCAGGCCTCGGCCTTGCGCGAGGAGATCACCACCTTCGCGCCGTGATGGGCGAGCGCCTCGGCGATCGCCCGCCCGATCCCGCGCGACGAGCCGGTGACGATCGCGACCTTGTCCGTGAGGTCGAACAGATGCATCCTCATCCTCCTCTTCGTCATCCCGGACTTGATCCGGGATCCATGAACACGGACTGCGCGAACACGGCACCCCCGTGTTCATGGGTCCTGACTTTCGTCAGGATGACGTTGGCGCATGCTTCGCAAGCTCGATCCGCGCGATCGCGCGATTGTGGACCTCGTCGGGCCCGTCCGCCAAACGCAAAGTCCGGATGCCGGCCCAGCTCGCCGCCAGACCGAAATCCTGGCAGACGCCGGCGCCGCCATGCGCCTGGACCGCGTCGTCGATGATCTGCAGCGCCATCTGCGGGGCGTAGACCTTGATCATCGCGATCTCGGCCTGGGCGGCCTTGTTGCCGGCCTTGTCCATCAGGTCGGCGGCCTTGAGGCATAAGAGCCGCGACATATCGATGTCGATCCGCGCCCGCGCGACGCGCTGCTCCCAGATCGAATGCTCGCTCAATTTCTTGCCGAACGCGACCCGCGACTGGAGGCGCCTGACCATCGCCTTCAGCGCTTCCTCGGCGGCGCCGATCGTGCGCATGCAATGGTGGATCCGGCCCGGCCCCAGGCGCCCCTGCGCGATCTCGAAGCCGCGCCCCTCGCCGAGCAGCAGGTTCGACGCCGGCACGCGCACGTTCTCGAGCAATATCTCCATATGGCCGTGCGGGGCGTCGTCATAGCCGTAGACGGTGAGCGCGCGCAGCACGGTGAGGCCGGGCGCGTCCAGGGGCACCAGGATCATCGATTGCTGGCGATGCTTGTCGGCGCCCTTGTCGGTCTTGCCCATCAGGATCGCGACCTTGCAGCGCGGATCGCCGGCGCCGGAAGACCACCATTTACGACCGTTGATGACATAATCGTCGCCGTCGCGGGCGATGTCGCATTCGATGTTGGTCGCGTCCGAGGAAGCGACCGCGGGCTCGGTCATCAGGAAGGCCGAACGGATCTCGCCGTTCATCAGCGGCCGCAGCCACTGCTCCTTCTGCGCCAGCGTCCCGTAGCGGTGGAAGACCTCCATATTGCCGGTATCGGGCGCCGAGCAGTTGAACACCTCGCTCGACCAGGCGATCCGGCCCATCTCCTCGGCGCACAAGGCATATTCGAGGTTGGTGAGCTGGGTGCCTTCGAATTCGAAGCTCTCGTCGACATGCCTCAGCGCATGGCCGGGCGGCATGAACAAATTCCAGAGGCCCGCCTCTTTGGCGAGGGGCTTCAATTCCTCGATCACCCCGATCGGCTGCCAGCGATCCCCCTCGGCGAGCTGCGCCTTATAGTCCGCGCCCCGCGGCCTGATCCGAGTCTCGATGAAGTCCTTCACCCGGTCCCGGTAAAAAGCCTGCCGTTCCGTAAGGTCAAAATCCATGGAGGCGGAATCCCTCTGTCCAACTTACGTGTGACGTTGGTCTTCGCTGCCAGAAATGGCCGATTTGCGCCAGTGGGGAGGCCATCGCGGCGCCGTCAGCGTTTGGCCCGATCCGCCACGATCTCCAGCCTCAACCCCAGCGCGCCCAGCACCGTCACCAAAGTCTCCAGGGTCGGATTGCCCTTGAGGCTCAGCGATTTGTTGAGGGTCTGGCGCTTGATGCCGGTGGCGCGCTCGAGGTTGGTGAGGCCGCGGGCGCGGGCGACGGCGCCGATTACGTCGGCAATCAGGCCGGGGTGGCCCTCGGCGAGGGCGCTGCGGAGGAGATAGAGCTGGGCGTCTTCGTCGCCGCGGATATAGTCGGCGGCGTCAAACGGGCTGAGCCTGAGATCCTCTTCGGTGAAATGAAATTGTTCCTCTTCGCCCCCTGCCGGTGCATAGGCCACCTGTCGATCGCGAAGACGGCTGTCGCTCGGCTCGTGCCTCGTTTTTCCCAATGCTTTCGCCATCATCTCCGCCTTCCGGATGTCCGCCTTCTGGGTCTTCTTGGCGCCGCCGCACAGCAGGTGCACGAGGGTTCGCCCGCGGACGGTATAATAGAGCCGGTAGCCTTGGCCCACATCGATCCGAAGCTCGCTGACCTGTTCCCCGACGCTCCGGCGATCGCCCAGCAGGCCCTGTCGCAGACGGCCGATACGGTCGACGATCGCCTTCTTCGCCGTCGCGTCGGCCAGCCCATCGAGCCAGGCGTCGAACACGCCGGTTCTTTGGACCTCATATTCCACCTGACGCTTTTAAGCGTCACCCAGGGGGGCGTCAATCCGGCGCTTCTCCCGCCACCCGCTCCAGCCCGGCGAGGATGTGGGGCCAGCCGCCGCTCATGCCCTGGTAGCCGGCTTCGTCCTCGGGGCGGAAGCCGGATTGCTCCATGCGGACCAGGGTGCCGGTGGGCGTCGGGGTCAACGTCCAGGTGACGAGCGTCTGGAGGCCGCTGTCGCTCTCGGTGCCGTCGCCCCAGCGATAGGCGAGGCGGCGGGGCGGATCGAGCTCGGTGATTTCGCAATTGGTGACACCCTTCCAGCCGGGCATGGGTTTGCTGCGGAACTGGAACCTGCGGCCGCGCTCGGGTTCGAAATCGTTCGCCATCAGCCAGTCGGCGATCAGCGCGGAGGTGGTCAGCGCGCGCCAGACCTTCTCGGGGCTGTGCGGCATCTCGCGCTCGACGACGATGCTCTTGGTTGCGGCGGTGGCGGCGTCGGTCATTGGTCCATCCTCTTCAGCAGATCCTCGAGCGCGTCGAAACGGCCTTCCCAGAACGTGGCGTAGCGCCCCATCCAGCCGAACAGGGGCTCGAGCCCCTCGGGCCGGGCGGAATAATGGGTCTCGCGCCCCGCCGGCCGGCCCTCGACCAGGCCGGCGCGCCTGAGCACGCCCAAATGCCTGGAGACGGCCGGCTGCGACACGCCCGAGCGCGCGGTCAGCGCCCTGACCGTCAGCGCCTCGCCGCGCGCGAGCCGCTCGTACAGGGCCCGCCGGGTGGGGTCGCCCAGCGTCCGGAACAGCAAATCGGAGGCCGCATGCATGGGAGATTCATAACTCACGAGTTATGAATGTGTCAAGTCGGCAGGCTCCGTTCAGCTTGCCGCGATTGTAACTGAACGCCCGCGCACCCATATCGGGATGGCGGACGCCGCCGGCCGGTTCTCCGAATCCCGAAAGGTAGAGCTCATGACCAGCGCACCATCCGGCCCCGCCGCTGCGATCGCGTCCTGGGACAATGAAGGCGGCGTCCTCGTCGCGCCCGCCGCGCCGGTCGCGCTGCGGCATATCGTACGCTCGGGCAAGCGCGCCGAGGATACCGCGGCGGGCTGCCGCGCCAACGCCAGCGCCGACCTGCTGCGCGCCCATGCCCCGGGCGGCGACTTCATGCGGCTGCGGCTCGAGCACAGCGCCGCCGTCTGGAGCGCGCGCGCCGATCTCCTCACCCGCCTCGAAAAGAAATCCCTGCGGCGCGCCGACGCGGCCTGAGGGCTCAGGCGGCCTTGCCCGTGCGCAGCTTCCAGGGCAGGCCCGGCAGCTTGACCATCGTCTTGCCGCACACCGAGCAACGGGTCACGAAATAGCCGGCCTCCCAATGGCTCCCCTTCAAATCGGCGCTGTGGGTGCCGAGCCAGTCGTGCAGGCTCATGGCCGTGCCTCCTTTGCCAATGGTTGCGGCTTTGCCGGCTTGCGGCGGCGGCTCTCGATCGAGATCGCCGCTTCCACCGCCGCCAATCCGGCCTCGCTCGCCACCGCCAGGTCGATCGGGCGCGCATCGAGGCCGTCGTGATGGCTGTTGAGGAAGTCGCGCACCGCCTCGACGCTGCCGAGCGCGGCCTGCGCCGCGCGGACGGCGCGGATCTGCCGCTTGCCCTCGTCCTGCGAGAGGATCGGGCCCCTGCGGCCGCGCTTGCGAAAGGGATCGTTCACCGGCCGCGGGCCGCCGGTCCGCCGGGCTTGCCGCGGGGACCCGGCGGCGCGCAGGCGGGAAGATGCAGCACCGCCCGCTCGCCGATTGTCGCCGGCCCCTTGCCGGGCAGCATGAAGGGAGGGGTCAGCACCGCCTTGATGCTGTAGCGGCCGGCGAGGTCGTAATGGATGAGCCGCGCCTCGGCGCTGGTCGCGGCGCGCGCCATCGCGATCGCCGCGCGCTTGCGGCCGATCCAATATTCCTTGCCCATCCGAGATCACCTTAATTGTGCAAGCGGGAGCACGACATGTCTCTCAGTCACGGGGCGCTTGCGGAAAAACGCAGGTGATGCGTTGGCCTTAGCACGTCGAGGCCGAGATAGCGACCTCATTCGCCCGGCACCGGGCGGCTAGGGCGCCTCGCGCGTCGCCTGCCCGAAGCGGTTGGGGCCCTTCGTGCCTTCGCCCGCGAGCAGGAAGCAGAGCCACAACAGCGACCCCCAGAAGAACGGCGCCTGCAACAAGAGCAATTTCATAGCGGGATTGGGCTGCGTCGGCGCGAGGGCGAACGCGAACGTAGCGGGCATGAAGGCGACGCCGATCGCTTTGAAGGGGAGGGGCAGCAAGCCCCAAAAAGCGGTCCTGTCCCGGTCGTGCAGCCGGCGCATCACCGCGGCCGCGAGCAGCGCCACGATGATCGCGTCGATCAACGCCGTCGGGATCCAGAGCCAGCCGAACCCGGTCACCATTTGCGCCATCGCCCGCTCGACCACGGCCGGATCCGGCCCGGCGCCACTCTCGAAATCCTGCTTCTGGATCGTCTGAAGCACCCGCATGAAGCCGCTGAACATCACCGGAATCATGATGAGCATCGAAGCGGCCTGCATCAGCAGGAAGACGAAGATCGCCCAGGGCCAGAACAGCCCCCGGCCGTCGCGGCCGGAGAAGCGCAGCACGCTGCCAAGCGCGTAGCGGATCGCGGCCATCATCTCGCGGAAGGTCATCTCGGCAATTCCCGCCCGTCGAATAGCATCGCAAGCGCCTCTTTCAAATCGGGATCTCAGCGGCCGCCGGCAGGACGGCCTCTTTGCAATTGCACGGCCGCTGGCCCAGGAAGGCGGCGAAGGCGAAGAAGGGCGAGGGCGGGCAATGGCCGGGATAAAGCGCGGGCTGATCGAAACCGCGCTCGACGAGTGGGACTTTTTCGGCCGCTCGACACGCCGCCTCGACGGCCGCTGGGACGTTGCCGGCGACGAGAAGGACGAGCCCTACAAATCGCGCGTCGGCCTTTATTGGCGGGCGGTCGGCCGGCCGGAGCTGGACGGCGGCTCGGACGAGCCTTGGTCGGCCGCGTTCATCTCCTGGTGCTTCGCCACCGCCGGCGCCGGCGCCGCCTTCGCCGGCCACGACACCCACTCGGTCTATATCGACCGCATCCGCCGCCACGACGGCATGAGCCCGGCGTTCGTCCTCGCCCCGCCCGCTTCGGCGCCGCTCGCGCCGGGCGATTTGATCTGGAACTCGCGCTGGGAGAGCGAAGGCGAGGATGCGCAGGCGCCGAAAAGCTTTGAAGCCGCCCTTGCCGAGCTCGAAGCGGGCAACTTCTTCCCCTCGCACGTCGACATCGTCGTCGCGGTCGGCGCCGGCCGCTGCGACAGCATCGGCGGCAACGTCTCCAACCGCGATCCCGGCGGCTCGGTCACCCGCTCGACCTGGCGCCTCGCCGCCGACCGCACCATCGCCGACCCGCGCAAAAGCTGGATCGGCGTGGTCAGGAACGGGCTTTGAAAGTTTCTTCCCCTCCCCATGATGGGGGAGGGCAGGGTGGGGGTGGCCTACGAGCTGCTCCGTCCCGGCGGAGAGTCCACCCCTCCCTAACCCTCCCCATCGAGGAGAGGGGATGCTAGAGGAGCGCGCATGTCACCTCGCCGTCCCGATCACCCGATCGATCCGCTCTTCCTCGAACGCTGGTCGCCGCGCGCTTTCGACGGGTCGGAGATTCCCGACGAGGATCTGCTGACCATGTTCGAGGCGGCGCGGTGGGCGCCGTCGGCGTTCAACTCGCAGCCCTGGCGCTTCCTTTATGCCAAAAACGGCGAGGAGAATTGGGCGCGCTTCCTGTCGCTGCTCATTCCCTGGAACCAGAGCTGGGCGCACTCGGCCTCGGTGCTGGTCTACATCCTCTCCGACAGCCTGCCCTTCACCGACAAGGAGACCGGCGCACCGGCCGGCTCGCACACCCACAGCTTCGATGCCGGCGCGGCCTGGGTGTCGCTGGCGCTGCAGGCGACGCGGATGGGCTATCACGCCCACGGCATGTCGGGCGTTCAATACGAGTTGGCCCGGGCCGACCTTCGCATCCCCGAGCGCTACCGGCTGGAGGCGGCCTGCGTGATCGGCCGGATCGGCGATCCCGCCCAGCTCGACGACAAGCTGCGCGCTCGCGAGACCCCCTCGGACCGCAAGCCGCTCGCCGACTTCGTCTTCCGGGGCGATTTCTCGGGCTGACTTGTGCGCGGGCGACTTTGGGGACAACATCTCTGAAACAAAAGGGGCGTGAACACATGACGGTTGAAGCGGGCGCATCGAAGGGCCGCGTCGTGACGCTGCCGGCGCGGCCCGAGCCGATCCGGGTTTCGGCCGACGAAACCGCGATCGTCGTCATCGACATGCAGAACGCCTATGCGAGCCAAGGCGGCTATGTCGATCTCGCCGGCTTCGACATTGCCGGCGCGGCGGGGACGATCGGGCAGATCGGCAAGGTGCTGGAAACGGCGCGGGCGGCGGGCGTGCTCGTCGTCTACCTGCAGAACGGCTGGGACCCGGCCTATGTCGAGGCGGGCGGGCCGGGCTCGCCCAACTGGCACAAGTCCAACGCGCTCAAGACCATGCGCGAGAAGCCCGAGCTCGAGGGAAAGTTGCTCGCCAAAGGCGGCTGGGACTATGCTTTGGTCGACGCGCTGGCGCCGCAGGAAGGCGACATCGTTTTGCCCAAGACCCGCTACAGCGCCTTCTTCAACTCGCAGCTCGATTCGACGTTGCGCGCGCGCAATATCCGCAACATCGTCTTCGTCGGCATCGCCACCAACGTCTGCGTCGAATCGACTTTGCGCGACGGCTTCCACCTCGAATATTTCGGGGTGATGCTCGAGGACGCGACCCACCATCTCGGCCCCGACTTCATCCAGGCGGCGAGCGTCTACAATGTCGAGAAATTCTTCGGCTGGGTCTCCACCGTCGCCGATTTCTGCGGCACGTTCGGCCAGATGCCCAAAGACCAGGAGTGAAGCGATGCCATTCGAGCCCATCAACCCGCCGCAATTCCCGACCCCGATCGCGCCTTATTCCGCTGGGACCAAGGCCGGGAACACGGTCTACGTCTCGGGGACGCTGGCGCTGGGGGAGGGGGGCAGCGTCCTTCATCCCGGCGATGCGGGCGCGCAGACGCGCCATGTGCTGGAGACGATCGGGATAACGCTCGAGGCCGCCGGCGCCTCGCTGGCGGACGTCTGCTTCAACCACATCTTCCTGACCGACTGGGCCGACTACCCGGCGATGAACGCGGTCTATGCCGAATATTTTCCCGGCGCCAAGCCGGCGCGCTACTGCATCCAGTGCGGCCTCGTGAAGCCGGGCCTGCTCGTCGAGATCGCATCCGTGGCGCATATCGGCTGATGCCGCACGCCGCGGGCCTCTGGTACGAATGGCACGGCCCCGCCGAGGGCGAGGTCCTGATCCTCTCGCCCGGCCTGGGCGGCTCGGCTTCCTATTGGTCGCCGAACCTGACCGCCTTCGCCGAGCGCTACCGCGTCCTGCTTTACGATCATCGCGGCACCGGCCGCAGCGACCGCGGCCTTCCCGATCAGGTCGCGGTCGAGGACATGGCGCGCGACCTGATCGCCCTGATGGACGCGCTCGGCATCGGCCGCGCCCATCTGGTCGGCCATGCGGCCGGCGGGCTGATTGGCCTCGCTCTGGCCATGATCGCGCCCGAGCGGCTCGGCCGGCTCGTCGTCGTCAACGGCTGGGCCGCGCTCGACCCCTATACGGCGCGCTGCTTCGACATCCGGCTTTGCCTGCTGCGGGACAGCGGGCCGGAGGCCTATCTGCGCGCGCAGCCGATCTTCCTCTATCCGCCGGACTGGACGTCGGTCCATTCGGAGCGGCTCGACGAAGAGGCCGAGCAGCAGCTCATCCATTTCCCGGGCACCGACACGGTCGAAAAGCGCATTGCGGCGCTGCGGGCCTGGGATCCCGGCGAGACGCTGCGGGCCGTCGAGACGCCAGTGCTGGTGCTCGCCACGGCCGATGACGCGCTGGTGCCGTGCCATGCGGCGCGCGACCTGTGCGAGCTGTTGCCCAATCGCACGCGCATGCTCCAGTTCAGCGGCGGCCATGCGAGCAACGTGACCGAGCCCGAGGATTTTTATGACCGCGTCCTGCCCTGGCTGGCAGGCGAGGAGCCCATCGAGGAGTGACCCATATGGAAGTCGGAGTCTTCACGCCCATCGGAAACAATGGCTGGCTGATCAGCGAAAACGCGCCGCAGTACATGCCGAGCTTCGACATGAACAAGGAGATCGCGCTCAGGGCCGAGAAATACGGCCTCGATTTCCTGCTCTCGATGATCAAGCTGCGCGGCTTCGGCGGCAAGACCCAGTTCTGGGAGTATAACCTCGAAAGCTTCACCTTGATGGCGGCGCTCGCCGCGGTCACCGAGAAGATCAAGATCTACGCGACCTGCCCGACGCTCGTCATCCCCCCCGCCTTTGCCGCGCGGATGTGCAACACGATCGATTCGGTCAGCCACGGCCGCTTCGGGCTCAACCTGATCACCGGCTGGCAGCGGCCCGAATACAGCCAGATGGGGCTGTGGCCCGGCGACGACCATTTCCGCGACCGCTACACCATGCTCGGCGAATATGCGCAGATCCTGCGCGAGCTCTGGGAAACGGGGACAAGCGACTTCAAGGGCAAATATTACCAGATGGACGATTGCCGGGTCCGCCCGCAGCCGACAGGCGAGATGAAGATCATCTGCGCCGGCAGCTCGGACGAAGGCCTCGCTTTCTCCGCGAAGTGGGCGGATTACGCCTTCTGCCTCGGCAAGGGCGTCAACACCCCCAAGGCGTTCGCCGCCAATAACGAGCGGCTTGCCGCCGCCACCGCCAAGACCGGCCGCGACGTGCGCATGTTCGTCCTCGTCATGCTGATCATGGGCGAGACCGACGCGGAGGCCGAGGCCAAGTGGAAGAGCTACAATGACGGCGTCGACCTCGAGGCGATCGCCTGGCTCGCCGAGCAGGGCGCGGCCGACAAGCACAACCCGACCACCAACGTGCGCCAGCTCGCCGCGCGCGAGGGCGCGGTCAACATCAACATCGGCACCCTGGTCGGCAGCTACGCCAAGATCGCGGGGATGCTCGACGAGATGGCCGAGGTGCCCAATACCGGCGGCGTGCTCCTGACCTTCGACCATTTCGTCGAGGGCGTCGAATTGTTCGGCACCCGCGTCCAGCCGCTGATGAAGTGCCGGCAGCACGTGACGGCGGCCGCCTGAGCGAATAGCCATGGCCTCCGCGGCGGCGCGTTGGTAACCAGCGCGCGATGTCGCCGCGGATCCCATTCGCCCTTGCTCTGGCCCTGCTCGCCGGCTGCGCCGGGCAGCTGCGCGACTATGTCGGGCCGGTGTCGAACATCACCTCGCCGCAGTTCATCCGCTACGGGCTCAACGTCGCCGACGCGCGCTGCATGGGCGAGCGGCTCGGCGACAGCCTGACGCCGCTCCAGCTGCGCCTGTTCGCCCGCACCGCCGGCAGCCTCCGCCAGGGCGGCGAGGATGCCGCGCGGCTGACGCTGCGCGACCTTGCCCGCGTCGCCAACGCGATGGGCGACGCCGCGGTGCCGCTTGCGCTCGCCCGCGCCGACGCCGCCTGCGGCGTCACCGCGGCGGAGACCCATGCGCGCGAGCTGCAGCAGGCCGAGGAGCGCGCCCGGGAGCAGGCGCAGGCCGCCGCCAGCGCGCCGCGCCCCTCCACCTGGCTCAACCTCGGCGCGGCGGGCTCGAGCCAATCGATCGCGGTCGATGCGTCGACCCTGGTCCAGGACGGCAACAGCCGCACCGCCTGGTTCCGCATGACCGACCCCGGCGCGTCGCGCAGCCTCGATGCCTTTCTGCTGGTGATCGACTGCGCCCACCGCACGATCAACGCCAAAGCGCGCGAGCGCCGCACCGCCGAGGGCGGAGTCGCCGAACGGGTCGACTATCCCGACAATCCGCTTCCCGTGGAGGGCGGCACGGTGATGGAGATCGCCTTCCTGTCGATGTGCACATGATCTTCCCGAGCGCGCCCCAGACCGCCGCCGATGTCGGCGGCCATTATGACGAGCTCGACGACACCTACCGGGCGATCTGGGGCGAGCATGTCCATCACGGGCTTTGGCGGACCGGGGCCGAAAGCCCGCGCGAGGCGACCGAGGCTCTGGTCGAGCTCGTCGCCGGCCGGCTCGCCCTCGCGCCGGGGCAGAAGGTCGTCGACATCGGCTGCGGCTATGGCGCGAGCGCCGCGCAGCTCGCCGAGCGCCATCGCGTCGCGGTGACCGGGCTCACCATCTCGGCGGCGCAGGCGCGGATCGCCGAAACCCGGGGCAATATCACCTGCTTCGAGCGCGACTGGCTCGACAACGGCCTCGAGGGCGCCGCCTTCGACCGCGCCTATGCGATCG
The DNA here is from genome assembly GCA_035316145.1 of Allosphingosinicella sp. Taxonomy (GTDB): domain Bacteria; phylum Pseudomonadota; class Alphaproteobacteria; order Sphingomonadales; family Sphingomonadaceae; genus Allosphingosinicella. The sequence goes on along the minus strand of DATHJO010000012.1, from coordinate 90,907 downwards.
AAAGCTCCGAGCATATGGTCGACAAGGCACGCTTCTTCGCCGAGGCCTTCCGGGTATTGAAGCCCGGCGGCCGGCTGGTCGTCTGCGCCTGGCTGGCGAAGAGCGCGCCGGGCCGGTTCGAGATCCGCCACCTGCTCGAGCCGATCTGCCGCGAGGGCAGGTTGCCGAGCATGGGCAGCCGCGAGGAATATGAAGCGCTGGCGCACGGCGCGGGCTTTGCGCCGCGCGGTTTCGAGGACGTCAGCCGCGAGGTGCGCAGGACCTGGTCGATCTGTGCGCGGCGGGTGGCGCTCAAGCTGCTGACCGACGGTTCCTTCCGCCGGCTGGCACTCAGCCGCAATACCAAGAACCGTTCGTTCCTGCTCAGCCTGCCGCGGCTGATGCTGGCGCTGCGCAGCGGCGCGATGCGCTACGGCGTTTTCACCTGGGAGAAGCCTAGCGTGTCCGCGTCCAGCGCTTGGTCTGGCAGATGAACAGCACGCAGCCGGTGACGTTGAGCGCGCCGTCCCGCTGCAGCGACAGGCTGGCGCGATAGGAACGGCCGGATTTGGGGTCGTAGGCGCGGCCCCCGGTCCATTCGCCGCCCGCGCCGCTGAAGCCGGTCAGCGTCGGCAGGCCGAGGATCGGCCGGCCGCGCAGCCGCGGATCGGGATTGCGGACGTCGCGCGTCGGCACGCCGGGCCCGCGGTCGATGACGCGGGCGACCCAGCCGCACATCTGCCGCCCGCACGGGCCGATCCGGACCACGCCCTTGCGGTCGTCGGTCAGCCACAGGCCCTCGACCGGGGCCGCCGCCGCGGCGGCGGCGCTCCACAGGCCGAGAAGGGCGAAGGTCGGGGCCCTGCGCATCGCGGCCGACGCTTAGTCCGCGCGCCCTATTGTTTCAACGTCCCGCCGGGCCGATAGGAGCGTCATGAGCAAGCTCGCCGTCCGCTCCCGCCAGGAAGAGCAGATGGACGCCGCCGATCTCGATCCGGCGGTCTACGAGCGGGTCCTCCACGACCTCGCCCGCGTCAATCGCTGGACGTTCACCGCTTTGTCGGTGCTCGCCTACCTCAAGCGCGCGGTCGGCGGGGCGAGAAGCCTCCGGCTGATGGACGTCGGCTTCGGCGACGGCGACGTGCTGCGCGCGATCGCCCGCTGGGCGAAAAAGCGCGGCATCGCGGCCGATCTGGTCGGCGTCGACCTCAACCAGAAGAGCGTCGCGGCGGCGCGCGCGGCGACCCCCGCCGACCTGCGAATCGACTATCGCGCCGGCGACTATCTCGATCAGGCGGGGCCGTTCGATTTCGTCATCTCGAGCCAGGTCACCCACCATATGACCGACGATCAGCTGCGCACCTTCCTGCGCTACATGGAAGGCGAGGCGCGGCTGGGCTGGCTGATCTGCGACCTGCACCGCCACGGCTTCTCGCACTGGGGCTTCCCGCTGCTCGCCCGGCTGCTGATGGTCCACCGCATCGTCCGCGAGGACGGGCAATTGTCCATCGCCCGCGCGTTCCGCCCGGCCGAATGGCGGGCGATCCTCGCCGACGCCGGCATTGCCCCCGAGCATGTCCGCATCGTCCGCCGCTTCCCGTTCCGGCTCTGCGTCGAGCGGGTTCGGTTAACATCCCGCTCCGGGACAGCACCGTAGCATTCCGATCTTGGCCGGTGCGCAATTCGGCTGCATGGGAGCTTCATGGCTCTTGGCCTCATTCTCCTTGGCATGGCGCAAAGCGCCGGCGCCTCGATGAGCGTCGGCGCGACCGTGGTCCGCTCCGAGGTGGCCGCGCGCCCGACCGTGGCGGTCGAGCGCGGCGCCGTCCGCGTCGCCAATGCCGGGGCCGCGGCCGTCACCACCGTCCGCGACGGCGACCGGATTATCGTCACCCTCACTTATTGAGCGCATCGGTGCTACGCTGACGAACGTCAGGGGAGATTTGCGCCATGAAGCCGTTCACCACCCTCGCCATCGTCATCTTCGCGCTGATCGCGCTCGTTCACCTCTACCGGCTGCTCCGCCCGTTCGAGGTCGTGGTGCACAACATGGTGGTGCCGCAATGGGTGAGCGTCGCCGGGTTGATCGTCGCCGGCGGCCTCGCGCTGATGCTCTGGCGCGAATCGCGTAGCTAAGCGGCGTTGGGGACAGCTACCGGTAGCTGTCCCTCTCTCGCTAGGCGTGACGGGCTGGCATTTGTTGTCTGGGAAGGAGGGAGCGATGCTTGAGGCATCGTGACCGACGCACCGACGCCGCCAGGCGGCAAAGGACAGGCCGCCGCTTCGCGGTCGGCCAGGGAAGCCGTTTGGATGCGTCGCGTGCCTCGGACGGGTTGCCTGACCCGCCCTTCGGCCCGCTCCTGCCCAAACGGCTTCCCTGGCCGATCACGGCCACCTCCGGCCCCGAGTGCGGACCCTGCCTAAGCCATTCAGCTTTCATCCATATTCGTCCCATTATGGAGGAAGCTCAGGGGCGGCGCCTTTCCCTAGGGGCGCCGCCCGCCGCGTTTGAGGGGACACTTGTATACAAGTGTCCCCTTGCGCGGCCTCCCAAAAGCTGTGAACGTCCCCGCCAAGCACGACTCTTCTCGGGAAGGGGAGGCGTTTTTCGCCAACCAGCTCAAGACGATGAGCCGTCATACCATATGCGGCGGCCCTGACATATTTGAGTCACGGGGCCGGCATAGCTGGGCGGGGTGGCCCGCTTTGGGGAGGGGATTCGGGGAAGGCATGCGCCAGCTGGTTGAGTTCCGCTTGCCGCGCCCGACCGCCTATACGCTGGCGGAGCTGGTCCTGATCGTGCTGATCGCGATCCAGGCGGCCCGGCTCGCCTGGATCCTGGTGACGCCGATCGGGCCGGTCGGCGACTGGAAGGCGAGCGGCGCGCTGGCCGCGCCGGCCGATGCCTCGACGCTCGCCAATTTCGATCCTTTCTTCCGCCTCAACGGCGCCGCCGGGCCGGCGGTGGTGACCTCGCTCAACCTCAAGCTCTACGGCGTGCGCGAAGACCGCGCGACCGGCCGCGGGTCCGCGATCATCGCCCTTCCCGACGGCCGCCAGCTGAGCTTCGCGGTCGGCGAGGAGATCATGCCGGGCGTGACGCTGACTGCAGTCGGCTTCGACAATGTCACGATCAGCCGCGGCGGCATGGCCGAGCAGATCTTCCTCGACCAGTCGCCGCCGGCGCAGACGATCGGCGCGGCCGGGGCGATCGCGCCCGCGCCGGCCGCGCCCGCACCCGTGACGGGCAGCCAGCCGATCAATTTCCAGCCGCGATTGGCGGGCGGCCAGGTCAATGGCCTCATCGTCGGCCCCGGCAGCGACGGCGGCCAGGCGTTCCGCGCTTCGGGCTTCGTCGCCGGCGACGTGATCGTCGCGATCAACGGCCAGCGCGTCTCCTCGCTCGAGCAGGCGCGGGCGGCGATGGGCAATGGCGACGTCACGGTGATGGTCGATCGGGGAGGGCAGGCGGTGCCCTTGAGAATGAGGGTGAACCGGTGAAGCGAGCTTTGATTGCCCTGGCGCTGGCCTGCGCCGCCGTGACGCCGGCCTCCGCGCAGCATGTGCTGAACCTGCGCGACGCCGACATCCGCGCCTTCATCCAGGATGCCTCCCGCGTCACCGGCCGGACCTTCATCATCGATCCGGGCGTGCAGGGCCGGGTCTCGGTGGTGACCGAGCGGCCGCTGTCGCGCTCGGAATATTTCGAGCTGTTCCTCTCGACGCTGCGCGCCAACGGCTATGTCGCGGTGCCGGTCGCGGGCGGGGCGTTGCGGGTCCAGCCGGTCGCGGGCGCGGCGGCGAGCGCGCCGGTCGGCCGCCGGGTGAGCGCCTCGGGCTTCGTCACCGAGATCTTCCGGGTGCGGCACATCGACGCCGCCGCCGCGGTCGAGACGCTGCGGCCGATGGTCGGCCGCGACGGCTCGATCACCGCCAGCCGCAGCTCGATTGTCGTCTCGGACTTCGCCGACAATGTCGCCCGGATCCGCCAGGTGCTGGCGCGGATCGACGTCGATGCGCAGGCGACCCGGGTCGTCGGCCTCGACAATAGCGGCGCGCGCGAGATCGCCGCGGCGTTGACCCAGCTCGCGCCCGAGGGCGTGTCGGTGGTGCCGATCGACAGCTCCAACTCGATCGCCCTCAGGGGCGACGGCGCGGCGGTGGCCCAGCTCGCCGCCATCGCCCGCGATCTCGACCGCCGCGCCGCGCACGGCAGCGAGCTTCGCGTCGTCTTCCTCGATCATGCCGACGCCGAGCAGCTGCTGCCGGTGCTCCAGCAGGTGATCGGCCAGGCGCCAGCCTCCGCGGCCGCGCCTTCCGGGTCCCGGCTCAGCAGCCTCGGCACCAGCGGCGCCGCGACCGGCCCGGGCGCGATGTCGCGGACGGGCCCGGCGGGCGCCGCGCCCGCGCCGGTCGTAACGTCCGCGCCCGCCGCGGGCGGCGGCAGCGCGACGGGCGGCCGCAACGCCGTGGTGACACGCTTCGAAGGCGCGAACGCGATCGTCATCTCGGCCCCGCCCGACATCCAGCGCACCCTGGGCGAAGTGATCCGCCAGCTCGATGTCCGTCGCCCGCAAGTGCTGGTCGAGGCGATCATCGTCGAGATTTCCGACACCGCCGCGCAACAGCTCGGCGTCCAGCTCTTCCTGTCGGGCCTGCGCGGCTCCAACATCCCGTTCGGGATCACCAATTATTCCAACATCAGCCCCAATATCGGCACCATCGCCGGCGCCGTCGCCGCGCGCGAGCTGGGCGGCACCACGACCACGGTCACCACCGGCACCGGCTCGACCACGACCACCACGACCGGCACCGGCTCCGACCTGATCAACACGGCGGCCAGCCAGCTCGCCGGCATCAACGGCGGCCTCGCCGGGGTGGCGCTGCGCAGCGGCAACGCGATCTTCGGCGCGATCCTCAATGCCGTCCGCTCCGACAATCAGTCGAACATCCTGTCGACGCCGTCGATCATGACGCTCGACAATGTCGAGGCGCACATCCTGGTCGGCCAGGAAATCCCGATCACCACCGGCCAGGCGCTGTCGCCCAATTTCGACAACCAGTTCCGCACCGTGCAGCGGCAGAATGTCGGCATCACCCTTCAGGTCCGGCCGCAGATCAACGCCGGCGGCACGATCAAGCTGGACCTGCGCGTGGAAGTCAGCTCGATCGCCGGGCCGGTCGCCTCGGGGTCGCAGGACCTCATCCTCAACAAACGCGAGATCGAGAATACGATCACCGTCGACGAAGGCGACATCGTCGGCGTCGGCGGCCTTCTCGACGACAACGACCGGCGCACGCTCGAGCGGGTGCCGGTCCTCGGCGACATCCCGATCGTCGGCAATCTGTTCCGCTCGCGCGGCCGCGCGCGGGCGCGCACCAACCTCATGGTCTTCATCCGGCCGACCATCCTGAGGACGGCCGAGGACGCGCAGGAAATGAGCGCGCGGCGCTACGATTACGTCCGCGGCCACCAGCTCATCGTCAACCCGAACCGCGAGCCGACCCTTGACGAGCTGGTCCGCGACTATATGGGGACTGTCCCCCCCGCCGCGCCGCAGGCCGCGCAGCCGCAGGACCAGGTGGTGACGCCCCCGCCCGAGGCGCCGCAGCCATGAAGGTGCCCTACGCCTTCGCCCGGCGCCACGGCCTGCTGCCGACCGGCGAGGACGAAGGCCGGTTAGACGTCGCCATGCGCGAAGGCGCGGACCCGAAGGCGCTGATCGAATTGCGGCGCTTCCTCGCCCGGCCATTTGCGGTGCATGAGGTCGATCCGCCGGCCTTCGACCGCCTGCTCTCCGACCTCTATCCCTCGGGGACCGAGGCGGCGGCGGACGCGGCCGGCTCATTGGGCTTCGGTGACGATCTCGCGGCGGGGCTGCCGAGCGCCGAGGATCTCCTCGACACGTCCGACGACGCCCCCGCGATCCGGCTGATCAACGGCATCATCGCCGACGCGGCGCGGCAGGGCGTCTCCGACATCCATATCGAGCCCTACGAGACCGGCCTCGTCGTCCGCATGCGGATGGACGGGGTGCTGAGGGAGACGCTGAGGATGCCCGCGCATGTCGCGCCGGTGGTGGTCAGCCGGGTCAAGGTGATGGCGCGGCTCGACATCGCCGAGCGGCGGCTGCCGCAGGACGGGCGGATCGGGCTCACTTTGGGCGGCAAGCTGATCGACGTGCGCGTCTCCACGCTGCCGAGCCGCGCCGGCGAGCGGGTCGTGCTGCGCATTCTCGACAAGGAGAATGCCGGCATCGACCTCGACATGCTCGGCATGACCGAGGCGGTGACGGCGCTGTTCCGCGACGCCCTTTCCGTGCCCAACGGCATCGTCCTCGTCACCGGCCCGACCGGCTCGGGCAAGACGACGACGCTCTATGCCGGGCTGAAGCTCTTGAACGACGGCAGCCGCAACATCCTGACCGTCGAGGACCCGGTCGAATATGCCGTGGACGGCGTCGGCCAGACCCAGATCAACCCGCAGGTCGGCCTCACCTTCGCCGCCGGGCTGCGGGCGATCCTGCGGCAGGATCCCGACGTCGTCATGGTCGGCGAGATCCGCGACCGCGAGACCGCCGACATCGCCGTCCAGGCGGCGCTGACCGGCCATCTCGTCCTCTCCACCGTCCACACCAACGACGCGGTCGGCGCGATCACGCGGCTGCGCGACATGAAGGTCGAGCCGTTCCTGATCGCCTCGACGGTCCGCGCGGTGATCGCGCAGCGGCTGGTGCGGCGGCTGTGCCCGGAATGCCGCGAACCGGTCGAGGCGCCGGGCTCGCTCGCCGCCGCGCTGGGGCTCGAGCCGGGTACGATTGTCTACGAGCCGACAGGCTGTCCCGCCTGCGCGGGCAGCGGATACAAGGGACGGATCGGCTTGTTCGAGGCGGTGCGGGTCGACGAGGAGACCCGCCGGATGATCAATGCGGGGGCGGAGGAGACGGCGATCGCGGCCCATGGCTTCCGCAGCCAGGACAGGCTGGCCGATGCGGCGCGCGCGCTGGTCGAGGGCGGCGTGACCAGCCCGGAGGAAGCGCTGCGGGTCTCGCGCCGGGAGGCGGCGGATGCCTGAGTTCGCCTATGTCGGGCTCGACACCGCCGGCCGCGAGCGGCGCGGCTCGGTGCGCGCCGACACGAGCGAGGCGGCGCGCGACCAGCTCGTCTCGCGCCGGCTCTACGTCGTCCGGATCGAGCCGGCGGCCGAGCATGCCGCGCCCTTGCTCTCGCGTGGGCTGTTCGCGCGGCGGAAGATCGGCGCCAAGCAGCTGACGCTCTTCACCCGCCAGCTCGCAACCCTGATCACGGTGACGCCGCTCGAAGAGGCGCTGCGCACCGTCTCGCGCCAGGCCGAGCGCGACGAGGTGCGGCGCGTGCTCGGCAACGTCCATGCCGGCGTCGTCGAGGGCCGCCGGCTTTCGGAAGCGATGGCGCGCGAGCCGGCCAGCTTCCCGCCGCTCTATCGCGCGATGGTCTCGGCCGGCGAATCGTCGGGGACCTTGCCCCAGATTTTGGAGCGGCTCGCCAATTTGATGGAGCGCCAGGCGGTGGTGCGCGGCAAGGTGCTCTCGACGCTCGCTTACCCGATCATCCTCGCGATCGTCGCGGCGTTCGTCGTGTTCGCGCTGATGATCTTCGTCGTCCCCAAGGTGGTCGAGCAGTTCCGCGACATCGGCCAGTCGCTGCCGCTCCTGACCCGGATCGTGATCGGCCTCTCCAATTTCCTCGCCGCCTGGTGGTGGGCGCTGCTGCTGCTGCTCGCGCTTGCCGTTTTCCTGGCCGGCCGCGCGCTCAAGGACGAGGGGATCAGGATGAAGTTCGACCGGATGCTGCTCAGGCTGCCGTTGATCGGCCGGCTGATCCGCGATCTCCACGCGGCACGGATGGCGCGGACGCTGTCGACGATGGTGGCGAGCCGGCTGCCCTTGCTCGAAGGCCTGCGGCTCACCACCGGCACCGTCCACAACCGGGTGCTGCGCGCGGCCTCGGCCGAGATCGCCGAATCGATCCGCACCGGCGGCAGCCTGTCGGGAGCGCTCAAGCGCGCCGGCCTCTTCCCGCCCCTGCTCGTCTATCTCGCCGCCTCGGGCGAGGCCTCGGGCAAATTGGATGTCATGCTCGAGCGCGCCGCCGACTATCTCGACCGCGAGTTCGACGCCTTCACCACCACCGCTCTGTCGCTGCTCGAGCCGGCGATCATCATCGTGATGGGCGTCATCGTCGCCCTGATCGTGCTGTCGATCCTGCTGCCGATCCTGCAGCTCGATACTCTGGCTGGAGGCTATTGATGACCGCTCGTCGCCGCCGAAATCCTCCCCTCGATTTCGAGGGGAGGGGGACCATGCGAAGCATGGTGGAGGGGCTTCTTGGGCGCAGAAAGCCCCTCCACCGCACTTCGTGCGGTCCCCCTCCCCTGCACAAGCAGGGGAGGATTGAAGGGTTTACGCTCGTCGAATTGATGGTCGTCCTCGTCATCATCGCCCTGCTCGCGACGATCGTCATCATCAACGTCATGCCTGCGGCCGAGCATGCCAAGGTCACGACGGCGCAGGCCAGCGTCAGGACGCTCGAACAGGCGATCGACATGTATTATCTCGACAATCGCCGCTATCCGACCACCCAGGAAGGGCTCCAGGCGCTGCTCGCCGGACGCTATCTGAGGCGCCTCGAAAACGATCCGTGGGGCCATCCCTTCCGCTATAAGAGCCCCGGCGACGGGGGCCGGCCCTACGCTATCGCGTCCTGGGGCGCCGACGGCCGCGAGGGTGGGTCGGGGGACGATGCCGACATCACCAACTGATCCGGGACAAGGGGGCGAGACCCTGCTCCGCTTCGCCGGCGGCGGCGAGGCCTTGGTCGTGCCGGGGACCGGGCCGGCGACGGCGCTGGCGGTGCCGGGAACCGAAGTGGCGATCCACTGGCTGGAGCTGGCCGGCGACCTGACCCCGGCTCAGGCCGCGGCGGCGGCGCGGCTGATGCTGGCTGACGCCAGCGCCGAGCCTATGTCCGACATGCACGTTGCCGCCGGCCGGCCCGAGAACGGGCTGACCCCGGTCGCCCTGGTGCCGATCGCGCGGATGAATCTCTGGGTGGAGGGCGATCCCGACCTGATCGTGCCCGAGACGCTGCTGCTGCCGCCTCCCGCCAAAGGGCTGGTCCGGCGCGGCCTCGACCATCGCGGGCTCGCCGCCGCGTTCAGCGTCGAGCCCGAGCTCGCCGCGCTGCTCGTCGGCGATGCGTCGGTCGAGACGATCGACGAGGAGGCGTTCGAGGCGGGGCTGGCCGCCGCGCTCGCCGATCCCGTCCTCAACCTGCGCCAGGGGCCGTTCGCCAAGCGCCGGCAGTGGCGGCTCGAAACCGGGCGCCTGCGCCGCCTCGCGTTGCTGGGGGGGGCGCTGGCGCTCGTCTCGCTGGTCGTCCAGATCGCGACGATCACGCTTTATGCGTTCGACGCCGATCGGCTCGAGGCCGAGGCGGCCGCGCTCGGCGGCCCGCGCGCGGCCGCAAACCGGCCCGGCTTCGGCGCGCTCGCGCCGTTGCTGTTCGAAGCGGTCCGCTCGACCCCGAATCTCGAGCTGACCCGGCTTGAATATCGCGCCGACGGCAGCCTCGGCGCCACCGTCGCGGTCGACAACCCGGCGACCCTCGCCGCCTTCCGCGCCCGCGCCGAGGCGAGCGGGCTGGCGGTCGAGGGCGGCAACCTGACCAGCGCCGGCGGCCAGCCGACCGCCGAGCTCGTGCTGAGGCCGGCATGACCGCCTGGTGGGAGGTCCGCAGCGCGCGCGAGCGCTGGCTGATCGGGGTGATGCTTGCTTTGCTCGCCGTCGTCATCGCCTGGCTGCTCGTCGTGCGGCCGCTGGCCGACGCGCTCGACGCGGCCAAGCAGCGCCACGGCGCGGCCGTGGTCGCGCTCGCCGAAGCACGGGCGCATGCGCGGCCGGCGGCGGGACCGGCGGCGACGGGACCGGCCGATCAGGTCGTCGCCGAGACCGCCTCGGCGGCGGGCTTCACGGACGCGCGAATTGCCCGGCTGGGGCCGGGGCGGGCCAGCGTCGCGGTCGACGCAGCGCGCCCGCAGGCGCTGTTCGGCTGGGTCGCGCAGATGGAGCGGCGCGGCCTCGTCGTCGAGCGGCTGCGCGCCCAGGCCAATGCCGACCGGACGCTCTCGGCCGAGATCGCGCTCAAGGCGGCGGGCCGCTGATGCGCTTCCGGCTGCCGCTCGACCGGACGGTCTTCTTCCTCGCCGTCTTCGCCTTTTCGATGGTCGCCCTGATCCCGCTGCGACTCGCGGCGGGATGGTTCGGCGGCGGCCTCGCCGCGCGCGAGGCGAGCGGCAGCATCTGGCTCGGCGTGCTCAAGGAAGCGCAGTTCGGGCCGGTGCCGCTGGGCGACCTCGACGCGCGGCTGAACGTGCTGCCGCTGCTGCTCGGCCAGGCGCGGCTGTCGCTGTCCCGCGACGAGGCGCATGGCGGCCGCTTCGAAGGCGCCATCACCGTCTCGCGCCACAGCTTCGCGCTCGAGGACATGACCGGGCAATTGCGGACCGGCGCGCTGCTCGCACCAATCCCGATCGCGGCGTTCGACCTCGACGACGTCAGCGCGCGGTTCGCGGACCAATTGTGCGAGAGCGCGGAGGGAAGGGTCCGGGTCGCGCTCGCCGGCGAGATCGGCGGCGTCGCCTTGCCCGGCGGGCTCGCCGGCGACGTGCGCTGCGCCGAGGGCGCGCTGCTGCTTCCCCTCGCCAGCCCGGCGGGGCAATTGAACCTGAGCGTTCGCGCCGACGGCCGCTATCGGATCGACCTCGTCATCCGCCAGACCGACCCCAGCCTCGCGCCCCGCCTAGCCGCCGCCGGCTTCCGGCCGTCGGCCGAGGGTTATTCGCGGCGAATCGAGGGGAGTTTCTGACGAGGCGCCCGGTTTGCCGGATATAAGCTGCCCTGCGGTCCGTTTCACAGCCGCAACGCACTCCGATGTGGGCGTGGGGGCTCGACAGGTACGGAGATCAACATGAAGCGCATCATTCTCGCAGCCGGCGCGCTGCTCATCGGCACGTCCGCCCTCGCCTGGGCGCCGTCGAGTTCACCAATCGCCCATTCCGACAAGGTGCCGGTGGCGGCGGTCGATCCGGGCGTCAAGGCGGCGGAGACGGTGCTGGTCGCCAAATCGACCGACCTGCCCAAGGTCGCGAAGGCCGAAGCCGTCTCGGCGAGCTGGATCGCCGACGACCAGTCGCTGGCCGAGACGACGCCGCAGCCGGCTGCCGGCAATTATCCGCCGTGCAGCCCGGGCCCGGGCGACGACCATTGCATCCAGCTCTACGAGCGCGGCGTCCGCGCCCAGCTCGCCAATTGGGACCGACCGACCGGAACCTTGGCCGAGAACAGCGCGACCGACGGCGTCGGCGGCCCCTACGAGCCGGTCGACACCACCCTGGCCGCGGAGATGGGCGGCACGACCTATACCGGCGTCGGCGGACCCGAGGAGCCGGTGCTGGCGATGAACGGCGACGGCGCGGTCGACGCCGCATTGGGTGAAACCGCGGCCGACGAGGGCGCCGAGGCGGCGAGCTACACCGGCATGGGCGGCCCGCTCGAGGAGGTCGCCACGACCTATCCGCCGTGCCGTCCGGGGCCGGGCGACGACCGCTGCATCCAGCTCTACGAGCGCGGCGTCACCGGCCGCTGAAGGCCCGTCAGCGTCATCCCGGACTTGATCCGGGATCCATGAACACGGTCTTTGCGAAGCTTCGCAATCCGTGTTCATGGGTGCTGACTTTCGTCAGCATGACGTAGCGAGCCTGGCTAGGCTTCTGCAGGGGCCTCGGCCGCGGCCGGGCCGCCGTTTTCCAGCCACAGGTTCAGCTTGGCGATCGTCCGCTCGAGGCCGGCAATGACCGCCTGCACGTCCTCGCGATTGGCGCCGGCGGTGGCGACATCGGAGAGCCAATAGGTCTCGGCCAGCCAATCCTCGCCGGTCTCGCGGTCGGCGACGGCGATGCCGAGGAACGCCTCCTCGGCCTCGACCCAGGTCTCGCCCTCGGCGCGCATCGTGTGGAGGGTGATGCGGCCATTCTCGGCGAAATCGCCGGCGCAGACCTCGCGCGCGGCCTCGAGGAAGGGCGCGACCAGGTTCCACGGCATCTTCGCTTCGGAGAGGGTCGCGAAGACCGCGTTCATGATCTGCTTCTGGGCGATGGTGTGGAAATCGCCCGCGGTCAGCGCTGAATCGTCTGGTTCGGTTTCGTCGGCCATCGCCAAGCGCTGTCCCAAGCGGCTGGCCGGGTCAAGCGGCCTTTGCTAGTGCGGCGCGATGACGGCCGCCTGGACTTTCGCGATCGACCGGGGCGGCACCTTCACCGACATCGTCGCGCGCGCCCCCGATGGACGGCTGGTCGTGCGCAAATTGCTCTCCGACAATCCCGGGCGATACGCCGACGCGGCGGTCGCCGGGATCGGCGAGATCCTGACGCAAGCCGGCGGCGGGACGGTCGGCGCGGTCAAGATGGGGACGACGGTCGCCACCAACGCCCTGCTCGAGCGCAAGGGCGAGCCGGTGGCGCTGGCGATCACCGCCGGCTTGGGGGACGCGCTCCGGATCGGCTACCAGGCGCGGCCCGACATCTTCGCGCGCCGGATCGTCCTGCCCGAGCCGCTCTACGGTGTCGTCGTCGAAATCGAGGAGCGCGTCACCGCCGAGGGGGAGGTGCTTCGCCCGCTCGACGGCGTTGCGGCGCGCGCCGCGCTGCGGGCGGCGTTCGATGCCGGCTATCGCGCGCTGGCGATCGTGCTGATGCACGGCTGGCGCTGGACCGCGCACGAAGCGGCGCTGGTGGAGATGGCGCGCGAGATCGGCTTCACGCAGGTCTCGGCGAGCCACGAGGTCGAGCCCTTGATCAAGCTGATCGGCCGCGGCGACACCGCCGTGGTCGACGCCTATTTGTCGCCGGTGCTGCGCCGCTACGTCGACAAGGTGGTGGCCGGCCTCGGCGGCGCCGGCCGCCTCTTCTTCATGCAGTCGAACGGGGGCCTGACCGACGCCGGCGCCTTCCGCGGCAAGGACGCGATCCTGTCCGGCCCGGCCGGCGGCATCGTCGGCATGGCGCGGACGGCCGCGCAGGCGGGCGAGGATCATGTCATCGGCTTCGACATGGGCGGCACCTCGACCGACGTCTCCCATTTCGCCGGCACGTACGAGCGGACCAGCGAGCGCAGCGTGGCCGGCGTCAGGGTGCGGGCGCCGATGCTGGAGATCCATACCGTCGCCGCCGGCGGCGGCTCGATCTGCTCCTATGACGGCCGCCGCTTCCGGGTCGGCCCGGCGAGCGCCGGGGCGGTGCCGGGCCCGGCCTGCTATCGCCGCGGCGGGCCGCTGACCGTGACCGACTGCAACGTCGTCCTCGGCAAGATCCGCCCCGATCATTTTCCCCGCGTCTTCGGCGCCAATGGCGACCGGCCGATCGATCCGGCGGCCTCGCAGGCGCTCTGCGAGGAGCTCGCCGCGCAGGCGCGGATGAGCGCGCGCGAGGCGGCGGAAGGGTTCGTGCGGATCGCGGTCGACAATATGGCCAACGCGATCAAGCAGATCTCGATCGCCCGCGGCCACGACGTCACCCGCTATACGCTGCAATGCTTCGGCGGCGCCGCCGGCCAGCATGCCTGCCTCGTCGCCGACGCGCTCGGCATCGCCAGGGTGATGATCCACCCGCTCGCCGGCGTGCTCAGCGCCTATGGCATGGGGCTGGCCGACATGGTGGAGTTGCGCCAGCGCACCCTCGCCGGCGCGGATTTGGAGGCGGTGCTTGGGGAGCTGGAGGCCGAAGCGGTCGCGGCGCTGCGCAGGCAGGGCATCGCGGCGCCGGAAATCCGCCGCCGCGCGGCGCTGCGCTACGACGGCAGCGATTCCAGCCTTGAGGTCCCGGTGTCGGACCGGATGCGGGAAGACTTCGAGGCGGCGCACAAGCAGCGCTTCGGCTTCGACGCGCCGGAGGCCGAGGTCGTTATCGAGACCGCGATCGTCGAGGCGGTGGGGCGGGGCGAAGGGCTCGAAGCCGAGTTCAGCGTGGCGGCGGGTGAGGCGAAGCTGGAACCCGATTTATATGACCGCCAGGAGCTAGGGCCGGGGCAAAAGATCGACGGCCCGGCGCTCATCATCGATCCGTCCGCCACCACCATTGTCGAGCCCGGCTGGCGGGCCGAGGTGGACGCATTCGGCAACCTCATCCTGACCCGCGCCGTGCCGCGCGCGCATATGCCGGCCATGGGCACCAGCGTCGATCCGGTGATGCTCGAAGTGATGGGCAACCTGTTCATGGCGATCGCCGAGGAGATGGGGGTCGCGCTGCAGAACACCGCTTCGTCGGTCAACATCAAGGAGCGGCTCGACTTCTCCTGCGCCGTCTTCGACCGGGAGGGGAGGCTGATCGCCAACGCCCCGCACATCCCGGTCCATTTGGGCTCGATGGGGGATTCGATCCGCACCGTGATCGACGCGCGGGGTGGCGGAAAGGACGGGCGCGGGATGAAGCCGGGCGACGTCTATGTGCTCAACGCGCCCTATCGCGGCGGCACCCATTTGCCCGACATCACCGTGATCATGCCGGTGTTCGCCGACGAGGACCCGGCGCCGGCCTGGTACGTCGCCGCGCGCGGCCACCACGCCGATATCGGCGGCATCGCGCCGGGATCGATGCCGCCCGACAGCAAGACGGTGCACGAGGAAGGCGTGCTGATCGACAATGTGTTGCTGGTCGATCGGGGGCGCTTCCTCGAGGCGGAGCTGCGGGCGCTGCTCGCCTCGGGCGACTGGCCGGCGCGCAATCCGGACCGCAACGTCGCCGATCTGAAGGCCCAGATCGCCGCCTGCGCGCGCGGCGCGAACGAGCTGCGGCGGGTGGCGGCGGAGCAGGGCCGCGATGCGGTCGATGCCTATATGGGCCATGTCATGGCCTATGCCGAGGAAGCGGTGCGGCGGCTGATCGGGCGATTGCGCGACGGCGCCTTCACTTATGAGATGGACAATGGCGCTCAGGTGTCGGTCGCGATCCGGGTCGACCGGGCGGCGCGTACGGCGGTGGTCGATTTCGCCGGCACCAGCGCCCAGCAGCCGAACAATTTCAACGCGCCTTATTCGATCTGCCGGGCGGCGACGCTCTACGTCTTCCGCACCCTGGTCGACGACCCTATCCCCTTGAACGACGGCTGCATGCGGCCGATCACGCTGAAGGTACCGGCGGGTTCGATGCTCAACCCCCATTATCCCGCCGCGGTGGTGGCGGGGAACGTCGAGACCAGCCAGGTGATCACCGATTGCCTGCTCGCCGCGGCGGGCGCGCTGGCGCCGAGCCAGGGAACGATGAACAATTTCACCTTCGGCGACGACCGCCATCAATATTATGAGACGATCGCGGGCGGCGCCGGGGCCGGCCCGGATTTCGACGGGGCGAGCGCGGTCCAGACCCATATGACCAATTCCCGCCTCACCGACCCCGAGATTCTCGAGACGCGCTTCCCCGTGGTCCTCGAGCGGTTCGCGATCCGCCGCGGCTCGGGCGGCGCAGGCGCGCATCGCGGCGGCGACGGTGTGATCCGCCAGATCCGCTTTCGCGAGCCGATGCACGCGGCGATCCTCGCCAACCGCCGCCGCGTGGCGCCGCGCGGCATCGCCGGCGGCGGCGATGCGAAGGCGGGGGTGAACAAGGTGATGCGCGCGGACGGGCGCGAGGAGGTGCTGACCGCGACCGACGCGGCGGACATGGCGCCCGGCGACGCTTTCGTGATCGAAACGCCCGGCGGCGGCGGCTATGGCCGGGCGCAATAGCGCGGAGGGGGAGCGACGCATGACCATCGTCCATGCCATTTCGCCGGTTTTCCTGGTCGCCGATGTCGGCGCGACGGCGCGCTGGTACCGGGAGACGCTCGGCTTTGCCTTCGACCATTTCCCGGAGGCCGAACCGTTCGAATGGGCCGGCATGCAACACGGCGGCGCCCAGATCATGCTCGCGCGCTCCCCCGGCTATGCGAAGCCCGATCTCGATTCGCTCCGTCCGGACGGCGTCTGGGACGCCTATCTGTACGTGTCCGGGCTGGACGAATTTTATGCGCGGATCGCGGGCAAGGCCGAGGTCCGGCGCCCCCCGTGCCCGCAACCTTACGGGCTGCGCGAGTTCGAGATCGCCGATCCCAATGGCTATGTCCTGGTGTTCGGCGAGCGCATCCAGGCATGAGCCATTATTTCGTCCTCGCCGGCATCGCGATCGTCGTCATCGGCTTCGCGCTGAGGCTCAATCCGATGCTGGTGGTGACCGTCGCCGCGCTCGCGACCGGGCTCATTTCGGGCAAGGGCCCCGTCGAGGTGATTTCGCTGTTCGGCAAGGCGTTCAACGACAACCGGATCATCGCCATCGTCTGGATCGTGCTGCCGGTGATCGGCCTGCTCGAGCGCTACGGCCTGCAGCAGCGCGCGGCGGCGGTGATCCGGGCGATGACGGCGGCGACGGTCGGCCGACTGCTGATCGTCTACCTGCTGGCCCGCCAGGGCACCGCGGCCCTGGGCCTGATCTCGATCGCCGGCCACCCGCAGACCGTCCGCCCGCTGGTCGCGCCAATGGCGCTCGCCGCCGCCGAAAAGGAGCATGGCGCGCTCGACGAGGAGACGGCCGAGCGGGTCAAGGCCTATGCCGCCGCGACCGACAATGTCGGCCTGTTCTTCGGCGAGGACATCTTCATCGCGATCGGCTCGATCATCCTGATCCAGCAGACGCTGGCGACCTACGGCTATGTCCTCGCGCCGTTCGAGCTCGCGATCTGGGCGATCCCGACCGCGATCGCCGCCTTCCTGATCCACAGCGCGCGGCTGCTGCTGCTCGACCGTCGGCTTTCCCATTCTGTTCGTCACCCCCGCGAAAGCGGGGGTCCAGCTTCCTTCTCCGCGGCCGTAACAACGAAAAAGCTGGATTCCCGCGTTCGCGGGAATGACGGGGAGGGGGAGGCCCGGCCATGATCACGATGCAATGGGCCTATGCGCTCGTCGGGCTGATGTTCGCCGCCTTTTCGCTGTTGAGCGCGCTCGACCGCACCAACCGCAAGTGGTGGGGCAACGCCGCCTTCTGGGGGCTGATGGCGCTGAGCCTGCTCGCCGGCTCGTGGCTCGGCGATTTCGGCAACGGCCTGCTGGTGCTCGGCCTCGCCGGCCTCGGCGGCTTCAACCTGCTCGGCCGCAGCGCCCCGCCGAGCACCAGCGAGCCGGAGCGCGCGCGCTGGTCCGAGCGGCTCGGCAACCGGCTGTTCCTGCCGGCCCTCATCATCCCGGCGACGGCGCTGATCGGCACCCTCGTCTACAATTACACGCCGCTCGGCCAGCAGGGCCTGATCGAGGCCAAGCGCGAGACCTACATTTTCCTCTGCCTCGGCGCGCTGATCGCGGTCGGGGTGCTCTACGCCTGGCTGCGGCCGCCGGCGGCCGCCCCGTTGCAGGAGGGACGGCGCCTCATTGACGCGATCGGCTGGGCGGCGGTGCTGCCGCAAATGCTCGCCGCGCTCGGGGTGGTGTTCGCCGCCGCCGGCGTCGGCACGGTGATCGGCGAGGGTGCGCGCTCGGTCATCCCCGAAGGCAGCGTGTTTTTGACCGTCCTCGTCTTCGGGATCGGGATGGCGCTGTTCACGATGATCATGGGCAATGCGTTTGCCGCCTTCCCGGTGATGGCGACCGCGATCGGGGTGCCGCTGCTCATCCAGGCCTATCACGGCGATCCGGCCGTGATCGGCGCGATCGGCATGCTGGCGGGCTTTTGCGGGACGCTGATGACGCCGATGGCCGCAAACTTCAACATCGTCCCGGCCGCTCTGCTGGAATTGAAGGACAGGAACGGCGTCATCAAGGCGCAGGTCGGCACCGCGCTGCCGTTGCTGGCGGTCAACCTCCTCCTCCTCTATGTGCTGGCGTTCCGATGAAGCACCGCCTCACCGCCGAGACCGCCAACCGCTTCGCCGGGATCGCGCTCTCCCATGTCACCCGCGAATATCCGCACAAGCTCGACCATGTGATGGAGGGGCCGGAAGACGTGGCCGGCCCGCGCGCGCTCCATCCGCTTTTCTTCGGCAGCTTCGACTGGCACAGCTGCGTCCACGGCTATTGGCTCTTGATGCGGACGCTGCGCCTCTTTCCGGAGATGCCGGCCGCGGCCCGGATCCGCGCTCTGCTCGACACCATGCTCACCGCCGCCAATGTCGGCGGCGAGCTCGACTATCTCGACCGCGCCTATAGCGGCGGCTTCGAGCGCCCTTATGGCTGGGCCTGGCTGCTGATGCTGCACGCCGAGGCGCAGCGCCACGAGGCGGCCTGGGCCGACACTCTGGCGCCGCTCGCCCAAGCCTTCGCCGAGCGGTTCAATCTCTATTTGCCCAAGCTGACCTACCCGATCCGCACCGGCACCCATTATAACAGCGCCTTCGCGATCGTCCTCGCTTTGGGCTGGGCCGACGCCAACGACACCGGCCTCGCCGGGCTGATCCGCGCCCGCGCCGCGGACTATTATGGCGGCGACCGCGCCTGCCCCGGCTGGGAGCCCGGCGGCGACGACTTCCTGTCGCCGGCGCTGACCGAGGCGTTGCTGATGCGGCGGGCGCTGCCGGAGCGGGCGTTCGCCCCCTGGTTCGCCGCCTTCCTGCCCGATCTCGCGGCGGGGATGCCGGCCAGCTTGTTCGCGCCCGCCTTCGTCTCCGACCGCAGCGACGGCAAGATCGCCCATCTCGACGGGGTCAATCTCTCCCGCGCCTGGTGCTGGCGCGGATTGGCCGATGCGCTGGACCCCGGGCTGGCGCAACTGGCGCGCGAGACTGCCGAGGCCCATCTCGAGGCCAGCCTGCCGCACGTCGCGGGCGACTATATGGGCGAGCACTGGCTCGCCACCTTCGCTTTGCTCGCACTGGAGACGACATGACCGACCAAGAGAACGACGCCTTGAACATCCGCTATCTCGCGCTGGGCCGGCTGATCGCGGGAGAATGTCCCGCCGGCTTCGCGACCGCGCGCCTGCGCATGGAGGTCCAGGGGGACCAGACGCGGCTGTGGCTCGATTCCACCCAGCCCGACGGCACCGAGGTGCAGCTGCAGCCGAGCGAAGCTGGCGCCCGCGACATTCTCGAAAGCCTGCGCGGCATCCGCAAGGCGATGGCGGAAAAGAACGGCGCCTCCTGGCGGAGCTGCGTCGTCACGCTGAAGGCGGGCGGCCATTTCGCGATGGAGGTCGAAGACTGACCCGCCTGAACGTCAGCCGTTCAGCAGCAGGTCGGCCCCCTTGGCACCGATCACCATCGAGACGCCGGCGGTGTTGCCGGTCACCGGCGTCGGCGCCACCGAGGCGTCGATCACGCGCAGCCCGTCGACCCCATGGACCCGCAGGTCCGGGTCGACCACGGCGGTGGCGCGATCGGGCCCCATGCTGCACGAACCGATATAATGCTGCACGGTCAGCCCGTTCTTGCGGATATAATCTTCCGGATCGGCGATCGGCATGGCCGTCCATTGCCATTGCGCGGCCAATAGCGCGTCGGATGCAACCGCCTGCGCCAGCGCGAGCGCGGCGAGGCAGTTTTCCATGTCGTCCGGGTCGCTCAGCCAGTTCGGGTCGATCAGCGGCGGGACCGTCGGATCGTTCGACGCCAGCTTCACCGTGCCGCGACTCTTGAGGTGCATGGCCGAGCAGCCGATCGCCGCATAACGCTGACCGGGGAGCGGATTGACCGCGCAGGGAAGATCGGACGTGCTGATCTGCAGCTCGAGGTTGACCGGGCTCGGCGGCGCGCCGCCGTCGGCGCAGGCGAACATCCCGCAGCCCAGATAGCCGTAGGGCTGGGGCGGGAAGGTGCCGGCCACCAGCACCGGCAGGCCGCAGCCCAGGTCGTCATAGAAGTTCGTGCCGACCGCGGGCAGGTCGCTGACCGAATCGATGCCGAGCTTGCTCAGCGCGAAGGCATCGCCGATGCCCGAGCGCAGCAGGATCGCCGGGCTCATGATCGCGCCCGCCGCGAGCACGACTTCGCGGCCCGCCTGGACCGTCATCAGCTCGTCCTGGAAGAGGATTTCGACGGCGGGCACGCCGTTGCCGGCGATCAGCCGGGTCACGAAGCAGCCCGTCGCGACGGTGAGGTTGGAGGGCGGCGAGGCGCCGATATATTTGTCGTAGGTGGTCGTCCGCCTCAGCTCCGTCCCGGTCTCCTCGATCGTGAACTGGAAGGGGACGCAGCCATATTCGGTGGGCCCCGAATTGTAGTCGGGGTTGAACGGCAGCCCCAGCCGCATGCCTGCGTCGATCACCGATTGCGTGAAGGCGTCCTGGACCGCGGTAATGACGCCCATCCGGGCTTCGATGCCGGCGAAAAGTGGCTCGAGGCTGGCATAGTCCCAGCCCGTGCAGCCGAGCGCGCCGGCCCAATGATCGTAGGTCGACCGGCCGCCCCGCACATAGACCATCGCATTGTGGATCTGGCAGCCGCCGGTGCCGCCGCTCTGCAGCAGATTCTGGACGCGGCCGGCGGGGAGGAGATGTTTTTGCGGCTCAGATTTGAAGCCGAACTCGAAGCTGGCGTCCTGGAGGACGCAGTTCCAGCGGGTCGGGTCCCACACGTCGTTCTGCCCGGCATTGACCATCTGGCCGGTTTCGAGCAGCAACACCGAATAGCCTTGGGCCGCCGCCGCCGCGGCGACGATCGAGCCCGCCGCTCCCGCGCCGATCACCACATAATCATGTTCCGCTTCGATCGTCATGCTCACTTTTCCGGCGGAGGTTTCCCCGCCCATCCGCGCACGATAGGGCCGGGGCGGAAAATGCGAACCGCGACTGCGTCCGTTTTGGACGTGGGCGGCGCGGGTGTCGGGATGGTTTACAAATCCTTACGCCACAAAGGCTTGCGCTTTTCTCCAGTTGTTGCATAGCCCGCGCCGATGGGTGGGGAGGCGAGTTTGCGCCGGATATTCTTGTTCGCCGGCGCGGCGGTTTCGCCGGTCTCAGTTTTATCGGCTCAGGCCGGCTCTCCGCCCGTCCCGCCTTCGTCTGCGACGCCGGCGGCGAACTCCGCTCGCGACGAGCAGGAGATCGTGGTCCGCGCCGATCCCAGCCAGCGGACCTCGATCGACCGCGACACCTATGTCGTGCGCGACACCGCCGAGGCGCGCACCTCGAACGGGCTCGAACTGCTGGCGCGCATCCCGGCGGTGACCGTCCAGCCGGACAATTCGATCCGGCTGCTCGGCGCGACCGGCGTGACCGTCCTGATCGATGGGCGTCCCTCGCCCAATCCGAACGTCCTGCGCGACCTCCAGGGCTCGGAGATCGCCCGGATCGAGGTGGTTTCCAATCCCAGTGCGCAATTCTCCGCTTCGGGCACGGGCGGGGTCATCAACATCGTCACCCGGCGAAGCGCCCTGGACGGTCTGCGCGGATCGGTGACCGCCAGCGCGAGCCGTTACGGCGGCTACGAGCTGCGCGCGGCGCCGAGCTGGACCCATGGCGACTGGACGCTCTCCGGCAATCTCGGCTGGACCCGCCAGGGCTCGGTTTCCGAGTCCACGCGCGAGCGGTTGAGCCTCGATCCCGCCAGCGCGGCCCCCGACAGCATCGAGACCTCGCAATTGCGCAACCGCTTCGAATTCCTCAACGGCAATGGCCAGGTCAGCCATCGGCTCACGCCGAAGCGGACGATCACCTTTCAAGGGGGCCTGATCACGGCCAACGCCCGGACATCGGCTGCCTCGGAGATCGTGACGGCCGCCAATCCGGGCGCGCCGCTCGCTCAGCTCACGTCGAGCGATTTCGACTACCGGGCCTACAGCGCTTCCCTGGAGTATCGCGAGGAGGGCAGCCGGCCGGGTGAGCTGCTGACGACCTCGGTCCAGCAATATCGGTTCGATCCCACCAGCGACGTCTCCACCGATTTCGGCGCCGGCCAGTTTCGGTTTCGGTCCGACGGGTTCACCCGCGCCCGGATCTTCAAGCTCGATTATGTCCGGCCGCTGCACGGCGGGCAGCGCCTCTTGCTCGGCGGATCGGTCAACGACACGCACGAATTCAGCATGCTGGAGCAAGGCGGGGACCTGCCGTTCGGCGGAAACCCGTTCCCCCCGGCCTCGCAGATCGACGGGTCGACGCTCGAGGTCGCTTCCTATGCGAGCTATCAATTCCCGCTGCTGGGAGGCACGGTGCTCACCGGCTTCCGGATCGAAAGCCGGGATTATGATTTCGCCGATCCAAGCCTCGGGCGAGGCCCGAGCAACGCCCATTTCTTCCCCAGCCTGCATCTGGAGCGTCGTCTCGCCCGCTGGCTCACGGCAACCCTCAGCTATTCCCGCCGGATCGCCTGGCCCGCGGTCCAGCAGCTCAGCCCGGCGCTACGCTTCTCCGATTCCACGACCGCCAATGCCGGCAACCCCGCGCTGCGCCCGGAACTGACCGATGCCGTCGAGGCGAAGCTGCGCGCCGAGGCGGCGCACCAGACGATCTCGCTGACCTTGTTCGGCCGCCGGACCGACAATCTCTTCTCGAGCCTCAGCACTCTCACCGACGACGGCGTGCTGGTGACCCAGCCGGTCAATGTCGGAGAGCGCACCGATCGCGGCGCCAGCCTGGCGGTCCAGGGCCCGATCGTCCGCGGCCTCACCTATTCGATCAATGCCAATCTGATCGCCCGGAGGATCGAGCGGGAGGATTTCGGGATCGTGAGGGTGCAGGAAAGCACCAATTATTCCGAGACGGCCCAGATCGACTATCGCGACGGCGCCGACGGCCGCGCCGGCGCGGATCGTGTCACGGTGACCGCGAGCCATTCGGGGCCCTATGACGACGGGCTGGTGCGCCGTTCCTCCTTTTTCCGCGCCAGCGCGTCATGGTCGCATGCCATCACCGATCGTCTGTCGGGCGTGCTGACCATCGACGACCTTTTCGGGCCCACCGAGTTTCGGTCGCGCACCATTTCCGACACCGCCGTTACGCGCACGACGTTCCGTTCCGACGGGCCGCGTTTCAAGCTGGCGCTGACCTACAGCCTCGGCCGGCCGGGGCAGCCACAGCCTCCGACCCCGGCATCGCCGTCGGTGCCGGTGCCGGGGGCCCAGTAAGCGATCGGCGCCGGAGCGTCGGGATGGTTTACAAATCCTTACCCGTTAACCGTCGCGACCCGCGCAAATCCGCCACTGGCCCGTATCTTGCTGCTTTACGGGCATGAGAATCATAAGGCTGATCGGCCGATTGTTCGTCGTCAAAAACCGGTGGGAAGCGCTGGCGGTGATCTACGCGCTCGGGCTCGGCGCCGCCGACCGCGGCATGCGCTATCTCGAAGCCTATCCGGGCACCGGCGGCTGGCTCCTCTTCGCCGCCTGCACCGCC
The DNA here is from genome assembly GCA_035316145.1 of Allosphingosinicella sp. Classification (GTDB taxonomy): domain Bacteria; phylum Pseudomonadota; class Alphaproteobacteria; order Sphingomonadales; family Sphingomonadaceae; genus Allosphingosinicella. The sequence continues at coordinate 67,551 of DATHJO010000012.1, read as the reverse complement.
GCCGTGTTCATGGCCGGCGCCCGCCTGCTCGAGCTGACCCGCAAGGACAACGGCCTCAAGCGCCGCAAGACGGACTTCGTGCCGCAAGCCCACTAAGTTTTGGGAATTTCCGCCAACTCGCGGCGGCGCTTGAATTCCCAATCCTGCCTCTGATCGTCAGAAAACGGCGGAGTTCCGCCGAAAAATCCGTTTGGCACGGCTCCTGCTAACCTTGTGGGCATCAGTTTCACACAAGGTTCAAGGAGCAAGACAATGATCAACTTCAACACGCTGCCCCAGACGATCACCGCCGCGATCGGCGCCATCGTCCTGTCGACCACCTTCGTCGCCGCTTCGGTCGGCCCGGTCCAGGCGGCGCAGATCCACCAGGCCCAGACTTCGGCTCAGGCCCACGCCTGAACCGCGGCGGCCGGCCGGGCAAGCAGCCCTCCCCCTGGCTCGCTTCCCGGCCGCCGCCCAACCACCTTCTCGGAGCGTCATCCAGATGAGCATCTTCTCCCGCACCCGCGACATCATCGCCGCCAACGTCATCGATCTGACCAACCGGTCGGACGACCCCGCCAAGACGATCCGCGTGATCATCATGGAAATGGAGGAGACCTTGGTCGAGGTGCGCGCCGCCGCGGCGCGGTCGATCGCCGACCAGAAGGAGAAAGTCCGCCAGGTCGCGCAGATCGCGCAGCTGCAGGACAGCTGGACCGAGCGCGCCGAGCTGGCGCTGAGCAAGGGCCGCGACGACCTCGCCCGCCTTGCCCTGATCGAGAAGGAAAAGCTGACCGACCTCGCCGAGGAGCTGGGCGAGGAGATCGCCGGCATCGGCCAGGCGCTGCGCGCGCTGGAGACCGACATCGCCAAGCTCCAGGCCAAGCTGCGCGAGGCGCGCGCCCGCCAGAACGCGCTCGCCGCCCGCTTCGAGACCGCCCACAACCAGGTGCGCCTGCGCGAGATGTACGCCGGCGGCCGGGTCGACGACGCCTTCTCCAACTTCGACCTGCTGGAGCGCGAGGCCGATCTCGCCGAAGGCCATGCCGAAGCGCTGATGCTCGCCGCGCCGCCGCGCACGCTCGAGGAGGAGATCGCCGAGCTGAAGGTCGCCGACCGGGTCGACGCCGAATTGGAGGCGATGAAGGCGCGGAGGATCGCGGCATGACATTCTCGGTCAACGGCAACGACATCGCCCAGATCATCCAGGTCGCGGCCACCGTCGGCAGCATCGTCGCGGCGCTCGTGGTCAGCTTCATCGTCTATCTGATGATTCGCCCGCCCCGCCACCTGCGCGGCCGCCGCGGCAAGGCGCCCGAGGCGGACCCGGCCGAGGCCGAGGAAATGTGGCGGATCGTCGATCTCATGGAACGGCGGCTCGAAGTGCTCGAACGGGCGCTCGCCGGCCAGCTCGAGCGGCCGCAGCGCCGCGTCGAAGACGAGCCAAGGATTTTTGCGCCGGCCGGGGATGGCCGGGATTCAGGGAGGAAAGAATGAACATGCGTGGCAATAGGTTCGAGGTCGACCGCGAGAACGGCAAGCTGGCCGGCGTGTGCGCCGGGATCGCCAACCTGACCGGCGTCGATGCGACGATCATCCGCGTCGGCCTGGTGCTGATCACGATCATGGGCGCGTTCCCGTGGACGTTGATCGCCTACGGCATCGCCGCGTTGATCGGCCGGCCCCGCTCGCAGCGCGTCTACGCGCCGGTCGCCCGCAGCGAGGAATCGCGCGAGCGGATGCGCAGCATCGATCTGAGGATGCAGGCGATCGAGACCTACGTCACCAGCTCGAACAGCAAGCTCGCCCGCGAGATCGAGGAGCTTCGCTAGGCTTCGACACCACCGCATCATCTGTTCAGGGAGGACAAGATGACCGACACACTGACGATGGTCACCCTGGCGAGCTTCGGCCTCGTCGGCCTCAGCATCGCCACTTTCGCGGGGCTGCGCGGCTGGCAGGGCTGGCTCGATGTCAAGCGCCTCGAACTCGCCGGCAGCGTCCGCGGCGAACGGCGCAGCCCCGCCGGCGACATGATCGAGATGGCGGATCTGCGCGAACGCGTCCGCAAGCTCGAATCGCTCGCCTCCTGCATCGACCTCTAAAGTGAGGAGTGCGCGGTTATTCCACGTCATCCTGACGAACGTCAGGACCCATGAACACGGGAATGGCGGATTCGCGCCGTCAGCGTTCATGGATCCCGGATCAAGTCCGGGATGACGGTTTAGCGTTCGATCCGCATGCGCGTGGTCGTCCCGTCCGGCGCCACACGCCAGATATCCCCGAAATCGGCATGGACCAAAGGCGCGGGCCTCGTGCCGCCCAAAGCTGCGATAATGTCAGGCACGGTGTTGGAATGGCCGACGATCAGCGCCGGCCCCGGCCCGGCGCGGACGCGGGCGATCAGCGCTGGCGTGTCGGCGGGATCGTAGACGATCGGCGTCAGCCCGAGCCGCGCGGCGAGCGGCGCCGCCGTCTGCCGGGTGCGGCGGAAATCGCTGACATAGATCGCCCGCACCCGCTCGCGCCCGAACCAGGCGGCGAGCGCCTGCGCGGCCCGCTGCCCTTCCGGCAACAGGTCCGGATCCCGCTCGCCCGCGGGCGTGTTGAGGTGGCGCACCACATAGGTGACCGGCGGCGCGGGCGCTGCCGTCGTCGCGCACGCGGCGAGGGCGACAAGGGCGAAGACAAGTAAACCCGGCACAACGGCGCAAACGCACCGGACCCTCTCAATCAACATCGTTTCGCCTCCAGAGTGACCTGGATCAAGGCGCTATGTGGATAAATGGCGCAATGTCCAGCGCGACTCCGGGGGGAGCGCCAATGGACCGTTGGACTCGTGGGATGACGATAATCGTTGTCGTCTTGTGGTTCGTCTTGACGGGCGCTGCCGGGGCCTATCTGTTCTATTTCCCGCCGTGGTAACGGGGCCGCTCTAGTGTCGCCGCCGCTATGATTCGCGGACCCGCCAGCGTTTCCGGGCTGGATTCCGGGACAGCAGCCTGACCGCCCTTGCCACCCTGATGAGCTGGCGAAGCCGGTAGCGAGCATCGCCATTCATGAGGTAGCGGACCCGCTTCGCCCGCGCCGCCACGGCGGGAGTCCGGATATAGCGCGAAAGGCGGCGGCGAAGCGTTAGGCGCACGGGCTCCCCTTCCCTCGGCGCTGGTGCCGGGTGGTTCGTACGTGAGAACCCGAGGGATCACGCCCCGCGTATTTCCCCGAAGGGTATTGTATTCCGCGAGCCGCCCGACATAGGCGGACTCGGGTTCAGCGCCCCGAAGGGCGCGCCGCCCAAGTGTACGAAAACCCGGACGGCGAGGCGGGAATTACCCTTCTTTGCGTTGGCGGTCTAGGCGTTGCGCCGCCAGTAGCCGGTGACGGATCCCGCAACCGTGGAATACGAGACTCGCGCCAGAAATCTCCTTAAGGGAGAGCTGAAGCGACGGGGGCTTACCTATGCGGGGCTTGCTGAAAAGCTGGCGGCGATTGGCGCCTCGGAAAACGAGCCTAGCCTCAACAACAAGATCAAGCCGGGGCGGCTTAACAGCGCGGCCCTAAAAGCGCCCCGATCACCGGCCCGAGCCCTCTGGCTTTGGTGTGTTTGCGCCGTTGTGTCAAGTAAACCTGACAACCGCATTGACCGGGCCTTCACAAGGGGTGCACGCGCGCGAAAAATCGACTAACGGCTGCGCGACCGCAAGAAAAGCAGGCGAGAGGATGACCGACAAAGCCGAGCGCCGCAACCGGCCGGCGCTGTCACTCCACGTTCCGGAGCCGGACGCCCGGCCGGGCGACGCCGTCGACTTCAGCGGCATCGCGATTCCCGCCGCCGGCAGCGTCGCGCGTCCCGATATCGGGGTGCCGGCCGCCGAGACCCATCAGCTCTGCTTCACCCTGGTCCGCGTGCTCGACGACGAGGCGGCGGCGGTCGGTCCCTGGGACCCGCGGCTCGACCCCGACAAATTGCGCCGGATGCTGCGCGACATGGTGATGGTCCGGGTGTTCGACGACCGCATGTATCGCGCCCAGCGTCAGGGCAAGACCAGCTTCTACATGAAATCGACCGGCGAGGAGGCGGTGGCGGTGGCCGCCGCGCATGCGCTCGATGCCGAGGACATGTGCTTCCCGACCTATCGCCAGCAGGGCCTGCTCATCGCCCGAGACTATCCGCTGGTCGAGATGATGTGCCAGATCTATTCGAACAAGGGCGACAAGCTCAAAGGCCGCCAGCTGCCGATCATGTATTCCGACAAGGAGAAGGGCTTCTTTTCGATCTCGGGCAACCTCGCCACCCAATATCCGCAGGCGGTCGGCTGGGCGATGGCGAGCGCGATCAAGGGCGACAGCCGAATCGCCGCCGGCTGGATCGGCGACGGCGCCACCGCCGAGGGCGACTTCCACAATGCCGTCACCTTCGCCGGGGTCTACCGGGCGCCGGTCATCCTCAACGTCGTCAACAACCAGTGGGCGATCTCTACCTTCTCCGGCATTGCCGGGGCGGAGCTCACCACCTTCGCCGCGCGGGCGGTCGGCTACGGCATCGCCGGCCTGCGCGTCGACGGCAACGACGCGCTCGCCGTCTATGCGGCGACGCGCTGGGCGGCGGACCGGGCACGCTCGAACCTGGGGCCCACCCTGATCGAATTGTTCACCTACCGGGTCGAGGGCCATTCGACCTCGGACGACCCTTCCGTCTACCGGCCCCAGGACGCCGGCGCGAAATGGCCGCTCGGCGATCCGGTGGCGCGGCTGAAGGCGCATCTGATCGGTCTCGGCGAATGGGACGAGGAGCGGCACAAGGCGCTCGAGGAGGAATTGTCCGCCGAAGTCCGCGCCGCCCAGAAGACCGCCGAAGCCCAGGGAACGCTGGGGCGGGGTCATTACGAGAATGTCGATTCGATGTTCGCGGACGTGTTCGCCGAGCTTCCCTGGCACCTCGCCGAGCAGCGCGACGCGGCGAAGGCCGAAGCCGAATGAGCGTGATGAACATGATCGAGGCGCTGAACAGCGCCCACGACGTGATGATGGCGCGCGATCCCGACATGGTCGTGTTCGGCGAAGATATCGGCTATTTCGGCGGCGTCTTCCGGGTCACCGCCGGCCTCCAGAAGAAATATGGCAAGAGCCGGGTGTTCGACACGCCGATCGCCGAGGGCGGCATCGTCGCCGCCGCGATCGGGATGGGCCTCTATGGCCTGAAGCCGGTCGCCGAGATCCAGTTCGCCGACTACATCTTTCCGGGCTTCGACCAGATCTTCTCGGAAGCCGGCCGCATCCGCTACCGCACCGCCGGCGAATGGTCGGTGCCGATGGTGATCCGCTCGCCTTATGGCGGCGGCATTTTCGGCGGCCAGACCCACAGCCAGTCGCCCGAGGCCTTCTTCGCCCACATGCCGGGGATCAAGACGGTGATCCCGTCGAACCCCTACGACGCCAAGGGCCTCCTCATCGCCGCGATCGAGGACCCCGACCCGGTCGTCTTCTTCGAACCCAAGCGCATCTACAACGGCCCGTTCGACGGCTTCTACGAGCGGCCCGTCACGCCCTGGGCCAAGCATCCCGCGGCCGAGGTGCCGGAAGGACATTATTGCCTCCCGCTCGGCAAGGCGGCGGTGGCGCGGGCCGGGGAGGCGGTGACGATCCTCGCTTACGGCACGATGGTCCATGTCGCGATCGCCACCGCCGAGGCCGAGGGGATCGACGCCGAGGTGATCGACCTGCGCACCATTGTCCCGGTCGATGTCGCGGCGATCGAGGAGTCGGTCAAAAAGACCGGCCGCTGCGTCGTCCTCCACGAGGCGACGCGCACCGCCGGCTTCGGCGCCGAATTGGCGGCGCTGGTGCAGGAGCGCTGCTTCTACCACCTCGAAGCGCCGGTCGTCCGCGTCACCGGCTACGACACGCCCTATCCCCATTCGATGGAATGGACCTATTTCCCGGGCCCGGCGCGGCTTGGCCCGGCGCTCAGAAAAGTGCTGGAGGACTAGAGCTGCGATGGCCCGCTACGAATTCAAGCTGCCCGACATCGGCGAAGGCATTGCCGAGGCCGAGATCGTCGCCTGGCACGTCAAAGTCGGCGAAAGTGTCGCGGAGGATCAGCAACTCGCCGACATGATGACCGACAAGGCGACGGTCGAGATGGAATCGCCGGTGGCCGGAAAGGTGCTGGAAGTTGCCGGCGAGGTCGGCGACATGATCCCGATCGGCTCGGTTCTGGTCGTCATCGAGACCGAAGGCGACGCGCCTGTCATCGCAGAGGAGCCGATCGCCGACGGCATGGCGAACGTCCCGGAGCCGCTCGAAGAGGTGGTGCCGACCACCGATGTCGAGGCCGAGGAGCGCCGCACCACCCCGGAGCGGCGGACCGAGGACAAGCTGGTCGAAGCCGACCGCCGCGAAGGCGAGTGGCGCAAGCAGGCGCAGGCCTCGCCGGCGGTCCGGCGGCGCGCGCGCGACCTCGGCGTCGACCTGGGCCACGTCAAATATTCGGGCGACCGGGTCCGCCACGCCGATCTCGACGCCTATCTGCTCTACAGCGGCGGCGGCGTTTCCCGCGCCGGCGCGCCGAAGCGACAGGACGAGACCGTCAAGGTCGTCGGCCTCAGGCGCAAGATCGCCGAAAACATGCAGGAAGCGAAGCGCCGCATCCCGCATTTCACCCTGGTCGAGGAATATGACGTCACCGCGCTCGAACAGACCCGCGCGATGATGAACCAAGACCGCGGCGACCATCCCAAGCTTACCATGCTGCCGTTCCTGATTGCGGCGATGGCGCGGACGCTGGCCGACTATCCGCAGATCAACGCCACCTATGACGACGAGGCGCAGGTCATCACCCGGTCCGGCGCGGTCCATATGGGGATGGCGACGCAGACCCCGAACGGGCTGATGGTGCCGGTGATCCGCGACGCCGAGGCCCGCGACGTCTGGGACCTCGCCGCCGAGATCCTGCGCCTCGCCGAGGCGGCGCGCACCGGCAAGGCGAGCCGGGAGGAGCTGTCGGGCTCGACCATCACCATCTCCAGCCTCGGCCCGATGGGCGGCATCGCCTCGACCCCGGTGATCAACCGGCCCGAGGTCGCGATCGTCGCGGTCAACAAGCTCAAGGAGGTGCCGGTGATCGCCGACGGCGAGCTCGAGATCCGCAAGATGATGAACCTGTCGCTGTCCTGCGATCACCGCGTCGTCGACGGCTGGGACGCGGCCTTGTTCATGCAGGATCTGAAGAAGCTGATCGAAAGCCCGCTGCGGCTGCTGTCGATGCGCTGAGTTTCCGCCTCCTTCAAGTCTATTCCTCTTCGGGATCAAACGCACTCGGCCGTCCAAGAACAAAGGGATTCCAGCTTTCGCTGGAATGACGGTATGGGCGGGCCATGCTGAAGAAGACCGAAGGCGCCGATCTCGACGCGCTGAGGCTGATCGACGAGCGGCTGCGCTGGCTGTCGGCCTGGACGATCCACAATGCCAACCATCTGCGCGAAAGCGAGGACGGGCTGAAGGTCGGCGGCCACCAGGCGAGCTGCGCCTCGATGACAGCGATCATGGCGGCGCTCTACTTCCACGCGCTCGGGCCGCACGACAAGGTGGCGGTGAAGCCGCATGCCGGGCCGGTGCTGCACGCGATCCACTATCTGCTCGGCTCGCAGACGCGGGCGCAGCTGGAGGCGTTCCGCGGCTATGGCGGCATGCAATCCTATCCGAGCCGGACCAAGGACAGGATCCCGGTCGATTTCTCGACCGGCTCGGTCGGCCTCGGCGTCGCGATCACGGCCTTCGCCAGCCTCGTCCAGGACTATCTCGTCGCCCACAGGCTGATGGCGCCCGAGGAGATCGGGCGGATGGTCGCCTTGATGGGCGATGCCGAGCTCGACGAAGGCAATATCTACGAATGCCTGATCGAGGCCTACAAGCACGACATCCGCAATTGCTGGTGGATCGTCGACTATAACCGCCAGTCGCTCGACGCGACCACCGCCGAGCGGATGTTCCGCCGCTTCGACGAGATTTTCGCGAGCTGCGGCTGGCGGGTGGTGACCTTGAAATATGGGTGCCAGCTCGAGGCGGCGTTCCGGGAGAAGGGCGGGGCGGCGCTGAAGGCCTGGCTCGAGGCGGTGTCGAACGCCGATTATGCGGCCTTGACCTATCTCGGCGGGGCGGCCTGGCGCGAGCGGCTGGCGAAGGAGGCGCCGGCGGCGAGGCCGATCCTCGACACGCGCGACGACGAGGCGCTGCACGCGCTGATGACCAATTTGGGCGGGCACGACATGGCGGCTTTGGTCGAGGCGTTCGACGGCGCCCAGGACGACGTGCCGACCCTGTTCATCGCCTATACGATCAAGGGCTTCGGCCTGCCTTTCGCCGGCCACAAGGACAATCATGCGGGGCTGATGAACCCCGGCCAGGCCGCGGCGCTGCGCGCGGCGATGGGGATCGCGCAAGGGGAAGAGTGGGAGCCCTGGGCCGGGCTCGGCGGCAACAGCGCGGAGGCGGCGCGGGCGCTGGTCGAAACGAGCCGGATCGCGCGCGACAAGAGGGCGCGGCCATGGGATGTCGTCGAGGTGCCCGCCATCGCTGCGCCGGCCGGGGAGGAGCAATCCACCCAGGCTGCGTTCGGCCGCATCCTGCTCGATCTTTCGCGGGCGGGCGGGCCGCTCGCGGACCGGATCGTGACCACCTCGCCCGACGTCACCGTGTCGACCAATCTCGGCGCCTGGGTAAACCAGCGCGGTCTGTTCCGCCGCACGGACATTCCCGATGCGTTTGCGGCGGCGAAAATTCCCTCCGCGCAGAAATGGGGCGCGACCGAGGCCGGGCAGCATATCGAATTGGGCATCGCCGAGAACAATCTGTTCCTGATGCTGGCCGCTTTGGGCCTTGCCGGCGATCTGTTCGGAGAGCGGCTGTTTCCGATCGGCACCGTCTACGATCCGTTCATCGCCCGCGGCCTCGATGCGCTCAATTATGCCTGCTACCAGGACGCGCGCTTCATGCTGGTGGCCACCCCTTCGGGCGTGACCTTGGGGCCGGAGGGCGGCGCCCACCAGTCGATCAACCCGCCTTTGATCGCGCTCGGCCAGCCGGGCCTCAGGCATTACGAGCCGGCCTTCGCCGACGAGCTGGCGTCGATGATGGAAGAAGGCTTTCGGCTGATCCAGCGCGCCGACGGCGAGAGCGTCTATCTGCGCCTGACCACCCGCACCATCACCCAGGTGGGGCGGGCCGACGAGGCGTGGAAGGCGGGCGCGCTGGCCGGCGGTTACTGGCTGCGGGCGCCGGCCGAGGGCGCCGCGGCGGCGCTCGTCTATTGCGGCGCCGTCGCGCCCGAGGCGCTGGCCGCCTGGGAGACGCTGAAGGATGATGTGCCCGGGCTCGGCCTGCTCGCAGTGACATCACCGGACCTGCTCCATCGCGGCTGGAGCGAGCGCCGGTCGGGCCGGTGGACCGGCAAGGGCGCGCACCTTTCCCATGTCGAGGCGCTGCTGGGGCCGCTCTCGGCCGATGCGGGCCTCGTCACCCTGATCGACGGAGCGCCGGCCGCGCTCTCCTGGCTCGGCGGCGTCGCCGGCCACAAGGTCAGCCCGCTCGGTATCGAGCGGTTCGGCCAGACCGGCAACCTTGCGGACCTCTACCGCGCCTACCGGCTCGACGTCGACGCGATCGTCGAAGCCGCCGCCGAGCTGTTCCTCGACTAGGTCGGGGGCGGCGGCGTTTCCTCGGGCGTGGCAGGCGGCGGGGCGGCGACCTCGGGAACCGGCGCCGGCGCCGGCTCTTCGGGCGGCGGCGCGGGCTCCTGCGCGTTCGCCGAGACGTTCGCTTCCTGGTCTGCCTTGTAGAGCGGCACGGCGGGCGCGGGCCGCGCCGGCGCGGTGCCGAGCGCTTCGGCCATGAAGCTGCGCCAGATCCGCGCCGGCAGGCCGCCGCCGGCGGTGCCGGGCAGCGGCCGGTTGTCGTCATTGCCGATCCACACGCCGACGACGAGATCGCCGGCGAAGCCGATGAACCAGGCGTCGCGATAGTCCGAGGTGGTGCCGGTCTTGCCGAAGGTCGGGACCGACAAGGCGGCGGCGCGGCCGGTGCCGCGCTGGACCACCGCATAGAGCACGTCGCGCAGCATCGGGAAGGCGCGGTCGCGGGCAACCGGGCGGGCGCCGCCGCCGCCCCAGCCGAACCAGCCGCGTTCGGGAGGAAGGCCGTGCGGCCGGATCGGATAGCGGCCGGCGGCGACCGCGGCATAGGCCGAGGTCAGCTCGAGCAGGGTGACGTTGTTGACGCCGAGCGGCAGGCTGGGGTCCGGGCGCAGCGGGGTGGTGATGCCGAGGTCGCGGGCGGCGCGAATGACGTTGTCGCGGCCGATCCGCTCGGAAATCTGGACCGCGACCGAATTGCTCGAATAAGCGACCGCCTCGCGCAGCAGCTCGGGCCCGCGATAGGAATCGCCGTAATTGCGCGGCTGCCAGTTGCCGAGCCGGATCGGGCGGTCGTCGACCGGCGTCGACGGCGTCAGGCCGTGGCGGAAGGCGGCGAGATAGACGAATAATTTGAACGCCGAGCCCGGCTGGCGGCGGGCCTGGACGGCGCGGTTGAACGGGCTTTGCGCATAATCCTTGCCGCCGACCATGGCGACGACGCGGCCGTCGAGCCGCATCGCCACCAGGGCCGCCTGGGCGCGGCCGAGGCCGGCGCGGCGGACGGCGCGGACGGCGAGGCGCTGGAGATCGCCCTCGAGCGTGGTCTGGACGAGCCGCTGGCCGTAGCCGTCGTCGGTCAATTCGGCCGCCTGGGGCAGCACCCAATCGGCGAAATAGGTGCCGGTCGGGACATCGTCGCGCGGGCCGCGGCGGACGCGGGCCGGGCGCATGGCGGCGAGCTGCGCCTCGTCGATATAGCCGACCTCGCGCATCGCCCTGAGCACGAGCGCGGCGCGGCGCCGCGCCGCCTCGATGTCGGTGGTGGGCGCCAGCCGGCTCGGCGCGTTGACCACCCCGGCCAGCATCGCCGCCTGGGCGAGCGTGAGCTGTTCGGGATCGACGTTGAAATAGTGGCGCGCGGCGGCGCGCAGGCCGTAGACGTTGTCGCCGAAATAGACGTTGGAAAGATAGCGGCTGAGGATCTCCTCCTTGGAGAGCCAGGCCTCGAGCCAGAGCGCGATCAACGCCTCCTGGGCCTTGCGGGTGGCGGTCCGCGCCGGGGAGAGGAAGCTCGTCTTGGCGAGCTGCTGGCTGATCGTGCTGCCGCCCTCCAGCATGCGGCCGGCGCGCAGGTCGCGCCAGATCGCGCGGCCGATCCCCCACGGATCGATGCCGACATGGCGGAAGAAGCGGCGGTCCTCGATCGCGATGAAGGCCTGGCCGACATGGGGCGGCAGGCGCATGACGTCGACCGGGGCGCCGATGATCGCGCCGCGCCGGGCGATCGGCTCGCCCTCGGCCGAGAGGATGGTGATGCTGGGCGCGGCGACCGGGCCCAACGAGCGCGACAAAGGCGCCGTGACGAGCAGCCAGAGCACAGCGAGCGCGAACAGCAGCGCCGCGATCTTGATGATACGCTTGACCAGCCGGACCCGGGAGAGGGGCGGCTGGGCGGGCGTGGCTTCGGCCGCCTGGGACGTCGTTGCCATCTTTATCCCGTCACGCCGATTCGCCGCAGGACCCGTGCCACGATGTTCCCCAGATCGTCCTCCTCATCGCCATCGCTCTCCATCCTCGGCTTGCCCGGCCGCGGCGGCGGCAGATTGAGCGCCTGGACCATGAAGCTGCGCCAGATCCGCGCCGGCAGGCCGCCGCCGGTGACGCCCCGCATCGGCCTATTGTCATCATTGCCGACCCAAATTCCAACCACAAGGTCTCCCGCAAAGCCGATGAACAGGGCGTCGCGCGAATCCTGCGTCGTGCCGGTCTTGCCGAAGGTCGCGATCGGCAAGGCGGCGGCGCGGCCCGTCCCCTCGGCGACGGCATAGCCGAGCAGCTCGCGCATGTCGCCGAACGCGCGGTCGGCCCGGGCGGCATTGCCGCCGGAGCGGTGAAGAAGGCTGCCGAGGAAATTCTCCTCGGCCGGCTTTTCAGTAAGTCCGTGCGGAACGACCGGATAGCGGCCCGAGGCGACGGCCGCATAGGCGGCGGTCATCTCGAGCAGGCTGACGTCGGAGGTGCCGAGGGCGATGCTGGGATCGTTCGGGATCGGCGCGGTGACGCCGAGATCGCGCGCCGCCTGGATGACGTTGCCGATGCCGACCCGCTGGGCGAGCCGCACCGCGGCGACGTTGCTCGACAGCGCGAAAGCGTCGCGCAGCGGGATCTCGCCGCGATAGACGCCGCTGGCGTTGCGCGGCGTCCAGCGGCCGATCGTGATCGGCCGGTCCTCGATCATCGAATCCGGATGCAGCCCGGAACGCAGGGCGGCGAGATAGACGAACAGCTTGAAGGTCGAGCCCGCCTGGCGGCGCCCCATCGTCGCGCGGTTGAACGGGCTGCGCCCGTAATCGCGTCCGCCCAGCATCGCCACGATCCGGCCGTCGGGCCGCATCGCCACCAATGCCGCCTGGCGGGTGCCGATTCCCGATGAGCGGAAGGCGCGGATGGCAGCGCGCTGGAGGCGCCGCTCGAGCGTCGTTTCGACCCGGCGCTCGCCATATTCCTCCTGGTCGGCATTCTGGACGCTCGCCAGGATCCAGTCGGCGAAATAGGTTCCGGTCGGGAGGTTGTCGCTGGGCGCGAGCCGCAGCCGCGCCGGCCCGGTCCGCCGGTATTCCGACTCGCCGATGAAGCCGATGTCGGCCATCGTGCGCAGGACGAGGCGCGCGCGGCGCTGCGCACCGGCCAGGTTGCGGTTGGGGGCGAGCCGGTTGGGCGCGTTGACGAGCCCGGCGAGCAAGGCGGCCTGGGCGAGCGTCAGCTGCTCGGGCGCGACGTTGAAGTAGAAACGGGCGGCGGCGCTGAGGCCGTAGATGTTGTTGCCGAAATAGACGTTGGAGAGGTAGCGGCTCAAGATCTCCGCCTTGCTCAGCCGCGCTTCGAGCCAGAGGGTGATCAACGCCTCCTGCGCCTTGCGGCCGATCGTCCGGTCGCCGCCGGTGAAGCTGGTCTTGGCGAGCTGCTGGCTGATCGTGCTGCCGCCCTCGCGGACCCGGCCTGCCTGCCAGTTGCGAATGAGGGCGCGGCCAATGCTCCAGGGGTCGATGCCGACATGGTGAAAGAAACGGCGGTCCTCGATCGCGATGAAGGCCTGGCCGACATGGGGCGGCAGGCGCATGACGTCGACCGGGGCGCCGCGCACCGCGCCGCGCCGCGCGATCGGCTGGCCGTCGGCGGCGAGGACGAGGAAGTTCGGCGCGGCGATCGGCTGCAGCGACTGGGAGAGCGGCGCCGTCACCGCGAGCCAGGCGACCAGCAGCGCAAAGGCGGCGAAGGCGGCGCGCAGCACATATCTGGTCGCCGCGCGGACGATCCGGCTCGCCCGGTTCTGGCGGTGGCGGTGGAGGGTCAGGATCGTGGTAACGACGCCCGGCCGCTCGCCCTCGAGATCGTCGGGGGTCAGCGACACCGGGCGCAAGGTCTCGAACGCGCGGTTCAGATAATAAGCGCGGACCGGCGGCTCGACCGTCTCCCATCCCGGACGGTCCTCGCCATAAGCGCGGCCGGTGTCCGTCTCGAACTGCATCCGGGCGAGGCCGCGGACCTTGGCGAGCTCGTGGACGGCCTGCTCGATCCGGGCGCGGTCCTTCGGGGAGAGCGCGCTCCAGACGTCGGCGGAGAGGCCGGGATCGGGGGGAAGGGGGCTCGACAAGGTCCTGCTTCGGCTCGCGCGGACGGGAGGGTTACGCGACCCGTCCTGGGGCGACTTGTTCCACTAATACACCCAGTTCGGCAAGCCCTTTCGGCCATCGCCCGCCGGTGACCAGCGCCTCGGCGATCTCGGCCATCGCCGGCGCCGTCTGGAAGCCGTATCCTCCTTGCCCCGCCAGCCAGAAGAAGCCGGGCGCATCGGGCGCGAAGCCGGCGGTCGGGACGCGGTCGGCGGTAAACGTCCTGAGCCCCGCCCAGCGGTGGGCGATGCGGGCGACCCTGATCGTCGTATAATGTTCGAGCCGGTCGGCGGCGAGGGCGAGGTCGTAATCCTCGGGCTGGGCGTCGCCGGGCTCGGCGGGAACCTCGTCGACCGGCGAGACGAGCAGCCGGCCCGCCTCCGGCAGCAGGTAGAAATCGCCGGCGACGCTGTGGACGAACGGCCAGGCCTCGGCGTGCGCGCCGGCCGGCGGGTCGACGACGATGATGGTGCGGCGCCTGGGGCTGAGGCCGAGCGGCGCGACGCCGGCGAGGCCGGCGATCCGATCGGCCCAGGCGCCGGCGGCGTTGACCAGGATCGGCGCGGTGAAGGCCTCGCCGGCTTCGGTCCGCACCGTCCAGCCGGCTTCGATTGCGGTGACGCGGCGGCCGGTCAGCACCGCGCCGCCGGCGGCGCGAACCTCGCGGGCGAAGCGCTGGAGGATGAGGTCGGCATCGAGCTTGAGGCCGGTCGGATCGAGCAGGCCGCGCACCGCGCCCGGGCGCAGCGGCGGAAACAGCGCCGCCATCTCCGCCGCATCGACGGTGCGGATCGCGTCGGTGAAGCGGACCATGCCGGCGCCGAGCGCGTCGAGGAGGGGAAGGGCGGCTTCGTCGGCGAAATAGAGGGAAGGAAAGAGCTGGGCGAGCGGCGGCTCGAAGAAGGCGCGGCCGTGGGCGGTGAGGGCGCGCACGGGATCGGTGCCGATGCCGTAATGGCTGAACGAGACGCTGCGCCCCGAGCTGTGATAGCCGAGCGCATCCTCGCCCTCGAGCACGACGACGCGGCCATGGCCGGCGAGCCGCGCCCCGGCCGAGAGGCCGGCGACGCCGCCGCCGATGATCAGGAAATCCGCGCGCTCCACCGCGCAATGGGCTAGCCGATTCGGCGCCGCCGGTCACGCCTCGACGGCGTCCGGAGACGGATCGTCGAGGCGATGGGCGCTTTAGTAGGTGTTGCCGCCCGAAGACCGGCGCGCGTCCGCCCGGCCGGCCAGATAGGCGGCGCAGCTCGAACGAAGCGAGACGCCGTCATCCGCGCTCAGCGAATAGGCGTTGCTCAGCCGGCCGATGAAGGCCGCCGGGTCCGCCTGCTCGCCGGCAGCGCGGCAGATGGTCGTGATCTGGGCGAGGTCGAGCGCGTTGCCGCCCGAGGCGCGCCGCGCGACCGGCCGGCGAACCGGCTGGGCGACGCGGGTGCGGGGCTGCAGCGCTTCGGCGCGCGCCTGCAGGTCGAGCGCTTCGCGGTCGATCTGGATCTTGGACCCGGCCAGCAGGGCCGCCGTCAGAAAGATGACCATGTTTCGTCCCCCAGGGAAAAACTCCCGTGGGCGTGAGTGTTAACGGCAGGATGGTAAATAAGCCGTTAACTCTGTTTAACAGGGCGGGAAGGAGGATCGCGTGACCGACGAGGAGCTGGCCGCGCATCTGGCCGAAGAGGCCGGGCGCCTGCTGCTCGAGCAGCGGGGAAGCGCGCTGCTCGAAGGGGCGGCGCTCGGCGCGGTCGCCGACCAGGTCGCCAACGCCTTCATCCTCGCCGGACTCGCGCTCTGGCGGCCCGGCGACGCGATCCTCTCGGAGGAGAGCTTCGACGACCGCCGGCGGCTCGACCATGAACGGGTCTGGATAATCGATCCGCTCGACGGCACCCGCGAATATGGCGAAGGGCGCAGCGACTGGGCGGTGCATGTCGCTTTGGCGATCGCCGGCGTGCCGCGCGTCGGCGCGGTCGCGGTGCCGGCGATGGGCAGGCTGTTCCGCTCGGACCGGGCGGCGGCGCCCGCCGACGCCGAAAGGGCGCGCCCGATCATGCTGGTGAGCCGCACCCGGCCGCCTGCCGAGGCCGACGAGCTCGCGACTTTGCTCGGCGCGGAGTTGGTGGCGATGGGCTCGGCCGGGGCCAAGGCGATGGCGGTGGTGGCGGGCGAGGCGGACCTTTATTACCATGCCGGCGGCCAGCACGAATGGGACAATTGCGCGCCCGCCGCGGTCGCCCTCGCCGCCGGGCTCCACGCCAGCCGGCTCGACGGCGCTGCGCTCACCTACAACCGGCCCGACACCAACGTGCCCGACCTCGTCATCGCCCGGCCCGAGCTCGCCCGGCGCGTGCTCGCCTGTTGCGCGCGCTGACTTTTTGATCCGTTTCGGAAGATCCGCCCGTGAGGGCGGCTTCGTTTCGCGCCCGAAATAGCTCCGGAACGGACTTGATCGCGGTCTTCGCCGCGAATCCTCTCGCCTAGCGTCCCGCCGCCGCCGCCCCACGCGGCGCAGCCTTGGGGGGACGTCATGAGAAGATTCGCGCTTGCCGGTCCGAGCGGGCTGATCGTTGCCGCCGCCATTGCCGGCCTCGCTTTCTCCGCCGCCTCGGCCCAGTCCGATGCGCAGGTGAAGCAGCAGATCATCCGCCAGTCGCTTGCCGCCTATCCGGGCCCCTGCCCGTGCCCGTACAGCGTGATGCGCAACGGCCGCAGCTGCGGTGGGCGCAGCGCCTACAGCCGGCCGGGCGGCTATGCGCCGATCTGCTATCCCGCCGACGTCAGCCAGGCCGAGGTCGCGGCCTGGCGCCGTGCTCAAAGATAGGCGCGCAGGGCGAGCCAGGCTTCGCGCTTCCGCTCGAACGGCAGGCTCGCATAAGCGGGGCTGCTCGAGGGCAGGTCGACGAGGGCGAAGCCCGGGATTCCAGCGAGCTGCCGGCGTCCGATCCGCGCGGAGGTGGCCCCGTTGAACGCGATCGCTCTCAGTTCCGGCAAGGTCGCGGCGAGCGCGGCGAGGTCGCTCGCCTGGTGGAGGCGGATGTCGGCGTCGAGGCTGCCCTTGCGGGTCGCGGCGGCGACCGTATCCCAGAGGCCGACGCCGGCGTCGAGCACGGCCTCCAGGCGCGCCTCATAGCCGAGCGGCACGAGATCGCGGTCGATCGCTCCGCTCATCAGCCGCCAGAAGAGGTTTTGCGGGTGGGCGTAATAACGCTGCCGCGCCAGCGACACGGCGCCCGGCAGGCTGCCGAGGACGAGCAGGCGGGTGTCGGGGCGGGTGACGGGCGGGAAGCAATGATGCATGAGTGGCGCCTATGAGAATCGAAGGCGGTTGTCATTGCCGGGCGGTGCGCTTCGAGGCCGACGTCCCCGAGGCGGTCGAGATTCTCGACTGCAATTGCTCGATCTGCGCGGCGACGGGCTTTCGCCACCTGATCGTGCCGCACGGCGATTTCCGCCTGCTCGCCGGCGCCGACAGGCTCACCAGCTATCGCTTCGGCACCGGTGCCGCGAACCACCTGTTCTGCGCGGTCTGCGGGGTCAAGAGCTTCTACCAGCCGCGCTCCCACCCCGCGGCCTGGAGCGTCAACCTCAACGCGCTCGACGATCGGTCCGGCCTCACCGTGACGGCGACCGCCTTCGACGGCCGCAATTGGGAGCAGGCGCGCGAGAGCCTCGACTGAATTCCCCGCGCCGCCTAAGCTTGGCCGAAACCGGGGAGGGGAGTGATGGCGGAAGCCGTGGCGGACGATTATGTGGTCGACGCGAAGCGCGACCGGCTGGTGATCGTCGCCTCCTCGCTCGGCACCGTCTTCGAATGGTATGATTTCTTCATCTACGGCACGCTGGCGCCGGCGATCGCCGGCCTGTTCTTCCCCTCGTCGAGCCCGACCACCAGCTTCCTCATCTTCCTCGCCAGCTTCGGCGTCGGCTTCGGCATGCGGCCCCTGGGTGCGGTGATCTTCGGCCATCTCGGCGACCGGCTGGGGCGCAAATACACCTTCCTCATCACCATCACCCTGATGGGCTTCGCCACGGCGGCGGTGGGCGCGCTGCCGACCTACGCGCAGATCGGCGTCGCCGCACCGATCCTTTTGGTCAGCCTGCGCATCCTCCAGGGCCTCGCGCTCGGCGGCGAATATGGCGGCGCAGCGATCTACGTCGCCGAGCACGCGCCGCAGGGCAAGCGCGGCCTCTATACCAGCTTCATCCAGGCGAGCGTGATCGGCGGCTTCCTGCTGAGCGTGATCACCGTGCTCGGCTCCAACGCCCTGTTCGCCGGCTCGCCGGGCAACAGCTGGGCGTGGCGGATCCCCTTCCTGGTGTCGCTGCTGCTGCTCGCGGTGTCGCTGTGGGTGCGGCTGAAGCTGAAGGAGAGCCCGGTCTTCCAGGCGATGAAGGAGGCGGGCGGAACCGCGCGCAACCCCTTGCGCGAAAGCTTCCGGTCCTGGCGTCGGGTGAAGATGATCCTGGTCGCCCTGTTCGGCATCGCCGCGGGCCTCACCGTGATCTGGTACACCGCCCAGTTCCAGGCGCTCTATTTCCTCCAGAACGCGCTCCGGATCGAGGACAATTCGGCGCGGCTGATGGTCGGCATCGCGGCGATGTTCTCGATGTTCTGGTTCGTCCTGTTCGGCTGGCTCTCGGACAAGATCGGCCGCAAGACGCCGATCGTGGTCGGCTATGCGCTGACCATCGTCCTGATGTTCCCCCTGTTCCACTGGATGGCCGCGGCCGCCAATCCCGAGCTGGCGGCGGCGATGCAGCACCATCCGGTGACGGTCCAGGGCACCAATTGCGACTACAACCCGTTCGCGCGCGGCCCCCAGGTCAGCCCGTGCGGACGCGCGCTCGACGCGCTCACCCGGCGCGGCATCGCCTACACGCTGGTGCCCGCGCCCGGCTGGCAGGGCGACGCCTATCAGCTGCGGGTCGGCGCGACGATCGTCAGCGCCGAGCAACCGGCGGCGCTGGACCGGGCGCTCGCCCGGGCCGGCTACCGGCTGGAGAAATCGGCGCCCCCGCTCGGCCGGGCGATCCAGGTGGTGCTCGCGATCATCGTCATCGGCTTCCTCTCGGGGATGACCTACGGGCCGGTCGCGGCCCTCTTGGTCGAGCTGTTCCCGGCGCGGGTGCGCTACACTTCCTTGTCCATCCCCTACCATATCGGCACCGGCTATTTCGGCGGCTTCCTGCCGTTCATCAGCCAATATATCGTGGCGCGGACCGGCGATCCCTTCTCCGGGCTCTGGTACACGATCGCGGTGGTGGCGATGGCGCTGGTCGTCACCCTGTTCTGGCTGCCGGAAACCGCGGGCAAGCGGTTGGATTAGACGGCGTCGTCGTCGCGGCGCGGCGACGAGCCGCGCGCCCTTGCCACGCCCGCGTTCGTCAGCCCTGCGTCTGCTGCATCAGCCGTTCGATCGCCTCGCGCGAACTGAGCCCCGCCATGCGCGAGATCACCGAGTCGACGCCCTTCAGGTCGGCTCGGACGCCACGGTCCCGGTCCCGCTTGGTCAGCTCGCGGAGAAGGGAGCGACCCCGCGCGACGTCCTCGCGCGACACCTTCGCGCGCTCGTCCTTGACGAGGCTGCCAGCACGCTCCAACAGGCTCGCCGCCTCCTTCCGCAGGCTCTCGTCGGCGAGCACGACACCGAGGAGGCGGTGTTGCACGCGTTCGAAGCAGGCGATCCACGTCCGGCCGGCCGCCGTCGTCGCAAGGAGGTCGTCGCGCACCGTCCGCAGCGCCGACACCTCCGTATCGCTGCCCAGCAGCTTCAGACCGATCAGCTCGATCGCGCACACGCACTGGTGGGCGAGCGTCAGCATCGCCGCCTTCGCGTCGCGCTTGATCAGCGTCGGGTCGGCCGGATGGAACGAATCCGCCGTGTTGCCGGTGTCGGGCCCGGTCTCGAACGTATAGGCGTAGATCTTGCCCAGCTTGGGGTTGGCGATGTGCCTGCTGTACACATAGTCGCTCGCCGTGCCCGTCGTCGGATAGAGCGCGATGCCCGGCTGGCGCGTATAGACCCGACCCCGCACCGCCTTGATCGCGTCGACGATGCGGTCGCCCACCGTCTGGAACCGCAGCAGATCCCGGGGTTCCATATATTCCTGGTAGCCGGGCTTGCCGATCGGCGCACAAGTTCCGGTCGGCAGCGTCGTAAAGCGCTTCGTCGCATCGACGGTCTGGGTCGGCGCATGCCCCCAGGGATGAAGGATGAGCTCGGAGAAGGAGTGGACGTCGGCGAAGCAACAGATCGAATGCCCGTCGAGCAGCGCCTTGACGTTCTTGGTCTCGGGCTCGCTGAACGCGGACGGCCCGCAAAAGACGTCGCTGCACGGCGAGCAGGAGGTCTGGCCCTCCGTCACGCCGAACACCAGGTCGTAGTTGCGGTTGAGGTCGACGCCGTCGCACGGGGTGCCGGGATTGTCTCGGCGATTCTTCCGCCAGAGGTCGTCGACGGTCATCACGTGCGCGCGGCCGTCCGGGTTCAGGCACGGCAGCAGCCACAGGTCCACCGCCTCGAGGATGGTCTTCACCACGTCCGCGGTGAACGTCTGCCCCCCATAGACGATGTCGGTGCCGTTGATATGGCTCAGGAGGAGGTCGACCGCCATGTCGAGGATCGCCTCCGGATTCATCAATTCCCGGGCATGGGTGCCGCCGACCAGCAGCACGCCGCGGCGTTCCGGGCCGCTGCCGGCCCGCATCCGCAGGGCGGAGATCGGCTTGCCGAGGACCGAGTTGTTGGGCAGCGGGATTTTGGTGAAATAGGCGGGGAACCAGGCTGCGAGGAGGCCGATCTCCGCCTCGATCTGGGCGACGGTGCGATACATCAGCGGTCTCCCTGTCGGGACAGGCCGCGGGTGCGGGCCTCCAGCGCGGCCCTTGCGGCCTTGTCGTCCATGACCAGCGACTGGTCCAGCGGCCGGACCGGGTAAACCTTTGACAGCCGCACCTCATAGCCGCCCTTGAGAAGACGCGACGCCTCCTCGGGCGAGAGGAGGACACGTACCGCGCCCTTCGAGTCGGGCAGCCGGTCGAGATCCAGATCGGCGGCTATTTGGCGCGCCGCCCCCATAGTCTCGTGATGGATCGTAGCCTCCAATCGGAACTGTGGCTGATCTGGGGGGTCTTTTGGCATAGCTACCTCCGCGACTCATGTACTCTTTCGCGCAACTTTGCGCCAGCCAAGATATTGGGCGGGGAAACTGAAGCAGCGGAGCTTTTCGGCGCCAGCGTTTCGCCGGCGTGACTTGACGGATCGTCTCAGGGTGCAGGACCGCGACCTCTGGTCCTGAGATCCCGGCCTTCCCGGGTTGACGGCAGCTAGGCCGCCGACAGGTACATGTACCAGGCGATCAGCAGCACCAGGCGGGGCGCGAAGGCGGAGCGGGTCCAGGCGCCGAGCAGGATTGCCGCCGCCGAGACCGCGGCGCCGGTCGCCAGCGCCAGGAGCAGGGGCTGTGTGCCGTGCGCGATCGCTGCCGGCAGCGCGAGCAGCAGCGACCAGCCGACGCCCGCCAGGACGAAGGCGAGGCGGCGCAGCATCGGCGGATAAGGCGCGGCGCGGGTCAGGGCGAGGAGGCCGGGCTGCTCGCTGCGGCCGGCATGGGCGGTGAGGCCGAAGATCAGCAGCAGCAGGGTCGCGGGGCTGGCGACCAGCCGATAGTCGACGAAGACGCCGGCGGCGGCGACCAAGGCGGCGAGCAGCAGCCAGAACCGCCCCTCCGCGATCAGCCGCGCCTCGGCCCAGACCAGGCCGAGCAGCGGTACGCGCGCCGGGCCCGCGGGCGGAGCGTCCCGATTCGCCGGGGGCGGCGCGCCGGGCGCCAGCAGCCGGGCGAGCGGCCCCGTCCGCCGCCGGTCCTTGCGGGGCCGATGCGGGCGGTAGGCGAGGCCGGCGAAGGCGGCCAGCGCGACGGCGATCGCCGCCCAGGCGAAGCGCGAGGCGACATAGCCTTCGGAGAGCAGGCCGCTCATCACGTCGAGGTCGATCTTGCCGGCGGCGCTCACGGCGCCGGCGCCGATGGTGAAGTTGTTCTCCCGGCCCGGTGGAAGGTCGTAGGTGAGCGGCCGGACGAAGCCGGCGAAATCGGTCATGTTGCCGGCGAAGCTGACGTTGCGCTCGGCGCCGCCGAGGGGGGTGATGATCGACGCCATCCAGATCACGAAATAGAGCACCTCGCCGAGCGGGCCGCGCGTGGCCGGGAAGGAATCGAACAGGATCCGGATCGCGGCCACCCCCATCAGCGACGGCGCGGCGATCAGCCACAGGCCGAGGGTGATCTGGGCAAGATCGATGCTTTCGAGCGGTGTCACCAGCCAGGCGATGAACCAGCCGGCCAGCGTCATCGCCGCCAGCACGGCGCCGAGCACGGCGCAATCGGCGGCGAAGCGGCCGAGCGCGACCGCGACCCGCGAGCCCGCCGTAACCTCCTCGACCTGCCAGGGCTGGCGGCGCGTCGCGTTCGAGCGCAGGTAGATGAACGCGACCGGCAGCAGCAGGGTGGTGATGACGATGCCGAGGGTGACGCCGAGCATCGCCGAATTCATCACCGGCGCATGGTCGTTGACCGAGATGACGACGGTGCGGTCGTTCTCGTCCGGGATCCAGAAGCGGGCGCCGACCGGGGCGACCAGCAGCAGCAGCCACAGCCCCCAGCTGCGCGAATAGCGCGCCAGCGACGTCCTGAGCGAGGAGCGGGCGATGGCGGGCCCGGTCAAAGGCCGGCCTTGACGCTCGACACCATGCCGTCCTCGACGCGCAGGATCTCGGCGGCGCGCGGCGCGAGGTCGTCGGCGAGGTGGGTGGTCATGATCACGATCGCCTCCGCGGCGCGCTCGAGGATGAGGTCGCCGAGCTTGCCGGCGGTCTCGCGATCGAGCTCCGCGGTCGGTTCATCGAGCGCGAGCAGCTGGGGTGACCCAAGCATCGCCTGGGCGAAGATCAGCCGCCGCCGCATGCCGCCCGAAAAGGTCGAGATGCGGTTGTTGATGTCGGCGTGGAGGCCGATCCGGTCGGTGATCGCGCCGAACTGGCGGTCGGCGGCGGCGAGGTCGAGCCCCTTCAGGGCGGCGATGTGCATCGCGAACTCGCGCGCGGTGAGATCCTCGGGCAGATCCACAGCCTGGGGTGCGTAGCCGAGCGCGGCGCGCAGCGCTTGGCGGCCCGAAGGCAGCGGCGTGCCGTCCCAGGCGATCCGGCCCGCGCTCGGCCTCTCGGCGGTCGCGACCAGCCGCAACAGGGTCGACTTGCCGGCGCCGCTCGGCCCGGTCAGCAGGGTGAGGCCGGACCGGAAATTGTGCGTGACCTCGGTCAGCACCGCCTTGCGGCGATACCTCTTGCCGACCCCGTCCAGAGTCAATTCGCTCATTGCCCGCTCCCTGCTGATGCGAGGTGTATTAGAACTATAATACACCATGTCAACCGCCTTGCCCTTGCCGGTCCCGCCCGCCTATCGCGGCGGCATGGTGCATGTCCCCCTGCGGCTGAGGCTGGACGGCGGCGCGCTGGTTGCCAACTGGCGCTGGCTCGCGGGGCGCAGCGGCGCCGCCGCCTGCGGCGCGGCGGTCAAGGCGGACGGCTACGGCCTCGGCGCGCGGGGCGTCGTGGAGCGGCTGCTGGCGGCGGGCTGCCGCGACTTTTTCGTCGCGACCTGGGCGGAGGCCGAGGCGCTGATGCCCTGGCCGGACGGCCTCGACCTGTCGGTGCTGCACGGCGTGCTGCCCCATGATATGGCGGCGGCGCTCCGCTCGCCGGCGCGCCCGGTGCTGAACAGCCCCGGGCAGGTCGCCCGCTGGCGCGAGACCGGCCGGCCCTGCGACGTGATGGTCGACACCGGCATCAACCGGCTCGGCCTCGCGCCCGGCGACGTCGCCGCCGGCCTGCTCGACGGCCTGACGATCGAGACGCTGATGAGCCACCTCGCCTGCGCCGATGAGAATTCGGAGGCGAACGAAATCCAGCGAAGGACCTTCGCCGAGCTCGCCGTGGGGGTGGAAGCGAAGCGGCTCAGCCTCGCCAACAGCGCCGGCATCTGTCTCGGCCGCGACTATGCCTTCGGCCTGACCCGGCCCGGCCTCGCGCTCTACGGCGGCGTGCCGCGGCGCGAGGCGCTCGGGCATATCCGCCAGGTCGCCCGGGTCGAGGCGCAGATCCTCCAGCGCCGCCGGATCGAGGCGGGCGCGCGGGTCGGCTATGGCGGCACCTTCGCCGCCGAGCGGCCGCACGAGCTCGCCATCCTCAACCTCGGCTATGCCGACGGTTATCTGCGCGGCTTTTCGGGCACCGGCCGGGCGCGGATCGGCGAAGCCTTCGCGCCCGTCGTCGGGCGGGTCTCGATGGACCTGACCGCGATCTGCGTCGACGATGCCCCGGAGCTGACCGAGGGCGACTGGATCGAACTCGACTACGAGCTCCCGCAAGCGGCCGCCCAGTCGGGGCTCAGCCAATATGAGCTGTTGACCACGCTCAGCGCGCGCTTCGAGCGCATCTGGCGCTAATCCAGCACCTCAAATTCGCCGATCCGATGCTCGGTGGCGGTCCACCCTTCGGTGCTGCGGTCGAGTGCTTCATATTCGGCGCCGTGTGCGGCGAGGAAGGCCTCGAAATCCGCGCGCGAGCGCCAGACGTCGAGGGTCAGGTAGGAGCCGTCCTCGGCCTTGAGCAATTCGGTGCCCTTGAAGCCTTCGGCGCGGGCGAAGAGCTGCGCCCAGGCCCCGGTCGGCGCGTAGGTCGCCTCGAACGCGGGCCGCGCCTCCTCCAATACCTCGTAACGCCAGATCAGCGCGATCATGCCAGGCCCCCGTCTGGGTTCGGAATTACGCCTACCCTCGGCGGCGCGCAAAGGGGCGCCGCGCGCTGTTCCAAATCGGGGCAGCGTCAGCGCCGGCCGCCGAGCCTCTTGCTCCAGTCGATCTGGGTGAAGGCGACGAGCAGGCCGAGCATGGCGAGCTGGACGGCGATGCCCCACGGGCTGGTGAGCGAATGGCGGAGGCTGTCGCCGAGGCTCGTCTCGCCGATCCCCTTCGCGCTCGCGGCGTAGATCGAATAGGAGATGGTGCGGCCGAAGAAGAAGGCGAGGGTGAAGCGCAGCAGCGGCACCCGGGCGAGGCCGGCCGCTTCGAACAATTGCGCCGAAGGCACTGGCGACAGGGCGAACAGCCCGAGCGCCAGGATCCCATTGCGCCGGTTGCGCTCCAGCGCCATGCGCGCCGCTTCGAGGTTGCGCCGCGTCCGGCCCGAGATGCGCGCGCCCAGCAGGCGGAAGGCGCCGGCGAGCAGGAAGCGACCGCTGGCCGCGGCGAGCGCGGCGGTGAGGACCAGCGGCACCAGCGGCAGATCGCCGTTGAGGCCGTAGAGGACGATCACCGTCCACGTCGGCGGGCCGAAGGCGGGCATGAGGTTCACGCCCAGCACGATGGCGAACAGGATCAGATAGGGCGCAAGCTCGCTCAATCCCGCTCGACGCAGAGCGCGATGCCCATGCCGCCGCCGATGCACAGGGTGGCGAGGCCTTTCTTGGCGTCGCGCTTCTGCATTTCGTAGAGCAGGGTCGTCAGGACGCGGGCGCCCGAGGCGCCGATCGGGTGGCCGATCGCGATCGCGCCGCCGTTGACGTTGACCCTGGCCGCATCCCAGCCGAGCTCCTTGCCGACCGCGAGCGCCTGGGCGGCGAACGCTTCGTTGGCCTCGATCAGGTCGAGATCGGCGATCGTCCAGCCCGCTTTCTCGAGTGCTTTTTTCGAGGCGGGGACGGGGCCGATTCCCATGACCGACGGGTCGACGCCGGCCGAGGCCCAGGAGGCGACGCGGCCGAGGATCGGGGCGCCGCGCCGCTCGGCCTCCGCGCGGCTCATCAGCACGAGCGCGGCGGCGCCGTCGTTGAGGCCCGAGGCGTTGGCGGCGGTGACGGTGCCGTCCTTCTTGAAGGCGGGCCGGAGGCCGGAGACGCCGTCGAGGGTGGCGCCGGCGCGGATATATTCGTCGGCGTCGACGATCGTCTCGCCCTTGCGGGTCTTGAGGGTGACGGGGGCGATCTCGTCGGCGAAGCGGCCGCCGGCGCGGGCGGCCTCGGCCTTGTTCTGGCTGGCGACCGCGAATGCGTCCTGCTCCGCCCGCGTCACCTGATATTGCTCGGCCAGATTCTCGGCGGTGATCCCCATATGATAGCCGTTGAAAACGTCGGTGAGGCCGTCCTTGATCATCGTGTCGACGAGGGAAAGGTCGCCCATCTTAGTGCCGCCGCGCAGATTCTGGGCGTGGTTGGAGAGGCTCATGCTCTCCTGGCCGCCGGCGACGACGATCACCGCGTCGCCGGTCTGGATCGCCTGGGCGGCGAGCGCGACGGCGCGCAGCCCCGAGCCGCAGACCTGGTTGACGCCCCACGCCGGCACCTCCCTGGGGATGCCGGCGGCCATCGACGCCTGGCGGGCCGGATTCTGGCCCTGGCCGGCGGTGAGAACCTGGCCGAGGATCACCTCGGAGACGTCTTCGGGCGCGACTCCCGCCTGCTCCAGCGCCGCCTCGATTGCGACGCGGCCCAGTTCGTGGGCCGGAGTGGCCGCGAAGGCGCCGAGGAACGAGCCGACGGGGGTACGCTTGGCGGCGGTGATGACGACGTCGGTCATGATCTGCGAGTCTCCGATTGCGGGGTCGGCGGCGCTCTAGCAGTTTGCTGCAGTGCGGGAAAGCCAGCCCGCCAGCGGCTCCCACAGCATGGCGCGCGCGCGCGAGCCGACGACCATGCCGACATGGCCCAAGGCGAGATCGAGCCGCTCGCCGACGCGGATGGCGGTGGCGGCCGGGACGATGCGGTCGGTGGTCGAGACGATGTTGAGCAGCGGGACCTGCAGCGATTCGGGATCGATGATTTCGCCGCCCACCGGCCATTTGCCGGTGCCGGGCGCATCCTCGGCGAACAGCCGCTCGAACATTTCCCGCGCCGCCGCCTCGGAGAGGGGCGGGCCGTCATTGGCCCAGTCTTCGAGCATGACGAAGGTCTCCGCCTCGGGGCCTTCGAGGGTCGCGAAGGCCTCGAACTTGGCGATCGTGCGGGCCGGGTCGAGGCTCCAGAAGGCGCATTGCAGCACCTCCATCGGCAACAGGCCGAGCGCCCCGACCGTCGCTTGGGCGCCCGCCCAGAGTTTGGCGAGATCGGCCCGCGCGCCGTCCGGGAAACCGGCGAAATGCCAAGGCGCGGCGATCGTCGCGACGCTGCGCGCCCTGCCCGATTGCGCCGCGGCAAGGGCCATCGTCCCGCCGAGGCAATAGCCGACCAGGTCGACGGCAGGTTCGCCGAGCGCCGCCATCAGCGGCAGCAGGATGCGCTCGACGTGGCCGGCGACCGACAGCTCGCGGCGGTCGGGTCCCGGCCAGCCCCAGTCGAGCAGCAGCACGCGGCGGCCTCGACGGCTAAGCCAGCGCAGCAGCGAGCGCTCCCCCATGTCGAGCACGTTGGGCGGATTGATCAGCGAGGGCACGAACAGGACGCTCGGGCCCTCGCCGCCATAATCGCGCAGCGTCGCGCCATAGGCCTCGGCCAGAGCCGGCATCGGCGCGGGCGCGGGTGCGCGATCGGCCTCCTGATATTTCCTGAGGCCTGCCAGCGCCGCGCGCATCCGCGCCGGATTTGCTGCGCTTTGCTCGCGCAGCATGGCGAGGAACAGCGGCAACGGCCGGGGCCGTTGTTGCGGTGCGGCAAACTTTGGTGCTAGAGCCGTTTCCCCAGCGGAGGAAGGTTTCATGGGTGCGCCCCGGTCCGACGACGACGTGGTCATCATCAAGAAATATGCGAACCGGCGCCTCTACGATACCGAAAGCTCATCCTACATCACTTTGGAGCGGCTCGCCGAGATGGTGCGCCAGAAGCGCCAGTTCAAAGTGGTCGACGCCAAGACCGGCGAGGATTTGACCCGCGGCGTCCTGACGCAAATCATCATGGACGAGGAAGCGCGCGGCGCGACCATGCTGCCGGTCAATTTCCTCAGGCAATTGATCTCGATGTACGGCGACCAGATGCAGGCGGTGGTGCCGCAATATCTGGAGGCCTCGCTGGAGGCATTGCAGCGCAACCAGAGCCAGTTCCGCGACGCCATGGCCGGTGCCCTCGCCGCAAATCCCTTCGCCGATCTGGCGCGCCGCAACATGGAGCTGTTCACCGCCGCCGCGGCCGGCGGCAAGGCGGCGCCCGGCGAGACCGCCGCGGCGGGCGATACCAAAGCCGAGCTCGCCGAATTGAAGGCCCAGCTCGCCGCCCTCCAGCAAAAGCTCGACAAGCTGAGCGAATGACGGCGCGGGAGTGGCTGGCGGGCGCGGCCGGCGCGGCGGCGGTGCTGGCGATCGTCGCCGGGATCGCCGAATCGCGCCGCCTGCGCCGTGACGAGCTCGACCGCACCGGCTGGGTGCCGTGGCGCGGGATCCAGGTCGCGGCCTTCTTCGCGACGATCCTGCTGGCGATTCTTGCCTGGAAGGCGGGCTAAGGGTCCGCCTCGGGTACCGAGGCGGACCCTAGGCCGCCCAGCGCGACAGGCTGAGCGCGTTCGCCAGATAGGTGCGGACGCGCTCGGCGGCGTCGTCGGAGAGCCCGACCAGGGTGATGCGGTCGTCGCCGGGATCGGCGTGGCTCGACAGCAGGCCGCGGTCGATCAGCCAGCGCGTCCAGCGATGGGCGGTGCTGCGCGGAATCCCCTCCGCCGCGCCGAGGCTGGTCAGGGCGACGCGACGCCCGTCGAGATGCTCGGCGAACGCCTCGAGCAGCAGCCCCCAGGCGACGTCGCCGACCTCCGGCCCGAGGCAAAGGTCGCGCAGCCGGCGCGCCGCGAGGATCGCCTGCACGTCGGCGGCGGTGATCGCGGAGCGCCGGCCGGGGGTGCCGTGCCCGGGCGCCCCGGCCTGCATGAACTGGCGCAGCAGCCGGACCACCCGCTGCAGCTCGCGCGTCGCGGCGCCCAGCGTCCGCACCCGCCGCGCCTCCAAATCCCTCTGGGAAGATTGCTTTGCGATCGATCCCACTCCCACTCGCATGGCCGAGAATCGTCGATTAGCGCAATTTTGGACCAAAGAATATCCATTTCGGATGAAAATCCGACGAAACGATAACGGCGCCGCGGCTAGCGCTTCTTGGCCTGTTCGCGCGGCGGCGCTGCCACCGCCGGCCGTTACTGGGGGGCCGGCGTCACGCGGCCGTCATTCTGGCCCTGGGTGACCTGGAGCGTGACGGGCAGATTGGCGTTCGCCTCCTCCTCCCTCTGCCACTGCTCGGCGGTGCGGCAGCGCCGCTGGGCGCGAATATGGCTGCCCAGGCTCCGCTGCCCGCTGCGGCAGATCAGGCGCTGTTCCCCGGAGGGCGGCGGCGGATCGGCGGCGAAGGCGGCGGCGGTGGTCAGGGCAATGGCGAGAACGATGAGGCCAAGAAACTTGCCGGCCATTATCTACCTCCGCGAGACGCCTACCCACCACGCGGCAGGGTGACGCGCGCCCGGCGGAGTGTCAACTAGAGGCAGGCTTCGAGATAGGGCTGGTCGAAGCCGAACATCTTGGCCTTTTCGAGCGTGTAGGGGCGAAGGCCCATGCTGCGATACTCGCCGATGATCTTGCCGTCGGGAGTCTCGTCCAGATATTCGAACTTGAACAATTCCTGGGTGACGATGACGTCGCCCTCCATGCCGATCACCTCGGTGATGTTGGTGCAGCGGCGCGAGCCGTCGCGCAGGCGCTTGACCTGGACGATGAGGTCGACCGAATCGGCGATCTGGCGCGAGATCGCTTCCTTGGGCACCTTGATGTCCGACATCATCACCATGTTCTCCATCCGCGCCAGGCATTCGCGCGGGGAGTTGGAGTGGAGCGTCGCCATCGAGCCGTCATGGCCGGTGTTCATCGCCGCGAGCAGGTCGAAGCACTCGGAGCCGCGGATCTCGCCGAGGATGATGCGGTCGGGGCGCATGCGCAGCGCGTTGATGACGAGGTCGCGGATCGAGATCGCGCCCTGGCCCTCGAGGTTGGGCGGGCGGGTTTCGAGCGGCAGCCAGTGCGGCTGCTGCAGCCGGAGCTCGGCCGCGTCCTCGATGGTGATCACGCGCTCGCCGGGGTCGATCAGCTTCGAGAGCGCGTTCAGCATGGTGGTCTTGCCCGAGCCGGTGCCGCCCGAGATGATCACGTTCATCCGGCTCGCGCCGGCGATCTTGAGCACGGTCGCCATCTTCTCGGAGAGCGAGCCCCAGCCGCGCATCATGTCGACGGTGATCGGCTTTTCGGAGAATTTGCGGATCGAGATGGCGGTGCCGCGCAAGCTCAATGGCGGGATGATGACGTTGACGCGGCTGCCGTCCTGGAGGCGGGCGTCGGCGAGCGGCGTCGTCTGGTCGACGCGGCGGCCGACCTTGTTGACGATGCGCTGGGCGATCTGGAGCAGATGCTCCTCGTCGCGGAACTGGATCTGGGCGAGCTCCAGCTTTCCCTTGCGCTCGATGAAGGTCTGGTTCGGGCCGTTGACCATGATGTCGCTGATCTCGGCGTCGTTGAGCAACTCCTCGAGCGGGCCGAGGCCGAGCAATTCGTCGACCAGCACCTTTTCCAGCGCGAACTGCTCGCGGCGATTGAGGTTGATCTTCAGCTCGGCGAGCACCTCGCCGATGATCGGGCGGAACTCCTCGGCGAGCTCGTCCTTGGAGAGGGTCGCGGCCGCCTCCGGGTCGACCCGCTCGAGCAGGCGGGGCAGGACCTGCTCCTTGATGCGGTGGATCGAGGCTTCGAAGCCTTCGACGCGGCTGTTGCCCTGCTCGCCCGACTGGGCCTGGCGGTCGGCGAGGCGCGCCATCGCATCGCCGCGGTCGAGCGGCGCGAACGCCTCTTCCTCGGCGCGGAGCGTTTCGGGCTCGATCGGCGGGAACTGGCTGCCGCCGTCGGCCGGCTTGGCGGCGCCGGGGCCCTTCATCGGCTGCGCGGTGCCGAATTGCGGCCGTCCGCTCGCTCCGTTGCCGCCGCTGCGTCGTCCAAATGCGCTCATACTCGCGACCCGTGCCTTGCTGGAATGCCCATGTGCGGTGGTGAATAAGGTGGAAACTTTGACAATTGCCTAACCGCGCGAGAGGGGAGCGAGGACCCGCACTCGGGAGCAGGGGCGGCCGTGACGGGCTGGCATTTGTCGTCCGGCAAGGAGAGAGGAGGGAGCGATGAAGATTCATCGTGACCGATCGAACGACGCCGCCGGGCGGCAAAGGACGGCCCGCCGCTTCGCGGTCGGCCGGAGGGGGCGACTGGGGGCGTCGAGTGCCTCGTCCGGGCTGCCTGGCCCGGCCTTCGGCCCTCTCCTACCCAGCCACCCCCTCCGGCCGATCACGGCCACCCCTGCTCCCGAGTGCGGGTCCTAGATGGTCCAAGCCGGTGCCCGATCCGCCCTGCTCCTCGCGATTTGCGGCTTCGTCTCGCTGTCCTGCGGCGACGCGGTGGTGAAGTCGATGGCCGGCGCCTGGCCGGGGACGGCGGTGTCGGCGCTGCGGTACGGCTTCGGCGCGGCGGGCCTCGCTCTGGTCGTGGCGCTGGCCGAGGGGCGATCGGGCTTCGCCATCCCGCGGCCGAAGCTCCAGCTCGGGCGCGGCGCGGCGGTCGCGCTGGCGACGATCTGCTTCTTCATGGCGGTGATGGCGCTGCCGCTGGCCGACGCCACCGCGATCCAGTTCACCAGCCCGATGCTGACCGGGATCCTCTCGGCGCTGGTGCTCGGCGAGCGGGCGCCGAGGGCGGTATGGGGCGCGACTGCGCTCGCCTTCGCCGGCGTGCTGATCGTGCTCAGGCCCAATCTGCTCGCGCTCGGCCTGCCCGCTCTGTGGCCGCTCGGGGCGGCGTTCGGCATGGCCTGGCTGATGATCTTCAACCGCAAGGCGGCCGGCGCCGCGCCGGCGCTGCGGATGCAGTTCCTGCTCGCTTTGGTCGCGGCGCCGCTGCTGCTGAGCGCGGCGGTCCTGCTCCATCTTTCGGGCGTCCCGCAATTTCACGTGCCGCCGCCGGGCGCCGCGGTCGTGCTCAAATGCGCGGCGGTGGCGGTCGCGGCGACGCTCGGCCATTTGCTGATCTATTCGGCGACGGTGCGTGCCTCGGCGGCGGTGGTGGCGCCGATGACCTATGTCCAGCTGCTGGTGGCGGCGGCGCTGGGCTGGCTGCTGTTCGGCAGTGCGCCGGACCTTTCGACCTTCGCCGGCGCCGCGTTGATCATCGCCGGCGGGCTGCTGCTGTGGCGCTCGCAGAGGCCCCGCGACGTGCCGCAGACGCCCGATTAGGCTTCGGCCGTCTCCGCGAGCACGGTGAGGCCCTTTTCGCTGACCTCGGCGAAGCCGCCTTTCACCGCGATCCGCTCGGGCTCGCCCGGGAAGGCGCGGTAGACGGCGAGCTCGCCGTTGTCGCGCAGCGTCGCCAGGTAGGGCGCGTGGCCCGCCATCACGCCGAAATCGCCCTCGGTGCCGGGGACGACCACCATCCGCACCTCCTCGGAACGGAGCAGTTTCTCCGGCGTGACCAGCTCGAAATGGAGATCGGCCATGGTTGCTAGCGCCTCGCCTCGGTGATCACGGCGAACGGGACGTCGGGCCCGGTCGAGGATTTGAGAGTGACAATCACCCCCATCTCGCGCGATTCATAGCGGCGGGCGCCGGCCTCGCCGCCGCCGGCCGCCTGAAAGCCCATCCTGCTGCCGGCCATGGCGACGAACGCCGCTTCGTTGGCGGCGAGGTCGCCGGCGAGCGTCGCGACCGCGCAGCGATGCTGGGCCGGGTTGTTGAGCAGCCAGACCTCGCCTTGCGGGTTGTCGAGGGTGAAGGCGAGCGTGCCCTCGGCGGTCATGCCCGCCGCCGCCAGCATCGCCGCCGGGGCGGCATCGCGATGGGTGAGCCCCTGCGAGCCGCTGGTGTCGGCCGACGAAACCGCCGAGGGGCGGCCGGTCACCGCGAAGGTGCAGCCGATCAGCTGGCCGATCGACATCGCGTCATGCGCGGTCGCGGGCGCCCTGAGGCCGGGCATGATCTGCGCGGCCGCCGGCGCGGCGGACAACAGGATTGCGAGCAGGGCGAGGCGCTTCATCTCAGGCCTCCTGCGCCAGCTTCTCGGCCTTGGCGACCGCTTCCTCGATGCCGCCGACCATGTAGAAGGCGCTCTCGGGGAGATGGTCGTATTCGCCGTCGACGACCGCCTTGAACGAGGCGACCGTGTCCTCGACCTGGACGAACTTGCCGGGGATGCCGGTG
Organism: Allosphingosinicella sp.; assembly: GCA_035316145.1. Taxonomy (GTDB): domain Bacteria; phylum Pseudomonadota; class Alphaproteobacteria; order Sphingomonadales; family Sphingomonadaceae; genus Allosphingosinicella. The sequence continues at coordinate 34,528 of DATHJO010000012.1, read as the reverse complement.
AACACCTCGGCGACGTGGAACGGCTGCGAGAGGAAGCGCTGCAGCTTGCGGGCGCGGTTGACGGTCAGCTTATCCTCTTCCGAGAGCTCGTCCATGCCGAGAATGGCAATGATGTCCTGCAGGCTCTTGTAGCGCTGCAGCGTCTCCTGGACGCGCCGGGCGGTGTCGTAATGCTCCTGGCCGACGGTGCGGGCGGTCAAGACGCGCGAGGTCGAATCGAGCGGGTCGACCGCCGGGTAGATGCCGAGCTCGGAGATCGCCCGCGACAGCACGGTGGTGGCGTCGAGGTGGGCGAACGAGGTGGCCGGCGCCGGATCGGTGAGGTCGTCGGCCGGGACGTAGATGGCTTGAACGGACGTGATCGAGCCCTTGTTGGTCGAGGTGATCCGCTCCTGCAGCGCGCCCATGTCGGTCGCGAGCGTCGGCTGGTAGCCGACCGCCGAGGGGATGCGGCCGAGCAAGGCCGACACTTCCGAGCCCGCCTGGGTGAAGCGGAAGATGTTGTCGACGAAGAAGAGCACGTCCTGGCCCTCCTGGTCGCGGAAATATTCGGCGATCGTCAGACCGGAGAGCGCCACCCGCGCACGCGCGCCCGGCGGCTCGTTCATCTGGCCGAAGACGAGCGCGACCTTCGAGCCTTCCGGCGTCGGGTTGCCGTCGGCGTCCTTGGCGATGACGCCGGCGTCGAGAAACTCATGATAAAGATCATTTCCCTCCCGCGTCCGCTCGCCGACCCCGGCGAACACGGAAGTGCCGCCATGGCCCTTGGCGATGTTGTTGATCAGCTCCTGGATCAGCACGGTCTTGCCGACGCCGGCGCCGCCGAACAGGCCGATCTTGCCGCCCTTGGCGTAGGGCGCGAGCAGGTCGATCACCTTGATGCCGGTGACCAGGATCGAAGTCTCGGTCGATTGCTCGGTGAAGAGCGGCGCCTCGGCGTGGATCGGGGCGGTGTCGGTGTGGCCGATCGGCCCGCGCTCGTCGATCGGCTCGCCGATCACGTTCATGATCCGCCCCAGCGTCATGGGCCCGACCGGCATCCGGATCTGCGAGCCGGTGTCGGTCACCTCCTGGCCGCGGGTCAGGCCTTCGGTCGCGTCCATCGCGATCGTCCGTACCGTCGATTCGCCGAGATGCTGGGCGACCTCGAGGACGAGGCGGTTGTCGCCGTTCTTCGTCTCGAGCGCGGACAGGATCGCGGGCAGCTCACCGTCGAACGTGACGTCGACGACGGCGCCGATCACCTGGCTGATGCGGCCGACATTGTTGGTGGTGGCGGTGGCCATGTTCTCTTACCTCTTTGCCTTCTGTTTCGTCATACCGGCGAAGGCCGGTACCCCAGTGCGAACTCTCGCCGAGACCCCGGCCTGCGCCGGGCTGACGGGCTAAAAATCAGAGCGCTTCGGCTCCGGAAATAATCTCGATAAGCTCTTTGGTGATCGCGGCCTGGCGGGTGCGGTTGTACTGGATGGTCAGGCGGTTGATCATGTCGCCGGCATTGCGGGTGGCGTTGTCCATCGCGGTCATCCGGCTGCCCTGCTCCGACGCGGCATTCTCGAGCAAAGCGCGGAAGATCTGGACGGCGATGTTGCGCGGCAGCAAAGCCGCGAGAATCTCGTCCTGATCGGGCTCATATTCGACCGCGGCCAATGAGATCGGCGCGGCGCCCTCCTCGGCCGGCGGCACCGGGATGATCTGCTGGCCGACCGGCTCCTGCACCAGCGCCGAGCGGAAGCGCGCGTAGAACAGGTGGACGACGTCGATGCCGTCGGTGTTGTAGCGGTCGCAAATGTCGGCGGCGATCGCCTGCGCGTCGGCGAAGCTCACCTGCTTGATCGCGCTGGTGTCGTGCTGGTGGATGATCTGCCTCGGGTAGAGCCGGGCGATCACCGCTTTGCCCTTGCGGCCGACGAGGTAGAAATAGACCGTCTTGCCCTCGGCGATCAGCGCCTCGGCCTTGCGCCGGGCGGCGCGGACGATGTTCGAGTTGAAGCCGCCGGCGAGGCCGCGGTCGGAGGTGCAGACGATCAGCAGATGGGCGTCGTCCTTGCCGGTGCCGGCGAGCAATTTCGGGCTTTCCGGGCCGATCGTCACCCGCGAAACGACGTTGGCGACGACCGCCGCCATCCGCTCGGCATAGGGGCGCGCGGCCTCGGCGGCCTGCTGCGCGCGGCGCAATTTGGCCGCGGCGACCATCTTCATCGCCTTGGTGATCTTCTGGGTCGACTTGACCGAGGAGATCCGCATCTTGAGCGCCTTGAGGCTGGCCACTTGCTCGGGTTCCTACGCGAAGGTCTTCACGAAAGCGCCGATGATCGCCTTCAGCTTGGCGGCGGTGTCGTCGTCGAGCGCCTTGCTGTCGCGGATCGCGCCGAGCACGTCGGCATGATCATTGCGCACGTGGCTGAGCAACCCCTCTTCGAAGCGGGTGACCGCGTCGGTCGCGACGGTGTCGAGGAAGCCGTTGACCCCGGCGAAGATCGAGACGACCTGCTCCTCCATCGGCATCGGGCTGAACTGCGGCTGCTTGAGCAATTCGGTAAGCCGGGCGCCGCGGTTCAGCAGGCGCTGGGTCGAGGCGTCGAGGTCCGAGCCGAACTGGGCGAAGGCGGCCATCTCGCGATACTGGGCGAGCTCGAGCTTGATCGAGCCGGCGACCTTCTTCATCGCCTTGGTCTGGGCGGCCGAGCCGACCCGGCTGACCGAGAGGCCGACGTTGATCGCCGGGCGGATGCCCTGGAAGAACAGCTCCGTCTCGAGGAAGATCTGGCCGTCGGTGATCGAGATGACGTTGGTCGGGATATAGGCGGAGACGTCGCCGGCCTGGGTCTCGATGATCGGCAAAGCGGTCAGCGAGCCGTTGCCGTTGGCGTCGTTCATCTTGGCGGCGCGCTCGAGCAGGCGGCTGTGCAGGTAGAAGACATCGCCCGGATAGGCTTCGCGGCCGGGCGGGCGGCGCAGCAGCAGCGACATCTGGCGGTAGGCGACCGCCTGCTTGGACAAATCGTCATAGACGATCACCGCGTGCATGCCGTTGTCGCGGAAATATTCGCCCATCGTGCAGCCGGTGTAGGGCGCGAGGAACTGCAGCGGCGCGGGCTCGGAGGCGGTCGCGGCGACGACGATGGTATAGTCCATCGCGCCATTCTCCTCGAGCGCGCGGACGATCTGGGCGACGGTCGAGCGCTTCTGGCCGATGGCGACGTAGATGCAATAGAGCTTCTGCGATTCGTCGTCGCCCTGGTTGGCGGCGCGCTGGTTGATGAAGGTGTCCAATGCGACCGCGGTCTTGCCGGTCTGGCGGTCGCCGATGATCAGCTCGCGCTGGCCGCGGCCGATCGGGACCAGCGCGTCCAATGCCTTGAGGCCGGTCTGCACCGGCTCGTGCACCGACTTCCTGGGAATGATGCCGGGCGCCTTGACCTCGACCCGCTTGCGCTCGGCCGCCTCGATCGGCCCCTTGCCGTCGATCGGGTTGCCGAGCCCGTCGACGACGCGGCCGAGCAGGCCCTTGCCGACGGGGACGTCGACGATCGTCTCGGTGCGGCGAACGGTGTCGCCCTCGCTGATCGTCGAATCCGAGCCGAAGATGACGACGCCGACATTGTCGGCCTCGAGGTTGAGCGCCATGCCTTTGATGCCGCCGTCGAACTCGACCATCTCGCCGGCCTGGACGTTGTCGAGCCCATGGATGCGGGCGATGCCGTCGCCGACCGACAGCACCGTGCCGACCTCCGACACCTGGGCGTCGGTGCCGAACGACGCGATCTGGTCCTTGATGACCTTGGAGATTTCAGCGGCGCGGATGTCCATTTTCAGCCTTTCATCGCCTGCGCGAGAGTGTTCAATTTGGTGCGGATCGAGCCGTCGATCCGCTGCGAGCCGATCTGGACGACCAGGCCGCCCAATATGGCGGGGTCGACATGGGGATCGACCGCGATGTCGGATCCGAAGCGGGTGCGGAGATTCTTACGGATCGCGTCGATCTGGCCGTCGTCGAGCGGGTGGGCGGAGGTGACCTCGGCTTTGATCTCGCCGCGGTGGCGGGCGGCCAGCGTGTTGAACGCGCGAATGACGTTGCCGAGCTGGGCGAGGCGCCGGTTGCGGGCGAGGACGCCGAGGAAATTGGCGGTGATCGGATCGAGGTTCATCGCGCCGGACGCGGCGGCGACCGCGCGCTGGGCCTCCTCGCGGCCGATCAGCGGGCTGGTCGTCAACGCGGCGAGCTCTGCCGATTCGGCGAGCATCTGCTTCACCGCGGCGAGGTCGGCGGCGACCGCCTCGAGCTTCTTTTCCTCGCGGGCGAGCTCGAACAGGGCGATTGCGTAGCGCCCCGCCAAGCTAGCCTGAATACCGCCGGAAATATCCACGCGCCTTTGAACCCCTGAATCGGATTTTCGGCCCCGCGCGAGTGGAGCGCGAGCGCGCCCCCGCAGGGTCGCGGGCGCCCTAGCAGCCGCTTTGCTGCGATGCAAGGTGGCGGTGCCTGCGCTAGCTTGCCGGGTTCGGCGGCCGCGCCGTCTCCGCGCGGTGCTTGCGCACCAGGCGTTCCGATTCCTCAGCCAGCTCCCTGGCCTGCTCGATGCTGTCGCGGAGCGCGGCCTGCGTCTTCTCGATCGCGATGAGAGTCTCTTCGTATGGTGTGTTCGACACGTCGGGTCCAGAAAATGCCTTAACTTCGATCAACCTCACTCGTTCCGCGGCGCCCGGAATAATGTCGGGGATCGCCATTTCGCTTTGAGCGCAAGGATCGGGACGCAGCGCCGGCGCGGGTCCGGCAAAAGGGTGCCGAAAGGAGCTGCGAATGGCTTACAGGATCGAAGGGCTGGCGCCGGAGGCGTTCGAGAGCCTGTTCAGCATGACCGACGGCGAGCTCGCCGCGCGGGGCGCAATGCGGGTCACCGCCGATTCGCCCGCCGGCTATCCCTGCCGGGTCAGCCTCGAAAATGCGGCGCCGGGCGAGGAGCTGGTGCTGCTGAACTACGTCTCGCACGACGTGCCGACGCCGTTCCGCACCGCTTATGCGATCTTCGTCCGCAAGGGCGCGGCGCCGGCTTCGTTCGCCGACGAGACGCCCGCCTATCTCGACTCGCGTACGCTCGGCCTGCGCGGCTTCGACGCGGAAGGGATGCTGAAGGGTGCGCTGCTGGCGATGCCGGGCGAGGCGGACGCCCAGATCCGCGCGCTGTTCGCGGCGCCCGAAATCGCCACCATCCATGCGCACAACGCGGCTTATGGCTGCTTCCTCGCGCGGATCGAAAGGAATTGACCATGGCAAGCCTTGCAACCCGTCCGCGCCGCGATAGACCGGCAGCCGTGAACGACCGTTTCACCATCACCGATGAGGCGGCATGGGCCGCGTTCGAGCGCCGCGACCGCAGCTGGGACGGGCGCCTGGTCGGCGCGGTCAGGACCACCGGCATCTATTGCCGGCCGAGCTGCCCGGCACGCCGGCCGAAACGGGAGAATGTCGAATTCTTTCCGGACGGCGCGGCGGCGCGCGCGGAGGGCTATCGCGCCTGCCTGCGCTGCGAGCCGGACGAGGTGAGCCGCGAGGAGGCGGCGCTCGAGAACGCCTTCCGCCTGCTCGCCGAGGCCGAGGAGGCGCCCGCGCTCGACGCCCTCGCCGCCGCGGTCGGCTATTCGCCGCACCATTTCCACCGGCTGTTCAAGCGGGCGACCGGCGTCACGCCCGCCGCTTATTGTCGCAGCCTGCGCGCGCGGCGGGCCGAGGCGGCGCTGGCGGAGAACGGGCGGATCACCGACGCGATCTACGACGCCGGCTATTCGGGCCCGGCGCGATTCTATGCGGACGCCGGCAAGCGGCTCGGCATGACTCCCTCGGCCTGGCGCGACGGCGGCCGCGGCGAGACGATCCGCTGGGCGAGTGCCGAGACCGACCTCGGCACGATGCTGGTCGCCGCCACCGCCAGGGGCATTTGCCGCCTCTCGTTCGACGAGGGCGAGGCGGAATTGAGGCGGCGCTTCCCCAAGGCCGGGATCGCGCATGGCGGGGCGGAGATGGCGGAGCTCGTCCGGCGCACTGTCGCCGCGGTGAACGCGCCCGAAAAGCCGCACGATCTGCCGCTCGACGTCCACGGCACCGCCTTTCAGGAAGCGGTGTGGCGCGAATTGCAGCGGATCCCGGCCGGGGAGACCCGCAGCTACGCCCAGATCGCGGCGGCGGTCGGCCGGCCCGCGGCGGTGCGCGCGGCGGGCTCGGCGAACGGCGCCAACAACGTGGCGGTGCTGATCCCCTGCCACCGCGTCATCCGCGCCGACGGCACGCCGGGCGGCTACGCCTATGGGCTCGAGCGCAAGGCGCGGCTGCTGGCGCGGGAGGCCGGCAAGGCCTAGCTCGGGCGGCTTTGCGCGAGCGCGGTCTCCAGCCGCCTGAGCATGTCCAGCGCGCTCTCGTGATGCGCCCGCCCGGCCTGCCGCTCGCGCGCCTCGCGCTCCTCGCGGCGCCGGCGCTCGCCCTCCGATTCGTTGCCGCGATGGGGCACGCCATAGGCCTCCGGCCGAATGATCGCGATCGCCTCGGGAATCATGCGGCGCTGCTCGAAGTCGCGGGCGAGCGCGTAGCGCAGCTCGCCGTCGCTCGGCGCGAGCTCCATCGCCGTATAGAGCGCGTTCTGCGCGTCGTCGGGCGGCACCACGCCTTGCATAACATAGCTGTTATAATAAGCCTCGAGCACCACGGGATCGTTCTGGGCGGCGTTGACGGCGCGGACGAGGAACTGGCGCGCCGCCCGCCATGCCGCCGGGTCCACGCTGTGCGCCGCGGCCAGACCGGCACACTGGGCCAGGCCCTTGGTGGCGAGCGCGCGGGCATTGTTGGGCTCGATCGCGAGCAGCCGGTCGGCGGCAGCGGCCGCTCCGCCATTGTCGCCGGCGAGATACGCCGTCTCCATGATCATCCGGATCGCGAAGGGATCGTCGGGATATCGCGACGCGGTGTCGCGCACATGATTGGCGAATTCCGCCGCTTCGCGCTGCTCATAGCCCTGGCTCAGCTTGATCTCGTCGATGATCAGGGCCTGCTCGGCGGGACGAAGCGTGCGCACCGCGATCGGCCCGACGTCGATGGTGCGAAACGGCAGGCGCACCACATTGTACCGGCTGGTGCCGGCATAGTCGAACAGCGCGGAATTGAAGGCCGGCATGTCGGGGATGGCCTGCCGCGCGGCCTGATCGAACGGGGTGCCGTTGTTGATCAGCCGAAGATATTCCTGGATCTGGCGTTGGCGCTCGGGATGCTCGAACAGGTAGCGGACCAGCAGCCAGCCCTCCGCATAGAGGAGGAAGACGTTGTAGCCGCCGACCTCCGCATAATTATGCGCGCGCAACAGGCGGTCGAGCGGCAGCCAGCCAAGATCCCGGAAGGTGGAGAAACGGTGGTTGGCCGGCGCGCCGACCTCCACCACGTCGCCGGGCAGGATCGCCGTCGTGCCCCAGAATTCGGCGAAGCCCTCGCTGTACCAGGTCGGATAGGTGGCCGGGAAATACTGGAAGGTGAAATGGTGGGTGTATTCGTGGAGGAGCACGTTCTCCGGATCGATATCCTGGGCTTCGTCACGGGCCGAACGGACATCGTTGAGCCCGCCCAGGCGATGGCGCGTGCCGACCAACATCAGGCCGCGGGCCTCCGGGACATAATAACCCGCCACGCTGGCGCCTCCCGCCACGCGCTGGACGGCGTTGTAATCGGGCAGGAGAAAGACGCGCAGCTTCACCGAGGGGCGCCCTTCCGGAATGCGGCGGATCGTGCTCAGCACGAACCGGAAGCGCTCGAGCTTGGCGGCGAAATCCCGCGCTTCCTGCTCCGAGCCCTGGCTGTAGACGATGAAGTTGTTCGACGTCGCCTCATACCATTCCGCCCGCGCGGCGGTCGCCAGGAAAAGCAGGGACGCAGCGGCCAAGAGCTTGCGAATCATAACTTATTTCCCCCTCACTCCTGAGTGCAGCTGTAGACGAGCCGTTCGTTGGGCAGGCGCGGCAGGATCGCATTGATGTCGCGCTGCTGGTCGGCGAGGATGGTGCGCGCCTCGGCGTCGGGCGTGCAGGCCTTGACGCCGACGTCGCGGCGAAGCGCGCGCACGCGCGTCATCGTCGGCGCGTCGAGCAGATAGCGGGTGACGACATATTCGCCGGTCGCGGGCGTGAACTGGAGCACCGAGACCGCCTGCTCGCCATTGGGGACCAGGATCCGCGTCCAGACCTCGCCGTTGCGGGCATATTGGGTGCGGGCGTTGACGCAGCCATTGTCGGCCCAGTCGAGCGGCACGTCGCTGCTCGGCGAGACGACGACGCGGCTGCGCTCGCGCACCAGCCGGCACAAATTGCGGCCGGCGAAATGGCCCTGGGGTGACGCGGCGACGCCGTTGCCGGGCGGGGCGGCCTCGGCGGCGGCGAGGCTCGGGCGGGACAGGAAGGCGATCGCCGCGAGCAGCAGCAGGGCGGCGCCGGCGCCGCCAAGGATCCTGGCGGGCTTGACCCGGTCCTTCTGCAGCATGATCCCGGCGCCGCCGAACGCGACCAGCGAGAGGACGAGGAGGAGGACGGCGATCGCCAGCCGCGTCTCGCGGCTCTCCTGAATTTCGGCGAGGCTGCGCTCGCGCGTCTCGCGCGCCCTGGCGGCGGCCGTCGCGGCGGCGGCGTCGCGGGCGCGCAGCTCGTCCTCGCCGCGCTGCTGGTCCTGGCGCAGCCGGTCGGCCATGCTGACGCACTCGGTGTCGACGGCGAGGAACGGCTGGTGGTTGGCGCGCAGGAACGCCGTCAGCTCGCGATTGGCGACGGCGAAGGCGAATGGCGCGTCGCCCTCCTGGTTGAGGGTGATCAGGGTATTGACGCCGAGCACCCGGCCGCATTGGTCGAGCAACGGCCCGCCCGAATGGCCGCGGGCGATGCTGGCGGTGTGCAAGAGGGTGGTGATGCCGTTGATCGGGCGGACGTTGGAGAAGATGCCGATCGACCGGGTCGGCGGCAGCGGCGTGATGTAATCCTGGGCCGAGCGGGCGGTGGCGAGGTCGACATTGCCGGGATAGCCCAAAGCGGCGACCGGCGCGCCGTCGTCGAGCGGGCCGGTGTAGAGCGGGATCGGGGTCAGATTGCCGCCCTCGACCTCGAGCAAGGCGAGGTCGCGGGCCGGATCGACGGCGACGATCCGCGCCCGCATCGCCCGCGCGCCTTCCGACGGGACGATGCCGATCGCGACGCCTTTGCCCTCGGCCGCCTGCGCCACGACATGGGCGTTGGTGACGATCCGGTTCGGCGCAATGACGAAACCACTGCCATGACCGAAGCCCGAGACCTCGCCCTCCTCGAAGACGATGACGACGACGCGGACGACCGAGCGCCCGGCCGCTGAAATGTCGTCGGCCCGCGCCGGCGCGGCGAACGCGAACAGCATCAGCAGCATCACCAGCAATCGGCGCATCATCGTCCCCGCCATCGTCAGGCCCGTTCTATGGGCGGGCGAGGCCGGCTGGCAAGCCGGCGTGGCGCGGCGGAAGTTGATGGCCGTGCGCGGAAGTTGATGAAGGTGACACGGTTCCACATGCCATTGGTCGCAGCCGGGCCCGCGCGGAAGTTGACGATGTTGTCCGTCGGCAGAGCGACCGCGGAAGTTGACGGCGCGCGGGCCGCGAAATCGGATCGAAGATTGGGGGTGCAAGACGCCGACTCGCCGGCGCGGGCGGTGCGTTTCTGGATCATCGGCCAGTTAGAACATAAAACGAACAAAGAAAATCACTACCTGATCCGAAGCGGAGACCTTCCTTGCGTCCGCGACCTTCGTCTGGTGGGACGCCGGGCTTCGCGTTAAGCGTGGGAAGGGGGAGCAGCCATGTCCGACGAGCCTCAAGTGCCAGCCGTAGCGGAGCCGCCCAAGCCGCCGTCGCGGCTGCGCAGGATCGTCGCCTTTCCGCTGGTGCTGATGGTGATCGCGGTGGTGTTGTTCGTCGCCGCCTCGGCGCTGGCCAATTTCCTGATCGACCTGGTGCCGCGGCAGAGTGGGTCGCCGCTGCTGCTCGTCAATGCGGCGATCGTCATCCCCTGCTTGCTCGCCGCCTATTGGCTGTTCTCGCGGTTCGTCGCGCGCGAGCCGATGACTTTGTTCGCGCCGGAGGGCTGGGCGAAGGAGCTGCTCGCGGGCATCGCCGCAGGAGCGGTGCTGTTCTCGGTGGTGGTCGCGAGCGTCGCGACGCTGGGCGGCTATCGGGTCGCCGGCTGGGGCGATCTGACGACGTTCTGGGCCCCGTTCACCATCTCGATCATCTCCGGCTTCGCCGAGGAGCTGCTGTTTCGCGGCATCCTGTTCCGCTATCTCGAGCGCACCGCCGGGAGCTGGGCGGCGCTGGCGCTGACCTCGGCCCTGTTCGGCGGCGCCCATCTGTTCAACCCCAATGCCAGCCCGATCGCCGCGGCGGCGATCGCGATCGAGGCCGGCATCCTGCTCGGCGCGGTCTACATGCTGACCCGGCGCCTCTGGGCGGCAATCGGCCTGCACGCGGCGTGGAACTTCACCCAGGGCTGGGTTTTCGGGCTGCCCGTCTCGGGAACCGGCGGCGGCAACGGCTTCGTCCACGGCCAGCTGAGCGGTCCCGAAATCCTCACCGGCGGCGCCTTCGGCCTAGAAGCCTCGCTGCCGGCGGTCCTGGTCGCGACCTCGGCCGGCGTCGCGATCCTCATTGTGGCGGTGCGCAATGGACGGGTCGTGCGCCCGCTCTGGGCTCAAAGGAAGGAATAGGGATCGACGTCCACCGCGACGCGCACCCCGCGCGGCCAGCTTAGCGCGCCGAGCCAGTCGCGGATGATGTCCTGGACGGGGACGGCGCGGCTGGCGTGGACGAGCAGGCGGAGGCGGTGGCGGCCGCGCAGCATGGCGAGCGGGGCCGGCGCCGGGCCGAATACGGCCATGTTGGCGTGGCGCGGCGCGGCGCGGCCGATCATGCGCGCGGCGGCGATCGCCTCGGCCTGGTCCTCCGCGCTGACGACGATCGCGGCGAGCCGGCCGAAGGGCGGCATCGCCGCCTCGCGCCGGGCGTCGGTCTCGGCAGCGTAGAAGCCCTCGGCGTCGCCGCCGACCAGCGCCTGGATCACGCGCGCCGAGGGGTCGTGGGTCTGGACGAGCACGCGGCCGGGCTTGTCGCCGCGGCCGGCGCGGCCGGAGACCTGGCGGATCTGCTGGAAGCTACGCTCGGCGGCGCGCAAATCGCCGCCCGCCAGCCCCAGGTCCGCGTCGACCACGCCGACCAGAGTGAGGTTGGGGAAATGATAGCCCTTGGTGACGAGTTGGGTGCCGATGACGATGTCGATCTCGCCGGCCTCCATCCGGGCGACGAACTCGGCGGCTTTCGCGGGCGACCAGATCGTGTCCGAGGTGACGATGCTGGTGCGCGCCTCGGGCAGCAAGGCATGGACCTCGTCGGCGATCCGCTCGACGCCGGGGCCGCAGGCGACGAGGGCGTCCTCCTCCTTGCACTCGGGGCAGGCGTGCGGAACCGGCATCATATGGCCGCAATGGTGGCAGGCGAGCCGGCGGGTGAAGCGGTGCTCGACCATCCAGGCGGTGCAGTTCGGGCATTGGAAGCGGTAGCCGCAATGGCGGCACAGGGTGAGCGGCGCATAGCCGCGGCGGTTGAGGAAGAGGAGCGACTGCTCGCCCGCCGCGAGATTGTCCTCGAGCGCGCGAACCAGAGCGGGCGCCAGCCAGCGGCCGCGCGGCGGCGGCTCCTGGAGCATGTCGAGCGCCGCCATGTCGGGCAGGCGGGCGCCGCCGTAGCGATCGGGCAGCCTGACCTCCTTGTAGGTGCCGATCTCGGCCATGTGGCGGCTCTCGATCGCCGGCGTCGCCGAAGCCAGGACGATCGGGACCTGCTCGAAGCTCGCGCGCATCACCGCGACGTCGCGGGCGTGGTACGGGACGCCCTCCTCCTGCTTGAAGCTCGCCTCGTGCGCCTCGTCGACGACGATCAGGCCGAGCTTCGGATAGGGCAGGAACAAGGCCGAGCGGGCGCCGACCACGACCCGCGCCTCGCCGGTGGCGATCGCCCGCCAGGCGCGGCGGCGCTGCGATTGCCTGAGGCCCGAATGCCAGGGCACCGGATCGCAGCCGAAGCGGGCGGCGAAGCGCCTGAGGAAGGGCTCGGTGAGCGCGATTTCGGGCAAGAGGACGAGCGCCTGGCGCCCGCCCCGGACCGCCGCCGCGATCGCTTCGAAATAGACCTCGGTCTTGCCCGAGCCGGTGACGCCGTCGAGCAGCCAGGGCGCGAACGCCGCCGCGTCGACTGCGGCGATGAGTTCGGCCGCCGCCTTTTGCTGGGCGGGCTCGAGCGCCGGCGGGTCGTGGCCCGGGTCGGGGATCGGGAAGGGATCGTCGATCGCCACCTCGACCGGCTCGATCGCGCCCGCCTTGACGAGGCCGCGGATGACGCCGTCGGAGACGCCGCCGATGATGGCGAGCTCGCTGACCAGCCCCTGCCGCTCGCCGATCCGCTCCAGCGCCTGCGCCCGCTGCGGGGTCAGGCGTTCGGGGACAGTCCCCGTCGCGCGATATTCGGTGATCGAGCGCGCCCCTTCGAGCGCGCCTGACGAGGGCAGGGCCATGCGCAGCACCGATGCCAGCGGCGCGAGATAATAATCCGCGGTCCACTCGATCAGCCGGCGCAGCGGCGCTGCCAGCGGAGGCAAATCATAGGCGTGGACCAGCGGCCTGAGGCGATTGTCGCCGACCTCCTCGGCCTTGAGCCGTTCGGGCTCCCAGACCGCGCCGACGATCTGGCGCGGGCCCAGGGGCGCCAGCACGATCGAGCCCGGCGCGACTGCCATGCCCTGCGGCACGCGATAATCGAGCGGGCCGAGAGCGGCGTTCAGGAGGATGACGCGGGCGCGGGACATGGGAAGCCTAGATCGAGTCTCGCGAGCCGAAAGGCAACCGGGCGCGAAATATGTTATGGCGGCGCAATGGACGAGGCAGAGCGCCAGCTCGACACTTTCATCGACAAGTTCACGCCGGAGGTGGCGGCGCTGACCCGGGCGCTGCTCGCCAAGGCGAAGGCGCGGATTCCGGGCGCGCAGATCCTCGTCTACGACAATTACAACGCGCTCGCGATCGGCTTCGGGCCGAGCGACAAGGCCGGGCAGGCGATATTGTCGCTGGCGGTGATGCCGCGCTGGGTGACGCTCTGCTTCCTGTGGGGCAAGGGCCTGGCCGATCCGCACGGCCTGCTGAAGGGCGAAGGCAGCCGGGTGCGCCACGTCCAGCTCCATACGACCGAGGCGTTCGACGATCCGCGCATCGAGGCGCTGATCGCCGAGGCGCTCGAGAAAGCGGACCACCCGATCGACCCGAACGGCGAGCAGCGGCTGATCATCAAGTCGATCTCCGCCAAGCAGCGCCCGCGGCGGCCGAAGGACTAGGTTCGCCGCGCCTCGCCGAGCAGCCGCGAGCCGCGCAGGAACATCTCCAGCCGCTGCATCGACAAGAGGCCGAGCGCGAAGGCGACCAGGCAATCGGTGACCAGGGCGATGTCCTGATTGCCGAAGCCGGCGCGGATCGCGAAGCGGACCCCGACCAGGCCGAGGATGAGCAGCAAGGCGAGCGGCGAGGAGGTCTGGTTCAGCGCATGGGTCTCCGGGTCGACGCTGATCTTCATCGCCGCGCCGCGATACCAGCCGATCGCGCCGCCGCCGGCGAAGGCGAGCGCCGCCCACAGCCAGCCGAGGCCGTGCGGGGTCATTTCCCAGAACAGCAGGATCGTCAGCGCGAGATAGATGGCTGGGACGATCCACAGCCGCTCGAGCCTGAGCGGCCGCGCCTTGCCCATCGACCGGAAGCGGAAGAACATGACGATGGCGATGACGATCAGGGGGATCAGGTAGGAGAGGGGGTTGGGCTGGCTGTTCATGGCGCCGAAATAGAGGCTGCGCGCGCCACTTTCTAGCCGAATGTTCGCCGTTCGAGGCGGGGCAGCAGCAGCGCCTGGCCGGCGGCGCGGGCGACCAGGAACAAAGTGAAGGCGAGCCACAGGCCGTGATTGCCGAGCGGGCCGGCGGCGAGCAGCAGCGCCCCGTAGAGCGCGAAGGCGGCGGCCATCGTCGCCAGCATCGCGCGGGTCCAGGTCGCGCCGATATAGACGCCGTCGAACACGTAGGCGGTGACGCCGAGCACGGGCAGCAGGATCGCCCAGCGATAATAGGCCAGCGTGGTCGCGACCACCGCCGGATCGGTGCTGAAGCTCGCCGCGAACGGGGCGCCGGCGAGCGCGTAAACGAGGCTGATCGCCGCGCCGAAGCCGAGGCCCCAGAGGAGCAGCGCGCGGACCAGCCGTTCGAACAGGGCGCGGTCGCGCCCGCCGACGGCTTCGCCGCACAGCACCTGGGCGGCGCTTTCGAAGCCGTCGAGGATCAGGGCCGAAAGGATGAACAGCTGGTAGAGGATGCCGTTGGCGGCGAGCACCAGGGGGCCGCCGAACGCGCCGGCGCGGGTCAGCATCAGGATCGCCGCGGTCAGCAGCAGGGTGCGGACGAAGAGGTCGCGGTTCAAGCGCAGCAGCGCGCCGAGCGCGGCGCGGTTCCAGGTTTCCGCCCGCCGCGCGAGGCCGGGGGCGCGCGCGGCGGGCGGCTCGCGCGCGGCGATCACGATCACGGCGAGCAGCTTGCCGCTCTCGGAGAGCAGGGTCGCGGCGGCGACCCCCGCGACGCCCCAGCCGAGGCCGAGCACGAAGGCGATATCGAGGCCGATATGGACGATATTGGCGGCGACCTCGACCGCCAGCACGGCGCGCACCCGCCGCCGCCCGATCAGCCAGCCGACGATGGCCGCGTTGGCGAGCCACAGGGCGCCGCCCCAATAGCGGATCGAGACATAGGCATGCGCCTCGGCGGCGACGCCGCCGCGGGCGTGCAGCAGCTCCAGCCCGGCGGGGATCGCGAGCGGCATGGCGAGCAGCAGGATGGCGCCGATCAGCAGCGCCAGGCCAAGCGCGCGGACCAGGGTCGCCGCCTGCGCGGAATCGTCGGCGCGGCCGGCGGCCTGCGCGGTCAGCGCGATCGTGCCGGTGCGCAGGAAGTTGAAGACGACGAGCAGGCCCATCATGAACTTGGCGCCGATCTCGACCCCGGCCTGGGCGTCGGCATCGCCGAGCTGGCCGATCACCCACAAATCGGCGAGGCCGAACAGCGCGGTGGCGACGTTGGTCAGCATCGAGGGCAGCGCGATCGCCCAGATCGCGCGATGCAGAGCCGGTTTCGGATCGATGGTCGCCAAGCCTGCCCCCGCCGCGCTAAAAGGCCGCGAATCCTTCAAGAGGGCATGCCGCAAATGAAGTTCTTCGTCGACACCGCCGACACCGCCGAGATCCGCGACCTGGCCGAAACCGGCCTGCTCGACGGCGTCACCACCAATCCGTCGCTGGTCCACAAAGCGGGCCGCGACTTCCTCGAAGTGGTCAGGGAGATTTGCGGGATCGTCGCCGGCCCGGTCTCGGCCGAGGTGGTCGCATTGGACCATGACGGGATGATGCGCGAGGCCGAGATCTTGCGGAAGATCGCCGACAATATCGCGGTCAAGGTGCCGTTGACCGTCGACGGGCTCAAGACCTGCAAGAAGCTCACTTCGGACGGGACGATGGTCAACGTCACGCTCTGCTTCTCGGCCAACCAGGCTTTGCTCGCGGCCAAGGCCGGGGCGACCTTCGTCTCACCCTTCGTCGGCCGCCACGACGATGTCGGCTATCCCGGCATGGAGCTGATCGCCGACATCCGCCTCATCTACGACAATTACGATTTCGCCACCCAGATCCTGGTGGCGAGCGTGCGCAGCCCGATCCACGTCCACGACGCGGCCAAATTGGGCGCCGACGTGATGACCGCGCCGCCGGCGGTGATCCGCCAGTTGTTCAGGCACCCGCTCACCGACAACGGCATCAAGGCGTTCCTCGCCGACTGGGAGAAAACGGGTCAGAAGATAGGGTGACAGCGGGCCGGCCGGCGAAGGGCCGGCCGGCCCTGACCACCAGGCCAATGGCGGCTACAAGATTAGTCCGGCGGCGCGCCGCGGCATGTCGCCGCGCAGCGCATCTCGTCGCAGAATCGCGTCAATCCGGCCTTGGCGAAGGCAGCGTCTCGAGCAGGCCGAGCCGGCGGAAGCTCGACCAGCCGGCCCGCGAGATGACGATATGATCGTGCACGCAAATGCCCATGATCAGGGCGGCCTGGGCGATCCGGCGGGTCGCGTCGACATCGCCCTGGCTCGGCTGGTGGTTGCCCGAAGGGTGGTTGTGGACGAGGATGATTCCGGTGGCGCCCACTTCGAGCGCGCGCTTGACGACCTCGCGCGGGTAAGCCGGCGCCTCGCCGACCGTGCCCTCCCAGACCAGGTCGTCGGCCATAAGCTCATTCTGCGAGGTGAGGAAGAGCACCCGGAACCGCTCGTTGATCAGATTGGTCATGTCCGCCTGCAGATAGTCGAGCAGCTGCTTGGAGGTGGAGATGACCGGCCGTTCGGCGAGCGGCAGGCGCAGGCAGTGCAGCAGCGCCGTCTGGATGCCGGCGAGGAACCGGGCCGCCTCCCCGCCGACGGTGCGGGCGCGCTCGGTGGTGCCCGCCGCCAGCGCCGCCGGCAGCGAGCCGAACTCGGCGATCAGGGCGTCGGCCCAGGCGGCAGCGTCGCCGGGCCAGGCGGGCCGGAGGAGCGCGTCCAGGAGCGATCGACACCGTTCCTGATCAGCCGGCGCCGGTGGGCGTAGGTTCCGGCGGCGATCAGCAACAGGATCGGATAGCTCCAGATCGAAAGGACGACCGCATAGGCCCACGGAATCACGCGCGGGTGCAGTAGCATCGCGAGGTGACCGACAAGGCCGAGGCCGACGAGCGCGCTCACCCATAACGGCCAGTACCGGTTGGCGCGCAAGGCGAGCAGAACGAAGCCGACGAAGGAGGCGCCATCGATGACGAACACCCCGATCTCGACACCGCGAAATCGAATGGGCGAGGTTTCAAGTGCGACATAGGTCAGAACCGATCCGATCAGAAAGATCGCCGCGCCGATCCGCTCGGGGGCGCCGCCGCCGATGAAGGCATAGGCGCAGCAAACGAGCATCAAAGCGGTAAAGGCATAGTTCATGGCCGTTCCCGACCGGACCATGCAATGATGGTCCGGTCAAGATGGCCCCGCTCATGCGACCGCGCGCAGCGGCACCGGCATCGGCACCGCGATCGCGGCCGGCGAGGGCTTCGGCTCCATGTCGCCGATATTGACCTCTTGAAGGCCGATCTGGATGCGCGCCTGATCGAGCGACTGGTGGGTCTCGACGACGCGGCGGCGGGCCTGGACCAGCGAGGTGAAGGCCTTCGCCGCCTTGTTGAGCGCCTCCTGGCCGATCATCGCCGGCAGGCGCGCCTCGCCGCGCGCTTCGGGCATGGTGGCGTTCAATTCGGCGGCGCGGGTCAGCGCGACGTCGATGGCATTTTCCAGGGCGTATAGGCGATCCGCGACCTTCTGGGCGACGGCTTGGCGTGTTCTCGGCATGATTTTTCCCCTTACCGCGCAGCCAGGCTGCGCGGCCCTCTGTTGGTTCGAAATTCAGGCTCGCTAACCCAGCGTTCGACCGAGCCGGGAAAGCGCCTCAAATCCGGTCACGAAAAATCCGAAAGTGAGGGCGATCAGCAGGATGAGACCGAAGATCCATCCCAGGCGCTTGACTTGGTTCAGGTCGCTCGGCGTTCCTCCCCTGATCGGGAGGGGGAGGGGAAGCGAGTCCGGCGGATCGTCGGGAAAGGCCTCGAAGAGCGCCCGTTCCTCCCGCATCGCCCCGCCGGACTGCGCTTCCCGCCGCCCCTCAGTCGATGCGCCGAACATCGCCGGTTCGCCGACAACCGCAATATCCAGCGGCTGGTATACCAACGGCTGGACAATCCTGTCCTCCCGCTCGGCGAGCATTTTCGCCGCCGCGCGCCGGTCGCTGACGCCCAGGATCCGCATCGCGGCCTTGACATATTGGTCGACCGTGCCGGGCTCGACGCCGAGCAAGGGCGCGATTTCCTTGGACGACATGTGCGCGTAGACGAGGCGAAGACATTCGCGTTGCTTGTCGGTCAGCCGTGCAAGGCGCTGTTCGTTCATCGCGTGCCCGCTTATTGCGCGAATCGGCCATATTACAAAGCGCCCGGATGCGGCGTGACGAATGTCACGCAAAATGGGACAATCGCGCGATTCCCTTTTGACCATCGCTTCTTAACCATATCCGGGTTAGTCTCGGCGCCATGGGAAGCGTGATCAGCTTCGAGGACCGGGCGCTCGCCAGCCTGCGTGCGCGCGTCGCCGCGGCGGAGGAGGCCAATCAGGACCTCATCGCCTTCGCCCGCGGCCATTCGGGCGCGGTCGCCTCGATCCATGCCGCCGTCCTCGCCGCGATCGAGGCCGAGGGGCTCGATCATCTGCTCCACGTCGTCACCCAGGAATGGCCGCAGATATTGGGCCTGGACGCGGTCGCGGTCGCCCTGTTCGCGGGCGACATGGGCGTGCGCGCCGACGCCTCGGGCCTCCAGTTCGTCGACCCGCGCCTGATCGAGAAGTCGGTCGGCGATTTCGACGGCGTGCTGCTGCGCGGGGTCGAGCGCGGCCATCCTCTGTTCGGGCCGGCCTGCGAGTTGATTCGCGCCGAGGCGCTGGTCCGCCTGACCAGCGAGGCGCCGCTGCCGAGCGGCCTGCTCGCGCTCGGACAGCGCAACCCGCAGAGCTTCGACACGCGCCACGGCTCGGAGCTGCTGATTTTCCTCGGCCGGGTGCTGACCCGCTGCATGGGCCGGTGGCTGATTCCCTGACGCCCCACGGCGCCGCCCTGATCGCGCAGCGCTGGCACGATCATCTTTCACGCGAGCGCCGCCGGTCCGCGCATACGGTGCGCGCCTATGTCGCGACCGCGCACCGGCTGATCCTCTTTCTCGGCCGGCATCTCGGCGCGGCGGTCGACGATGCCGCGCTGGCCGCGCTGACGCCCGCCGACCTGCGCGCCTTCCTCACCGTCCGTCGCGCCGCGGGGCTGGGCAATGCCTCGGCCGCGCGCGAGCTGTCGGCGGTGCGCGGCTTCCTCACCTTCGCCGCCGCCGAATCGGGGCGCGAGGCGGCGCCGCCGCGCCTCAAGGGGCCGAAGATTCCGCGCAGCGTGCCGCGGCCGATCTCGCCCGACGAGGCGGTGTCGCTGGCCGAGGAGGCGGCCGATGAAGCGCGCGCGCCCTGGATCGCCGCCCGCGACTTCGCGGTGCTGACCCTGCTCTACGGCTCCGGCCTGCGCGTCGCCGAGGCGCTCGGGCTGACCGGCGCGGCCCTGCCGCTGGGCGAGGCGCTGCTCGTCACCGGCAAAAGGGACAAGACCCGGATCGTGCCGCTGCTCGCCCCGGTGAAGGAGGCGATCGAACGCTATCTTTCGCTCTGCCCCTGGCCGGCGGCGAAGGACGAGCCGCTGTTCCGCGGCGCACGCGGCGGGCCGCTGCGCGGCGAGATCGTCCGCCGCGCGGTGGTCAGGGCGCGGCGCGCCTTGGGCCTGTCCGAACGGACCACGCCGCACGCGCTCCGGCACAGCTTCGCCACCCACCTCCTCGGCCGCGGCGCGGACCTGCGCTCGCTGCAGGAGCTGCTCGGCCATGCCAGCCTCTCCTCGACCCAGATCTACACCGCGGTCGACGCCGCCCATTTGATGGACGTCTACCGCAACGCCCATCCTCGGGCGTAAATGGGCTTTAGATGTGCGGACGGCCTGCCACAGGCTTGGGGTGGCGCCGGCGCCAGGTGAGCTGGCGCCACACGTACCAGAGCGCGACTCCGATCACGATCACCGAAGTGACCGGCCCGGCCACCTTCTCGACCACGCTGAATTCGCGCTGCAGGAGATAGCCGAGGCCGGCCAGCGCGCCGCTCCACAGCGCGGTGCCGACCGTCGACCAGATCAGGAACCGAGCGAGATTCATGTCGATCAGGCCCGCCGGGACCGAGACGAAGGTCCTGACCGTCGGCAGCATCCGGCCGATGAAGACGATGCCCGCGCCGAACCGACCGAACAGCCGCTGCACCTTCTCGATGTCGTACCAGTCGAGGCTCAGCCAGCGCCCGTAATGTTCGATGAAATGGCGGAAGCGGTCGAGGCCGATCGCGCGGGCGACGAGATACCAGATGAAATTGCCGGTCATCGCCCCCGCGCTCGCCGCCGCGACCACCCCGCCGAGCCCCAGCGGCCCGTCGGCGGCGCGCATCCCGGCGACCGGCAGGATCACCTCGGACGGGATCGGCGGGAAGATCGTTTCCAGCAGCATCAGCGCGAACACCGCCGCATAGCCGCCGCGGTCGATCAGCTGGATCACCCAGTCGCTCACCCTTTCGTCATTCCGGCGAATGCCGGAATCTCCCTGGTCTTGCGAGGATCCGAATAGAAGAAGTGAGATCCCGGCCTGCGCCGGGATGACGGGTGGGGATCGAGGTCAGGCAAGCTTCGCCTCGATCGCGTCCCAGATCAAAGCGGGGGTGTCGGTGCCGTTGAATTTGTCGATCGCGACGATGCCGGTCGGCGAGGTGACGTTGATCTCGGTCAGCCATTCGCCGCCGATCACGTCGATGCCGACGAAAATGAGGCCGCGCTTCTTCAATTCCGGCCCGAGCGCCGCGCAAATCTCCTGCTCGCGCGCGGTGAGGCCGGTCTTCGCGGCAATGCCGCCGACCGCGAGGTTGGAGCGAATCTCGCCCGCGCCGGGGATGCGGTTGACAGCGCCGGCGACCTCGCCGTCGACGAAGACGATCCTTTTGTCGCCGTCCGCGACCCCCGGGAGAAAGGCCTGGACGACGTGCGGCTCGCGGTAGGCGGTGTTGAACAGCTCGATCAAAGAGGCGAGGTTGGCGCCGTCGCTGCCGACCTTGAACACCGCCTTGCCGCCATTGCCGTGGAGCGGCTTGACGACGATCTCCTTATGCTCGGCGAGGAACTTGCGGGCGAGGCCAAGCGAGCGGGTGATCAAGGTCGGCGGCATGAAGCGGGCATAATCGAGCACCCAGACCTTCTCCGGCGCGTTGCGCACGGCGGCGGGGTCGTTGACGACCAGTGTCTCCCCCTGGATGCGCTCGAGCAGATGGGTGGCGGTGATGTAGCCGAGATCGAACGGCGGATCCTGGCGCATCAGCACGACGTCGGCGTCGCGGCCGAGGTCGAGGATCTCCGGCTCGCCGAAGCGATAATGGTCGCCGGGGACGCGCTGGACCGTGACCGGATGCGCCATCGTCCACAGCCGCCCCTCGTGCCAGCTCAGCGCCTCGGGCGAATAATGAAAGAGCCGGTGGCCGCGCGCCTGGCCGGCGAGCATGATCGCGAAGGTCGAATCGCCTTCGATGTTGATGCTCCCCAGCGGATCCATCTGGACGGCGACTTTGAGGCTCATGGGCTATCGCTTAAGCGAGCCGCGCCACGCTGTCACCCGTGCCAGACGTTGGCCATGTGCCGCGGCCAGCGGCGCGGGACGATGAAGATCGCGTCGATCCGGACGGTGTCGCCGGTGCGGGCGTAGCGCGGCATCAGCGCCTCGGCGGCGGCGGCGACGCGGCGCAACCGCCAGTCGTCGAGCGCCCAGGCGGCTTCGCCCGCGCTGGCGCGGGCCTTGACCTCGATGAAGGCGAGGACATGGCGGCGGCGGGCGACGAGGTCGACCTCGCCCACGGGCGTGCGGGCGCGGACGGCGAGAATCCGCCAGCCCTTGAGGCGCAGCCACCAGGCGGCGAGCCGCTCGGCCCGCCGCCCGCCGCGCTCGGCCTTCTGCCGCGTCATTTGAGCGCTTGCGCCCGTTCGTAGACGGCCCGCCGGGGCAGGCCGAGCTGTTCCGCGACCTCGGCGGCGGCGCGGGACGGCGACAGGCGCGCCATCGCTTCGCGCAGGGCGATATCGACGTCGGCGTCGCTGGCGGCCTCCGCGTCGCCGGGCGGCGCGACGACGATAACGATCTCGCCTTTGGGCGGCGCCTCGGCATAGCGCCCGGCGAGCCCGGCGAGCGTGCCGGCGACCGTTTCTTCGAACCTCTTGCTGATCTCGCGCACGATTGCGGCGTCGCGATCGCCGAGGCCGTCGCGGAGCATCGCCAGCGTCGCGGCGAGGCGCGGACCGCTCTCGTAGAAGACCAGGCTGCCCCTGAACGATGCGGCTTCGGCGATCGCCGCGGCCTTCGCCTTGGCGGGGAGGAAGCCGAAGAAAGCGAAGCGGTCGGTCGGCAGGCCGGCAAGCGTGAGCGCGGCGATGACGGCGCTGGGACCCGGGATGGTGGTCACCGCGATGCCCGCCGCGCGGGCGTCGCGGACCAGCTTGTAGCCCGGATCGGAGATGAGCGGCGTGCCGGCATCGGAGACCAGGGCGACCGCTTGGCTGCGCATCCGCTCGATCAGGCCCGGCCGGATCCGGTCGGCATTGTGATCGTGATAGGGCAGCATCGGCCGCTTGACGCCGATGTGGCGGAGCAGCTTGGCCGTCACCCGGCTGTCCTCGACCGCGATCAGGTCCGCGCGCGCCAAAATGGCGGCGGCGCGCGGGCTCAGATCGGAGAGATTGCCGATCGGGGTGGCGACGATATAGAGGCCGGGCTGAAGCGCATCGTCCATCGGGAGCATCGTCATGGCATCTGCAGCCCTCCGCCCGCAAGCCGGCCGCATGTTCAGGCTCGCGGCGTTGCTCGCGATGGCCGCGGCCGCGCTGTCGGGCTGCGTGCCGCGCGCGCGCACGGTGGCGCCGCCGATCGCGCCGCCGGTGCAGGAAGAGGTGCGCCCCGTCCCGCCGAGCCGGCTGCCCGCCGACGAAACCCGCAACCGGGTCGCGGTGCTGGTGCCGCTGACCGGCGGCAATGCCGCTTTGGGCCAGTCGATCCTCAACGCCGCCAACCTCGCTCTGCTCGACACCGGCGGCGAGCGCATCCGGATCAGCGCCTACGACACCGCGGCGGGCGCGGCTGCCGCCGTCAACGACGCGCTGGCGGAAGGCAACGGCCTGATCCTCGGTCCTTTGCTCGCCGAGGACGTGCGCGCGGTGGCGCCGATCGCCCGCCATGCCGGGGTGCCGGTGATCGCCTTCTCCAACGACGTCAGCGTCGCCGGCGACGGCATCTACCTGATGGGATTCACCCCGGTCCAGTCGATCCAGCGGGTGGTGTCCTACGCCCATGCGCAAGGCGCCAACCGCTTCGGCGCGCTGGTCCCGACCAACGTCTATGGCGAGCGCGCCGCCCGGGCGATGACCCAGGCGGTCGAGGGTGCGGGCGGGCGGCTGGTCGGCGTCCAGACCTTCGATCCGGGCCCGACCGGGGCGCGCAATGCCGCGACCCGGCTCGCCGCCCAGGGGGCGACCGACGCGGTGCTGCTCGCCGATGTGCCGCGGATGGTGCTGCCGGCGGTGCCGATCGTCCGCCAGTCGAGCCCGCAGCCGCGCCTGCTCGCCACCGAGCGCTGGGCGGCCGAGAGCAATATCGGCGCCAATGTCGGCTTGCGCGGGGCCTGGTTCGCGGCGCCTTCGGACGGGCTCTTCAACCAGCTGCGCAGCCGCTACCGCGCCCGCTACAACGCCGCCCCCTATCGGCTGGCGAGCATGGGCTATGACGCGGTCCTGCTCGTCGTCCGGGTCGCCGCCGACTGGCCGATCGGCCGGCCGTTCCCGGTGCGCTCGCTCAGGGACGCGGGCGGCTTCACCGGCGTCGACGGCGCCTTCCGCTTCGGCCGCGACGGCATCGCCGAACGCGCGCTCGAGGTGCGCGAGGTCAATGCAACCGGCACCACCACCGTCTCGCCCGCGCCGCGCGGCTTCAACTGACGATTTGGGCCAATATCGCGTCGAGGACGAGCCTGCCGCGCGGCGTGGCGCGCAGGCGCCCGTCGTCGCGCGCGAGGAAGCCCTGGCCGGCCAGCCGTTCGACAGCGGCCCTATCGAGGCCCGCCGCTTCGCGGTCGACTCCTTCGGCGAGCCGCAGGCCCATCAGCAGCGACTCGATCCGGGCCTCGCGCGCGTCGATCTCTTTCTCCTCGACGATGCCGTGGCCGCCCCGGGCGAGCGCGGCGAGCCAGTTCTCGGGCTTTTTGTGGCGCCGCGTCGCCAGCCCGTTCCGGCGCCCATGCGCACCGGGGCCGACGCCGGCATAGCTCTGGTAGCGCCAGTAGGCGAGATTGTGCCGGCTCTGCTCGCCGGGCCGGGCATGGTTGGAGATTTCGTAGGCCGGGAGGCCCGCCGCCTCGGTCATCTCCTGCGTCAGCTCGTAAAGGGTCGCGCTTTCGTCGGGGTCGGCGGGGACCAGCGCGCCTTTCGCCGTGAGCGCGGCGAAGCGCGTGCCGGGCTCGATGGTGAGCTGGTAGAGCGACAGGTGGCCGGTGCCGAAGGAAAGAGCGCGGGCGAGCTCGGCCCGCCATGCTTCGGCGCCCTGGCCGGGGAGCGCGTAGATCAGATCGAAGCTGACCCGGCCGAATACGGACTGCGCGGTGGCCAGCGCCGCCAGGCCTTCGCCGACGTCGTGGGCGCGGCCGAGGAAGCGCAGCGCCTGATCGTCGAGCGACTGCAGGCCCAGCGAGACGCGGTTGACGCCGGCGGCGGCGAGGTCGGTGAAGCGGGCCGCCTCGACCGAGGAGGGGTTGGCTTCGAGCGTGATCTCGATCCCGCGCGCGAAGCCCCAGTGAAGCTCCGCCGCCTCGATCAGCGCCGCGACCGTCGCCGGCGGTATCAGCGAGGGCGTGCCGCCGCCGAAGAAGATCGAGGTCAGGCGGCGACCTTGCGTCTCGCCCGCCTCATGCGCGAGGTCGGCGAGAAGCGCGTTTCGCCACCGATCCTGATCCACCGTCTCGCGCACATGCGAGTTGAAGTCGCAATAGGGGCATTTGGAGACGCAGAACGGCCAATGGACATAAAGGGCCAGATTCGGCATTTCGGAGTGGTTCATCGCCTCGCGCATATGGCCGTCGCGGACCGAGGAGGGAAGATGCGTTTCGCCGCATTGCTGCTGCTCGCCGCCTGCTCGGCGCGACCCGAAGCCGTGGAGTCCCAACCCGAACGCGTCGTCGAGCGGCGGATTTCGGCCGCGCCGGCGCCGCGCGGCGCGGCGCTGCTGGAGGGCGCGATGCTGGCCGGGCACAATGATGCGCGGGCCGCGCTCGGCCTGCCGCCGCTGCGCTGGAACGCGGCGCTGGCCGCCGACGCGCGCCGCTACGCCGACGAGCTGGCGCGGACCGGCCGGTTCGAACATTCGGCCCAGCCGCGCGGCATGCCGCCCCAGGGCGAGAACCTCTGGACCGGGACGCGCGGCGCCTATTCCTATCCGGAGATGATCGGTCACTGGGTGGCGGAGCAGCGCTTCTACCAGCCGCGCCCGGTTCCCGATTCGAGCGGCAGCGGCGAATTCGGCGACGTCGCCCATTTCACCCAGATCGTCTGGCGCGGCACGCAGGAGGTGGGCTGCGCCGAGGCCAGCAGCCGCAGCGACGATTATGTCGTGTGCCGCTATGTGCCGGCCGGCAATGTCCTCGGCGAGATGGCCTACTGACCCCCACCGCCGTCATTGCGAGCGCAGCGAAGCAATCCAGCCAACGCCTGCGCAAGTCTGGATTGCCGCGTCGCTTCGCTCCTCGCAATGACGAGAGGAGGGCTAGAGCAAGGCCGCGACCAGTTTGCGGAAGGCGTCGGCGCGGTGGCTGATCGCGTGCTTTTCGGCCGGATCCATCTCGCCGAAACTTTGCTCGTGGCCGGCGGGGATGAAAATCGGGTCGTAGCCGAAGCCGTTCGACCCGCGCGGCGGCCAGGCAAGGGTGCCGTCGACCCGGCCTTCGAACCATTCGCAATGGCCGTCGGGCCAGCACAGCGCCAGCGCGCAGACGAAATGGGCGTTCCGGCTCGCCTCCGGACCGAGCGCCTCGAGCTCGTCATGGACCCGCTCCATCGCCAGGCCGAAGTCGCGCTCGCCGGCGATCTCGCCGGGTCCGGCCTCGGGCGGCACGCTCGGATCGGCGAGCGCCCAGCGCGCCGAGAAGATGCCGGGCCGATCGCCCAGCGCCTCGACGCACAGGCCGCTGTCGTCGGCGAGCGCGGGCAGGCCGCTCAAATCCGCCGCCGCGCGCGCTTTCAGATCGGCATTGTCGATGAAGGTGGTGCCGATCTCGTCGGGCTCGGGCAGATCGAGCTCGGCGGCGGAGACGGGATCGACCCCGTAGGGGCCGAGCAGCTCCCTGATCTCGCCCACCTTGCCCTGATTGTGGCTGGCGATCACCAGCTTGCCGGCTTCGAGCTTCCTCACCGGCCGGTCGCCTTGTCCTGCGCCGCGAAAATCTCCGCGCAGCCGATCCGGGCGAGCCTCAGGAGCCGCAACAGCCCTTCCTCGTCGAAACATTCGCCCTCGGCGGTGATCTGCGCCTCGACCAGCTTGCCGTCGTCGGTGAGCACGAAATTGCCGTCGCAGCCGGCCGAGCTGTCCTCGGCATAATCGAGGTCGAGCACCGCGGCTCCGCCGTGGATGCCGCAGCTCACCGCCGCCACCCTCTGGCGGATCGGGTCGGCCTCGATCAGCTTCCTCGCGAGCAGCCCGTCCACCGCCAGCCTGAGCGCGACCCAGGCGCCCGAGATCGCGGCGGTGCGGGTGCCGCCGTCGGCCTGGATGACGTCGCAGTCGAGCGTGATCTGGCGCTCGCCGAGCGCCTCGAGGTCGACCACCGCGCGCAGGCTCCGGCCGATCAGCCGCTGGATCTCCTGGGTCCGGCCGGTCTGCTTGCCGCCCGCCGCCTCGCGCCGGCCGCGGGTGTGGGTCGCGCGCGGCAGCATGCCATATTCGCCGGTCACCCAGCCGCGCCCCTTGCCGCGCAGCCACGCCGGCAGGTTGGACTCGACCGAGGCGGTGCACAGCACGCGGGTATCGCCGAAGCCGATCAGGCAGCTGCCCTCGGCATGGCGGGTGAAGCCGGGCTCCATAGTGATGGCGCGCATCTGGTCTGGCGCTCGGCCTGAAGGACGCATAATCACTCCTCGAATGAGGGGCGGGCTTTAGCCCGGAGGTGAGGAGAAGGAAATGGCGATCCTGAGGCTGCTTATCGTCGTCGTCGGCGCGCTCTGCCTGCTGATGGGCCTGCTCTGGATCGGCCAGGGGATGGGCTATGTCCGCTGGCCGGCGACGAGCTTCATGATCGACGCCTCGGAATGGGCGACGCGCGGCGCGATCCTCGCCATCCTCGGTGCGGTGATGATCGTGATCGGGCGGCGGATCGGGCGCTGATCGGGCCCTGGGCGAGCGCTTGCTCCGAAACGGCGCGGATTCGGCCGAGCTTTCTTCGCCGCGCGACGCCGGTTCGTGATATGCAGGCCGGCGATCCGCGAGAGGAAGGACCCGTCATGAAGGCAATCGCAATCGCATTGGGAGCGGGCCTGCTCGCATTGCCGGCCGGCGCTCTCGCACAGTCGAGCATCGCCTATGAAACGGGGCCGTGCTTCGGCACCTGCCCGGTTTATCGCGTCACCGTCCGCGCCAACGGCCGCGGCCTGTTCGAGGGCCTCCGCCACACCGCCGTCACCGGCCAGCGCCGTTTCCGCATCTCGCCGCACCGCTACCACATCTATGCGCTTTATTTGCGTCGGCTGCGGCCGGCGAGCGGCTCGGTCCGCATGGACAGCGGGCCGCAATGCCAGCCGATGGTCACCGACCTGCCGTCCGCCGAGGTGACCTGGACCGGCCCGGGCACCCAGAGCTTTTATTATTATTTCGGCTGCGCCCCGCAGCGCCATCGCGCGATCGCCGACCGTCTGCGGCGCGCGCCGCGCCTGCTGCCGATCGGCGGCTTCATCGGATCGCCCTAGTCGGCCTATTCCCGTTGAGGCCGGCCGCAGCTGCGCCTACATCCTTGCCCATGGCGAGCAGCATCGGCGAGATGAGCGACCGCGCCCGGGACGTGTTCCGGATGGTGGTCGAAGCCTATCTGGAGAGCGGCCATCCGGTCGGCTCGCGGACCATCTCGCGCACTTCGAGCCTCAACCTCTCGCCCGCCTCGATCCGCAACGTCATGCAGGATCTCGAGGAATCGGGCCTGCTCGCGGCGCCGCACACTTCGGCGGGCCGGATCCCGACCGAATCCGGCCTCAGGCTGTTCGTCGACGCGATCATGCAGGTCGCCGAGCCCCGGCCCGAGGACCGCGCCGCGATCCAGGCCCATCTCGACCGCGGCGGGCCGATCGAGCAGGCGATCGCCAACGCCACCGCGGCATTGTCCGGCCTGTCCGCCTGCGCCGGCATCGTGCTGGTGCCCAAGGAGGAGCCGGCGCTGCGCCAGCTCGCCTTCCTGCCCTTGTCGGCGCGCCAGGCGGTGGCGGTGGTGGTCGGCAGCGACGGCAGCGTCGAGAATCGGGTGATCGAACTGCCGCCGGGGGTGACCGCCTCGACCCTGGCCGAGGTCGGCAATTATGTCAGCGCCCGCCTTGCCGGCCTGACCCTCTCCGAAGCGCAGGCGCGGCTCACGAGCGAGATAGGCGACGGCCGGGCGGCGCTCGACCAGGCGGCGCGCACTTTGGTCGAGCGCGGCCTCGCGCTCTGGTCCGAGGATGGCTCGCGGCGGCCGGTGATGATCGTGCGCGGCCAGGCCAATCTGATCGACGAGAGCGCCGCCGCCGACCTCGACCGCGTCCGCCAGCTGCTCGACGAGCTCGAGGGCAAGGAGGAGATCGCCCGGCTGCTCGACCGGGCGCGCGCCGGCACCGGCATGAAAATTTTCATCGGCTCGGAGAATGAGTTGTTCGCTTTGTCGGGCTCGTCCGTTATTGCCGCGCCCTATCGCGGCCAGGACGGGAAATTGGTCGGCGTCGTGGGCGTGATCGGCCCGACCCGGTTGAACTATGCGCGGGTGGTTCCCATGGTGGATTTCACCGCCAAGACATTGTCGAGATTGTTGGGATGAACGAGGAAGACGGAAAGATCGAAGACGGCGAGATCGACCTTTCGGGCGAGATGAACCTCGACCGGCTCGGCGAGCTCGAAAAGGAATTGGAGGAGGTGCGCCAGCACGTCCTCTACGCCCAGGCCGAGACCCAAAACGTCCGCCGCCGGCTCGAGCAGGAGAAGGTCAGCGCCGCCCAATATGCGGCGACCGGCTTCGCCCGCGACATGCTGAGCGTGAAGGACAATATCGAGCGCGCGCTCGCCGCGATCCCCGAGGAATTGCGCGGGGACGAGCGGATGAAAGGCCTCATCGCCGGCATCGAGGCGACCGGGCGCGAGCTCGACAGCGCCTTCCAGCGCCACGGCATCGCCCGGGTCGAAGCAATGGGGGCGAAGCTCGATCCGCATTTCCACCAGGCGATGCTCGAAATCCCCAGCGACGAGGCCGAGCCCGGCACCATCGTCCAGGAGATGCAGCCCGGCTACACGATCAAGGACCGGCTGCTGCGCCCGGCGCTCGTCGGAGTGGCGAAGAAGGGTTGACGCCCTTTTCCCGTCATCCCCGCGCAAGCGGGGATCCAGCTGCCTTTCTTCGGTCTCTGCAAGAAAAAGCTGGATTCCCGCGTTCGCGCGAATGACGGTGTGAGGATGCGGGCGCTTTTCATCCTTTGCCTGATTCTGCTCGCGGGCTGCGCGACAGTGCCGGCGCGCACGCCGCCGCCCGCTTATGCCTGGGCGACGTTCGATCGGCACGCGATCACCGCCTCCGGCGCCTCCGGCCTCGCCGACCGCGCGCGGGGGCGGCGGCTGACGATCGAGGACCCGGTGCGGATCGCCTCGATCAGCAAGCTCATCGTCGCGCTCGGGGTGATGCGGCTGGTCGAGCAGGGGCGGCTCGATCTCGATCGCGACGTGTCCGACTATCTCGGTTGGCGCCTGCGCAATCCTGCTTTCCCGGACCGGCCGATCAGCTTGCGGCTGCTGCTCTCGCATCGCTCCTCGCTGAGGGACGGCGTCGATTATGCGGTGCCTTACGGGACGACGCTGCAGAGCGTGCTCGGCAATCCGGCGGCGTTCGACGCCGAGCATCAGCCGGGCGCCTATTTCCGCTATTCGAACCTCAATTTCCCCGTGGTCGCCGCGATAATGGAGCGGGCGACCGGGGAAAGGTTCGACCGGCTGATGGCGCGGCTGGTGCTCGATCCGCTCAACCTCGACGCCTGCTTCAACTGGACGACCTGTGGCGACGCCGCCATTGCCCGCGCGGCCGTGCTCTACGAGCCGGACGGCCGGGTCATCCGCGACGATCTCGGCGGCCGGCGGCCCGATTGCCCGGCGCTGGCGCCGAATGGTTGCGATCTCTCGACCTACCAGCTCGGCAGCAACGGCGCGATTTTCTCGCCCCAGGGGGGCCTGCGCATTTCGGTGCGCGACCTGACCGCGATCGGGCGCATGCTGCTCGCCCGCGGCGGCTCTTTCCTGAGCGCGGCGAGCGTCGAGACCCTCGTCACGCCCGCCTGGCGGTTCGACGGCGGCAACGGCGACACCGACAGCGGCTTCTTTTGCGCCTATGGGCTTGCCGTCCAGAGCCTGCCGGCCGCGCGGGAGGGCTGCAACGACGATTTGTTCGGCCATGGCCGGGCGATGATCGGCCATGCCGGCGACGCCTATGGGCTGCGCTCGGGCCTCTGGGTCGACACCGCGCGCGGCGTCGGCATCGCCTATTTCGCCACCGGCAATGGCGACGATCCGCCGCGCGGCCGCACCGCCTTTCGCGCGGTCGAGGAGCAACTCGCGCGGCGCCTTACGCGTTCAGGCCCTTGACAGATAGCGATGCTAAAGTGACCCTAGGACCAATGCGCACGATGATCGCCTCGACCGTCTATTATTATCGGCTCGCCCGGGCGGGACCGATCTGACGCGCGCTTAACAGCCAGATTTCAGGATCGCACCCCGTCCGGACCTCCGGGCGGGTTTTTCTTGTGGAGAAAGAGATGCTCACCGAAACCATCGTCGAAACCCGCGCGGACGATTGGACGATTCCGCAACACTGGGAGCGGTTCACGCCCGCCGAGCACGCGGTCTGGGATCTGCTGTTCGCGCGCCAGGCGGAGGCGCTGAAGGGCAGGGCGGTCGCCGACTTCTTCCGCGGCCTCGACGTGCTGCGCCTCTCCCATCCCGGCATCCCCGATCTCGACGAGTTGAACGAGCGCCTGTTCGCCCGCACCGGCTGGACGGTGGTCTCGGTCCCCGGCCTCGTCCCCGACGAGATCTTCTTCGCGCACCTCGCCAGGCGCCGCTTTCCCGCCGGCAACTTCATCCGCGCCGCCGACAGTCTCGATTATATCGAGCAGCCCGACGTCTTCCACGACATGTTCGGCCATGTCCCCCTGCTCGCCCAGCCCGCGGTCGCCGACTTCATGCAGGCGATGGGCGCAGAGGGGCTGGCGGCGCTCGAGGCCAGCGCGCTCCACCGGCTGGCGCGGCTCTACTGGTACAGCGTCGAGTTCGGCCTGGCACGCGAAGCGGGCGAGACCCGCATCTACGGCGCCGGGCTGCTGTCGAGCTTCGGCGAGAGCCGCTTCGCGCTCGAAGACCCCAAGCCGCGGCGGGCGCCGTTCGACCTCAAGCAGGTGCTGCGCACCCGCTACCGCTCCGACGCCTTCCAGCAGGGCTATTTCGTGATCGACAGCTTCGACGCGCTGCTGCGGGTGCTGACCGACGCCGATCTCGCCGCGCTCTATTGGGAGCTCGACGGGACCGAGGACCTGGACCCGGCCCAGGGCCTGTACTCATAACCCGAGGCGGTCGTGACGGGTTGGCATTTGTTGTCCGGCAAGGAGAAAGGAGGGAGCGATGCTTGATGCATCGTGACCGACGCTGCGACGCCGTCCGGGCGGCAAAGGACAGCCCGCCGCTTCGCGGTCGGCCGGGGAAGGCGGCTGGGGGCGTCGAACGCCTTGGCCGGGCATCCTGGCCCGCCCGGCGGCGCTCTCCTACCCAGCCACCTTCCCCGGCCGATCACGGCCACCTCGGGTTATGAGTATAGGCCCTAGGCGTCCTCGTGCATGTCGATCTCGCGCACGCGGCGCTTTTGCCGGGCGGTGTCGACGAGGCCGCGCAGCGTCTCGCGCCGCTCCTGCGCGCGCTCGATGTCGCGCATGACGAGGTCGCCGCCCCGCGTCGTCTCGTCCGAGGAGGCGACGCAGATCCGGCCGATCCCGGCGAGCTGGTTGATGAGGCTGAAATCGATCCGGACGTCCTTGACCCGGTAGAGCTCGATCTCGTCGATGCTCTTCGAGAGGATGCCGCGGCGGATGATCAGCCGCTCCTCGGTGATCTCATATTTGGCGGCCATGTTCTCGAGCCACTTCCAGACGAGAATGAGCAAAGCGGCGGCGCAAAGGCCGAGCCAGAAGATGCCATAGCCCATCAGGGTGGCGAGGATGCCGGCGACGGCGAGCAGGATCGTCCCCCAGCCGGCGAGCGTGCCCCTGAGCCAGCCGAGCGTCGAGGGCCGGAATGTGTCGATCGGCGCGTCCATGAAACCTCCCCTCGCGAAAGTCTGCCAGTGGCTAGCACGGACTGGGCGTAGGCGAAACCGCCTCGCCAGCCTAGCGGGCTTCGCCGCCGGCGGCCTCGATCCGGGCGGTGAGGCGGCGCGGCTCTCCACGCTCGAAATGGAGGACGAGCTCGATCCGGCCGCCGGGCCGAATCGCGGGATCGACATCGAACAGCATCAGGTGCCGCCCGCCTGGTGTGAAGGCGAGGATGTCGCCGCGGCGGACCGCGATGTGCCGGAGCGGCCGCATCGACGACATGGTTCCCGAGGTCATCGTCTCGTGCATCTCGACCCGCCGGGCCTGGGGCGAGGTCACCGAGAGCAGTGCGCCCCGGTCCCCGGCGATCCTGAGCTGGAAGTAACCCGCCGCCGGCCGGCCCGGAACCGCCGCCAGGCGCACGAACGGGGTCGCGGCGGCGGGCTGAATCGGCCTGGAGTCGCCGCAGGCGGCGAGCGCAATCGAAATGGCCAGGGCCGGGACGGGGATTCGCATCGCGCGCGCTTAGGACGGGCGCGGTTCTTGTCGCAACAAAAACGCCTCCTATATCGCCTTCAACATGCCTTCGCAGGCCTTCGAAAAGGCCGCGCGGGCAGCAACTGGTTTTGAGGGGCCAAGAGGTAGCAATATGGCAAGAGTGATCGGCATCGATCTCGGCACCACCAACAGCGCGGTCGCGGTGATGGAGGGCGGCAAGCCCAAGGTCATCGAAAATGCGGAAGGCGCGCGCACGACGCCGTCGGTGGTCGCCTTCACCAAGGACGGCGAGCGGCTGATCGGCCAGCCCGCCAAGCGCCAGGCGGTGACCAACCCGGACAACACCGTGTTCGCGGTCAAGCGGCTCATCGGCCGCCGCTTCGACGATCCGGTGACCAAGAAGGACATGGAGCTCGTCCCCTACAAGATCGTCCGCGGCGCCAATGGCGACGCCTGGGTCAATGCCGGCGGCAAGGATTATTCGCCTTCGCAGATCAGCGCCTTCATCCTGCAGAAGATGAAGGAAACCGCCGAGGCCTATCTCGGCGAGACGGTCACCCAGGCGGTGATCACCGTGCCCGCTTATTTCAACGACGCCCAGCGCCAGGCGACCAAGGACGCCGGCCAGATCGCCGGCCTCGAAGTGCTGCGCATCATCAACGAGCCGACCGCGGCGGCGCTCGCCTACGGGATGGAGAAGCAGGACGGCAAGACGATCGCGGTCTACGACCTTGGCGGCGGCACGTTCGACATCTCGATCCTCGAGATCGGCGACGGCGTGTTCGAGGTGAAGTCGACCAACGGCGACACCTTTTTGGGCGGCGAGGACTTCGACGCCAAGATCGTCGATTACCTGGCGGACGAATTCAAGAAGCAGGAGGGGATCGACCTCAGGAGCGACCGGCTCGCGCTGCAGCGCCTCAAGGAAGGCGCCGAGCGGGCCAAGATCGAGCTTAGCTCGGCGCAGACCACCGAGGTCAACCTGCCGTTTATCACCGCCGACCAGAACGGGCCCAAGCACCTCGTCAAGACGATCACCCGCACGGACCTTGAAAAGCTGGTGGAAAGCCTGATCAAGCGGACGCTCGACCCGTGCAAGAAGGCGCTGGCCGACGCCGGCGTCAAGGCCGCGGATATCGACGAGGTCGTCCTCGTCGGCGGCATGACCCGGATGCCCAAGGTCCGCGAGACGGTGAAGGAGTTCTTCGGCAAGGAGCCGCACACCGGCGTCAACCCGGACGAGGTCGTCGCGATGGGCGCGGCGATCCAGGCCGGCGTGCTCCAAGGCGAGGTCAAGGACGTCCTCCTGCTCGACGTCACCCCGCTGTCGCTCGGCATCGAGACCCTGGGCGGGGTCTTCACCCGGATGATCGACCGCAACACGACGATCCCGACCAAGAAGACGCAGACCTATTCGACCGCCGAGGACAATCAGGACGCGGTCACCATCCGCGTCTTCCAGGGCGAGCGCGAAATGGCGGCGGACAACAAATTGCTCGGCCAGTTCGATCTGGTCGGCATCCCGCCGGCGCCGCGCGGCGTGCCGCAGGTCGAGGTCACCTTCGACATCGACGCCAACGGCA
>DATHJO010000011.1:0-32712 GCA_035316145.1 Allosphingosinicella sp. | reverse complement strand
CGGCATCCCGCCGGCGCCGCGCGGCGTGCCGCAGGTCGAGGTCACCTTCGACATCGACGCCAACGGCATCGTCAACGTCCACGCCAAGGACAAGGGCACCGGCAAGGAGCAGCAGATCCGCATCCAGGCCTCGGGCGGGCTTTCCGACGCCGACATCGACAAGATGGTCCAGGAGGCCGAGCAGTTCGCCGACGAGGACAAGAAGCGCCGCGACGCCGCCGAATCGAAGAACCAGGCCGAGAGCCTGATCCATTCGACCGAGCAGCAATTGAAGGAGCATGGCGACAAGATCGACGAGGCGCTGAAGACCGAGATCGAAGCCGCCGTCGCCGAGGCGAAGGCCGCGGTCGAGGCCGGCGAGACCGACGCGATCAAGGCCAAGTCGGAAGCGCTCGCCCAGGTCGCGATGAAACTGGGCCAGGCGATCTACGAGAAGGACCAGGCCGCGCAGGCCGCCGCGCAGCCGGAGGGCGGCACGGCTGAAGGCGAGGAAGCCGGCGGCGGCGAGGAGGTCGTCGACGCCGAATTCTCCGAGGTCGACGAGAACAACAAGGGCTGAGTTCGGATGTGGGGGCGCATCCATTTAGCCGTCATTCTGGCGAAGGCCGGAATCTCAGGGAGAATGGTCACGGCCCTTCTCCACGAGACCCCGGCCTCCGCCGGGGTGACGGCCTGTTGGGGCCGTCATGGTTGAAACCGACTATTACGAGCTGCTGCAGGTCGAGCGGACCGCCGATCCGCACACGATCAAGTCCGCCTATCGCCGGCTGGCGATGGAATGCCATCCCGACCGCAACGGCGGCTGCACCCAGGCGGAGGCGAAGTTCAAGGCGCTGTCCGAAGCCTATGAATGCCTGAAGGACCCGCAGAAGCGCGCCGCCTACGACCGCTTCGGCCACGCCGCCTTCCGCGGCCAAAGCGGCTTCGGCGGCAATGGCGGCGCCCAGGATTTCGGCTCCTTCGCCGACATTTTCGACAATATCTTCGGCGAGTTCATGGGCGCCCAGCAGGGCGGCCGCGCGCGCGGCAACGTCCGCCGCGGCTCGGACCTTCGCTACGACCTCGAGATCAAGCTCGAGGACGCCTTTCACGGTCGCCAGGTCGAGCTCCAGGTCGACACGACGGCGCCCTGCGCGCCCTGCGCCGGCTCGGGCGCCAAGGTCGGCACTTCGGCGACATCCTGCGCGATGTGCGCCGGCCGCGGCCAGGTCCGCGCCCGCCAGGGCTTTTTCGTGGTCGAGCAGACCTGCCCGACCTGCCGCGGCGTCGGCGAGACGATCGCCGATCCCTGCCCGGCCTGCCGCGGCGAGGGCCGGGTCGAGAAGCACAAGTCGCTGTCGGTCAACGTGCCGGCCGGGGTCGACGAGGGCACCCGCATCCGCCTTGCCGGCGAAGGCGAGGCCGGGGTGCGCGGCGGCCCGCCGGGCGATCTCTACATCTTCGTCCATCTCGCCCGGCACCCGATCTTCCAGCGCGAGGGCACGACCCTGTTCGCGCGCTGCCCGGTGAGCTTCACCGTCGCCGCTCTCGGCGGCTGCATCGAGGTCCCCGGCCTCGACAAGCAATGCCACGAGATCAAGATCCCGGCCGGCATCCAGTCCGGCAAGCAGCTCCGGCAGCGCGGCGCCGGCATGCCGAGCATGAACGGCCGCGGCCATGGCGACATGGTGATCCAGGTCGAGGTCGAGACGCCGACCAAGCTGACCGCGAAGCAACGCGAGATCCTCGAGCAGTTCCGCGACACCGAGACCGGCGACGAATGCCCCAACTCGAAAGGCTTCTTCCAGAAACTGAAGACCGCGATCGGCGGCTAGGGCCGCGCGGGAATCTCCAGCCCGCGCTGCACCGCGGGCCGCGCCAGGCCGCGGTCGAGCCAGGCGGGGACGTTGGCGAGGCTGTCATAGTCGACGAGCGCGCGCGCTTCGTAGAAGGTGATCAAATTGCGGACCCAGCCCAAAGTGGCGACGTCGGCGATCGTGTAATCGTCCATCAGCCAGTCGCGGCCTTCGAGGCGTGTCTCCAGGACGCCGAGCAGGCGCTTCGCTTCGGCGACGTAGCGTTGGAGCGGGCGCTTGTCCTCCCACTCGCGGCCGGCGAATTTGTGGAAGAAGCCGACCTGGCCGAACATCGGCCCGATCGCGCCCATCTGGAACATCACCCACTGGATCGTCTGATAGCGCGCCGCCGGGTCGGCCGGCAGCAGCAGGCCGGTCTTCTCGGCGAGGTAGATCAGGATCGCGCCCGATTCGAACAGGCCGAGCGGCTTGCCGCCCGGACCCTCCGGATCGATGATCGCCGGAATCTTGCCGTTCGGGTTGAGCGACTGGAATTCGCCCGTTTGCGTGCCGCCTTCGCCGAGCGGGATGAAATGCGGCTCATAGGGGAGGCCGGTCTCCTCGAGCATGATCGAGACCTTGACCCCGTTGGGGGTCGGCACCGAATAGAGCTGGAGCCGGTCTGGATGCGCGGCGGGCCACCGCGACGTGATCGGAAATGCGGACAGATCGGCCATGAAGCTCTCCCTCGACAGGCGGCCAAGATAGGGCCTAATCCCCGCCGCGAAAGGGCTCCATCATGAAACGCACCGTTGCGATTTTGCTGCTCGCGCTCGCCGCGCCGGCCCCGGCCCAGGCGCCGAACATGGACAATGTCCAGATCCGGGTCGAGCGGGTCGCGCCGGGCGTCGCCGTGCTGTTCGGCCGCGGTGGCAATATCGGCCTTTCTTTTGGCCCCGACGGCAACATCCTGATCGACGACCAATATGCGCCGCTGACGGAGCGCATCCTCGCCGCGATCCGCACCCTCGATTCCGATCCGATCCGCTTCGTCATCAACACCCACTGGCACGGCGACCATACCGGCGGGAACGAGAATGTCGGCCGCACCGGCGCGGTGATCGTCGCCCACGACAATGTCCGCCGGCGGATGTCGATCGATCAGGTGGTGCGCGGGGACCGGGTCGCGGCCTCGCCGGGCGGCGCGCTGCCGGTGGTGACGTTCAGCGAAGGCGTCACCTTCCACTTGAACGGCGACGACATCCGCGTCGTCCACGTCGAGCACGCCCATACCGACGGCGACGCTTTGGTCTACTGGACCCGCGCCAACGTGCTCCACATGGGCGACACCTTCTTCAACGGCCTGCTGCCGTTCATCGATCTCGATTCGGGCGGCTCGATCGACGGCGCGATCGTCGCGGTCGAGGCGGGCCTCGCGCTCGCCAATGACGGCACCGTGATCATCCCCGGCCACGGCCCGATCGGCCATCGCGCCGACCTCGTCCGCTACCGCGACATGCTGATCGACCTGCGCAGCCGGGTCGGCCAGGGCATCGCCGCCGGCCGCACCCTCGACCAGATCAAGGCCGAGCGCCACGCCGACGGCTACGGCCCGCCCGACGGCTTCATCTCGCCCGACGCCCTGATCGAGACCATCTACCGCAGCCTCCGGAGCCCGCCGGCCCCGGAGCATTATTAGGATCTGCAATGGCAGAGACGCCCGAAAGCCTTCCGACGCTGCCGATGCCGCTGCTGCTCGCGAGGACCGGCGTCTACCCGGACTCTTTCGAGGGGCCCCGAACGGCGGCGATGTTCACGCTCGGCATGCTTCATGCGTTCGCTGGCGGCTTCGCGGTGTTCAACACGCTGATGCCGGACGGGGCGCAGCTGCCCGTCGCCGGCAACCAGCAGCTCGCCTCGCTCACCTGGCAAACCTTCGGCGGCGATGCGCCGACCGCGATGAACTTGCCGGACGTGCGCGGCAAGGTGATCACCGGCGGCGGCCCGTCCGCCGATGCCGGCGGCGCGGCCGCGGTCCAGCTCAATCTCTTGATCGCCGCGACCGGCCAGCCCTCGGGCGCCCCGCTCGCCGGCATGATCGTCCCGTTCATCGGCGCCGCAATCCCCGACGGCTGGCTCGCCTGCGACGGCAGCATGGTCGCCGCCGCCGAGTTTCCGGCGCTGGCCGGCGCGATCGGCACCCGGTTCGGCCGCGCAGGCGGCCGCTTCGCTTTGCCCGACCTTCGCGGCGCGGCACCGGTCGGCGCCGGCGCGATCGTGGCCGGTCAGCGGGTCGCCGGCGCGGTGCCGGGGCTGGCGCTCGATTTCCTGCTCTCGGCCGGCGGCATCTATCCGCAGCCGGCCGACAATCTCGCCCCGGCCATTCCCGCCACTCAGCCCTTCCTCGGCCAGGTGGTCGCCTGGGCGGGCGCGAGCGTTCCGGCGGGCTGGCTCAAGGCCGACGGCGCCCTCCTGCCGACCCCCGAGAGCGAGGAATATATGGAGCTGTTCAACCTCATCGGAACGACGTTCGGCGGCGACCAGGACAATTTCGCTTTGCCCGATCTGCGCGGACGGATGATCGCGGGAGCGGCGCCGGCCGGCTAGCCGAACACGCGCGCGAAGATCGTGTCGATATGCTTGAAATGGTAGGCGAGGTCGAACTGCGCCTCGATCTCGGCCGGTGAGAGCAGGGCAGCGACATCCGCGTCGGCCTTGAGGAGTTCCATCAGCGACAGCCGGCCGTCCGATTCCCAGACCTTCATCGCGTTGCGCTGGACGAGCTCATAGGCCTGCTCGCGGTTCGCGCCAGCCTGGGTGAGCGCGAGCAGCACGCGCTGCGAATGGACGAGGCCGCCCATGCGGTCGAGATTCTTCTGCATCCGCTCCGGATAGACGAGCAATTTGTCGATCAGCCCGGTCAGCCGCGCCAGCGCGAAGTCGAGCGTGATCGTCGAGTCGGGGGCGATGAAGCGCTCGACCGAGGAATGCGAGATATCGCGCTCGTGCCAGAGGGCGACATTCTCCAGCGCCGGCATCACCGCCGCGCGGACCATGCGGGCGAGGCCGGTGAGGTTCTCCGAAAGCACCGGGTTGCGCTTGTGCGGCATCGACGAGCTGCCCTTCTGGCCGGCCGCGAAAAACTCCTCGGCTTCCAGCACCTCGGTGCGCTGGAGGTGGCGGATCTCGGTCGCCAGCCGCTCGACCGAGGACGCGATCACGCCGAGCGTGGCGAAGAACATGGCGTGGCGGTCGCGTGGGATGACCTGTGTCGAGACCGGCTCGACGAAAAGGCCGAGCTTCGCAGCGACATGGGCTTCGACGCGCGGATCGACATTGGCGAAGGTGCCGACCGAGCCGGAAATCGCGCAGGTCGCGATCTCGGCCCGCGCGGCGACGAGACGGGCCTTGCACCGGGCGAATTCGGCATGAGCCTGCGCGAGCTTCAGCCCGAAAGTGACCGGCTCGGCATGGATGCCGTGGCTGCGGCCGATGGTGGGGGTCAGCTTGTGCTCGAAGGCGCGGCGCTTCAGCACCGCCAGCAGCTCGTCGAGGTCGGCGATCAGCAGGTCCGCCGCCCGCTTCAGCTGCACCGCGAGGCAGGTGTCGAGCACGTCGGAGCTGGTCATCCCCTGGTGGAGGAAGCGCGCCTCGGGCCCGATCTGCTCGGCGATCCAGGTCAGGAAGGCGATGACGTCGTGCTTCACCACCCCTTCGATCGCGTCGATCGCGGCGACGTCGATCGCCGGTTCGGTCGCCCACCAGTCCCAGACTTTCCCGGCCGCCTCTTTCGGCACCGTCCCCAAATCGGCCATCGCGTCGAGCGCGTGCGCCTCGATCTCGAACCAGATCCGGTAGCGCGCCTCCGGCTCCCACAGGGCGGTCATCGCGGGTCGGGCGTAGCGGGGAACCATGCGCGGTCCTTATGGTCGCGCGCTCATCCCGTCTAGATCAGCCCCATCGCCCTGAGGCTCGAATGGCCGTTCGCGGCGATGATGACATGGTCGTGGAGGCTGACCTTGAGGTGGCGGCCGGCCTCGGCGAGGTCGCGGGTTAGGCGGATGTCCTGCTGGCTCGGCGAGGGGTCGCCCGACGGATGGTTGTGGACCACGATGATCGCGGTGGCGTGGAGATCCAATGCGCGGCGCATGATCTCGCGGATGTAGACCGCCGATTCGTCGACCGATCCCTCCCACATCTTCTCGTTGGCGATCAGCGCGTTGCGGGAATTCAAGAACAGCACCCGGACCCGCTCGATCGGCTCGTGCGCCATGTCGAGCCTGAGATAGTCGAGCAGGGCCTGCCACGAGCCGAGCATTTGGCAGTCGCGGACCTTGACCTCGAGCAGCCTATTGGCCGCGGCCTGGGCGATCTTGAGCGCCGCCGCGGCGCTCTCGCTGATCTCGCCGACCCGGGCGATCGTCGCCGCGTCGGCGGACATCAATTGCCCGAAATCGTCGCCGAACTCGCGGAGCAGCTTCTTCGCCAGCTTCTTGGTGTCGCGGCGGGGAATGGCCAGAGCCAGCAGATATTCGACCAGCTCATGGTCGAGCAACGCGTCCGGCCCGCCCTCGAACAGGCGTTGGCGCAGGCGGGCGCGGTGCCCGCTGCCGTCGGATGAAGCGTCGGCCATGAGCGTGGATTAAGCCGAGCCATGCCGTTAGGCAAACCAGCCGCCTCGCGGACGGCGTCCGGCGCCGGCCAAATAGATACTGTCCCCATTTATCGCTGGCCGGCCACCTCGAAGATCGGCTGGTAGCGATCGGGCACGCGCGCCAGGTCTTCCGGCGCAACGGGAATGTCGACCGCATAATCGCCCTCGACATAGGGCCCCGCGACATAAGGCGGGAGCAGCACGCGCAGCGTCTCGAAGCGGCCGTTGCCGTCGTCGTCCGCCGGGGCGATCACCTGCTCGGCCAATGGCGGGCAGCGGCTGAACGGGTCTGTCGGGTCGGGGCGGACCAGCGCGCCGCGATTCTCCGCGCGCTGCCGGTCCAGTTCGGCGCAGAAGTGGCCGGTCATGCCGGCGAGGGCCGGGCCGAGCAGGGCGCGCGCATCGACGGCCCGGTCGGCGGCGAGATCCCAGAGCAAGGCCGAAACGCTCATGTCGCCGTGCGCGCCGCCGCTCAGCGCGAAGGTCCCGGAGACGAGGCTCAGCAATTGCGGCGTGGCGCCGGCCGCCTCCCAAACCTGGTCATAGTCCTGCTGGACATAATCGAGGCGCATCCGCCGCGCATTCCGCCGGCCCTCGGTCGCGCGCGCAATCGCCCAGCGGCGCGCCGCCGCCATCTCGCGGCGCAGCCCGGCGCGGAGGCTCGGCACGGCCTCGGCGGCGGCGGGCCAGCCATAGCGAAAGTGGAGCAGCGGCGTTTCCTCCTCCCGCAGGAAAGCGGCGGGCGGCGCGGCGAGGGCGAGTAAGGCGGCGAACAGGAGCATCGCGGCACCCTAACAAAGCCCCGGGCCGGCCTCTAGCCGCCCTTCATGCTGCACTGCGGCAACGCTGTTGACTTGCCTCCGGCCGCTTCCTAAAGGAACCGCGCCTTGGCGGGTTCGTTCGCCGGCATGTCCCACGCCCTCGTCGCACCGCTTCTCAAAAGGCGCGGCCGCACATGGAAGGACGGCATGGCGGAAAACGAGCCCTGGCAGGACCCGAAGTCTCCCCAGGATGCGCGGCTGGCCTCGCTCGACGAGCGGCTCCGGCAGGCGCAGGCCGAGGACGAGGCGAAGCGGACCGGCACGACAAGGCACGCACTGGCAAAGGGCCAGGCCCAGGGCGGGCGCGTCCTGTCGGTCCTGATCAGCTATCCCGTTGGCAGCGCGTTGATCGGTTACGCGCTCGACCGGATGGTGGGGACGCACGGGATCTGGGTGGCGATGCTGTTCGTCGGATTCGGCGCCGCCATCTGGGAAGTTTGGAAGATATCGCAGCAAAGCCCGCAATAGGGCCGAGGGAAGCAGAAGAGTGGCGGCGACGAGCAGAATCGACCCGATGCACCAGTTCCAGATCCACCCGCTCGGCGGGACTCTGGACGGCAGCCCGTTCGTCTTCACCAACAGCGCCCTGTGGATGCTGGTGGTGCTCGCCTTGATCTGGCTGTTCATGCTCGGCGGGATGAAGCGCCAGCTCGTCCCCGGCCGCTGGCAGGTCGCGGTCGAGGGCATGACCGGCTTCGTCGAGTCGATGCTCTCGAGCAGCGTCGGCCCCGAGGGCCGCAAATATCTGCCTTGGGTGTTCACCATCTTCATGTTCATCCTGTTCGCCAATCTCCTGGGGATGATGCCGCTCGCCCTCGTCGGCGCGCAGCCGTTCACCGTCACCAGCCAGTTCACCGTGACCGGGGTGATGGCGATCATCAGCTTTTCGATCGTGCTGATCACCGGCTTCTGGCGGCACGGCCTGCACTTCTTCTCCCTGTTCGTGCCGCAGGGCACGCCGTTCGTCCTCAAGCTCCTGATCGTGCCGATCGAGTTCGTCTCGTTCATGGTGCGGCCGTTCAGCCTCGCGCTGCGGCTGTTCGTGGCGATGATCGCCGGCCATATTTTGGTCGAGGTGTTCGGCAGCTTCGTCGTGTCCGGGATCAACGCGGGCGGCGCGATGGGGCCGGCGATCAGCCTCTTGTCGTTCGTGTTCATCGTCGGCGTGATGGCGCTGGAGCTATTGG
This sequence comes from Allosphingosinicella sp., assembly GCA_035316145.1. Classification (GTDB taxonomy): domain Bacteria; phylum Pseudomonadota; class Alphaproteobacteria; order Sphingomonadales; family Sphingomonadaceae; genus Allosphingosinicella. The sequence goes on along the minus strand of DATHJO010000011.1, from coordinate 24,275 downwards.
TCTGCGCGATCCAGGCCTATGTGTTCGCCTTGCTGACCTCGCTCTACATCAACGACGCCGTCAACCTTCACTAATTTCGTTTCACGCAAAGGAGTTAACCCATGGACCTCGCATCAGCCAAAGTGATCGGCGCCGGCCTCGCCGCAATCGGCGTCGGCGCCGCCGCAATCGGCGTCGGCAACGTCTTCGGCTCGTTCCTCGAGAGCGCGATCCGCAACCCGGCGGCCGCGGACGGCCAGCAAGGCCGGCTGTTCATCGGCTTCGCCGCCGCCGAGCTGCTCGGCCTGATCGCCTTCGCCGTGGCGATGATCATCCTCTACGGCTTCAACCCGTAAGCCTGAGTGCGGCGGGGCTCGTGCCCGCCGCGTCCGGCGGGGAAGCACCATGCCACAACTCGACCAACTCGCGCTCGTCGCCTACTCGCAGTTCTTCTGGCTGCTGCTGGTGCTCGGCCTGATCTATTTCGGCATCGGCCGCATGATGCTGCCGAAGATCCAGTCGGCCGTCGACGCGCGCGACGGGCGCATCGCCGAGGACCTCGCCGCCGCGCAGGCGGCGCGGAGCGCGGCCGACGAGACGGAAGCCGCCTATCGCGCCCATGTCGACGCGAGCCGGGCGGAGGCGCTGAAGCTGGCCCAGGCGGCCAAGGCATCGAGTGCCAAGGCGACCGAGGAAAGGGTCCGCGCCGCCAATGAGGAGATCGGGGCGAAAGTGGCGGCGGCCGAGGCGCGCATCCGCGCCGCCGCCGACGCCGCGCTCGCCGACATCGAGAGCGTCGCAGCGGAAGCGGCCCAGGACATGGTCCGGCGGCTCGCCGGCCTCCCGGTCAGCGCCAATGAGGCGGCCAAGGCCGTGAAGGCGGCGATGGCCGATGGCTGAGCATCAGACGAGTGCGACCGCCGCCCATGCCGGCGCGCCCGAGCCCCATGCCGAGCCGACCGCGCTCGGCCTCGGCGTGCCGCAGTGGATCGCGCTGGCGATGGTGGCGGTGTTCGCCGTCCTGATCTGGAAGCGCGTCCCCGCCTTGATCGCGGCTGCGCTCGACAACAAGATCGCCGGCATCCGCGCGCAATTGGACGAAGCCGCCCAGCTGCGCGCCGAGGCCGAGACGCTCAAGGCCGAATATGAGGCGAAGGCCGCCCGCGCCGACGCCGACGCGGCGACCATGATCGAGCGCGCCCGCGTCGAGGCCGAAGGCATCGTCCGCCAGGCCGAAAGCGACGCCGCCGCTCTGGTCGAGCGCCGCGCCCGCATGGCCGAGGACAAGATCGCCGCCGCCGAGCGCGCCGCTTTGGACGAAGTCCGCGCCAAGGCAGCTTCCGCCGCGACCGCGGCGGCCGAAGCGCTGATCCGCGCCAAGCTCGACGCGGAGGCCGACAAGCCGATGGTCGACGCGACGATCGCGGAATTGGGGAAGCGCTAAACCGGGGCGCGCTTCCGCCAGGCCCATTCGAGCGCCCGCTCAAGCCAATCGTCGGTCACCGAGCCGAGCGCCACCACCGTCGATCCCCCACGTCCCCACGCGCCGGCCGCCGGCCTGAACGCGCCGGGCTCCGCGTCGATCGCCAGCTCCTGCTGCTCGGGCAGCAGCATGACCGCGCCGGTGCCGGCCCCCGCCCCGTGCAGGGTCGCGAAGATCTTGCCGCCGACGCGGAAATCGGGGTGGCCCATATGGGCGCGCTCCTCCGCGCCGGGGAAAGAGAGGGCGATCCGCCGGAAATCGTCCGCGCTGGCCATGAGCGCAGGCTAACACGGTGGCGGTGGCGCGGCCAAATGCCTAAATCGCTCCCGTGACCAACAAACCCGACGCCCCTGACCGCTTCAACGAGGACAAGGCGACCTATACGGTGCGCGGCGCCGGCGCGCCCGACCTCGAGGCGGGAGTGGCGGCGATCCGGGCGGTGGCGAAGACGCTGCCGGCGCGGCCCGGCGTCTACCGGATGCTCGATGCCCGCGGCGACGTGCTCTACGTCGGCAAGGCGCGGGCGCTGAAGAACCGGGTGACCCAATATACCCAGGTGGCGCGCCAGACGAAGCGGCTCTTGCGGATGGTCGCGCAGACCCGCGCGATGCAGATCGTCACCACCCATAACGAGGCGGAGGCGCTGCTGCTCGAGGCGCAGCTGATCAAGCGCTACCGGCCGCCCTACAACGTGCTCTTGAGGGACGACAAAAGCTTTCCCTTCATCCTGCTGCGCGAGGACCATGACTTCCCGCGCGTCCAGCTCCATCGCGGCGCGCGCCGCCACAAGGGGCAATATTACGGGCCGTTCGCCAGCGCCGGCTCGGTGCGCGAGACGCTGAACGGGCTGCAGAAACTGTTCCTGCTGCGGAGCTGCACCGACAGCTTCTTCGCCAACCGCTCGCGGCCCTGCCTGCTCTATCAAATCCGCCGCTGCTCGGCCCCGTGCGTCGGTCGGATCGACGAGGCCGGCTATGCCGAGCTGGTCCGCGACGCCAAGGATTTCCTCGGCGGCAAATCGACCAAGGTCCAGCAGAAGCTCGGCATGGCGATGGCGCAGGCCTCGGACGCGATGGATTTCGAATTGGCCGCGGTGTTCCGCGACCGGCTGCGCGCGCTGACCTTCATCCAGGGCAGCCAGGCGATCCACGCCGAGAAGCTCGGCGACGCGGACCTGTTCGCGCTCGCCTGCAAGGGCGGGACGATGTGCATCCAGGCCTTCTTCATCCGCGGCGGCCAGAATTGGGGCCACCGCAGCTTCTTCCCCGCCCACACCGCCGAGGTGCCCGAAGCCGAGGTGCTGCAGAGCTTCCTCGTCCAGTTCTACGAGGAGGTGCCGCCGCCGCGGCTGATCCTGACCGACCGGCCGCTGCCCGAGGCCGAGCTGATCTGCGAGGCCTTCTCCCAGCGCGCGGGGCGCAAGGTCTCGGTCAAGACCCCGCAGCGCGGCGAGCAGGCCCGGATGATCCGCCAGGCCGCGCGCAACGCCGAGGAGGAGCTAGAGCGCCGCCTCGCCGAGACCTCGACCCAGGCGCGGAATTTGCGCGAGATCGCCGACGCCTTCGAGCTGCCCGAGCCGCCGCAGCGGATCGAGGTCTACGACAACAGCCATGTGATGGGGACCAGCGCGGTCGGGGCGATGATCGTCGCCGGGCCCGAAGGCTTCCGCAAGAACCAGTATCGCAAGTTCAACATCAAGCGGCCCGAGACCGTCCCGGGCGACGATTTCGCGATGATGCGCGAGGTGCTCGGGCGCCGCTTCGCCCGGCTGGAGAAGGAGGATCCGGACCGCTCGAAGGGCGACTGGCCGGACCTGCTGTTGATCGACGGCGGCAAGGGGCAGCTCTCGGCGGTGTGCGAAGTGCTGGAGGATGCCGGCGTCCACGACGTGCCGGTGGTCGCCGTGTCGAAGGGCCCGGACCGCAATGCCGGGCGCGAGACCTTCCATCTGCCGGGCGGGCGCGAGATCGGCTTCCCGCCCAACGCGCCGATCCTGTTCTACCTCCAGCGGCTGCGCGACGAGGCGCACCGCTTCGCGATCGGCGCCCACCGCGCCAAGCGCGCCAGGAATTTCGCCGCCAGCCCATTGGACGACGTCCCCGGCATCGGCCCGAACCGCAAGCGCGCCCTGCTGATGCACTTCGGCACGGCCCGGGCGGTCCGCAACGCGGCCCTCGACGATATCGAGAAAGTCCCCGGCATCTCCCGCACGACGGCACGCGGGATCTATGATTACTTCCACCCGGCGGGGTGAGGGCGGTTCTTACTGCGACGGGCCGAGCAAGGACTCGTCAAACCATATGTCCGTCTGATCCGGAGCGATCAGGAATCGCCAACCGGGGGGCAGGCCCAGATACGGGATTATCGCCGGGCAAAGCGTATCGAGGTGCGCGACATGCAGCGGCTGGAAGAAGTCGGCCTTTGACGAGAGTTCCTCTCCCGCCCAAATGTACCAACCGGTGGTGTCGCCCTCCGGCTTGTGCCGGAGGCCATGAAGGGGCGGTCCGCCCTCCAAGGTGGCGATTGCCATGCCGACCTTGAGTTCCGGAGGCGACGGACAGACCGGCACGCCGAAACGGGCGCATACTTGCTCCTGCCGTTCCCACTCCGTCATCCACGCCCCTCCACGATGCGTCGCGAAGATGCGCTTGCGACGCAGCCAAGGCAATTGGGGGTGAAAGGGGGCAGGGGGTGAAAGGGGGCAGTCACTGTGACTGCCCCCTCGGGACTTAGCGCCCCAGTTGCGCCTGGGCCTTGCGGATGGCGCGGTAGGCGTAGGCCTTGGCGGGGTTGCGTTTGGGGAAGGGGGCGGGGGAGGCGGGGGTGACGCCGATCCGGCGCAGCAGGTGGTTCATGCCGCGGATCGCGGCCTCCTCGTAGACCCAGCGCGACTTCCAGGTGATCGAGAAGCTGATCGACGGCTCGGGCCCGTTCTTCACCCAGTGCGGCCACATCAGGGGGACATGGACGGCGTCGCCCGGCGTCAGCTCGAACTTGTGGCCGCGCGCCTCGTAATCGTCGTGCCAGGGGACGTTGCGGTGGCCGCCGACATGATAGGCCTCGTGCTTTTCGGGCGGCACCACCGATTCGTCGCCCGGTACGATCATGATCGTCTTGCGCCCTCGGATCTGGAGCAGGACGTTGTGCTCGGGGTCGAGGTGGAAGGGGGTCACCGCCCCGGGCGAGGAGACGAAGATGAAGCCGACCTTGCACAGCATCTCGCCCGAGACCGGCTCGATCACCCCGGCGAGCTCGGCCAGGGTCTCCTCGAGCAGCGCCTTGTAGGCCGGGTCCTGGTCGACATTCTTGAGGACCATCCAGCTGCCGCATTGCTCGATCCGCCGGATCGTGTCCTCGACCGACAGGCCGGTGTGGCCGACCGCGTCCGGCTCGACGCCGTAAGGGAGATCGCCGGCATTATATTCGACGCTGGAACGCGGCAGCCGCTTGCCCAGCTCGACCAGCGATTCGAGGGTCAGCAGGGGATGGCCGAGCAATTGGTGCGCCAGCTTGCCGGGCTTTTCCGGATAATAATCGCGCAGCCGCGCGAGATCGTTTTCGGTGAAGGTCGTCATGGCGCCTTCCCTAGCGCAAACTGGTATGCATTGGGTTACCAATGCATCTCGAAACCCAGGCCATCGTCGTCGCCGTCCGCGCCCATGGCGAGCATGGCGCGATCGTGCGCGCGCTGACGCCCGACGACGGCGTCCAGGCGGGCTACGTCCGCGGCGGCAGGTCGCGGCGGCTGCGGCCGGTGCTGGTCCCGGGCAACCTCGTCCAGGCCGACTATCGCGCCCGCACCGAGGCGCAGCTTCCCCACCTCTCGGTCGAGCTCGCCCACAGCCGCGCCTTCCTCCTCTCCGAGCCGCTCGCCTCGGCCGGGATCGAATGGGCGACCGCGCTGACCGCCGCCGCGCTGCCGGAAGGGCAGGCTTATCCGCGCCTGTTCGAGGGGCTGGACGGCCTGCTCAACGCGATCGAGGCGGCGCCGAGCGCGCGCGGCTGGGCGGCGGCGCTGGTGCGTTACGAGCTGCTGGTGCTCGCCCAGCTCGGCTTCGGCCTCGACGAAGCGGAGCTCGCGGCGCTTCCCGGCACCATCCTCGCGCGCCTTAAGCTGACCGGCCGGCTGCTCGCCCGCGATCTGCTCACCGACCGCCAGGCCGAAGTGCTCGCCGCGCGCGAACGGCTGGTCGAGCGGCTGAAGCGCATGGCCGGTTGACGCTGACGCGCGCTCGGCACAGGAAGCGCATGTGAAAGAGCTCTTCCCCCATAGCGCGACGACCCGCGGCATCACCGTCCGCGTCTCGGTCAGCTTCCTCCCCGAGCAGTCGGAGCCCGGCAAGGGTCGCTGGTTCTGGGCCTATCATGTGCGCGTCGAGAATGGCGCGGCGCAGGCGGTGCAATTGGTCAGCCGCGAATGGATCATCAGCGACGGCCGCGGCGTCCGCCACGAGGTGCGCGGCGAGGGCGTCGTCGGCGAGCAGCCGGTGCTCGAGCCGGGCGGGTCGTTCGACTATGTCTCGGGCTGCCCGCTGACGACGCCGACCGGGGCGATGGAAGGCCGCTACTTCATGATCGGCGCGGACGGCGCCAGCTTCCCGGTCGACATCCCCCGCTTCCCGCTGATCGCGCCGGCGGTGACGAGTTAAGGGCCTGCACCCCCATCCGGAGGCGGTCGTGACGGGTTGGCATTTGTTGTCCGGCAAGGAGCGAGGAGGGAGCGATGAAGATTCATCGTGACCGATCGAGCGACGCCGTCCGGGCGGCAAAGGACAGCCCGCCGCTTCGCGGTCGGCCGGGGAAGGCGGCTGGGGGCGTCGAGTGCCTCGGACGGGTTTCCTGACCCGCCCTTCGGCCCTCTCCTTCCCAGCACCTTCCCCGGCCGATCACGGCCACCTCCGGATGGGGGTGCAGGCCCTAAGCGAAGACCGAGGCGACCGCGCCGCGGCGGACCCGCTCGTTGGCCTTCTTGTGCATGGCCAGGATCAGGAAGGCGTCGACGAACAGCCACACCGCCCAGCCGGCCAGCAGGACCAGGCCGACGGGCGACTTGCTGAAGATCAGGGCATAGGCAAGCACCACGAGCGTCACCTGGATCACGCCGGAGGTTGCGAAGCCGAGATAGAAGCGGTGCACCGACAGGCCGCCGACGAAGAACCACAGCAGATAGGCGGTGCCGAGCGACTTCTCGCGGACGAAGATCGGCCGCGGCGCGGCGCCGATGCTCTCGTCCGGCGCCGGCTGGTGCGACCGCGCCCGCTCCTCGGCGAGGAAGGCGGCACGCCGCGCCGCCAGCGCCGCATCGGCGGCCGCCCCCTTGCGCCCGAAGGTGGCGCCGCTCATCGCGCGCCCGCCGTCCGATACATGCGGCGAAGCAGGAAGCCGTCGGCCAGCAGCCACAGCCAACTCAGCCCAAGCCCGGCGAACGCCGGATAATATTGGGCGAACACGGCGCCGACGCAGCTGAGGAAGAGGAGCGCCTGGATCGCGCCGGTCAGCGGCCGGCGCAGATAGAAGCGGTGCCCGCCGGCGAGGCCGAGGCCGAACCAGAGCAGATAGGCGATCCTGAACGAGCGGTCGGCGGGAAGGGCCGCAAACTCCACCTCCGCCTTGAAGGCGCGCAGCGCCGATTCGGTCGCGCCGGCAAAGGGCGCGGCCTTTGCGGTTTCCGCGCGGGCGCGCTCCTCCGCGACGAAGGCGATTCGGCGCGCCTCGACGTGTTCATCCTCGCCGGATTGCCGTTCGATCGGCTCGAACGAGCGCGGCTGATGGGCGACCAGCGCCGTGCGCCGCTGCGCCGGCGCGCCGACCACCCCTCTGCGCCCGAAGGTCCGTGCCGTCATTCCCTGCTCCCGAAAGCGGGGCGGACCCTAGGCGAAGGGGGCAAAAATCCGGTTAATGTCCTAGCGGACGATCTGTACGGCGCGGGTCATCAACCCGATGAACCGGCTCTCCTCGAGCGGGGCGGCCGGGTTGTTCCAGGTCCCGGTGACGACGTACCAGCTTCCGCGGCGGTCGCGGACCAGCCAGGTGAGGCTGAGCACGCCGGGCTCCGAGCCGCCCTTGTAGCCGAGATAAGCGAGCTGGTTCCCGAGTTGCGGGCCGACGCCGGGATTGATCGCGAGGATGGCGCGCGCGGTTTCGTCGCCGTTCCGCCGCAGCCAGTCCATCGTCCGCACCATGTCGTTCGCCGAGGCGAACCATTCGATGCTGTCGATGTGGAGCGGGTTGCCGGTGAAGCGGGCGACGTCGATCCGGTCCGCGTCGAGATCGGCATAATCGCTCGCCAGCATCTGCCGCCGCGCCGCCTCGCCGGCCTGCTGCCAGGCGTTGAGGGCGGGGGCGGGGCGGGTCTTGAGCGCCGCCATTTCCAGCGTCGAGAGCAGCGGCCGGTTGCGCGCCGCCGTCTCGACCCCGATCGTCGTCATGATTTGCTCGACGGTCTCGCGCCCGAGGATGTGGAGCAGCATGTCGGCGGCGGTGTTGTCGCTGACCGAGATCATCAGCGCGGCGAGCGTGTGCAGCGTCACCGGCGCCCCCTGCGGCCAGGCCTGCAGCGTCCCCGACGGGATCGAGCGGCGGTCGAGCGCGACGACGTCGCTCCAGCGGCGCTGGCCGGCCCGGACCTGCCGGGAGAGCTCGGCGAGGATGAACAATTTGAACGCCGAGCCGATCGCCAGCGGCCGGTCGGGATCGAGCGAGGCCGACACGATCGGCGGGCCCTCGCCAAGCCTCGCGACGCTCATCGCACTCTGCCCGGGCAGCGCATCGACCTCGGCGATGATCGCGGCAAGGCTGTCGCCCTGCACATCGGCGCCGGTGACGAGCAGGCCGCCGATCCGGCCGGGCGGCTGCGGGTCGACCGCGATCTGGATGTGGACGATCGCCCGCTCGAACGCGACATGCATCACCCCGGCCTGCGGCGACAGCGGGTCGAGCCGGTCGAGCCCGCGCACCGCGCCATATTGGGCGGTCAGCTGCCGGGCGACGGTGCGGACCTGCGCGGCCGGGACCTGGGCGAGGAAGGCCGGCGTGAACAGCGCATCGGGGTCGCCCTGGCCGCGCAGCAGGGCGACGACCTGATCGGCCCGGCCGCGCAGCGCCGGGCTCGCCTCCTGGGCGCGGGCAGGCGCGAGCAGGCCGAAGCAGAGCAAGGCGAGGACGACCAATCGTTTCATGCGCGACTCCCTAGGCGAAACCCGGGCCCCGCTCCATTGTTGTAGCCTCACGATATCCTCTTCGGGAGACGGATCATGCCGGTTTCGAACCTGAGCCTTGTCGAGCGGATCGCGCGGATCCTCGCCGGCCGCATGGTCAGCGCCAATGCCGGCGGCGACGAGGCCTCGGCGGGCGATCTCGTCGATGCGGCCTGGCGCGACCATCGCGACGACGCGGTGGCCGTCATTCACACCTTGCGCGAGCCCGATCCGGCGATGGCCGCGGCGGGCGACGTCGAGATCTGGGAGCGGATGGTCCAGGCGGCGCTCGCGGAAGCGGGAGACTAAAGCTCGGGCCAGACCAGGCTGAGCGCGTAGAGCGAAGGCAGGATCAGCAGCAGAGCGGCGGCGAGGTCGAAGGCGCGGATCGGCCGCATCCGGCCGCCGCGGCCGCGGTTGCGCATGTCGAGCATCGTGATCCACAGGATCGAGGCGCCGCAAAAGGCGGTGAAGGCGAGCAGTCCCGCATAGGCGTCGAGCAAGGCGCCAGGCCAGCCGCTGATCATTGCCGAGACGATCAGTGCCGACAGCCCGGCGGCGATGCCGACCGCCATCGCCCGCTGGATCGTCCAGAAGGCGAGCATCCCCTGCGGCGGCGGGGGCGGCGCATGGCGGTGCCTACGCGTCGATTTCCTCCTCGTCCAGGTCGGCGGCGTGCGCCTGGATGAAGTTGAAGCGGTGCTCGGGGTTGCGGCCCATCAGCCGGTCGACGAGGTCGCGGACGGCGAACCTTTCCTCGGGGTCCTTGGGCAGCTTGATCTTGATCAGGCTGCGCGTCTTCGGGTCCATCGTCGTTTCCCGGAGCTGGGCGGGGTTCATCTCGCCGAGGCCCTTGAAGCGCGACACGTCGACCTTCTTGCCCTTGAACAAAGTCGCTTCCAGCTCGGCGCGATGGGCGTCGTCGCGGGCATAGGCGACCGTGCCGCCCGCGGCGAGGCGGTAGAGCGGCGGCTGGGCGAGGTAGAGGCAGTCCTGCCGGACCAGCTCCTGCATCTCCTGGAAGAAGAAGGTCATCAACAGGGTGGCGATATGGGCGCCGTCGACGTCGGCGTCGGTCATGATCACGATCCGCTCGTAGCGCAGGTCCTCGGGATTGCATTGCTCGCGGACGCCGCAGCCGAGCGCCTGGACGAGGTCGGCGATCTCCTGGTTGGCGCGGATCTTGTCGGCGGTCGCGGAGGCGACGTTCAATATCTTGCCGCGGATCGGCAGGATCGCCTGGGTCTTGCGGTCGCGCGCCTGCTTGGCGGAGCCGCCGGCGCTATCGCCTTCGACGATAAACAATTCGGTCCCGGCCGGATCGTCATTGGCGCAGTCGGTGAGCTTGCCTGGCAGCCTCAATTTGCGCGACGAGGTCGCGGTCTTGCGCTTGATCTCGCGCTCGGCGCGGCGCTTGAGGCGCTCGTCCATCCGGTCGAGTACGAAGCCCAATAAGGCGCGGCCGCGCTCCATATGGTCGGCGAGATAATGGTCGAAATGGTCGCGCACCGCATTTTCGACCAGCCGGGCGGCGTCGGGCGAGGTCAGCCGGTCCTTGGTCTGGCTCTGGAAGTGGGGATCGCGGATGAACACCGAGAGCATGATCTCGGCGCCCGCGGTCACGTCCTCGGCCTGGATGTCCTTCGCCTTCTTCTGGCCGGTGAGCTCGCCGAACGCGCGGATGCCCCGGGTCAGCGCCATCCTGAGGCCCTGCTCGTGGGTGCCGCCGTCGGGGGTCGGGATAGTGTTGCAATAATAAGAGGCGTTGCCGTCGCCCCAGACCGGCCAGGCGACCGCCCACTCGACCGAGCCCTGGCCGCCCGGGAAATCGTGCTTGCCGATGAAGGGCGTATTGGTCGCCGTTTCCCGGTCGCCGATCTGCTCGCGCAAATGGTCGGCCAGGCCGTCCCTGAATTGGAAGACGGCCTCGGCCGGGGTTTCGTCGGCGATCAATGCGGGATCGCATTTCCAGCGGATCTCGACGCCGGCGAAGAGGTACGCCTTGGAGCGCGCGAGGCGATAGAGCCGGGCGGGATTGAACTTCGCCGCCTCGCCGAAAATCTCGGCATCGGGGGTGAAGGCCAGCGTGGTGCCGCGCCGGTTCTGGGTCGCGCCCAAATCGGTCAGCTTCGAGGTCGGCAGGCCGCGGGCGAAGCTCTGGCGATAGAGCTGCTTGCCCCGCGCGACCTCGACCATCGTGTCCGACGACAGAGCGTTGACGACGCTGACGCCGACGCCGTGCAGCCCGCCCGAGGTCGCATAGGCCTTGTCCGAGAACTTGCCGCCCGAATGGAGCGTGGTCAGGATCACCTCGAGCGCCGATTTCCCCGGATATTTGGGATGCTCGTCGACCGGGATGCCGCGGCCGTTGTCGGCGATGGTGAGGCGGTTGCCGGCCTCGAGACTGACCTCGATCCGCGTCGCGTGGCCGGCCACCGCCTCGTCCATGCTGTTGTCGAGCACCTCGGCGGCGAGATGGTGGAGCGCGCGCTCGTCGGTGCCGCCGACATACATGCCCGGGCGGCGGCGGACGGGCTCCAACCCTTCGAGCACTTCGATCGAATGCGCATCGTAATCGGCGGCATTGCGGGCGGTGGAAGCGAACAGGTCGTCGGCCATGGCTCAGCTATAGGCGCACCGGAATCCGCCTGCCAAGCGGATTGGGAGCTTCGGGACGAACTTCACGATTACCGCGAAATCGGCGAAATTTCCGGCCCTCCGCGGCGGCGCGGACGGCGGGAACCCCTGTTTTCCCGGCGGAAATATCGGACCTGCCGGGTTCATGAAGTTCACGATCTCACTCCTGTCCTCGTCCGTCGGCCCATGGCTCCGCCGACCTGGCGCACCAGATGGAACATAACACGAACGACTGACAAGCGCAAGGGGCCCAGGTGCGATGGCCTCAGCCCGGCGGCGTGCAAGGCGAGGTGGGGGGCGGCGGGGCCCACGGGGTCGAGTTGTCGCGGCCCGGGGGCACTTGCTCGACCGCGACCAGCATGAGGGGCTCCGAGCCCATCACCCGCCCCTCGTGCCATTGGTCGATCGCCTCGACCACGATTTGGCCGGCGGTAAAATGGTGCTCGACGCGCGGATTGTAGGTGGTCACGCGCAGATGGCCCGCCTGCACGTAGACGTAACGCGGGTAGCTATGCTTGTGGCAGGCGATCACATGGCCCGGCGCGTAGGTCACCTGGGTCACGAGCAGCTGGAACGGCGTCGGCGGGCGGGCCAGGGCCTGGCGGGTGATGGTATGATCGTAGCGCGTCTGGACCGGATCGGCGGGGGCAGGCGCGGGCGCGGGGGCCGTCGCGGCCTCATTGCGATCCGGCGCGGCCGGCTGGGTCGAGCAGGCCGCCGCCAGCGTCGCCGTCGCGGCGGCGATCATTCTCCATGCCATGGTCCGGTGCTCCCTCTCGCTGAAGGGCCGAAGGCTGCGCCCGGACGTGCAGGGAGTCGAGTCGAACCGGGTCCGATTCGGCCGGAAACGGGGACAGTCTAGGGACAGTTACGTAACTGTCCCTAGACTGTCCCTGCTCAGCGCACCCGCGGCCCGCCGAACGGAAGCGGCGGCGGCGGCTTGCGGTCGCGGCGCGGGAGCTGGGCCTGATAGGCGACGCCGCAATGCTGGACGCAATAGGGAAAGCCGGGATTGGCCGGATTGCCGCAGAAATGGAAATCCGGTTCCCCCGGGTGCCCGATCGGCCATTTGCAGATCTTCTCGTTGAGATCGAGCAGGCCGGTCTTGTCGGCGATCTCGGGGCTCGGCTTGGCCGGCACCAGCCGCCTGGGCGGCGCCGGCGGGATCGGCGCCTGCTGGTCGCTCGGCCCCTGGCGGACGAAGCCGCCCGGGCCGATCGAGCGGACCACCGGCTCCGGCGGTGCATTGGCCGGCTTGGCCTCGGCCTCGGCGGGCGCTTCGGCCGGCGCCGGCGCGGGCTTGGGCTCGGCCTTGGGGGCCGGCGCGGGCGCGTCGGCGACGGCCGCCTTGACCGGCGCCGCGGCCGCGGCCTCGGGCTTTTCCCTGGTCTTCGCCCTGGGCTTGGGGGCGGGCTCGTTGGGCTTGACCGGCGAGGGGCGCGACTGCAGGCCGAGCCGGTGGGCCTTGCCGATCACCGCGTTGCGCGAGACGCCGCCGAGCTCGTCGGCGATATGGCTCGCGGTCATCCCCTTGGTCCACAGCGCCTTCAGGCGTTCGATTCGTTCGTCGGTCCACGACATGGGCATTTGGGCTTTCCGTTGAGTCGATGGGGAATCCGCCGTGCGGCGGCCACGCCGGCCCTATGTGAACAATGTTCCCCCGATCTTCAAGGGCGGCCGATCCGCGGGCAGTGCGTCAGCTTGAAATCCGGCGGGGTGGCGAAATTGGCGCCCCCATGCAAGAAAACTCCCGCGTGGAACTCTTACTCGCGATAACAATCTCGATCGCGGTGGCGGTTTATGCGGCACCGAGGCTCTGGCGCGACTTCCGGGCAGGGAAAGTGCTGCCCGACACCTTTGGCTTCGCTCGCGCCCAGCAGCCGAAACTGTTTTGGACGGCGGCGGTTGTCCAAGCCGCCTTGGCACTGCTCTGGGGCATCGCCATCACGGTCATCACGATTGATCAATTTTCAAACTGACCCACTACCGATCCGCGCGGCGGCGGTCAGCGGGGTTGCCGGCCGTCCGACGCCAGTTCGAGCGCGCGGGTCATCGTCCGCGAGATATTCGATCGCTGCTGCGCCGCCGCCACGATGTTGGCCGTGCGATAGAGGGCGTGGAGATAGGCGGCGTCCCAATTGGTCAGCGCCGCCGCGGGCGGGCCCCCGGCAGTCCTGTCGCTGAACAAGGTGAGAATGCTGCGCCGCGCCGGCAGGCCGATCGCCCCGGTCCGGGCCAGCGCCCGCATCGCGGCATGATCGGCGATCTGGAGCAAGGTCAGCCCCTCGATCGCGTCGAGATCGAAGACGACGAAGGACAGCGAAAGATCCTGCCGCGTCGCCCGCGACGTCAGCGAAGGCACGACGCCGGTGAGCTCATGGCCGTTCGGGACGTACCTCGGCGGTCCGCCCGGACTTGGGACGAAAGAGATGCGCCGCATCGGCCGGCCGTCGGCGCCGCGCGGCTCGACGGTCTGCCAGGCCCGCACCGGCCCGGTTTGGCGCATGATCGCGCGGATGTCGGCGAGCGCGAGGGCGTTGAACAGCCCGGGCCGCTCGCGTCGCAGCCGGTGCACGAAATCGCCGCCCTGCTCGGCGACGATGACGACGACGTTGGGACGGCAGCCGCCGGCGGCCGCGCCGATGCCCAGATAGGCGGCGATCGCGCGCAGGCGCGCTTCGATCGCTTCATTCTGTTCGGGCGGCAGGCCGAAGCTGGCCGGGCATAAAGGCGTGGCGAACCTCGCGATCTGATCGTCGGTCTCGACCGTCACCGCTTCGACAAAGTCGGCAACGGCATCGTCCCGGTTACGGGAGCCGGTGACGATGATCTCGTCGTCCCGCTCCGCGGCTTGCGCCGACGGCTGCCCCGGCGCCGCGCCTGCCGCGCGCGATGCGGCGGGAAACGCTCCGGCCATCCCGATCGCAACCGATAGCATGACGATCGTTTTCAGCACGAAATGCCCTCTATCAGACAAGAGCGAGGGTAAGACGCCGGCACCGCCCTTGCCAAGCACGAATGCGTTCTTGCGGGCCGGGGCGTCTGCCATTAGCCACGCCCTGTGACCGACCAGCCTTCGAATTGGGTCCGTACCGCCCCTGGCGTGCCCGTCATCCGCAACATCAATTGGGGCGGCCTCAAGACCCTCTACGTCAAGGAGGTGCGGCGTTTCTTCAAGGTCCAGCTGCAGACGATCTGGGCGCCGGCGGTCACCACCTTGCTGTTCCTGGTCATCTTCACCGTCGCGCTGGGCCGCTCGGGGCGGGTGGTGATGGGATTTCCCTTCGCCGATTTCCTCGCGCCCGGGCTGATCGTCATGGGGATGATCCAGAACGCCTTCGCCAATTCCTCCTTCTCGCTCCTGGTCGGCAAGATCCAGGGGACGATCGTCGACTATCTGATGCCGCCTTTGTCGAACGGCGAGCTGATCGCCGGGCTGCTCGGCGCCTCGGTCACCCGCGCCTTCCTGGTCGGCCTCGCGGTCTGGCTGGCGATGCTGGTCTGGCCCGGCGTCCACGTCATGCCGCGCCACATCTGGGCGGTGCTCTGGTTCGGCCTGATGGGCAGCACGATGCTCGGCCTGCTCGGCCTGCTGACCTCGATCTGGGCGGAGAAGTTCGACCATGCCGCCGCGGTCGGCAATTTCGTCGTCGCCCCGCTCGCCTTGCTCTCGGGCACCTTCTATTCGATCGAGTCGCTCTCGCCCGCCTTCCGCGCGGTCAGCCACGCCAACCCCTTCTTCTACGTCATCTCGGGCTTCCGCTTCGGCTTCCTCGGGCAAGCCGATTCGCCGGTCGCCTTCGGCGCCTTCCTCCTGCTCGCGATCAACGCCGGCCTCGGCGCCCTCTGCTACGCGCTGCTCAAGAGCGGCTGGAAGCTCAAGCCCTAATCCGTTCATACAAGTTGCGACAATTATGAACGGAATCTGTCGGAGGCGTTCAGGACCCAAGCAGCGCGCCGGGCGTAGATGCAGCTTCGCAATGTCGCGAAGGAGTAAGCATCATGCGTAAGTTTCTGATTTCCATCGCCTTGGTCTCGACCGCTTTGACTGCGGCTCCGGCCATGGCCCAGGATTATGGCCATCGTGGCGACCGTGGCGACTGGAACCGTGGCGGCCCCAACCGGCCGGCGGTGAACAACCTGCTGCGCCAGCTCGACCAGGTCGACGTCCGCATCCAGCGTTCGGCCCAGCGCCGGATCATCTCGCAGCGCGAAGCGATGGGCCTGCGCCGCGAATCGAACCAGATCCGCGTCCGGCTCGCTTATTCGGCCCGCGGCGGCCTCAGCGGCCGCGAGTTCGCCAGCCTGCAGCTGCAGGTGAACCGGCTCGAGCAGCGTCTGCGCATCGAGCGCAACGACCGCGACGGCCGCCGCTTCTAAGGCGGAAGTTCGGGGCGCCGCGGCACGACGCGGCGCCCCAATATCCCTCTAGCGGGGAGCGGAAGGCGGCCTTATTGCAGGGCCGCCTTTTCCCGTTCCATAACCGCTTTCGAGGAGCCCTTCATGGCCATCACGCCGCTCATGCCCGTCTATCCGCGCTCGCCGGTGCGGCCGGTGCGCGGCGAGGGGGTCTGGCTCTACGGCGAGGACGGGGCGAAATATCTCGATTTTGCCAGCGGCATCGCCGTCAACCTGCTCGGCCACGGCCATCCGGTCCTGACCAGGGCGATCCAGGACCAGGCGGCGACGCTCATCCACGTCTCCAACCTCTACGGCAGCCCGCAGGGCGAGGCGTTCGCCCAGCGCCTCGTCGACCTCAGCTTCGCCGACACCGTCTTCCTGACCAATTCCGGGGTCGAGGCGGTCGAGTGCGCGATCAAGACCGCGCGCCGCTACCACCACCATCACGGCCGCCCCGACAAGCACGAGCTGATCACCTTCACCAGCGCTTTCCACGGCCGCACGCTCGGCACGATCAGCGCCACCAACCAGCCCAAGATGCGCGACGGCTTCGCGCCGCTGCTGCCCGGCTTCCACGTCGTCGCGTTCGACGATCTCGCCGCCGCCGAGGCGGCGATGGGGCCGCATACCGCCGGCTTCCTGGTCGAGCCGATCCAGGGCGAGGGCGGCATCCGTCCGGCGAGCCAGGAATTCATGCAGGGCCTCAGGCGGCTGTGCGACGAGCACGACCTGATGCTGGTCCTCGACGAGGTCCAATGCGGCTATGCGCGGACGGGGAAGATGTTCGCCCACGAGCATTACGGCATCACCCCCGACATCATGGCCGCCGCCAAGGGGATCGGCGGCGGCTTCCCATTGGGCGCCTGCCTCGCCACCGAGAAAGCGGCGGCGGGGATGGTGGTCGGCACCCACGGCTCGACCTATGGCGGCAACCCGCTCGCCTGCGCCGCCGGCCAGGCGGTGCTCGACGTCGTCGCCAACGATGAATTCCTGGAGCGCGTCACCCGGATGGGCGAGCGGCTCAGGGGCGCGCTGGAGCAGATGATCCCCAATCACGACCATCTGTTCGAAGGGGTGCGCGGCATGGGGCTGCTGCTCGGCATCAAGATGAAGTCGGACAGCCGCGCCTTCGTCGAATATCTGCGCGAGCAGGGCCTGCTCACCGTCGCCGCCGGCGACAATGTCGTGCGCGTGCTGCCGCCGCTGATCGTCGAGGAAGCGCACATCGCCGAGTTCGTCGAGCGCCTCTCCGAGGCCGCCCGCACCTACCAGGTGCCGCAGGCGGCCTAGATAGCCGAGGTCGTCATTGCGAGGAGCGCAGCGACGAAGCAATCCAAACAGCGCGGCCGCCCGAACTGGATTGGTTCGCTGCGCTCGCAATGACGACTTGCTTCAAGCCTGGGCGATGCTCTAGCCGCCCGCCTCGCCGTCCATCCTGTAGCTGCCGACGCCCTCGCCGAGATGCGGGTTGTTGGCCTCGCGCAGGCGGGCGGCCTCCTCGTCGTAGAGGAAGGGGAGGAAGGCGAAGCGGCGGCCGTGCGTGACCGGCGTCGCCTCGTGCAGCAGCGAGCAGGAGAAGACGATCGCGCCGCCGGTCGGGGCGCGGTAGGCACGGTCGCCATATTCGGGAAAGCGCAGGTCGCCGCCTTCATAGTCGCCGGCATTGAGGTTGATGGTGACCGCGAACTTGCGGTGCGCGGTCCCCTTGGTCGTGTTGTCGCGGTGCGGCCGGAAATAGCCGGCGCCGGCCTCGTAGCAGGCGACGATGTAGCGCTCGATCCGGGTCGGGGTGAACTGGAACGCCCGCGCGACCGCCGGGCTCAGCCGCCGCCGCACCCGCGCGGCGATCGCCTGGCAGAGCGCGGTGTCCTCGATCATCCAGTCGCGCCGCTGCTTGTGCCGGGCGTCGACCTGGAGGACCGTCTTGCCGTCGACCTCGCGCATGAAGCCCGAGGGGGTGCCGCCGTCCGCCTCGTAGCGGCGGATCAAATCGGCGCACAGCTCCGGTTCGAGCACGCCGGGGACGCGCAGCACCGGCGCCCACAGGTCCTGCGGGGCGGCGGCGATGCACGCGCGCAGCAGGGCGATCGCCGCCTCACCCTCGCCGAGCCCGAACCGGCCGAGCACGCGCAGCTGCGGATCGAGCACCAGCCAGTGCGGCCGGTATTTCTTGCCGTCGCTCGCGCCGTAGCGCGCGCTGACCTCGCGGCTGTAATCGAGGAAGAAGCGGATTCCGGGGATGGATTGGGCGATGCGCTGTTGCGCGGCATCCTCCGGCTCGACGCCGATCCCGAAGAAGCAGGCCGCCTGGTCGTCGAACAGCGCCCGGTGCCTGGCGACGAGGGCGAGCGCTTCGGCGGCCGGCGCGAGCTTCGCCGAGCCGAAGAACAGCATCACGACGTGCCGCCCCGCCACCGTATCGAACTGGTAATTGGGCGAACCGGACAACGCCGCCGCACGGAACCACGGCGCATGATCGCCGGCCGCAAGCAGCTGCGTTTGCTTGGGAGTCGCGTCTTCCGGTGTCGCCATGGCGGCCTCATCCTACAGAGCGGACGGAGGCAGCGGAAGGCGCTCTCCCGCTTGACGCGGGCGGGCGAATCGCCACATCGGCGCGATGGCCTCCGAACATGAGAAAGATGCCGCGGCGGCGGTCGACGCGGCGATCGGCTTCGCCTTGCCGGCGCGGCACGCGCGCGGGCGGCTGGTCCGGCTCGGGCCGGCGCTCGACGAGATCCTCTCCGCCCACGATTATCCGGCGCCGATCGCGCGCCTGCTCACCGAGGCCCTGGTCGTCACCGCTTTGCTCGGCGCGACCCTCAAGGATTCCGGCGGCCAGCTGACGCTGCAGGCGCAGACCGAGGCCGGCATCGTCGACCTGCTCGTCGCCGATTACAAAGGGGGCGAGCTGCGCGGCTATGTCCGCTTCGATGCCGAACGGCTCGCCGAGCAGCCGGCCATGCCCTCTTTGTTCGCCTTGTTCGGCAAGGGCTATCTTGCCATCACCTTCGACCAGGCGGTGTCGAACGAGCGCTATCAGGGGATCGTGCCGCTCGAGGGCGGCAGCCTCGCCGGGGCGGTCGAGCATTTCTTCGTCCAGTCCGAGCAGATCCCGAGCCTGGTCCGGGTCGCCGCCGCCGAGCGCGGCCATGTCGCCGGCGGCCTCCTCCTCCAGCATTTGCCCGAGGGCGAGGAGGGGCGCGAGCGGCTGCACGCGCGGCTCGACCATCCCGAATGGGAGCATGTCCACGCGCTCGGGGCGACGATCCGGGCCGCGGAGCTCGCCGACCCCGAGCTGCCGCTCGAGACCCTGCTCTGGCGCCTGTTCCACGAGGAGGACGAGATCCGCATCCTCGCCACCGCGGCGCTCGCCAAGGGCTGCCGCTGCTCCCACGATTATGTCCGCGGCATCATCGCCCGCTTCGCCGCCGAGGAGCGCGCGGCGATGGTCGACCCTGAGGGGTTCATCAGCGTCGATTGCGAATTCTGCTCGCGCGTCTTCCCGATCCGGCTCGGCGATCTCGAAGCCTGATCTTTTCAACCCTCCCCCTTGATGGGGGAGGGTAGGGTGGGGGTGAACGCCAACGCAGCGTGGGTCTCCGAGGTTCACCCCACCCCCAACCCCTCCCCATCAAGGGGAGGGGCGATCCCGTTCACATTGCGTTGCCGTAATTATGCTACATTCGTCGCCAAGGAGTGACCCATGCGTGCCGCGATTGCCTTGCTCTTCATGTTGCTGCTGTCCGCCCAGGCCCAGGCGCCGGCGCCGCTGGCCCAGGTCGAGCGCGGCCAGTGGCAGCTGCAGGGGCCGGACGGCAGCGCGATCGGCGCCGTCTGCCTCGGCGATCCGCTGCTGCTCGCCCAGCCGCAGCACGGGCCGCAGCCCTGCAGCCGCGAGATCCTCGCCGCCGACGCCCATTCGGTGACGGTCAATTATGTCTGCCCCGGCATGGGCCGCGGGCGGACGATCCTGCGCGTCGAAACGCCGCGGCTGGTCCAGATCGACAGCCAGGGCCTGCATCATGGCGCCCCGTTCGCGCTCCGCGCCCAGGCCCGCAAGACCGGGCCCTGCTGAGGTCCCCATAGTTAACCGATTATTTACCATGGGCATGTAGAGGGTTCCTGTGCCTTTTCCATTGGGCACGCTTTCCTCCCTACAGGCTTCGAGAGCCTGAACTGGGCCGCCCCTCACCGGGCGGCCCGTTCTTTTTTGGCTCAAGCCCGCTATAGCCGCGGCGATGGCGGATCTGGCGGTCGTGCTCCTCTCCGGAGGGTTGGACTCGATGGTCGTCGCGGGCCTGGCGCGCGCGGCGGGCCTGCGCCTGCTCGCGCTCACGATCGATTACAGCCAGCGCCACCGGATCGAGCTTCGATCGGCGCGGGCCATCGCCGCCCATCTCGGCGTCGAGCGCCACCTCGTCCTGCCGCTCGATCTGACCGGCTTCGGCGGCTCGGCGCTGACCGGCGCGATCGCGGTGCCGAAGGGCGGGGTCGAAGCGGGGGTGATCCCGGTCACCTACGTCCCGGCGCGCAACGCCATCTTCCTCTCGCTCTGCCTCGGCTGGGCGGAGGCGGCGGGCGCGCGCGAGATCCATATCGGCGTCAACGCGCTCGATTATTCGGGCTATCCCGACTGCCGGGCGGAGTTCATCCAGGCGTTCGAGGCGATGGCGAACCGCGCCACCAAAGCGGGCGTCGAGGGCGAGCGTTTCACCGTCCGCACGCCGCTGATCGACTTCACCAAGGCCGACATCGTCCGCGCGGCCGCGCGGCTCGGCCTCGATCCGGCGATGAGCTGGTCCTGCTACGACCCCAGCGACGACGGGCGCCATTGCGGCCTCTGCGATTCCTGCCGGCTCCGCGCCCGCGGCTTTGCCGAGGCGGGGATCGCCGACCCCACGCGTTACGCGGCCGCGCCATGAGCTACGCGGTCAAGGAAATCTTCCTCACCCTCCAGGGCGAAGGCATGCAGGCGGGCCGCCGCGCCGTCTTCCTGCGCTTTGCCGGCTGCAATTTGTGGAGCGGCCGCGAGGCCGACCGCGCCGAAGCGCAATGCAATTTCTGCGACACCGATTTCGTCGGCCTGGACGGCGCCAATGGCGGCCGGTACGAGACCGCGGCGCTGGCCGCCAGGGTCGCCGCGCTCTGGGCGGAGGGGCCGCGCCCGCTGGTCGTGATCACCGGCGGCGAGCCGATGCTGCAGCTCGACGCGGCGCTGGTCGACGCGCTCCATGCCGAGGGCTTCGAGGTCGCGGTCGAGACCAACGGCACGCTGCCCGCGGCGGCCGGGCTCGACTGGATCTGCGTCAGCCCCAAGGCCGGCACTAAGATCGTCCAGCGCGCCGGCGACGAATTGAAGCTGGTCTGGCCGCAGCCGGGGATCGATCCGGCGGCGCTCGCCGATTGGGATTTCCGCCATTTCCTGATCCAGCCGATGGACGGCCCGGACAAGGCGGCGGCGCTGGCCGCGGCGGTCGCCTTCGTGATGAAGAACCCGCGCTGGCGCCTCGGCCTCCAGACCCACAAGTTGCTCGGCCTGCCCTGAGCGTCCCCGCCGGTGCCTGCCGAAATTTTGTCGGCGCGAATGCAAGGGCTTAAGTCGTCTTTCATCGCAAAACGAAAAAAATCCCGTTGCAATATCGCGTTTCAAGTGATTTGATAGATCGGTCGAGTCGCTGAAGTCGCTTCTGCGACATGGGGGAGAATAGTGACGAAGGTCGATAAAGTAATGCTCGCAATTGCGGCCGCCCTTTGCGCGGCGGCGGCGATGGCGGCGGAGACGATCACCTACAGCTATGACGCGCGCGGCCGGCTGGTGAAGGTGGTGCGCACCGGCAGCGTCAACAACAACGTCACGGCGACCTACAGCTACGACAAAGCCGACAACCGCACCAACGTCAACGTCGTCTCGCCCAATTCGGCGCCGCCGCCATGAGCCGGCGGCTCGCCTCGATCCTGCAGTTCCTGCTGGCGATGGTCACCGCCATGGCGGCCGGCAGCGCCGCCTGCGCCGAGGCCCCGACCGTCATCGCGCCGCTCCAGGTCGAGCCCGACCGCAACAACGTCAACCTCCACAACGGCAAGACCAGGATCGAGATGCCGGTGCTGTCGGTGCCGGCGGCGCCCAACCTCCGGTACGACCGGCTCCAGAATGCCGCGCCCTATTTCACCGCCCGGGTGTACACGGCGCTCTCGGACGACCATGACAGCCGGAGCTATGCGATCCATATCGGCGCCGAGAGCTCCGACGCGATCGACTGTTACGACGATGAGTGCACCAGCGTCACCGGCAGCGGCGCCATCTTCGATTGGCGCCACCGCAGCTACCGGCAGGCGGGGTCAGGGGTATTCTGGGAGTTCACTTCGCGGTCCGTGGAGACCCCGTCGCCGAACCGGGTGCTGACCTATTATGCGACGGTCGCCACCTACCCGAACGGGGAGGTGATCGGCTTCGAATACGACACGGCCGCGCCCAACCTCCCGTTCAACCGGGTCCTCCACCGCCCACGCAAGCTGACCAGCTCGCTCGGCTATTACATCGCGATCACCTACGCCGGCGACAGCGACCCCCTCGCCAGCGACTGGAGCCGGGTCACGCAAGCGGCGCTCTACCGCGCCGGTGCCACGCCGATGCTGCTGCGCAGGTTCACCTATAGCGGCGCGACGATCCGGGATCACGGCGCCAGCACGGGCGACGACGGCCGCGATTACGTCTGCACGGGATGCGTCAGCGGGCTCGGCGCGGAGATCGAGGTGTCGGCGGGATCGATGCGGCTCCCGGGCGAGCAGGCGCCGGAATTGCCGCCGACGTTGCAGATCACGCCACTCAACGGCGGCAACAATCCGGTCGTCGGCGCGGTCACGCGCGACGGCGTCGTCTGGAGCTACAGCTACGAAAATCTCCGCCTGCAGCCGGGAACCTCGCGCTGGCTGTTCGACAAGATGATTGTGAACGGCCCGAACGGCTTCCAGCAGGTCTACGACGTCGCCAACAGCTATCGCAGCGTCTATGAGCAGGCCACCAACCGGATCCACACAACGATCACCCGCGTCACCACCCGCCTGAGCCTGAACCCTACGGTCTCGCGGTTCACGTCCTATTATTACGGCTATGGCGACCGGCCCACGCGCATCGTCTATCCGGAGCTGAACGAAGTCAGCGTCGTCTACGACGCCTATGGCAACATAATTTCGCGGACGAGCACGCCGAAGCCGAACTCCGGCCTGTCCACGATCACCGAATATGCCAATTTCCCGATCGCCGGCTGCAGCGACGCGCGCTGCTATCGGCCCAGCTGGACCAAGGACGGCCTCGGCCGGCAGACCGACTATTCCCATGACGAAAATGGCCAGCTGACCGAGCAGCTCGATCCCGCCGACAATGTTGGCGTCCGGCGCAGGACCAGCATCACCTATGAGGCCGGGGCGCTGCGCCGCCGCACCTCGGTCAGGGTCTGCGCCGATAGCGGGGCAAGCTGCCCGGCGAACAGCCCGATCCGCACCGAATATGATTATGGGGACGGCACCCTCCTGCCCAGCGCCGAGCGCCGGATCGACGCGGCCCAGAACGTGACGCTGACCACGAGCTACGGCTACGACCCCGCCGGCCGGCTGCTGTCGACCGTCCCGCCCTCGGGCGGCAGCGACGCCGCCACCTACAATCGCTACGACGTTTACGGCCGCAGGACCTGGGAGATCGGCGCGCGCAGCGCCGCCAACGGCCTCAGGATCGCGACCCGGTTCACCTACCGTGATTCGGACGACAAGCCGGTCGGCACCGAAACCGGCACCCTGCCGGACGTGGACAGCACGAATCTCAGCGTCTTCCGGCGCACCGAGATCGGCTATGACGGCCGCCGCAACCCGGTCCGCGAGGCCTTGTCCTCCGCCTCGGGCACGACCTTCGGCGTCACCGACAAGTCATATGACGACCAGGGCCGGCCGGTCTGCACCGCGGTGCGGATGAACCCGGCGGCGTTCGCTTCGCTCCCCGCCTCGGCCTGCACGCCCGGCACGCAGGGCAGCGACGGTCCGGACCGGATCACCCGCACTGTCTACGACGCGGCCGGTCAGCGCCTCCAACTGCGCGAGGGCGTCGGCACCGCCGACGAGGGCGCCGCGGCGACCTGGGCCTATAATGCGAACGGCCAGGTCACCAGCGTGATCGACGGCAACGGCAACCGTGCGGACCTGCGCTACGACGGCCATGGCCGCCAGGACCGCTGGTTTTTCCCGTCCACCACCCGGCCCGCCGCGTTCGACGACAGCACCCCGGCGAGCGCGCTCGCCAGCGCCGGGAGCGTCAATGCGAACGACTGGGAGGGTTATGGCTATGACGCGAACGGCAACAGGCTGCAGCTGCGCAGGCGCGACGGACGGGTCCTGGTTTTCGATTACGACGCGCTCAACCGCGTCACGATGAAGCGCGCCTGGCAATCGGGTGTCGGCGTCACGTCCGAGACCGATTACGCCTACGACCTGCGCGGCCTGCAGCTTTCGGCGACGTTCGGGGCCGGCGGGCCGGGAATCCTCAACGCCTATGACGGGTTCGGCCGGCTCGCCTCGAGCACGACGACGAT
>DATHJO010000010.1:0-403040 GCA_035316145.1 Allosphingosinicella sp. | reverse complement strand
TGGCATTTGTTGTCCGGCAAGGAGTAAGGAGGGAGCGATGAAGATTCATCGTGACCGACGCAGCGACGCCGTCCGGGCGGCAAAGGACAGCCCGCCGCTTCGCGGTCGGCCGGGGAAGGCGGCTGGGGGCGTCGAGTGCCTTGTCCGGGCTGCCTGGCCCGGCCTTCGCCCCTCTCCTTCCCAGCCACCTTCCCCGGCCGATCACGGCCGCCTCCGAGCGGGAGTCTAGCCCCTAGGCATAAGCGTAAGGCCCGCCCTTCTTCAGCGCTTCGGAATAGGCCGGGCGGGCATGGATGCGCTCGAGCCAGTCGGCGAGGTGCGGGTGATCGGGGCCGAGGCCGGCGCGGCCGCGCGAGACTTCGAGCGGGAAGCTCATCATGACGTCGGCGGCGGTGAACTCGTCGCCGGCGAACCAGTCGCGGGCCGCAAGCTCGGACTCCAGCCAGTCGAAATGGGCGCCGAGCATCTTCAGGATCGGCGCCTTGGCCGGCCGGCCGAGCAGGCCGAGCCGGTTGACGATCAGGAGGCCGAACAAAGGCGGCATCATCGAGCCTTCGGCATAATGGAGGAAGTGGCGGTAGCGCAGCACCGAGTCGCGATTGGCCGGCGGGCCGAGGCGCCCTTCGGCCTTCTCGACCAGATAGTCGACGATCGCGCCGGTCTCGGCAATCGCCCTCCCCTCGTCCTCGATCACCGGCGACTTGCCGAGCGGATGAACCCGCTTCAGCGCCGGCGGCGCCAGCATCGTCTTCTTGTCGCGCTCGTAGCGAGCGATTTCGTAGGGCAGCTCGAGCTCCTCGAGCAGCCAGAGCACGCGCTGCGAGCGCGAATTCTCGAGATGGTGGACCTTGATCATGATTTTTCGACCTTTGCGGTGACGAGCCAGGCGGCGGCCCGGAAGAGGATTCGGCTACCGACTCGGTGCCGGGCGGCGATTTCGGTGAGCGCCTCGATCGCCGCTTCGCCGGCGCGCCCGTCGAGCGTCCGCAGCAGGGCCGCGAACGGGCCGATGCGGCGGAAATAAGAGACGGCATCGGCGACCGGATCTTCGCCTGCGCCGGCGACGAAATCGAAGTCGAACGCGCGATTGTCCGGCGGGGCGAAGCCGGCGGCGGTCAGGATCGCCGCGATCCGGGCCGGGTCGGCGAAGGCGAACGGGCCGACGGGCGGGTCCGGCGCGGCGAGCGCCTCGGGCGCGAAACGTTCGAAGATCGCCCGCAGCGCCGTCACCCATTGATTGTCGGCGCGGCGGCGGAAGCAGGAGAAGACGAGTCGCGCGTCGGCGCCGGCGAGCGCGCGGAGATGGGCGAAGGCGGCGACCGGATCGTCGAAGAACATCACGCCGTGGCGCGAGACGATCAGGTCGAAGCCGGCGCGCGCGGGCGCCCAGCGGGCGGCATCGGCGACCTCGAAGCGGAGATTTCCCGGCCCCTCGCCGGCGCGGTCGCGCGCGGCGGCGATCAGCGTTTCGGAAAGGTCGATGCCGGTGATCTCGGCATCGGCGAGCGCGGCGGCCAGCGCGAGGCTGGTCGCGCCGGCGCCGCAGCCGACGTCGAGGATGCGGGGATGGTCGAACCGTTCGGCCTCGGCCACAGCGGCGGCGACCAGCGCATCGTTGACCGGCGCCAGCGTACGATCGGTGCGCCGCCATTCCTCGGCCCAGACGTCGCCGATCCTGCCGCGCCACTCATATGCTTCGGTCATCGGCTGCTCGTAGCCGCGCGCGGCGGCAATTGGAACTTGCCCGGCCGCGCCGACTTGGGCAGCGAAAGCCTCCCATGCTTTCGCCCGCCCCGCCCGCCGACAGTGCCACCCATCGCCCGGGCTTTCGCGAGTTCGTGGTGCTGATGGCGGGGCTGATGGCGCTGAACGCGCTGGCGATCGACGCGATGGTGCCGGCGCTGCCGGCGATCGGCCGGGCGTTGGGAGCGGCGACCGACAACCAGCGCCAGCTGGTCATCTCGATGTACATGCTCGGCTTCGGCACCACCCAGCTGATCTACGGGCCGCTCGCCGACCGTTATGGGCGCAGGCCGGTGCTGATCGTCAGCCTGATCCTCTATATCGCCGGCGCGATCGCCTGCGGGCTCGCGGCGAGCTTCACCCTGCTGCTCGTCTCGCGGCTCGGCCAGGGGGCGGCGGCGGCCTCGACCCGGGTGCTGGTGGTCTCGATCATCCGCGACCGGTTCGAAGGCGCGGCGATGGCGCGGCTGATGAGCCTCGTCTTCCTCGTCTTCCTGCTGATCCCGATGCTGGCGCCGAGCTTCGGCCAGCTGACCCTGTTGATCGCGCCGTGGCGCTGGATCTTCCTCGGCCTCGCCATCTTCGCCGCGGCGATGCTGGCCTGGGCAGCGGTCCGGCTGCCCGAGACGCTCCATCCCGAATACCGCCGGCCCTTGTCGCTGCGGGCGATCCTCGGGGGCGCGCGCGAGACGCTGACCAACCGCCAGTCGCTCGGCTACACCCTCGCCTTCACTTTGATGATGGGCGCGCTGATCGGCTACATCAACTCGATCCAGCAGATCGTGTTCGACGTGTTCCGCGCGCCGGCGACGATCGCGATCGTCTTCGCCGCGGTGGCCGGGCCGATGGCGGTGACTTCTTATCTGAACTCGCGGCTGGTCGAGCGGGTCGGTACGCGCCGGCTCGCCCATACCGGGCTGGTCCTGTTCACGCTCGTCGCCGCGCTTCATCTCGGCATCGACCGGATCGGCGAGAGCCTCTGGATCTTCGTCGCGCTGCAGGGCGTCAACATGGCCTGCTTCGGCCTCGCTTCGGCCAATTTCGGGGCGCTGGCGATCCAGCCATTGGGCCATGTCGCCGGCACCGCCTCCTCGGTCCAGGGCACGATCGGCACGATCGTCGGCGCGCTCCTGGGGATCGCGATCGGCCAG
The DNA here is from genome assembly GCA_035316145.1 of Allosphingosinicella sp. GTDB lineage: Bacteria > Pseudomonadota > Alphaproteobacteria > Sphingomonadales > Sphingomonadaceae > Allosphingosinicella. The sequence goes on along the minus strand of DATHJO010000010.1, from coordinate 400,146 downwards.
AGCTTCGACGGCACCCTGCTGCCGCTCGAGACCGGCTTCGTCCTGCTCGGCGCCGCGGCCTTGGTCATCGTCTTCGCGGCCGAGCGCGGCCGGCTGTTCGGTAGGGACAGTCACTTTTCCGCACGGCAGTGACGAACCGGAAGAGGGCGTGCGGAAAAGTGACTGTCCCCTTGCGGCCGCGGAATGGGACAGTCACTTTCCGCTATCCCGTGCGACGCCTCGCACGCAGCGCCTGAAAGTGACTGTCCCGTTACTCCTCCTCCGCGTCCGGCCCGACCATCAGCGCCTCGGCGACCTGGTCGGTATGGCCGCGAATCGCCCGCTCGATCCGCGCGGCGACCTCGGGATTCTCCTTCAAATAGGATTTGGCGTTCTCGCGGCCCTGGCCGATCCGGATCGAATCGTAGCTGAACCAGGAGCCCGATTTCTCGACCAGCCCGGCCTTGACGCCGAGATCGAGGATCTCGCCCAATTTGGAGACGCCCTCGCCGTACATGATGTCGAACTCGACCTGCTTGAACGGCGGCGCCAGCTTGTTCTTGACGACCTTGACCCTCGTGGTGTTGCCGATGATCTCGTCGCGGTCCTTGATCTGGCCGATGCGGCGGATGTCGAGCCGGACGCTGGCGTAGAATTTGAGCGCGTTGCCGCCGGTGGTGGTCTCGGGATTGCCGTACATCACGCCGATCTTCATCCGCAGCTGGTTGATGAAGATCACCAGGCATTTGGATTTGGAGATCGAGCCGGTCAGCTTGCGCAAGCTCTGCGACATCAAACGCGCCTGGAGGCCGACATGGCTGTCGCCCATCTCGCCCTCGATCTCGGCCCGCGGCACCAAGGCGGCAACCGAATCGATCACCAATATGTCGACCGCGTTGGAGCGGACCAAAGTGTCGGTGATCTCGAGCGCCTGCTCGCCGGTGTCGGGCTGCGAGACGATGAGGTTGTCGACGTCGACGCCGAGCTTGCGCGCGTAGATCGGGTCCAATGCGTGCTCGGCGTCGATGAAGGCGGCGACGCCGCCGGCCTTTTGCGCCTCGGCGACCGCGTGTAGCGCGAGCGTGGTCTTGCCCGAGCTCTCGGGCCCGTAGACCTCGACCACCCGGCCGCGCGGCAGCCCGCCGATGCCGAGCGCGATGTCGAGCCCCAATGAGCCGGTCGAGATGGTCTCGATCTCGATCGCCTCGCGCGAGCCCAGCCGCATCGCCGAGCCCTTGCCGAACGCGCGGTCGATCTGCGCCAGCGCGGCATCGAGGGCTTTCTGCTTGTCGGTGTCCATCCCTGTCCTGTCGGAAACGATCTGAAGTGAGGCCGTCATTGGCTTATCTCCCCGTATTGCGCCAGCGCGCATCGATCAATGGACAAGGTCGTACATCATTTGTTCCGACAGAACAAGTGGGAAACGAAAGCGGCTAGCGCGCCCCCGCCGCCATCGCCGCGAGCGCCTCGCGCATCGCCCGCGGAAAGGCGGGATCGGCGTAGATGTCGTTGTGGCCGGCGTTCGGGATGGTCCGGTCGAAGGCGAGATGCGGGAGGGCGCGGCGGAGCGCCTCGGTGCGCGCGGGCGGGACCAGGGTGTCGCGCCCGCCCGCAATGATCGCGACCGGGACGCGGATCGCGCGAAGGTCGGCGGCGAGCTCCATATTGTGGCGCAGCAGCAGCCGGACCGGCACCCAGGGATAATGGGACGAGGCGACCGCGGCGAGCGAATCGAACGGCGTCACCAGGATCAGCCCGTCGATCGGACGGCGGGCGGCGAGTGCGGCGGCAACGCCGCCGCCGACGCTGAAGCCGGCGACGACGATGCGGGCAGGATGGAGGCGCCGGCGCAGGAAATCATGGATGAGGAGCGCGTCCGCCTGAAGTGCGGCGGCGCCGGGCTTGCCCTCGCTGGGCGGATAGCCGCGATAGTGGAAGGCGGCGACGTCCGCCTCCGGGAAGAGATCGTGAAGCAGCGCCGCCGTCGCGCCGGCATCGGTGGCGTTGCCGCCGAAGCCGAGGATGAGCGTGCCCGCCTGCCCCGGCCGGCCCGACGGGATGTGGATGCCGCGCAGCCGCTCGCCCGAGGCGGCGGCCAGCTCCAGCGGCTCCGCGATTGCCGGTAGCGGCCCCGCCGGCGCGATCCGAGCGACCGGGAAGATCAGCGAGGCCTGGGCGAAGTAGAGGAACGCGAGGAGGCAAAGATAGCCGAGGACCGGGATCAGCAGGAGCGACGCCACCAGACGCTTCCGCGTCACCGCTCAGTTGCCGCAGGCGCGGTCCAGCGCGGGCTCGATCGCGTCGATCGTATAGGGCTTGGAAAGGATCGGGGCGCCGGCATGGGCGGCCGGGGGCGGCTCGACATGGCCGCCGGTGGCGAGGATGAAGGGCGTGCCGGCGGCGGCGAGGCGGTCGGCGACCGGCCAGACCTGCTTGCCGTCCTTCAAGGAGATGTCGAGGATCGCCACCTCGAAGCCGCCGGCCTCGACATGGCCGAGCGCCTCTTCGAGCGATTCGCAGCAGGCAACGATCCGGTGCCCCAATGTCTCGAGGAAATCCTCGAGCATCATCGCGATCAGCGGCTCGTCCTCGACGATCAGGATCGATCTGGTGGTCCCCGGCATCGGATCGGCCCTTAACGGCTGTGCCGCAAAGGAAAAGAGATAAAGTTCCCTCTCCCCATGGGGAGAGGGTTAGGGTGAGGGGGTAAGGAGGCGGAGAATCATCTCCAGCGCCGAACACCCCCACCCTGCCCTCCCCCTGAGGGGGAGGATTTAGCTTATTTCCCGGCCAGCACGTCGCGGACCGTCTCGGCGAGCTGCTGGACCGAGAAGGGCTTGGCGAGGAAGGCGACATTGGGGATGTCGATCGACTTGCGCAGCTGCTCCTCGGCATAGCCCGAGATGAACAGGATCGGCAGGTCGGCGTGCATCTTGCGCGCGGCGCGGACCGTGGTCGGGCCGTCCATGGTCGGCATGACGACGTCGGAGATCATCAGGTCGACCTTGGGCTCGCGCGCGAGAATCTCGAGCGCCGCCTCGCCGTTTTCGGCGACCAGCACGGTATAGCCGTGGCGGGCGAGCGCGCGCTCGGCGACCGCGCGGACCATGACTTCGTCCTCGACGATGAGGATGGTGCCGGTACCCCAGAGCTCGCTGGCCTTTTCCTTCGCCTTGGCCCTGGCCGGCGCCTCGCCCGGCTGGGCGCGGTGGACCGGGAGATAGATCGTGAAATTGGTGCCCTTGCGGACCTGCGATTCGGCGAAGATGAAGCCGCCCGACTGCTTGACGATGCCGTAGACGGTGGAAAGGCCGAGCCCGGTCCCCTTGCCCACCTCCTTGGTGGTGAAGAAGGGCTCGAAGATCTTGCCGAGCAGATGCTGCGGGATGCCGATGCCGGTGTCGGTGACCTTGAGGCCGGTATAATCGCCGATCGGCAGCACGTCGCTGCCCATCTTGCGGACGTCGTCGGCGGAGACGCCGAAGGTCTGCAAGGTCAGCGTGCCGCCGCCGGTCGGGTCCTTGGCGATCATCGCGTCGCGGGCGTTGACCGAGAGGTTGACGATCACCTGCTCGAGCTGGCCCGGATCGGCGCGGACGGCGCCGAGGCCGCGGCCGTGCTTGGCCTCGAGCTTGATCCGCTCGCCGAGCAGCCGGTCGAGCAGGTGCGAGACCTCGGCGACGACGTCGGGCAGCTGGAGCACCTGCGGCCGCAGCGTCTGCTGGCGCGAGAAAGCGAGCAATTGCCGGGTCAGATTGGCGGCGCGGTTCGAGTTGGAGCGGATCTGCTGGATGTCGTCATAGTCGCTGTCGCCGGGCGTGTGGCGCATCATCATCAGGTCGCAGGTGCCGAGGATCGCGGTCAGGATGTTGTTGAAGTCGTGGGCGACGCCGCCGGCCAGCTGCCCGACCGCCTGCATCTTGGTCGCCTGGGCGATCTCGCGCTTCAGCCGCGCTTCCTCGCTATTGTCCTTGAGGCTCAAGAGCACCGCGGCATTGCCGAGGCCGCGGGCGCCGGCGACGGTCAGCGCCACCGGCTCTTCGGGGTTGGTCTTGAGCCGCACCGCGAGGTCGCCCGACATCGGCCGGCCGCGGCCGAAGCGGTGGACCGCGTCCGAGACCGCCGCCTTGTCCTCGTCGACGACGAGATCGCCGGGCCAGGCCGGGCGCTCGCTCGGGCCGAGGCCGACGGCGCGCCGGAACACCTTGTTGAGGAAGATGAAGCGGCCGTCGGTGTCGGCCAGAGCGAGGCCGAGCGGCAGGCTGTCGAGCAAGGCGTGGACATGGGCATTCTCGTCCTCGCCGCGGGGACCTGGAATGTCGTCGAGCAGCAGGAACAGCGAGAAGGCTTGCCGGTCGTCGCCGGCCGGGACCTGGACGATGCGCAGCGGCGGCGCCGCCTTGCCCTCGGCGGCGAAGCGGAATTGGCCGCCCGGCGAGGCGGCGAGCTGGTCGACGAACGGGCTGCCCTGGACGGCGGCGCCCTCGCCTTCGGGCCCGGCGGCGCGGACCGCAAAGGCGCCGTTGGCGGCAAGGATCGTGCCGGCAGCGTCGACCAAAGCGACCATCAGCCCGGCCTCGCCCATCCGCCGGCCCGGCTCGCCGCCGATCAGCCGGCGCGCCTCGCGGGCGAAATCCTCATGGTCGGCGCGCACGAGCCGCCAGAGCAGCTGGCCATCGCCGGCGCCGGCGAGCCGGACCTCGCCTTCAAAGGCCTGGCCGCCGACCCTGATCGGCGGGATCGCGACGGCGCCGTCGCGGCGCGCGGTCGGGACGGCGCGGGCAAGCGCCGGCGGCAGCGCGTCGGCGCCGAACCAGTCGCTCCAGGCGCGGCTGGCGCAGATCAGGCGGCCGCCGGCGTCGGTCAGCGCCACGCCGAGCGACGGCCCGGCGCTGTCGAGCGCGTCGCGCAGCAGCAGCACGTCGGGGCCGGCCGCCGCCGTCAGCGCCAGGGGCGGCCTGCCGCGGACCAGCATCAGCACCCCGCCGGCGCCGACCAGGCCGGCGACGAAGGCGCCGGCGAAAATGGGGTCGCCGACCGCCCACAGCAGCAAAGCCGCCGAGGCCAGGCCGGCCAGCGCGAACAGGACGAGCGGAAGATCGAGCCGGCGCGGTCTGGGGCGATCGCCGATCGCGAGGGTCGCCGCGCTCGCCATCGCTACCAGATGCGGACCCGCTGGTCGGGCGCCAGGTAAAGCGGGCTGCCGGGGGCGGGATGGAAGGCCGCATACCAGGGATCGAGGTTGCGGACGACGGCGGCGCGCTGCTCGGACGGCGAATGCGGATCGGTCAGCAGCCGCTGCAACAGGTTCGCCTCGCGATATTTGCGCCGCCAGACCTGGGCCCAGCCGAGATAGAAGCGCTGGTCGCCGGTGAAGCCGTCGATCACCGGCGCCGCGCGGCCATTCAGCGCATGGCGATAGGCGTCGTAGGCGACGGTGAGGCCGGCCAGATCGGCGATGTTCTCGCCGAGCGTCAAATGGCCGTTGACGTGATGGCCGGGCAGCGGCTCGTAGGAATCATATTGGCGGGCGAACGCTTCGGTCAGCGCGTTGAAGCGCTCGCGGTCCTGCGCCGTCCACCATTCGTGCAGGGCGCCGGACTCGTCGTAGCGGCTGCCCTGGTCGTCGAAATGGTGCGAGAGTTCGTGGCCGATCACCGCGGCGATGCCGCCGTAATTGACCGCCAAATCGGCGTGCGGATCGAAGAAGGGCGGCTGCAGGATCGCGGCCGGGAAGACGATCTCGTTCCACACCGGATTGGCATAGGCGTTGACCTGCATCGGCGTCATCCCCCACTCGCGCCGGTCGACCGGGCGGCCGAGCTTGTGGAGGTTGAAGTCGTAATCCCATTCGCTCGCGTTCATGACGTTCTGGACGAGATTGGTGCGGCTGATCTCGATGCTCGAATAATCGTGCCAGAAATCGGGATAGCCGATCTTGGGGGTGAAGGCGCGCAGCTTGGCGCGGGCGCGCGCGCGGGTTTCGGGCGCCATCCAGGCGAGGGTCTGGAGGCGGCGGTCCATCGCGGCGATGACGTTGCGGACGAGCTCGTCGGCGGCGCGCTTCGCCTCGGGCGGAAAATAGCGCGCGACGTAGAGCCGGCTGACGTCGTCGGGGACGGCGCCGGTGACCAAAGCGACGCCGCGCTTCCAGCGCTCCTCGTTCTGCGGGGTGCCGTTCAAAACGGTGCCGTGGAAGGCGAAATGGGCGTCGACGAAATTCTGCGGCAGCAGGGGAGCGGCGGCGTCGAGCGTGCGGACCAGCAGATAATCGTTGAGCACCGCCTGCGGCGTCTCCCCGATCAGCCGGGCGGTGCCGGTGAAGGCGCTCGGCTGGGCGACGAGCAGGTTGGGCTGGTCGGCGGCGCCGGCCTCGCGGAAGAAGGCGGCCCAGTCGAAGCCCGGCGCGTTGCGGGCGAAATCGGCCATCGCCCATTTGTTGTAGGTCCGCTCCTCGTCGCGATTCTCGACGCGGGTCCAGTGCACCTGGGCGATGCCGCGCTCGAACTGCACGATCGCGGCGGCACGCGCGGCCGCCTCCTCTTCACCGGCGAGGGTGAGCAATTGGGCGAGATAGGCCTGATAGGCCTCGCGCTTCTGGACCTGGCCGGCGTCGGTGCTGAGATAATAATCGCGGTCGGGCAGGCCGAGGCCCGACTGGGTCAGATGCATGATCATCTGGGTCGGGATGCGCTCGTCGCTGTTGACGAAGGCGTTGAACGGGGTGCGGATCGAGCGGCGCAGCATCCTGCCGGCCGCGGCCGCCCACTGCGTCCGGTCGCGGATGGCGCGGATCTCGGCGAGCAGCGGCTCGATCGGGGCGATGCCGGCGGCGTTGACCGCCGCTTCGTCCATGAAGCTCGCGTAGAAATCGCCGATCCGCGAGCCGGGCGTGCGGGCGGCTTCCTCGACGATCGTGCGGGTGCGCGCGCGCGACAGATCGTCGAGGGTGATGAACATGCCGTAATTGCTGCGGTCGGCGGGGATTTCGGTGGTCCGGTCCCAATTGCCGTTGGCGTAGCGGTAGAAGCTGTCGCCCGGGGCGACGCTGCGGTCCATGCCGGCGGCGTCGAAGCCGAAGGCGCCATATTGCGGCCGGTTCGCGGCGGCATGCTGGCCCTGGCTCTGGGTCGCGCCGTAGGCGGTGACGCCAAGCGTGGCGATGGAGGCAGCGGCGGTGAGGGCGATGAGCAGCTTGCGCATGGATTTTCCCGGACGTAGAGGTGTGTGGGGCGGATATAGCAGTCCGCGCGGGGCGATCAATCGCCGGGCGCCGATTGCCGCCGCCTGAACAGCTCCCAGACATGCCAGGCCAGGGCGCTGACCAGATAGCCGCCGACGGCCGCGCTGAGCGCGATCGTCAGCACGCCGAGCGCGATCGGGCCCGATGCCTCGTGCAGCCAGAACAGCATCCGCGCCAATTCGCCCGACGCCTGCTGCGCAGCCGCCGGGTCGGCGAGCGCCTCGTGGTGCAGCTCCCAGTTCCCGATCCGGTAGGCGGCGTAATACATCGGCGGGATGGTGAGCGGATTGACGGCCAGGGTGCAGGCGCCGGCGATCGCGACATTGGCCCGGACCGGGATGGCGAGGATGACGGCGATGACGACGTGCATCACCGGGATGATGACGCCGACGCCGAGCCCGAGCGCGACCGCGCGCGGCACCGAATGGCGGTTCATGTGCCACAAATCGGACCGCCGCAGCTGCTTGGCGAACGGCCGCAGCAGCCGGTAGGAATCGATCGTCTCGCGGCTCGGGATGTGGCGGCGGAGCCAGCCGCGGAAGCGAGGGCCTGTACTCATGACCGGAGGCGGTCGTGACGGGTTGGCATTTGTTGTCCGGCAAGGAGCGAGGAGGGAGCGATGCTTAATGCATCGTGACCGACGCTGCGACGCCGTCCGGGCGGCAAAGGACAGCCCGCCGCTTCGCGGTCGGCTGGGGAAGGCGGCTGGGGGCGTCGAGCACCTTGGACGGGCATCCTGGCCCGCCCGGCGGCGCTCTGCTGCCCAGCCACCTTCCCCAGCCGATCACGGCCACCTCCGGTCATGAGTACAGGCCCTTAGCCATGCTGCCTCATCAGGCGGCCCTGCTCGCGCTTCCAGTCCTTTTCCTTTTCATATTCGCGCTTGTCGTGCGCCTTGCGGCCGCGGGCGAGCGCGATCTCGACCTTGGCCCGGCCGCGGCTGTTGAAATAGATGGAGAGCGGGACGAGCGTCATCCCCTGGCGGGCGACGGCGCCGTGCAATTTGGCGATCTGGCGGTGATTGAGCAGCAATTTGCGCGGCCTTTTGGGCTCGTGATTGTGGCGGTTGCCGTGGCTGAACTCGGGGATGTTGGCGTTGATCAGCCAGACCTCCTCATCCTTGACCTCGGCATAGCTCTCGGCGATCGAGCCCGCGCCGAAGCGCAAGGACTTCACCTCGGTCCCGGTCAGCGCGATGCCGGCCTCATACTTGTCCTCGATCGCATAATCGAACCGCGCCCGCCGATTCTCGGCGACCACCTTCTGCTTGTCGAACTCGGTGGGGCGCGGGCGGACCATGACTCAGCCGAATAGGGACCGTTCGTGCAAAATAATAGCGGCGCCGAAGCGGATGTGTTCAGGCGTATTGCCGCACGATCATCGGCACAGGAAGAGCCTCGCCCCGCTCGCGGGCAGCCGCAAGCCAGCAGGCAATCGCGTCGTAGATATTGTCGAGCGCCTCGGCGGGCGTCGCGCCATCGGAGACACAGCCCTTGAGTTCGGGCGCGTATGAAACAAAGCCACCTCCCAGATGAGGTGCCAGCGGCTCGACAAAAACCCTGAAGTTGCGCACGTCGACGGTCATTGGAGCTCCAAGCTATCGATCATATCTATCAGCAACTGAATGTATATCCCCTTAATCGGCCTTCGCGCCGGTATGGTCAGGCGACCGGGCACTGCGGGATGCGACACCGAATAATGTGAGCCTCGCGAAGGCGCTTTGCAAGCAATGCCGTACCCATGACACAGGCTCTCCACATCTCGAATCGTCCAATCCCCCCTCGGATTGGCCTTCATTGCCGCATAAAGCTTGTCCCGGCGCGCCACTTCCCGTCGCAGTCAGATTAGAGCAACCCGGCATGGGCGAGCGCGGCGTCGACGGCGCGCTTGCTCGCCTCCGATGGCGGCGTCATCGGCATGCGCAGCTCCGAAGCGAAATCGGGCCGGACCTTGCCGAGCGCATATTTGACCGGGCCGGGCGAGGCGTCCGTGAAGAGCGCGGCGTGGAGCGGGTAGAGCTTGTCCTGCAATTTGAGGGCCGCCGGCCAATTGCCTGAAAGGCAAGCGTTCTGGAAGTCCGCGCACAGGCGCGGCGCGACGTTGGCGGTGACCGAGATGCAGCCCCTGCCCCCCATCGCGTTGAAGCCCAGGGCCATGTCGTCATTGCCGGAAAGCTGGACGAAGCCCGCGCCGCAGGCGAGGCGCTGGGCGGTGACGCGGGCGGGGTTGCCGGTCGCGTCCTTGACCGCAACGATATTGGCGATCTTCGCCAGCCGGCCCATCGTTTCGACCGAAATGTCGGTGATGGTGCGCGAGGGCACGTTGTAAAGGACGATCGGAATGTCGACCGCCGCCGCGATCGCGGCGAGATGGGCGTAGATCCCCTCCTGGTTCGGCCGATTGTAATAAGGCGGGACGTGGAGCGCGGCGTCGGCGCCGGCCTCCTTGGCGGCACGGGTCAGGGCGATCGCCTGACGCGTGTCGTTCGAGCCGCAGCCGGCGATGACGGGCACGCTGCCCGCCGCAACCTCGACGCAGGTCTCGACCACCCGGCGATGCTCGTCCGAATCGAGCGTCGCCCCCTCGCCGGTGGTGCCGCAGGGCACAAGGCCATGACTCCCCTCGGCAATCTGCCAGGCGACGAAGCTCCGATAAGCGTCCTGGTTAAACGCTTCGTCGCGAAAGAGAGTCACTAGAGCCGGAATCGACCCGCTGATCATCATTGCCTCCTTTCCGTCGCGGCGCCGCCTGACATAGGTGATTGCCGGCCGGAAATATCGCGGGGATATTCATGGCCTGATAAGGAGGGGGGCGTCATTCTGTCCAGCGTGCAAAGGAAAGCAGGCCTGTTGCTTCTGATGGGAGCGTCCGCGGCGGCGGTGATGGCGCAGAGCGTGCCGGAGCCGCCGGCGCGGGGCTATGCGTTCACCGCGTCGAGCCCGGTCGCGGCCGATATCGAGCGCTGGAGCACGCTCCGGCAGAGCGACTCCCTGCCCTTCTTCGCTTATGCGACCTTCCTCAGCGGCCATCGCGGCTGGCCCGGCGAGGCGGCGATGCGGCGCGCCGCCGAGCAGCGGGTGGCGCTCGAGGCGATCTCGCCCGGCGAGGTGCTGCGCTTCTTTTCGAACTTCCCGCCGCTGACCCCGGCCGGCCACGCTTATCAGGCGTTCGCGCTGCAATCGACCGGGCGGAACGAGGAGGCGCGGCAGGCCGCGCGGCGGGCATGGACCGCCGGCGTGCTGCCGCTCGAGGTCGAGCAGAGGCTGCTCGCCGCGTTCGGCGGCGGCTTCACGCCCGACGATCACGACCGGCGGATGGAGGTGCTGCTCGGCAATGGCGACAATCAGAGCGCGGCACGGACGCTGATCTGGACGCCGGCGGCGAAGCGGCCGTTGTTCGAAGCGCGGCTCGCGCTGCAGACCCGGGCGCCCGACGCCTATGAGCGGGTCGCCGCGCTCGATCCCGCGCCGCGCCGCGACGGCGGGCTGCTGATCGACCAGGCGATCTGGCTCAGGAACGGCAGCCAGAGCGCCGCCGCGCGGGAATTGCTCGCCGCGCGCGGCCGGTTCGACCGGCCGCTCGTCAACCCCGCGCGCTATCTCGACACCGCGCTGACCCTGGCGCGCGGCGCCGCCAACGACCGCCAATGGTCGACCGCCTACGGCATCGCCTCCAGGCTCGACGATCTCTATCCGGCCGGGACCGACGTCTCCGACCGCCCCTATGACGAACGCGACGATTATACGAGCCTCGCCTGGCTCGGCGGCAGCGCCGCTCTGTTCCGGCTCGGCCGGCCCGGCGACGCGGCGCGGCTGTTCGAGCTCTACGCCCGCGCCGCGCGTTCGCCGCAGACCCGCGCCAAGGGCTTCTTCTGGGCCGCGCGCGCCGCCAATGCCGCCGGCAATCCGGGCCAGGCGAGCGCCTGGCTCGAGCAGGCCGCGGCCAGTCCCGACCAGTTTTACGGTCAGCTCGCGCTCGAGCGGCTGGGGCGGAGCGCGCCGCCGCCGCCGGTGCCGCCCGCCGCCGACCCCGCCGAGCGCGCCGCCTTCGCCCAGCGCTCGCTCGCCGAGGCGGTCCGCTATCTCGGCACAACCGGCCGGCGCGGCGACCAGACATTGTTCGTGCGGGCCTTGGCGGTGCAGCTGGCGAGCGACCGCGAACGGGCAGTCGCCGGCGAGTTCGGGCGGGCGATCGGCCGGCTCGATCTCGGCGTCTGGGCGGCGCGCGAGGCGCGCACCGGCGGCGGCAGCTTCTACGCGCGCCCGGCCTTTCCCGAAGTGCCGATCCCGCCCGCTTATGCGCGCAACTGGGCCTTCGCCCACGGCATCATCCGCCAGGAAAGCTCGTTCGAGCGCAGCGCGGTCAGCAATGCCGGCGCGCGCGGGCTGATGCAGCTGATGCCGGGGACCGCGCGCCAGGCGGCCGGGCGGGTCGGCGTGCCCTACGAGCTCGGCCGGCTGACCGAGGATCCGGGCTACAACGTCCTGCTCGGCAGCCACCATTTGTCCGAGCTGATGGACGAATGGGGCGGCAATGCGGTGCTGGTCGCCGCCGCCTACAATGCCGGCAGCGGCAACGTCCGGCGCTGGATCGCGAGCAACGGCGACCCCAGGATGCCGGGCGTCGACGTGGTCCGCTGGATCGAGGAGATCCCCTTCGCCGAGACCCGCAACTACGTCCAGCGGGTGCTCGAAAACGCGGTCGTCTACGATCTCCTCAGCCCGAACCGGCAGGGCGCGCCGCCGCGCAACCGGATCTCCTACTATCTGGGGCAAGGCCGGCCAGGCTGATGTCCGGCCGTCCCAATTACATCACCCCCGAAGGCTTCCGGAAGCTGCGCGAGGAATATGAGGCCTTGTTCGCCGGCGAGCGGCCGAAGCTGCTCGAGACGATCGCCTGGGCGGCGGCGAACGGCGACCGCTCGGAAAATGCCGATTATCAATATGGCCGGCGGCGGCTGCGCGAGGTCGACCGGCGGATCAACTTCCTGTCGAAGCGGATGAAGGACGCCAGGGTGACGAACCCGGCGGATCAGCCCGACAAGAGCCGCGCCTGGTTCGGCGCGACCGTCACCCTCGCCGATGGGGCCGATGTCGAGCGGGTGGTGACGCTGGTCGGCGAGGACGAGGCGGACGCTTCGGCGGGGCGGATCAGCTGGTATTCGCCGATCGCGCGGGCGGTGCGCGGTGCCGCGGTGGGCGACACCCGCCGGGTCGCGCTGCCGGGCGGCGAGCGCGACTATGAAGTGGTGGCGATCTCCTATCCCTGAGCGCGCAATTCCTTTGCCATCCGTTCCATTTCGGGGCTGATCGAGGGCGGATCGGCAGGAAGCGCGGCAGCGAGGGCGTCGGCGACGCGGGTCAGCGCGGCGATCCGGGCGGATTTCTTGTCGTTGCCGTCGATCACGGTCCAGGGGGCCCAGCGGGTGTCGGTCTGGTCGAACATGTCCTCGAGGGCGGCGAGATAGTCCGCGCGGCGGGCGCGGTTGCGCAGGTCCTCGGCGGTGACCTTCCAGCGTTTCCAGGGATGGTCGAGGCGCTTTTTGAAGCGCTCGTCCTGCTCCTTCCGGGTGACGTGGAAGAACGTTTTGACGATCGTCGCGCCGTCATGGCTCAGCTGCGCCTCGAGCTCGTTGATCTCGTCATAGGCGCGGCGCCATTCGGCCTCGCTCGCAAAGCCCTCGACCCGCTCGACGAGGACGCGGCCGTACCAGCTCCGGTCGAAGATCGCCGCCTCGCCGGCTTTCGGCATCCGCTGCCAGAAGCGCCAGAGATAGTGGTGCGCCTTCTCCTCTTCGTTCGGGGCGGCGACCGGCCAGACCTTGTAGGTGCGCGGGTCGCATTGCGCGGTCAGCCGCTGAATCGCGCCGCCCTTGCCCGACGCGTCCCAGCCCTCGCAGACGATGATCGCCTTGCGCTTATGGACGTGGAGCGAGACGAACAGCCGGGCGAGACGCTCCTGGAGCGCCTCGAGGTCCTCCTCATAGCCGCCCTCATAGGAGGCGCCGGCCTCATAGTCCGAAAGGTCGATCGGCATGACCGGGGCTTAGCAGGCGGCCTATTCCGGCGCCACGACCTTGGCCGGGTCGTTGGCGGCTGTGCCGGCGGGGGACACGATGCGGATGTTGAGCTCCCTGAGCTGCTTCGCGGTGACCTCGCCGGGCGCGTTCATCATCAGATCCTCGGCGCGCTGGTTCATCGGGAACAGCACGACCTCGCGGATGTTGGGCTCGCCGGCGAGCAGCATGACGATCCGGTCGATCCCCGGCGCCGAGCCGCCGTGCGGCGGCGCGCCATATTTGAAGGCGTTGATCATGCCGGCGAAATCGGTGTCGACCTCGGCTTGCGAATAGCCGGCGATCTCGAACGCCTTGTACATGATGTCCGGTCGGTGGTTGCGGATCGCTCCCGAGGACAGCTCGACGCCGTTGCAGACGATGTCGTACTGGAAGGCGAGGATGTCGAGCGGGTCCTTGCTCTCGAGCGCCTCGAGCCCGCCCTGCGGCATCGAGAAGGGGTTGTGCGAGAAATCGACCTTCTTCGCTTCCTCGTCATATTCGTACATCGGAAAGTCGACGATCCAGCAGAATTTGAACGCGCCTTCTTCGATCAGGCCGAGCTCCTCGGCGATCCGGGTGCGGGCGGCCCCGGCGAGCCTCGCCGCCAAATCCGGCTTGCCGGCGGCGAAGAACAGGCCGTCGTCGGGACCGAGGCCGAGTTCGGCGATGAGCGCGCGGGTCGCCTCCTCGCCGTGATTCTTGGCGATCGGGCCGCCCAATTCGCCATTCTTCTGGGTGATGTAGCCGAGCCCGGCATGGCCTTCCGCGCGCGCCCAATCGTTCATGTCGTCGAAGAACTTGCGGCTCTTCCCGGCCGTCCCCGGCGCCGGAATCGCGCGCACCGCGCCGCCGCCCTCGACGATCCGGGCGAACAGGCCGAAGCCCGAGCCTTCGAAATGCTTGGAGACGTCGGCGATCAGGATCGGGTTGCGCAAATCAGGTTTGTCGGTGCCGTAGGTGAGCATCGCCTCCTTGTAGGGGATGCGCGGGAACGCGCCCGCGGGCGTTACGCTCTTGCCGTTGGCGAACTCTTCGAACACCCCGGCGAGCACCGGCTCGATCGCAGCGAAAACATCGTCTTGGGTGACGAAGCTCATTTCGAAATCGAGCTGGTAGAACTCGCCGGGCGAGCGGTCGGCGCGGGCATCCTCGTCGCGGAAGCAGGGCGCGATCTGGAAATAGCGGTCGAAGCCGGCGACCATGATCAGCTGCTTGAACATCTGCGGCGCCTGCGGCAGCGCGTAGAACTTGCCGGGATGGACCCGGCTGGGAACGAGATAGTCGCGCGCGCCTTCGGGGCTGGACGCGGTCAGGATCGGCGTCTGGAATTCGGTGAAGCCCTGTTCGGTCATGCGACGCCGGATCGAGGCGACCACCGCGCTGCGCAGTACGATATTGGCGTGAAGCCGTTCGCGCCTGAGATCGAGATAGCGGTAGCGCAGGCGGATGTCCTCGGGATAGTCGGGCGCGCCGAACACCGGCAGCGGCAGCTCCTGGGCGGCCGACTGGACGATCACCTCCTCGGCGTGGACCTCGACCTGGCCGGTCGGCAGGTTCGGGTTGACCGCGTCCGAGGCCCGCCGGACCACCTTGCCGGTCACCGTCACCACCGATTCGACCCGCACCCCCTCCAGCGCCGCGAACGCCGCGTCGGCGACGTCGGTGACGATCTGGGTGATGCCGAAATGGTCGCGCAGGTCGACGAACAAAAGGTTGCCGTGGTCGCGCTTGCGGTGCACCCAGCCGGACAGCCGCACCGTCTCGCCGACCTCGGCTTCGCGGAGCTCGCCGCAATTGTGGCTACGGTAGGCGTGCATCGGGGATCGCTTTCAGACGAAATAAGTTGGGGAAAAGGTTGTGCGCGAGCGCTTCGCGTCAGCGAAGGCGCTTTGTCAAGCGGGGACGCCCGGCTATGAGAGCCGCAAAATGCGTATCCATCCTCTCATTGCCGATTCCGAGTCCCTCGAAAAGCTCTGCGAACGGCTTGCCAGGTCCGACTTCGTCGCGGTCGACACCGAGTTCATGCGCGAGAACACCTACTGGCCGGAGCTGTGCCTGATCCAGGTCGCCAATAGCGAGGAGGCGGCCGCGATCGATCCGATGGCCGACGGGATCGATCTCACGCCGCTGCTCAACATGTTCGTCAACAACGAGCATGTGCTGAAGGTCTTCCATGCCGGCGGCCAGGATATCGAGATCATCTTCAACCTGACCGGCGGCACTCCCCATCCCTTGTTCGATACCCAGGTGGCGGCGATGGCGCTCGGGCTGGGCGAGCAGGTCGGCTATTCGAACCTGGTCGAAAGCCTCCTCGGCCGCAACCTCGACAAGGGCGCGCGCTTCACAGACTGGGCGCGGCGGCCATTGGACAAGCGCCAGATCGACTATGCGATCGGCGACGTCACCCATCTCGCCGAGCTGTTCCCCAAGATGCTCGAGCGATTGAAGCGGACCGGCCGCGGCGGCTGGCTCGACCAGGAGATGGAGCGGCTCGCCGACAAGGCCAATTACATCAACGATCCGGCGCTCGCCTGGAAACGGGTCAAGATCCAGACCCGGCGCGCCGACGCGCTCGGCCGGCTGAAGGCGCTCGCCGCCTGGCGCGAGATCGAGGCGCGGGGCAAGAATTTGCCGCGTGGGCGGATCATGAAGGACGAGACGCTGGCCGACGTCGCCATGCACCCGCCGGCGAGCCAGGAAGTGCTGGCCCAGGTGCGCGGCCTCTCGCCGGCCTGGCGCGGCAACGATATCGGGGCGCGGATGATGGAGGCGCTCGCCGCCGCCGACCCCCTCCCCGCCTCCGAGCTGCCGCCGCGCGAGGAGCGCGGGCCGGGGCTGGGGCGCGAGGGCGCGCTGGTCGCGGACCTACTCAAGCTTCTGCTCAAGATCAGGGCGCGCGAGAGCAACGTCGCGCCGCGCCTCGTCGCCAAGGCCGAGGAGCTGGAAATGCTCGCCGCCGGGCGGCGCGAGGGGCTGGCGATCCTCGAAGGCTGGCGCTTCGAGGAGTTCGGCCGCGACGCGCTCGACCTGGTCGAAGGCCGGCTCGCCTTCGCGATCCTCAACGGCAAGCTGGTCATGACCCGCACCGAGCTCGAGGTCGACGCGTAAGGGCGGCGGTACCTAGGCGACCGTCATTTCCGGCCGCAGCTCCATTTCCGAAGCGAGCGTCTTCAGCCGCCGCTCGACCGTCTCGCCGAGCAAAGCGGCGTCGCGCTTGCCGACCTCGAGGCGGAGCGCGTCGCCGTCGCGGCCGAGGCGGCTGCGCTTCAGGCAGGCGGCGACGCCGCCGCTGAGCCGCTGGCCGAGCCGCATCGCGAGGCCCCAATTGGCGGCGCGGCGCAATTTCTCCGCGCCGCAGAGCGCGGCGATCTTGGGATAGGGCAGCTCGCGGCCGCCGCCGAAATTGCAGAACAGGGCCTGGGCGATCATCACCCGCCCGGGCCCGTCGATCGCCACCCAATTGCCGTGCAGCGCCATGTCGATGCCGCGCTCGGCGCGGAAATCGGGATGGGCGGCCCAGCCGATGTCGGAAAGCAGGCAGGTGGCGAGCCGCAGCCGCGCCATCTTTGGGCCGTCGTCGAAGGCCGGCGCGATCCAGGCGTCGAGCAGGTCGCCATGCTGCTCGAAGCGGCCGAGTCCCGCCCCCGCCTCGCGCGCCGCCTCGATCAGCGGATCGAGCGCGCGAACCTCGGGCGGCAGCTCGTCGTAGAGCAGACCCTCGCGGATGCCGAAGCCGGAGACGATCAGCTGGTCGGGATCGAGCACGACGACCAGCGCCTGCAGCAGCAGGTTCGCGTTGGGCAGGGTCGGGAAGCGCGACAGCGAGACCGACGGGATGTCGCGGATGCTCCCCTTGTCGATCTTCGCCAGCGCCGCCTTGAGGTCCTCGGGGCGGTCGATCGGCATGACATGCTGGTGGGTGATCGGCAGCGGGTGCCCGATCAGCGCCATCTCCAGCCGGGCGAGCGTGCGCCAGCTGCCGCCGACCAGGTAGAAAGGCCGGCCCGCGGCGGCGCCCTCGAAGCCGGCGCCGGCCACCGCCTTGCCGACCTTCTTGAAGAACGATGCCTCGCCTTTCTCCAGCAGCGCATCGAGGCGCAGGACGCCGAGCGGCAGCGAGGCGCGGCGGCCGACCTTGCCGGCGGCGACGTCGACCAGCTCGAGGCTGCCGCCGCCGAGATCGCCGACGATGCCGTCGGCGTCGGGGATGGCGGAGAGGACCCCCTGCCCCGCCCGCTTCCCCTCTTCCTCGCCGGACAGGATGCGCGGCTCGAAGCCGAGGCGGCGAACCCGGGTGAGGAAAGCCGCGCCGTTCGAGGCCTCGCGCACCGCGGCGGTGGCGACGGTGCGGGTGCGCACGACGCCCATCTGCCTGACCAGCAGCCGGAAGCGGTCGAGCGCGGCGAGCGCCCGCGCCTGCGCCGCCTCGCCGATCGCGCCGACCTCGCGGCCGAGGCCGGCCAGCACCTTTTCGTTGAAGATCACCGAGGGGATTCGCTTGGCGCCCGAATAGACGACCAGGCGGACCGAATTGGAGCCGATGTCGATGATCGCGACCGGCTGCTCCGCGAACATTCGCCGGCCCTAGTCCAGGCCGCGGGGAATGGTGAGCTTCCTCGGCGTGGCGCCGCTGGCGCGCAGCGCCGCGCCGCGGCCGGACAGCGACGGGTTGGTCATGAAATAGGTGTGGAGGTTGAACGGCTTCATCCCCGGCCCGGGGGCGAGCCGCGTATAGCTGCCGTCGGGATGGAGCCGCCAGCTCTGCTCGTTGTCGATGATGTTGGCGACCATCACCTGGTCGAGAATCTGGGCGTGGACGGTGTCGTTCTCGATCGGCAGCGCATATTCGACGCGCCGGTCGAAATTGCGCGGCATCCAGTCGGCCGAGCTGATGTAGACCTTCGCCTCGCAATTGGGCAGCGCGTCGCCATTGCCGAAGCACCAGATCCGGCTGTGCTCGAGGAATCGGCCGACGATCGACTTGACGCTGATATTCTCGGAAAGGCCGGGCACGCCGGGGCGCAGGCAGCAAATGCCGCGGATGACGAGGTCGACGTCGACCCCGGCCTGGCTCGCTTCATAGAGCTTGTCGATGATCGCGGCATCGACCAGCGAGTTCATCTTCGCCCAGATCCCCGCCTCCTTGCCGGCGCGGGCGTTCTCGATCTCGGTGTCGATCAGCGCGCACAATTGATCGCGCAGATTGTGCGGCGACATGGTGACGAGCTCGAGCCCGCGCGGCTCGATATAGCCGGTGATGTAATTGAAGATGTGGGAGACGTCGCGGCTCACCCGCGGGTCGGCGGTGAAGAAGCTCAAGTCCGTGTAGATGCGCGCCGTGACCGGATGGTAGTTGCCGGTGCCGAGGTGGCAATAGGTGCGGTAGCTGCCCTCCTCGCGGCGGACGACCATCGACATCTTGGCGTGGGTCTTCCATTCGATGAAGCCGTAGACGACCTGGACGCCGGCGCGTTCGAGCGCGCTCGCCCACATCAGATTCTGCTCTTCCTCGAAGCGCGCCTTCAATTCGACGACCGCGGTCACCGACTTGCCCGCCTCGGCGGCGTCGATCAGGGCGCGGATCACCGCCGACTGCTTGCCGGCGCGGTAGAGGGTCTGCTT
This sequence comes from Allosphingosinicella sp., assembly GCA_035316145.1. GTDB lineage: Bacteria > Pseudomonadota > Alphaproteobacteria > Sphingomonadales > Sphingomonadaceae > Allosphingosinicella. The sequence continues at coordinate 381,244 of DATHJO010000010.1, read as the reverse complement.
GATCGCGACCACGTCGGGATCGGCCGCTGCCTGGCGGAGGAAGGCCAAGACGACGTCGAAGCTCTCGTAAGGGTGGTGGACGACGATGTCCTTGGCCCGGATCGCGGCGAAGCAGTCGCCGCCATATTCCCGGATCCGCTCGGGAAAGCGCGGGCTGAACGGCGGGAATTTGAGGTCCGGGCGATCCTCCTCGACCAGAGCGGCGAGGTCGGCGATGCCGAGGAAGCCGGTCGATTCGTAGACCAGAGCCTCGCTGGCATCGAGGCCCTCGCGGACCAGCGCCTCGAGCGCGTCGGGAATGGCCTCCTCGAGCTTGAGGCGGATGACGCGGCCGCGGCGGCGGCGCTTCAGCGCGGTTCGGTAGAAGCGGACGAGATCCTCGGCCTCCTCCTCGATCTCGATGTCGCTGTCGCGGATGATCCGGAAGGCGCCGCCGCCGCGCAGCTCGTAGCCGGGGAACAGGGTCCCGGCCTGGCGGCGGATGACGGTTTCGATAGCGACGTAGCGCGCCGCCTCGCCCGGCAGACGGACGAAGCGCGGCAAGGTCGCCGGCACCATCAGCAGCTCCTGGATCGGCTCGCCGTCGGCGATGCGCTTCAAATCGAAGATCAGCGAGAAGCCCTTGTTCGGGATGAACGGGAAGGGATGCGCCGGGTCGATCGCCTGCGGGGTCAGGACCGGGAAGATATGGTCCTGGAAATGGCGGTCGAGCCACCGGCTCTCCTCGTCGCCGATCTCCTCATTGCCGAGCACGGCGAGGCCGGCGGCGCGGAGCGCGGCGCGCAGCTCAGCCCAGACCTCCTGCTGGCTGGCGGTGAGCGCGTCCGCCTCGGTCGCGATCGCGGCGAGCTGCTGGCTGGGGTTGAGGCCGTCGTCCGACGGCTCCTCTATTCCGGCAAGCTGCTGCCCCTTCAGGCCGGCGACTCGGACCATGAAGAATTCGTCGAGGTTGCTGCCCGAGATGGAAAGGAAGCGCAGCCGCTCGAGCAGGGGGTGGGCGGGATTGCATGCTTCCTCCAGCACCCGCCGGTTGAACGCCAGCCAGGAGAGCTCGCGGTTGAAATAGCGGGCCACGTCGGCGACCGGCAGCGTGGCGTCGTTGGCGGCGGTCGCCATCACTCGGCCTTCCGGGCGCGGCGGATCAGGCCCGCTTCCTCGAGCGCCCTTTTTGCCAGCGGGACGGTCATCCGGCGATGATGCGACAGCATCACCCGGTCGAGGATGTCGACGATCATGATCACCGACACATAGCTGCGTTCGATCCGCGGGACCAGAAAATCGGCCAGCTCGAGCGGCGCGGCGATGCCGCGGTCGCCGAGCAGCTTGATGATCAGCTGGCCGATCAGGGCGTCGTCGGGCGCGCCGATCTCGACCTGCGGCGTGGCCGCGAGCCGCGAGCGCAAATCGGGGAGCGTCACCTGCCATTGCGGCGGCGGCCGGCCGGCGATGATGAGCAGCGGCTTGCGGCGGCCTTGCGCGTCGTTCCAGGCGTGGAACAGGGCCTCTTCGTCATGGTCCTCGGCATCGTCGAACAGGCGGCCGCCGGTCTTGCGCACGAAGATCCGGCCGAGCAGGCTGCGGCCCGACTTGCGCGGGCCGGTGACCAAAGTCGCCATCACCGGCCACAGCGACCAGCGGGTCAGGTGATCGAAGACGACGCGATTGGCGTCGGAAAGGAGGAAATCCTCCTCCTTGTCGGCCACCGGCCAGGCGAAGGGCAGCGCGATCTGGTTCAGCGCGAAATCCTCAAGGTGGAGCCATTGACCACCTGCACCTGCCAGCCCTGCGCCTGGAGCGCGGCCTGGAGCGCGGCCGAATCGCCGACGAAATTGACCCGCATGATCGAGGTGCCGCCGAGCGCGAGGCTGGTGGTGATCGCCGAAGTGACGCCGTTCACCCGGCTGACCGAGACCTCGGCCTGCTGGACCGAGCCGGCGTCCGGAGTCGCGACCTGGACGCTGTAAGTGGTGACCACCCCCGCCGGCACCTGCGCGCCCATTTCCTCGGCCGCCGGCGTCTCGGTCTCCTCGGGCGGCAAGGGCGGCAGCGGCGGCTGGACGATGACCAGGGTCGGGTCGGGCCTGAGCAGGCCGCGGTCGAGCGCCTGGCGGTAGATCAGGTCGAGGCGGCGGACGCCCTCGTCGAGCATGCGGGGCACGTCGGCGCTGCTGCGGGCGGTGAGCTCGAAGCGGCCGATCAGGACATTGTCCGGGCCGTAGCGGGCGGCGAACAGCCCGATCGCAGGCCCGCCCGGATAGGCGCGCCTGAGCTCGAGCTCGGGGACGACGATGTCGGCGGCGCCATATTGGTCGAGCAGCATCCGCCACCAGCCGCGCCCGCGCCGCTTCGTCTGGGCCATGTTGAGCACGAGGGGGTCGATGCCGATGCCCGAGGGGCGGACATAGTCGACCGGGCTGTTGGCGGTGCGGAACTGCGCCCAGGCACGCTGCCAGTCGTTGCGGAACTCGAAGCTGTAGGCGGATGAGCCGGTCCGCAGCACCGGGATGACGAGCATCGGCGCCGAGCGCCGGGTGAGGCCCTGGACGCCGAGCATCTGGCCGGTGCGGGCGCGGTCGAAGAGGACGCCCAGCCGGGCGATGTAGCGGGTCGGGCCGATCTGCTCCTGCTCGATGACGATACCCGAAACGATGCCGTTGAGCACCGAATCGGTCAAGACCGGCGCTTGCGCGAGCGGGCGATTGTGGGTGCGCGCCCAGAGCATCCGCCAGCCCAGCGATTGCGCGCGGCGCCAGCCTTCGGACCGCGCCTTCTCGGCAGTCTCGGCGCTGACGTCGACGTCGACGCCCAGAATCTCGAAATTGGAGGTGCTGTCGACCGGGGGGATGCCGCGGTCCGAGCCTTCGAGCTGGGCATAGAGGATGCCCGCTCCGACCAGGAGCAGAGCGGCGACGGCCGGAATCACGAGGGCAAGCGGGCGGCGGACGGGCTTCACGCTGGCCTTTTGGCGAGTTGGCCGTGGAAATCCAAGCAGGTTCTGGTAGGCGGCGAGGATGAGCGGCGAAGACAGCTACACTTACGCCAGGGCCGGGGTCGACATCGCCGCCGGCAACGCCCTGGTGAAGGCGATCGTCCCGCTCGCCAAGGCGACCGCTCGGGCGGGCGCCGACGCATCGCTCGGCGGCTTCGGCGGCTTCTTCGACCTCAAGGCGGCCGGTTATTCCGACCCGCTCCTGGTCGCCGCCAATGACGGCGTCGGCACCAAGCTCAAGCTGGCGATCGAGAGCGGCCGCCACGACGGCGTCGGCATCGATCTGGTCGCGATGTGCGCCAACGATCTGATCGTCCAGGGCGCCGAGCCGCTGTTCTTCCTCGATTATTTCGCCACCGGCAAGCTCGACGGCGACGTTGCGATACGGGTGATCGCGTCGATTGCGGAAGGCTGCCGGCAGGCGGGCTGCGCGCTGATCGGCGGCGAGACCGCGGAGATGCCGGGGATGTACGCGCCCGGCGATTACGACCTCGCCGGCTTCTGCGTCGGCGCGGTCGAGCGCGGCGAGGCGCTGACCGGCGAGCGGGTGAAGGCCGGCGACGTGCTGCTCGGCCTGGCCTCGTCGGGGGTCCATTCGAACGGCTTTTCGCTGGTGCGCAGGCTCGCCGCCGACAACGGCTGGAGGCTCGACCGGCCCGCTTTGTTCGATCCCGACCGGCTGCTGATCGAGGCGCTGCTGGCGCCGACCCGGATCTACGTCAAATCGCTGCTGCCGGCGATCCGGGCCGGCCGGATCGCGGCCTTGGCGCACATCACCGGCGGCGGCCTGCTGGAGAATATTCCCCGCGTCCTGCCCGGGGGGCTGCACGCGACGGTCGATGCCGACAGCTGGCCGCAGCCGCGGCTGATGGCGTTCCTCCAGGCGCAGGGGAATATCGCGCCGGAGGAATTCGCCCGCACCTTCAATTGCGGCATCGGCATGGTCCTCATTGTCTCTCAACTCGATCTGAAAGAGACGTTGGAAACGCTTGAGGAAGCCGGAGAAACAATCTTTCAAATCGGACGCATCGAGGCCGGCGCGAAAGGCTGCACGGTCCATGGCTCGGCCGGGACCTGGGGGGCCCGCCACAGCTGGCGCGCAAGCCATCATGGCTGAGAAGGTCCGTGTCGCGGTGCTGATCTCGGGGCGCGGCTCCAACATGCTCGCGCTGTCGGAACATAAAAGGCGCGATCCCGAGCGGAATTACGAGATCGTGCTGGTCGCCTCGAACGTGCCGGCGGCGCGCGGGCTGGTGCTGGCGAAGCGGCTCGGGATCAAGACCTGGTCGCAGAGCCACCAGGGGATGACCCGCGACGAATTCGATGCCGCGCTCGACGCCGTCCTGCGCGCGCACGGGGTCGAGCTGGTCGCGCTCGCCGGCTACATGCGCCTGCTGTCGGATGGATTCGTCGCGAAATGGGAGGGACGAGTGCTCAACATCCATCCGTCGCTGTTGCCGCTGCACAAGGGGCTCGACACCCACCAGCGCGCGATCATGGCCGGCGACGAATTTGCCGGCTGCTCCGTCCACCTGGCGACCGCCGACCTCGATGCGGGGCCGGTGCTCGCCCAGGCCAAGGTCAAGATCCTGCTGCGCGACGATGCCGACAGCCTCGCCACGCGGGTGCTCGAGGAGGAGCACCGCCTCTATCCGATCGCGCTCGAGGACTATTGCCGGGCGCTCAGGCAAGCCGGGGAGACGGGCGATGACGGCTGACGATCCGGAACGGCGGGCGGAGGCGGCGGAAGCCGCGGCGACGCGCCGGCGGTGGATAAACCTGGCCGAAATCGTCGCGGTCGCCGGCCTGCTGATCTCGGGCCTCGCGCTGTGGAACAGCTATCGCGAGCGGACCGGCGAAGAGACGGACAAGGTCAGTGCGCAAAAGCAGGCGCTGGCCGAGGCCAGGACCGTGATCCTGCGCGGCACCGCCGACCGGGACGGCGAGCGGCTCAGCCTGGCGCCGGCCGATCCCGGCCAGACGATCCAGAGCCAGGTCATCGTCTTTCCGGCGGCGCTGGCGGTGGCGCAAGTGGAGACCATGGCCGATCCGCGTCTCGAGGCGGCCTGGTTCCGGCGGCAGATCCTGCGCGCAACCGCTGATGACGGCGAGCAAGCGCAGGCCGACGACGCCGATCGGCGCGTGCCGATCGCGATCACTACGCGATTCTATCGCGACGGCGCTTTGTTCACCGACACGGCGGTTTATTACGTCGTCTATCGGGTGGAAGGCGGCGGCCTCTTCGAAGGGCGCAAGCTGCGCCTGCGCGGCCTTTCGCGTCTCAATCTCGGCGGCGCGGACGACCCCGCGGCCGCGCGGAGCCGGATCGACGCGATGTGGCCGGTGCGAGGCCGCTAACCGACGATCTCTTCGGGCGTGAAGAAGAAGTCGATCTCGATCGCGGCGTTCTCGGCGCTGTCGGAGCCGTGGACGCTGTTCGCCTCGATCGATTCGGCGTGGCGCTTGCGGATCGTGCCCTCGGCGGCGTCGGCCGGGTTGGTCGCGCCCATGATCGCGCGGTTGCGGGCGACCGCATTGTCGCCCTCGAGCACCTGGACGACGACCGGGCCCGAGGTCATGAAGGCGACGAGGTCGTGATAGAAAGGCCGCTCGCGGTGGACGGCGTAGAAGCCCTCGGCCTGCTCCTTCGTCATCCGGATCCGCCGCGAGGCGACCACGCGCAGGCCGCCCTCCTCCAGCATCTGGGTGATCGCGCCGGTGAGGTTGCGCCGGGTGGCGTCGGGTTTGATGATCGAAAAGGTACGCTCGGCCATGGCCTGCTGAAGCTCCGTATCTGAAGGGATTGGTTTCGCCGGCTCCCTAGACGGCGGGACCCGGCAGGGCAAGCGCCGCCCGGCCGCAACAAAAAGAGGGACTGTCCCTATTTTCCTTCGTGATTGTCGGCGACGTAGCGGTCGAGCAAGGCGACGCCGAAGCCGGTCGCGCCCTTGTCGTAGAGGTGGCTCGCTTTGTCCGACCAGACCATGCCGGCGATGTCGAGATGGGCCCATTTGACCCCGTTTTCGACGAACCGGCCGAGGAAGCAGGCGGCGGTGATCGAGCCGCCCTCGCGCGAGGCGCTGTTCTTCATGTCGGCGATCTGCGAATCCATGATCTTGTTGTAGTCGTCGTTCATCGGCAGCCGCCACAATTTGTCGCCGCTCGCCTTGCCCGCGGCCTCGAGGCCCGCGGCGAGGCCGTCGTCATTGGCGAACATGCCGCCATATTCGTGGCCGAGGCTGATGATCATCGCACCCGTGAGGGTGGCGAGGTCGACCATTACCTCCGGCTTGTACTGGCGCTGCGCCCAGGTCATCGCGTCGGCGAGGACGAGGCGGCCTTCGGCGTCGGTATTGATCACCTCGATCGTCTGCCCCGACATCGAGATGACGACGTCGCCGGGGCGCTGGGCGTTGCCGTCGGGCATGTTCTCGGCGAGCGCGCAGACGCAAACGACGTTGACCTTGGCCTTGCGGGTGGCGAGCGACTTCATCAGCCCGGTGACGGCGCCGGCGCCGCCCATGTCCCACTTCATCGCCTCCATGCCGAGCGCCGGCTTGATCGAGATGCCGCCGGTGTCGAAGGTAATGCCCTTGCCGATGAACACGACCGGCGCCTTCCCGGCCTTGCCGCCGTTCCAGCGCATCGCCAGCAGCCGCGGCGGCCGCACCGAGCCCTGGGCGACGCCGAGCAGAGCGCCCATGCCGAGCTTGGCCATCGCCTTCTCGTCGAGCACCTCGAATTCGACGCCAAGGCTTTCGAGCGCCGCGCGGGCGCGTTCGACGAAGCTCTCGGGATAGACGACGTTGGCCGGCTCGGTGACCAGGCTGCGGGTGAGGTTCAGGCCCTCGAGCACCGCGGCGGCATGCTTCCACTCGGCATCGGAGGCGCCGACGATCACGACCTCGTCGAGCGTCGGCTTCTGCTTGCGGCCGAGCTTGGTGCGGTAAAGGTCATAGCGCCAGCTGCGCCCGGCCGCGCCGAAGGCGAGCCGCGCGGCCTCGCCGGCGCCCAGGCCGGTTCCGGTCAGGTCGACGACCAGCCTGGTCTCGCCGGAGGTCAGCAGCCGGCCGGTCAGGGCGCCGCCCGCTTTCTCGCAGGCCGCCTCGTCGCCCGGCTGGCCGAGGCCGACGAGCAGCAGCCGGCGGACCGCCTCGCCCTCGTCGATGAAGGTTTCCGCGATCGCGCCGACCTCGCGCTCGAAGCGCTGTGCATCGGCGGCGCGGATCGCGAGCGTGCGGGCGGGCTCGTCGAGGCCGCCGAGCCGATCGGCGACCGTCTCCTCGCCGCGCACCGGAACGGCAAGGGCGTAAGCCCCCTTGGGGCGCGACGCGGCGAAGCTCACTTTGATCACGGCGGATCTCCCCAGAGCATTTTCAAGTCAGGCGCAATCGCCTGACGACTCGGAAAATGCGGCAGACAAAGAACAACAAGAGCATGTTCCGATTCAAGCGATGCGGATCATGCTCTTCCGAACGGGTGCCATTGCAGGGAGCGGCCCCAGGTGCAATAGGCTCGGCGGGTCGCCTGGGCCAGAGCAGCTTATTTGTGAAGACGTTTCGATCGACTTGCCGGACCGCGCTGCCGCTGCTGCTGACGGTCCCGTCCGCGGCCCTGGCGCAGGAGGTCCCCGCCCCGGCGCCCGCGCCCGCCCCCGCCGCGGAAGCGCCGGCCGAGATCGCGTTCAGCGCCGACCAGCTCGTCTATGAGGAGGCCAGCGACACGGTGACGGCTTCGGGCGAGGTCCGGATGAACCGCGAGGGCTATAATTTGCGCGCGAACAGCGTCAGCTGGAACCGGCGCAGCGGCGAGGTCCACGCCAATGGCGACGTCCGCGTGCTCAGCCCGGGCGGCGACGTCGCCTATGCGGATTCCGTCCAGCTCGAAGACACGCTGAAAGACGGCGTCGTCCAAAATATGCTGCTCGTGCTGGCCGACGGCGGCCGCCTCGCCGCGACCACGGCGACCCGGCGCAACGGCGTCACCACGCTCGACCACGCCGCCTACACCGCCTGCGCGGTGACCACCCCCGAAGGCTGCCCGAAGAACCCGACGTGGCAGATCAACGCGGTGCGCGTCGTCCACGACCCGGTCCGTCACCGCATCTCCTATCGGGGCGCGACATTGAACCTGTTCGGCATGCCGCTCCTCGGCCTGCCCGGCCTGTCGCACCCCGACGGCAGCCAGGGCGGCGGCAGCGGCTTCCTGGTGCCGGAGATCCGCTACGGCCGCCGCAACGGCCTCGAGCTCAGCGCGCCCTACTACGTCCGCTTCGCCCCCAATCGCGACCTCACTATCACCCCCCACGTCTTCACCGGCGTATTGCCGATGCTCGAGGCCGAATATCGCCAGCTGACCCCGATCGGCGCCTTCCAGGTGCACGGCTATGTGACCTACGGCTCGCGGCTCCAGCTCGACCCGCTGGCGCCGGTGGGGACCAGCGAGGGCAAGGGCATCCGCGGCTATATCGAGGGCAGCGGCCGGCTGATCCTGAGCCCGGCCTGGAGCGTCACCGCCGCCGGGCGCTACGCCACCGACCGCACCTTCATGCGCCGCTACGACATTTCGCGCGACGACCGGCTGCGCTCGATGGTCGACGTCGAGCGGATCACCGCCGACAGCTACATCTCGATCGCGGGCTGGGCGTTCGAGGGGCTGCGCCTCACCGACGTCGCCGGGACCCAGCCGATCGCCCTGCCCGCGATCGACGCGCGCTGGCGGATCGCCGATCCGATGTTCGGCGGCCGGATCGAGCTCCAGGCCAACAGCCTCGCCATCCTCCGCCCCGAGGGCCAGGACAGCCAGCGCGCCTTCGCCAGCGCCCGCTGGGAGCGGCGCGGCGTCACTCCGCTCGGCCAGGAGCTGGTGCTGACCGCCTATGCGCGGGGCGACCTCTATCACGCCAGCGGCACCTTGCTGACCCAGACCGTCAGCTATCGTGGGCGGGAGGGCTGGAGCGGCCGCTTCATCGGCGCGCTGGCCGCGGACCTCAAATGGCCGTTCGTCGGCGCCTTCCTCGGCGGCACGCAGCGCCTGACGCCGAGGATCCAGTTCGTCGCCTCGCCGCCGACCGAGAATATGGACATCCCCAACGAGGACGCGCGCGCGGTCGACCTCGAGGATTCGAACCTGTTCGCATTGAACCGCTTCCCCGGCTACGATCGCTGGGAGGATGGCGTGCGCGCGACCTATGGCGTCGACTGGGCATTCGAGCTGCCCGGCGTCTCGGTCAGCACCAATATCGGCCAGAGCTACCGGCTCAACAACCGCGCCACGATCCTGCCCTCGGGCACCGGCCTTTCCGACCGCTTCTCCGACATCGTCGGCCGCACCAATGTCCAGGTCGGCCGGCTGGTCAGCTTCGTCCACCGCTTCCGCCTCGACAAGGACAGTTTCGCGCTGCGCCGCAACGAGATCGACGCGACGATCGGCGGCCGCCGGACCTACGCGACGATCGGCTATCTGCGCCTCGACCGCAACATCGATCCGGCGATCGAGGATTTGCGCGACCGCGAGGAGATCAGGTTCGGCGGCCGGGTCAGCTTCGCGCGCTACTGGTCGATCTTCGGCTCGACCGTGATCGACCTCACCAGCCGGCGCGAGGACCCGCTTTCGGTCGCCGACGGCTTCGACCCGATCCGCCACCGGCTCGGCATCTCCTACGACGACGATTGCATCGAGCTTGGCCTGACCTGGCGGCGCGACTATGAAACCAGCGGCGACGCGCGGCGCGGGAACACCTTCCTGATCCGGGTGGCGCTGAGGAATTTGGGGCGCTAGAGGGAGTTCCGCTAAGCTGCGGTTCAGCAAATCTGGCGCAGGTCACAGGCCTGCTTTCACTGGAGGAATGATGAAGCTCGGTTGGTTACCAAGGGCCGCGGTCGTGCTGATCGCGTCGGTGCTGTCGATGGTGGCGGCCGCACAGAGCGGAGCCCCGTTCGGCCAGCTCGACATTCCCGACAACGTCCGTTTCGTCGGCAAGCAGGATCCCGGCATCCGCAAGGCGACCGCGATCGTCAACGGCGAAGTCATCACCGGCAGCGACGTCGACCATCGCCTCGCCCTCTATCTCGCCTCCAGCCCCAACCGCCCGCCGCCCGAGGAGATCGAGCGGATCCGCGCCCAGATTCTCAGGAACTTGATCGACGAGACGCTGCAGATCCAGGCCGCGGCGCAACAGGACATCAATGTCGAGAATCGCGACGTCGACAGCTATTACGGGCGCTTCGCCCAGAATTTCCACCGCACGCCCGAGCAGCTCAGCGCCTATCTGCGCGAGATCGGCTCGTCCGACGGGTCGCTGAAGCGCCAGATCCGCGGCGAGCTCGCCTGGCAGCGGCTCCAGCGGCGCCAGATCGAGCCGTTCGTCACCGTCGGCGACGAGGAGGTCCGGGCGGTGATCGAGCGGATCAACGCCCGGCGCGGCACCTCGGAATATCGGGTCGCCGAAATCTTCATGTCCTCGACGCCCGAGACCGCCGCCCAGGTGCAGGCCAATGCGGCGCGAATCGTCGCCCAGCTTCGCGCCGGCGCCTCCTTCCAGGCCTATGCGCGCCAATTCTCGGAGGCCTCGACCGCAGCCCTCGGCGGCGAGCTCGGCTGGGTGCGGCCCGAGCAGCTGCCGGACGAGCTTGCCGCGATCGTCCAGCAGATGCCGGTCGGCGGGATCAGCGAGCCGATCCCGGTGCCGGGCGGCGTCTCGATCGTCGCGGTCGCCGACAAGCGCCAGATCCTCGTCGCCGATCCGCGCGACGCGGTCCTGAGCCTGATGCAGATGGCGCTGACGATGCCGGCCGGCACGACCCCGGCGCAGGCGCAGGCGCGCGCCCACCAGTTCGGCACCGCCACCCAGGCGATGGGCGGCTGCGGCGGCGCCGCGGCGGCGGCGCAGACGCTCGGCGCCGAGCTCGTCGCCAACGATCAGGTGCGGGTCCGCGACCTGCCGCCGGCGCTGCAGCAGATGCTGCTCACCCTCAGCGTCGGCCAGGCGACGCCGCCGTTCGGCTCACCCGAGCGGATCAGCGTCCTCGTCATGTGCGGCCGCGACGACCCGCCGGCGGCGAGCGCGCCCAACCCCGAGCAGATCGCCCAGCAGATGGAGGAGGAGCGGGTCAACCGCCGGGCGCAGCGTTATCTGCGCGACCTCCGGCGCGACGCGGTGGTCGACTATCGCTGAGCCGGCGGACAATCCGCTGGCCGTCGCGCTGGGCGATCCGGCGGGAATCGGGCCTGAGATCATCGCGAAGAGCTGGGAGCGCCGCCGCCGGGACGGCGTCCCGCCCTTCTTCGCCGTCGGCAGCGTCTCGGCGGTCAGGGCGGTCTGGGACGGGCCGGTCGCGATCGTCGACGACCCCCGCGAGGCGGGCGCCGCGTTCGCGTCCGCGCTGCCGATCCTGCGCGTCAAGACCGACACCGAGGTGGTGCCGGGGCGGCCCGACCTCGAAGGCGCCCGCAACTCGCTCGACGCCCTCGAATTCGCCGTCGGCCTGACCCGCGCCGGCACCGCCTCGGGCCTCGTCACCGGCCCCGTCGCCAAGGCCCAGCTCTATGCGATCGGCTTCGTCCATCCGGGCCAGACCGAGTTCGTCGCCGAGCGCTGCGGTGTCGCCAGCGAGCTGGTCGCGATGATGCTGATGGGCCCGACCTTGAAGGTCATCCCGGTCACCACCCATGTGCCGCTGCGCGACGTGCCGGACCTGCTCAGCCTCGAACGGATCGTCGCCAAGGGCCGGGCGGCGGTACGCGGGCTCCAGCGCCAGTTCGGCATCGCCCGGCCCCGGCTCGCCGTCGCCGGGTTGAACCCGCATGCCGGCGAGGAGGGCACGCTCGGCCGCGAGGAGATCGAGACGATCGCGCCGGCGATCGAGCGGCTGCGCGAGGAAGGCTATGACGTGAGCGGCCCGCACGCGCCCGACATCATGTTCAGCAGCCGCCGCCGGCGCGGCTACGACGCGGCTTTGTGCATGTATCACGACCAGGCCCTGATCCCGCTGAAGGCGCTCCATTTCGACGAGGGCGTCAACGTCACGCTCGGGCTGCCGATCGTGCGCACCTCACCCGATCACGGCACCGCTTTCGACATTGCCGGCAAGGACCTCGCCGATCCGGACGCGATGATCGCCGCGATTCGCACCGCCGGCGCGTGCGCGCGGCGGCTCGCCGAAATGTGAGCGACCTGCCCCCTCTTCGGGACGTGATCGCGCGCCACGGGCTCAGCGCCGCCAAATCGCTCGGCCAGAACTTCCTGCTCGACGAGCAATTGCTGGACCGGATCGCGCGCATCCCCGGGCCGCTCGCCGGCGCGCGAGTCTACGAGGTCGGGCCCGGTCCCGGCGGGCTGACGCGGGCGCTGCTGCGCGCGGGCGCCGAGGTCGTCGCGGTCGAGCGCGACCGGCGGTGCCTGGCGCCGCTCGCCGAGCTTCAGGCGGCCTATCCCGACAGACTGGAGCTGCGCGACGCCGATGCGATGAAGATCGACGAGGCGGTCGACGTGGGCCCCGCTTTTGTCGTCGCCAACCTGCCCTACAATGTCGGCACCGCCTTGCTGGTGCGCTGGCTGGGCGGCGAAGCCTGGCCGCCCTGGTGGAGGTCGCTGACGTTGATGTTCCAGCAGGAGGTGGCCGAACGGATCGTCGCGCATCCGGGGACCGGCGCCTATGGGCGGCTCACCGTGCTCGCCCAGTGGCGCTCGGCGCCGAAGCTGGCGATGAAGGTCCATCGCTCGGCCTTCGTGCCGCCGCCCAGGGTGATGTCGGCGGTCGTCCACATCGTGCCGGCGGCGCAGCCCGAGGGCGTTCGGGCGGCGACGCTCGAGCGGCTGACCGCCGCCGCCTTCGGCCAGCGCCGCAAGATGTTGCGCCGCTCGCTGGCCGCCCTTCCCGGAGCGCTCGAAGCGCTCGCCGAACTGGGCATCGACCCCGAACGCCGCGCCGAAACGCTCGCCGTCGCCGATTTCGTCAATATCGCCCGGCTGTTGGGGACAGTCACCTGACTGTCCCGGGGACAGTCAGGTGACTGTCCCTAGAGAAGCAGGCGTCCGGTCCGCTCCGCCGTCCGTATCGCCTCGCGATCCGCATCGTCGATCCCGGCATCAAGAAAGGAGCGCCAGTCTTCGATTCGTTCCCGCATGGGCGCGATGTCGGTGAGGCGGTCCGCGCCCAGGCCGAGATGCGCCCGCGCGCTCGACCAGCGCCAGTCCTCGGGCCGACCCACCAGCCCTGCCCGCACCGGGTTGAGCTCGACATAACGCAAACAGGCATGGAGGTGCCCTTCTTCCATCGGGAAGGAAGCGAAGCGGCTCTGCCAGAGGTGGCCGCGCCAGCCCTGACGCCGGTTGATCTCCGCCGTGTAAAGCGTGTGCGCCGGAGCGAGCGCCGCGCGCAGACCGTCTTCGTCCACCGGCACCAGCACGAGATGGACGTGGTTTGGCATCAGGCACCAGGCCCAAACGCTCGTCCCGCTCTTCGCGCACCAATGGCGAAGCAGTCCGAGATAGAACGCATAGTCAGCATCCGCGAAGAAGGTCGGCTGGCGCCGGTTCCCCCGCTGCGTCACATGATGCGGGATTCCGGGTAAGACCAGGCGTGCGGCGCGCGACATGGGCCGAATCTATGCGAAAAACGCAATTTGCGCCACCCTTGTTGCGTAAAGCGCACAATAGGGACAGTCACCCGACTGTCCCCGGGACAGTCGGGTGACTGTCCCCTCCCTGCTTAGTCCGCTGCTGCGCCTAATTCGGTCGCGGCGCCGGCGGTGTCGTCGGGGCGCCCTGGTCGGGCCGCTGGGCGGCGAGCACCTCGGCGGGCGGGCCGCGCTGGATCATTGCGGCGAGTTGCTGCGCCTGCGGGCAGGGCGCGCGGCAGAGCGTCTGCACCCGCTCGAGATTGCGCCGCGCCCGCTCGACCGCGCCGCGCTGGACATAGGCCTCGCCCTGGCCGGCGAGCGCGTTGACGTCGTTGGGCTCCATCCGCAGCGCATCGGCATAATAGCGCACCGCCTTGCCCGGCAGGCGCTGGGCCTGGGCGAGCCGGCCCAAGGCGATATAGGCGGAGCGGTTGCGCGGATCGAGCGCGAGCGCGGTTTCGAGCAGGTCGGTCGCCTCGTCGTAACGGCCCGCGGCGGTCTGCGCCTGCGCCTGCTGGACCAGAGCGGCCGAGCGCGGATCGATCTGGTCGTCGGGGCGCTGGCCCTGGCCGGCGCTCGCCATGGTGCCCGCGGCGATCGCGAGCGAAAGGACAATCGGCGTGAAACGCATGAAATACTCCATCTTCCTGTCACGCATGGCTTAGCACGGCCTCGACCAGCGCGCGACGAAAAAGCCGTCGGTGCCGTCGCGGGCGGGGCTGAGCAGCAGGCCCGGCCCGGACGGCGTTCCGGTCGGGATAGGCAAGCGCTCCGGAACCAGCGATGAACGGCCGGCCAGCGCCTCGGCCTGGTCCCGCCCCTCCTCGGCGAGCAGCGAGCAGACCGCATAGACCAGCCGGCCGCCGGGCCTGAGCAGGCCGGCGCCGACGTCGAGCAGGCGGGCCTGGAGCTCGGCCAGCCGTCCCAGCCGGTCGGGGGTGATTCGCCAGCGCGTCTCGGGGTTGCGCCGCCAGGTCCCCGTCCCCGAGCAGGGCGCGTCGACGAGGACGAGATCGGCCCGGCCGGCGATAGGGGCGAGCATCGCCGCCTCGCGCTGTGGATCGACGAGGCGGGCATCGACGATCGAGACGCCGGCGCGCCTCAGTCGCGGCACCATCCGCGCGAGCCGGCCGCGATCGGCATCGCTGGCGACGATCCGGCCGCGATCGCCCATCTCGGCGGCGAGCGCGAGCGTCTTGCCGCCGGCGCCGGCGCACAGATCGACCGCCAGCATGCCGGGGGCCGCCTCGCAGCCGAGGCAGATGAGCTGGCTGCCCTCGTCCTGGATTTCGACGAGCCCGCGCTCCCATGCGGCGACTCGCTCGACCCGATACCCCTCCGGGAGCCGCAGCCCGAGCGGCGACCATGGGCTCGGCGCCGCCTCGGCAAGCTCGCCGAGCGCGTCCGCGCGCGTTCCCCTCAGCCGGTTGACACGAAGGTCGAGCGGCGCGCGCTCCAGCAGCGCCGGTCGCTCGTCGGGAGGGATGAGCGGGTCGAAGCGGTCGAGCAGCCAGGCCGGCGCCACCCCCGCCGCCGCCACCGGCTCGCCGGCAGCCGGCGGCGCCGCGCCGTTCGGCGATCCGTCGAACGTCTCGAGCAGTTCGGGCATCTCCCCGGCGAGGCCGAGCAGCGCGGCCCGCCCCGAATCCGGGCGCTCGCCGGCCCGCCGGATGGCCCGGAAAACGAGGCTGCGAATCTCGCGCCGGTCCCTGGCGCCGGCATAATGGCGGGCCTTGAAATAGCGCGAGATCAGGGTGTCCGCCGCCGCGCCGCCGCCGCGCGCGGCGGCGACGATCTCGTCGAGCAGCTCGATCGCGGCCTGGGTGCGGGCGGCCGGCGTCACGGCCGTCGGCCCGCGCGCTGAGTACAGGCCCTAGTGCCGGCCCTAGGGAAAGGGCGTTCCCTGATAGGCGACCATGGTATTGCCGTTTTCCTCATAGGCGCGAAGATAGACCGGCGCGGTGCCGCCGTCGGCGAGCGTCGCATCGCCCGTGCAGCGCGCGTCGGTGGCGGTGCGCGACGTCTCGCGGACGTTGGCGATGTTCTGGATCTTGATCGGCTGGTTCTGCGAGATCTCCTTGGCCTTCTGGGCGATCTCGTTGCAGTCGAGGCTCTTGACGTTGACGCAGGCGGCAAGCGCCGGCAGCGCGACGGCCGCCATGACGGCCAGGCCGATCCTGAGTTGGACTTGGTGCATGGATACCCCCTTTTCGGCCGACCAGCGGGGCGGCCGGCACGAACGAGGCTTCATTATTCTGCTCCGGAAGGCAAGGGGCAGCGTGCCGAAAAGCCTCACGCTTCCATCCTATCCGCCTTTGCCCAGCGGCGTGAGCTGATCATGAACTGTGCCGTCCATGGCGACATAGGCCGCCCCCCGCTCGATCGGCACCCGATATAACGGTTGCAGCGGACTCATGCTTTCGCGGCAAGGCTGCCAGACGAGTTGAGGATCGCCGGCGACCCGGCCTCCTCCCGCCGTCACCAGCGCTCGGGCGCGTTCCTTGGAGATCAGGACATCGCCGACGGGCTCGGGGAGCACCGCCACTGAGTTCAGGGCGCCGCTCGCCGCATCGACCTGGGCCACGAGCACGACGCCGCGCTCGTCGCGCCACGGAACCAGATAGAATGATCGTTCCGGCCGATCCAGCCGGGCGACGAGGAAGGCCGGATCCACATTTCCATTGGCGAGGGCGGCCCGCGCCGCGTCATGGCCCGGTCCGTGCAAATCGCGCAAGGCGCTGCGCGCGGCGGACGCGGCTGCCGCGGCGTCAATCACGCCATGACTCAGGCGCCAAGCCCGCTGGTGAGATGGGTGAAAACCTGGCCATCGACACGTATATAGAGCGAATTTCCGCCGACCGCGATGCGCATGAACGGAAGATGGGGCGACCAGGATTCGCGGCAGGGCTGCCATACCAGCACCGGCGGGATGCAATAGGTTCCCGGGAAGACTTGGATGCTTCCCTGCTGGTCGCCCAGGTCGAATCTGCGGTTTTCGATCAATTTCGCGATCGCGCTCCGAGCGTTTCGACCGCTGATCCCGGCCATCCAGTTTTCCGCCGGACGATCGAGCAGGCGGACGCTCTTGAGAACGCCAAAGCGCGCGTCGAGGTCGACCGTCGCGACGATGCCGCCGTCGCGCTCCCAGGGCGCCAGGTAATAGAAGTCTCCCGGGCGATCGAGACGTTGTACCAGCTGCGGCTCGCGCAAACGCCCTTTGGCGAAGGCGGATTTGGCCCGCTTGTTGTCGAGAAGCCCGTATTCTTCAAGGCCGCGGCGAGCGAACGCCTCGACCTCGTCTTTGGACAGCAGCGCGTCGCCCCTGCAATAGTGCCGAACTTCGCGGCCGCGCGGCATGGCGATTGTCGGCGGCACGGGATCGCACACGCTCACCCACTGCGTCGCCCCGTTCGGGTCGTCATATGAGCAGCCGTTGAAGCGATTGGTTTGCCATTCGGAATAGGTCACGAACTCGTTTGCAATTCCGTGCGCGCCGCCTGAGCCGCAGGTGTCCGTGGCATTGTGCGACGACAGCGACGAGTCCCAAACCGGATTGTTCAGCCAGAAGCCCTCGACGACATAGGGTCCGCTTCCCGGGTCGACGTCGGTCTGCACGCCGCAGACGACGTTCCAATGCGCACAACCGTATACCAGGATGGCCGGGGATACCTTGTAGTGATGCAGGGTGTGCACGACATGCTGTGTGCCCGCGGCTTCGTTCAGGTCCTTGTATACAACGAAGAAATTTGGAAGGAATGAGGCAGGACGCCGATCGTTCAACGTGAAGCAAAGGCCGTATGGGTCCGTATACCAATTCGGCTGTGCATTGTGACTGTTGTTCGAATTGTAAAGAACGACCTGATCGAGATTGGAATAGGGCACTCCGATCTCGTTAAGGATCATCATTGCACATGCGGCCCCGCAATAATAACCCGTGTCCTGTGTATGATAGCGGTCCGAAGTGTTGAATGACCAGCTCATGACGATGCCCCTCCATAATGAAGCGTCGAAGTCGGCTGTCAGGTAACTGAACTTGCGCCGGCCATGACGCTTTACTGAGTCGTTGTACTATATATCTTCTCGTAGCGACGCGGTCAAAATAAGTCGGGGCGACAAGCGCGCGCCCTGACGCCCGCGATTATCGGCAGCTGAATCGTCTCTTGGCAGGCAGAGTGACCGCGTGGCAGTCGTCTTCACCGTACCGGATAGTTGGGCGCTTCCCGAGTGATCGCCACGTCGTGGACATGGCTTTCGCGCAGGCCGGCATTGGTGATCCGGACGAATTGCGCCTTCTGCTGCAGCTCGGCTATCGTCGCCGCGCCGGTATAGCCCATCGCCGCTTTGACGCCGCCGACGAGCTGGTGGATCACCTCGGCGGCATGGCCCTTGTAGGCGACCTGGCCTTCGATCCCCTCGGGAACCAGCTTCAGCTGATCCTTGATGTCCTGCTGGAAGTAGCGGTCGGCGGAGCCGCGCGCCATCGCGCCGACCGAGCCCATGCCGCGATAGGATTTGTAGGCGCGGCCCTGGTAGAGGAAGGTCTCGCCCGGCGCCTCCTCGGTGCCGGCGAGCAGCGAGCCGATCATCACCGCCGAGGCGCCGCCGGCGAGCGCCTTGGCGATGTCGCCGCTGGTGCGAAGGCCGCCGTCGGCGATGATCGGGGTGCCGGTCTTCGCCGCCTCCTCGGCCGCGTCGAGGATCGCGGTGAGCTGGGGGACGCCGACTCCGGCGACGACGCGAGTGGTGCAGATCGAACCGGGACCGATGCCGACCTTCACCGCATCGGCACCGGCGCCGATCAGCGCCCTGGTTGCCTCGGCGGTGGCGACGTTTCCGGCGACGATCTGGACTTCGTTCGAATGCTTGCGGATCCGCGCGACCGCGGCGGCGACGTCGACATTGTGGCCGTGCGCGGTGTCGATGACAATGAGGTCGCATTCGGCGTCGATCAGCGCCTGGGAGCGCTCGAAGCCCTTGTCGCCGACCGTGGTCGCGGCGGCGACCCGCAGCCGGCCGGAGCCGTCCTTGGTCGCGTCCGGATAGGCAACCGCCTTCTCGATGTCCTTGACGGTGATCAGGCCGATGCAGCGATTGTCCTCGTCCACCACCAGCAGCTTCTCGATCCGGCGCTGGTGCAGGATGCGGCGGGCCTCGTACTGGCTGACGCCGGGGCGGACGGTGGCGAGATTCTCCCTGGTCATCAGCTCCGACACCGGCTGCCGCTTGTTCCCGGCGAAGCGGACGTCGCGGTTGGTGAGGATGCCGACCAGGCGGCCGTCTTTTTCGGTGACCGGGATGCCGGAGATGCGGTGGCGCGCCATCAGCTCGAGCGCGTCGGCGAGGCTCTGGTCGGGCGCCATCGTGATCGGGTTGACGATCATCCCGCTTTCGTAGCGCTTGACCGCGCGGACCGCGGCGGCCTGCTCGTCCACTTCCATGTTGCGGTGGAGGACGCCGAGCCCGCCCAGCTGCGCCATCACGATCGCCATGCCGGCGCCGGTCACCGTGTCCATCGCCGAGGACAGGACCGGGATGTTGAGCGCGATCTCCTTCGTCACCCGGGTGCGCGTGTCGGCCTGGCTCGGCAGCACCGAGGATTCGGCCGGGCGCAGCAGGACGTCGTCGAAGGTCAGGCCGAGCGGGATGTCGGCGCTGTTCATCGCGCCGCCCCCTGCGGCCGCCGGTAGAGGGCGGGATCGGCGAGGCGGCGGCCGAGGGCGACGGTGAGGTTGGCGTCTTCGGCGGCGCCGGCCAGCACCAGCTGGCCGTCCGCCTGGTCGTCGGGATTGTGGTAGCGGCCTTCGAGAAAGCGGTTGAGCAAGGCCATGTCCGAAAAGGAGCCGCCGACCATGATCGCCGGCACGCCGGCGCGGGCGAGCGCCCAGCCGTCCTGGCGCCGGACCAGCTCGGCCGCCTCGTCGTCATTGTCGAGCCGGCGGCCCATCGCGGCGACCGTCGCGTCGATCGCCGCATCGAGCGCCGGCACGCCGCGCCCCATCACCGCGACCGGCGATCCCGCAGGCTGGATCGCGACCGTGTCCATGTTGATCGCCGCGACGATCGAAGCGAGCGGGACAATCGGGTGGGCGGCGAAATAGCCGGCGCCGATCAGCCCCTCCTCCTCGGCGGTGGTGGCGAGGAACAGGATGTCGCGGGCCGGGCGCGGCCCCGACGCGAGATGTCCGGCGACCTCGATCATCATCGCGACGCCGCTCGCATTGTCGACCGCGCCGTTGCAGATCCGGTCCGGCGCGCCTGGCGGCCGGCAGAAGCCGAGATGGTCCCAATGGGCGAGGAACAGCAGGGCCTCGCCGCTGCCGCCGCTGCCGCGCAGCCGGCCGACGACGTTGTTGGTGGTGAAGCGGTTGACCTGGGTGCGGACCTCCATCGACACCCGGATCGGCAGCGCCACGGCACGGAACGAGGCGCCGGGCTGGGCGTCGAGCAGCCGGCCGAAATCGCCGTCCGCCGCCGCCACGAGCCGCTGGACCGCGCTTGCCGGCATGATCCCGGCAATGCCCGGCAGCCGCTCCGAATCGAGCCGAGTGCTGCCTTGGTTGAACTGGGTCGAGATGACGTCCCACGGCAGGTCCGCGCCGGCGATTACGATCACCGCAGCGGCGCCCGCGTCGGTCAGCGCCCGCATCCGCTCGCGCACCGGCGGAAATCCTTCGACGTCGGGCCCCTGGGCGAGGATCAGCGCGACCGCGCCGTGGAAGTCGGTGCCGGCGAGCTGGTCGATGCCGCGCTCGGGCAGGCGGGCGCCATGGCCGGCGAAGATCACCGGCGCGTCGGCCAGGGTCTCGGTCTCGTCATGGCCGACCAGCGCCAGGTCGCCGGCGGCGATCTCCACCGGCGCCCCGCGCGCGGTCCAGCGGACCCGGCTCTGCCCCGGCACGGTCTCGACGATCGGCAGCGGCTGCAACCAGCTGCCGTTCTCGCCCGCCGGCTCGAGGCCGCGCGCCTGGAATTGCCGCACGATATAGTCGGTCGTCAGCCGTTCGCCTGCCGAGCCGGGAGCGCGGCCCTGAAATTCGTCGCTGGCGAGAACCTGGATGTGGCGGAGCATGTCCGCGGGCGCGATCGGCGTCGGCTGGGCGGCGAGCGGGGCGGAAAGAAGCAGGAACAGCGGGACGAGCGGCTTGAACATAAAGCTGCTTAAGGAGCCCGGCCTGAGGAGGCAAGCGATTCGCCTAGCGACGTCCCTTGGCGATCAATGCATGGGCCTGGTCGACGTGCAGCGCCTCGATCATCCGGCCGTCGTGGCGCTCGGCGCCGCCGGTGGCGGCCTCGATCAGGCGCCGCGCCGCGCCGAGCTCGGCGTCGGTCGGCGAGAAGATCCGGTTGGCGGTCTCGATCTGGCTGGGATGAATGACCGACTTGCCGTCGAAGCCCCACGCCCGCCCCTCGGCGCATTCGGCCTCGAGCCCTTCGTCGGCCTCGAGCCCGTTATGGACGCCGTCGAAGGCGGGGACGCCCGCCGCCCGCGCCGCCAGCACGATTCGCTGCAAGGCGTAGACGAGGCCCTGGCGTCCCCCGCCCGCCGGCAAGCCGAGCGCCGCCGACAGATCGTTGGTGCCGGCGATCAGGCCGTGCGAGCCTTTGGCGACGGCCGCGGCGTCGATCACCGCCTGCGGCGTCTCGACCATCGCCAGCACCGGCCGGCCCATCAGCCAGCCGGCATCGTGCACCTCCTTGGCGCTCTCCGCCTTGGCGAGGATGATATAATCGGCGCCGCTGTGCCGGACCGCGACCACGTCCTCGCCATAATGGAGCGTGCCGGGCGGATTGATCCGGATCGCCGTCGGCCGGCCGCCGAAGCCCTGTTGCGTCGCTGCGGCGGCGGCGGCGCGGGCGGCGGCCTTGTCTTCCTCCTTCACCGAATCCTCGAGATCGAGGACGATCAGGTCGGCGTCGAGGCTGCCCGCCTTTTCGATCGCCCGCGGGTTGGATGCCGGCAGGAACAAGAGCGAGCGGCAGAGGCGAAGATCGGGTCTGTTCATGGCGCTTCCGATTCTGCTTGGA
This sequence comes from Allosphingosinicella sp., assembly GCA_035316145.1. GTDB lineage: Bacteria > Pseudomonadota > Alphaproteobacteria > Sphingomonadales > Sphingomonadaceae > Allosphingosinicella. The sequence continues at coordinate 359,607 of DATHJO010000010.1, read as the reverse complement.
ACGGGGGCACTTTGTCTACATGATATTGCCACGCGCGGAGGGGAGAGCCGGCATGCAGCTATTTTTCATCATCCTTGTCGTCCTGACGTTCCTCTACCTCTTTTCCGGTGTGAAGGTCGTACGCCAAGGCTATCAATATACGATAGAATATTTCGGCCGCTTCACCACGGTCGCGTCACCCGGGCTGAATTACTACCCGCCTTTCTTCTACCGGGTCGGGCGCAAGGTGAACATGATGGAGCAGGTGCTCGACATACCGGGCCAGGAAATCATCACCAAGGACAATGCGATGGTCGGAGTCGACGGCATCGTCTTCTTCCAGGTCCTGGACGCGGCCAAGGCCGCCTATGAGGTCAGCGACCTCTATCTCGCGATCATGCAGCTCACCACCACCAATTTGCGCACGGTGATGGGCTCGATGGACCTCGACGAGACCCTCTCCAAGCGCGACGAGATCAACGCCCGCCTCTTGGTCGTGGTCGACCAGGCGACCGAATCCTGGGGGGTCAAGATCACCCGCGTCGAGATCAAGGACATCCGCCCGCCCGCCGACATCGTCAACGCGATGGGCCGGCAGATGAAGGCGGAGCGCGAGAAGCGCGCCCTGATCCTCGAATCGGAAGGGCTGCGCGCGTCGGAAATCCTCAAGGCGGAAGGGCAGAAGCAGGGCCAGATCCTGCAGGCGGAAGGGCGCCGCGAAGCCGCCTTCCGCGACGCCGAGGCGCGCGAGCGCGCCGCCGAGGCCGAAGCCAAGGCGACCCAGCTCGTCTCCGAGGCGATCGAGAAGGGCTCGTCGCAGGCGATCAACTATTTCATCGCCCAGAAATATGTCGAGGCGATCCGCGATTTCGCCAATTCGCCCAATTCGAAGACGATCCTGTTCCCGGTCGAGGCCACCCAGCTGATCGGCACGCTTGGCGGCATCGGCCAGCTCGCGCGCGACGCGCTTGGGCCCGACGGCACGCCGGCCTCGCGCCGCGGCCCGTTCGAGGGAGGCCAGTCATGACCTATTTGGAGGGGCTCGGGCTGGCGCCTTATTGGTGGTGGCTGATCGCGGCGGTCGCGCTCGGCATATTGGAGCTGCTCGCGCCGGGCTTCTTCCTGGTCTGGATGGGCGCGGCGGCGGCGGTCACCGGCATCGTCGTCGCGCTCGTGCCGATGCCGCTCGCCTGGCAGCTCGGCCTGTTCGTGCTGCTCGCCTTCGCCGCGGTCTTCGCCGGCCGGCTTTATTATGCGCGCAACCCGGTGCCGACCAGCGACCCCAACCTCAACGCCCGCGCCTCGCGGCTGATCGGCCAGACCGTCGCCGTCGAGACCGCGTTCGAGAACGGCAAGGGCCGCGTCCGCGTCGGCGACGGCGTCTGGAACGCCCGCGGCCCCGACGCCCCCGCCGGCGCCAGCGTCGTCATCGTCGCCGCGGATGGGACCTCGCTCACGGTCGAGGCGGCGCCTTAGGGAATAGGGGCAGTCACTGTGACTGCCCCCTTTTTGCCCATTGCAGGATAGCTTACCTTCGGTGAGCGATCTGGTATGACGAAGTGGATGCGGCACTTCGTCCTCCTCATCTTTTGTCTCATGTCGCTGGTTTCCGCCGGGCCAGTCAACGCCGCCTGCGCAACAGACCTGGGTGGATATGCTGATTCGCAGACCGTCGCGTACAGCGGATCGGCAGGAGCGACCGACTGCGACATGGACCAGAACGACCGGAGCCAGAACAAGGTACCTAAGTGCAATCACGACGCCTGTTGTGGGTACCACCTGGGCGCAATTCCCGAGATCAGAGATTTATCAACGCCTCGCCCGCCTCGCGCTGCCGCTGTCGCGTCTGTCACAAAGCACCTCACCGGTTCCGGCTGGGAGACCCTGCTGGACCCGCCCCGCGCCTGACGATCCCAAGTCCGTGACTGCGGTCGCGGATGCCTTGGAATCGAACGGAGCAAGCCTAATGACTGATCTTATCGCGGCGGGTTTGGCCGCAGGCAGGCGCGTCATCCTGCCCGCACTGCTTGCGCTTGCGCTCACGGCATGCGGAAGCGGTGGCGGCTCTTCCAACGAGATGGCCGGAATGGAAGGCATGGGGAGGGGCGGCGAGAAGGCCGGCGGCCCCGGCAGCGCGGTCCCAATGACGCCACAGCAGATCGCAGCAGCGGGTATCGAGCTGATCCGGCCGATCATTGGCGGCAGCGGCGGCAGCATCCAGGCTGCAGCGCTGATTGAGAGTGATCCGGACGCTACGCGGGTCGTTGCAGTGCCGATCGAGGGTCGGATCATCGCACTCACACGGAACCTCGGCGATTACGTCCGGCGCGGCGACACGCTTGCGATCATCGAGAGCCGCGAAGCTGCGTCTCTTCAGGCGGAGGTGGAGAGGGCTCGCTCGCGGCTCAATCTCGCTCGTGCAACCCTGAACCGGGACCGCGCCCTTTATCAGCGCGGCTTCCGGCCGCTAAGAGAGCTGGAAATCTCACAGGCAGCGTTTGAGCAGGCGCAAACCGACTTGCGGATGGCGAGCCAGCAGGTTGCCGCCTCCGGCTTGGGGGGAGGCCGCCTCAACCGCATCGTCATCACCGCTCCGATCGCAGGCCGCGTGATCGCGCGCAGGGCTGTGCTGGGCCAGGTCTTCATGAGCGATGCCCCCGAGACGGAGCTCTTCCGTATCGCCGACACGAACCGGCTGAGCGTCACCTTTTCGCTTTCTCCCGCTGATGCGGCCCGGGTGGCTCGTGGAAGCCTTGTCCAGGTTTCGGCGCCGGGGCGGCGGTCGGCGGCGCGCATCAGCTTCGTGTCACCTGCGCTCGATCCGAACACCCGGCTGGTTCCGGTGATCGCCCGCCTCGACAACCCCGGCGGACAATGGCGCGTCGGGGAACCGGTGAGCGTCGCTGTCGAGGCTGCGGGCGGCGGCGCCAGCATCATACGCGTGCCAACCACGGCAGTGCAGATGGTCCAGGGCCGAAACGTGGTGTTCGTCCGCACGGGAACGGGGTTCCGGGCCGTTCCGGTCACCCTGGGTGGCCAGGAGGGAGGAACGACAATCGTCACTGCCGGCCTCACCGGGGGCGAACAGATTGCCGCCACGAACAGCTACACCCTCAAGGCCCAGCTTGAACGCGGCGGCGGAATGGACATGGACTGATGATCGGCCGGCTTGTCACCTTCTCCGTTGAGCGGCGATGGCTGGTCCTGCTGGTCACCGCCGTCGCCGCGCTCGCGGGCGTGTTCGCTCTCCAGCGTCTGCCGATCGACGCGGTTCCGGATATCACCAACAATCAGGTTCAGGTGAACGTGCTTGCGCCGTCCCTGTCGCCCGACCAGATCGAGCGGCAAGTCTCCTTCACGATCGAGACCTCGCTGGCCGGCATTCCGGGCCTGGAATATACGCGGTCGCTCAATCGCAACGGCTTCGCCCAGATCACCGCCGTCTTTTCGGACCGCACCGACATCTATTTCGCCCGCCAACAGGTGGCGGAGCGGTTGCGCATGGCGCAGGACCGCCTGCCTGCGGGCGTCACGCCCGAGATGGGCCCGACCGCCACTGGTCTGGGCGACATTTTCATGTGGACGGTCGAGTTCCGTCAGCGGGACCGGGGCCGGTATCGGAATGGCGAACCCGGGCTGCAGAGCGACGGCAGCTACATGACGCCGGAGGGTGAGCACCTCGTCACGGAGGCGGACAAGGCGACCTATCTGCGAACAGTGCAACAGTGGATCGTCGCGCCGCAACTGCGCGGAACCCCGGGCGTGGCGGGCGTAGACTCGCTAGGCGGTTACGAACGGCAATATCTCGTCATCCCCGACGTTCAGCGGCTGGCCGCGCTTAATATTGCCATCCAAGATCTCGCCACGGTGCTGGAGCGCAGCAACACAAGCATCGGCGCTGGCACGGTCGAGCATGAAGGGGCCGGTCTGTTTGTTCGGTCCGACGCGCGCGTGGGCAGCTCCGATGAACTTGCGCGGACCGTGATTGCGACGCGCAACGGGGTGCCGGTGCTGCTCAGTCAGGTTGCGATGGTGCGCCCCGGGCAGGGGATACGCACGGGCTCCGCTTCCGAGAACGGACACGAGGTCGTCGTCGGGACCGCGATCATGCGCATCCGCGAAAACAGCCGGACCGTGGCGAGCGCGGTGCGAGAGAGGCTGGAGGCGATCGGCCGCTCGCTTCCGGCGGACATCGTTGTGAAGCCGGTCCTCGACCGGGCTGTGCTGGTGAATTCCACAATCGCAACCGTCGCGCGCAACCTCGCCGAGGGGGCGGCGCTGGTCATCCTTGTGCTGTTTCTGCTGCTGGGCAACTTCCGGGCAGCTCTGATTGCTGCCCTGGTCATCCCGATCACGATGCTGCTGACGGCGACCGGAATGCTGCGGGCAGGCGTTTCAGCAAACCTGATGAGCCTGGGCGCGCTCGACTTCGGGCTGATCGTCGACGGCGCGATCATCATCGTCGAAAATGCGTTGCGCAGGCTCGGTGAGCGGCAACATGGGGTCGAGGGCGATCTGCCTTTCTCCGAGCGGCTCGCAATCGTCACCGCGTCCGCCCGCGAGATGATCAGGCCGTCCGTCTACGGCCAAGCCATCATCATCCTGGTCTACGCGCCGCTGCTCACGTTCTCGGGCGTCGAAGGCAAGATGTTCGAGCCGATGGCTTTGACCGTCATCATCGCACTCGCCTTCGCCTTCATCCTCTCGCTGACCTTCGTGCCGGCGGCGGTCGCCGCGTTCCTGGTCGGGCGGATCAAGGAGAAGGAGAGCGGCGTGATGCTTTGGCTGAGGTTCGGTTACGCGCCGGGCCTCGACGCTGCCATGCGGCGCCCGAGGCTGACGATCGGCGGCGCCATCGCGGCCGTCGCTCTGGCGGCGCTTGCATTCACGACGCTCGGCCAGGAGTTCCTGCCCCAACTCGACGAAGGAAACGTCCTTGTCCAGGCATGGCGGCCACCCGGCACCTCGGTCGAGCAAAGCCAGCGTATGCAATTCGCGGTGGAGCAGGCCATCTCGCGCGAGCCGGAGGTGCAATATGCGTTCTCGCGAACGGGCACGTCCGAAATCGGCGCCGACCCGATGCCGTCCAATGCGACGGACACCTTCGTCATCCTGAAACCGCGCAGCGAATGGCCGAATCCTCGCCTCCCAAAGGAGGAACTCGTTGAGCGTTTTGAGAGAAGAGTCTCAACCATTCCGGGCAACAGCTACGAAATCACCCAGCCGATCCAGATGCGCTTCAACGAGCTGATCGCAGGTGTCCGTGGTGACATTGCGGTCAAGGTGTTCGGGGATGATTTTGCCACCATGAACGCCACCGCGAACCGCGTCGCGGAGGTGCTGAGAAACGTGCGTGGCGCGGCGGATGTCCGCGTGGAGCAGACCGAGGGCCTGCCTCTTCTGGACATCCGGCCCAATCGCGACGCGATGGCGCGCGTGGGCGTTACCCCCGGTGACGTGCAGGATGTGGTCGCCGCAACGATCGGTGGCCGCGAAGCGGGCGTAATCTTTGAGGGAGACCGCCGCTTTCCCGTCGTGATCCGCCTTGCAGATACAGCGCGCTCGAACATGCAGTCGATCGGACAGATTCCCGTACGCACCGGAGGCGGTTCGTTCGTGCCGCTGAGCAGCGTCGCCGACATCTTTATTGGAGCCGGGCCGAACCAGATCAGCCGCGAGAACGGGAAACGCCGCGTCGTCGTCCAGGCCAACGTCCGTGGTCGCGATGTCGCTGGCGTCGTTGAAGATGCCCAAAGGGAGATTGCGGCGAGGATCCCCCTTCCGCCGGGGACCTACCTCCAGTGGGGTGGTCAGTTCGAGAATCTCGCAGCTGCTCGCGCACGGCTCGCGATCGTCGTCCCGATCTGCTTCGCGATCATCATGCTGCTCCTCTACGGCGCGCTTCGCAGCGTGAAGGATGCCGCGCTCGTGTTCACCGGGGTCCCGCTGGCGCTGGTGGGCGGCATCCTGGCCCTGATCCTGCGCGGGATACCATTCTCCATCTCCGCCGCCGTGGGGTTCATCGCGCTCTCCGGCGTGGCCGTGCTGAACGGTTTGGTGATGGTCAGCTCGATCCAAGACCTGATGCGGCAGGGGATGAGCAGAGCCGATGCGGCGCGCGTGGGCGCGCTTCAGCGGTTCCGGCCCGTCGCGATGACCGCATTGGTGGCCTCGCTGGGGTTCGTCCCCATGGCGCTCGCACATGGTCCCGGCTCGGAGGTGCAGAAGCCACTGGCGACCGTGGTCATCGGGGGACTGATCTCGTCAACGCTGCTGACATTATTCGTCCTTCCGACACTCTATGCGCGTTTCGCATCCTTCAATGTGAAGGAGCAAATGGCCCGCCTGCTTCGAAGGCTGCGCGTCGTCAGGTGAGCGGTGTCGGAGTGTCGGCTTTCCATCGAGAGCCGACCTTAAGCGAACCGACGGCTTTCGGCCAAGAGCAGACGTTGGTCCCAAGGGGACAGTCACGTGGCTGTCCCCTCCGAGGAGCGCTCCGCCTCAGCCGCGCCGGTCGGCGGAGAGGTAGCCGTAGCCGGCGCCGACCAGGGCGCCGACGATCGGCCCGACGAACGGCAGCGGGATCGCGATCAGGGCGCCGATGCCGGCCGCGATCGCCGTGCGCTTCGCCACGGGATTGTCGAACATGGCTTTGCCCTCCTTCGAGGTGTATTATAGTTATAATACAGGCGGGCTTCAAGACCCGCTCGGGCAAGCGCTCATGCTGCCCGAAATGGGGATTCGATCCGTTCCGGAGCAAATAGGAGCTTTCCTACTCGTTCCTTTTCTGTTCTAAGCTGCTCCGATGAGCGGAGCAATTGATTCGGCGGGGCCAGCGCGACGGCTGATCGACACGGTGGTGAAAGTGCGGTTCCTCGCCTCGCTGCGCGCGGGCGCGCACCGCGACGCGGCGGCGCGGGAGGCCGGGTTTTCCCCGCGGGCCCTCTATACCGCCCGCCGGCGCGATCCGGTGTTCAGGCTCGGCTGGGCCTGGGCGCTGGAGCTCTCCGCCGCCGACGAGCGCGAGCAGGAGCGGGCCGCGCGGGTCCGCGACGGTGGGCCCGCCGACGCCGGCGCGGATGCGGGCGCGGATGGGGACGGCATCGAGATCACGCCGAACAACCAGCGGGCGCTGCAGAAGCGCAAGGTGCGCAGCGTCCGCTTCGGCGCGGCGCGCAGGAAGATCTTCCTCGACCATTTCGCCGGCACCGCCGACGCCTTCGCCGCGGCCGAGGCGGCCGGCGTGAGCTATTCGACGGTCTACCAGCATCGCGCGCGCGACCCGCAATTCGCCGAGGATTGGGACACGGCGCTGCGCCAGTCCTATGTCCTGCTGGAAGCCGAATCGGTGCGCCAGCGGCTCGCGGCGCAGGCCAAGCTGCGCGAGACCCCCGAACCGACCGGCGAAATGGCGAAGGAATTCGAGCGGGTGATGCTGCTGCTCGCGCGGATGGACCGGCGCGACGGGCGGATCGGCACCCGCGAGGTGCAGCACGGCCGGCAAAGGCGCTGGACCTTCGAGGAGGCGATGGTCGCGCTCGACAAAAGGCTGCGCGCGCTCGGCCTGCGCCACGGCATACCGGGCGACACGCCGTGAACGCCCCGTTCCCGTCGCCGATCTATTTCAAGTCGCGCTTCGCCCCCGGCGCGCCGCCGCTCAGCCGCGACGAATGCGTCGAGATGCTCGTCATCCTGCGCCGCCTCACCCCGGAGCTGCGCCGCCACGTTCTGCAGGGCCTGCCCGACGCGGCGGTCAGGGCGCTGGCCGAGGAATGGTGGTGGCAGGCGCATGGCGGGCAGATCGAGCCCGCTTGCGCCCCGAACGGCGAGCCCTGGCGGATCTGGTCGATCGTCGCCGCGCGCGGCTTCGGCAAGACCCGCGCCGGCGCCGAATGGATCTGGGCCCGCGCCCGCGAGAATGAAGATGCGCGGATCGCCCTGGTCGCGGTCAGCATCGAGGAGGCGATCAAGGTGATGATCAAGGGCGAGAGCGGCCTGCTCGCGCTCGCCCGCTGCGACGAGAAGCCGCGCTGGATCGCCGGCCATGGCACCTTCTATTTCCCCTCCGGCGCGATGGCCTATCCCTACGGCGCCGTGCAGCCCGAGAGCCTGCGCGGGCCGCAGCATCATTTCGCCTGGTGCGACGAGCTGGCGAAATGGCCCCATGCCGACGAGACCTTCAATAACCTCATGCTCGGCCTGCGGCTCGGGGAACGCCCGCGCACGATCGTCACGACGACGCCCCGGCCGGTGCCGCTGCTGCGCCGTATCCTCGCGCTGCGGCGCTGCGTGCCCACCCACGGCCGCACCGACGAGAACCCGCACCTCCCCGCCGATTTCATCGAAGCGATGGACGATCTCTTCGCCGGCACCCGCCTCGCCCGCCAGGAGCTCGAAGGCCTGCTCCTCGACGAGTTCGAAGGCGCGCTCTGGAGCCGCGACCTGCTGGAGAAGGCAAGGGACAGTCACTTTCACGCGCGGAGTGCGGACTGGATGCACGGCGGTTCTGAAAGTGACTGTCCCATCCTCCACCGCATCGTCATCGGCCTGGATCCCCCCGCCTCCACCGGCGGCAATTCCTGCGGGATCCTTGTCTGCGGCCGGGACGAAGAGGGCGTCGCCTGGGTGCTCGCCGATTTGACCGCCCACGGCCTCTCCCCCGAAGCCTGGGCCCGCCGCGTCGCCGAGGCGGCCGCGCAATATGGCGCGAGCCGCGTGGTCGCCGAGAAGAACCAGGGCGGCGACATGATCGCCAGCGTGCTGCGCGCCGTCGACGCCGACTTGCCCATCCGCCTCGTCGCCGCCACCCGCAGCAAAGCCGCGAGAGCCGAACCGATCGCCCTCCGTTTCGAAACTGGCCGCGCCCGCCTCGCCGGCCATTTCCCCGAGCTGGAGGACCAGCTCTGCGCCCTCACCTGGTCCGGCTACCAGGGCGCGGGCAGCCCCGACCGCGCCGACGCCATGGTCTGGGCGATGACCGAGTTGTTCGAAAAGGACCGCGCCGAGCCTCGCATCCGGAGGCTGTGAGCATGAGTGGCTCCGATCGGGACAGTCACCTCACTGTCCCCCGACTGTCCCGATGGCTGCTTTCGACCCGCTTTCGATCCAGAGCGGACCTTGGCTCATCCCTGCAGTCCCTAGCGTGCCGCAGGATCAGGCAGGAACGTACGTCAACCTGATCACGTCCTCGCCAATCCGATCATGAGCCATAAGGCGCAGCGGCGGCCGGGCTCCGGCGAAATACGGCTTGCCGCGACCAAGCACGACGGGGTGCAGGTAGATTCGATACGCATCGATCAGGCCAAGTTCGGTGAGGCTTTGCGCCAGGTCCGGGCCGGCAATCTCGATCTCCCCGTCGCGCCCGGCCTTCAGCGCGCGGATCGCGCCCTCGAGATCCTCCCCGACAAGCCTGGCGTTGGGGCCGACCGACTTGAGCGAGCGCGAGACGACCCATTTCGGCTGGTTCCGCCACGCCGCCGCGAAGGCCTGTTCCTCGGCATCCCATTCGGGATGATCGTCGTCCCAGTAACGCATGACCTCATACATTCGGCGACCGTACACGCTGCCCGCCTGCCCCCGCGCCTCCTCGATGAAGTGGCGGAAGAGCGTGGGGCCTGGCGCAAACGCCATATGGTCGACATAGCCGTCCAGCGACTGGTTCATTCCGAAGACGAGCGTCGCCATGCCATGATTCTCCCCTCGAGGTGCTTCGGAATAGCTTGAGGCGACGCCCGCTTTCCACCCATGAAGGCTCCGAGGGGACAGTCACCCGACTGTCCCCGGGACAGTCGGGTGACTGTCCCCTTTCCCCCCGACCGCGCCGACGCGATGGTCTGGGCGATGACCGAATTGTTCGAAAAGGACCGCGCCGAGCCGTGGATCAGGCGGCTCTAGAGGTCGCGTATCGCGCGATAGGCGCTGAGTCCGGCGGAAATGAACAAGCCGAGCGCGGCCAGCAGGAAGGCGAGCGCGAGGAGGTGATAGGTCAGCCGCTCGGGGGAGACGCCGCTCTTTGCCAGCGGCGCCAAATCGCCGCGCAGCTCCAGCGAATGGCTGACGGCATAGAAGCCGAAGGCGATGGCGATGAAGATGATCGGCTTGAGCTTCATGATCCTGCCTCTTCGTCCGCGCGGCCTCTAGCAAGCCAGGCCTTAGAATTTCCTAATCGGCGGCACCGAGAACCGCGTTCAAGCCATTGCGGCCGCCGGCCGCGCGACGCTATCTCGATCATGTCTCGTGCGGGAGAGCAGGATGCTTGGAGCGGTGCTGGCGTTGGCGATGGCGGGGCCGCCGGGCGCGGCCTGGCTGCCGGTGCACGAGGATTTGGAGGCGACGACCAGCATCGCTGCCCGGGCGATCGGCCGGGCGGGCGCGTATCGCACGGTCGCGGTCAGAACGATGTTCCGCGACGCGGCGGCGGGCGGCTTCATCCACGCTCTCGAACTGGAAGGCTCCGAGGGGACAGGCTCCGAGGGGACAGTCACCCGACTGTCCCGGGGACAGTCGGGTGACTGTCCCCTTTCCCCCGCTGGCGCGCGGCGCTATCTCGATCATGTCTCGTGCGGGAGAGCAGGATGCTTGGAGCGGTGCTGGCGTTGGCGATTGCGGGGCCGCCGAGCGCGGCCTGGCTGCCGGTGCACGAGGATGAGGAGGCGACGACCAGCATCGCTGCCCGGGCGGTCGGCCGGGCGGGCGCGTATCGCACGGTCGCGGTCAGAACGATGTTCCGCGACGCGGCGGCGGGCGGCTTCATCCACGCTCTCGAGCTGGACTGCGCGGCAGGCCGCCTGCGCGCCGTTCACGAGACGATCCTCGACGGCCGCGGCCAACGGGTCACCGACGGGCCGTCGCTGTCCTCCGCCTGGATCACGCCGCCCGAGGGCGCGCCGTTCCGCGCGGTCCTGACCCGCGTCTGCGCCCCGGACCAGTGAGCGTCGCTTTCCCACCGCCAGGAATCACTGGGGGCAAAGGCATGTCCCGCAACGCAAGGATGTTTGATAGATGTAATCTTATTTACTGCCGCAGTAAGAGCGAGCATCTCTGCACACTCAAAAAGGGGATTCGCCATGGGAAAGTGGATCGTTCCTACGTCGACGCTCGGCGGCAGTGGACTGTTGAATTTCGGCCTGAGTTATCTCGCCATTGATCGGCATGTTGGCGTATCAACCGTCGGCGGCATAGACCAGATTGTCACGCAAAACTCGACCGGTGCACTTCTTGCCGTAGCGGTTTCAGCTGCTTCTCTCGTGCTCGCCGTTTGGGCAATAGTGGCCCCACGGAGTGACCAACTGATCGCTAGCGCGTCGGCACTCTCCAACAAAGAGAGGCAGAATGTCTTGGAGAGGATTGACCGGTTTCTTCACGCCAGCTTTGCCTGGTACCTGAGTTTCGCCGCATTCCTGCTATGCTATGTTTTCGTCATCTCCTTTGACGACTTGATCGATGTCACGCGCCAAGGCACTGAAAATCCGCTGCACATCGTCGGCCTCGCCTCCTTTGCGACGGTCGCAGCCGATGAAGCCGCGCCCACGTTATTTCTTGTCGGCGTCATTATGCTCTTGTCTGGTATGTTCTCCACGTTGCGCTCGGTCGCTGGGCTGCTGCCGCGACTGGCGCTGGCCGAGAAGAATCGAAGCGCCTATCTCAAGTCGCTGCTGCCGGTCACCGATGGGAACGCCGCCTAGAGCTTCGCGCATAATTCTGGCATGCCCGGCAGGCGACGAGGGGACACGTACTTTTTCGCGAAAAAGTACGTGTCCCCCCTTTCAGGAGAGCGAAGGGAGGCACGCATGGCGCTGATCAAGTGTGAAGATTGCGGTCGTGATGTTTCGGACCGCGCTCCTGCCTGCCCAAACTGCGGCGCACCCGTCGCGGCAAACGCTGACCAGCAGAGCGGCCCGGACAAGATTTCATTGCGGGGCGAAGACTTCGTGGGAACGAAACCTCTTCTGACCCGATTGGCGGTCAAAGCCATCCAGTCCCTAAACTACAAGGTGGACAGCGCCGACGAAACCTCTGGCCTCGTCTCATTCACGACCGGGATGACGATGGGTTCGTGGAGCGGTGTGTCGGGCTCGATCTTCTTCGAAGAGGTCGGTCCTTACGTCTTCCGCGCGTCAGGGAGCGCAAAGCAAAACGTGCGAGGCGGACAGATCATCGCGCTGGATCTTTTTGGCGAAGCTAAGGGTAAGGTCCGAAACGTAGTGGAGGAGATGCGTCGGCTCATCAAATAGAGCCGATTGCCCTAGCGCCCTTGGCAGGGCCCTGCGGTGACAGGTACGTACCTGTCATCGGGCCTTCCGATGCCTGCTTTCGACCCGTTGCGGACGTCACGCATCATCTACGCTCGGGAGCCTCGATCCGCGCTGCCCCCAGGATATGAACCATGTAAAGGCATCTGTCGTCATTCGATCGTCTGATAACAAGGCGCAGATCGGCCTGGTCTGCGCGTCTATATCTGGAGATTCGTGGATCAGGGGGGTAATCGTCGGGGGAAGGGGGTGGAGTAAGTCGCCAGCCATGCCGGGCCGCCGCACGGAGAATTGGCTCGATGCCGACGCAATGCGGATAGACTTCATCTCCCGCAAGTTGGACGGACGCCGAAATAGCACAGGAATCGTTGGGGCGGGCGTCGTTACAGGCAGCTCTTCCGAATTCGGCAACGCGCACGTTGAAGAACAACCTCAATATCGTCTTTTCACCGGCCAGGATGGGGAATTCTCGACGGAATTCGCAGCGACGGCCTGCCTGACAGGCCTCACTGAGCGAGTACCCCCCCAAGCTATGGCGCGCCTCCTCGGAAACGCGCCTCAGATAGCGCGATTTTGAGCTCCTGATGTCGATGACGGCCGCAAGCACATCCTCGGCTTCTCGATAGCCGCGGTCGCCAAAGGCTGCGTGGTGTTCAGTCCTGATCCCGCCGTTGCCGGCGGGCGGATCGCCAGCCAGGGCCGGACTGGCGACAAATGCGATAGCGCAGAGACTTAAGGCGATGATTCGCATGATGTTCCCGTCTTATGGATGAGGCGCAGCACAGCCCCCCGGACATGAACAACGCATGACGCTATCCAGCCGCTCAATGACCGCTTTCGACCCATAGCGGACACCAGCCTCCGGCTGCGTAATCACGGCAGCGCCGCCAAATCCGGCTCCACCCACCCCAGCCGCGCCTCCACCGAGAACAGCAGCTCGCGCGAATAAAACCGCAAAGGCCAGTCGCGCCGCCCCTCCGGCGCCAGCAGCACCGCGTTGACCCGCGCGCTGAGCCCCTGCCCCTCCGTCCCGGCGAGGCTCCCCCGCAACGTCCGGATGAACACCTGGGTGATCGTCTCGTGATACCCTTCCGTGTCGCTGTTCACCCCGCCGACGCTTTCGTTGTAGCGGCGGATCAGGTCCGGCAGGTCGCGCTCGGGCAATATGTCGGGCCGCTCGAGGATGAGCCAGCAGGTCGTGCCGATATGCGCCTCGTGGGTCCATTCGGGCTTGGCCAGGGTGCGCGCGAGGAAGCCCTCCCCTACCCGCCTGATCGCTGCGTCGTGCGGCCAGAGCCGCGGTTCGTGATCGCTCATTGTCATTCCCCATAAGCATAAAAGAAAAGGAGCGCGCCGACCTCGCCGGCACGCTCCTTCGAAAAGGTCTGTGGCTTGGCGTCAGGCCGCGTTGATGACGGTCTCCCGGATTTGTTGGGCTTGTTGGCCGCCGACGCGCGGCGCGGCGTCGCGCACGGCCTGGTCGACATGATCGGCGAATCTGGCGAAATTGGCGGTGAACAGGCCGACGAGCTTCGCCGCGGTCGCGTCGTAATCGGCCTTGTCGGCCCAGGTGCCGCGCGGATCGAGGATCGCGGCATCGACGCCGGGCACGCTGACCGGCACGGCGAAGCCGAAATTGGGGTCGGTGCGGAATTCGACATGCGCCAGCGAGCCGTCGAGCGCGGCGTTCAGGAGCGCCCGCGTCGCCTTGATCGGCATCCGGCTGCCGATTCCATATTTGCCGCCGGTCCAGCCGGTGTTGACCAGCCAGCAGGCGACGCCGCCTTTGGCGATGCGCTCCTTCAAAAGGTTGCCGTAGACCCAGGGGAAGCGCGGCATGAACGGCGCGCCGAAGCAGGTCGAGAAGGTCGCCTCGGGCTCGGTGACGCCGATCTCGGTGCCGGCGACCTTGGCGGTGTAGCCGGAGAGGAAATGGTACATCGCCTGCTCCGGGGTCAGCCGGGCGATCGGCGGGAGGACCCCGAAGGCGTCGGCGGCGAGGAAGATCACATTCTTCGGCACCGGCCCCATATTCTCGGCCGAGCAATTGGGGATGAAGTCGATCGGATAGGCGCCGCGGCTATTCTCGGCGAGGCTGGCATCGTCGAGGTCGAGCTCGCGCGTGTCCTCGTCGATCACGACATTCTCGAGCAAGGTGCCGAAGCGCCGCGTGGTCGCGTAGATCTCCGGCTCGGCCTCGGGCGAGAGCCGAATCATCTTGGCGTAGCAGCCGCCCTCGAAGTTGAACACCGCGGTATCGGACCAGCCATGCTCGTCGTCGCCGATCAGGGTGCGGGCGGCATCGGCCGAGAGCGTCGTCTTGCCGGTGCCGGAGAGGCCGAAGAAGACGGCGGTGTCGCCCTTGGGGCCGATATTGGCCGAGCAGTGCATCGGCATCACGCCCGCCGGCGGAAGCAGATAGTTGAGGATGCCGAACACCGACTTCTTCATCTCGCCCGCATAAGCGGTGCCGCCGATCAGGATCAGCTTCTCGGTCAAATTGACCGCGATCACCGTCTCCGAGCGGGTGCCGTGGCGGGCGGGGTCGGCCTGGAAGCTCGGCAGGTCGATCATCGTGAACTCGGGCTCGAACCCGGCGAGCTCGTCGGCGGCCGGGCGGACCAGCAGGGTGCGGATGAACTGGCTGTGCCAGGCGAGCTCGGTGATCACGCGGACGCGGACGCGATGCTCGCTCTGCGAGCCGCCGTAGAGGTCCTGGGCGTAGAGGGTCTCCTTCTCCGCCAGCGCGGCGAGGAAATCGGCCTTCAGCGCGGCGAAATATTCGGGGCTGATCGACTTGTTGTTGTCCCACCAGATCGTCGCCTCGGTCCCGGCGTCGCGGACGATGAACTTGTCGTTGGCGCTGCGGCCGGTGTGCTTGCCGGTCCTGACCACCAGCGGCCCGTCCCTGGCGAGCAGGCCCTCATCATTGCGCACGGCATGCTCGACCAGCGCGGCGGCGCCGAGATTCCAGTGCAGTTTCGCGGGCGTGTCGATGCCCTGATGGTGCAAGTCGAAGGCCGGGACCTTGTTGGCCACGTGATTCCCCTGGGATATGGGTGGTTGGCGCGCCCTTATCCGAGCGGCGGCCTTGCGTCAAAGGGTGGCGCGGTGAGGCGCCCTTGGCTAAAGCCCGCGGGATGTCGATTACGATCGCCCTGGTCGACGACGACCGCAACATCCTGACGTCGCTGTCGGTGACCCTCCAGTCGGAGGGTTTCATCACCCGCCTCTATTCGGACGGCGAGGCGGCGCTGAAGGCGCTGGTCGAAAACCCGCCCGATTTGGCCGTGCTCGACATCAAGATGCCGCGGATGGACGGCATGGAGCTGCTCCGCCGGCTGCGCGAGAAGAGCGATTTCCCGGTTATCTTCCTGACCTCGAAGGACGAGGAGCTCGACGAGGCGCTCGGCCTCGCCATGGGCGCCGACGACTATATCGCAAAACCCTTCTCCCAGAGACTCCTCCTGGCCCGCATCCGCGCGGTGCTGCGGCGGACCGAGATGCGCGCCCGGCCGCCCAGCCCGGACGACGCGCCCGAAGCGGCGGAGATCGCCCGCGGCAGGCTCGTCATGGACCCGGCGCGGCACCGGGTGAGCTGGGACGGCGGGGAGGTCACCCTGACCGTCACCGAATTCCTGATCCTCGAGGCGCTCGCGCAGCGGCCCGGCGTGGTCAAGTCGCGCAACCAGCTGATGGACGTCGCCTATCAGGACGACATCTATGTCGACGACCGCACCATCGACAGCCATATCAAGCGCATGCGCCGCAAGTTCCGCGCGGTCGACGGCGAGTTCGGCGCGATCGAGACGCTCTATGGGGTCGGGTACCGCTTTGGCGAAGAATGAGGAGCACGGCTTCGGCTGGACGCGGCGGATTTCGCTCCGCCACCGGATCCTCGCGGTCAACATCTTCGCGGTCGCGATCCTCGCCGGCGGCATCTTCTACCTCGACAGCTTCCGCACCCGATTGACCCAGGCCCGGCTCGATCAGGCGCAGTCGGAGACGGTGATGATCGCCCACATGCTCCCGGCGATCCCGGAGGCCGCCCGCCAGCCGATCCTGATCCGTCTGGGACGGGATTCGCGCTCGCGGCTCAGGGTCTACGGTCGCGAGGGCGACCGCGAGGCGGACAGCTGGGCCGGGGTGCCGCCGACCTACGAGCTGCGCGACCCGACGGTCGAGCCCTGGTATCGCGAGGTCGCGCGCTGGCTCGACAACGGCTTCGACGCGATCGTCGGCCGGGCGCGGCCGCCCCTGTTCGCGCCGCCGGCGCGGGACCGGCTCGAGGCCTGGCCCGAGGCGGTGACCGCGCTGCGGACCGGCGGGCCGACGATCATGCTGCGGCGCGCGCCGGACGGCACCCCCTATGTCAGCGGCGCGCGGCGGATCGAGGGGCCCGAGGGTGGCGTGCTGCTGCTCACCGTCAACGCCCGCGACGTGCGCCATGTCGTCCGGATGGAGCGCGGCTCGCTGCTGCTGATCCTGGCCGCGACCCTGATCGTGTCGATCCTGCTGTCGCGCTTCCTGGCGCGGACGATCGCCGCCCCGTTGCGCCGGCTGGCGCACGCGGCGCACCGGGTCCGGCTCGGCCGGGACCGCGAGGTCGACGTCCCGGTCCTGCCCCGCCGGCGCGACGAAATCGGCCAGCTCGCCCGGGCGCTGGCCGACATGACCCAGAGCCTCAGGCAGCGGATCGACGCGACCGACGCCTTCGCCGCCGACGTCACCCACGAGCTCAAGAACCCGCTCGCCTCGCTGCGCTCCGCGGTCGACACGCTCGAGCGGGTCGAGGACCCGGCGGTCCGCGCCCGGCTGCTCGACGTGGTCCGCCAGGACGTGCGCCGGCTGGACCGGCTGGTGGTGGACATCGCCGAAGCCGCGCGGCTCGACGCGGAGCTGTCGCGGGCGCGGTTCGAGCCGGTCGATCTGGGGCGGGTGATCGAGGCGATGCTGCCGCTCTGGGAGGGGCGCGGCGGCAAAAGCGTGGTCGTCGCCTTCGCCCGGCCGCGGGTGGGGACGGCGACGGTGATGGGCGCCGAATCGCGGCTCGCCCGGTTGATCGACAATCTCGTCGACAACGCCATTTCCTTCTCGCCGCCGGGCGGGGTGGTCGAGGTTCGGGCGGCGGCGGTCGGCGACGAAGTGCTGGTCAGCATCGAGGACGAGGGGCCGGGCGTGCCGGGCGAGGCCCGCGAGGCGATCTTCAACCGCTTCCATTCGATCCGGCCCGAAGAGGATTTCGGCCGCCATTCCGGCCTCGGCCTCGCCATCGCCCGGGCGATCGTCGACGGCCATGGCGGCACGATCGAGATCGAAGACAGGACCGATGGCCGCAGCGGCGCCCGCTTCGTCGTCCGCTTCCCGGTGGCGGCGCCATGACTCGCCGCTTGCTCTCGTCGGAGACGGTCCATGCCAGCAGCGTCGCGATCGACGGCCGCGGGGTGCTGATCGGCGGCCGGCCGGGCATGGGCAAGTCCGACCTCGCGTTCCGCCTGGTCGACCGCGGCGCCCTGCTGATCAGCGACGATTACACGATCGTGCGCCGGGTCAAGGGCGTCGCGCTGGCCGCCGCGCCGGCGACGATCATCGGCAAGATCGAGCTGCGCGGCGTCGGCATCGTCGAGCTCGAAACCGCGCAGGACGTCCCGGTCGCCCTGCTCGTCGATCTCGACGAGCGGCCCGAGCGCCAGCCCGAGCCCGGCGAGACCCGGCTCGTCGCGGGCGTGGCGATCCCGGTGCTCCGGCTCGCCGGCCTCGAGGCGTCCGCGCCGCTCAAGGTCGAGGCCGCGCTCAAGCTGTTCGGGCTGGCCGGCTGATGGCCGTGTCGCGCGATCCGCAGCGCATCCTCCTCGTCACCGGCCTGTCCGGCGCCGGCAAGTCGACGGTGCTGAAGACGCTCGAGGACCTCGGCTGGGAGACGGTCGACAATCTGCCGCTGTCGCTGCTCGAGCCGTTGCTGGCGACGCCGCCCTCGGTCGGCGCCGAGCGTGGCCGGCCGCTCGCCCTCGGCCTCGACAGCCGCACCCGCGGCTTCGACGCCGAGCGCCTCGTCCAGCAGATCAAGGCGGTCGGCGAGCGCAAGCGCCGCTCGGTCGAGACGCTTTATCTCGACTGCATGGGCCCCGAGCTGCTCCGCCGCTATTCCGAGACAAGGCGGCGCCACCCGCTCGCGCCCGACCGCCCGGCGATCGACGGCATCGCCGAGGAACGCGAGCTGACCGCGCCGCTGAAGCGCTGGGCCGACCATGTCATCGACACCACCGACAGCGACGTGCCCGCCCTCCAGCAGCAGATTCGCGACCGCTTCGCCACCGGCGGCGAGTCGCCGACGCTCTCGATCATGTCGTTCGGCTTCGCCCGCGGCATCCCGCGCAACGCCGACCTCGTCCTCGACATGCGCTTCCTCAGGAACCCGCACTGGCAGGAGGATCTGCGCGACCTGACCGGGCTCGATGAAGCGGTCGGCGCGCACATCGCCGGCGACGAGGCCTATGAGGAGGCGATGGCCAGGATCGAGGACCTGCTGCTCACCCTCCTGCCCCGCTACCGGGCCGAAGGAAAATCCTATGTCTCGATCGCATTCGGCTGTACGGGCGGGCGCCACCGCTCGGTCCATGTCGCGGAGCGAGTCGCGGCACGGTTGCGCATGGCGGGTTTTTCGCCCAGTCTCGACCATCGCGACCTCGCCACGCCGCCTCGCGACGGCATCGAGCGATCCGCAGGGGCAGAGAAGTCAGGAAAGAACGAGGCGGACGGCGCTCAAGGTGAATGAATGATCGGACTTGTATTGGTCACCCATGGCCGGCTCGCGGCCGAATTCATCGTCGCGATGGAGCATGTCGTCGGGCCGCAGGAGCGGATCGCCGCGATCTGCATCGGCGCCGACGACGATATGGAGGCGCGCCGCAAGGACATCGCCAAGGCGATCGCCAAGGTCGATGACGGCACCGGCGTGATCATCCTGACCGACCTGTTCGGCGGCACCCCGTCCAACCTCGCCATCAGCCTGATGAAGTCGGACAAGATCGAGGTGATCGCCGGGGTCAACCTGCCGATGCTGATTCGCCTCGAAGGCGCGCGCAAGACGATGGACGTCCGCGCCGCCGTCGCCGCCGCGCGCGAGGCGGGCCGCAAATATATCTCCGTCGCGTCGGAAATCCTGGGCGAGGCGGCCGCCTGACGATGCACAGCCGCACCGTGGAGGTCCGGAACAAGCGCGGCCTCCACGCCCGCGCCAGCGCCAAGTTCGTCACCCTCGCGTCGCAGATCGACGCCCAGATCGAGGTCGAGAAGGACGGCACCATCGTCTGCGGCACCTCGATCATGGGGCTGATGATGCTGGGCGCGGCAATGGGCGACACGATCACGATCAGCGCCACCGGCCTCGGCGCCGAGCGGGCGGTCGAGCAACTCAGCGCGCTGGTCGAGGCGCTGTTCAACGAGGCCGAGTGATGCCGCGGCAGATCACCGCCTTCTCCAATCCCCTCGTCAAGCAGGCGCGCAGCCTTCGCGACAAGAAGAACCGGCGCGCCGAGGGGCTGTTTCTCGCCGAGGGCCTCCGCATCCTGACCGAGGCGCGCGCGGCGGGCGTGCTGCCCGAGCAGCTGTTCTTCAGCGATGCCTCGCACCCTTTGCTGCAGGCGCTGATCGAGGAGACCGAGGCCGCCGGCGGCGACGCGATCGAAACCAGCGGCGACATCCTCCACAAGATCTCGGGCAAGGAAAACCCGCAGGCGGCGCTCGGCGTCTACCGGGCGTTCGACACCAGCCTTGCCGGCATCGATCGCAGCGCGGCGCCGCTCTGGATCGTCGCCCAGGCGCTGCGCGACCCGGGCAATCTCGGCACGATCCTGCGCACCGGCGACGCGGTCGGCGCCGGCGGGCTGATCCTGATCGACGACTGCGCCGACCCCTTTTCCGCCGAGGCGGTGCGCGCCTCGATGGGGGCCTTGTTC
This sequence comes from Allosphingosinicella sp., assembly GCA_035316145.1. GTDB lineage: Bacteria > Pseudomonadota > Alphaproteobacteria > Sphingomonadales > Sphingomonadaceae > Allosphingosinicella. Next base: position 339,419 of record DATHJO010000010.1, on the reverse strand, counting down.
ACTCAGCGAATCGCGGCGGCGCGCTGGGAGGCGTTCGTGCCCTGGCTGCGTTCGGGGCCGGGCCAACTGATCGGCACCAGCCTCAACGCCACCGAGGACTATCAGGCGCCGCGCTACCGGAAGCCCGCCTTCGTCCTGGTCGGCAACGAGCAGGCCGGGCTGCCGGAAGCCTATGAGCGGGAGTGCGACATGCTGGTGAAGATGCCGATGCTGGGCAAGGCCGACAGCCTCAACGCGGCGGTGGCGGCGGCGGTGATGGCCTATGAAGTCGTCAACCAGTGGCGGCGGCGATGAGCGCGCTGCTTGCCTTGCTGCTAGCCGCGGCGCCCTATCACGGCCACGGCACCGAGCCGTTCTGGGGCGTCACCATCACCGGCAACCGGATCGTCTTCGAATCGCCCGACGATTCGCGGATCGTCGCGACGGCGCGGCCGCGCGCGATCCGCGGCGGGCGCGTCTACCGGGCGCAGCGGCTCACCGTCGAAATCCGCCACGGCGAATGCAATGACGGGATGAGCGACCGCTATCAGGCCGACAGTGTCCGCGTCTGGCTCGGGCGCCGGGCCGGACCCGGGCTCGAAGGCTGCGGCGGCGCGACGCTTGCGCCCGCCAGCCTCGCCGACACCGCCTGGGGCATCGCCGCGAACGACGGCGAAGCGGTGCCGGCCGCCGAGGATTACACTCTTCAGTTCAGCGAGGGCCGGATCCTCGGCCAGGCCGGCTGCAACCATTTCTCCGGCCCCTATCGCGAAGCGATCCGGACGCTGACGCCGGGGCCGATCGTCGCGACCCGCATGGCCTGCCCCGAGCCGCGCATGCGCCACGAGCGGCGCGTGCTCGCGCTGCTGGCCGGCCCCGTCCGGTTCGCCTATCCGGACGGCGAGACTTTGGTCCTGACCGGCAATGGCGGCACGATCCGGCTGCGGCGGCTGCCCTAGGGATCGACGGCTTCATCCGGCGGAGCATTGTCGATCAGCTTGGTCGTGGCCCGCGGAGTAAAATCGATCACGGGCGGATCTTTGATCAGCTTGTTTCCCTCCGCCACCTTGAGCGTTTCGAATCGTTTGGCCTGGGTCAGCACGTTGCGGTCGAGGCTGCCGACGAAGTCGTTGTAGGATTCAGTCGCCAACCTCAAGTTCCGGCCAAGGTCGAAAACGTGGCTGCCCATGACCTGTAGCCGCGCATGAAGCTCCTTGCCCAATTGTGCAATTTCAGCCGCTTGAGCCGCCAGCGCCTCCTGGCGCCACATCCCGGCCATGACCTTGGCGAGCGCGAGCATATTGATCGTCGAGGCGATAATGACGCCTTGGCGATAAGCGCTTTCGATCAGCTCGGGAGCCCGCTCAGCGGCGGCCGAGAGAAAGTGCTCGCCGGGAATGAACATTATGACGAAATCGGGAGATAGATCGAATTGTCGCCAATAGCCCTTGCGACCGAGATCGGTGGCATAGGCCTTCATCGATGCAGCGTGCTGGGCAAGCAGATCGGCGCGAACCGCCTCGTCCTCCTCGTCGAACGCCTGCTCGAAATGGACCAACGGACATTTGACGTCGACGACTATGCACCGTCCGCCGGGCAGATTGATCACGCAGTCGGGCCGAATCTGGCGCTCGCCATCGCTCACCGTGCCCTGCAAAGAGAAGTCGATGTTTTCGGCAAGGCCGGCGGATTCGAGGATGGTGCGCAGCTGCTCCTCGCCCCAACGGCCACGGGCCTTGGGGCTTGATCGCATCACGTTGGCGAGGCGCTGTGTTTCCTTGCGGACACTCTCGTTGCCCTGGGTTAGCTGGGCGACTGCCGCCTTCAGCTCACCGTAGCTGCCCATCCGATCATTCTCGACCCGCTTCAGATTCTCCTCGTAGCGCTTCAGGGTGTCACTCACCGGCCGCAGCAGTTCGCTCAGGCGGGTTTGGCTGTCCTTGCCCTGTTGAACCAGCCGCTCATTCGCCCCGTCCAGAAACTTCTGTTGGGCTGCGTTCAGGATTTCCTGGCCGATCTTGCTGAACTGGGCGGAAAGCGCGTCCTTCGCCTCGATCAGGGCCTTGATCTGTTCCTGCATGGCGGCCTCGCGCTCCACGCGCGCGGCGTTGATGCCGGCGAGCTCCCGCTGCGCTTCTTCGCGGAGCCGGTTCGCCTCGTCGCGTTCGCCTTCCAGCGCGGTCAGCTGCAGGCGGAGCAGCTTCGCCGCTTCACCACGCTCTTCGGCAAGGCTTGCGGCAGCACGGCCACCGAGAAACCAGCCGAGACCGATCCCGGCGGCGATCAGTGCGGCGGCAACCAATAGAACCAGTGGATCCATCACTCTTCCATTGCGGAACGAAGAGCGAACCTAAAGCAGCGGCGAGTCTTGCTCAACCACAATCGTCACTCCCGCGAAAGCGGGGGTCCAGCTTTTCCTCGACAAGGAAGCTGGACCCCCGCTTTCGCGGGAATGACGAAACGGGGAGCGGAGGTCTAAGCCGCCTGCTTGCGGGCCTTGGCGATCTTCCTGAGGATCATCTCGCGCTTGAGGCGGGAGAGGTGGTCGATGAATAGGATGCCTTCGAGATGGTCCATCTCGTGCTGGAGGCAAACGGCGAGCAGGCCGTCGATGTCCTCCTCGTGCGCGGCGCCCGTTTCGTCGAGCCAGCGGGCGCGGATGCGGTCGGGGCGGTCGACCTCGGCATATTGGTCGGGAACCGAGAGGCAGCCCTCCGTATAGGGGACCTGCTGGTCGGAATGGGTGAGGATCTCGGGGTTGATGAAGACGCGCGGATCGCGGACCGGCTCGCCCTCCTCCTCCTCGGGCTCCTGGAGATCGATCACCAGCAGCCGCTTGGGCACGCCGACCTGGACCGCGGCGAGGCCGATGCCCGGCGCCGCGTACATCGTCTCGAACATGTCCGCGATCAGCGCGCGAATCTCGTCGTCGACCTCCGCCACGGGCGCGGAAATCTGTTTCAGCCGGAGGTCCGGAACCTCGACGATGGGAAGCAAAGCCATGGCCGAAAAATAGGGGCAATGCGACGAGTCTTCAATCCTCCCCGGGACGGGGAGGGGGACCAGCCGCAGGCTGGTGGAGGGGGCTCAGCGACTCGCTCCCGGCCCCCTCCACCACGACGCTTCGCGTCGCGGTCCCCCTCCCCGTCCCGGGGAGGATCAGGAAACGGGCCTTCTCGCGCGCAGCGCCTGCGCGAGCGTCCCCTCGTCGAGATAGTCGAGCTCGCCGCCGACCGGCAGGCCGTGGGCGAGCTGGGTGAGGCGGATCGGGAAGCGCTCGAGCCGCTCGGCGAGATAATGGGCGGTGGTCTGGCCTTCGAGCGTGGCGTTCATCGCCAGCACGACCTCGTCGATGCCGCCGGCGGCGACGCGCGCCACCAGCTTGTCGATGCCGAGATCCTCGGGGCGGACCCCCTCGAGCGCCGAGAGGCGGCCGCCGAGGACGTGAAAGCGGCCCGGGAACAGCCGCGAACGGTCGAGCGCCCACAGGTCCGACACCTCCTCGACGACGCAGAGCAGGCGCGCATCGCGGCGGGCGTCGGCGCAGATCGTGCAGGGATCGATCGTGTCGACATTGCCGCAGATCGCGCAGACCGAGAGGGTCTCGCTGACCTGGGTCAGCGCGCGCAGCAGCGGCATCAGCGACGTCTCACGTTTCTTCATCAGGTGGAGAACGGCGCGCCGCGCCGAGCGCGGGCCGAGGCCGGGAAGCCGCGCCAGCGCCTGGGTCAGCGCTTCGATCTCGGAAGAGGCCATTGCAACGGCATATGGAGGGTGGTGAAGGCGGGCAAGCATCAGTTAGAGCAGAGCCATGCGCATCGCCTTCATGGGAACGCCGGATTTCGCCGTGCCGACATTGGACGCCCTCCTCGCCGCGGGGCACGAGGTCGCCGCGGTCTATGCCCAGCCGCCGCGGCCGGCGGGGCGGGGCAAGGGGCTAAGCCCCTCCCCCGTCCAGCAGCGCGCGGAAGCGGCCGGCGTCGAGGTCAGGACGCCGGCGTCGCTCAAAAGCGCGGAGGCGCAGGCGGCGTTCGCAGGCCTGGCGCTCGATGCCGCGGTGGTGGCGGCTTACGGGCTGATCCTGCCCGAGCCGATCCTCGCCGCGCCCCGCTACGGCTGCCTCAACGTCCACGCTTCGCTGCTGCCGCGATGGCGCGGCGCGGCGCCGGTCCAGCGCGCGATCCTCGCCGGCGACGCGATCACCGGCGTCACCATCATGCAGATGGAGCGCGGGCTCGACACCGGGCCGATGCTGGCGGTGCTGCCGGCCGAAGTGGGCCGCAAGACCGCCGGCGAGCTCAGCGAGGAACTGGCGCGGCTCGGCGCCACCGCGATGGTGCGGGTGCTGGGCCTGCTTCCCGATGTCGGCCGCATGCCGCAGCGCGACGAGCGGGCGACCTATGCGCCCAAGATCGCCAAGGAGGAGGCCAGGCTCGACTTCGCCAGGAGCGCCGCCGAGGTGGAGCGGCAAATTCGCGCCTTCAACCCCGCGCCGGGCGCATTCTTCGAACATGAAGGCGAGCGAATCAAAGTGCTTGCCGCCGAGATTTCGCAACTGAGCGGAGCGCCGGGAACCGTGCTCGATCACGGCCTCGCGATCGCCTGCGCCGAAGGTTCGATCGTGCCGAGCCTGGTTCGGCGGGCCGGACGCGAAGCGATGATGCCGGCCGAATTGCTGCGCGGCTTTGCGATCCCCGCGGGTGCGAAATTGGCGTGACCCGGTTTCGGCTCATTGTGGAATATGACGGCCGGCCGTTCATGGGCTGGCAGCGGCAGGCGCACGGCCCGTCGGTCCAGCAGGCGATCGAGGAGGCGATCGGGGCGATCACCCATGAGGAGGTCACCCTCCACGCCGCGGGGCGGACCGACGCGGGCGTGCACGCGCTGGCGATGACCGCGCATGTCGACATCGAACGCGCGATCACGCCTCATCGCCTGGCCGACGGGATCAATGCCAAATTGCGGCCGCTGCCGGTCGCGATCCTCGGGGCGCAGGAGGCGGACGACGACTTTCATGCGCGCTTCTCCTGCATCGGCCGGCGCTACCTCTACCGGATCGTCAACCGGCGGGCGCCGCTGGCGCTCGAGGCGGGCCGGGCCTGGCGGGTGCCGGTCGTGCTCTATGCGGACGAGATGAACAAGGCCGCGCAAGTCCTTGTCGGTCATCACGATTTCACGACCTTCCGTTCGGCCCATTGCCAGGCGGAGAGCCCGGTCAAGACGCTCGACCGGCTGACCGTAAGGCGGTTCGGCGAGACGATCGAGATCGAGGCGGCGGCGCGCTCCTTCCTCCACCACCAGGTGCGCTCGATGGTCGGCTGCCTCGAGCTGGTCGGGCGCGGCAAATGGACCAAAGCAGATCTGAAGGCGGCGCTCGAGGCGAAGGACCGCGCCGCCTTGGGCTTCAACGCGCCGCCCGACGGCCTCTATTTCGCCGAGGCGCTCTATCCACGCTGACCGCGCCGAAGCCGAACAGCCGGCGGAGCGACTTCTCCAGCATCAGCAACTGCCAGAGCAGGCGGCCATGGTCGGCGCGGCCGCTCTTGTGGGCCTCGGCGATGCCGGCGATCGCCTCGGCGTCGAACCAGCCGGTCTCGGCGAGCGCGGCGCTGCGCGCGATCGCCGCCGCCTCCGCCGCGAGCGGGCCGCGGAACCAGGCCGAGACCGGGGTGACGAAGCCCATCTTGCGGCGGTGCAGGATCTCGGCGGGGAGGCGCGATGAAAGCGCGCGCTTCATCAGCCATTTGCCGGTGCCGCCCCGCAGCCGCATGTTCGCCGGCAGGCGGGCGGCGAATTCGACGAGGCGGTGGTCGAGCAAAGGTTCGCGCGCCTCCAGGCTCACCGCCATCGAGGCGCGGTCGACCTTGGTGAGGATGTCGCCCGGCAGCCAGATCTTGAGATCGGCATATTGGGCGCGGGAGAGCGGGTCGCGCGCCGGCGCCTCGGCCATCGCCCGGACGTAGCGCGCTTCGGCGACATGGCCGTGGAGCGGGGCGGTGAAGATCCGGCGGCGGATCGCCGGCGGGGTGACGCCGACGGCCAGGGCATAAGCGAGGCCGCTGCCCTGCCCCAGCGCCTGCAGCGTGGTTTTGGCGCGCAGGAATTGCGGCGCCCAGTCGAGCTTGGGATAGACGGTGCCGAGCGCGCCGGCGGCGCGGGCGAGCGGGCCCGGCAGCAGCGCGCGGGCGCGCTCCTCGGCCATGAACATGCGGTGGCGGCGGTAGCCGCCGAACGCTTCGTCGGCGCCGTCGCCCGAGAGCGAGACCTTGACCTTCTCACGCGCGAGTTCCGAGACCCGGTAGGTGGCGAGCGCCGAGGCGTCGGCGAAGGGTTCGTCGAATGCCTCCGCAAGCGTGTCGATCAGGCCGAAATCCTCAGCGGCGACGATGCGGCTGCGGTGGTTCGTGGCGAACAATCGGGCGACCATGTCGGCGTAGCGAGTCTCGTCATGGTCGGGCACGTCGAAGCCGATCGAGCAGGTCTCGACCGCGCCCCGGCTCGCCTCCGCCATGAAGGCGACCACCGCCGAGCTGTCGACGCCCCCGGAAAGGAAGGCGCCCAGCGGCACGTCGGCGACCATGCGCGAGCGGACCGCGGCGCCGAGGCGCTCGACCATCTCCTCCTCGAGCGCCTTGACCGGCTTGCGCACGGGATTGGAGAAATCGGCGTCCCACCACTGCACCGGGCGCGGCACCGGGCGACCGCGGCGGATGTGGAGATAATGGCCGGCAGCGAGCTTCTTCACCCCCTCGACGATCGACGCGTCGTCGGGAACGTAGCCGTAGGCGAGGAAGTCCTCGATCGCCTGGGCATTGGGGGCGCGGCGCAGCAGCGGGTTGGCGAGCAGGCCCTTCAATTCGGAGGCGAAGATGAGGGCTCCGTCGGCGAGCTCGACGTAGAAGAGCGGCTTCACCCCGAGCCGGTCGCGGGCGAGGAACAGCGCATCCTCGGCGGCGTCGTAAAGGGCGATGGCGAACATGCCGTTGAGGCGCTTGAGGCCGTCCGCCCCCCATTGCCGCCAGGCGGCGAGGATCACCTCGGTATCGCTCTCGGTGCGGAAGCGGTGGCCCTTGGCTTCGAGCTCCGCCCGCACCTCGCGGAAATTGTAGATCTCGCCGTTGAACATGACGGTCTGGCGCCCGTCCGGGGTCGACATCGGCTGCGCCGCGGCGTCGGAGAGGTCGATGATGGCGAGGCGGCGATGGCCGAAACCGACGCCGGGCGCGGTCCAGATGCCGCTGCCGTCGGGGCCGCGATGGGCGAGGACATCGGTCATCGCCTGAACCCTCGCCGGATCGACCGGCTTGGGGACGTCGGGGTGGAAGATGCCGGCGATGCCGCACATATCAGTCGAGCCCGGCGGCGCGGTCGGCGAGCGGGGCGATCGGGCCGAGCGCGACGAGGAAATCGTCGATCGCCGGCCGCGACTCGCTCGAGACCAGGACCGCGACCGCGCGCTGCGGGCCGCCGAGCAGCCGCACCTTCAATGTCTCCAATTTCACCCCTACCCCGCTGCCGGTGACGATGTCGCCGACACGGTAGAAGCTGACCACCTGCCGTTCCAAGCCATGTGAGGCGATCCGTTCCGCGCGCCCGTCCGGCGGCGGCGCCGCGTCGGCGGTCCAGGCCCAGCGGCCTTCCGGCGCGGCGGCGCCCTGGCCGAAGCCGACCAGCTCGCGGCCCTCGCTCTGGCGGACGTAAACGGCGATGGCGAGATCGATCGTGCGCCCGCGCGCGTCGCGGTAGTGGGCGAGCGTGACGCGGCCGGCGCCGGCATAATGGGGCTGCCAGGGGATGCCGCTGCCGCGCGGCACGCGTTGCCATCCCCGCACCTCGGGCAGGCTGGCCGCAGCCGGAAGCGGGCGGATGCCGGCGGCGGCGACCGCGGACGACCAGGCCGGCGGCAGGACCGCGAGGCCGATCGCGGCCGCGATCACCAGGTTGAGCGGCGCGCCGCGCGGCGGTTCGGGCTGGAGCGCTTCGGGATCGAACCAGGGATCGTCGGCGCCGCGGTCGAAGAAGCGCCAGCCGATCGCAAGGATCAGCGCGATGACGATGGCGAAGAAAATGAAGCCGTAGACGACATGATCGAAGCCGGCGGCGAAGTCGATGCTGGTCAGGTGGGCGATGTAGATCGTCCCCCAGGCGCGCACCCCGTTGGCGAACACGGGAATGATCAGCGCCACCGCCAGGAAAGCGGCGCGGCGGCGCCAGGATCGGTAGCAGACATTGGCGACCAGCGCCCCGAACGCGGCCATCGCGATCAGGAACTTGACCCCCGCGCAGGCCTCGGCGACCTCGAAATAGCCGGTCGGAGTGGTGATGAAGATGCCTTCGAGATGCGCCGGCACGCCGGTCAGCGCCAGCAGGGCGGCGGCGATCCGGGCAGTGACGGTCTGCATGACGGGCACGATCTCCTCGCCCGCCGGCACCAGGAACAGGGCATAAGCGAGCGGGAAAGCGAGGCCGCGCGCGACCGCCTTGCCGAGGCAGGCGATAACCGCGCCCTGGAGCATCAGGAAGAGGCCGAAATGGCGCGCGAGATCGACCCCGCTCGCCTCGCCCATCAGCCAGCCCAGCGCGCCGGCGCCGACGAGGATGAGGCCGGGCCACCAGGCGGCGGGGGTGAGCTGCCTGAGCTGCGGCAGCCGCTGCCAGACCAGCCAGCCGATGATCGGCGGAATCAGCAGGCAGTGGTTGAAGGTCGAGCTGTTCCACCAGATCGCGGCGACGTCGATCGCGTCGCGCACGAACAAAGCGACGATCAGGCCGCAGGCGAGCGCAAGCCCGGCGAGATGCCTGCGCCAGCCCGAGACGGCGCCGGCCATGCCCGCCTCGATGGCGAGCGTGCTCATGCCGCTTCCCTTTTGATGGAGGGGTCGACCATCCCGGCGAGCGGGGCGAGGCGGGCGTCCCAGCGGTAGCGCCGCTGCATCTGGCGGCGGGCGGCGGCGCCGATCGTCCCGGGCGCCTTCAGCAGGCGGTCGATCGCGGCCGCCGTGGCTGCCGCGTCCTCGGCGAGGAGGAGATCGCGGCCCGGCTCGGCCTCGATCCCTTCGAAGGCGGCGGGCGAGGCGACGACCGGCTTCGCCATCGCCATCGCCTCGAGCACCTTGTTCTGGATGCCGCGGGCGAGCTTCAGGGGCGCGACGACGACGTCGGCGGCGGCGAGCCAGGAGCGCATGTCGGCGACGGCGCCGGTGACGGTCACCCGCTCGCTCGCCAGCGCGCGGACCGAGGGCGGCGGGTTGCGACCGGCGATCGCGAAGCGCGCCGCCGGGACCAGCGGCAACACCTCGCGGGCGAACCAGGCCACCGCCTCGAAATTGGGCGGATAGTCCATTTGCCCGGTGAACAGGAGCAGCGGCCCCTCCCCTTTCCCGAGCCGCGGAAAATCGGCCTCGGGATCGAAGAAATCGACGTCGATGCCGTTCGAAAGGGCGCGGATGTTGGCGAGCCCGGTGCGGCCGCGAAACAGCGCCGCCTCGGCCTCGCTGACGAACAGGCAGAGATCGGCGCGGTCCGCGGTGGCGCGCTCGAAGGCGAAGAGCTTTTCGCCCTCGCGGCGGTTGACCCAGCGCATCGGCCCGGCGCCGTCGGCGGCATATTGGGCGAACTTGGCCGAATCGACGTCGCCGAAATCCATGACGAAGCGCTGGCGCGCGCCTGCGGGCACGAACTGCGCCATCTGGCCGGAGAAGGCGAACACCGTCCCGACCGCATCGTCGGCGAGCTTTCGCTCGACGAAGGCGCGCAGCTTCGGGCTGTCGAACAGGCTGAGCGAGATCGGCCGACGTTCGACGAGCGCGATCGCGCCGGCGGCGACCTTGCCGCGGCTGCGCACCTCGACATGCGCCTCGCCGAGACGGCCAGCGAGCGCTTCGCGCAGAGCGGCGAGATGGGACGCGTCGGCCTCATCGTCCGCGAAGCAGGCGAGATGGACCCTGGTCAGCGAGGCGAGGTGCCGGAGCAGGTGCCACGAGCGGATCTTATCGCCCCGGTCCGGTGGATAGGGGATGCGGTGGGCGAGGAAGAGGATGTCCTTCATCCGAGCCCTCGCGCGATCAGCGGGCCGAGGCGGTTGGCGAGGAACAGCGGCATCTTCTGCCAGGCCGCGACCCGAAAGCGGTATTTGGGGTCGAGCGGATTGACCTCGCGCGCCGCGCCGCGGACGGCGTAGACGAGCGGCGTCTCCTCGAAATCCCAATTCTTCTTGCGCAGCCAGGGCCCGGTGCCGACCTTCGAGCGGCCGAAATCGGCGCGGGTGCAGCCGCGCGCGATCGCCCGGCGCATCACCTCGAAATAGGCAAGGTCGTTGGCGTGCCGGCCGCGCGCCTCGCGGGTGCCGCCGCCCCAATAAGGCTGGCAGACGCCCTTGAAATGGAAGCTGAGCATGGCGGCGAGCGGCCGGCCCGCCTGCCAGACGATGAGGATGTCCGCATCCTCGCCGAATTCGTCGAGCGCGGCCTCGAACAGCGCCTGGGGAAAGACCGGCGTGCCGAGGTTGCGGACGCTTTCGGCATAGACGCGGAAATGGGCGTCGCGGTGGCGGCGGTCGCGGCCGGCCGAGGCCTCGAGGTCGGAGACGAGCGCATGGCGCACCGCGGCGCGCTGGCGGCGGGGAATGCTCGCGAGCAGCGCCGCCTCGTCGGCCGGCAGGTCGCGCGAGAAGCCGGCGTAGACGCCTTCGGCGGCGCTCCAGCCGGCGGGGATCGGGCCGCCGCGCAACTCGACCGTGGGATGGCCCAATTCGCAGGCGGCCCGGGCGAGCGCCTCGCCGCCCTCGCCGAGGATGCCGCCGCCGGTGCCGAAGCCCGCCGAGACGAGCGCGTTGCCGAATAGGGATGAGCGGATCGCGGTCAGCGGCAGGCAGCCGACAATGGTCCCGCCGCGCTCCGCGAGGAGATAATGAGCGCGCTGGCCGCAGCCGCGCTCGACCGCGCGGCTCCACTGCGGGCGGTGAAAGATGGTGCCGCCCGGATGGGCCGTGACGAACGCATCGATTCGCGCCGAGTCGGCGCCGAGATCGACGGCGCGGACACTCACCGCGAGATCGGGCGCGGGCGCGTTCACGGCAGCCGCGCCTGCTCGGCGGCGGCGACGTCGTCGGTGCGGCCCCACGCATGCGCCATCAGTAATTTCAGTAGCTTGGGGCGCATGGCGGAGAGATTGGTGTAGTGGCGCAGCTTCGATTTCAGCGGTGCATCCGCGACCCGCGGCTGGCCCGCGTCGATTTCCCACGGATGGAAGTAGAAAATCGCCGGCCGTTGCTCGGCGCCGTTGACGCGGCCGATCGCCCAATTGGAGACGGCGTAGGGGAGCAGCCGGAAAAACCCTCCGCCGCCGGCGGCGAAGCGGCGGCCGGCGAGCTCGATCGTGGTGACCGGAAGCTCGATCAGGTCCGATCCCTCGACCGGGCGCCAGGCGAAGCGCGGCGATTCGCGCCAGCCGTAATGGTCGTGGCGGACCGGGGCGACGCTCGAGGAATAGGCATAGCCCTGCTCGGCGAGCACCGGATGGGCCCAGGGCGTGCGAGCGTCGACCGAGAAGCTCGGCGCGCGATAGCCGCTGAGCCTTTGGCCCGAAACATCCTCGATCGCCGCCCGCGCCCGTTCGAGGTCGGCGCGGAACTCGGCCTCGCTCATCGTGAACACGCGCTTGTGGTCCCAGCCGTGGCTGGCGATCTCGTGGCCGGCTTCGGCGATGCGGCGAATCAAGGCGGGGTGGCGCTCGGCGATCCAGCCCAGGGTGAAGAAGGTCGCCTTGACCCCGGCCTCGTCGAACAAGGCGAGCACGGCGTCGGTGTTGCGCTCGACCCGGCGCGGCAGCGTCTCCCACGCGTCGCGGGCGATCACCGTCTCGAAGGCGCCGACCTGGAACCAGTCCTCGACATCGACGGAGAGGGCGTTCTTCATCGGCCCTCCTGATCAGGCTGCGTGCGTACGATACGCCGTTTCAGGAGCGGTCTCTACCCACTCGACCAGCATGGTCAGGGCGCGGCGCAGCATCGCTTCCTGCTCGACGACCTGCGCCTCCAGAGCGGCAACGCGCTGCGCCAAGGCGGGATCGGGCCGCGGCGCCGCCGGCTCGTTGGCGGCGATCGGGGTGACGCGGGCCGCGCGCAGCGGCAGCACCCTCTCCTCGCGCGCGGGCTCGGACGCGCCGGCGTCGGCGCCCATCTCGGCGGCGACGGCGTGGACCGCCTCGGCATCGATCACGGCGGCGCCTTCGACCGCGGCGTTGAGCATCAGCCGGTGGGCGAGCTGGTTGACGCGGCGCGGAATGCCGCCGCTGTACAGGTGGATCGCCGCGAACGCGGCCGGCGCGAACTCGGGATTCCCCTGCCAGTCGACCCGGGTGAGACGGTGGCGGATGTAGGATTCGACCTCGTCCGCGCCCATCGCGTCGAGATGGTGAGTGGCGATGACGCGCTGGCGCAATTGCTCGAGGCCCGGACTGGCGAGCTTGTCGCGAAATTCGGGCTGGCCGAGCAGGACGATCTGGATGAGGGCGCGGCCGCCGACCTGGAAGTTCGAGAGCATCCGCAATTCCTCGAGCGCCGAGACCGGCAGGTTCTGGGCCTCGTCGACGATCAGCAGGGTGCGCTTGCCGGCGCGAAGATCCGCCTCGAGCTGCTGCTCGACCGCGTCCAGCAGCCGCGCCTTCTCGACCGCGCCCGTATCGAGGCCGAGCCCCTGGGCGACGAGCCGGAGCAGGTCGTCGCCCTCGACCTGGGTCGAGACGAGGCTGATCGCATTGAGGCGGGCGCGGTCGATATTGGCCATCAGGTGCGCGACCAGGGTCGACTTGCCGGCGCCGATCTCGCCGGTGACGGTGATGAAGCCCTCGCTTTGGGCGAGGCCGTAGCCGAGATAGGCCATCGCCTTCCTGTGGGTGCGGCTGTCGAACCAGAAGCGCGCGTCGGGGGTCAGCTGGAACGGCTGTCCGGTCAGGCCGTAAGTCTCGGTGTACATGTCTCTCTCCCGCTCGCCGCGCCGGTCAGAAGGTGTACCTGAGGCCGACCAGCCCCGAGGCGTTGGTCGCCGAATCGGTGCCGTCGTCGGTGTTGTAGAGGCCCATGGCGGCGAGCAGCTGCAGCCGCTCCAGCATGAAGCTGCGATTGTAGCTCAGCGTCGCGCCGGTGCTCGTCACCGCGTGGGAGCCGGGCAGGTCGTTGTCGTACCAGCTGACATAGGCGTTGGCGTCGATGCTGGAGGTCCGGCTCAGGCGGCGGCCGACATTGCCGTAGACGCTGACATCGTCGTCCGCGCCCGCCTGGCTGACCGCGAACGCGGCCCCGACCGGCCGGAAATAGCGGCGGTGGTTGTAGCCGGCGCCGAAGCCGTAGCTCCACAGGCCGCGCTCGCCGGCGAAGCTGATGGTGGCGCCGCGGGCGCGGAAGGTGCTGCCGGTGATCGACTGGAGCGAGCGGTCGAGGCAGATGCCGCCGCCGGCCTGGCCGAAGACGCAGCCGTTGAGGCCGCCGGTCAGCGGATCGCGGCTGACATTAAGGTTGGCCGGCAAGCTGCTGATACTGTTCGTCAATCCACGGCCGAACGTCTCCACCGTGTCGTAGACGGCGGCGTTGACCGAGGCGTGGTTGCCGATCCGGTGGCTGAACGTGCCGAGATAGGTGGTGCCGCCGTAGCGATGGCCGGCGCGCGCCTGCAATTCGGTGCGCGGGCTCGGCCGCCAGATGATGCCGGCATCGTACATGATGCCGTCCATGTCGTAGGTCAGCAGCCGCGGCGCGGTCGGATCGGGGGTCAGGCGCCCCTGCGCGTCCGGCACGGGCACGCCGCCGGCGTCGCGAACGACGTCGCGCTGCGAGGCCTGGATGTCCTCGTAGCCGACGCCCGCGGTCAGCGCGAGGGTCGGCCCCACGGGCACGACGACGTCGCCGCGCACATAGGCGCCCTCGAAGCGGTTGCGGAAGCGGCCGCCCGAATTCTCGCGGGCATAGCCGGCGCCGACGGTCCAGCCGAACGGCAGGCCCCGATTGGGCGCCATGCCGACACTGCCGGTCAGGCTGTGCGCGGTGGAGCTGTCGAAATCGTCGTCGAGCAGGCCGCCCGGGCGATGGTCGTCGACCTTGGTGTAGCCGAAGCGGTAGGCGCCGTTGATCGCCAGCGGCCCGGCATGGGTCGCGAGCGTCGGCCCGGCATAGGCGCTGTAGACGTCGACCGACCGGTCCTGATTGGTGACGCCGAAGGTGCGCCCCTCGCCGCCGGTGCGGGTGGCGATCGCGCCGGCGTCGAGCGACAGCACGCCCGGCGCCACCTCGGCGTGGACCATGGCGACGCCGGAAACGACGTCCTGGTCCCCCGACTGGCTCTGCCAGTCGAAATGATGCTCGTAGCGCAGGCTCATCTGGGCGGTGACCCGGCGGGTCTCGATCCGGCCGTCGACGCCGGCGGCGACGCTGGTGTAGGTCAGCGTCTCGCCGCCGTTAAGGTCCGCGCTCAGCACCTGGGCGACCTCGAGATAGGGCCGGATCTCGCCGCGGCTGTGCCGGCGATGCGACACAGCGGGCACGGGCTGGCCGCCGTCCTGCTGCGTCACCGCGCCGGTGATGCCGGGATCGGCGGGCGGCGCGCTTTGCGCGTGGGCGCTCGCGCCGGCCAGGGTGAGGCCGACGGCAAGTGCCAGGTGGCGCAGGCGCCGGGTCAGATGAAGCTCATTGGTCATGGCCATATCCATCGTAAGCGCCGAATTTGCGGCCGGTGACGGCCAAGCCCGCTCCGTTGAGGATGAGGCCGACATGGCCGCAGCCGGAGAGCAGGCCGATCGTCTCGCGCAGATCGGCTTCGGTTGTCCGGTCGGCGCGCACCACGACCAGCGCCCGGCCGACATGGCCGGCGAGAACGGTCGCGTGCGACGCCATCAAAGCAGGCGGGGAATCGAACAGGATGATCCTGCGCCTGTCGCCGGCGGCGAGCTTCGCCAGCACCTCCCGAGTACGATCCGAAGCGAGCAGCTCCGGCACATTATTGGCTTTGCGCCCGGCGGGCAGGACCGACAGGCCCGCGACGTCGGTGCGGATGACGAAACTTTCCGGGTCCGCCGAAGGATCGGCGAGCGCGTCGACGAAGCCGGGCCCGGCGCCGTCGATGCCGAGGGTGGCGAGCGCGTCGGGCTTGAGGAAGTCGCCGTCGACGAGCAGGATCTCGACGTCGCGCTCGCCGGCCAGGCTGAGCGCGAGGTTGATCGCGCAGAAGGTCTTGCCCGCCTTGGGCTGGGCCGAGGCGACCAGCACCGAACGCTCGCCCGAGCGCTCGATGTCGGCGAGCAGCTGGTGCTTGATCAGCCGGAACTCCTCGGCGATCCCGCTTCCCGGCCCTTCGGCGACGATGAAGCCGGCAGCGGCCAGCGCCGCGCGGTCGATCTCCGCGACGGACCCGGAGCGGCGCACGGGCGCGGCCGGCGGCTCGGTGGCGCGGACGACGCGGAGGACCGGCTCGGGGGCAGGCTCGGGCGCAGGCACAGCGATCGGTGCAGGCTCGGCGGCCGGCGCACGCAAAGCGGCGCCGAAGTCGTAGAGCTCGGCGGCGCGCTCGAGCAGGGATTGTGGCGTGTGCTTCATCTCGTTCCTCATGCCACCGTGCTTCGCTGCCAGAATTCGACCAGGATCAGCACCGCCCAGCTCGCCGCGAGCGCGGCGCCGGCGCCGCCGAGCCAGATCAGCCGCTGGCGGCGGCGGGCGCGCGCGGGCGCGGTCAGGACCTCGCTGACCGTGCCGAGCACCGGCAGGCCGGTCACCTCGGCGAGCTTGCGCTGGGTCGGGAAGGTGGTCTGGAGCTGGCCGGCGACGAAGGCGGCGGCGACGCCGGCGCCGAGGCCGAGGATCAGCACCGCGGTCAGGAAGATCGGCCGGTTCGGCGCCGCCGGCACGCTCGGCACGCTCGGCGGCTCGACCACCTGGATGGTGAGCGGGCTCGTCCGGGTCTGGACGTCGCTGCGCAGCCGCACCTGCTCGCGGTTGGCGAGCAGCTGGTCATATTGCTGCTTGAGCACGTCGTAATCGCGGGTCAGCCGGGTCTGCTCGGCGGCGAGGCCGGGCTGGGTCGACTGGCGCGAGGTCAGTTGGCCGAGGTCGGACTGGAGCTGGTTGCGGCGCGCGGTCGCGGCGGCGAGCGCGGCCTCGCGTTCGGCCATCATCGCCCGCAGCGAGACGTAGCTCGGGTTGGACATGCCGCCGGTATTGCCGTCGCGCCGCTCCTGGGCGGCGAACGGGCGCAGCCGGGCGATCTGCGCCCGCGCCGAGACGATGTCGGGGTGCGATTCGGTCCAGCCCTGGGCGCGGTTGCGGTTGATCTGGCCTTCGAGCGCGGCGATCTGGCCGGACGCGGTGCTGTTGGTCTCGCCGCCGAGGCCGGGGATGCTCTGCGGCGTCGCGGCGAGCTGGGCGCGCATCGAATTCAATGCGCCGCTGGCGGCGGCGATCTGCTGCTCGAGATTGGCGAGCTCGACCTGGGCGGCCGACATCCGGTCGCTGATCGAGCCGGCGCCGGGGAGGACGCCCATGAAGCGCTGCTCGAATTCGAGCCGGTGCTGCTCGGCCTGCTGGAGCGCGACCTCACGGCGCCTGAGCTCCTCGTCGTAGAACTGGAGCGACTGGCCGGTCTCGCGGCGGTCGCCGGACAGGTTCTGCTCGACGAACAGGTCAATGAGGCCCTGGACGGTGGCGGCGGCGGTGCGCGCGTTCTGGCCATTGGAGAAGCCGGAGATGTTCGAGCTCGCCTTGATCTCGATGCCGCCGTCGGGCTGGGCGGTGACGGTGATGCGGCTGCGCAGCTCGGCGACGACGCCGGAGAGGTCGCGCTCGCTGGCGACGAGGCTGTTCAAATCGGTGCGGCGGACGACGCGGACGAGATTCTCGTTCGAGGTCAGGGTCTGCTTCAGGCGCAGCAGCTGGTTGTTGCGCTCGTCCGGGGTGATGCCGATCTGGTTGGGCAGGATCGACTGCATCTGGACGAACAATCGCGCCTTGGACTCGTAGCTCGACGGGATCAGGGCGATCACCAGCCAGCCGAGCACGCAGATTCCCCAGGCGACCGCCATCGCCAGCCAGCGGCGGCGCCAGACCTGGTGGAGGGCGAGCCTCAGCTGATCGTAGAGCCCGTCCATCGGCTCAGAACATGCTTTCGGGGATGAGGATGACGTCGCCCGGCTCGAGCCGGACGTTGGCGCGCATGTCGCCGCGCCGGATCAGGCTGGCGATGCGCAGATCATATTGGCGCTGCTGGCCGGTGGCGCGGTCGGTGCGGACCAGGCGGGCGCGGTCGCCGGCGGCGAATTCGGAAAGGCCGCCGACCGCGATCATCGCGTCGAGCAGGGTCATGTTGGCGCGGTAGGGCAAGGCCGCCGGGCGCTCGGTGGCGCCGACGATGCGGATCTGCTGCGAGAAGGTGCCCTGCGGCCGGTTGATCATCACCGAGACGAGCGGCTCCTGGATATATTGGGCGAGCGCGGCGCGGATGTCGTCGGCGAGCTGGGCGGGGGTCTTGCCGGCGGCGATCATGTCGGTGATCAAAGGCGTGGTGATGCGGCCGTCCGGGCGGACCTGGACGTTGGCGCCGAGCTCCTGGTTGCGCCAAACGAAGATGGTGATCTCGTCCAATGCGCCGATGATGTAATTCTCGCTGACCTGCTGCTCGGAGGCGGCGTCGGAGGCGGCCGCCGCCGGCAGGAGGTTGCCGGTCCGGCCCGAGCTGGCGCAGCCGGTGAGCGCCGCGATACTGACGGTGGCGGCAAGGGCGGCCCAGGACTTTGCGGATACGCGCATGGTCACTCCTCTTCACTCGCTCCCCAAAGCTGCACCGCCCGTCCCGGAACGGGATCGGCGGGCAACTTTGGGCTGCTATGGGGCGAAGAGGTAAAATTAGCGTTAGGAACAAGAGGGTTTCCGGGTGCTGTCCCGGATCGGGACCGGCGCCGCGCGAGGCGTTAATCGCCTTCGTTCACCGTCATTTCGCGCGCCGGCTGCTGGGCCAGGAAGGCCTGCGGGCTGGCGGACAGGCCGTAGGCGCCGGCAAGGAAGACGGCGACGAGGTCGCCCACCTGCGCGGACGGCAGCATGACGTCGTCGGCGAGGCGGTCGAGCGGCGTGCACAGGCAGCCGACGATCGAGACCTCCTGCGCCGCTTCGGCGGCGAAGCGGGAGGCGATCGCGACCGGATAGTTGCGGCGGACCACCTGGCCGAAATTGCCGGAAGCGGCGAGCTGGTGCTGCATGCCGCCGTCGGTGACGAGGAAGGTCTTGCCGTGGCTCACCTTCCTGTCGACGATCCGGGTCAAATAGACGCCCGCCTCGCCGGCCAGCCAGCGGCCGAGCTCGATCGCGAACCGGCTGTCCGCGAGGATCTCGGCGCGGCCCGCCAGCGCTTCGGCGAGCGCGGCGCCGACCGTCTCGACGTCGAGCGGCTGCTCGCCATGAAAATGCGGGATGCCGAAGCCGCCGCCGAGATTGACCAGCGGCGGCGTGGCGCCGGCATCGGCGGAAAGTTGCGCGGCGAGCGCGACGGTGGCGCTTTGGGCGTCGATCAGGGCAGCGGGATCGAGCGCCTGCGAGCCGGCGAAGATGTGGAACCCCCGCCAGTCGGCGCCGGCCTCGAGGATGCGCCGGACCAGAGCGGGCACTCGCGCGGCATCGACCCCGAACGGCTTGGCGCCGCCGCCCATCCGCATGCCGGAGCCCTTGATCTCGAAATCGGGATTGACCCGGACGGCGAGGCGCGGGCGGCGGCCGAGCTTGGCGGCGATCGCCAGCGCCCGCTCGACCTCGCCCTCGGACTCGCAATTGAGGGCGATGCCGGCCTCGATCGCCTCGGCGAGGTCGCCGTCGCGCTTGCCGGGGCCGGCGAAGCTGATCCGGGCAGGGTCGGCGCAGGCTTCGAGGGCGAAGTCCAGTTCACCGGCCGAGGCGATGTCGAGGCCGTCTATCTGTTTTGCGACATGACTGAGCAGGGGTTGATAAGAGTTTGCTTTTATTGCATAATGAAGGTCGATTCCGGCAAAGGCCGCGCGGAAGCGGGCGATCTTCGCGTCGACCAGAGCGAGGTCGTAGACGAACAAAGGCGTGTCGCCGGCCGCGGCGACGAGCGCATCGGCGCGCCGGCCGCCGATCAGCAGCATGAAGTCCGCGTCGGCCGCATAGCCGGCCGGAATCGGGCCCATCGGCTTGCTCATGCCATCAGCTCGTTCTTCAGCTCGACCCGGTCGAGCTTGCCGTTCGGGCTGCGCGGCAACTCGTCGCGCCAGATGATCGGCCCGGGCTGCATGAAATTGGGCAGGCACCGCTTCAGGAACATGCGCAACCCCTCCTCGTCGCCGCGCCGGTCGGGGCGGACGATCAAAGCGATCCCCTCGCCCAGCCGCGCGTCGGGATAGCCCAAAGCCACCGCTTCGGCGACCAGGCCCGACGCCAAGGCGGCCTCCTCGATCTCGGTCGGGCTGACGCGGTTGCCCGAACTCTTGATCATGCCGTCCTCGCGGCCGAGGAAATAGAGCAGACCGGCGGGATCGCGGCGGACGCGGTCGCCCGACCAGACCGCCATGCCGCCATAGGAGGAAGCGGCGGGCGCGGGCTTGAACCGTTCGGCGGTGCGTTCGGGATCGCGCCAATAGCCCTTGGCGACCAGCGGACCGGCATGGACCAGCTCGCCCTCCGGCGCCTCGTTGCCGTCGGCGTCGACGACCATGATCTCGGCGAACGGGATCGCGCTGCCCATCGAATCGGGATGGGCATCGAGCAGAGCGGGCTCGAGATAGGTGGAGCGGAAGGCTTCGGTGAGGCCGTACATCGAATAGATGTCGGCGGCCGGAAACAACTCGCGCATCCGGCGGACCAGCGAGGGCGCGAGCTTGCCGCCGCTGTTGGTCAGCCGGCGCAACGAGAGCGCCGCCTGGGCCGGCCAGGGCGCCTCAACGAGCTGCACCCAGAGCGGAGGAACGCCCGCCAAGGTGCTGATTCGATGGCGCTCGACGGCGCGGATCACGTCGCGTGCGGTGAGATAGTCGAGCGGCACGACGCAGGCGCCGGCGGCCCAGGTCGAGAAGAGCTGGTTCTGGCCGTAGTCGAAGCTCAGCGGCAGCACGGCGAGCACCCGGTCCTCGGGCGCCAGGCGCAGATAATGCGCGACGCCGACCGCGCCGAGCCACATATTGGCGTGGCTCAGCATCACCCCCTTGGGCCGTCCGGTCGAGCCCGAAGTGTAGAGCAAGGCCGCCAGATCATCGGGATCGCTGTCGGAGGGCGGCAATGGCTTGGCGGTGTCGAAGAGATCCGCGTCTTCGTCGAGGATGGCGCACTGCGCATCGCCGGCCTCAAGCGTCGCCAGACGCGCACCGGCGCTGAGCAGCAGGCTGGCGCCGCTGTCGGCGAGGATGTGGGCGACCTGCAGCCGCTTGAGGAGCGGGTTGACCGGCACGTGGATCAGGCCGGCGCGTGCCGCCGCGAGCGGCAGCAGGCTGGTGAGGCGGGTCTTGGGGAGCCACGAGGCGATTCTGTCGCCGGGCACCAGGCCCCTGCCCTTCAGCCCCGCGGCAAGCGCGCCGACCGCCGCCTCCAGCCCGGCATAATCGAGCGCGCCGTCCCGCGTGACGAGCGCCGGCGCCTGGGGCGCGCCGCGCCGCGCGAGATGGTCGAGCGGCCGAGGGTTGGGATCGGGATTTTGCAACTTCATTCCCTGCTTGAACGGCGACATGTTAGGACAGGCGCGAAGGGGCATAAAGCGTGACGGTTAACATCGCTTTGTTCGACGATCTCGAGGCGGTCGCGGCCGACGCCGCCGGCGCGCTCGACCGCGGCGCGCAGCCGTGCCTGTTCGGCCGGCTCGACTGGTACCGCCTGATCCACGAACATTGCCCGCCGGCGGGGAAGCTCGCCGTGCTGCGCGGGCGCGACGGACCGCGGCAGGCCTGGCTGTTCCTCGCTGCCGACGGGCGGACGGCGCAGGCCTACACCGCCTGGTATTCGCTGCGCTTCGACGGCGTCGGCGATGTCGAAGGTGACGTCATGACGGCAATCGCCGCGGCGGTGCGCAGCAGCGGGATCGCGCGGGTCGAGCTGGCGCCGGTGGCGAGCCCGGAGGCGCTGCGCCGCGCCTTCAGGGCGGCGGGCTGGCAGGTGTTCGCGACGCCCAAGACGGGGAATTGGCGGATCGATACGGCCGGCCTGGATTTCGAAGCCTATTGGGCGGCGCGGCCGGCCCAGCTTCGCAACACCGCCAAAAGGCGCGGCAAGACCGCCGGGCTCGAGATCGAGATTTACGACCGGTTCGATGCCGCCGCCTGGGCCGATTACGAGGCGGTCTACCGGGCGAGCTGGAAGCCCGAGGAAGGCTCGTTCCCGTTCCTGCGCGCGCTCGCCGCCCAGGAAGGCGCGGCCGGGACCCTGCGCCTCGGGGTGGCGCGCAAGGACGGCCGCCCGGTCGCCGTGCAGCTGTGGCTGGTCGAGAATGGCGAAGCCACCATCCACAAGCTCGCTTATGCCGAGGACGCCAAGGCGATGTCGCCCGGGACTTTGCTCGGGATGGCGATGTTCCGCCGCGCGATCGACACCGATCGGGTGCGCGCGATCGACTACGGCACCGGCGACGATGCCTACAAGAAGGACTGGATGGCCGAGCGCCGCACGCTGTGGCGGATCGAGGCGTTCAACCCGCGCACGCTGCGCGGGCTCGCCGGCGCCGCGCGGGCGGCCGCCTCGGCGCTTGTCGGGCGCGCCCGGAGCCGTTAGCACCCGGCAACCGCCCGCCGCGACGAGGGAAAGCATGGCGACCGCACCCGACGACGCCCATGAGGTCGAGAACACGCTGCGCGCCGTGCTCGCCGACGTGCTCGGCCTGGATCCGGCGCGGGTCGCCGGCTTCCGCGAGGAAACGCCGCTGTTCGGCGCCCTGCCCGAATTCGATTCGATGGCGGTCGCCGGCCTCCTGACCGAATTGGAGGAGCGGCTCGGCATCTTGATCGAGGACCATGAGGTCGACGCCGACATGATGGAGACGTTCGGCGCCTTGCTCACCTTCGCCCGGGACAAGACGCTGCGGTGACGGCGCCCGGCCTCGCCTTCGAACGCTTCAAGGTTTCCGACCGTCACGAATGGTTGATGCGGCTGGGCCGGCCGCACGCGCCCGCGATCCTGTTCGTGCCGCCCTTGTTCGAGGAAATGAACCGGACCCGGGCGCTGATCGCCGCGGCGATGCGCTGGCTCGCCAAGCGCGGCCACGGCTGCTGGCTCATTGACCTCAGCGGCACCGGCGAAAGCGAACGGGCGCTGGGCGAGGTGGCGTGGGACGACTGGCGTCATGACGTCATTACCGCCGCCGCCTATATCGCTGAAAAGGCACGCAAACCCTTGATCGCCAGCCTGCGCGGCGGCGCCCTGCTCGACGATGGGGCGGAAGCGCGCGGCTGGTGGCGGCTGGCGCCGATCGCCGGCGCGGCGGCGGCGCGCGACATGGTGCGCTCGGGCCTCGCCGGCGGCGTCGAATGGGCCGGCTACACCCCCGCCGACGCGCTCAAGGCCGGCCTCGAGGCGGCGAAGCCGGCGCCGGTCAAGACGCTGCGAACGGTGCGGCTGGCGAGCGACGCGCAGCCCGCCGACGTCAGGCTCGAAGGGCCGGCGCTCTGGCGGCGGTCCGAGCCCGGACATTCGGCCGAGCTCGCCGACGCGATCGCCGCCGACCTCCACCGCTGGAGCCGCGAATGCGTCGCCTTTTGAGCTTCGAGAGCCAGGGCGCCGAGCTCGCCGCGAGCCTCGATCCAGCGGCCGGGGCGACCGGGCTGTTGCTGGTCACCGGCGGCAGCCAGACCCGGGTCGGCTCCCACCGTATGTACGAAAGGCTCGCCAAGGCTTTGGCACAACGAGGTTTCCCCTGCTTGCGCTTCGACCGGCGCGGGGTTGGCGACAGCGCCGGCGAGGATCCCGGCTTTCGCGGCAGCGGCCCGGACCTCGCGGCCGCGGTTGCCGAATTCCGCAAGCAGGTCCCGCGGCTCGAGCGGGTCATCGGCCTCGGCCTGTGCGACGGCGCCACGGCCCTGGCCCTGTTCGGCAAGGCGGCGGGGCTCGACGCGCTGATCCTGGTCAACCCCTGGCTGGTCGAGGCCGAGGCCGACGCGCCGCCGGCGGCGGCGATCCGCGCGCATTACCGCAAGCGCCTGCTGAGCCGGGAGGGCTGGAAGAAAATTCTTTCCGGGGCGGTGGATTACCGGAAGCTTCTGAAAGGGCTTCGCAGAATGTCCAGGGATCAGGGCTCGCCGCTGGCGCGCGAGACGGCGGCGGCGATGCGGGCGAGCGGCCTGCGCGCCTGGCTGATCCTGGCCGAGGCGGACGCGACCGCGGTCGCGGCGGTGGAGGAATTGAAGGCGGCGGCGTTCGACGGCCTGGTCGAGGGCCGCGAGATCGTGAAAAGCGATTCGCACACCTTCGCGCGGCCGGGCGACGAGGCGGCTTTGCTCGCGGCGACCGTCAGGGCGATGCGGGCGCTGGGGGCCTAGCCGTCATTCCAGCGCGAGCTGGAATCTCGCTTTTCTTTTGCAACCTACGAGAAGGCAAAGAGATTCCAGCTTTCGCTGGAATGACGGGTTGATCGCTTCCGTCGCGCCTCAGGCGTCCTGCATCACCGGCCATGCCGCGCCTTCGAAGTCCGCCTCCGCCAAAAACTTCTCGGCGTCCAAGGCGGCCATGCAGCCCGTTCCCGCCGCCGTCACCGCCTGGCGGTAGATCTTGTCCATCACGTCTCCGCAAGCGAACACGCCCGGCACGCTGGTCCGGGTGGTGCCGGGCTCGACCCGGATATAGCCGTCGGCGTCGAGATCGAGATGGCCGCGGAACAGCTCGGTCGCCGGATTGTGGCCGATCGCGACGAACGCCCCTTCGGTGTCGAGCCGCTCGATCGCGCCGGTCTGGGTGTCCTTGAGGTCGACCGCGACCAGGCCCTCGGGCACGCCGCCGGCGAGGAACTCGGCGACCTCGCGGTTCCACATCATTTTGATGTTGGCGTGGGCGAACAGCCGGTCCTGCAGAATCTTCTCGGCGCGCAGCGAATCGCGGCGGTGGATCAGGGTGACGTCATGGCTGTGGTTGGTCATGTAGAGCGCTTCCTCGACCGCGGTGTTGCCGCCGCCGATCACCACCACCTTGCGGCCGCGGTAGAAGAAGCCGTCGCAGGTCGCGCAGGCCGAGACGCCCTTGCCCTTCAAATGCTCCTCCGAAGGCAGGTTCAGCCAGCGCGCCTGGGCGCCGGTCGCGATCACCAGGCTGTCGCCGAGATATTCGGCGCCGCCGTCGCCCGTCATCCGGAACGGGCGCCGCGCGAGGTCGACCCCGGTGATCTGGTCCCACTCCATCTTCGCGCCGACATGCTCGGCCTGGCGTTGCATCTGCTCCATCAGCCAGGGGCCCTGGATGACCTCTGCGAAGCCGGGATAATTCTCGACGTCGGTGGTGATGGTGAGCTGGCCGCCGGGCTGGATGCCCTGGACGACGATCGGCGCGAGGCCGGCGCGCGCGGCATAGATGGCGGCGGAAAGGCCGGCCGGGCCGGAGCCGAGGATCAGCATGCGGGAGGAGTGGGTCGCGGTCATGTTGGGGACGTAAGGGTCGCGCCTGCCCCGTGCAATGCCGCTTTTGCTTCTATCCACAGGTTGATAGAAGCCGCCCGATTCCCTCCCGCGAAGAGAGCGAAAGCCATGTCCCAGCGCGACAATCCGATCGGCCTCGACGGGTTCGAGTTCGTCGAGTTCACCAGCCCCGATCCGGAGGCGCTGGCCGGGCTGTTCGTCAAGCTGGGCTTCACCCATGTCGGCAACCACCGCTCCAAGAACGTGCGCCATTACGCGCAGGGCGACATCAACTTCATCCTCAACATGGAGCCGTCCGGCCAGCCGGCCGCCTTTCGCCAGGCGCATGGCCCCTCGGCGAACGGCATGGCGTTCCGGGTCAGGGACGCGAACAAGGCGCTGGCGCTGGCGCTCGCGCG
The DNA here is from genome assembly GCA_035316145.1 of Allosphingosinicella sp. Taxonomy (GTDB): domain Bacteria; phylum Pseudomonadota; class Alphaproteobacteria; order Sphingomonadales; family Sphingomonadaceae; genus Allosphingosinicella. Next base: position 314,457 of record DATHJO010000010.1, on the reverse strand, counting down.
CGGCGCCGTCCAGGTCGAAACGCCGCGCGGGCCCGGCGAGCTCGACATTCCGGCGATCGAGGGGATCGGCGGCTCCTATCTCTACCTCGTCGACCGCTACGGCGCTGAGCAGATCTACGACACGGATTTCGAGCCGGTGCCGGGCGCGGGGCGCGACGACAACAATGTCGGCCTGCACACGCTCGACCATCTCACCCATAATGTGAACCGCGGCCGGATGGATCATTGGGCGGGCTTCTACGAGACCATCTTCAACTTCCGCCAGATCCGCTATTTCGACATCGAGGGCCAGCAGACCGGCCTGCTCTCCCGCGCGATGACCGCGCCCGACGACAAGATCCGCATCCCCTTGAACGAGAGCCGGGACGATTACAGCCAGATCGCCGAATATCTGAAGGAATATAAGGGCGAAGGCATCCAGCACCTCGCCTTCGCCACCGACGACATCTTCGCCACCGTCGACAAATTGCGCGCCAACGGCGTCCGCTTCCAGGACAGCCCCGACACCTATTACGACATGATCGACCAGCGCATCCCGGGCCACGCCCACGACGTCGCGGCGATGCGCGCGCGCAAGATCCTGATCGACGGCTCGCCCGAGACCGGCGAGGGGCTGCTCCTCCAGATCTTCACCGAGAACATGATCGGGCCGATCTTCTTCGAGGTCATCCAGCGCAAGGGCAACGAGGGCTTCGGCGAGGGCAATTTCAAGGCTTTGTTCGAATCGATCGAGCTCGACCAGATCAAGCGCGGGGTCATTCCTGCGGCGAACACCGACGCCTGAGGGCCGACAGGGAACCGAGCCGCGGGAAATCCGCGCCCGCTAGCGCCGGCGCTCCGGGCGATAGGCGCTGCGGCGGGCGTGGACGGTGGGACCGCCGACCGGGCGCTGGAACTGCTCGCGCAGCGAGCGCGCCAGCCCCTCGAGCGCCTGCTGCATCTCCGGCGGCAACGCGAGATAGGAGGTCAGCAAATCGCTCGGCCCCTGCCCCAGCCATTCCCCTTCGCTGCGCCGGCCGGTCAGGATGTAGACGATATCGACGTCCGCCTGCGCCAGCCGGGCAAGGTAATCGGCGCGCAGCTCGCGCCGGTCATTCTCGTAGAGACTTTGCTTGGGGACGTCGGTGCCGACCAGATCGGCGAACTCGGCCTGCTTTAGCCCGAGCCTTTTGCGTTCTTCAGCGAGGCGCGTACCGAAACTCATCTATTTTGACAAGTCCTTCTTGACAGTTCACCGGAAAGCGTTGAACAGGGTGGCGAACGCCCCCGCAGACTGCATCGCATATGATGAGCCCCCTTGTCGCGCCAAATTTCCGCGCGCCCCGCAACGCGCAATGACGTGCGCGGCCGCGGTCCGATGACGTTCGAAAGCTCGCCGATGGCGGGTTATTCGGCGCGCGAGCTGCTGCTCGCCGCCGCGGCCCGGGCGGTCCTCGCCGCGTTCCGCGAGCCGCTCGGGCAGAAGCGGCTGTCGCTGAGCGCCAACGCGACGCTGCAGCTGCTGGAAACGGCGCTGGAACCCTATCCGGCTGCGAACCTCGACGCCGCCGGCAAATAAGCGCTTCCGGAGCCGCCGCCCCGCCGATAAGGTCGCCGAGACTTGTGGAGGGCGAGATGACGGGCGCGGCGTTGAAGAGATCGAGGGCGAAAGCGGCGGCGGCCGGGCCGTCGCCGAGCTGGGAAGAGGACGCGCTCGGCTTCCTGATCGCGCCGGTCACCCCCGAGACGTTCCTCGGCCGCTATTACGAGCGCGAGGCGCTGGTCAACATCCGGGGCGAGCCCGAGCGCTATGCCGATCTGCTGACGCTCGAGATCCTCGACCATTTCATCAACAGCGCCGACCTGCGCGAGGGGATGATCGACCTCACCAGCCAGAAGAAGCGCATGTCGCGCGACGATTATGTCGAGGAAGGCGGCCGGGTCAGCCGGATCGCGATCGCCGAGGAATATCTCGACGGGGCGACGATCATCCTGCCCCAGCTCCACGATTCGATCTTCAAGCTGGGCGAGTTCTGCCGGGCGCTGGAGGAGCTCTTCTCCTGCCACATGCAGACCAACATCTATCTGACCCCGTCCGGCAATCAGGGCTTTCCGATCCATTATGACAATCACGACGTGTTCGTGATGCAGGTGTCGGGCGCCAAGGCCTGGCGGCTCTACGGGGTGCCGGTCGAAACGCCGTTCCGCGGCGAGCGGTTCGAGCTCGGCCAGCACGAGCCCGGCCCGGTCAGCCAGCAATTCACCCTCAATCCGGGGGACTGCGTCTACGTCCCGCGCGGGATGATGCACGACGCCGAGAATGTCGGCGAGGAGCCCTCGCTGCACATCACCGTCGGTCTGATCACCAAGACCTGGGCCGACCTCATGCTCGAATCCATGTCGGAGCTGGCGCTGACCTCGCCCGACATGCGCCGCTCGCTGCCGGCGGGCTTCGCCGGCCGCGACTTCGACCGCGAGGCGGCGCGGGCCCAGTTCGACCGGCTGCGGCGCGAGATCGCCGACAAGGCGAGCATGGACAGCGCCTTCGACCTGCTCGCCGACAATTTCGTCCGCGGCCGCCGGCCCAATGTCGCGGGGGTGATCTCGGCCGCCGTCTCCGGCCCGCAGCAGGGCGACCGCTTCCGGCGCCGCCGGTTCGTGCCGTGGAACGTCGCCGACGACGAGGGCAAATTGGTGCTGATCGGCCCCGGCGGCGACCTCGATTTCGAGGCCGAGGACGGCGACGCGCTCGACATCGCCCTGTCGGGCGCGCCGTTCGGCGCCAAAGACCTCAAGTGCAAGGACCCGGCCGAGCTGATCAAGACCTTGTGGTCGGGCGGCTATCTGGAGCGGATCGCCTAGGTTCGCCTCATCGTCACCCCGGCGACGGTCTGCCTAGCGGTCGACCGAGACGGCCTGGACGGTGCGGCGGCTCCGGCAATGGGCGCGGACCGCTTCGACCAGGGGAAAATCGCCGGCCATGCGGGCAAGGCGCTCGCCTTCCTGGCAGTCGCCCGAGCGGACGATCTCGCCGACCCGCTGACCAAGCTCAGGGGTGCCGGCGCGCAGCGGGCCGGCGGTCGCGGCCGGCGCGGCGCGGGCGGTCTCGGCCCGCAGCGCCTCGCTGTTGGCGCCGCTCCAGCGCGTGAACAGGCCTGAAAAGCCGGGATCGGGCACAGCCACCGGCGCCGGCGCGGCCGAGGCAAGCGCGGAAGCGATCAGAAATCCAGTCGTCGCGATCATCGAATCGTCTTTGCCTTGCTCGTCCTGAACCCCGCCGGAACGGGTTGGTAGCGGAGGAGGGACTTGAACCCCCGACACGCGGATTATGATTCCGCTGCTCTAACCAGCTGAGCTACTCCGCCCCAACGGCCGTGGCGCTCCTTGGTTGCGCGCGACGCGGCGCTATAGGAAGCGGCGCGCATGGGGTCAACTGGAGTGGCCCGGGGCCGATTTCAAGGGCCGGAACCGGGGAGCCGCCCTGTCGTTTCGGAAGCCGGGGCATGGAGACCTCCCATGGAATTGCTGACTCCGCTGGAAATGCTGTGCCGCCTGATCCTGCGCGCCAAGGAGCTGGAAGCGCAGGTCCCGGCGCTGGATCCGGGCGACGACGCCGACGACGCCGACGATTATGACGGCGAGGAGGGCGAGGCGCTGTCGGTGCTCGAGGACGAACTCAACGACAGCGTCGAGGAGGAGGTCCAGGCGACGCTCGACGACCTCGCCGAGGACCAGCTCGCCGAAGTGGTGGCGCTCGCCTGGGTCGGCCGCGGCACCTACGATTCCAGCGAGTGGGACGAGGCCTTCGCCGAGGCGAGCGAGCTCGGCGGCGAGGAGAAGATCGACGAGCTGATGGATATGCCGCTGCTCGCCGGCTATCTCGAAGCCGGCCTCGCCGCCTTCGACTATAGCTGCGACGGCGTCGGCCAGGTCGACTAGAGCCGGAACGGCCAGGTCCGCACCGGCTCCCACGGCCCGCCGAGATAGCGCCAGGCCGCCAGCGCACGAATCGCGAGCGGGCGCGGCTCGAAGGTGGCGCGGAGCTGTTGTTGGAGCGCCCGCGCCTCGCGCGGGAGGACCTTATTCTGGATCGTGATGTGCGCCCGCCACGGCGCCTGGTCCTGCGGCATCAGCACGCCGTGGAACGCCTCGGCCAGTTCCGCGCGGATCGCTTCGAGCTCCTCGCTCTCGACCCGCAGCGCCGTCCCCTCCCCCAGGTCGATAATGCCGGCAATCGCCGCGCGCGGCGGTGGCGCCGCGGCGGCCCGCGCGAGCCGCGTCGCCAGCTCGCCTTCGAGGCTCGGCGGGAGCTGGCGGAACAGGGTGAGATGGGCCGGGACCCGGTTGCGCTCGGGCGGGTAATGGGTCCGCCGCAAATCCTGGAGCCAGCCATTGTCGCCGTCGCCGAAGGTGGCGGTGACGATGATGGGCGTCAGGCTCAAATCTCGACCTGGCTGCCGAGCTCGACGACGCGGTTGGGCGGCAGGTTGAAGAACTCCATCGCGCTTTCCGCGTTGCGCAGCATCCAGGCGAACAATTTCTCGCGCCAGATCATCATGCCGGGCCGGGGCGAGGCGATCAGGGTCTGGCGGGCGAGGAAGAAGCTCGTGTCCATCATCTTGAACTGCGGGCCGCAGCTGTCGACCCGGGCCAATGCGCTCGGCACGTTGGTCTCCTGCATGAAGCCGTAGCGCACGATCAGCCGGTAGAAGCCCTGGCCGAGCTCCTGGAGGTGGAAGGTCTTCTCCTCCTCGACATAGGGCACGTCCTCGATCTTGACGGTCAGGAGCAGCACCCGCTCGTGCAGCACCTTGTTGTGCTTCAGATTGTGGAGCAGCGCATGCGGGATGCCGTCGGCGGCGGTGGTCATGAACACCGCGGTGCCGGGGACGCGGGTGGCGCTCGACGCGGCCGACTTGATGAAGATCGAGGCCGGCATCGCCGCCTCGTTCATCCGCTTGATCATCAGCTGGCGGCCCTTGGCCCAGGTGGTCAGGAGAGTGAAGGCGCACAGGCCGACCAGCAGCGGGAACCAGCCGCCGTCGGGGACCTTGGTCAGATTGGCCGAAAAATAGGCGATGTCGACGAGGAAGAAGACGGCCAGCGTCGGCACGGCGATCCACGGCCGCCACTTCCACAGCACGAACAGGACGACGGTGAGGAGGCAGGTGTCGATGAACATCGCGCCGGTAACGGCGATGCCGTAGGCGGCGGCGAGGTTGCTCGAATTCTGGAAAAACAGAACGAGCAGGATGACCATGATCATCAGCATCCAGTTCACCACCGGGATGTAGATCTGCCCCATCGCCGCCTCGCTGGTGTGCTGGATCCTGAGCCGCGGGATGAAGCCCAAATGCATCGCCTGCTGGGTCACCGAGAAGGCCCCCGAGATCACCGCCTGGCTGGCGATGATCGTCGCGAAGGTGGCGAGGATGACGAGCGGCAGGCGCAGGCTTTCGGGCGCGAGGAAGAAGAACGGGTTGGAGAGCGTCGCGTCGGCCACCGCGGGATCGTTGAGCGCGAGGATCATCGCCCCCTGCCCCATATAGTTCAGCATCAAGGCGGGCATGACGAAAAACAGCCAGGAGATGCCGATCGGCTTGCGCCCGAAATGGCCCATGTCGGCATAGAGCGCCTCGGCGCCGGTCACGGCGAGCACGACCGAGCCCAGCGCGAGGAAGGCGTGCCAGCCGTCGGCGAGGAAGAAATGGACTGCGTTGAGCGGGTTGATCGTCTCGAGGATGATCGAGGGCGAGCCGGCGATGTGCATCACCCCGAGCACCGAGATGGTCACGAAATAGAAGATCATGATCGGGCCGAACAGGGCGCCGACCCGGGCCGTGCCGGTCGACTGGATCGCGAACAGGCCGACCAGGATGGCGATCGCGGTGGGAACGACCCAGGGGGCGAAGCTCGCTTCGACCGTGGTCAGGCCCTCGACCGCGGACAGCACCGAAATCGCCGGCGTGATCATCGAATCGCCGTAGAAGAGGGCGCAGGCGAACACGCCCAGGAGGATGATCCCGGCCGACCATTTGCGCTTGCCGCTTTCCGACTTGCGGTTGATCAGCGCGAGCAGCGCCAGGCTGCCGCCCTCCCCCTTATTGTCGGCGCGCATGATCACGGCGACATATTTGATCGTCACCACGATCATCATCGACCAGAAGATCAGGCTGAGCACGCCGAGGATTTCGAGGTCGCCGCCGAACAAGCGGTGATGGCCGTGAAAGGTCTCGCGGAAGGCGTAGATCGGGCTGGTGCCGATGTCGCCGAAGACGATCCCGACCGCCCCGGCGGCGAGCTTGACCAGGCTCGATTGGGGATGATGCCCGGCCGGTCGCTCGGCGGGCTGCTCGGGGGCTGGGCTATCGCTCATCGGTCAGGACGCAAACGTCCCATTTCCTTCTCTGTGCCCAGGCCCCTGCCAAGGCGGCGCGCGGTCTAGCACCGGGCCGAAACGTTCGCAACGGCGACAAAGCCCCGCGCGCCCGTTATAGACCCGCGGCAAATCGGCCATCACGGAGAGCAAGATGCGCGTCGGCGTCCCCAGGGAGATCAAGGTTCACGAATATCGGGTCGGCCTGACGCCCGCCTCGGTCAGGGAGCTGGTCGCCGCCGGCCATGAAGTCGTGGTCGAGACCGGCGCGGGCCTCGGCATCGACTTCTCCGACCGGGACTATGTCGATGCGGGCGCGACCATCGCCGGCAGCGCCGCCGAGGTGTTCGCCGGGGCCGACATGATCGTCAAGGTGAAGGAGCCGCAGGCGAGCGAGATCGCCCTGCTGGAGCCGCGCCACCTCCTGTTCACCTACCTCCACCTCGCCCCCGATCCCGAGCAGACGAAGGGGCTGATGGCCTCGGGTGCGACCTGCATCGCCTATGAGACGGTCACCGCCAACGACGGCTCGCTGCCGCTCTTGAAGCCGATGAGCGAGGTGGCGGGGCGGATGTCGGTCCAGGTCGGCGCCCATTATCTCGAGAAGGAGCAGGGCGGCCGCGGCGTGCTGCTCGGCGGCGTGCCCGGCGTGGCGCCGGCGCGGATCATGATCCTCGGCGGCGGCATCGCCGGGGTCAACGCCGCCCAGATGGCGGTCGGGATGCGCGCCGACGTCACCATCTACGACATCTCCAACGCGCGCCTCGCCGAATTGGACATGTTCTTCGGCAGCCAGATCAAGACCGCTTATGCCTCGCGCGCAGCGATCGCCGATGCGGTCACCAAGGCCGAGGTGGTGATCGGCGCGGTGCTGATCCCCGGCGCGGCCGCGCCCAAGCTGGTCACCCGGGAGATGCTGAAGACGATGAAGCGGGGCAGCGTGCTGGTCGACATCTCGATCGATCAGGGCGGCTGCTTCGAGACTTCGCGGCCGACCACCCATTCGGATCCGGTCTACGTGATCGACGGCGTCATCCATTATTGCGTCGCCAACATGCCCGGCGCGGTGGCGCGGACCTCGGCCTTCGCGCTCAACAATGCGACCCTGCCATTCGTTCTTAAGCTCGCCAGCCAAGGCGCTGAAGCAGCGATGAAAGCCGACCAGCACCTCGCCAACGGCCTGAACGTCTCGGGCGGCAAAATCCGCCACCAGGCCGTGGCCGAGGCGCTCGGCCTGCCGTTCGAGCCGGTCTGATTCTCCTCTCTCCGTTTCTCCCCTCCCCTTGATGGGGAGGGGCCGGGGGTGGGGTGAACCTGCGAGACTCGTGCGGCCGGAGGCGTTCACCCCCACCCAACCCTCCCCCATCAAGGGGGAGGGCTATTGCGGGGTCGGCCCAGGAATCTGCCCCGAGGCCCGCGCCTGCTCGAGCGCCTGAAGCCGCTCCGCGACGATCCGTCGATAGGGGGCGTCGGGCGGGGCGGCGGCGATCAGCTCGCGCCAGATCCGCTCGGCGGCGTCGTAATTCCCCCCTTGCGCGAGCGCGAGGCCGTAGAAGAAGCGCGGCGCGGGATGGTCGGGCGCGAGCGCGGCGGCGCGCTGGAAGGCGAGCTGGGCGGCCGGGCTCATCATGCCGCCGCCGTGCATCACCAAAGCGTTGCCGTAGCCGACCCAGAGGTCGGCATTGTCCGGGCTGCGGTGGACCGCATTCTGGAGCAGCTCGGCGGCGCTGCGCGTGTCGCCGCGCCGCTGGAAGCCGTCGGCGATGGTGAGCCAGGCGGACGCCCGGTCGAAGCGGCCGAGCATGTCCTCGCGGGTCCTGGCGAAATCGCTGTCGGGGAGCTGCTGACGGCCGGGCGGCGCCTTGGGCGCGCCGGCGAAGCCGGGATGGCCCTGCCAGGCGTAGCCGGCGAGCGCGAGCAGCAAAGCGGCGGCGGTGAACTGGAGCGCGCCCTTGTCGCGGCGGGCGAAGAGGAACAGGCCGCCGCCGGCGAGCAGGGTCAGCAAGGCCATCGCGATCCAGCCCATCAGCCGCGCCTCCTCCGGCGGAAGCGGCCGCGCGCGAGCCAGAGCCCGGCGAGGACGAGCAGGATCGGCAGCGCCCAGAGCGGCCAGGTGATCGGTTCGAGCGGGGGATCGTAGCTCACCCAATGGCCGTAGCGCGCGACCAGCCAGGCGCGGATCGAGGCGGGGGTTTCGCCGGCCTGGATGCGGCGGCGGATGAGGGCGCGCATGTCGCCGGCCATCTCGGCATTGCTGTCCGCGATCGACTGCCCCTGGCAGACGAGGCAGCGTATCTCCTCCATCAGCGCCTTGGCCTGCCGCTCCTGGCGCGGATCGGCGAGCTGGGTGTCGGCGAGCTCGGCCGGCGGCAGCGACGAATCGGCGAAGGCCGGCGCGGCCGTGGCGAGCGCAACGGCGAAGAGCAGCGCCCTCATCGCGCCGCCTCGTAGGCGGCGAGGATGGCGGCGATGTCGTCGTCGGTGATCGCGCCGATATGCTGGTGGCGGATGATGCCGCGACCGTCGATGACGAAGGTCTCGGGCACGCCGGCCGAGCCGAGCTCGATCTGGACCTGGCGGTCGCTGTCGGCGCCGATCGCCTGGAACGGGTTGCCGTAGCTGGCGAGGAATTGGGCGAGATCCTCGGGGCGGTCGCGCACGGCAATGCCGACGACGGCGACGCCGCGGCGCGACAGCAAAGCGAGCTGCGGCGCCTCGACCCGGCACGGCAGGCACCAGCTGGCGAAGATGTTGACGAGGTGCGGCCGGCCGGCCCGCAAATCGGCGCTGGCGAGGCCGGGGCGGCCCTCGATCCCGGGGGCGAGCGCGAACTCGGGCACCGGCTGGCCGATCAGCGCCGACGGGATGTTGGGCTGCGACGGCGCGTAGAGCCCGGCCGCGACCACCGCGAGGAAGATCGCGAACAGGGCCAATGGCAGCCAGAGGATCAGGCGCTTCATGCCAGCGCCTCGTCAGGCCGCGCCCGGCGCTCGCGCAGCAGGCGGCCGATCAGCGACAGGAAGCCGCCGAACGCGACCATTGCCCCGCCGAGCCAGATCAGGGTCACGAACGGCTTCCACCACAGCCGCAGCTGCCAGCGTCCCTGCGCGTCCGATTCGCCCAGGGCGACATAGAGCTGGCCGTCGAGCACGGTCTCGATCGCCGCCTCGGTGGTCGGCGTCGGCGGCGAGCTGAACATCCGCGCCTGCGGGCGCAGCGCATAGGCGCTGCCGCCGCGCGTGGCGGTGAGCCGCGCCTCGATCGCCGTCCAGTTCGGCCCGGCGACCGGCTCGACGCCGTCGAAGCGGACGCTGAACGGGCCGGCCCGGACGATCTGCCCGGGGCGGGCCGCGACCAGGGTCTCCGTGATGAAGGCGCTTTCCGAGGCCATGCCGGCGAGCGCCACGGCGATGCCGAGATGGGCGGTCACCATCCCCCAGGTGAACAAAGGCGTGCGCCTCAAATTGCGCTTCCACAGGGGGGCGAGGCTGGCCGCGGCGACGCCGAATGCGAGGGCGAGGCCGAGGAAGGGCAGGATGCGGATGCCCGGCGCGAGCAGCGCGATGGCGAGGCAGGCGGCGGCGCTGACCAGGATCGGCAGGGCGATCCGGCCGGCGAGCTCGCGCAAGCGGTCGCGGCGCCAGCGCAGCAGCGGCCCCGCCGCCATGAAGGCGACGAGAACCAGCGCGATCGGGCCGGCGGCGCTGTTGAAATAAGGCGGGCCGACCGAGAGCTTCTCGCCGGTGACTGCCTCGACGAACAGCGGATAGAGGGTGCCGACGAAGACCACGCCGAGCGCGGCCGAGAGCAGCAAATTGTTGGCGACGAGCGCGCCCTCGCGGCTGACCAGGTCGAAGCGCGAGCCCTCCTTCACCGTGCCCACGCGCAGGGCGTAGAGCGCCAGCGCGCCACCAATGTAGAGAAAGAGCAGGACGAGGATGAAGGCGCCGCGGCGGGGGTCGATGGCGAAGGAATGGACGCTGGTGAGAATGCCCGAGCGGACCAGGAAGGTGCCGATCATCGACATCGAGAAGGCGACCACCGCAAGCATCACCGTCCAGGCGCGCAGCCCATCGCGGGTGGCGAGCACGGTGACGCTGTGGAGCAAAGCGGTGGCGGCGAGCCAGGGCATCAGCGAGGCGTTCTCGACCGGGTCCCAGAACCACCAGCCGCCCCAGCCCAATTCGTAATAAGCCCAGTAGGAGCCGGCGGTGATGCCCAGCGTCAGGAAGATCCACGCGCCCAGCACCCACGGCCGCATCGCCCGGGCGAAGGCGGGGCCGACATCTCGCGTGACCAAGGCGCCGACCGCGAAGGAGAAGGCGATCGAAATACCGACATAGCCGAAATAAAGGGTCGGCGGATGGAAGGCGAGGCCCGGATCCTGGAGCAGCGGATTGAGGCCGTTGCCTTCGAGCGGGACCGGGCTCGAGCGGGTGAAGGGGTTCGAGGCGAAGAGGAGGAAGGCGTAGAAGCCGAGCCCGATCAGCGCCTGCGCGGCGAGCGTCGCGATCAGCGTGTTTTGCGGCAGCTTGCGCTCGAACAAGGCGACCGCGGCGCCGGCGACCGCGAGCACGGTCACCCACAGCAGCATCGAGCCCTCGTGATTGCCCCAGGCGCCGGCGAACTTGTAGAGCCAGGGCTTCATCGAATGGCTGTTGTCGGCGACCAGCTTGACGGAAAGGTCGGTGCGCAGGAACAGCCAGATCAGCATCAGGAAGGCGATCGCCGCGAGAATCCCCTGCGCGACGGCGACGGCGCGTACGATGTCCCCTCCTGTCCTCCCTGTCGCCGAAGGCGATGGGGAGGGGGACCGTCCGAAGGACGGTGGAGGGGCCGGCTGAGTCAGAGAAGCCCCTCCACCAGGCTGCGCCTGGTCCCCCTCCCCATCCGCTCCGCGGACAGGGAGGAATGACCTCTGGCTAACGGCTGCAATCCCGAGCACGAGCTGGAGCAGCGAGAGGGCCGCCGCCAGCCAGAGCGCGGCCAGGCCCGCCTCGGCGATCAACGGACCCGGTCCGTCTTGTGCATGCCCTCGGGGCCGGGCTGCGGCGGCCGGTAATTCTCGTCATGCTTGGCGAGGATCTCGCTGGCGACGAAGCTGCCATCGGCCTGGAAGCGCCCTTCGGCGATGACGCCGCTCCCTTCGCGGAACAGGTCCGGGGTGATGCCGGTGAAGCGCACCGGGATCGTCGCCGCGGTATCGTCGCCGACCAGGAAATCGATCGTCACCCCGTCCGCGTGGCGGCGCAGCGAGCCGCGCTCCACCATGCCGCCGATCCGCACCGCGCGGTCGAGCGGCAGACCCCTCGCCGCGACGTCCCCGGGCGCGTAGAAGAAGCTCGCCTGGGCCCGCATCGCCGACATAGCGAGCAAGACCGCGCCGCCGACCGCGACCAGCGCGAGCATCAGCAAGGCGAGGCGCTGGTTCTTGGGCTTCACGGGCGCTTGCCCAGCCGCTCGGCTTCGGCCTCGGCGCGGCGCATCGCCGCCCAGCTCCACAGCGTCAGGACGAGCGTCGCGACAATGGCGATCGCATAGGCGCCGATCACGAACGGCCAGGGATTCATGGCGCCGCCATCCGCCTGAGGCGCGCCTCGACCTTGGTCTTGGCGAGCTCGGCCCGCATCCGCATCAGCACGATCGCGCCGAACAGCAGCGAGAAGCCCAAAGCGGCGGCGAGCAACGGCCACAGCAGCGGCGCGGCGATGGTCGAGGTGCCGCGCAGGAAGCTGATGCTCTCGCCCTGATGGAGGGTGTTCCACCAGATTACCGAATAATGGATGATCGGCAAATTGACCGCGCCGACCAGGCCGAAGAGCGCGGTCAGCCGCCCTTCCCCGCCTTTCTCCTTCTCGGCGGCGGCGAGCGCGATATAGCCGAGATAGAGGAACAGGAGGACCAGCATCGAGGTCATCCGCCCGTCCCATTCCCAATAGGTGCCCCAGGTCGGCCGACCCCAGAGCGACCCGGTGGCGAGGCAGATCGCGGTGAACACCGCGCCCGGCACGGCGGCGGCGCGTCCGGCGACCGCGGAGAGCGGATGGCGCCAGACGAGCTGCATCAAGCTCGCGATCGCGATCGCCGCCCAGCCCGCCATGCCGAGCCAGGCGGCGGGGACGTGGACGTAGAGGATGCGGACGCTCTCGCCCTGCAGCTGCTCGGCCGGCGCGACGAACAGGCCCGCGGCGAGCGCGCCGACGATCAGCGCCGCGCCCGTCCAGCCCAGCCAGGCCGTCAGCGGTCGCGCGATTTTGAGAAAACGGGCCGGATTCGCGTAGACGTGCATCTCTGCGCCGCTGTGTAGCGGAGGTGAAAGCGAGTAGCTAGGCGCGGCCGATCAGGCGGCGGGCCATGTCGCCGGCGACGCGGGCGGGGTTCTGGCCGGTCGCCTCGCTTTCGTCCCAGATCGCGTCGAGGCGGCCGGGGATGGCTTCGATCCGGGCCCGTACCGTCTCCTCGTCGCCATCCTTCAGATATTCGGTCGAGACGTTGATGATGCCGCCGGCGTTGATCACGTAATCGGGCGCGTAGAGGATGGAGCGCGCGTGGATGCGGTCGCCGTCGGCGGGGGTGGCGAGCTGGTTGTTGGCCCCGCCGGCGACGATCGGGACGTTGAGCGCCGCGATCGAGGCTTCGGTCAGGATCGCGCCGAGCGCGTTGGGGCTGAGCACGTCCGCTTCGAGGGTCATGATCGCGTCGGTGGCGACGACCGTGCCGCCGGTTTCGTCCGCGAGCGCCCGAGCGCGGGCCGGATCGAGGTCGGCGATGCTGAGCCGGGCGCCCTCGGCCGCAGCGCGCCGGGCGAGGCCGCCGGCGACGCTGCCCGCGCCCTGGATGGCGAGGTGGAGGCCGGCGAGGCTGTCCCTGCCGAGCTTGCGGGCGACCGCCGCCTTGACCCCGAGGAACACCCCGTAGCTGGTGTGCGGCCCCGGATCGCCGCCGACCGCCCCGGCCGCGACCGGGAGCCCGGCGACGAAGCGCGTCTGCTGCGCGATCGCGACCATGTCGGCGACGTTGATGCCGACATCCTCGGCGGTGACATAGCGCCCGCCGAGGGCGTCGACCGCCCGGCCGTAGGCGGCGAGCAGCTCCGGACTTTTGCTGCGCGCCTCGTCGGCGAGGATCACCGCCTTGCCGCCGCCGAGCGGCAGGCCGGCCATCGCATTCTTGTAGCTCATCCCGCGCGACAGCCGCAGCACGTCGGCGACGGCGTCGCCGGGCCGGGCGTAGTGCCAGAAGCGGGTGCCGCCGGCGCCGGGGCCGAGATGGGAGGAATGGACCGCGATCACCGCCTCGAGCCCGGTCGTTCGGTCGGTGACGAAATGGACGAGCTCATGCTCGTCGAAATCGGGAAAATCCCAAAGCGCGTCCATCAAGTCGGTCCTGTGTTGGTCTTCGAAAAAAATGGGGCGACCAACGGGACTTGAACCCGCGACCCCCGGTACCACAAACCGGTGCTCTAACCAGCTGAGCTATGATCGCCACGCATGCCTGGATGCGGGGCGCACATAGGAGCGGGCAGGCCCCAGCGTCAAGGCGCGGGATCGAGCCAGCGCGCGGCTTCGTCGGGCGTGCGCTTGTCGGCGTCGCGGTCGACCATCAGATTGGCCCGGCGCATCCGCGCGACCGGGATCGCGCCGATCAGCGGCCGCAGCGCCCCGATCAGCCGGCGGTCGCGGGCGTGGCCGGGCGCGACGAGCAGGACCGCGTCGTAGCTCGGCAGGGCGCGGCGCGGATCGGCGAGGGTCACGAGATCGAGCGCGGCGACCCGGCCGTCCGAGGAGAAAGCGGTGATGACGTCGGCCGAGCCGTCGGCGACCGCGCGGTACATGAAGGTCGGGCTGTAGGAACGCTGCCCGGCGAAGCTGAGGCCGTAGCGGTCGCGGACCGCGCGCCATTCGGGGCGGGTCAGGAATTCGAGGTCGGCGCCCAGCACGAGCCGCGGCGCCGCGGCGGCGAGGTCGTCGAGCGTGCGCAGGCCGAGCGCCTCGGCGCGGGGCCGCCGCATCGCCAGCGCATAGGCGTTCTCGAATCCCAATGCGCCGATTAGGAGGACGCCGTCGCGGCGGCGCAGCTCGGCGGTCAGCGCCGCCCGCATCGCCGCGGGCGGCGGCGTGTCGGTGCGCCGCAGGATGTTGGCCCAGAGCGTGCCGGAATAATCGACATAGACGTCGATATCGCCCGCCGCGAGCGCCTGATAGGCGACGGTCGAGCCGAGATTGTCGCGCCGCGCGGTGCGGTAGCCGGCGGCCTGGAGGCGGCGCTCGATCGCGCTCGCCAATATATATTGCTCGGAGAAGTTCTTGGCGCCGATCACCAATGTCTCGCCGCTGCCGGAGGCGGGCAGCAAGGCGAGCGCAAGCGCTGCGGCGAGCCCGCCGAGCCCTGTCCGGATCCGCCAAAGCGAGCGCCGGGAAAGGCCGGATTCGATCAGCGCCAGCAGGCCGTCGACGGCGAGCGCCAAAAAGGCCGCGGCGGCGCAGCCGACGAGGACGCGGACCCAATTCTCGGTCTGGAGGCCGGAGAAGATGAGGTTGCCGAGGCTCGGCTGGCCGACCGTCGTCGCCAGCGTCGCGGCGCCGATCGTCCACACCGCGGCGGTGCGGATGCCGGCGAGGATGACCGGGGCGCCGAGCGGCAGCTCGACCACGGTCAGGCGCTGGCGCGCGGTCATGCCGATGCCGTCGGCCGCCTCCAGCACGGCGGGATCGATCCCCTGCAGCGCGGCGACGCCGTTGCGCACGATCGGCAGCAGCGCATAGAGGGTGAGCGCGATCAGCGCCGGCAGGAATCCCAGCGCGGGGATCGGCCATCCCGTCGCGCGGGCGAGGATCAGGAGCGCCGGATAGAAAAGAGCGAGCAGCGCCAGCGCCGGCACGGTCTGGATCAGCCCCGCCAGCCCGAGGACGGGGGTGCGGACGCGGCGGTTGCGCGCCGACCAAATCGCCAGCGGCAGGCCGATGACGACGCCGATCGCGACCGCGCAGCCGCTCACCAGCAGGTGCGCCCGGATGAGGGCGGGCAGCTCGGCGAGCGCCTCGGCGAGCGCGGGGCTCATAAAACGGCGAGCCTCGCGGCCTGGCGGCGCGGCACGTCGATCATCGCCCGCACCTCCGGATCCTCGTTCCTCGCCAATTCCGCGGGCGCGGCGTCGGCGCGGATGCGGCCGCCGATCAGCACCACGACGCGGTCGGCGAGCAGCAGCGCCTCGGCGATGTCGTGGGTGACCATCAGGGTGGTGAGGCCGAGCTTGTCGTGGAGATCGCGATAGGCGCGGCCGAGCGCGTCGCGGGTGACCGGATCGAGCGCCCCGAACGGCTCGTCCATCAGCATCAATTTCGGCCGCGCGGCCAGCGCCCGCGCGACCCCGACCCGCTGCTGCTGGCCGCCCGACAGCGAACGCGGATAGCGATCGGCGAGCTCGCGCGGCAGCGCGACCAGATCGAGCAGCTCGGCGGTCCGGTCCTCGCCCGAGCCGAGCAGCCTGGGGACGATGCCGATATTCTCGGCGACGTTCATGTGCGGGAACAGGCCGATGCTCTGGATGACGTAGCCTATGCCATGGCGCAGCTCGGCGACCGGCGCTTCGCCTATGTCGCGCCCGTCGATGCGGATCTCACCCTCATCCGGCTCGACCAGGCGGTTGATCGACTTCAAGAGCGTGGTCTTGCCCGATCCGGACGGGCCGACCAGGGCGACGAACGCGCCGGCCGCGACCGACAGGCTGACATCGTCGAGCGCGGCGCGGCCGCCGTGCCGCTTGGTGAGACGTTCGATCGCGAGAAAAGCGGTCATCGGCCAGGCGTGGTGGGCGCGGCAAGGATTGAACTTGCGACCCCCGCGGTGTGAACACGGTGCTCTACCACTGAGCTACGCGCCCACGCCTGATGTGGCGGAAGGCGGCGCATAGCGGGCGGGAATGTGACGGGCAAGGGGACAGTCACTTTCACGCGCCGCCGTGGGAATGTGAGAACCACCGCGCGTGAAAGTGACTGTCCCCATTCAGGTGTTCACCGAATCCTTCAGCCCCTTGCCGGCCTTGAACTTGGGCTGGGTCGATTCCTTGATCTGCATCGGCTCGCCGGTGCGCGGGTTGCGGCCCGTCGAGGCCTTGCGGCGCGAGCAGGAGAAGGTGCCGAAGCCGACCAGGCGGACCTCGTCGCCACGCTTCAGCGCGCCGCTGATCGTGTCGAACACCGCCTCGACCGCACGCGACGCCTCGCCCCTGCCGAGGCCGGCCGCTTCCGCGACCTGCACGATGAGATCCTGCTTGTTCATCTGTCCCGAACCCCTGATTGAAAAAGACTCGCCTGGCCGACGCCCACGAAGCGGCGATTAAATGACACGGCGAGAACAGGAGTCAAAAGGAAAGAGGGCCCGAATGGGGACAGTCACTTTCGGCACCCCGGTTCGAAGCCCCGAATGCGGCGGCTGAAAGTGACTGTCCCCTTACCGGCTCAGTGGCGGACCGAAACCCCAGGTCCCTCGTCCGGCGATGCGAGCTCGGAAGGCGGCAGCGCCGCGAGGTCGTCGGCCTCGCTCCATTCGATCGGCACGATCGGCGTCGCCAGCGCCTGGGCCAGCACCTCGTCGACATGGGCGACGATGACCAGCTCGAGGCCCTCCTTGATGTTGGCCGGGATCTCGGCGAGGTCCTTTTCGTTCTCGGCCGGGATCAGCACCTTGGTGATGCCGCCGCGCAGCGCCGCCAGCAGCTTCTCCTTGAGGCCGCCGATCGGCAGGACCCGCCCCCGGAGCGTGACCTCGCCGGTCATCGCGACGTCGCGGCGGACGGCGATCCCGGTCAGGGTCGAGATGATCGCGGTGACCATGCCGATGCCGGCCGACGGCCCGTCCTTGGGCACCGCCCCTTCGGGCAGGTGGACATGGATGTCCTTGCGGCTGAACACGCTCGGCTTGACGCCGTAGCTCGGCGCCCGCGCCTTGACGAACGAGAAGGCGGCCTGGATCGACTCCTGCATGACGTCGCCGAGCTTGCCGGTGGTCTTGATCTGGCCCTTGCCGGGGACCGTCACCGCCTCGATCGTCAGCAATTCGCCGCCGACCTCGGTCCAGGCGAGGCCGGTGACGGCGCCGATCTGGTCCTCCTCCTCGCTCATGCCGTGGCGGAAGCGGCGGACGCCGAGAAACTCGCCGAGATTGTCGGGCGTGATCGCGATCGTTTCGGCCTTGCCTTCGAGGATCTGACGCAGCGCCTTGCGGGCGACCTTGGCGATTTCACGCTCGAGCGTGCGCACGCCGGCCTCGCGGGTATGGTAGCGGATCGCGGCGCGCAGCCCCTCCTCGCCGATGGTCAGCTCGCCCTCTTTCAGCCCGTGCGCTTCGATCTGCTTGGGGATGAGGTGGCGCCTGGCGATCTCGACCTTCTCGTCCTCGGTATAGCCTTCGAGGCGGATGATCTCCATCCGGTCGAGCAACGGCTGCGGCATGTCCATCGTGTTGGCGGTGGTGACGAACATGACGTCGGAAAGGTCGTAATCGAGCTCGAGATAATGGTCCTGGAAGCGGCTGTTCTGCTCGGGGTCGAGCACTTCCAGCAGCGCCGAGGCGGGATCGCCGCGGAAATCCTGGCCGAGCTTGTCGATCTCGTCGAGCAGGAACAGCGGGTTCGAGGTGCCGGCCTTCTTGATGTTGGTGACGATCTTGCCCGGCAGCGAGCCGATATAGGTGCGGCGGTGGCCGCGGATCTCGGCCTCGTCGCGGACCCCGCCGAGCGACTGGCGGACGAACTCGCGCCCGGTCGCGCGCGCGATCGAACGGCCGAGCGACGTTTTGCCGACGCCGGGCGGGCCGACCAGGCACAGGATCGGGCCCTTCAACCTGTTGGTGCGGGCCTGGACGGCGAGATATTCGACGATCCGCTCCTTGACCTTCTCGAGCCCGTAATGGTCCTCGTCGAGGATCCGCTCGGCCTCGGCGATGTCGTGCTTCAGCTTCGATTTCTTGCCCCAGGGCAGCCCGAGCAGCACGTCGAGATAATTGCGGCTGACCGTCGCCTCGGCCGACATCGGCGCCATCGCGCGCAGCTTCTTCAGCTCGGAATTGGCCTTGCTCCGCGCCTCCTTGGAGAGCTTGGTGCGCTCGATCTTGCGGGCGAGGTCGGCGAGCTCGTCGCCCTCGCCCTCCTCGCCGGCATTGCCGAGCTCGCGCTGGATCGCCTTGAGCTGCTCGTTCAGATAATATTCGCGCTGGGTCTTCTCCATCTGGCGCTTGACCCGCGAACGGATCTTCTTTTCGACCTGCATCACGCCGAGCTCGCCCTCCATAAAGGCGAACGCCATTTCGAGCCGGCGGACCGGATCCAGCTCCGCGAGCAGGGCCTGCTTGTCGGCGACCTTGATGTTGACGTTGGCGGCAACCGCGTCGGCGAGCTTGCTCGGCTCCTCGATCTGGCCCAATTGGACCGCGGTCTCGGCCGGCAGCTTGCGGTTGATCTTGGCGTAATTCTCGAACTGCTCGATCACCGAGCGGACCAGCGCCTTGACCTCGACCCCCTCGGGCTCGACCATCACCACCGGGTCGATCTCGGCGGTGAGGTGGGTCCCCTCCTGATGCAGCGTCTTGAGGGTCGCGCGGTGGCGGCCCTCGACGAGCACCCGCACGGTGCCGTCGGGCAGCTTCAAGAGCTGGAGGACGGTGGCGACGACGCCGAGATCGTAAAGCGCCTCGCGGTCGGGGTCGTCCTCGGCCGGGTCGAGCTGGGAGACGAGGAAGATGCTCTTGTCCGCCGCCATCGCGCTTTCGAGCGCCGCCACCGATTTGTCGCGGCCGACGAACAGCGGCACGATCATGTGCGGGAAGACGACGATGTCGCGCAGCGGCAGGACGGGATAGGATTCGCTCATGTACACTCCACAGGCCGGGCCGCCGGGCCCGGCTCGCCGCCTATATGGGGCAGATGGCGGGCGGCATCAATGAAGCGCCGTTCAATCCTCCCCTCCGGGGGAGGATTTGGTGCTTTGCAATTGACCCTTCCCGGGGGCCGGACTAGGACTTTTCCGGCTGTATCGGGGAGTTTTTACCCATGTTTCGCGCTGCTTTGATTGCCCTGCCGCTGCTCGTGACGCCGGTCGCGCTGCCGGCTCCCGCCGCCGCCGCGAGCGCGGCCGAAATGCAGTCCCGCACCGGCGAGAATTGCGAGCAGCAGAACCAGCGCAACCGCCGCCGCGGCCGCGGCATCGGCGGCATTCTCGGCGGCGTCGCCGGCGCCTTCGGCGGCCGGATCGGCGGCGCCGCCGGCGTCGTCACTTCGGTGCTGCCGGTCGGCGCCCTGCTCGGCGAAGCGATCGCCGGCCTGCTCGATTGCCGCGAGCAGCGGCAGGCCGCCACCGCCACCGAGGAAGCGGTGCGTGGCGGCGTCGGCACCACCGCCAGCTGGGAGAGCGAGACCCGCGCCAACGTCACCGGCTCGTCGACCGTGACCGCGGCCGATGACAGCGCCGCCGGGGGCACGTGCATGACCGTCACCGACGTCGTCATCATCGACGGCCAGGAAACCCGGGCGCCGAAGCGGATGTGCCGCCGTCCGCCGAACAACAGGTATGTCAGGGTCTGAAGCGATGGCCCGCCGGTTCGCATCCCTGCTGGCCGCGGTGGCGCTCACCGCATCCCAGGCCGGGCAGGCGCAGCCGCGCGACGCCGACAACCCGACCTGCCCGGCCAGCCCGAATTGGTCGAACTACCGCGAGATGCGCTTCACCGAGCAGGTCGTGAACGGGCGGCCGGTGCTGCTCGCCGAAGGCCAGATCGACGATGCTATGATCCCCCGGCTGCAGGCGGCGCTCCAGCATTTCCGCGGCGACGAGATCTGGCTGCGCTCGCCCGGCGGCAATGCCCGCATCGGCAATCAGGCCGGGACGATCATTCGCCAGAACAGCCTGATTACCCGTATCCCCGCCGGCTGGGCGTGCTTCTCCGCCTGCAACTTCATGTTCATGGGTGGCTTTGCCCGCCACGTCGATCCCGGCGGCCTGTTCATCGTCCACATGTTCACGCACACCAGCGACCGCCAGACGATCCGCCAGGAGGTCGCGCGCGGCGAGCAGAATACGGTCGGCCTGATCGGCCAGATCGAGCAGGATTCGGCTTTGCTCGCCAGCGAGGACAACGACTTCCTGATTCGGATGGGCGTCTCGCGTCTGCTCCTGACCGAAATCATGTACCGCCAGAATGCGGTCGCCGACGCCACCAATCGCTCGACCCGCCGCTGCCTCACCCAGGCGGAAGTGCTGCGCTACAACGTGGTGAACCCCGGGGGCTGAGCTTTAGGAGGGGGGCGGCATGGCGGACGATCATACGGGCGCGCTCTGGAACCCCGATCTCGCGCCGACCGGCCCCGAGCAGCGGACCTGGGCCTGGTACCATTATGCGGCGCTCTGGATCGGCATGATCGTCGCGGTGCCGGGCTGGATGCTCGCGGCGGGGCTGGTCGAGCTGGGCATGTCGGCGGGTCAGGCGGCGCTGACCGTGCTGCTCGGCAATGTCATCGTCCTCTTGCCCTTGCTGCTGATCGGCCATGCCGGCGCGCGCTACGGCATTCCCTATGCGGTGCTGGTGCGCGCCTCGTTCGGCACGATCGGGGCGCGGCTGCCGGCGCTGATGCGGGCGCTGGTCGCCTGCGGCTGGTACGGCATCCAGACCTGGATCGGCGGCGAGGCGCTGTTGACCCTGCTCGGCGTGGTCGTCGGCGCGGACTTGCGGGGCGCGCCGCTGCCGCTGCTCGACATCGGCCTCGGCCAGCTGCTCGCGTTCCTCGCCTTCTGGGGCATCCAGCTCTTCTTCGTGCGCAAGGGGCTCCTGACCATCCGGCGGCTCGAAACCTGGACGGCCTTGCCCAAGATCCTGATCTGCGCGGCGCTCGTCTGGTGGGCGATCGACCGCGCGGGCGGCGTCGGCCCGATCTTCGCCGCGCCGTCGGCCTTCGCGGAGGGCGGCCCCAAAGCCGGGCAGTTCTGGCTGGTCTTCTGGCCGGCGCTTACGGGCATGGTCGGCTATTGGGCGACGCTCGCGCTCAACATCCCCGATTTCACCCGCTTCGCCCGCTCGCAGCGCGACGCCGCGCTCGGCCAGGCGCTCGGCCTGCCGCCGATGATGGGGCTGATCGCGCTGGCGAGCGTGATCGCCACCTCGGCGACGGTGGTGATCTACGGCCGCGCGATCTGGGACCCGGTCGCGCTGGCCGGGACGCTGGCCGGGCCGTTCGTGCTGCTCGGGCTGGTCGTGATCACGATCGACACCATCTCGTGCAACATCGCCGCGAACCTGGTCTCGTCGGCCTACGATTTCTCCTCGCTGTGGCCGGCGCGGATCTCCTACCGGACCGGCGGCATGATCACCGCCGCGATCGGCGTCCTGATCATGCCGTGGAAGCTGCTGGCGACGACGGGCGGCTACATCTTCACCTGGCTCGCCGGCTACAGCGCGCTGCTGGGCCCGATCGCCGGCATCATGATCGCCGATTACTGGCTGATCCGCCGCACCCGGCTCGACGTCGATGACCTCTATCGGGCCGACGGGCGCTATGCCTACCGGAACGGCTGGAACCCGGCGGCGCTGATCGCCTTCCTCGCCGGCGTGCTGCCCAACCTGCCCGGCTTCCTGAAGACCGCGGCGCCGGGCGCCTTCGCCTGGATCGGCCCCGCCTGGGCGGCCGCCTACACCTATGCCTGGTTCATCGGCCTGTTCATCGCGCTGGCGCTCTATGCGGCTTTGATGTGGCGGGCGCGTCGGCGCTAGGGGATCACCCAGCGGAAGCGGGAGCGGTAGACGCCGCGGCGGCGGCCGCCGGCACCGTCGGAGGCCGGCACGAACATCGCGCGGGTCATGACGAGGTCGCAGGTCCGCCGATCGAGCGCGGCCGAGCCGCTCGACTCGGTGACCGTGCAGGCGAGCGGGACCCCGTTTTCCGACACGTCCACCTCATATTTCAGCACGCCGCTTTCCCGGTTGCGCACCGCTTCACGCGGATAATCGTCCGGCGATATCGTCTCGACGAAGCCGAGCGGGATCGGCGCGCCGGGTCCGTTGGCGTCGTCCGGCGAGGGCGGGTCCCAATGAACATCGAGCTCGCCGCTTGCCGCATAGGGGCTCGGGCGGATGCGGGCACGCTCGCGCAGGATGGCGCAGGTCGCCGCGTCGATGGCGGGACGCCGGCTCGATCGTAGGATGGTGCAGTTCGCGACCGACCCGTCGCCGGCCAGTTCGTAGCGCACCCGCAGCCGCAGCTCGGCCGGGCCCCGCGTCACGCCGGCCGGGGTGTCGGATGCGGCGATGTACAGTGAGCGCGCGGTCCGGGCGGCGGCCGGCGCGCCGGCAAGGGTGATCGCCGCGGCGGCAAGCGCGAGCCGGCGGCGGCTCACGCCGCGTCTTCGGCCTTTTCCTCGGCGTAGACGCGGACCGGGTCCTTGCGGCCCTCGACCACGTCCTTGTCGATCAGCACCTCGTCGACGCCGTCCATCGAGGGCAGGTCGAACATCGTATCGAGCAGGATGTTCTCCATGATCGATCTGAGGCCGCGGGCGCCGGTCTTGCGCTCGATCGCCTTCTTGGCGGTCGCGACCAGCGCGTCGTCGGTGTAGGTGAGCTTGACGTCCTCCATGTCGAACAACTTCTGATATTGTTTGACCAGCGCGTTCTTGGGCTCCTGCAGGATCTTGACCAGCGCCTCGGTGTCGAGGTCCTCGAGCGTCGCGATCACCGGCAGGCGGCCGACGAATTCGGGGATCAGGCCGAACTTCAGCAGATCCTCGGGCTCGGTGTGCCGGAGCACCTCGCCCGCGCGCCGCTCGTCGGGCGCGGCGACATGGGCGCCGAAGCCGATCGACTTGCCCTCGAGCCGGTCGCCGATGATCTTCTCGAGGCCGGCGAAGGCGCCTCCGCAGATGAACAGGATGTTGGTCGTGTCGACCTGGAGGAATTCCTGCTGCGGATGCTTGCGGCCGCCCTGCGGCGGCACGCTCGCGGTGGTGCCCTCCATCAGCTTCAAGAGCGCCTGCTGGACGCCCTCGCCCGAGACGTCGCGGGTGATCGAGGGGTTGTCCGACTTGCGGCTGATCTTGTCGATCTCGTCGATATAGACGATGCCGCGCTGCGCCCGCTCGACATTGTAGTCGGAGGACTGGAGCAGCTTGAGGATGATGTTCTCGACGTCCTCGCCGACATAGCCGGCCTCGGTCAAGGTCGTCGCGTCGGCCATGGTGAACGGCACGTCGAGGATCCGCGCCAGCGTCTGCGCCAGCAGCGTCTTGCCGCAGCCGGTCGGGCCAACCAGCAGGATGTTCGACTTGGCGAGCTCGACGTCGGCGCCCTTGGCGCCGTGGGCGAGGCGCTTGTAATGGTTGTGGACCGCGACCGAGAGCACCCTTTTGGCGTGCATCTGGCCGATCACATAATCGTCGAGCACCTTGCAGATCTCGGCCGGGGTCGGCACGCCGTCGCGGGTCTTGACCAGCGCCGACTTGGTTTCCTCGCGGATGATGTCGTTGCACAGCTCGACGCATTCGTCGCAGATGAACACGGTCGGCCCGGCGATCAGCTTCCTGACCTCGTGCTGCGACTTGCCGCAGAACGAGCAGTACAAGGTGCTCTTGCTGTCGCCGCCGGAGAGTTTCGTCATATCGTCCCAGGGGGCCTCAAGGCCCCTTCCCTTGTTGCAGCAGCCATCCTGACGGCAAACATACGCCAGGACAATGGTCTAATCGTTAAAGCGCCTGGCGCGCTCCCGGCCCGCCCCCCTCGTTCAGGCAGCCTTCGCCGCCTTCGCCGCGTCCTCATCCGCCGGCGCCGGCCGCTTCTCGAACACCTCGTCGACGAGGCCGAAGGCCATCGCCTCGTCGGCCGAGAAGAATTTGTCGCGCTCGACGTTCTTCTCGATCTCCTCGATCGGCTGGCCGGTATATTGGGCCATCAGCTCGTTCATCCGGTGGCGGATGCGCAATATCTCGCGGGCCTGGATCTCGATGTCGCTGGCCATGCCCTGGGCGCCGCCCGAGGGCTGGTGGATCATGATCCGGGCGTTGTTGAGGGCGACCCGCATCCCCGGCTCGCCGGCGGAGAGGAGGAAGGCGCCCATCGAGGCGGCCTGGCCGATGCAGACGGTGCCGACCTTGGGCCGGATGTAGTTCATCGTGTCGTGGATCGCCATCCCCGCCGTCACCACCCCGCCCGGCGAGTTGATGTACATGAAGATGTCCTTCTTCGGATTCTCGCTCTCGAGGTAGAGCAATTGGGCGGTGATCAGGGTCGCCATATGATCCTCGACCGCGCCGGTGACGAACACGATCCGCTCGCGCAGCAGCCGCGAATAGATGTCGAAGCTGCGCTCGCCGCGGTTCGACTGCTCGATCACGATCGGGACGAGCTGGGCGATGATGTCTTGATGGTCCATGGCGGCGGGCGGGTCCTGTCTGTGGTGGTGGCGGTCCGGCCAACATGGGGCGGATGGGGGGTGAGGTTCAAGCCCCGTCGCGCCCCGGGCCGCGACGCGCCTCAGCGCAGCTGGCTGTCCTTGCTGCCGCGGCGGTTGATGCCGGCGGTGACGATCCTAGCGTCGCGGGCCGCCTGGCAGCGGACGCAGGTCCGCGTCCCCGGCAAAGCGAGGCGGCGGCGCTTGGGGATCTCCTCTCCGCACTCCTCGCAATATTCGAGCCCCTCACCCGCGGGCAGCCGCGCCCGTGCGCCCTTCACCGCGTCGGCGACGGTGTCGTCGATCTGCTCCTGAACCGCGCCGTCGCGCGCCCAACCGCCGGCCATGGGGAAACTCCTCGCCAATCCCGCAAATCCCGAAATAGGATGCGGGCCCGCTTGTGCCAACCCGGGCGGGACCCGAGGAAAGGGGCGCAGTCGCAGCGTCTGCCCCCTCGGCGCGCATGATCAGTCCCGGACGAGCGCCCATTCCGACACCCGGTCGTCGCGGCCGAAACGCAGCACCAGCCATTCGGAATCGATCGAAAAGAGGCCGCGCTCCATGCCGAGCCGGTACACATAGTCCCAATCGGTGAAATAGAGGGACGCGGGCGGCCGGCCGAGCAACCGCTCGACCTCCGCCCGGGACATGCCGTGAAGATCGCGGGTCCACAGCAGCGCGTCGATCATTTCGATGCGGGTGCGGTCCGGGTCCGCCGGCTGCTTCCACGCCGCCGAATCGAACGGGCGGACCGGGAGATAGCCGCTATGCCAGGCACAGGTGGCGGTCAGCGCCAGGGCCATGGTCGCGACGATGCCGAGACCGATGCCGAGCCTGCCGAGCCGCTCCATCGCCCGCCCGCCTATTGCGCGTGCTGCGGCAGGCCGTCGGCGATCTCGTAATAATCGCCTTTGTCGGCGACGAAGATGTGCTTTTCGAGCCGGGTCCCGGTCGGCGCGTCGAAGGCGCCCATCGCGATGCTGGTCCAGTCGCGCTCGATCGGGTCCCAGAACAAGACCGAGCCGCAGATCGTGCAGAAGCCCCGCCGCACCTTGGCCGACGAGCGGTACCAGCCGATTTTGTCCGCGCCCGCGACGCTCAGCGCCGCGCGCGGCACGTTGGTCGAGGCGAAAACATGGCCGCTCTGCTTGCGGCACTGCGTGCAATGGCAGGCATCGGCGGGCGCGAGCGCCCCCGCCACCTCGAAGCTGATTGCGCCGCAGAGGCAGGATCCTTTGGGCATCGGGCCTTTCTCCTTCACCGGGCCTATTGCGCCATCTGAATGATCGCCGCTTGGCGCGTTCGCTTGTCCACTTCGACGATCAGCGGGCCACCGGCGTTGACGTCGTCGGGCGACGCATAGGTCACGCGCCATTTGCCGTCCGCGTCATCGGTTCGGATCGTCCGCCCGCTCCGATCCATGTGCGGCAATTGCCGGTTGATCTCGGCATTGGCGGCTTCGATCGCTTCGCGCGCCGTCAGGTCGCGAGGAACGCACCCCGCCAACAGGACCGCCAGCAGAAGGGCGGCTCTCACTCCGACGTCTCCAAATGGGGACAGGTACGCACCTGTCCCCTTGCCCGCTTGGCGGCTCAGCCGCCCCAGCGGAACGTCACCCGACCGTAGAAGAAGGTCCCCGGCACGTCGTAGGTGGTCGGGTCCATGTTGTTGAGGCCGCAGGTGAAGCAGGCGGGGGGGTCGACGTCGAACAGATTGTTGGCGCCGATCGCGAAGCCGAAGCCGTGCAGGAAGCCTGGGTTCCAGCGCAGCTGGAGGTCGGTGTAGAAGCGGTCGCCGAGCCGGTTGCCGTTGGCCTCCGTGACATGGTTGATGAAGCGGCCGGTGAGCGACGCCCCGAAGTCGCGCAGCGTCCAGTCGAAGATGCCGGTCGCCTTGAACTTGGGGAAGGCCTGGTCGGGGCTGCCCTGCTCGGTGCCTTCGCGCGGGATCGCCGTCGTGCCCGTCGTCGCCGGCACCGTCACCGTATAGCCGAACAGGAAGTTGGCGGTCAGGAACAGGCCGAACGTGCCCGCCGAGCTCTCCGGGCTGCGCCAGTTGATCGTCGCGTCGAGGCCGTCGGTCTCGATCGAGGCGATGTTCTGGAGAAGGCCGCGGATCTGGGTGACCTGGCCCGACGCCGAGCGGTCGATCGCGGCGCAGCTCAATGCGTCGCCGGTTTGGGCGCAGCGGCCGAGCAGCACTTCGGCGTCGATCGCGGTGATCGCGCCGTCGACCCGGATGTTGTAGTAATTCACCTCGACCGACAGCCGCCGGCTCGCGAAGCCCGGCCGCCAGACCAGGCCGGCGCCCCAGCTTTCCGAAGTCTCCGCGTCGAGCGCGGCATTACCGCCGGTGACGACCGGCAGCTGCGCGTTCAGCTGGACGTAGGAATTGTTGGCGGGGACGCCTTCGGCGATGCAATTGGCGCGGATGTTCGCCGGGGTCGCCGCGGTCATCCCCGAGCAGGGGTCGACGACCTCCTGGTCGAAGCGCGACGGCGTGCCGAACAATTCGCCGATGCTGGGCGCCCGGAAGCCTTCCGCCCAGCTGCCGCGGAAGAGCAGATCCTCGATCGGCTGCCAGTTCACGCCGGCGCTGAACGTCGTCGTCGAACCCGATGTCGAATAATCGGAATAGCGGGCCGCGCCCGTCACTTCGAGGCGGTGGAAGCCGGCCGTGTCGGCGAGCACGGGCAGGCGCAGCTCGGCATAGGCCTCGTCGACGTTGAAGCTGCCCGAGGTTGGCAGCGCGGGGATGTCGGAGCCCAGGCCGGCGGCGACGACCGGGTCCGGATCGAAGCGGCCGGACTGGTCGCGATGCTCGACGCCGATCGCGATCGCGGCGGTGCCGCCGGGCAGCTCGAACAGGCCGCCGGTCAGGTTCGCGGAAAAGTCCCATAGCCGCTGGCGGCTGCTGTCGCGCTGGGTGAAGGCGACATAATCGAGCATCGCCTGAGTGATCGACCCCGTCCCCCCGAAAATGTTGAACGGCACGCAGGGCGCAGTGCAGGCGGCGACCGGGCCCAACGCCACAGCGAGGTTGGCGGCGTTGATGTTGCCGTGCACCTCCTGCTTGGCGCTGTTGCGCCCCCACAAAGCGTTGACGTCCCAGTTCCAGTCATGGCCGAGCATCTCGAAGCCGCCGTCGAAGGTCGCCGCGACATAATAGGTGTCGACCTGCTGGTCGTAGCGCCGCGGCCCGTTCTCGACGACGCGGCGGCCGATGAAATCGTAATTGGGAACCTGGCCGTTGGGCGTGCCGTCGAGATTCACCCCCGACCGCAGCGAGGTGAAGAACGGGTTGAACGGATTGGTGATGTCGATGCTGATCCGATCGAGCAAATTACCGTTGCCCGCCGAGGGGCCGACGAACAGCGGCAGGGGCGCCGCCTGGTTCGACGAATTGCGCCGGTTGTAGACGGCGTGGATGTTGAAGTGGCTGCGCTCGCCGATGTCCTGGGTGAAGTTGACGAAGCCGCCATAGCGTTCGAGCGGGACCTGGATGAAGTTGAACGGCGCGAAATTGAACCGGTCCGCGGTGGTGAAATCCTTGAAATCGCTGGCCGGATCGTTGGGAACGGCGGGATTGTAAACCGGCCGGCCGGTCAGCACCGGACGGCGCAGCGTCAGGCTGTTGCCCAGCACGATGAAGCGGCCGAGCGGGGTGCCCGAGCTGCAGGTCGCATCGCAGGCGGTCGCGCCCGGGGTCGGGAACAGCGAGATCGAGCGCGCGCCCGAGCTGACTTCGTCCTGCTGCACGTAATTGCCGCCGACGACGAGATGGGTGCCGCTGCTCTCGCTCGACCAGCCCCAGCTCGCCTGATAGTTCTGGGAGAAGCCGTCGCCCTCGCCGAACTCGCCGATCTGGGCGGAGGCGAGGAGGCCGTTCTGCCGCCGCCGGGTGATGATGTTGATGACGCCGGCGATCGCGTCGGAGCCGTAGATCGCCGAGCCGCTCGAGGTCAGCACTTCGACCCGTTCGATCATGCTTTCCGGGATCGAATTGAGGTCGACCGAGCCGGGAACGCCGCTCGCCGAGGCGCCGTTGACGTATCTGAGGCCGTCGACCAGCACGAGCACCCGGCGCGAGCCCAGGTAGCGCAGATCGACCTCGGCCGCGCCGGCGCCGACGCCGCCGCCGTCGGGCGGGTTGCCGAAATTGCCCGAATTGTTGAACCGGCTGTTGAGCGCGCCGCCCGAGCTCGGCAGTCGCTGCAGCGCTTCGGCGGTCGAGGTCAAACCGGTGCGGTCGAGATCGGCGCGATCGACGAAGGTGACCGGCTGCGCCTGGTCGAGCGGGTCGCGGCGGATGCGCGAACCGGTGATGACGATCGTCGGCTCGGTGCCGGCGGCGGGCGCGGGCGGCGGCGTGGTGTCCTGCGCGAGCGCGGGCGAGGCCCCGCCCGCGATGCCGATGGCGAGCGCGAACGTCGCGCTGCCCAGAAGAGCCTTGCCCCTGATATTCGCCATGACCGTGCACTCCCAATCGGAGGCGCGCTCACGGATGTCGCGGCCGCTCCGCCCCCAATGGAGACAAGCTACTCCGGGTGGAGGGACTCGCGGAAGCCGGAAAGCGGGATCGGCGGTCGGTTCGCCGCAGAATTGCAACGCATCGTTGCACAAGTGTTACAATCAATCGGCGCCGGGGGCCGGAAAGCTCAAATAATGGAGGCGCCGGACCTCGCGCCGCCCCCTTACCACGGTGTCGAGGATGAGGCCGGTGAAGAAGCTCAGGAAAGCGAGGATCATCAGGCCGGTGGCGAGGATCGCGGTCGGGAAGCGCGGCACCTGCCCGGTCTGGAAATAGGTGATCGCCAGCGGAATCGCGAGCACCACCGCGAGCGCGGCGAGGAACAAGGCGAAGCTGCCGTAGAACAGGACCGGCCGCTCGATCCGGTAGAGGTGGACGATCGTGCGCAGGATGCGGCTGCCGTCGCGCCAGGTCGAGAGCTTCGAATGCGAGCCGGCCAGGCGGGCGCCGTAGGCGGTCTCCACTTCGGCCACCGGCATGGCCAGCTCGAGCGCGTGGACGGAAATCTCGGTCTCGGTCTCGAAGCCGCGAGACAGGGCCGGGAAGGACTTGGCGAAGCGGCGCGAGAAGACGCGGTAGCCGGAAAAGATGTCGCTGAAGCTGCGACCGAACAGGCTGGCGAGGAGGCCGGTGAACAGCTTGTTGCCGAGCGCGTGGCCGGGCCGGTACGCGTCCTCGACCATGGACTTGCGGGCGCCGACGACCATGTCGAGCTGCTCGCCGACGAGCTTGCGGACGAGCTCGGGCGCCGCCGCGGCGTCGTAGGTCGCGTCGCCGTCCGCCATCACATAGACGTCGGCTTCGACGTCGGCGAACATCCGGCGGACGACATGGCCCTTGCCCTGCATCCGTTCCGAGCGGACGATCGCGCCCGCCGCCGCCGCTTCCTCGCGGGTGCGGTCGCTGCTGTTGTTGTCGTAGACGTAGACGCGCGCGTCCGGCAGCGCAGCGCGGAACGCGGCGACGGTCTGCGCGACCGCCGCCTCCTCATTGTAGCAAGGGAGCAGGACGGCGACCCGGAGCTCGCTGATCTCGATCGGCATGCCGCCCCCTTAGCTTGCGTCAGGCCTTCTTGGCAGGCTTCTTGGCCGGAGTCTTCTTCGCCGGCTCGGCTTTCTTCGCGGCCGGCTTTTTCGCCGCGGCCTTCTTCGGCTTGGGCTTGTCACCGTGGTCGTGGCCGCAGCCGGGGCCGTGGACATGGCCTTCCTCCGACTCGATCGCCGCTTCGAGCGCTTCGCGGGTCACGGTCCGCTCGCTGATCTCGGCGGTGCCGAACAGATAGTCGACGACCTTGTCCTCGAACAAAGGCGCGCGCAGCTGGGCGGCGGCCATCGGTTCATTGCGAACATAGTCGACGAAGCGCTGCCGCTCCTCGGGCCGGTATTGCTGGGCGGCCTGCATGATCAGCTGGTTCATCTCCTGCTGGCTGATCTGGACATTGTTCTTCTGGCCGATCTCGGAGAGCAGCAGGCCGAGCCGGACGCGGCGCTCGGCGATCGCCCGATAGTCGGCGCGCTCGACCTCCATCTCCTTGCGGGCGGCGGCGGGATCCTCCTCGTGGCTCGCTTCATGCTCGAGCTGCTGCCAGATCTGGTCGAACTCGGCCTCGACCATCGATTCCGGCACCGGAAAATCGTGCGCGGCGGCGAGCTGGTCGAGCAGCTGGCGTTTCATGTGGGTGCGGGTGAGGCCGTTCAATTCCTGCTCGACCTGGCCGCGCATCAGGTCGCGCAGCTGGCCGATCCCCTCGAGGCCCATCGACCTGGCGAAGGCGTCGTCCGCCCGCATCGACTTCGGCACCTGGACCTCGTTGACGAGCACGTCGAAGGTCGCCGCGCGGCCCTTGAGATAGTCGACATTGTAATCCGACGGGAAGGTCACGCTGATCGTCAGCTGGTCGTTGGCCTTGGCGCCGATCAGCTGGTCCTCGAAGCCCGGGATCAGCCGCCCCGAGCCAAGCTCGACCGCCATCCCCTCGCCCTTGCCGCCCTCGAACGCCTCGCCGTCGACCTTGCCTTCGAAGTCGATGTTGACGAGGTCGCCCTTCGCCGCCTTGTGCTTGGCCGGCGCCGGATCGAAGCTCTTCTGCCCCTCGGCGAGCCGCATCACCGCCGCGTCCAGCATCTCGTCGCCGGGCTCGACCTTGAGCCGCTCGATGACGAGGCCGGCGATCTGCGCTTCGGGGACGTCGGGCAGCGCCTCGAGCTCGACGGTGACGACCGCGTCCTTGCCTTCGCCGCCTTCCTCGAGCGCGACCGCCGGCTGCATCGCCGGGCGGATCTTCTGCTCGCCCAGCAGCTGCTGGACGCCGTCCTGGACCGCGCGCTGGAGCGCCTGCTGCTGCAGCGCCGCCCCGTGCATCTTGCGAATGAGATTGGCGGGCACCTTGCCCGGGCGAAAGCCGGGCATGCGCACCGTCGGCGCGATCGACTTCAGCTCCTCATCGACGCGGGCGTCGATATCCCCGGCGGGGATGGTGATCCGGTAGGCGCGCTTCAGCCCCTCGTTCAACGTCTCGACAGTCTGCATTTCAAACCTTCATGTCAGCAATGACGGGGGCGGCCGCTGGTGCGGGCGGAGGGGCTCGAACCCCCACATCTTTCGATACCAGGACCTAAACCTGGCGCGTCTACCAGTTCCGCCACGCCCGCCGGGCCACGGCAAGGCGGCGTCTATAGCAGCGCGCGGCGGGAGGGCAAGCGAAGTTGCCGTGGTCTTCCGGCTGGTCTAGGCGGTCCGGCGGATCCGCCGGGCGAAAGGTTGTTCATGAAATCCAGGATGTTGTTTGCCGCCTTGGCGGCGCTTGCCGTTTCCGCCTCCTCGCTCGCCCAGGCGCCGGCGCCCGAGGCCGCCGAGTTCAGCGCCGACGCCTTTCGCGCCCATGTCGCCTTTCTCGCCGACGACCTGCTCGAGGGCCGCGAGGCCGGCACGCGCGGCTTCGACATCGCCGCCCGCTACGTCGCCACCCAGTTCGCGGGGCTTGGCCTCACCCCGGGCGCGAACGGTGGCTGGTATCAGCCGGTCGACTTCGCCCAGATCCGGCTGGCCGGCGCCCCGACCCTCACCGTCGCCGGCCGCACCTTCACCCAGGGCCACGAGCTGGCGATGCGGGCGAGCGCCGACGCTGCCCCGCTGGACCTCGAAGCGCGGCTCGTCTTCGCCGGCTACGGGCTCGACATGCCCGCGCACGGCTTCGACGACTATCGCGGCCTCGACGTCCGCGGCAGGATCGTCGTCGTCCTCAGCGGCACGCCCGCCGGCATCCCCTCCGACGTCGCCGCCCATTTGAACGGCGACAAGCGCCGGATGGCGGCGGCGCGCGGCGCCGTCGGCCTGATCACGATCCGCACCCGGGCCGACAGCGAGGCGACGCCGTGGGCGCGCGCGGCCTGCGGCGGCGGCCGGCCGCTCACCACCTGGGTCGAGCCCGGCGGCGCCCCTTTCTCCGACAGCGGCGGGCTGCGCTTCACCGCTTCGGTCGACGACAGCGCCGCGCACGCCCTGTTCCAGACCGCGCCGCGCCCGCTCGACGCCGTGCTCGACGACGCCGCCCTGCCGGGCCGGCGGCCGCGCGGCTTCGCGCTGCACGGCACCGCCCGCGTCACCCGCGAGGCGAGCCAGGTGAGCCGCTTCGCGAGCGAGAACGTGCTCGCCGTCCTGCCCGGTTCCGATCCCTCGGTGGCGCAGGAATATGTGCTGCTGATGGCTCATCTCGATCATCTCGGCATCCGCGAGCCCGGCGCCGACGATCCGCCCGGCGCCGACCGGATCAACAACGGCGCGATGGACAATGCCACCGGCATCGCCACCCTGATCGAGGTCGCGCGCCAGATGAGCCGGCCCGGCCACCGGTCGCGCCGCCCGATCCTGTTCGCGGCGGTGACCGCCGAGGAGAAGGGCCTGCTCGGCGCGCAATTCCTGTCGCGCCACCCGGTCACCGGCGATGGCCGCATCGTCGCCGCGGTCAATCTCGACATGCCGGTGCTGACCTACGATTTCCAGGACGTCACCGCGTTCGGCGCCGAACATTCGACGATGGGGCCGATCGTCGCGCGAGCGGCAGCGCGGATGGGAGTCGGCGTCTCGCCCGACCCGCTGCCCGAGGAGGGGCTGTTCACTCGCTCCGACCATTACCGTTTCGTCCAGCAAGGCGTGCCCGCGGTGTTCCTGATGACGGGCTTCGAAAATGGCGGGGGCGCCCGCTTCCACGCCTTCCTCGACACCCGCTACCACAGCGTGCGCGACGACCTGAGCCAGGACTTCAACTGGCAGGCCGGCGCCCGCTTCGCCCGATTGAACTATCTGATCGCGCGCGAGCTCGCCGACGGCGCCGAGCCGCCGCGCTGGTACGAGGGCAGCTTCTTCGGCGATGCGTTCGGCGGGGACCGGCCGCGGGCGCGGCGGCCCTAGGCGGCCCCGCGGCGCGCGGCTTCGCTGGCGTAAACCTGGCTCAAGGTGGTGAAGCGGCCACCCAGATCGTCGCGGAAGAAGGTCAGCACCTGCTCGATACTGCCGAGGAAGCGGGCGAGATCGGCATGGTCGCGCACATAGGGCGTATGGCCGGGCTCGAGGCTCGGGCTGTGGTAGGTCAGGCTGAAGGTGCGGTGGCCCCGCGCCGCCATCGCCTTGATGAGGCGGCATTGCTCGCCGGCGGGCGTCCCTTCGGGGCTCAGGCGCGAGCGGGCGACGAGGCCGGCCCGCGCCAGCAGGCCCGGCACGCGCAGCCGCCCGGCATTGGCGCTGTCGAACAGCCAGCCCGCCTTTTCGCCGAGGCCGGGGAGCGCGCCGAGGAAGCCGACGGTGAGCGGGACCTCGAGCAGGCCCTCGGGCAGCCAGTGCGGCCGATCGGGACGGCCGCGGAAATCGGGGCCGCCGTCGCCCGAGAAATCGGTGTGCGGCACGAGGCTGCAATCGACCTCGTAACCGAGCTCGGCAAGCGCCCTGCCGGTATCGGGGCCGTAGCCGTAGCGGCCCGCCTTGAAGACGGTGGGGCGCGCGCCGAAGCTCCGCTCGATCGCCTCGGTCAGCGAGGCGATCTTGGCGCGCTCGAGCTCGCGCGGAAGGTTGCAATGATAGGAATTGCGGGTGCTGACCTCCTCGACGAAAGGCGGCGTCACCCAAGGATGGAGGTGGGCGCCGATCTCGGCCTTGCCGGCGTCGCGCAGGGCCGTGAGGAAGCGCACCGCCGCCGGATCGGTCGCGACCGGATAGTCGACGACATAGGTGGGGACGATGCCGAAGCGGTCGTACAAAGCGTGGGCGCGGGCTTGGGCCGGGATCGTGCGGGTCGAATTGCTTGCCCGCGAGAAGGGCTCCGCCCAGTCGAATTCCTCCTCGGTGTCGACGACGATCAGCAGCTCGAGGGTCACAGTTTTCTGCCCCTTAGCGCCGCCGAGGCGGTCTCGAGTGCCCGGCAGAGCGCCCAGATTGCGGCGCGGCGCGCGCCCTTGAGGCGGACGGTCGCCCGGACGATCGCCCGCCGCTCGGTCCACAGGCTGTCGATCATCGGATGTTCCTGCGCCGCGCAGCTGTCCATCCAGGCGATGTCCGGATTGTCGAGGATGGCGAGATTCTCGAGCTGGATCAGCACCCCGGGCGAAAAGCGGGCGAAGCCCTCGTCGAACACGGTCTTGAACGAGAAGCTGCCGGGCGGGGTCAGGAAGTTGACCAGCATCGCGATCGGCCGGCCGCCAAGGTCGAGGCGAAGGAATTGGAGGCGGCCCGCATCCCAGGCCGCGGCCAGGGTCTCGCGGAAGAAAAGCTCGGTGTGGGGTGCGCAGGCGAGCGCGCTTCCTTCGCGGCCCTTCCAACCGGCTTTCTCGAGGGTGAGGAAGGCGTCGCACCAGCCGGCGAGCTCGGCCCGGTCGCCCAGCCTGCGCGCTTCGACCGGTCCGAGCTCGGCGAGCCGGCTCTTGAGGCGGCGGATCTCCTTGCGCTTCTTCTGGCGGACGGCCTGCACGTAATAAGCTTCCGGGTCGAGGTCGCTCTGAAGGAAGGCGCGCACCTCGCGGTGAACGGTGGCCGCGCCGGCGAGGCCGCGATGGACCGGGCCGTGCTCGGCGAGGCCGTTCAGGTGGAGGAAGCCCGGCGCCCAATCGGCTTCGTCGAGGGCGGCGATCGCGGCGGACCAGAAGGTCCGCTCGTCGCCGGCGGCGACGAGCGGGGTGCCGAGAAACGCCTGGTCGTGGCACCAGTTGCGCACGAGCCGAACCGGCAGGTGCGCATAGCCGCGGGCGGTCTCGACCAGCAGCAGGCCGATCAGGCGCGGGCCGCGCCGGACCTCGATCAGGCGGATGTCGCGGCCGGCGGCCATCGTCCGCAGCGAGGCGGCGACAAACCAATGCTCGGCGAACGCGTTGGGCTCGGCCGCGACCCCGGCGAGCGCCACCCATTCGGTTTCGAGCGCGGCCACCGCCTCGGCCGCGGCCCGAACGGTCGCGCGCACGGGCGCGGACCCGGCCCGTTCGGTCGACGCTGCGATCCGGCCCATGGAAGTCATCGGCGCGCGATAGCCGACAGAGGTAAATTTATGGTGGTCGAAAGCCCCTCCCCTTGATGGGGAGGGGTTGGGGTGGGGTGAACTTATGAGACCCGCCAGGCGGATGGGCAGTCCACCCCCACCCAACCCTCCCCCATCGAGGGGGAGGGCTTTGGAGATTTATGCCGACTGCAGCGCATAGTCGCGATACTGGTCGCGCAGGGCGGTCTTCAGCAATTTGCCGGTGGCGGTGTGCGGCAGGCTGTCGACGAACAATATTTCGTCGGGCAGCCACCATTTGGCGACGTGAAGCTTGAGATGGGCGAGGATGTCGTCGGCGCTCACCGCCGCGCCCTCCTTGCGCACCACCAGCAGCAGCGGGCGCTCGTCCCATTTCGGGTGCCTGACGCCGATCGCCGCGGCTTCGGCGACGCCGGCGCAGCCGACCGCGGCATTTTCGAGCTCGACCGAGCTGATCCACTCGCCGCCCGACTTGATCACGTCCTTCGAGCGGTCGGTGATCTGCATCGTCCCGCACGGGTGGAGGACGGCGACGTCGCCGGTGTCGAACCAATTGTCCTCGCCGAGGCAGTCGCCCTGCTCATCCTGGAAATAGCGGCGGATCACCCACGGGCCGCGGATCTGGAGGCGGCCGGAGCTCGCCCCGTCGCGGGGCTGCTCGCGTCCGTCATCGTCGACCACGCGCAGCTCGACCCCGAACGGCACCCTGCCCTGCTTGCAGACCAGATCGACCTGCTCCTCGAAGCCGAGCTCGTCCCAATTGGCGGGCGGCGCTCCGATCGTGCCGATCGGCGAGGTCTCGGTCATGCCCCAGGCGTGGCCGACGCGAATCCCCATCTTCATCAGCCGCTCGATCATCGAGCGCGGCGCCGCCGAGCCGCCGATGGTGACGATCCGCAGATATTCCGGCACCTCGCCGGTCCTGTCGATGTGCTGGAACATCGAGAGCCAGACGGTGGGAACGCCGGCGCTGTGCGTCACCTTCTCCTGGTTCATCAGCCGGCAGAGCAGGACCGGGTCGTTGACCTGGGCGTAGACCAGCTTGATGCCGGCGATCGCGCCGGCGAAGGGCATCGCCCAGGCGGCGGCATGGAACATCGGCACGATCGGCAGCGCCACCGCGCCCGGGCCGAGGTCGAAGCAGGCCGGCGAGATCACGGTCATGGCGTGGATCACGGTCGAGCGGTGCTCGTAAAGCACGCCTTTGGGATTGCCGGTCGTGCCGGAGGTGTAGCAGAGCATGCACGGCTCGCGCTCGGGGCCCTCGACCCAGCAATAGTCGCCGTCATGGCCGGCGATCAGCGCATCGAACTCGCCATTGTCGAAGCAGACATAATGTTCGATCGACGTCCACTGATCCTTCAGCCTGTCAACGATCGGCTGGAACAGCTTGTCATAAAAGAGAACTTTATCCTCGGCATGGTTGGCGATATAGACCAATTGCTCGTCGAACAGGCGCGGGTTGATGGTGTGGATGACGCCGCCCATGCCGATCGCGCCGTACCAGGCGACGACGTGACAATGATGGTTCATGGCCAAAGTGGCGACGCGATCGCCGCGCTTCACGCCCATCTTCTCAAGTGCTTGCGCGAGCTTCTTCGCGTCGCGCGCGACGCCGGCCCAATCGGTCCGCGTGATCGTCCCATCCGCCCAGGCGGTGACGATCTCGCGGCGCCCGTGCTCGCGCTCGGCATGCTCGATCAGCCGCGGCACCCGCAGCTCGAAATCCTGCATCCCGCCCAGCATCTTTCCCTCCGTCATTCCAGCGGAAGCTGGAATCCC
This sequence comes from Allosphingosinicella sp., assembly GCA_035316145.1. Lineage (GTDB taxonomy): Bacteria > Pseudomonadota > Alphaproteobacteria > Sphingomonadales > Sphingomonadaceae > Allosphingosinicella. Next base: position 276,864 of record DATHJO010000010.1, on the reverse strand, counting down.
TTTGCCTTCATGTAAAGAGAATTGATCTCCCTCCCCTTGATGGGGAGGGTTAGGGGTGGGGTGAACCCGCGAGGCCAGCGCGGGCGGAGGCGTTCACCCCCACCCTACCCTCCCCCATCAGGGGGGAGGGAATTGGAGGAATTTCAGGAGACGAGCGCAAGCCGGGGCGGTTCGGCGACCGCCAGCCGGACGGCGGTGACGCCGGGGATGCGCTCGACCCGGGCGGCCATTTCCGCGTCGACCAGGAAGTCGCGGCCGAGGACGACCTCCGCTTCCCCGCCGTCCCAGCCGGCGCGCAGGCGCAGCTGGCCGTTGCCGCCGCGCTCGCCGGCGACGATCGCGGCGAGCCGGCGGAGCGCGTCGCCATCCTCGACCTCGACCTCGAGCTGAAGGCGGGTGCGCTTGGCCAGGCTCTCGAAGCTCTGCAGCGAGCGGATCGTGACCCGCGGCGTCTCCTCGCCGGGGCGGCGGTCGAGCTCGACGCCGAGCAGCGCGCATTGGCCGCCCTTGGCGAACATGGCGACCTGCTCGGCGACATGATCGTCGAACACCGTCGCCTCGAACTGGCCCGAGGAATCGGACAAGGTCGCCATCATGTAGCGGCGGCCCTTGGCCGAGGTGCGCCAGCGCGTCTCCTCGACCAGCCCGGCCATCACCGCGCCGGTGCGGCCGCCCTCGGCGGGCGCGGCCAGGGCGGCGAGCGCGGCGAAGCTCCTGGCGCCGTGGGCGGCGGCGAGGTGCCGGTAATTGTCGACCGGATGGGCGGAGAAATAGAAGCCGTAGCTCTCCTTCTCCGCGGCCATGCGCTGGGCGAGCGACCAATTCTCGACCGAGGGCATGCGGATCGGCACGACGTTGGCGGGGCCCTCGCCGAACAGGCCGCCCTGCCCGCTCACCCGCGCATCGGCCGCGCTCGAGGCGGCGGACAGGATCGTCTCGGCGGCGGCGAACACCGCCCAGCGCTCGGCGATGCCGTCGAACGCGCCGGCGCCGGCGAGGCCCTCGATCTGGCGGCGATTGAGCAGCCGCGGATCGATCCGGGCGGCGAAGTCGTCGAGGCTGCGGAAGCCGCCATTGCGGCGGCGCTCCTCGACCAATTGCTCCATCGCCTTCTCGCCGACGCCCTTCAGGGCGCCGAGCGCGTAGCGGACGGCATGGCCTTCTCCCGACGGCTCGATCGAGAATTCCGCCTGGCTCTCGTTGATCGACGGCGGCAGGCATTGCACGCCCATTCGCCGCATGTCGTCGACGAAGACCGCGAGCTTGTCGGTCTGGTGGATGTCGAAGCACATCGAGGCGGCGTAGAATTCGACCGAGTGATGCCGCTTCAGCCAGGCGGTCTGGTAGGCGAGCAGCGCATAAGGCGCGGCGTGGCAGCGGTTGAAGCCGTAGCCGGCGAATTTGTCGATGAGATTGAACAGATCGTTGGCCCAGCCCGCCGGAATCCCGTTCACCCGCCCGCAGCCGGAAACGAAGCCCTCGCGCTGGGCATCCATCTCGGATTTGATCTTCTTGCCCATCGCCCGGCGCAGCAGATCGGCCTCGCCCATGCTGAAGCCGGCCAGGACCCGGGCCGCCTCCATCACCTGCTCCTGGACGACGAAGATGCCGTAGGTGTCCTTGAGCACGGTCTCCAGCAGCGGGTGCGGGTAGGTGATCGGCTCGCGGCCGTTCTTGCGCGCGCCGAAGGCCGGGATCGAGTCCATCGGGCCGGGCCGATAGAGCGATACCAAGGCGATGATGTCCTCGAAACCGGTCGGCCGCACCGCCGCCAGCGTACGCCGCATGCCTTCCGATTCGAGCTGGAACACGCCGACCGTGTCGCCGCGCTGGAGCATTTCGTAGACCGCGGGATCCTCAAGGTCGATCCGGTCGAGATCGACCTCGACGCCGCGCGCGGCGAGCATGTCGACCGCCTTCTTCAACACCGACAGCGTCTTGAGGCCGAGAAAATCGAACTTCACCAGGCCGGCATGCTCGACATATTTCATGTCGAACTGGGTGACCGGCATGTCCGAGCGCGGATCGCGGTAGAGCGGCACGAGCTCGGCGAGCGGCCGGTCGCCGATGACGACGCCGGCGGCGTGGGTCGAGGCGTGGCGCGGCAGGCCCTCGAGCTTCATCGCCAGATCGAACAGGCGGCGCACCTGCTCGTCGCCGCGATATTCGTCGATAAGCTCGGCCACGCCGGCTTGCGGCGCTCCCTTGTCGTCGCGCCCGCGCCCGAGCGTGCGCTCGAGCGTCCAGGGGTCGGTCGGGTGGTTGGGGATGAGCTTCGCCAGCCGGTCGACCTGGCCGTAGGGCATTTGCAGGACCCGGCCGGTGTCCTTGAGCACCGCGCGGGCCTTCAATTTGCCGAAGGTGATGATCTGGGCGACCTTGTCGGCGCCGTAGCGCTCCTGGACGTAGCGGATCACCTCGCCGCGCCGCGTCTCGCAAAAGTCGACGTCGAAATCCGGCATCGACACCCGTTCGGGGTTGAGGAAACGCTCGAAGATGAGGCCGAGGCGGATCGGATCGAGATCGGTGATGGTGAGCGACCAGGCGACGACCGAGCCGGCGCCCGAGCCGCGGCCGGGACCGACCGGAATGTCGCGCTCCTTGGCCCATTTGATGAAGTCGGCGACGATCAGGAAATAGCCGGGAAAGCCCATCCCGACGATCACGCCGATCTCGTAATCGAGGCGGTCGAAATAGGCCTTGCGTTCCGCCGCCGGGAGCTCCGGATATAGCGAGAGCCGTTGTTCGAGCCCGGCCACGGCATCGACGCGAAGCTGCGCCGCCTCGGCCGCGATGTCGCCGGCGATGCTGGGCAGGATGGGCTTGCGCCGGGGCACGCCGAACGCGCAGCGCCGCGCGATCACCGCGCTGTTCTCGATCGCTTCGGGAAGATCGGCGAACAGCGCGCGCATGTCGGCGGCCGGCTTCAGCCAGGCCTCGGGCGAGGATTTGACCCGGTCGTCGCGGTCGATCTGGCTCGACTGGGCGATGCAGAGCAGGGCGTCGTGGGCACGATGGAAGGAGGCGTCGGCATAGGAGGCGGGATTGGTGGCGACGAACGGCAGATCGCGGGCATAGGCGAGATCGATCAGCGCCGCCTCGGCCGCCTGCTCGACCGGATCCCCACGGCGGCTGAGCTCGACGTAGAGCCGGTTCGGGAACAGCGCCTGGAGGCGGTCGGCAATTTCCTCGAACGGTTGGCCCTCCGCGATCAGCCGCGCGAGCGCGCCTTCCGCGCCGCCGGTCAGGGCGATCAGGCCGTCGGTGCGGCCCGCCAGCGCGTCGAGCGAGACGTGCGCTTCCTCTTCGACCGGCCGGCCGAGATGGGCCTCGGAGACCAAAAAGCAGAGATTCTCATAGCCCTGCTCGTCCTGGGCGTAGAGCGGCAGCCAGTCGATGACGGGAGCCTTGGCCGCCGCCGTTCCCGGCCGGGCGACGCCGAGCAGGGTGCCGACGATCGGCTGCACCCCCGCCTCGATGCAGGCGTCGGTGAACGGCATCGCCGCGTAGAGCCCGTTGCGGTCGGTCAGCGCGACGGCGGGAAAGTCGAGCCTTTTGGCCTGGGCGGCGATCGCCTTGGGCTCAATCGCGCCCTCAAGCATCGTATAGCAGGAAAAGATTCGCAACGGGACGTAGGGCGCGGTCATGGCGCGACTATGGGCGGCGCGCGCGAGTCGGGGAAGCGCCGGTTTCGTCTTTTCCACAACCTATTCGACTGCGCCCCGATGCAGAGCAATGCGGTGGCCGTCGGCAAGCAGGAGGGCCGACGGTCCCGGACGAAGGCGCCTGCGCTTAGATCGGGATCTTCACCTTCTGGTTGGCGCCGATGATCTCGACCCCTTTTTTGCCGATGGTGGTCATCAGCATCATGACCTCGACATAGGGTATCTCCACCGGCAAGCCGATGCCGCTCTGGCAGCCGACCACCTCGATCCCCCAATAATCCGGCTTGGTGACGTAGATGAGGGGCCTGAGGCTCACCTCGACGTTGCTCGAATGACGCGTGCCCCAGACAAGAAGAACATAGGGCGGGTGGGCGAAGAGCTTGATGACCTTGCAGCCATCGAAGTCGACGAGCTTGCAACTTGCGGGCGACGGCAGCGCCTTGAATGAAGTATCCGCCTTGGTACTCTTAGAAGCCATGATCGCCTCCTTTGTCGGGCCGGATGAATGCGGCCCGGCCAATAGGGCTGCGCCCGCTTGAGGAGGAGGTCAACGAGGCTTCGGATTCTCTTGGTCCATTTTGAACTTAATCGTAACTTTTATTCGAGCACGCCCTCGTGCAGCCGCAGCACGCGGTCCATCTTGGCGGCGATGCGCTCGTTGTGGGTGGCGACGAGTGCGGCGCTGCCTTCGCCGCGGACCAGGCTCAGGAATTCGGCGAAGACGATGTCGGCGGTGGCCTCGTCGAGATTGCCGGTGGGCTCGTCGGCGAGCACGAGGGCGGGCCGGTTGGCGAGCGCGCGGGCGACGGCGACGCGCTGCTGCTCGCCGCCCGACAATTTGCTCGGCCGGTGGGTCAGGCGGTCGGCGAGGCCGAGCGAGCCGAGCAAGGAGTCGGCGCGTTCCCGCGCCGCGGCGGTCGTGGCGCCGCGGACGAGCTGGGGGAGGATCACGTTCTCGGCCGCGCTGAAATCGGGAAGGAGATGATGGAATTGGTAGACGAAGCCCAATGTGTCGCGGCGCACCCTCGTGCGCGCGCCGTCGTCGAGGTTGGCGGCCTCCTCACCGTTGATCCGGATCGAGCCCTCGAACCCGCCCTCGAGCAGCCCGACCGCCTGCAGCAGCGTCGACTTGCCCGAGCCAGAGGGGCCGAGCAAAGCGACGATTTCACCGGCGCCGACCTCGAGATCGACGCCGCGCAGCACGTCGATCCTGACGCCGGCCTGGACGAAGCTGCGCTTGAGGCCGCGCACGGCGAGCACCTCATTCATAGCGCAGCACCTGGACCGGATCGGTGCTCGCCGCCTTCCAGGCCGGGTAGAGGGTGGCGAGGAAGCTCAGGGTCAGCGCCATGACGACGATCGCGGCGACCTCATAGGGGTTGGTCTTGGCCGGCAATTCGGTGAGGACGCGGACCGAGGGATCCCAGAGATTGTGGCCGGTCAGCCGCTGGAAGAAATCGACCACCGGCTGGCGGTAGAACAGTCCGAGCGCGCCGAGCACCATGCCGGCGAGAATGCCGAGCACGCCGATCGTGACGCCGACCGTCATGAACACCTTCAAAAGGCTGCGCCGGCTCGCCCCCATCGTCCGCAGGATGGCGATGTCGCGGGTCTTGGCGCGGACCAGCATGATCAGCGAGGAGAGGATGTTGAACACAGCGACGAGGACGATGATCGACAGGACCACGAACATCACCACCCGCTCGACCTGCAGCGCCTCGAACAGGGCCGAGTTCATCGACCGCCAATCGTTGACGATCGCCCGGTTGGCGACCGCGCCGGCGAGCGGCGAGAGGATCTCCCCGACCCGGTCGGCGTCGATCGTATCGACCTCCACCATGCCGATCGCATCGCCCATCATCAGGAAGTTCTGCGCCTCGTCCATCGGCATGATCACGAACGCCTTGTCGAAATCGTAGAGGCCGACCTCGAAGATCGCGGCGACATTATAGTCGACGATCCGCGGTACCGTGCCGAACGGCGTCGTCCGGCCCTCCGGCGAGATGATCGTGATCGAGCCGCCGACGGAAAGGCCGAGCTGCTCGGCGAGCCGGGCGCCGATCGCGACATTGTTGCTGCCCGGGCGGAGCGCGGCGAGCGAGCCCGCCAGCACGTTGTCGCGGATGGTCGGGTTGGCGGCGATGTCCTCGACCGGCATGCCGCGCAGCAGGATCGCCTCGACCCGCCCCTCGTGGCTCGCCATCAGCGGCCGCTCGATCAGCGCGTGGGCCGCGGTGACGCCGGGGGTGCGGCGGGCGGCGGCGAGGATCGGCCGCCAATTGTCGAGCCGGTTGCCATAGCCCTGGATCACGGCGTGGCCGTTCAAACCGACCACCTTGTCGAACAGCTCGGCGCGAAAGCCGGTCATCACGCTCATCACGATGATCAGGGCGGCGACGCCGAGCATCACCGCGGCGAGGCTGATCCCGGCGACCAGGAAGATGAAGCCCTCGCCCTTGCCCGGCAGCAGATAGCGCCGCGCGATCATCCGTTCGTAGCGGTTGAGGATCATGACGGCTCCCCCAAGCCGTCACCCCGGCGCAGGCCGGGGTCTCGTCGGGACGCGCCGTGACCTTTTCGCGCTGGGATCCCGGCCTTCGCCGAGATGACGGGAGTGCTCATGCCGCCAGCCTCGCCAGCGCGCTTTCGATCGACAGCTCCTCGCGCTCGCCGGTGGCGCGGCGCTTCAGCTCGACGGTGCCCTTCTCCAGGCCCTTGGGCCCCAGGATCAGTTGCCAGGGCAGGCCGATCAGGTCCATCGTCGCGAACTTGGCGCCGCCGCGCTCGTCGCGGTCGTCGTAGAGGGTGTCGACGCCGGCGGCGTTGAGCTTGCCGTAAATCTCGTCGGCAGCGCTGGCGCAGCTGCCGTCGTCGGCGCGCATGTTGATCAGGCCGACCTTGAACGGCGCCACCGCCTCGGGCCAGACGATGCCATTGTCGTCATGGCTCGCCTCGATGATCGCGCCCATCAGGCGCGAGACGCCGACGCCGTAGCTGCCCATATGGGGATGGACCTGACCGCCGTCAGCAGTCTGGACGGAAAAGCCCATCGACTCGCTGTACTTGGTGCCGAAGGCGAAGATGTGGCCGACCTCGATGCCGCGCGAGGTTTGAAGCAACGCGCCCATTTTCGCCTCGCGCTCGAGGTCCCGCTTCTCTTCGGTCACGGCGTAGCGATGGCTTTGCTCGGCCACATAGCGGTGCAAATGCTCGAGACTGTCGTACGACGGATAAAGCTCGTCACCGCCTGCAAATGAAGGCTCGGCGAGAGGTTCATGGAACACCTCGCTCTCACCAGTCGGCGCGAGCACGATGAATTCGTGCGAGAGATCGCCGCCGATCGGGCCGGTGTCGGCCCGCATTGGAATCGCCCGCAATCCCATTCGGTCGAAGGTACGAAGATAGGCGACGAACATCTTGTTGTAGCTTGCCTTCAGCCCAGCCTCGTCGAGGTCGAACGAATAGGCGTCCTTCATCAGGAACTCGCGGCCGCGCATGATGCCGAAGCGGGGGCGGACCTCGTCGCGGAACTTCCACTGGATGTGGTAGAGCGTGCGCGGCAGGTCGCGGTAGGATTTGACCGACCCCAGGAAGATCTGGGTGATCATTTCCTCGTTGGTCGGGCCGTACAGCATCTCGCTGCCCTTGCGGTCGGGGAAGCGAAGCATTTCGGGGCCGTAGGCGTCGTAGCGGCCCGACTGGCGCCAGAGGTCGGCCGACTGGATGGTCGGCATCAGCATCTCGATCGCGCCGGCCTTGTCCTGCTCCTCGCGGACGATCTGCTCGATCTTGCGGAGCACGCGGTGACCCAAGGGCAGCCAGGCGTAGATGCCGGCCGCGGTCTGCCGGATCAGGCCGGCGCGCAGCATCAGCTTGTGGCTGACGATCTGGGCGTCGGCGGGCGTCTCCCTGGCGACCGGCAAAAAGTAACGGGTGAGGCGCATGGCGGCTGTCTAGGGAGGTGTATGCCGCAACGCAACACAAGCGGCGGCCCCGGCCGGGGCTGTGGCAGGTCGGCAACAGGCGCGGCGCAAAACGGCCACGGGTGCCAATCGGGCAATGACAAGGCGCCCGGCCCCGCATACCGTGATTCCCACGCAACCAAGGACTTAACGGCCTGGTTCGGGGAGGCTTCGGCCCCGCTTCCCTCTAGCGAGGTGAGGTAAGCGCGCGGGCCGAAGCGTCACAAGGGGGTAGACGGCGCAAGCCGTCTCACGGGTGCCCGGCTCTTTGGAGCCGGGCACTTGTGATTCGGGCGCTGCGGCGTTCAGGCTGTCGGCGTTGCAAATTAACGAAGCCGCGCCTATATCGGTGGGGCTGACGTCGCCTGCGAGCGAATCTGACGCCCTCGGGCCTCTCTCTTCCCTTTCGAGCTTCACCGGCCCCGCCGCGCCTTTTGCGCGCGGGCAATCTTTGCATGAAAGGATCCGATCATGGCTATCGGTACCGTCAAATTCTTCAACACCGACCGCGGCTACGGCTTCATTACCAACGAAGCCGGCGGCCCGGACGCTTTCGTCCACATCACCGCCGTCGAGCGCGCCGGCCTCGGCACCCTCAAGGAAGGCCAGAAGGTCAGCTACGAGCTCGAGACCGGCAACAACGGCAAGACCTCTGCGGTCAACCTCGAAGCCGCCTGACAGGCATGGCCAAAGAGGAACTGATGGTCATGGAGGGGTTGGTCGACGAGATCTACCCCGACGGCCGCTTCGGCGTGATGCTCGACAACGAGCACCGGATCATCGCCTACACCGCCGGCAAGATGCGGCGTTTCCGCATCAAGTCGGTGGTCGGCGACCGGGTCCATGTCGAGATGACGCCCTACGACCTCAGCAAGGGCCGGATCATCTTCCGCGAGAAGATTCCGGGCCAGGGGCCGGGAAGCGGCGGACCGCGCCGGCGGACGTTCCGGCGATGACACCAACACCAACACCAACCAACATGGCGGGAAACTCCGTCAAGGAATGAAATGAACACACAGATTATGGGGTCGACGCGGCCCAAGCTCTGGCCCCCGAAGGCGCTGCTTGCGTCCGGGCCGGGCGACCGCCGCTCCCCCACCCTTTCCGGCACCGAGTTGCGACGCATCGTGACCGAGGTCCTGGGCTAACAAAAGCGGCCCTCCCCTTCAAAAAGGGAGGGCTTTTTCATGATCGGAAAGACGCCATGTCGAGAGAAACAGTGAAGCCCTATTTGATCGCCAAGGGCGAGGACGGCCAGTTCCGCCTGACCATCCGCGAGACCCGCTACAACAGCCAGGGCTACCCGCTGGTGACCGCGACGCCGGTCGACGAGGCGTTCAAGAGCGCCACCGCGGCGCGGACCCACGCGCGCGAGCATTTCGGCGCCGAGGCCGGGCAGTTCGCGGTCAAGTAGAACGCCGCCGCCCGTTCACTCCACCCGCCGGATCGTCCCCTCCAGCGTCGCCACGTTCAACCCGAAGCGGCGGAAGGCCATGCGGTTGCGGGCGGTGCGCCCGCCCGGGTGCAGCGTGATCCATTGCTCGACCGAGGGGCCTTCCACGAGGCGATAGCGCAAATGGAGGACGTTGCCCGTGAGGTCGCCGGCCACGGGCCCGCGCGCGTCGGAAATGGTGCCGGCGAAGCCATTCCGGCCGACACGAACCAGCCGCCAGCTGCGCCGCCGCGCCGGCTTGCCGTCCTCCTCGACGAGCTGGTCGAGCACCAGCGCGCCGCCGCGATCGATATGGCCGCGGCTGTGATCGCGCACATTATGCCGCCCCACCAGCATGACATGGACGACCCCCTCCCCTTCGCTGCGGCCGACGAAGAAGTGCTCGGGCGCGAAGCCGGACGCCTGGAGGAGGAGCAGGCCGAGAAGTGCGGATGGAGCCACGGCAGGAGCCTTAGGCCAGCCGGGCCGGCCTGACCATCGCGCGGCGACGGGAGCATGCTGTCGCGGCCGCCCGGATTGGGATAATCAGGGCCTTCGAAGCAGGGGGACCAGCATGAACGTCTTCGCCGTCCTGATCCGGACCGTCCCTCTCCTCTTCGCGGCGCTGGCCGGATGCGGGGCGGCCGGGGATGGCGGGCCCGCCGCCGCGGCCGGCAACGTCACCGAATATGCCATTCCCTATCCGCCGCAGCCGCCTGCCGCCGCCGCGCACGGGGACATGGGGCATGCCGGCTCGACCCACGAGATCGTCTTCGACCAGCGCCGCCACATGCTGTGGATCTCGGGGCAGAATCACGATGCGCTGGTGCGGGTGCGGTTCGACGGCGCGGGCGTGCCGCACATGGGCATCGAACCGATGCCGCCGGGCAGCGGCCCGCACGGCATCGCCTTCGACGCCGCCGGCAACCGCTGGGTGACGCTCGAATATTCGGGCCGGATCGTCGCGTTCGACGGCAGCGGGGCGAAGATCTTCGACCAGCCGGTGAGCCTCGCCTGCCCGATTTGCCCGACGCCGATCAACAGCCACCCGCACGGCCTCGGCGTCGGCCCGGACGGCCGCACCATCTGGTTCACCGGCAAGGCGACCGGGACGATCGGCCGGATTACGCCCGAGGGGGAGATCCGGCAGTTCGCGCTGCCGACCCCGGGCAGCGTCCCGATCTACATCCACGCCGGCCCGGACGGGAACATGTGGGTCACCGAGCTCGCCGGCAACAAGATCGCGCGGGTGACGCCGGACGGCGCGGCGACCGAGTTCGCCATCCCCACCCCTTACGCCCGGCCGATCGCGATCGTGCCCGGGCCCGACGGCAACATGTGGTTCAGCGAGGAAGCGGGGAGCAAGGTGGTCCGGATCACCCCGGCCGGCGTCATCACCGAGTTCGCGGTGCCGCGCACCCACCCGAACCAGATCCTCGCCGGGCTGGCGTTCGACCGGGAGGGCAACCTTTGGGTCCAGCAATATGTCGACCACAATGTCCCCAGCCCCGGCGGGGCCGACGCCATCATCCGGATCGACCGGGCCGGCCTCGCCGGCGGGGCCGACGGGCTGACCGCGGCGCACATCACCATCTACCCGGTGCCGACCCGCGACACGGTCATGCACCGCATCATCGCCGGCCCGGACGGGGCGATGTGGTTCACCGAGATGCGGGCGGACAGACTGGTGCGGATCGCGGCGGGGCGCTGAGCGGATTTGGCGCCGATGTTGTCGAACGTGCCGCGGAACGTGCGGTTGCGGCGCGGAGCTGGCGGAAATGGCGGTTTTTCGTGGCTTTTGTGTTGGCGGATGTTGGCGCGGGTGCGCCGAATGCGGGCCGGAGTGCGGCGGTAGCGGCGCTTAGGGTGGCGCGGCGGGGAACAGGCAATGCGAGGGAGAGAAAGGGCGCGCCGGCTACAGCCCTTTGGCTATGCGAAGCACCAGGCGTGCCAATGTCACCCGCGCAAAGCATTTTGGGCGCGTAACGCTTCCAGAGGGGTATGGTAAGCCATGCGCCACCGACGAAAGTTGCCAGCGCGCACGAATTCTGTTGTTTGGCATTTCGATTAAAAATACAGTTATTGAATGGGGGGCACTGCATACGACCGGTTTGGCGAGAGATATCTCGTCGTCGGAGATCCGCTATTTCTTAGCGGCACAGTCCAAAATGATTGCTTTCTGTTTTGCGCAGAGTCGGCTGACTCGGCGATAAAGCGATGGTCGGAGTTTGCTAAGCGCCTCGGGCTGGGAAAAATCGTAACCGAGCCGGTCAATACCTTTTCGTCAGGCGAGCGGTTGGCAGCGGCCCTGCTGCTATTTGCTGCCGTAGCCGAGAGCCAAGGGTTATCTGAACTCGACATCCTGGTAAGCAAAGTAGAGGCCTCTCTAAGCCCCGCTCGTCTCGAGCGCATTAAACAAATCTTGGCAGAGTTAACCTGTCGAGTCTCCTTGCACAGACTGAACGAGCACGGGGAGGTAGTCGCATGGTGAGCGTTACTCCTTCGCTTCCTCCAGATCGCTACCACACCGTCACTCCCAGCTTGGAGTTCATGCTGGAAGACGAAGTCTTTCTCGCTGGTCCGCGAATCTATGCCCTTACCGGAGAAAATGGATCCGGTAAGACCACCTTTGTAGAACGCATACTCCTACCGGCTCTGCGTAAGAATGACCAATCCGCATTCTATCTCGGAGCCGACGTGGAAATAGCCCGTTTTTCGATGCTTGCGTCCCTAGCAGTGCGCCGGACGGTGCAGAGACGAGAGGATCTTTATGACGGGAATGAACCGCCCCTCACCGGGATCGCCCGCACTGCCAGAGCTATCGTTCTGGAAATGGGTAATGCACAAGCTCTAGTAATTGACGAGTACAAGGAGAATCTGCGGGAGTTTCTGGCGTTGCAGATTTCACCGCAGCCGACATTGTTCTTGGTAACTCACGACCTCGACGCATGTCTAGCGGCGACTGTGAACTTATCGGCAGCTCGGGCGTGCCTTCAATTCTCCAAGAGGGACACTAGCGTCTCCGTCCGGGCGCAGAACTTATGAGACGTGCGTTTGCAATTCTGAAATTGGCGGTAATCAGCCTATCTGTGATTGGCTGGATTGTCTTCGTTCCGTTTGCCAGTGTTGTGCATGGCCAGAAGGAGCAAGCCGCAGTCGCTTTGATAGTTACCGGGCTCCTGTTCGGAGATGTTGGAGCCAAGGCAGCTATTGCTACACTAAAAACTCTGGCTTTAGCTGTAGCTTGGTTTTGGGCGATTACGTTTTTGCTTTTCGCGTTTGATCTAGCAACTCTAGATATGTTTTTAATCCCGGCATATTTTTATTCAACAATGATTGGGGTCAATTGGCTTATTAGACGAGTTGACCTGCGGGATTTCCTGAGGATCCTGGCTCCCGGGAAGACACGCACCACACTGGTGGTCCTTCGAGCGTTTTTCGACACTGGCGGCACGGACGTTCCGCGCATAGCCTGGTACTCGAGATCACTGTCATTGGAGCTAAGACCCGCGCCATGGCGCGCCTTCATCAGAACACTTGGTACTGTGTTGGCAACGTTCATCTGGCTCGGGCAGGATGTCCCTGTTAAGATGGCGATTGTGGAGAACCGACAGAGGCACTTGGGGAGGCAGAAATGAGCTGGAAAAATCCCTTCGTTTTCATCGTGGTAATGACTCTCCTTTGCTTGCTCACCACAATGTTTATCCGAGTTCCTTTGCCCAGTAGGGGCTACTTCAATTTCGGCGATGTGGCTGTCGTGTTTTCAGGTCTGATGGCCGGTAAGCATCTTACCGGAACTTCTAAATGGTCTGGAACTTTGGCCGGTGGCGTCGGGTCAGCCATCGCTGACGTTGTGGGCGGTTACGCTATGTTCGCACCCATAACGCTGGTGGCGAAATGCCTTGAAGCAGCCATGGCAACATTTGCGTCCACGGCCAAGCCTCTACTCTCGCTGCTGTTCCTTACCGTGGGAGCGGTCTTAATGGTAGGTGTGTATTTCATCGGTGAATGGCTCATGCCCTCTCTCGGCATAGCTGGCGCGCTCTCTGAGTTGCCTGCGAATGTGATCCAGGCCGTGGGCGGGTTAGTCGGAGGCTACATACTATTTCGCGCCTTGGATCTCATCATTCGAGCTGGTGAAATGCCCGATGCCTAATGATCCGACACCAGAGCCCACGCAAAGAGTAAGCCTGTCGTCCTTTGGGGTAGAGATTGATATCATCGTCTTCACGTTGTTGATTAACTTAGGCTTTCTCAAAATTACGGAAGTATCGGAGTTCATTGGGCAGATTACTAATTCTGTGCAAAGCCTTGACCTCCTACCTATTATTTTGATTTCTGTAACGGTTTTGTCATATATTATATACGCATTGGCGATTCTTGTTGGACTTGTGTTTTCATTTCAAAAGAAGAATCCACGCCCCGCCATGGTGGTAGCACTGATAGCATTTTTCATTATGTACGGTGCTGTCTTCTTTAATGCAGTCGGACACGCCCAACTTCATCCCGGCCAAACGACTTCTCAGAAACAAGGTCGCTAGAACATGGGATGGGTCGAACTGCTTGCTCTTTGTCTCGGGAAAAAACTGCACCCCGCCCTTCGGCTCGACCACTCCCTTCGGTCGGGCTCGGCTCAGGACGATCAGGTGTTCACAGGCTAGACCAGCCGTGATTGCCGCACGGCCGCCGCGATGAAGCTGGCGAACAAGGGGTATGGTTCCTTCGACTCCACCACTCGCTGCGCTCAGGCTGGGCTCAGGACATTCGGGTTTCAGTGGCCAAAACCTTTGGCCCTCATCCCCGTCAAACCAATCGCGATTGTTTGACGGCCGCCTCGATGAACGAGGCGAAGAGAGGATGCGGGTCAAACGGCTTGCTCTTCAGCTCCGGGTGAAACTGCACGCCGATGAACCATGGATGGTCCGGCCGCTCCACGATTTCCGGCAGCTCTCCGTCCGGGCTCATCCCCGAGAAGACCAGGCCGCCCGCCTCCAGCGCGCCTTTATAATGGGCGTTGACCTCGTAGCGGTGGCGGTGGCGTTCGCTGATTTGGTCGGTGCCGTAGATTGACCTCACGACGCTGTTGCCGCCGAGCACGGCCGGGTAGGCGCCGAGGCGCATGGTGCCGCCGAGGTCGCCGCCGGCGGCGCGCTTTTGCAGGCCTTCTTCGCTCATCCATTCGGTGATCAGGCCTACTATGGGCTCTTCGGCTTCGCCGAATTCGCTCGAGCCGGCGCCCATTAGACCCGCGGTATTTCTTGCCGCTTCGATGCAGGCCATTTGCATGCCGAGGCAGATGCCGAAGAAGGGGACCTCTCTCGTGCGGGCGAAGTGGACGCTGGCGATCTTGCCTTCGCTGCCGCGTTCGCCGAAGCCGCCGGGGACGAGGATGGCGTGCATCGGCTCCAGGAGGGCGGCGACCTCCGCTTCCGGGTGCTCGAACAATTCGGCGTCGAGCCATTTGATGTGGACCTTGACGCGGTTGGCGAGGCCGCCGTGGATGAGCGCCTCGGTCAACGACTTGTAGGCGTCCTGGAGGCCGACATATTTGCCGACCACGCCGATCGTGACCTCGCCCTCGGGATGCACCAGCCGGTCAATGACGTCGTCCCAGCGCGCCATGTCGGGCGCCGGCGCGTCGTCGATGCCGAACGCGCGCAGCACCTCGGCGTCGAGGCCGGCCTCGGAATATTGCGCGGGCACCGCGTAGATGCTCGGCGCGTCGAGGGCGGGGATCACCGCTTCCTTGCGGACGTTGCAGAACAGGGCGATCTTCTCGCGGTCGCTCTCGGGCAATTCGCGGTCGCAGCGGCAGACGATGATCTCTGGCTGGATGCCGAGGCTGGTGAGCTCGCGCACGCTGTGCTGGGTCGGCTTGGTCTTCAGCTCGCCGGCGGCGGCGATATAGGGGACGAGGGTGGTGTGGATCGAGACGGTCCGGCCGCGCCCGCGCTCGTCCTTGCCGAGCTCGTTGCGGAACTGGCGGATCGCCTCGACGAACGGCAGCGATTCGATGTCGCCGACGGTGCCGCCCACTTCGCACAGGATGAAGTCGCACGCCGCCTCGATGTCGGCGCCGATGAACTCCTTGATCGCGTTGGTGACGTGCGGGATCACCTGGACGGTGGCGCCGAGATAGTCGCCGCGGCGCTCGCGGGCGATGATGCCCTGGTAGATCCGGCCCGAGGTGACGTTGTCGCTCTGGCGGGCGGGGACGCCGGTGAAGCGCTCGTAATGGCCGAGATCGAGGTCGGTCTCGGCGCCGTCGTCGGTGACGTAGACCTCGCCATGCTGGTAGGGCGACATCGTCCCCGGATCGACGTTGAGATAGGGGTCGAGCTTCCTGAGGCGGACCTTGTAGCCGCGCGCCTGCAGGAGCGCGGCGAGGCTGGCGGCCATCAGGCCCTTGCCAAGACTGGAGACCACGCCGCCGGTGATGAAAATGAACCGCGCCATGGGAATCACCGGTTAGACGGGGCAGGCCGGTCAGGGCAACCCGGCGAATCAAATATTTTGGCCCTCCCCTCGATGGGGAGGGTTGGGAGGGGTGGACCAGGAGGCGCGCTCAGAGTGGGTGGAGACGCTCACCCCCACCCCAACCCTCCCCCATCAAGGGGGAGGGGGAAGTTGAGGGAAGAGGGTTATTGGGCGAGCGGGACGCCGGACTGGTTGGCGTTGGCCGGCTGCGCCGGGGCGGGGGCCGTGCCCGGGGTGGTGTTGAGCGGGGCTTGGGCGGGCGCGGGCCGGGCGAGGTTGGGGTCGATCGTCCGCGGGGTGCGGGCGCCGGCGGCCAAAGCGGCCAGCAGGATCGAGAGGACGACGAAGATCGTCGCCAGGATCGCGGTGCCGCGGGTCAGCAAATCGGAGGCGCCGCGTGCGCTCATCATCCCCGCCGGGCTGCCGCCGCCGGCAAGCCCGCCGCCTTCGGAGCGCTGCATCAGGATGATGACGATGAGCAGGCTCGCGATCAGCGACTGCAGGATGAGGAGGAAGGTGAACAGGCCCATGGCGTTTTCATGACTTTCGGGAAGGTTGGGCCGCGACTTAGGCGATCGGGGCGCCGCGTTCAACTGGCGGCGGCGGCTTCGACGATCGGGACGAACTGCTCGGCGGTGAGGCTGGCGCCGCCGACCAGGGCGCCGTCGACGTCGGCGACCGCGAAGGTTTCGGCCGCGTTGCCGGCATTGACCGAGCCGCCGTAGAGGATGCGGATCCTCGCCCCCCGCTCGCCGTAGCGGCCCTCGAGGTGCTCGCGGACGCAGGCGTGCATCGCGGCGACGTCGGCCGGCGTCGCCACCTTGCCGGTGCCGATCGCCCAGATCGGCTCGTAGGCGACAACCAGCTCACCGTCCTTCCAATCGTCGGGCAGCGAGCCTTCGAGCTGGCCCACGACGACCGAGACCTGGTCGCCGGCGCGGCGCTCGGCGTCGCTCTCGCCGACGCAGACGATCGTCTGGAGCCCCTGCGCCAGCGCCGCGCCGGCCTTGCCGCGGACGACCGCATCGCCCTCGCCGCGCTCGGCCCGGCTTTCGCTGTGGCCGACGATGACCAGCTTCGCGCCGACTTCCTTCAGCATCGCCGCCGAGACGCTGCCGGTATGGGCGCCGCTCTCAGCCCAATGGCAGTCCTGGCTGCCGATCGACAGGCCGCCGGAGCGGGCGACGGCAGGCGCGATCAGGGTGAAGGGCGGGCAGATCGCGACGTCGACGCCGCCGGCGGCGCGCGCGGCCTCGGCGATCGCCGCGAGCTCGGCAAGCTGCGCCAGGCTGCCGTTCATCTTCCAGTTGCCGGCGACGAGCTTACGGCGGAGGTGCATGGGGCGCTTCCCGGTTACGGAGGTTGCGGGTCGCCTAGCGCGCTTCTATGACCCGCGCAAACTCACTTCCGTCAGGACTTCAAATGATTTCAGGTTTCCGCAAGTCGCTTCGTTCCTGGGCCACGGTCGGGCTGCTCCTATTCGCGCTGATCGCAATCGTCGTCACCGGCTTCGGCACCGGCGGCTTCGGCGGCCTCGGCAGCCTGTCGGGCGGCAAGAGCGGGGCGACCGGCGACGCGCTCGCCACGGTCGAGGAGCGGACGGTGAGCGCGGACGAGGTCAACGACCTCGTCAACCGCCAATATGCCAATGCCCGCCAGCGGCAGCCGACGCTCGACATGGCGAGCTTCCTCGCCCAGGGCGCGTTCGAGCAGCTGCTCGCGCAGACGATCACCGCGCGCGCGCTCCAGGCCTATGGCGCCCGCCAGGGCCTCACCGTCTCGCCGCGGATGATCGACCGCGAGATCGTCAACGTCCCCGCCTTCCGCAGCCTCACCGGCCAGTTCGACCAAAGCGTGATGCGCCAGCAATTGCAGGCGCAGAACCTCAGCGAGAGCCAGTTCCGCGAAAGCGTCGCGCAATCGCTGATGCAGCGCCAGTTGCTCGGCCCGGTCGCGCTCGGCACCCGCGTGCCCGAGGGAGTCGCGCGCGAATATGCGAACCTGCTGCTCGAGCGGCGGCGCGGCCTGGTCGGAATCGTCCCAATCGAGGCGCTCGCTTCGGCGATCAACCCGACCGACGCCGAGATCGCCCAATTCTACCGGACCAACCGGATCGCCTTCACCGTGCCCGAGCGGCGGGTGATCAAATATGCGCTGATCGGGATCGAACAGGTCGCCCAGACCGGCCACGCCACCGACGCCGAGATCCAGGCGGTCTACCGCAACAGCCCGCTCGCCTACGGCCCGCGCGAGACGCGCACGCTCCAAGCGATCGTGCTGCCGAGCCAGCAGGCGGCGCAGGCGTTCGCGGCGCGGGTCCGCGGCGGCGCCGATTTCGTCGCCGCGGCGGCCCAGGCCGGCTTCGCCGCCGGCGACGTCACCTTCGAAAACCAGACCCGCGCCCAGTTCGAGCGCGTCGCCAACGCCGAGGTCGCGGCGGCGGCGTTCGCGGCGGCGCAGGGCGCTCTTGCCGGGCCGATCCGTTCGGAGCTCGGCTATCACGTCGTCCGCGTCGAGCGGATCGTCGCGACGCCGGGGCGGCCGCTCGAAGCGGTGCGCGGCGAGATCGCGGCGGCGATCGAGAGCCGCAAGCGCACCGAGGCGCTCGGCACGCTGGTCAGCCGGGTCGAGGAGCGGCTCAGCGACGGCGCCAGCTTCGAGGAAGCGGCGCGCGCCGAGCATCTCGCGATCGTCACCACCCCGGCGATCACCGCCGCCGGCCAGCCCGGCGGCGGCAGCCAGTGGGTGCCGCCGCCCGAGCTCGGCCCGCTGCTCCGCTCCGCCTTCGAGATCGACGCCGAGGATCCGCAGCCGGTGGTCGAGCAGATCACGCCCAACGCGCGCTTCGCTTTGCTCGGCATCGAGCAGACCCTTGCCGCCGCGCCGCCGCCGCTCGCCCAGATCGTGCCCGAGGTCCGCGCCGCGCTGATCCGCGAGCGGGCGCGGACCCAGTCGCGCGCGCTCGCCGATCTCATTGCCCGGCGGATCAATGCCGGCACCCCCGCCGCGCAAGCGTTCGCCGAGGCCCAGCCGCGCCTGCCGGCGCCGCGCCCGGTCGATATCCGCCGGCTCGACATCAGCCGGCAGGGGCAGCAGGTGCCGCCGGCGCTGATCACGCTGTTCTCGATTCCGCAGGGCCGGGCGCGGGTGATCGCGGCCGAGAACAATGCCGGCTGGTTCATCGTCGTCCACCTGCAGCGCACGCCCGGCGACGCTTCGGGCACGCCGCAGCTGATCCAGTCGACCCGGACCGAGTTCGGCAACAGCGCCAGCGAGGAGCTCGCCCAGCAATTCGCCCGCGCGGTCGAGCTCCGGAGCGAGGTCAGCCGCAATGAGGACGCGATCCGCCGCGCCCGCCAGCAGATCGGCGGCGGCGCGCCGGCGGCGGAATAGTTGATCCTCGTCCTCGACAATTATGACAGCTTCACCTGGAACCTGGTCCATTATCTGAGGGAAGTCGGCGCTGCGGTGCGAGTCGCGCGCAACGACGCGCTGACCGCGGCCGAGGCGCTCGCCAGCCGCCCCGAAGCGGTGCTGATCTCGCCCGGACCGGGGAGGCCGGACGAGGCCGGCATCTCGCTCGAGCTGGTCGCGGCCTGCGCCGCGGCGCGGCTGCCGCTGCTCGGCGTCTGCCTCGGCCACCAGGCGATCGGGCAGCATTTCGGCGGGCGGGTCGTGCGCGCCCCGGCGGCGATGCACGGCAAGGTCTCGGCGATCGACCATGACGGCAGCGGCGTCTTCGCCGGCCTCCCCTGCCCGTTCGGCGCGACTCGCTACCATTCGCTCTGCGTCGCGCCGGACAGCATGCCCGATTGCCTGATCGTCACCGCGCGCGCCGGCGACGGAACGGTGCAGGGCTGCCGCCACGAGACGCTGCCGATCCACGGCGTCCAGTTCCACCCCGAAAGCGTCGCCAGCGAGCACGGCCACGTCCTGCTCGCCAACTTCCTGACGCTGGTCCGGGCCGCCGCCGCAGCCGACGCTTGACAGCGGCCGAAACGTTCCTTACACGTTCCGCATACGTTCCATCGGGAGGCACCGAGATGCTGACGCGCAAGCAACATGAGCTTCTTCTCTACATCGACAGCCAACTTTCGAAGACCGGCGTTTCGCCTTCGTTCGAGGAGATGAAGGAGGCGCTCGACCTGAAGTCGAAGAGCGGCGTCCACCGCCTGATTTCGGCCTTGGAGGAGCGCGGCTTCATCCGCCGCCTCGCCAATCGGGCGCGGGCGCTGGAGGTGCTCAAGATGCCCGAGATGAAGAGCGCGGCCCCGGCCGGCGCGGGCGCGGGGCGCCTGCCGCAGGCGGCCAACGACTCGGTCGTCGACCTGCCGCTCCACGGCCGGATCGCCGCCGGCACGCCGATCGAGGCGCTGCAGGGCACCGACACCCTTCCCGTCCCCGCCGCCCTGCTCGGCCCGGGCGAGCATTATGCGCTCGAAGTGGCCGGCGATTCGATGGTCGAGGTGGGGATTCTCGACGGCGACTATGCGCTCGTCCGCAAGACCGACACGGCGCGCGACGGCGAGATCGTGGTCGCTTTGGTCAACAATGAGGAAGCGACGCTCAAGACCTTCCGCCGCGAAGGCCAGATGATCCGTCTCGACCCGGCCAATCGCCGCTACGACCCGCAGCGCTATCGCGAGGAGCAGGTCCAGATCCAGGGGACGCTGGCGGGGCTGCTGCGGAGGTATTGAGCTTTTGTCCTTCCCCTAATCTCCCCATGATGGGGAGGGCTTAAAGGGGCTTAAGGCTATGACCGATGAAGCGATCGAGCGCATTTTCGCGCGCAGCGAGCCGGGAGTCCGGGCGCTGGCGCGGACGCTGATCGGGCGGGCGCAGGCGCTGCCTGGGATGACAGTCGATCCCAAGGGCACCTGCATCCACCTCAATCGCCGCACCGCCTTCGCCGGACTGCACCCCCGCAAGAGCGCGCTGCTGCTCAACCTGCGGTCGTCCGCGCCGATCGAAAGCGGCCGCATCCGCAAGGTCGAGCGGGCGTCGGCCAACCGCTATCACAACGAGTTGCTGCTCGAATCGGCGGACGCCATCGACGACGAATTGATGGGCTGGATCTCCGAAGCGCACGCGCTCGCTAA
The DNA here is from genome assembly GCA_035316145.1 of Allosphingosinicella sp. Taxonomy (GTDB): domain Bacteria; phylum Pseudomonadota; class Alphaproteobacteria; order Sphingomonadales; family Sphingomonadaceae; genus Allosphingosinicella. The sequence continues at coordinate 256,229 of DATHJO010000010.1, read as the reverse complement.
CTGACCGACGAGAGGGAACAGGAACATGGCGCGATTGAACTATGTGGAATTGCCGGTCGGCGAGATCGGCCCGGCGAAGGCGTTCTACGAGACCGTGTTCGGCTGGTCGCTGACCGATTTCGGGCCGACCTATGCGGCGACCCTGAGCGGCGACACCGACATCGGCCTGCAGGGCGACGCGGCCGAGGCGACCAGGGCGCCGCTGGCGGTGATCGAGGTCGCCGATTTGGAGGCGGCGCTGGCGGCGGTGACCGCGGCGGGCGGGACGATCGTGCGGCCGATCTTCGCCTTTCCCGGCGGCCGCCGTTTCCAGTTCACCGATCCGGCCGGCAACGAGCTCGCCTGCGTCAAGGGCGATCAGGCGGCTTAGCCGACCAGCCTCCGGCAGGCCTCCTCCAGGGCATCGGCGATCGCGCCCCGGCGCGTCTCGACGCGAAAGGCGCGCGCCACGCATTCGAACGTGCTGTCGTGGAACCCCAGGATGAAGTGGGTCAGCTCGGACCAGGATTCGGGACGATCCCGCGGATGCACCGCGTTGATCGCGGCCAGCTCCGCGAGCCAGGCCGAATCGACGACTTCGAACGCCCCGTAGGCGCGCAGCCCGCGGCCGGTCAGCGGATGGCCGTGGAAGGCCTCGTCATTGGGCATGCCCAGCTTCGCGGAGGCGCAATTTTCGAACTCGACGATTGCGACTTCGGCCTCGGTGGTCGGGCCGACGATCCTGACCCAGGTTCCGTCCCAGTCCGGATCGACGTCCTCGACGATGAACAGCAGCACCGTGCGATGGTCGTTCATGAGAACATGCGGCAGCGGCGCGCCGGTGCTCCAGCGGACCGGAAAGGCGATCGGCACCGCATGCGCCTCGCCGCGTGCGGCGGCCAGCGCGCGCTCGGTCATCAGGACCACGTCATCGGCGGCGCGATAGGCCTCGATGTCGCCCCCCGCGTCCGGCCCGAGCAAAGAGAGGCCTGCCTCCTTCCGCCGCTCCCTCGCGGCAGCGAGGGCGGTTTCGAGCTGCTGAATCCTGGCGTCTTGCGTCATCGGCGGGCCTTCCTTGGGGACCGCGTGTCGAACAGGATGGTGATGCGGTCGGCCTTGCTGTTGCCCTCGGCGATGCTGGTGAAATTGGCCATCAGCGCGCCCCGGCCCAGGGATGGCGCCCCGCGCGCGCGGCGACGGTGGCCACTTCGGGGTGGTCGCCGAGGGTGATGGCGAGGCCGCCGGTGCGGCGCAGGAAGGCGGCGTCGGCGCGAAGCCAGCGTGGCGCGCAGGCGCGCGGCAGGCGGCGGTCGGCGACGACGATGTCGGCCTCGGCGCAGGCGCGGACCATCTCCTCCCAACGGACGCGATCGGAGGTGCGGGTGACGAGCAGGCGCCAGCGGCGGCCGCCCCGGTCGATGTCGGCGGCGCACAGGTCGCGGCTGCAGGCGGCGCCCGGCAGGCTTTCGAGCTCGACGAAATCGGGCTCGGCGCCGCTCGCTTCGGCGAGGGTGTCGCGGACATAGTCGCCGGCGCGGGCGCGCAGGAGCGCGAGGCCGCCGGCCGGGGTGCGCAGGACGAGATGGCGGCCGTCGCCAGTGACGAGGAGATCGGGCGCGGGCGTGGCGAGCGCCCACCCCGCACCGAGGACGACCGGAACGAGGCCGAGGCGGCGCAGCCGGGTCCGCCAGAGCGTGATCCAGAGGCCGCCGGCGCAGACCAGGGCGAACGCGGCGGGCGCCATGGCGGGAAGCAGGGCGACGGCGCCGGGCGCCTCGCCGGCAGCGTGGGCGAGCCAGAGCAGGAAGGCGAGCGCTCGGCCGGCCAGCCACCAGAACGGGGCGCCGAGGCCGGCGAGGTCGAACAGCAAGGCGAGCGCCTCCAGCGGCATGATGACGAAGGTGGTGAGCGGGATGGCGACGACGTTGGCGAGCGCGCCGTAGAGGCCGGCCCGGTGGAAATGGAACAAGGCGATCGGGATCAGCGCGACCTCGACGGCAAGGCCGGTGAGGACGAGGGCGGCGAGGGCACGGCCGATCCTGGCGGGCCGGCCTTCGTCGCGGCGCGCGAACCACAAGCGCGCGCGCGGATGCTCGTGCAGGGCGACGATCGCGACGATCGCCGCGAAGCTCATCTGGAAGCTCGCGCCGGGCAGCGATTCGGGCCAGAGCAGCAGCACGACCAGCGCGCCGACCGCGACCAGCCGCAAGGTGATCGCCTCACGCCCCAGGGCGATGCCGGCAAGGACCAGCAGAGCGGCGATGCACGAGCGCACGGTCGGCACCTCGGCACCGGTCAAGAGCGTGTAGGCGATGCCGGCGAGCGCCCCCGCCCCCGCCGCGACCAGGACGAGGCGCCACCGCAACGCCAGCGCGGGGCTGAGCGCGAGCAGTTTCAGCGTCAGCAGCATGACCGCGCCGACCACCGCGGTGAGGTGGAGGCCGCTGACCGAGAGCAGATGGGCGAGGCCCGAGCGGCGCATCGCCTCGGCGTCGGCATCGGGAATGCCATATTGATCGCCGGTCGCGAGCGCGGCGGCGATGCCGCCCTCGCCGCCGCCCAATTGGGCGCGGACATGCGCGGAGAGGCGCTGGCGCCAGCCGGCGATGCGGGCGGAAAGGCTCCGGTTGGAGGCGGGGGACAGGACGGCAATATCGAGCGCGCGGCCGGTGCCGCCGATCTGCTGGAACCAGGCGGCGCGGCTGAAATCGTAAGCGCCCGGCACCGCCATCGGCGCCGGCGGCATCATCCAGGCCCGCAGATGCAGGGTGGCGCCCGGATCGAGGCCCGGCACCGCCTTGTCCTCGGCGACGTTGACCCGCAGCCGCACCGGCAGGCCTTCCCCGACCGGCCGGACAACGAGGCGAGTCGCGCCCTGCGCGGCCATCGCCTGGACGCTTTCGATGGTGGCGTTGAATTCCATCAGCTGCTCGCGCGCGAGCCGCGGCGCGGCGGCGCGCTCGGCCTTCCACCAGACGAGGCCGCAGCCGAGCGCCGCGGCGAGGCTGAACAAGAGGAGCGCCCTGCCCCACCGCTTCGGGCCGGCCGCGACGCCGGCGAGCGCCGCAGCCAAAGCGAGGAGCAGAAAAGCCGCCCACTGGCGCCAGCCGGGGAGATAGAAATAGGCGCCGATGCCGAGGATCAGGCCGACCGGGAGCCAGAGCGGGAGCTGGTCGCGCTCGGCCTCGGCCAGCGCTTCCAGGCGGGCGGAGAGATGCTGGAGCAGATGCCCCAGCCACGTCATCCCGGACTTGATCCGGGATCCATGAACACCGGCATCAGTGGTCCATTCGCCGGCCTCCGTGTTCATGGGTCCCGACTTTCGTCGGGATGACTCGGTGGAGGCGCGTCTCGCGCTATGCTAGGGGCGCTCGCGTCACGGGTCGCCATGGCCCGCATGGTTGGAGAAATCGCGCGTGAGCGCAAGCAATGTCGTCACGCGCTTCGCGCCCTCGCCCACCGGCTTCCTCCATATCGGCGGCGCGCGCACGGCCTTGTTCAACTGGCTCTATGCCCGCCATCACGGCGGCAGGTTCCTGCTCCGCATCGAGGACACCGACAAGGCGCGCTCGACCCAGGCGGCGATCGACGCGATCGTCGACGGCATGCGCTGGCTTGGGCTCGACTGGGACGAGCAAACCCATTTCCAGTCGGAATTCGCCGCCCGGCACGCCGAGGTCGCCCAGGAATTGCTCGCCGGCGGCCACGCCTATCGTTGCTGGATGACGCCGGAGGAGCTGGCGGCGCAGCGCGAGGAAGCGCAGCGCGAGCGCCGGCCGTTCCGCACCCGCAGCCCCTGGCGCGACCGCGACGAGGACGGATCGAACGAGCCTTTCGTCGTCCGGCTGAAGGCGCCGCAGGACGGCGAGACCGTCATCGAGGACCGGGTGCAGGGGCGCGTCGCCGTCCAGAATGAAGAGCTCGACGATTTCGTGCTGCTCCGCTCGGACGGCAGCCCGACCTACATGCTGGCGGTGGTGGTCGACGATCGCGACATGGGGGTGACCCATGTGATCCGCGGCGACGATCATCTCAACAACGCCTTCCGCCAGCTCGCGATCATCCGGGCGATGGGCTGGCCGGAACCGGTCTACGGCCATGTGCCGCTGATCCACGGCGCGGACGGGGCGAAGCTCTCCAAGCGGCACGGGGCATTGGGTGTCGACGCCTACCGCGACGAACTCGGTATCCTGCCCGAGGCGCTGTCCAACTACCTGCTCCGGCTCGGCTGGGGCCATGGCGACGAGGAGATCATTAGCCGCGAGGACGCCGTCAGATGGTTCGATCTGGACCATGTCGGCCGCTCGCCGTCGCGCTTCGATTTGAAGAAGCTCGAGAGCCTCAACGGCCATTATCTGCGCGAAGCCGATCCCGCCCGCCTGGCCGCCCTGGTCGCGCCCAGGATCGCCGGGGCGGACGAGGAGTCGCTCGCCAAAGCGATGCCGGTGCTGACGGTGCGGGCGAAGGATCTGAACGAGCTCGCCGAGGGCGCGGCCTTCCTGTTCGCCACGCGGCCGCTGGCGATGGACGAGAAGGCGGCGCTGCTGCTAGAAGGGCGCGCGCGGGAATTGCTCGCCCTCGTCCATGCGGCCCTCTCCAGAATCGCCGAGTGGAGCGCGGAGGCGACGGAGCAGGCCGTCAGAGAGGTTGCCGAGGCCGAAGGCGTGAAGCTGGGCCAGGTGGCGCAGCCGTTGCGGGCGGCGCTCACCGGGCGGGCGACGTCGCCGGGTATTTTCGATGTGCTGACGTTGCTCGGCCGCGAGGAAAGCCTCGCGCGGGTGGCCGACGCGATGACCGGGAAGGACGACTAAGATGGCGGACAAGGCCAGCCTCAGCATCGACGGCAAGACCTACGATTATGAGCTGCTCGCGGGCACGGTCGGCCCCGAGGTGGTCGACATCCGCAAGCTCTACGCCGAGACCGGCACCTTCACCTACGATCCGGGCTACACCTCGACCGCGTCCTGCCAGTCGCAGATCACCTATATCGACGGCGACGCCGGCATCCTCCTCCACCGCGGCTACCCGATCGAGCAGCTCGCCGAGCATTCGACGTTCATGGAGGTCTGCTACCTGCTCCTGAACGGCGACCTGCCGGACAAGGAGGAGCTCGCCAAGTTCACCTACACGATCTCGCGCCATACCATGCTGCACGAGCAGCTCGCGACCTTCTACCGCGGCTTCCGGCGCGACGCCCATCCGATGGCGGTGATGTGTGGCGTGGTCGGCGCGCTCTCCGCTTTCTATCACGATTCGACCGACATCACCGATCCGACCCAGCGCATGATCGCCTCGCACCGCCTCATTGCGAAGATGCCGACGATCGCGGCGATGGCCTATAAATATACGCTCGGCCAGCCGTTCATGTATCCCCAGAACAGCCTCTCCTACACCGGCAACTTCCTGCGCATGACCTTCGGCGTCCCGGCCGAGCCCTACGAGGTCAATCCGGTGATCGAGAATGCGATGCGGCGGATCTTCATCCTCCACGCCGACCATGAGCAGAACGCTTCGACCTCGACGGTACGGCTCGCCGGCTCGTCGGGCGCCAACCCCTTCGCCTGCATCGCCGCCGGCATCGCCTGCCTGTGGGGGCCCGCCCATGGCGGCGCCAACGAGGCGGCGCTCAACATGCTGCGCGAGATCGGCACGCCCGCCAACATCCCGAAATATATCGCCCGGGCGAAGGACAAGGACGACCCGTTCCGGCTGATGGGCTTCGGCCACCGCGTCTACAAGAATTTCGACCCGCGCGCGAAGGTGATGCAGCAGACCGCCGAGGAGGTGCTGAAAGAGCTCGGCATCTCCGATCCGGTGCTCGACACCGCCCAGGAGCTCGCCGAGATCGCTCTCAAGGACGATTATTTCATCGAGAAGAAGCTCTATCCGAACGTCGATTTCTATTCGGGCGTGATCCTCTCGGCGATCGGCTTCCCGACCGACATGTTCACCGCCTTGTTCGCGCTCGCCCGCACCGTCGGCTGGGTCGCGCAGTGGAACGAGATGATCTCCGACCCCGACCAGAAGATCGGCCGCCCGCGCCAACTCTACACCGGCGCGACCCAGCGCGATTACGTGCCCGTCGATCAGCGCTAATTCAGCGCCGCGCGCAGCCGCTTGAGGACGGCGAAGCCGGCGCAGACGTCGTCGAACATGCTGCGGACGCGCTGCTCGCCGCTCACCGCGCGGAACATCGAGCCGGCCTCGAACTTGTTCTTGCCGGTGGCGGCGACGAACGCGTCTTCCGGGCCGACATAGCCGAACACCCGGCCCGCCTGGCGCAGCTCGAGCAGCAGCCGGCGGACGTCGGCGCCGACGATCATCATCGCCTGCTGGGGCTCGTAGGCGTAGACCTCGAACTTCCTCTCGAAATCGGGATCGTTCTCGAACCTGACCTGTTCCATGCCGCCGAGCGGCTTGAAGAAGTTGAAGATGCCGCGGTCGGGGACGACGACGATCTCGCCGCCGCCTTTGGCGCGGCGCTGCCAGGCGTACATCTGGCCCGAGAAGACGGTGTGCCGGTTCTTGCCCGAGCCGCGAACCAGCGTCCCTTCGTAGAGCGCAAAGCGGCGGCCGTCCTCGTCCGCGCCGTGGAAGAGGTCGGTGAAGGTCTGCGTGGAGAGCCAGTTGCCGAACAGCGCCTTGCGCGCCTCGGGATAGACCGGCGGATCGAAGCCGGTTTCCAGGTAGGTGAGGCCGCCTTTCTCGGCGAGCGTCTCCAGCACCGGCAGCTTCAATGCCTTGCCGGCCTTGCCGAGCGGCAGCGCCGCAACGATGCCGCCGACGACGAGGATGATGATTGCCGCCGCGATGCCGAAGCCGAGCGTCGCCGCGCCCGACAGATACCACAGGATCGTCGCCGCGAGCGCGACGACGACGAGGAAAGAGAGCCAGAACTTGCGGACCGCGTCCTTGCGCTTGTCCTCGATCGTGCTGATCTCGATGGCCACGCGCCCGGCGCGGCACAGCTCGCGGAAATGCTCGTCGCCATATTCGATCATGCCGGCATCCTTCCGTCCAAGTGCGCCAGCTTGGCCGCGCGCGCTTCGCTTGTCCAGATTCCCCCGGAAGGCCTTATGCCTCTTTCTTCAGAATTGGTGCGAAGGAGAGCGTGGGTTCGCCGGCGATGCGGCTAATGGATGCCGGCCGCGTTGAAACGCCGCAGGTTTTCCTGCGCGAACGCGCTTCCGAGGCGCGCCCCCTGCTCGAAAAACTGGCGAGCCCTTCGGCTGTCGCCCTGGAGCGCGTACAGATAGCCCAGATTTCCATAGAGGCGACCGCGAGAGAAGTCGTTGAGGCGAGCCTGGTTCGTGAGGCCTTGCTGCAAGTAGAGATTGGCTCGATTGAGGTCGCCCAGCCCAAGGTACATCGTCCCAAGCGAATTGAATATCGTGTAGGCGTCGGCGCCCGCTGCACTCCGCCCAGGTGAACGAAAGGCTCGCTCCAGCCAGGAGGCGGCCGTGCGGTAATGCCCCAATCGCTGCTCACCCGCAGGTGCCCGAACCGCTCGCGCCTCATACACCAGACCCATGTTGTACAGCGCGAGATAGTTGTTCGGCTCCCCCTGCAACGTAATCGTCAGCAGGCGCTCCGCATCATCTATCCGCCCGGCAAACCTCGCCTGCCTTGCCTGTTCAAACGTGGATGCCTGGGCGAACGCCGCGGCGTGATGGAATTGGACCGCGAGAAGGCCAATCAGGATTGCGCGCAGCAGCCGCATTTCAATGCCCCGCGCCAGCCGCCCCGATGGGCAGCAAAGCGCGTTGGGCCGCCATGCTGGCCTGTACTCTATGACGAATGAAGGGCTCGAGGTTCATCATCACGGTCACCGGCCGGCCGGGGGTGCAATCGAAATTGATCGGGCGATCCAAGGATCTGTTGCCGGCAATCCGGATGACCGGGAGGCTGTTCGCATCCAGTCCATCATCCCATGGGTCCAAAAAGATCGTCGCGCTCCGAATCCGGCTGTCCTCGCCCTTCATGCGGTCGAGATAGATCCCGCCGGCACCGACGGCCAACAGGCCGATCAACGAAATTGCCATTTGTCCAAGCAACAGCGGTCGCGCCGCGTTGATTCGGTCCGGTTCCGCCTTCGCGACCAGCCCGTTGAGACTCCACACGTTATAGCCCAGAACTACTATGCAGAGAATTGCAAGAAGTCCCAGTCCACCATAGTTGAGGAACTGAGATAGAGATGCGGTTTCCATGTCGAGTTCTCCCCCTCAACGCGACTCGGTGACTACGTCATCATAAGCGGACTGTGGAAGAAGTACGAGCGAATTGCTCAAGCCTTGGCGCGCGTCGGTACCGCCGGATCGACCCGCTCCCTTTTTGGTCGGCCTCGACGACCTGGCCGAGGCGTTGAAGCAGCGCGAGAGGCTTAGCCGGCATCCCTCGACGGCAGCGTGAAGGTGAAACGCGCCCCTTGCCCCGGCGCGGAATCGACCGCGATGTCGCCATGCATGAAGCGGGCGAGGCGCCGGGCGATGTAGAGGCCAAGGCCGGTGCCGCCGGGCTCCGAGGGATCGACCCGCTCGAAGCGGTCGAAGATTCGCTCCTGGTCCTCTTCGGCGATGCCCTTGCCCTGATCGGCGACGATGATCGCCGCCAAATCCCCTTCCCGCTCCGGCCGCAGCCAGACCTGGCCGCCTTCGGGCGTGTAGCGGATGGCGTTGGTGATCAGGTTCATCATGACCTGGAGGGCGCGGGTGAAGTCGCCGGTCGCCGCCAGCGTCTCGCCCTCGCCGGGGCCGTCGATCGTGACATTGCGGTCGGCGGCGCGCACGCTCAGCAGGCCGGCGGCGCGGCGGGCGATGTCGGCGAGGTCGATCGCCTCCGCGTCGGGGCGGAAATCGGGCCGCTCGATCGCCTGCAAATCGACAAGGTCGTCGACCAAAGCGAGCAGGTGGCGGCCAGCGGCGGCGATGTCGCCCGCATAGCCGGCATAATCGCGGCGCAGCGGCCCCTCGGGCTGGGCGCGCAGCCGCTCGGCGGCGTCGATGATGTGGGCGAGCGGGCCGCGCAGCGCCAAATCGAGGCGCTCTCCGAAAGCATTGCCGTGCGGCGTGCGCGGCGTGAGCGCATCGTTGGCGGGCGGGCCGTCTGGCTGGGCGCGCAGCGCCGTGGCGGCGCCGCGGAAGCCGGCGAACCGACCCATGCCGTCGATCAGCGGCACGCCGGCGAGGAGGTAGCGGCCCTTGCGGCCGCCGCGCAGCTCGGCGAGCTGGCCCTCGAAACCCTCATGCTCGGCGAGCGCGGTCAGGATCGGCAGCGCGCCGTCGCCGCTCTCGCGGAAGCGGAACAGGCGGGTCAGCTGCTTGCCGGTGAACTCGGCCGGATTGCGGCCGATCGCGGCGGCGGCGCCGGGCGAGAGCTGGGTCAGGCGCAACGTGTCGTCGGTCTCCCACATCCAGTCGGCGGCGGCGCGGAGGAAATCGGCCTCGCGCTCGGCGGGCGCGGCCGGCGCCGCGGGGCGCGCCGGGCGGCCGGACCAGCCGGTGATGGCGAGCGCGATCTCGTCGCCCTGCGGCTCGGCGCGGACCCAGAGATCGACGTCCTGCTCGCCGTCGGCGGCGATCGCGGTACGGGAGATGGTGATGCCGAGCCGGCGGGCGAGCCGGGCCAGAGCGGCGATCTGCGGTACGGCGAGGACGCCGCCCTCGTCGCCGCCGGCCTGGGCCTGGAGCGCGGCGAGCGGCGGATCGGCCGCGACCAGCCGGCCCTCGGCGTCGACGCGGCCGGCGACCGGCGTCTCGCTTCTCTCGGCGGCGGCGGTCATGCCGCCTCCGCCGACGGGCGGGCGCGGGTCGAGATGCGGGCGACGCTGGCGCGGTAACCGGGATCGGCCTGCCAGAGGCGGAGCACGTCGCGGGCGGCATCGAGGTCGAGCGTGTCGTAGAGGCCGAGCTGCTCCGCCGCCGCGTCGCCCTCGGCGCCGGAGACCAGCGGCCCGCGGCTGTTCAGCAGGAGCAGGATCGCGGCAACGGGCTCGCGGGCGATGCCGGCGGCGCGCAGCAAGATCGCCGGGCCGCGCCCGCGGGGGTCGGCGAGCACCTCCCAGGCGGCGGCATAATCGAGCGCGCAGCGCACCGCGAGGCCGGCGATGAACACAGGCAGCATGCCTTCGGAAAGGGCGCGGGCGAGCAGCGCGCCGTCGAGGCGTTCGGCACCGTCGAGGCGGCGGGCGAGGCGGATCGCGCGGGCCTCGAGCGTGGCGCCCTCGTCATAAGTGGCGATCAGGGCGCTCGCCGTTTCCTCGATCGCGGCGTCGACGGCGGCGACGTGGTGCTGCTGGACGATATAGTGGCGCAGCGCCGCGGCGACCATCCAGACCAGCTTGTGCTGGAGCTCGGCGGGCAGCTCGACCCGGCCCAAAGCAGGCTCCTGGAAGCGGTCGAACCGGCGCGAACGCGCGATCACCAGCTCCATCGCCTCGGCGGCGACCTCCTCGTCGGGGTCGCGGACGAGCTCGAACAGGAGCTCGTCGCCGCCGGCCGCGGCGTGCGCCTTCCAATAACGGTGCTCCTCGACGCGGCGGACGAGGACGTTGCTCAAATCGGCGTCGCGCAGCGCCTCGGCGCGCTCGAGGATCGGCTGGGCGATCGGGACATGGGCGGAGGAGAGTGCGGCGTGGAGCGCCTCATGACCCTCGAAACGGACCGCGAGGCGGGCGCGCATCTCGTCCTCGAGGCCGCGGACCAGGCGGGTGAGCAGGGCCGCGGCGGTGAGGCGCTGCCACTCGGTCAGGCGCGCCCGATCGGGCAGCAGCAGGTCGGCCGCGGCGACGGCAAAGCGCTCGCGCGCCGCGGCCAGCAACAGGCGCGCAGCGTCGCTTTGAGTCCGGCCCTTCGTCGATCCGCCTTCGGCCATGGATTTCCCTTAGCGCTTACAGGGTTAAGCTCGCGCTAATCCTGATCCGCCGGCAAGGTCCGGTGCGCCTCGCGCTGCGCCCAGAAAAAAGAGCCGGCGGCATAAGCGAAAAGGGCGGCGAGGCCGGCATACCAGAAGCCGAAGGCGGCGAAGGGCAGCAGCAGCCAGCTCATCCCCTTGCGTTCGGCGAGGAAGACGGCGCCGCGGATCCGCTTTCCCTCGGTCTCGATCGCGAGCGCAGCGAGGAAGGCGAGCGTGGTGAAGGCGAGCAGGATCATGCCCCAGCCGCGCGCGGCGGCGAGATCGTAAGCGAGGATCAGCAGCGCCGCGCCGGCGAAGAGCGGCAGCAGATAGGCCCACCAGCCCTGGCGGACGCCGTCCTGCATCCTGAGGCGCGCAAGGCGCCGGGCCATGCCCTCGAGCGGCGTCGCCGCCAGCAATTTGGCGAGGCCGATCCAGTACCAGTGGACGTAGAAGGAGGCCGCGCCGAGGCCGGTCAGCAAGGCGGCGGCGAGGCCGATCAGCTGCGGCGAGATCGGGCTGCCCATCAGGAAGGCGGTGCCGGCCCGCTCGAGCGGCGCGAGCAGGCGGTCCGCCCAGCCGCCGCGCGCCTCGTCGGCGTCGGCGACGATGCGGCGCTCGAGCAAATCGAGATCGGCCTCGCGGTCGAGGATCGCGACCGCGCCCTCGGCGGCGAGGTGGCGGGCGCCCGCCTGAAGGGTGCGCCGGAGCAGGGTCGACTGCAGGTCCCAGTCGCGCAGCATCGCCGCGGTCTCGCGCAGCAGCGCACCGTCGATCGCGGCGGCCCCGGCCCAGCGCGAGGCGGCGTCGATTCGCTCGTAAAGCTCGCCATGGCTGCCGTCGGGAACGGTCAATATCGCGGCGCCCTCGGCGGCGGCGAGGCGGCTGAGCTGGGAGCGGCCGGCGATGGCGCCGTCGGCGATCAGGAGCACGCGGTCGTAGGCGTCGACGGCTTCGGCCGCTTCCTCGGCGCTGCGGACGAGCTCGACCGGAATGCGGTCGCGGCGCAGGCGCTCGATCGCGGCGGTCAGCGCGGCCGGCATGCGCTCGACGAGGACGATCACCGGCGCCGCCCCCGCGGCCGCGGCGAGGCGGACCTGGCGCTCGATCACGGTTCGCCCGGCGAGCGGCAGGGTCGCGCGCAAATGGCCCGGCTCGCCCGATTCGTGATAGGCCGCGATCAGCGCCGCAAGCGCCACATTTGCTCCCTTCCGCTCAAGCGGCGGACGGTAAGCGCGCCGGGGCGCGGTTGCAAAGGGCGACGTGAAAATCGGGCCGTTTCGAGTGGGTGATCGTCTTTTTTGCAAACACACGGCTGCTGTCCGCTAAGGGTGGAAAGCCCTCCTTCCGCGGCACATCCTCAAATGGCTGCTTCTGGCCGAGAGCGGAATGTCAGCTTTTGGGGGCGAGACACGAAAAGCGGACGTTTACTTGCGCCGGAATTCTTCGCGACTAGACTTGTGTTGTCAAACCGACGCCAACAGCTGAAATTCACCCGGGGAAACGGTCTCCGAACATCGGCCTCCCGCTCTTCGATTCGGCCTCGATAGCTTCATCCTGAAGCACGTCCCAATGCTCGGCAAGGCGGCCGGCTTCGATCCTGACCACGTCGGCGGCTATCGATGCAATGGGACTGCCATGGCCTGTGAAGCGGCCGTAGACAATGACGTAATCGCCTTCAGCTACGATGAGCTGGTGTTCGTAGTGCAGAGTAACAGGCGAGCGGCGGATTAGATTGAACAAGCCCTCTCGGCCCGGCTCAATGTGATTACTGTGCTGGATGTAGGTGTCTGACCAGAAGCGGGCAGCGGCTTCATAATCGCGCTTGTTGAACAGCGTGTCGAACGCTTCCAGCACGAGCGCCTTATTCTGTTCCGGAGCGGTCTTGATCATTTCATTCTCCATGTCGCTGAGTCAGAGCTTCGAGCCGCCGTCGACCCGAACGGTGTCGCCGCTGATCCAGCGGGCATTGTCGGAGGCGAGGAAAGCGACGACATCGCCGACGTCGTCCGGTTGGGCGAGACGCTTCAGGGCCTGGATGCCGAGCGTGAAATCGCGTCCCGCGTCCGTCTTCGTGAAGCTCGACATGTCGGTTGCGACGGCACCGGGCGCCACGGCATTGACGCGGATGCCGCGCTCACCGAGCGCGGCGGCGAAGTGCTTCACCAGCGTGTCGATCGCGCCCTTGGTGGCCGAATAAGCCGAAAGCGTGCCGACTACGGCATGAGCTCCCAGCGACGAGACGAGGACGATGCAACTCCCCTTGTGCATGATCGGCAGCAACTGCTGGACGAGGAAGAACGGAGCGCGGACGTTGACTGCAAAGAGCCGGTCGAAATCCTCGATCGTAGTCTCCTCGATGGTCGCCGATTTCGAAATTCCGGCATTGGCGACGAGAATGTCCAGCCGGTCGCCGACCACGGCGCGGGCCAGCCTGGCGAGATCGTGCGGCCCATCCGGGGCCGCAAGATCGGCGGCAACGGCCTCGGCACGTCCGCCGGCCGTGCGAATCTCGGCGACGACGGCGTCCGCCTCGCTCGCGCCGGCGCGGTAATGGACCAGAACCTGAGCGCCCATTCTGGCGAGGGCCAACGCGCTGGCGCGGCCTATCCCGCGCGAGGCGCCGGTGACGAGGGCCGTCTTTCCGGAAAGGTCGGCCATGATCTGATTTCCTTCTGGTTGCAGCCGGGCCTCACGGACGCGGGGCGTCCACGATTCGGTGCGTGAACTCGGGTCAGTGAAGCGGCTAGCGGGCCGGACGCTCCTCGATCGCGTCGACGCGATCCGGGTAGAAGGCGACATGGTTTTCGATCTGCGCCATGTCGTCGTAGGGCGCTTTGTAGGTCCAGGCCGCATTCACCGACCGCTCGCCGCCAATCGGTATGCTGAAATAGGCGGCGTCGCCTTTGTACGGGCAGTGGGTCGCATGGCTGGTCGGTTCGAGCAGGGACATGTCGACATCCTCGAGCGGGATATATTGGACGGGGGGATAGCCGATCTCGCAAAGCGTCAGCGCGTTCACCGTGTCGGCGATGACCTTGCCGCCCACCGAGACGACTACCCGGCTCGGGTTGCCCTCGATCGTGATCGGAATGACTGGGCCGGGGTTGAAGACGGGCGCTGCCGCCGTCGAGGTGTCTGGTTTCATGGCTTTCTTCATGGTCTAGTCCTTTTGGATATGACCGGCCTGTGCCGGGCAGCCCGGCAGGGGGTAAAATGACTCATCGATTCAACTCCCTTGAATCTAAGTTCTGCTGGCGCGGCTGAAAAAGACTTTATAGGCTTGCCTCCATACCTCCGAGGCATGGGACGCTCATGGAGCTGAGACATCTTCGTTATTTCGTCGCCGTCGCCGAGGAGGGCAGCCTGACGCTCGCGGCCGAGAAAAGGCTGCACACGGCGCAGCCTTCCCTCAGCCGCCAAATGCGCGATCTCGAATATGAGGTTGGCGTCCAGTTGATGAATCGCAGCGTGCACGGCATCGAATTGACCGCCGCGGGCAAAGTCTTTCTCGACTATGCCAGGCTGGCGCTGGCGCAGGTCGATGCCGCGGTGGAAGCGGCGCGCAGAGCCGGACAGCCTGAACGAAAGACATTCGCCATCGGCTTCCAAACCGGTCACGAGATTAACTGGCTGCCGCGGGCCATGCATGTCCTGCGCGACGAGATGAAGAACATCCAGGTCACGATCTCGAGCGACTATTCGCCGGACCTCGCCGAAGCGCTTGTCCGCGGCCAGCTCGATGTGGCTTTCATGCGCCCCGAGCCGGCGTTCGACCTATGCTACGAAGTGGTGGACAGCGAGCCGCTGATCGTCCTGATGCCGAGCGACCATCGCCTCACCGGCCGCGAAGCGATTCATCCCCGGGAATTCGTCGGCGAGATATTCATTGCCGGTTCGAGACACCCACACACGCACGCACACACAAAAGCTTCAGTGCTGGGCGGCGTGACCGAGGACTATCTGCGCCGCTACGGACTCGACGTCAAAGTGGATCATGGGGTGGACAACATGGCGATGGCCATCTCCCTGGTGGCGTCCACTGGCGGGTTGGCGCTTATGCCTGCCTATGCGAAGAATCTGCTGCCGTGGTCCGTGGTCAGCCGTCCGCTGGAGGGCGAGGCACCGACGATCGATTTGGTTATCGGCTATAGCAAATCGAATGCATCGCCGACCCTGAAGCTGTTCCTTGCAAGGGCGGACGAACTGGTCGTCCGCCTATCGGAGGCGCGGGACAATTACACGGGAGGCAGCGCAGGCGATGTGCGTTGAACGGCGCCGAAGCCGAGCCTCCTCGCCAAAGGCGTCCGCTTCCGGCATCTTCAGCGGAAGCCCTGAATGTCCGAAATGGGCGCAAAGCCGCCAATCCGCCAATATGCGCTGTGGATCGTTTCCAGACATTCGACGGGTGAGGCCTGACCGGCTTATCCTCGACTGGCTTCCGCGTCGCAACCTTCCGCAACCGCTCATCCCGGCGCGCCTCATCCTCGTCGCATTCGAGGCCGCGGGTAGCCTGCGTGAAGCGCTCCGATTGCGAGTCAGGGTTTGGGCCCCCATAATCGCCCGGGAGTGACTGTCCCCCTAGAATTCGTCGAGAGCAGCGGCGATCTTCCTGAGGACGGCGGGATCGCCCGGGGCGCCGGCGAGCGCCTCGTCGGCAAGCGCGATGAGGTCGTTGAGGCCGAAACTCGCGGCGATGCTCTTGAGCCGGGCCGCCGCGATCGCCCAATTGGCGTCGCAGCGCGCGCGGCCGAGCAGGTCGAGCTGGCGCGCCGCGCTCTCGGCGAAGGCGGCCTTCAGCTCGGCCATCAGATCGCCGTCGTCGCCGACGGCGGCGGCGAGCGAGGCATTGAGGGCTCCGGGATCGTAGGCCATTTCAAGGCGATACGGTGAACGGAGTTAACGCACCGTTTCATATCCGGCCCAAAGTGGTACAGTAAGGCCCATGACCATGGGGGCAGAACGCGCCGACGCGCAGCCGCAAGACGGCGAAATCGAATGGCTCGGCGAGAAGCCGTGGGAGGCCGCGGCCGATCCCGACGCCTATCCCGGCAACGATCTCGAGCAAGCCCGCGGGCGCGGCATTGTCGTCGGCCTGTTCGCCGGGCTGCTGATCCTGCTCGCCTTGGGATGGATCGGCGCCTCGGGCTACGCGCTGTCGCGCGCCTGGCCGGGGCCGAGCCTTGCCGCCTGGATCGGCTGGGCGGCGACGATCAGCGCGCCGCTGATCCTGATCGGCCTTCTCTGGCTGATCTTCGGGCGCAGCTCGCGGCGCGAGACCCGGCGCTTCACGGCGGCGGTGCGGGCGATGCGCGTGGAAAGCGAGGCGCTGGAAGCGGTGCTCGCCATCACGACCACGCGGTTGGCCGAGAATCGGGCTGCGCTGAGCGAGGAATCGGCACGGCTGATGAGCCTCGGCGACGAAGCCTCGGACCGGCTCGGCCGGGTCACCCAGCATCTGTCGCGCGAGACCGCCGAGCTCGACCGCAAGGCTCAGGCGCTCGACAGCGCCGCCGAAGCGGCACGGGTCGATATCGGCGTGCTGATGGCCGACCTGCCCAAAGCGGAGGCGCAGGCGCGCGCGGCGGCGGCGGCGATGAAGCAGGCGGGCCTCGGCGCGCACGAGCAGGCGGCCGCGCTCGAAGGCCAACTCGCGGCGTTGAGCGCGCGGGCGCGCGAGGCTGACGAGGGCGCCGGCGGCGCGGCGCAGCGGCTCGGCGCCCACATCGCCCGGATCGAGAGCGGCGCCGAAGCGGCGGCGAGCCGGATGAACGAGGCCTCGGCGCAGATGCAGGCTGCGGTCGACGGCGCGATGACGCAAGCGGCGGAGTCGGTCGACCAGGCGCGCGCCGGCCTCGAGGCGCAGGGCCAGACGATGCTGGCGATGATCGAGCAGAGCCGGGCGGCGTTCGAGCAGGCGGGCGCCGAAACGACGCGTGGCCTCGCCGAGCGGCTCGACCTCGCCGGCCAGAAGATCGAGATGCTCGCCGGCCGGCTGGCGACCCAGGACCAGGCGAGCCGGACCCTGCTCGGCAACATCGCCCGCCAGATCGACGAGGTCGGCGGCCAGATCGCCCATCTCGGCGCAAGCGGCGACGAGCAGAATGCGCGGCTCGCCGAATCGATGGCGGCGCTGCGGGCCACGGCGCAGGATCTGCAGCGCGAGATCGATGCCGGGCAGGCCCGGTCGGGCGAGCTGATCGGCCGGACCGAAGCGCTCGGCGCCGCTTTGGCCCAGGTCACCGGGCAGCTGCGCGACGAGATGCCGCCGGCGATGGCCGGGGTCGAAATCCAGGCCGAGCGCACCGCCCGGTCGGCCGCCACTGTGACCCGGCAGATGGCGGGGATGCAGCAGGCGGCCGAGGCCGCGGCGGAGCGCACCCAGGCGACCGAGGCGAGCATCGAGCGCCAGCGCGAGGCGCTCGCGGCGCTGCTGGCGGCGCTGGACGAAGGCGCCGGCGACGCCGAGGAGAAATTGCGGGCCCTGGGCGCCCTGGTCGGCGAGGCCGACGGCGCCGCGGCGCGGATGGTGCGCGAGACCGGGCCCGAGCTGGTCGAGGCGCTGGTCCGGGTCCGCGAGGCCGCGGCCCAGGCCGCGAGCCATGCCCGCGAGGCGATCGCGGCGGTGATCCCCGAAAGCGTCGACGCGCTGATCGCGGCGAGCCGCGCGGCGCTGGGCGAGGCGATGGCGGAGCCGGTGCAGGAGCGCCTCGATGAGATCGGCACCGCCTCGCATCTGGCGCTCGCCACCGCCAAGGCGGCGAGCGAGCGGCTGACCCGGCAATTGCTGACCATCGGCGAGACCGCGGCGGCGATCGAGCAACGCATCGCCGAGGACCGCGCCGAGCGCGAAGCGCGGGAGGCGCAGGAGCTGGCGCGGCGGGTCGACCTGCTGATCGACGCGCTCAACTCGACCGCGATCGACGTCTCCAAAATCCTCTCCAACGATGCCGGCGACGCCGCCTGGACGGCTTATCTGAAGGGCGACCGCGGCGTGTTCACGCGGCGCGCGGTCCGGCTGCTCGATTCGGGCGAGGCGCGCGAGATATTGCGCCATTACGAGGACGAGCCGGAATTCCGCGATCAGGTGAATCGCTACATCGCCGATTTCGAGACGATGCTGCGCCGCGTCCTCGCCGACCAGGGCGGCTCGGCGCTCGGCATCACCCTCCTCTCCTCCGACATGGGCAAGCTCTACGTCGCGCTCGCCCAGGCGATCGAGCGGCTCAGGCGCTAGCGGTTCAGCCAGTCGAGGTCGGCGGCGGCGATCCAGCCGTAGCGGTAATTGGCGTAGAACAGGCCGAACAGGACCGAAGCGACTATCGTCGCGCGGAGCGCCGCGCGTGGCAAGCTGAACACGTGCGGGGCGCTGTCGGCGTGGCCCGGCGGGGATTGCTCGCCAACCTCCTCGCTGGTGCGGACGCCGAACGGGAGGACGAGGAACAGGCTGATCGTCCAGAACAGCACGTAGATGGCGAGGACCGAGGTCCAGCGCATCAGACGCGCACCAGCATGACGCTGACGACCGGCTTCTTGCCGGTCCATTCGGTGGCGCAGCGGCGCACGGCGAGGCGGACCGCTTCCTTGAGCTTGTCCTCGTTGCCGCCGTTCTTCGCAGCCGCGCCGGCCGCGGCGTCGCGGGCCTCGGCGAGGAACGCCTCGCGGTCGTCCTCGACCGGGATTCCCTGAAGGTCGATCTCGGGCTCGGCGCGGACGCGGTCGTCGGCGTCCAGCGCGACGGCGACCGAGATCAGCCCGAACATGGCGGCGCGGCGGCGCTCGTTCATCGTGCTGCCTTCGGCGGGCAGGATGACGTCGCCGTCGAGGATCAGCCGGCCGACCCGCTCCTCGGACAGCTTTTCGGGCCCGTTCGGAGCGAGCCGGATCAGATCGCCGTTCTTCTGGACGATGCCGTGCGGGATGCCGCGCGCCTTGGCGAACCGCGCCTGCTCCATCATGTGGCGCATCTCGCCATGAACGGGGACGATGATCCCGGGGCGGATCCAGTCGTACATCGCCGCCAGCTCGGGGCGGCCGGGGTGGCCCGAGACGTGGACCGGCGCCTGGCGGTCGGTGATCATGTCGATGCGCCGGGAGGCGAGCTCGTTCTGGATACGGCCGATCGCGATCTCGTTGCCCGGGATCTGCTTCGACGAGAAGATGACGAGGTCGCCCGCCTCGAGCGCGAGCTTGTGCTGGCCGAAGGCGATCCGCGCCAGCGCAGCGCGCGGCTCGCCCTGGCCGCCGGTAGCGATGATCATCACCTCGCGGCGCGGCAATTGCATCGCCTCCTCGAAGTCGATCGTCTCGGGGAAATCGGTCAGATAGCCGACGCTCTTCGCGACCTTGAGGATGCGATCCAGGCTGCGACCAGCGATGCAGACCTTGCGGCCGGTGTCCTGGGCGACGTGGCCCAACGTCTTGAGCCGGGCGGCGTTGGAGGCGAAGGTGGTGACGAGGACGCGGCAATCGGCGGCCGCGACGACCTCGTCGAGGCCCTTGCGGACGCCGAGCTCGGAGCCCGAGGACGC
The DNA here is from genome assembly GCA_035316145.1 of Allosphingosinicella sp. Classification (GTDB taxonomy): domain Bacteria; phylum Pseudomonadota; class Alphaproteobacteria; order Sphingomonadales; family Sphingomonadaceae; genus Allosphingosinicella. Next base: position 236,829 of record DATHJO010000010.1, on the reverse strand, counting down.
TTCCTGGAAGACGTTGGTCGAATCGCACACCAAGGCGAGCACGCCGGCATCGCCAATCGCGCGCAATTCGGCCTCGGTCGAGGGGTCGCCGAGCTGGGGGGTATCGTCCAATTTCCAGTCGCCGGTGTGGAAGACGCGGCCGTAGGGCGTGTCGATCAAGAGCGCATTGCCCTCGGGGATCGAATGGGCGAGCGGGATGTAGCGGAAGCCGAACGGGCCGAGCCGGAAGTCGCCCTCCATCTCGACGGTGTTGAGCGTCACCTGGCCGGTCAGCCCCTCCTCCTCGAGCTTGCCGGCGATCAGGCCGGCGGTGAACGGCGTCGCGTAAAGCGCCACGCCCAAATCGTGGGCGAGATAGGGGATCGCGCCGATATGGTCCTCATGGCCGTGGGTGAGGACGATGCCGATGAGGTCGTCGCGGCGCTCCTCGATGAAGGCGAGATCGGGCAGGACCAATTCGACGCCCGGATAGGCGGGATCGGCGAAGGTCAGGCCGAGATCGACCATCACCCATTTGCCCTCGCAGCCGTAGAGATTGACGTTCATGCCGATCTCGCCCGAGCCGCCGAGCGCGAGGAACAGGAGTTCGTTGCCGGGTTTCATCCCTTCACAGCCCCTCCGTCATTGCAAGCGCAGCGAAGCAATCCAGTGTGCGCTGGATTGCCGCGTCGCTTCGCTCCTCGCAATGACGATTAATCAGCGCCTTGGCTCCGCGCGTACAGCATCGCCAGGCCCTGGATGGTGAGGTCGCCTTCGATCGCGTCGAAAATGTCGGTGTGGGCGTCGAACAGGGTGGCGAGGCCGCCGGTGGCGACGACGCTGACCGGGCGGCCGATCTCGGCCTTGAGGCGCGCGACCAGCCCCTCGATCATCGCGACATAGCCCCAGTAGATGCCGATGTGCATCTGCTCCTCGGTGGTGCGGCCGATCACGGTGGCGCTTTCCGGCGCCTCGATCGCGATGCGCGGCAATTTGGCGGCGGCGCTGACCAGCGCGTCCAGCGAGAGATTGATGCCGGGGGCGATGATGCCGCCCTTATAGGCCCCGGCATAGTCGATCACGTCGAAGGTCGCCGCGGTGCCGAAATCGACGACGATCAGGTCGCCTTCGTAAATGGCGTGGGCGGCGATCGCGTTCAGCACGCGGTCGGCTCCGACCGAGCTGGGCTCGGCGACGTCGAGCTCGATCCCCCATGTGGCCGCGCCCTGCCCCGCGACCAGCGGCTCGACCCCGAAATACTTGGCCGCCAGCACTTCGAGATTGTGGAGCGCGCGCGGCACGACGGTGCCGATGATCACCGCCGAGACGTCGGCCTTGGAGAAGCCCTCGAGCGCGAGCAATTGGTGCAGCCAGACCGCATATTGATCGGCGGTGCGCCTCGGATCGGTGGCGATCCGCCAGCGGGCGCGGATCACCCCGTCCTCGACCAAGGCGAAGACCAGATTGGTATTGCCGGCGTCGATGGCGAGCAGCATGGCGGCTTCCTAGCCTTGCGGGGGGCGAATGGCGAGAGCTATGCCATGGCGATGTACGGCCCCTGCCCCGCCGGTCACTGGACCCGATCGCTCGTACGGGCCGACTTCGGGCCGCTGAAGGCAGGCGCCCGCTATCGCGTGGCGCGCGCGTTTCGCGATTTCGATGGCGATATGCACGAGATCGACGAAGCCTGGATCTTCCTCGGCAGCAATTTCCTCCCCTACGAGGACGGGCTGTCGCTGTTCGTCTCGCTCGACGGCGAACAGGAATGGCACATCCGCCTGTGCTGGCGGCCACAGGATCAGGGCGATATCATCGACGGGCTTGGGGACTATCTGCTGCCGGGGTGATAGCGGCGCTCGGCGTGGCCGGAGAGATCTTCCGGGTAGAAATAGACGGGGCGGAGGTTGCCCGAAGCGTAGCGTTCGGCCTGGTCGTTGAAATGGGGCGAGCCTGGGTGGCCGCTTTCGCCGCCGGCGGTGACCGCCCAGGCGCGTAGCCGGGGGCCGAACTCGACCACGGCGACGAAGCTGTTGCCGTTGGTGCCGTACCAGCGCCGCGTGCCCGGGTAAGCGCGGGCGCCGAACGAGGCAAGCGAGCCCCAGCGGGCCGAGGCGAACGGCACGGCGATGCTTGGGCTGGCGTCGTCGAAGGATTGGACGATCGCGGCGTCGCCCCGCTGGAAGCGGTTGACCTCGCCCCAGGCGATACGCCAGCCGCCCCATTCGCGCTCCAGCCGGGCGACCGCGCGGGCGAGCGTTTCCAGCTTGTCGCGGGGGCTCAGCGCGCGCATCGCCTCCCATCTGTTGCCGCGCTGCCGCCCGGCCAGTGTCCACAGCTCCTCGCCCCAGAAATTGGCGAGCGTGGTCGGTTGGGACTCGGCCGACCAGCGGCCGTCCCAGCCGCGCAGCAGGGCGACCGGACCTTCCAGCCGCGCCCGCAGCGGATCGCTCCGCGGCAACTCCGTCCAGGCTTCGGCGAGCTGGGGCACGATTTGGGGGAAGAACGGCATCCAGGGATCGTAGGCGATCCGCCGCAGCCCGTCCGCGGTCAGCGCGCGGGCACGGTCGAGCAGGGTCGTCGCATGGTCGCCGCGCGGATTGGCGCCGGCGGTGTCCATGTAGCGCGGGAAAGCAGCCTCACGCGGGCTGTCGGCGCCGGCGGCGCGCCAGGGGGCGTCGTTGCTGTTGTAGAGCCAATGGGTGCGCGGGTCGCGGACCTCGGGCAGCGCGGCGAGCGGCGTCAGCCCGTGCCAGTCGGTGGCGGGATCGCTGCCGTCGACCGGATCGCCATAGTCGAAGCGGTCGTCGCGGACCGGCACGAATTGGGGGTGCAGATAGGCGATGTGGCCGTCGGCGTCGGCGTAGATCGTGTCGTTCGACGAGTTCGCCTGCAGCGCCGCCACCTGCATGTAGCCGGCGAAATCGCGCGCCTTGGTGCGGAGCCAACTCTGCTCGAGCGCCGGGATCGGCCGGTTCATCAACGCCAGCGCGATCCAGCGCCCACCCTCGGCGCGGACGATCGGGCCGTGATGGGTGGCGTAGGTGGTGAAACTGCGAACGGCGATCCGGCCGTCGCCCTGGCGGACGCGAAGCGAGATCGTGCGCGCCTGGACCGGCCGCAGCGCGCGGCCGTAGCGGTAGGAGAGCCGCCCATTGCGACGGACGATCGTCTCGGCGAACTCGTCGACCGCATCGACGCCGCTCGAGGTGTGCATCCATCCGAGCCGCTCGTTGAATCCCTGATAGATGAAGAACTGGCCCCAGGTCGACGCGCCGTAGGCGTGCAGGCCCTCGCCGCTCTCCATGCCGAGCTCGGAGCGGAAGAAGAAGCTGGTGTGCGGGTTGATCAGCAGCAAAGCGTGGCCGTCCCGCGTCAGCGCCGGGGCGACGGCGATGCCGTTCGAGCCGCGCGGCTCCTCGTCGCGTGGCGCGGCTGCATGCCGTTCGCCGTAGAAGGCGGCGAGCGGCGCGAGCTCGGCGCGCTCGATATCGCCGCCGATGCTCCCCTCCGTGAACGAGAGCGCCATCCACGGCTCGAAGCGGGTGAGCACGCGTGGATGCACGTCCGGGTGGGTGGCGAGATAATGGTTCAGCCCTTCGGCCCAGGCATCCATCAGCGCCTTGAGCCAGGCCGGGCTGCGGCGATAGTCGGCCTGCAATGCGGCCGGATCGATCCACAGCCGCTGGCGAAGGTCCTGCCAGATCGCGCTATCGCCCTCGGCCTCGGCGGTGCGGCCGAGCGCGGTCAAATAATTGGCCTCGATCCGCGGAAAATCGTCCTCGGCCTGGGCGTAGATCGCGCCGAACACGGCGTCGGCGTCGCTCGCCCCGCGGACGTGGGCAATCCCCCAATCGTCGCGGGTGATGGTGACGCGGGCGGCGCGGGCATTGCCCTGCGCCATGACCGGCGCGGCGCTGGCGAAGAGCGCGAGGACGATCGCGGCGCGAAGAATCATGAAGGCCTCACAGCAGGAAAACGTCGCCGGCGTGTATGACCCGGAGCGACCCGTCCGCCAAGCACAGGCGCAGCGCGCCGGATTCGTCGAGGCCCTCGAACAGGCCTTCGCCCTCGCTTGTGACGAGCGGCGTGCCGAGCGGGTGGGCGGCGGCGAGCCAGGCGGCGCGGACCGCGGCGACGCCCTGATCGCGCCAGATCGCGAGCCAGCGCGAGAGGTTGCGCGACAGTACCTCAAGGAAGGGCGCCGGCTCGGGCGCCATCCCGCCCAGCGCGGCGAGGCTGGTCGCCGGGCGCTCGAGCGAGTCGGGGTGGCTCGCCAGGTTGACGCCGAAGCCGACGATCACCGCATCGCCCTCGCGCTCGAGCAGGATGCCGGCGAGCTTGGCGCCGTCGAACAGGAGGTCGTTCGGCCATTTGATCCGGACGGAGGGCGCATAGATTTCGACCACCTCGTGGAGCGCGACGGCGGCGACCAGCGCCAGCGTCGGCGCCGGCGGATCGCCGGGCCGCACGCGCACCAGGGTCGAGGCGTGGAGATTGCCCGGCGGCGACTGCCACGCCCTGCCCTGCCGGCCCTTTCCGCCGGTCTGGCGGCCGGCGCGCAGCCAGGTGCCTTCGGGCGCGCCTTCACGCGCCAAAGCGGCGACGTCGTCGTTGGTGGAACCCGACTCGGCGACGGTGCGAATCAGAACAGCGCCTGCGCCGCGTTGCGGGTCGCGGCATCGAGGAGCGGAATCGCCAGGTAACCGAGCGGCGAGACGAACAGGGCCGCAGCGAGAATGAGGGCGGCGCCGACCGGCTCCTTCGTTTCGGCGAAGGCCGGGGCGGGCTCGTCGAAATAGATCAATTTGACGATCATGATGTAATAATAAGCGCCGATCACCGAGGTCGCGATCGCCACCGCGGCGAGCCAGGTGAGGTTCGCCTCGACCGCCGCCTGGAACACCAGGAACTTGGGCCAGAAGCCGAACAGGGGCGGGATGCCGGCGAGGCTGAACATGAACATTGCCATGGCGAGCGCGAGCATCGGCCGGGTGCGCGACAGGCCGGCGAGGCTGGCGATCGTCTCGACCGGCTGATCGTTGGCGTCGCGCATCCTGAGGACAACGAGGAAGGCGCCCAGCGTCATCACGATGTAGACGGTCATGTAGAACAGGACCGAGGAGACCCCCGACACGCCCGCCGCCGCCAGTCCGACCAAAGCGAAGCCGACATTGTTGATCGAGCTGTAGGCGAGCAGGCGCTTGATGTTCCTCTGGCCGATCGCGGCGACGCCGCCGAGCACGGTCGAGGCCAAAGCCATGAAGATGATTATCTGCCGCCAGGACTCGGTCGCCGGGCCCAGCGATTCGACCGCGACGCGGGTGAGCAAAGCCATCGCGGCGAGCTTGGGGGCGGAGGCGAAGAAGGCGGTGACCGGGGTCGGCGCGCCTTCGTAGACGTCAGGCGTCCACATGTGGAACGGCACCGCGCTGACCTTGAAGGCCAAGCCGGCGAGGACGAAGACGAGGCCGATCAGGGCGCCGCTCGAAACGCCGTGGCCGAGCGCGGCGGCGATGCCGCCGAACAAGGTGGTGCCGGTGAAGCCGTAGAGAAGCGAGATGCCGTAGAGCAGGATGCCGGAGGCGAGCGCGCCGAGGACGAAATATTTGAGGCCCGCCTCGGCCGAACGCGTGTCGCTGCGCTGGAAGCTTGCCAATATGTAGGCGGCGAGGCTCTGCAGCTCGAGACCGACATAAAGGGTGAGGAGGTCGGCGGCGCTGACCATCATCCCCATGCCGATCGCGGAGAACAGGATCAGCACCGGATATTCGGCGCGATAGTCGCCGTCGCGGCCGAACCAGCTCATCGCCGCCAGCATCGAGACGGCGGCGGCGGCGTAGATCACGACCTTCGAGAAAGCGGCAAAGGGGTCGGCGACGAACAGGCCGTAGAAGGCGGTCCCGCCGGCGTCGCGGACGCCGGGGAGGAAGGCGGTGGCGACGGCCAGGGCGAGGACCGCGAGCCAGGTCAAGAGCGGGCCCGAACGGTCGCCGGCCCAGGCCGCGGCCAGCATCAGCAGCAAAGCCGCGACGCTCAATATCTCCTCGGGGAGGACCAGAAGGATGTCGTGCATCATCCCCCCACCTCCGTCATTCCAGCGAAAGCTGGAATCCCCCTTCCTTTACGGCGCGGGAAAAGAACAATGAGATTCCAGCTTTCGCTGGAATGACGAAGAAGGGCCGAAAGCATCAGTGCCCCTCCCCTTGATGAGCCGGAGCCGGCGCCGGCCTTCCCGCGGTCGGCTGGGCGTCGCTTGGGGGCGCGGCATGCTCGATCCGCTCGAGCAGATAGCCGACGTCGGCGCGCATCGGCGCGATGAAGCTTTCGGGATAGATCCCCATCCACAGCACCGCCAAGGCGATCGGGGCGAGGATCGCCAGCTCGCGCAAGGAGAGGTCGGGCAAGGAAGCGGCCTCGGGCGTGCGGGCGGCGCCGAACGCGATCCGCCAGTAGAGCCAGAGCATGTAGGCGGCGCCGAGGATGATGCCGGTGGTGGCGACCGCGGCGACCCACGAGTTGATCGCATAGGCGCCGACCAAAGCGAGGAACTCGCCGACGAAGCCCGACGTGCCGGGCAGGCCGACCGAGGCCATGGTGAAGACCATGAACAAGAGGGCGTATCGGGGCATGTTGTTCGAAAGGCCGCCATAGCGGTCGATGTCGCGGCTGTGCAGGCGGTCGTAGACGACGCCGACGCACAGGAACAACGCGCCCGAGACGAGGCCGTGGCTGAGCATGACGACCAGCCCGCCCTCGATCCCCTGCCGGTTGAAGGCGAACAGGCCGATCGTGACGAACGCCATGTGCGCGACCGAGGAATAAGCGATCAGCTTCTTCATGTCCTGCTGCACCAGCGCGACCAGCGAGGTGTAGACGACCGCGACCATCGACAAAGCGAAGATGATCCAGATCAGCTGGGCCGAGGCTTCGGGGAACATCGGCAGCGAGAAGCGGACGAAGCCGTAGCCGCCCATCTTCAGGAGCACGCCGGCGAGGATCACCGAGCCCGCGGTCGGCGCCTCGACATGGGCGTCGGGAAGCCAGGTGTGGACCGGCCACATCGGCATCTTGACCGCGAAGCTGGCGAGGAAGGCGAGCCACAGCCAGGTCTGCGCTTCCGCCGGGAAATTGGTCGCCATCAGGACGGGAATCGAGGTTTCGCCATGGGCGAAGTTCACCATCCACAGCATCGCGATCAGCATCAGCACCGAGCCGAGCAAGGTGTAGAGGAAGAATTTGTAGGCGGCGTAGATCCGGTTCCCGCCGCCCCAGATGCCGATGATCAGGTACATCGGAATGAGGCCGGCCTCGAAGAAGATGTAGAACAGGAACAGGTCCTGCGCGCAGAAGACGCCGAGCATCAGCGTCTCCATCAGCAGGAAATTGGCCATGAACTCGGGGACGCGCTGCTGAATCGAGGTCCACGAGGCGGCGATGCAGATCGGCATCAGGAAGGCGGTCAGCACGATCAGCATCAAGGCGATGCCGTCGATGCCGAGCGCCCAGGCGAAGCGGCCGAAGATCCGGTGCTCCTCCTGGAACTGCCATTGCGGCCCACCGATCTTGTAGGCCGCCCACAGGCCGATGCAGAGCAGCAAGGTGGCGAGCGTCGTCGCCAGCGCGATCCAGCGCGCGCCATTGGCATTGCTCAGCAGGCAGGCGAGCGCGCCCAGCAGCGGCAAAGCGAGGATCGCCGAGAGGATCGGGAAGCTTTGCAGCATCACCGCGCCATCACCCAGGTCATGGCGGCGGCGACACCCAAGAGCATTACCAAAGCGTAGGTGTAGAGATAGCCGGTTTGGATCCGCGCGGTGAGCCGGGTGCCCGCGAAGATTGCGGCGGCGGCGCCGTCGGGGCCGAAGCGGTCGATCGTGCCCTCGTCGCCGCGCTTCCAGAGCAGGCGGCCGAGCCAGACCGAGGGGCGGACGAACAATATGTCGTAGAGCTCGTCGAAATACCATTTGTTCAAGAGGAAGCGGTAGACGACGCCGGTGTGCTCGACGACGGCCGCCGGGAAGGCGGGATTACGGATGTAGGCGTAGAAGGCGATCAGGAAGCCGGTCGCCATCGCCGCGCTCGCCGAGAGCTTCACCCAAAGCGGCACGGCATGGGTGAGGTGGGCGAGGTGGGCGCTGAAGGCGATGCTGCCCGCCCAGAAATGCGGCGCCTGCTCGGCGCCGATGAACGCCTCGTGATAGATCTGCCCCGCCAGCACGGCGCCCAGGGACAGCAGGCCGAGCGGGACGAGGATCGTCCACGGGCTCTCGTGCGGGTGATAGCCGCCGGTGCCCGCCTCGGGCACCGCCTCGTGCGGAGTGGTGTCGTGGCCGGCATCCTCGGCGTCGGGATGGTCATGAGTATCGCCGTGGAGCGCATGCTGGATATGCTCGGACGCCGCCCAGCGGGCTTTTCCGAAGAAGGTCAGGAAGACCAGCCGCCAGGAATAGAAGCTGGTCAGCAAGGCCGCGAACACGCCGATGAAGAAGGCGAAGCCGCCATAGGCGCGGCCGCTCGCATAGGCGCTCTCGATGATCGCGTCCTTGGAGAAGAAGCCGGCGAAGCCCAGGCTCGGCAGGCCGGCGACCTGGACGATGCCGACGCCGGTGATCGCCAGCGTGCCGAACGTCATTGCCCAGAAGGTGAACGGGATCTCCTTCCGCAACGCCCCATAGTAACGCATGTCCTGCTCGTGGTGCATGGCGTGGATGACGCTGCCGGCGCCGAGGAACAAGAGCGCCTTGAAGGCGGCGTGGGTGAACAGGTGGAACATCGCCGCGCCATAGGCGCCGACGCCGGCGGCGAAGAACATGTAGCCCAGTTGCGAGCAGGTCGAATAAGCGATCACCCGCTTGATGTCGTTCTGGACCGTGCCGACCGTCGCCGCGAAGATCGCGGTGGCGGCGCCGACGATCGTGACCACTGCCGTAGCGGTCGGGCTGGTCTCGAACATCGGCGAGAGCCGGCAGACCATGAACACGCCCGCCGTCACCATCGTCGCGGCGTGGATCAAAGCGGAGACCGGGGTCGGGCCCTCCATCGCGTCGGGCAGCCAGGTGTGGAGGCCCAATTGCGCCGATTTGCCGCAGGCGCCGATGAACAGGAGGATGCAGAGCAAAGTCATCGTGTCGACGCGCATCCCCAGAAAGCCGATCGTCGATCCCGCCATGCCCGGCGCGGCGGCGAGGATGGCGGGAATCGAGACCGTGCCGAAGACGAGGAAGGTGCCGAAAATGCCGAGCGAGAAGCCGAAATCGCCGATCCGGTTGACGATGAACGCCTTGAGGGCGGCGGCGTTGGCCGACGGTTTGTGGTACCAGAAGCCGATCAAAAGGTAGGAGGCGAGGCCGACGCCTTCCCAGCCGAAGAACATCTGGACGAGATTGTCGGCGGTCACCAGCATCAGCATCGCGAAGGTGAACAGCGAGAGGTAGGCGAAGAAGCGCGGCTGGCTGTCGTCCTCGGCCATATAGCCCCAGGAATAGAGGTGGACGAGCGCCGAGACGCTCGTCACCACCACCAGCATCACCGCGGTCAGCGCGTCGACCCTCAGCGCCCATTCGACCTCGAGCGATCCCGAGGCGAACCAGGTCGCGACCGGATGGAGCTGCGAAGTCTCGGTGCCGGCGAGGAAGCCGAGGAAGATCGGCCAGGCGAGGAACATGGCGGCGAACAAGGCGCCGGTCGTCACCAGCTTGGCGGCAAAATTGCCGATCATGCGGTTGCCCAGGCCGGCGATAATCGCGGCCAGCAGCGGCAGGAAGACGATCGCCTGGACCACCCTCACCCCTTCATCTGGTTGATGTCGTCGACCGCGATCGTGCCGCGGCCCCGGAAGTAGATGACGAGGATAGCGAGGCCGATCGCCGCCTCGGCCGCGGCGACGGTGAGCACGAACATCGCGAACACCTGGCCGACCATGTCGTGGCGGAAGGCGGAGAAGGCGACCAGGTTGATATTCACCGACAGGAGGATCAGCTCGATCGCCATCAGGATGACGATCACGTTCTTGCGGTTCAAGAAGATGCCGAACACGCCGAGCACGAACAGGATCGCGCCGACCGTGAGGTAGTGGCCCAGGCCGATCATATTTCGACCCCCTGCCCCACGCCCGGCTGCATGTTGACCACCGCGTCCCGCGGGCGGCGGCGGACCTGGGCGGAGATGCGCTGCGGGCGGACGTCCGAGCGCCGGCGCCGGGTCAGCACGATCGCGCCGACCATCGCGACGAGCAGGACGATCCCCGCCGCCTCGAAGATGAACAGATAGCGGGTGTAGAGCAGCTGGCCGAGGGCGACGATGTTGGGCTGCGCCGGCGCGGCCGGCGGGGCGCCGCCCGCGAGCGCGATGCCGCCGGCATTGCGGGCGATCGCGCCGGCGAAAATCTCGGCGAGGATGACCAGCGCGAGGGCTATTCCGAACGGCCAGTAGCGGGCGAAACCGGCGCGCAGCTCGGCGAAATCGACGTCGAGCATCATCACCACGAACAGGAACAGGACCGCGACCGCGCCGACGTAGACGATGATCAACAGGAAGGCGAGGAACTCGGCGCCGACCAGCAGGAACAGGCCGGCCGCGTTGAAGAAAGCGAGGATCAGCCAGAGCACCGAATGGACCGGGTTGCGCGAGCCGATCGTCATCACGCCCGAGGCGATGACCAGCGTGGCGAACAGATAGAAGACGATGATCTGGATCACGCAGGCCGCCTACCGATACGGCGCATCGGCTTCAAGGTTCGCGGCCAGCGCGCGTTCCCATCGGTCGCCGTTCGCGAGCAGCTTCGCCTTGTCGTAGATCAGCTCCTCGCGGGTCTCGGTCGAGAAATCCATGTTCGGCCCCTCGACGATCGCGTCGACCGGGCAGGCCTCCTGGCAGAGGCCGCAATAGATGCACTTGGTCATGTCGATGTCGTAGCGGGTGGTGCGCCGGCTGCCGTCCTCCCTGGGCTCAGCCTCGATGGTGATGGCGAGCGCCGGGCAGACCGCCTCGCACAATTTGCAGGCGATGCAGCGCTCCTCGCCATTGGGATAGCGGCGCAAGGCGTGCTCGCCGCGGAAGCGGGGCGAGATCGGGTTCTTCTCATAAGGGTAGTTGATCGTCACCTTGGGCTTGAAGAAATAGCGCAGCGTCAGCCAGTGCGCCTTGACGAACTCCCAGAGGGTGAAGGTCTTGATCCAGTGAGCGATGATGGTCATGGCCGCGCCTCCTCCCGCGCCCGGCAGGTGCCCGATCCGATGATCTCGTCGGCGTCCTTGAACCGCAGAAACTCATGATGGTCGAGAGAGAAGAGCATGTCGACGCGCCGGCCCTCGACCGTCTGGTGGCCGATGACGAGCAGAAGCATTTCCTCGCGCCCGCCGCCGGCTTCGGGCGCGTGCATCTCGGCGAGCTGGGTCGCCGGCACTTGGAACGCCTGCGGCGGCCAGCCCTGGCCCGGGCGCGGCGTCACCGTCGCGACGTTGTCCGCGCCGAGGACGAGATCGAGATCGACGGTGATCACGCCCGCATCCGGAGTGACGAGCCCGCAGGTCAGCCGGGGGGTCGCGGTGACCGTGATCCCGCGCGGGCGCGTGCGGTGGTTCGGCGGCAGCGCATACGGACGAAGCGGCGCGAGGCCGAGATCGCCGCTCTCCCGCCGGCCGGCGCAGGCGCCCTGCGCGTAACCCTCATAGCCCGCCTCGACCGAAGCCGCGCGACCGCGCCGCACCGTCGCCTCCGCGGTCAGCCCGGGCGCCTCGCGCCAGAGGCCGAGCGAGAGCTGATAATTGGTGCCGCCCGAGAGGAAATGGAGGATCTCCAGGCCCGACGTCTCCCCGATCCGCGCCGCTCCGGTATCGACCCGCTCCGCCCAAGCCGCCCGCTCGACCGGCTCGATCCGGAAGCGCCGGGCGGCGCCCTCGCCGGCGACGGCGAGGTCGAAGCGCGACAGAGTGCCGCTGCCGTCGATGACCGCGCAGCTCAGCCGGTAGCTCGGCGGCGGGCCATAGGCCGAGGCGGCCGGTGCCGCCGGGGGCTGGACGGCGAGCAGCAAGGCGAGCCCTAGCGCTACCATGGCAGCATCCCGCCGCGCAGCAGCATCAGATAGCCCGAAACCAGGAACACCCAGATCAGCGAGATCGGCAGGAAGATCTTCCAGCCGAGGCGCATCAGCTGGTCGTAGCGGTAGCGCGGCACCGTCGCCTTCACCCAGGAGAAGACGAAGAAGAAGAACAGGACCTTGGCGAAGAACCAGAAGATGCCGGGGATCCAGTAGAGCGGCGCCCAATCGACCGGCGGCAGCCAGCCGCCCCAGAAGAGCACGGCGTTCATGCCGCACATCAGGAGGACGTTGCCATATTCGCCGAGCCAAAAGAGCGCGAAGCTCATCGAGGAATATTCGGTCTGGTAGCCGGCGACGAGCTCGCTTTCGGCCTCGGTGAGGTCGAAGGGGGCGCGGGCCGTCTCGGCCATGGCGGAGATCAGGAAGATCACCGCCAGCGGGAACAGCAACGGATTGAAGCCGAAGCCGCTGACCAGGCCGAAGATATGGCCGCGCTGCGCCTCGACGATCGCGGAAAGGTTGAACGAGCCCGCCCACAGCACCACCGGAATCAGCACGAAGCCGATCGAGACTTCATAGGAAACCATCTGAGCAGCGGCCCGCAAGGCGCTGTAAAACGGATATTTCGAATTGGACGACCAGCCCGCGATGATGATCCCGTAGACGCCCAGAGACGACACTGCGAGCAGATAGAGCAGGCCGACATTGATGTCGGCGAGCACCCACCCTTGGGCGAACGGGATCACCGCCCACGCGACCAAAGCGACCGTGAAGGTGATGATCGGCGCGATGATGAACAGGCCGGGATTGGCGCTGGTCGGGATGATGGTTTCCTTGAGGAACACCTTGAGGCCGTCGGCGAAGCTCTGCAGCAGGCCGAACGGGCCGACCACGTTGGGGCCGCGCCTGAGCGCGATCGCCGCCCAGATCTTGCGGTCGGCATAGATGATCATCGCCACCGCCAGCATCAGCGGCAAGGCGATCAGCAGGATGAAGGTCAGGGTGGCGAGGAAATACCCCCACCCTTCCCCGACCCATCCCTGCATCCAGGCCGTCATTCCGCCCTCCCCGTCATCCCGGCGAAGGCCGGGATCTCATGACAAGAGGTCGCGGCGCTTTCCACAAGACCCCGGCCTTCGCCGGGGTGACGAAGGAGGGGAATCATTCCGCCGCCTCCGCATAAGCGGCGCCGTGGAGGATCTCGGCCGAGCAGCGCTGGAGGGTCGGCGAGGAGCGGGCGATCGGGTTGGTGAGATAGAAGTCGGCGATCGGATAAGCGAGCGCCGTGCCCTTCGGAATCGCGACCGCTTCGAGCTTCGGCGGCGCCCAGGGAAAGGCGACCAGGCCCGCTTGCGCGAATTCGGGATGGTCGGCGAACAGCCGGCCGCGCAACTCGGCGTGGCTGTCGAACGGCAGCGGCCGGCCGAGCGCGTCGGAGAGGGCGCGGAAGATCGACCAGTCCGGGCGGGCGTCGCCGGGCGGATCGACCGCTTTTTCCGAATATTGGACGCGGCCTTCGAGGTTGACGTGGATGCCGTGCTTCTCGCTGTAGGCGGCGCCGGGGAGGACGATGTCGGCGGCGTTGGCGCCCTTATCGCCATGATGGCCGACATAGACCTTGAAGCTGTCCGGGAAGGCGGCGAAGTCGACCTCGTCGGCGCCGAGCAGGAAGAGAAGCTTCGGCGCCTTCCGCGCCAGCGACGCCATGCCGCCGGGCTGCGCATAGCCGAGCATCAGCCCGCCCATCCGCGCCGCCGCGGTGTGGAGAACGTTGTAGCCGTTCCAGCCGTCGCGGATCAGGTTGAGGCTGTCGACCAGCGCGAGCGTCGCCGCCTGCCCGCCCGGCACCTTGAGCGCGGCGCCGCCAACGATCACCGCCGGGCGCTGCGCCTGGCTCAGCGCATCGGGCAGATCGGCGAGCAAGGACAGGTCGTTGCCGAGCCATTCGGCGCGATAGGTGAGGTCGACCTCGGGGCCGATCGCGAACACCTTCGCCCCGCTCCGCATGGCCTTGCGGATGCGGGTGTTGACGAGGCTCGCCTCCCAGCGCGGGTTGGTGCCGACCAGGAGGACCGCGTCGGTCGTCTCGATGCCGGCGATGCCGGTATTGAAGTTGACTGCGGCCATATTGGACGTGTCGTAGGCGAGACCGGTCTGGCGCCCTTCGAGCAGGTCCGAGCCGAGCGCGGCGACCAGCGCCCGGGCGGCGTACATCGTCTCGACGTCGACGAGATCGCCGGCCACCGCGGCGACGCTGCCTTTGGCCTTCTTCGCCACCTCGGCGATCCTCGCGAACGCCTCGTCCCAGGCCGCCGGGCGCAGTTCGCCGCCGTCGCGCAGCCAGGGCCGGTCGAGGCGGTTCCTGGTGAGGCCGTCGACGGCGTGGCGGGTCTTGTCGCTCGCCCATTCCTCGTTGACGTCCTCGTTGAGGCGGGGGAGCGCGCGCATCACCTCGCGACCGCGCGCATCGAGGCGGATGTTGGTGCCGACCGCGTCCATCACGTCGATCGCGGGCACCTTGGTGAGCTCCCAGGGCCGCGCCTCGAAGCTATAGGGCTTGGAGACCAAAGCGCCGACCGGGCACAGATCGACGACGTTGCCCGAAAGCTCGCTCGCCAGCGCCTGCTCGAGATAAGAGGTGATCTCCATATCCTCGCCGCGCCCGACCGCGCCGATATCCTCGACGCCGGCGACCTGCTCCATGAAGCGGATGCAGCGGGTGCAATGAATGCAGCGGGTCATGAAGGTCTTGACCACCGGGCCCATATATTTCTCGGGGACCGCGCGCTTGTTCTCCTCGTAGCGGTTGTGGCCGCGGCCATAGGCCATCGCCTGGTCCTGGAGGTCGCATTCGCCGCCCTGGTCGCAGATCGGGCAATCGAGCGGGTGGTTGATGAGGAGGAACTCCATCACCCCCTCGCGCGCCTTGCGGACGCCCGGCGTGTTGGTGAAGATCTCCTGATTGTCGGCGACAGGGAGCGCGCAGGAAGCCTGCGGCTTGGGCGGCCCCGGCTTCACCTCGACCAGGCACATCCGGCAATTGCCGGCGATGGCGAGCCGCTCGTGGTAGCAGAAGCGCGGAATCTCCTTGCCGGCGAGCTCGCACGCCTGGAGCACCGTTGCGCCCGCCGGCACCTCGATCTCGACCCCGTCGACCTTGAGCCTTGGCATGGCGCTCAATTCCCCGGCGCGGCCACCGGCGCCGGCGCCGGCGCGAGCCGAAGCAACGCCTCGATCAGCCGGTAGCGGACCTGGGTCGAATCATATCGGAGGCTCGCGCGCGCCGGCATGCAGCTCCCGAATTCGCGGGCCATCGCCGACACCGCTTCGGACTCCTGCCGGCTGCCGGGCCGCGTCGCGAGCAGCGCGCGAACTTGCTCCCGGTGCGCGGCGGCATAGCAGAGGGTGAGATCGCTCAGCGTCCGGACCTCGCTGACCGCGGGCACCGGAAGCTGATGACTCTCCGGCAGGGGCTGTCCGGATCGGAGCAGGCCTTCGGCGATCGCGCCCCGCATATAAATAACGGGCGCGCCGAGCCTCGAGCCGGCGGCGAGGCAGATCTGATCCTCGAAGAAAACCAGCCTGTGGAAGGCCTCGGCCTCCTCGCGCGATCCCGGCCGGGTGGCGATGAGGGCCAAGGAGTCGTTTCGCCGCGACATGGCAAAGCAGCGCCCGAATGTCACCACGTCGCGCAGCGCCTGATCGTCGCTGGATTGAATGGTGGTGAATCCCGATCGGCCGGGCGCCAACTGCGCGGAGGCGCCGCCGGCCAGGCCGGCCGCGGCGGCTAACGCGCCGAGGCCCGCTGCGACCTTCTGCAGATGCGTCACGACTTTGACCCTGGACATGGCTCAGTTCCGTCCCGGGAGCGACGTCACCGCGGCCAAAGTCTTGTAGAAGCTGACGGCGAGCAAACCGCGCAGCGTCGGAGGACCAAAAGCGATCGTCTGCCCCTGCGGCACGCAGGGCCCGAGATCGGGCGCCAGGCCGCGCGCCGCCGCCTGTTCCGCCGCGCTCGCCGGCGGCGTGCGCAACAGGGTGCGAACCGCGGTGGGGTTTCGGCGGACGACGCAGAGCGCGAGATCCTCATAGCCGTTGCGCGGCGCTAACGCGCCCGCCTCAACGTCGCTGTCGGCAAGTTGCGAAACGGGCGCGAGCGGGGCCGCGCGATAGCGGGATTCGATCAGATACTCCGCCATGCCGCCGACCAGGAGCGGCGCCCGGAACGACAGCTCCAGCCCGGAATAACCCATACAGTCTTCCTCGCCGCCCTGCTGGCGCCGAACTGCGTTAGCCTGCTCCTCGCTCATGAACGGAAGCGCGATCATGGCCTCGGCCCAGCGCTGATGTGAGCGCGCGACGCAGGCGGAATAGCGATGCATGATCCGCAATGCCGCGCCCTGCGCCCCGACATCCTGGCGCGGTACCGACCCGGGCGCCGGATCGATGCGGGAGCCGGGCGGCGGTTCGGCGGGCGCGGCCGAAGCCAGCATCGCCGCAGCTGCGGTAACACTCAGGGAAAGCAGCCTGTTCATGCCTCGCCGCCGTTAGACGCTTAACCCCATATTGGACAAGGGCCTGCGGGGCGATTCCTCAGTGTCGGTTCGCGGCCGGGACCGCCGCGGCACCGTCGGGGCCGGCGCCGCGCGACTCGCCGTAAAGCAACGCGGCCTCGGCGAGCAGCCCGCGCAGCGATTGCGGCGAGGCGGTGAGCTGGATGCCGGAATCGAGGCAGGACGAAATGTCGCCGCGCAGCTGCCGCATCGCGCTCACCTCTGCCGCGCTGAACGGCGCCCCCGCCAGCAGCCGCGTGACGATCCCCGGCTGGCGGACGACGACGCAGCGCGCAGTCGCGTGCAGCAACTCCTCCTGAGACACGATCCCCTCGGCGACACGCGGCCGAATCCAGGCCTCCGCCCAGGCGGCATCCCTTGCCCCGCTCGCCAGGCCGGCGGGAAATTCGCGGTGATAATAGATTTCGGCGAAACCTCCGCGCATGAGATTCCAGGTAAAGCCTATCCCTCGCCCGGTCCCCACATAACATTGGTCGATGCGCGACTGGAAACCGCCCAGTACGCGCGCTTCGATTCGGCTCCCCGGAATTGTCCTGATCAAAGTGCGCGTCCGTCCCGGCTCGCGGGAGTCGACGCAGGCGAGCATCCGGCGAAACAGCGGGTCCATGCGCGCCGCCTCGCCCCGCTCGGGCTCGGCATGGGTCATCCGGTCGCGCGTGCTGGTCAGTTCCTGAGCGAGCGCCGATGTACCGGTCCCGCACAGGAAAATCGCGACCCATCCGAGAGATGACGGCCTGAGCGTGGCCCAGCGATCAACCATCTCTTCAGTGCGCGGCGGCCGCCGCCGTCGCCGCCGGTGCGGCCCAGGGCGAGGCCGGCCCGTCGCGCTGGACCACCGACCAGCGATAGAGGCTCTCGGCGAGGATGCCGCGGATCGTGCGGCCGTCGACGCTGATCCGGGCGCCGGGCGCGACGCAGCCGGCGAAAGCGGGATTCAGCGCCTGGAACGCCGTCTGCGCGCCGGGCGTCAGCGGCTCGGTCTGAAGCAGGCCGATGATGAGCTCCGGATGTTGTGCCGCGGTGCATTCGGCGAGGGAATATTCGGGCGCCAGCGCGGCGGCGTCGGCACTGTTGGCGGCGAGCGCGGGCTGCAGAAGCGGCTTCGCCGCGAGCGCCGGGCTGCGATTGGCCTGCGGGGCGGTGAAGCGGGCCTCGTAGACGATCTCGGCGAAAGCGCTGCGGACCAGCACCGCGGACGTGGCGATCGGCGTCCTTTGATGCAGGCAGCGCTGCATCTCGCTGAGCAGGCGCACCGCCTGCTGGCGCTCGGCCGCCGAATAAGGCGCGGTCGCGAACAGCGCGTCGGCGGCGGCGGGGTTGCGGCCGACGAGGCAGGCGGCGGCGGCCTGAAGCTCGGCCGGGGTCGCCGGCGTGAGGGGGGCGTTCGCATTGGGTTGGGCGTCGTTGCGCGGGATGTTCTGCGGCGGCGGCGGCGGTGGCGCCATGCCATATTGGGCCGCGGCCGGCGCTGCCGGAGCAACGAGGATCGCGGCCCAGACGAGCGGCGGCAGCAAGGTCCGTCCCACGATCATGTCGACCTTCCCTCCTTCGTTCGGGCCCGGCCCGCCTTCACGTCCCCCGCGTGGCGTTCAGCTGGCCCGTCCAGTAGCGGTAGAGCGTATGGTAGGCGGTCTGCGCCATGACGCTGCGCAATTCCCACAGCCGCACGTCCAGCTGCACGCCGGTCGGCATGCACGCAGCCATATAGTTGCGCAGCCCCTCGACCGCCGCCGCTTCGTCCGGTGAGCCGGCCTCGGTCCTCAGCAGCCGTTCGGTGCCGATGGCATCGTTGCGGGCGACGCAATCGCCCCAGCCGTAGAGCTGGGTGGTGCGGTCGCGCGACGTGCCGTAGCCCGCCTGGACCGGCAGGTTGAGGTTGATGAAGCCGTGGCGCGGGTCGACCTCGCGGCGGATGCTGCCGAAATCGCGCATGAACATCGCCTGGGCGAGCGCGCCGCGCACCTGCATCGCCGGCGCTCCGGCCAACCGGGCAGCGCAGACGGCCGCCCGCGCGCTCAGCCCGGACAGATCGGCGGCGCTCTCGTCGAGCGGCAGCCTCGCCATCAGCATGTTGGCGGCGCTGCGGTCGCGGTCGACGATGCAGCGGCCGGCTTCGTAGATCGCCGGCGAGTTGCGCGCCGCCGAGGCCGGGCCGGGCATCGCGAGCAAGGCCGCGGCGGCGAGGGGCAGGAGAAACTGTTTCATATCACGCTCCCCGAACGTTGCGGCGGACCGACCGCGGTGCGACACGCCGCCGCTGCAAAATATGCCGGGAAAGTCGGCGGGCGGATCGTGGCTGCACTATTTCACGACGCGGGCATCCCGTAAAGCCGTCTCTTTTCAAGGACTGTGGCCGGATCAGCCCGCCGCGCCTCGATGCTCACTGAGCCGGTAGGCGGCCAGCGCGAGCAGCGCGCGAAGGGCGATGCGATTCGCCCGCACGCTGGCGCCGGCCGCGAGGCACTGGTTCAGCCGCGGCATGATCCCGCGCAGCGCCGCCGCCTCCTGCTCGCCCGCCGGCTCGGTCGTCAGCAGGGCGGCGACTTCGGCCGGCGCGGCGCGAACCGTGCACAGGCTCATCAGCTCGGTCTCGCCGCGGGCCTCGATGGGGGGCGCCGCCGGATCGAAGGAGACGAGCGGCGCGAGATCGCCGGTGCCGAGCCGAGCGAGCAGCAGGGATTCCGCCATGCCGCCGGCGAAGAGGAGCAGGCCGAATCGCAATGTCCCGTCCGGCGCGCAGCCCCAATTGGCCTGCGCCAGGCGCCGGATCTCGCGATCGAAAGCCCGGGTGCGATAGTCGGCGGCGAGGACCGCCCGGGCCCGATCGGGCTGGTGCCGGACGACGCATTGCGAAAAGCGGTGGAGGATGCGGACGTCTTCCGGCCGCGACGGCTCCCCGCCAAGCGCATGGCGCTGGGCCGCGGCCGGCGCCGCCATGCCGGCGAACAGGAGAAAAGCAGCCGCAGCCGCTTCCGACAAACCGAATTTCATTGCGATTCCCCGCCCAAAACCACGATCACCTGCCATCGATCGCATTGAAAATCAACGGTAATGGGCAGGAATTACTCGGCGGCTGCGAGGATCTGCTGCTGCCGCTCGACGATGCGCCGTTCGAGCTCGGGGCGGAAGTGGCGGATTAGGCCCTGGATCGGCCAGGCGGCAGCATCGCCCAGCGCGCAGATCGTGTGGCCCTCGACCTGCTTAGTGACGTCCCAGAGCATGTCGATCTCGTGGATCTCGGCATTGCCGGCGACCAGCCGCTCCATCACCCGCCACATCCAGCCGGTGCCCTCGCGGCAGGGCGTGCACTGGCCGCAGCTCTCGTGCTTGTAGAAATAGGAGATCCGGCTGATCGCCTTCACGATGTCGGTCGATTTGTCCATGACGATCACGGCGGCGGTGCCGAGGCCCGAGCCGAGATCCTTGAGCCCGTCGAAATCCATCGGCGCGTCGATGATCTCGTGGGCGGGGACGAGCGGGACCGAGGAGCCGCCGGGGATGACGGCGAGGAGGTTGTCCCAGCCGCCGCGGATGCCGCCGGCATGGGTCTCGATCAGCTCGCGGAACGGGATCGACATCGCTTCCTCGACGACGCACGGCTTCTCGACATGGCCGGAGATCTGGAAGAGCTTAGTGCCCTCGTTCTTCTCGCGGCCGAAGCTCCTGAACCAGGCGGCGCCGCGGCGGAGGATGGCGGGCACGACCGCGATCGATTCGACGTTGTTGACCGTGGTCGGGCAGCCGTAGAGGCCGGCGCCCGCCGGGAAGGGCGGCTTCAGCCGCGGCAGGCCCTTCTTGCCTTCGAGGCTTTCGAGCATCGCGGTCTCTTCGCCGCAGATATAGGCGCCGGCGCCGCGGTGGACGAACAGGTCGAAATCGTAGCCGGATTTGGCCGCGTTCGGCCCGAGCAGGCCGGCGTCATAGGCCTCCTGGACCGCGGCCTCGAGCGTCTGCGTTTCGCGGATGAACTCGCCGCGGATGTAGATGTAGCCGGCCCGCGCGCGCATCGCGAAGCCGGCGATGAGGGCACCCTCGATCAGCTTGTGCGGATCGTGGCGGATGATCTCGCGGTCCTTGCACGAACCCGGCTCGGATTCGTCGGCATTGATGACCAGGAAATTGGGCCGGCCGGGGGCCGGTTCCTTCGGCATGAAGCTCCATTTCATGCCGGTCGGGAAGCCTGCGCCGCCGCGACCGCGCAGCCCCGATTCCTTGACGATGTCGATGATCGCGTCCTGGCCCAGCGCCATCAGCGAGTTCGTGTCGTCCCAGTCGCCGCGCTGCTGCGCGGCCTTCAACCCCCAGGGCTGGAAGCCGTAGAGGTTGGTGAAGATCCGGTCCTTGTCGTCAAGCACGCGGACCTCCGATCCGGTTCCTGACGGCGGAATAGACGGCGAAGGCGGCCGCGGCGACCGCGGCCAGCAGGACCAGCTTGAAGGTGAGCTTCAGCAGCCAGAACAGGACCATGATGCCGAGGATGACGGCGACGATGGTGAGCGCGCTGTTTCTGGTCATTGCCGGCTCCCCTCCCCGCAAAATTCAGCGACGGCGTGATCCATCTCGCCGGCCCGCATTTGCGGCTCGACGAACGCTTCCTCGCCGCCAACGACGATATAGCGTCGGCGCTGTCCCCCCTGCTCGTAAAAGCCGCAGACGATCGGCACGCCTTCGCTGGCGGTGCGCCGGGCGTCGAGGAAATGGACTTCGCCGCCGGTGCCGATGCGCGCGCGGACGAGGCGCTCGGCGGCCGAAACGTCACCGCCGTCGGCCGTTTTCGGCGCCGGCGCAGCCCTGTTGGCGGGCGCCTCGGCCTGCTGACAGGCGGCGAGGAGGAACGGGGCGGCAAGCAGCCTCACGACCATCGGTCCCGATAATCGTGATTTTCGGACACCATTTCGGGCAGCGCCGTCGGGCCGCCCTCGGCGCAACTGGTCTGGCGATCGACCTGCGGGCCCGGCTTCGGCGTCTCGCCTTTGGCGAGCGCGTCGAGGATCGCGGCCATGCTGTCGAAGGTCAGATCCTCGTAATTGTCGTCGTTGATCTGGACCATCGGCGCGTTGGCGCAGGCGCCGAGGCATTCGACCTCGCTCAAGGTAAACAGCCCGTCCTCGGTGATACGCCCTTTCCTGAGCCCGCGGGCGTAGCAGGCGGCGAGCACGTCGTCCGAGCCGCGCAGCATGCACGGCGTGGTGCCGCAGACCTGGACATGGTGGCGGCCGACCGGCGCCAGATTGAACATCGTGTAGAAAGTCGCGACCTCATAGGCGCGGATGTAGGGCATGCCCAATTCGGCGGCGACGAACTCGATCACCGGGATCGGCAGCCAGCCCTGGGTCCCGGTCTCGGCGCCGATCTGGCGCTGGGCGAGGTCGAGCAAAGGGATGACCGCGCTTTGCTGGCGCCCCGGCGGGTAGCGGTCGACGAAGACTTTCGCCTGCTTCGCGTTTTCGGGCGTCCAGGCGAAGGCGCCCCAGCGCTCGCGGATTTCGGGGGTGGCGGGAAGGCGGGCGGCTTCAGCCATCGTTGACCCCAGCTCCAACGGGCTTGCGCCGGATCAGGGCCAACAACTCTATCCAACCCACGCTCACAACAATGCCCATGCCAACCAATGCGCCGAGGAAAATCTGAAAGGAAACCGGCCCCATCGGAGGCTCATTGGTCGGCGTTGGAGAAAACCAGAGCGCCCAGAGCGCAAGCACGATCCCCGGTATCAGACAAGCGCGCCGGACCGGCACCGAAAGTTGATCGACCCCGGCACGCACCAACGCGCCGACCGAGAAAGGCACACCAAAGAGGAAGAGGAGCGACGACGGTTCGTGCATGCTGATCCCGCCGCGCCAAACCAACGCCGCGGCGGCCGCGCCTGCCAGCGCAGCGTACAAGCTGTAGCGGCGCGGCACCATGGTCCCAAGGACAAGCGGCAACGCGAAAAAGGCAATGCCCAGCGCGGCGCTCACCGGTCCACCTCACCGAACACGATGTCGAGCGCGCCCAATATGGCGGTGACGTCGGCGAGCATGTGGCCTTTCGACATGAAGTCCATCGCCTGGAGGTGGGAAAAGCCGGTCGGGCGGATCTTGACCCGGTAGGGCTTGTTCGAGCCGTCGGCGACCAGATAGATGCCGAACTCGCCTTTGGGGCTCTCGGTCGCGACATAGACCTCGCCGGCGGGGACGTGGAAGCCCTCGGTGTAGAGCTTGAAGTGGTGGATCAAGGCCTCCATCGACTGCTTCATCTCGGCTCGCTTGGGTGGGACGACCTTGCGGTCCAGGCTGGCGACCGGGCCGTCCGGCATCTCATTGAGGCACTGCTTCATGATCCGCACCGACTGGCGGACCTCCTCGACCCGGACCATGAAGCGGTCGTAGCAATCGCCCTTGGTGCCGACCGGGACGGCGAAGTCCATCCGGTCGTAGACGTCGTAGGGCTGCGACTTGCGAAGGTCCCAGGGAATGCCGGCGGCGCGGATCATCGGCCCGGAGAAGCCCCAGGCGAGCGCGTCCGCCTTCGAGACGGTGGCGATGTCGACGTTGCGCTGCTTGAAGATGCGGTTGTCGGCGACCAGGCTGATCGCGTCCTCGAACAGCCGCGGCACCCTGGTGTCGAGCCAGTCGGCGATATCGGCGAGCAGCTTCAGCGGCACGTCGACGCGCACCCCGCCCGGCCGGAACCAGGCCGCGTGCATGCGCGCGCCCGAAGCGCGCTCGTAGAAGTTCATGCAATCCTCGCGCAGCTCGAACAGCCACAGGTTCGGCGTCATCGCGCCGACATCCATGACGTGGGAACCGAGGTTGAGCAGGTGGTTCGAGATGCGGGTCAGCTCGGCGAAGAAGACGCGCAGATATTGGCCGCGGAGCGGGACTTCGAGGCCGAGCAGCTTTTCGATCGCAAGCACGTAGCTGTGCTCCATCGACATCGGCGAGACGTAATCGAGCCGGTCCATGTAAGGGAGCGCCTGGAGGTAGGTCTTGTATTCGCACAATTTCTCGGTGCCGCGGTGGAGCAGGCCGACATGGGGGTCGACTCGCTCGATGATCTCGCCGTCGAGCTCGAGGATCAGCCGCAGCACGCCGTGCGCGGCCGGGTGCTGGGGCCCGAAATTGATCGTGTAATTGGCGATGTCCGAATGGGCGGGGCTGGTGCCCTCGGCCGCCGCTTCGGCCTCGACCTCGTGAGGGATCAGCTCAGCCACCGGCCATCTCCGTCGCGGCAATGACGAGGGAAGGCATGCTCATTTCTTGATCTCGTCCGCCTTCAGCGGCGTCGGCGCGCCCGGCGCTTCGGGCTGGGCCTTCTCGTCGCCCGGGATGATATATTCGGCCCCTTCCCAGGGGCTCATGAAATCGAAGTCGCGAAAGTCCTGGCTGAGGCTGACCGGCTCGTAGACGACCCGTTTCTGCTCCTCGGAATAGCGCAGCTCGACATAGCCGGTGAGCGGGAAATCCTTGCGCTGCGGATGGCCGCGGAAGCCGTAATCGGTGAGAATGCGCCGCAGGTCCGGATTGCCCTCGAACAGGACCCCGTACATGTCGAACACCTCGCGCTCGAGCCAGCCGGCGACCGGATAGACGCCGGTCACGGTCGGCACCGGCGTCTCCTCGTCGGTCGAGACGCGGATCCGCAGCCGATGGTTCTTGGTGATCGAAAGCAGGTGATAGACCACCTCGAACCGCTCGGCGCGCTCGGGATAGTCGACGCCCGCGATCTCCATTAGCTGCTGGTAGTCGAGCTCGTCGCGCAGCGTGCGCAGCACGTCGGCGACGCGCTCGCGGACCACGTCGATCGAGACCTCGTCGACCTCGATCTTCTCGCAAATGAAGGCGTTGCCGATCGCTGCTCTCACCGCGTCGATGATGCCCTCGCGGGCCGGAACCAGGGGCGCGGGGCTCGTCATCTAGCGTTCGATCGTGCCTTCGCGGCGGATCTTCCGCTGCAATTGCATGATGCCGTAGAGCAAAGCCTCCGCGGTCGGCGGGCAGCCGGGGACGTAGATGTCGACCGGCACGATCCGGTCGCAGCCGCGCACGACGCTGTAGCTGTAATGGTAATAGCCGCCGCCGTTCGCGCAGCTGCCCATCGAGATCACGTAGCGCGGCTCCGACATCTGGTCGTAGACCCGCCTGAGCGCCGGCGCCATCTTGTTGCAGAGCGTGCCGGCGACGATCATTACGTCCGACTGGCGGGGGCTCGCGCGGGGCGCAACGCCAAATCTTTCAAGGTCGTAGCGCGGCATGTTCACATGGATCATCTCGACCGCGCAGCAAGCGAGGCCAAAGGTCATCCACCACAAGGAGCCGGTCCGCGCCCAGGTGAACAGATCCTCGGTGGTGGTGACGAGGAAGCCCTTGTCGCTGACCTCGGTCTGGATCTGGCCGAAAACGTAGGGATCGGGCGGCGTGCCGTCCGCCGGCATCCCGCGCGCGTCGAGGATCACTCCCATTCGAGCGCGCCCTTCTTCCAGGCGTAAGCGAAGCCCAAGGCGAGCTCGACCAGGAAGATCATCATCGCGAACCAGGCGGTCCAGCCGGCGTCGAACACGCTCACCGCCCAGGGGAAGAGATAGGCGGCCTCGATGTCGAAGACGATGAACAGGATCGCGACCAGGTAGAAGCGGACGTCGAACTGGGCGCGGCTGTCTTCGAAGGCGGGGAAGCCGCATTCATATTCGGCGAGCTTGTCCGGATAGGGGTTGGCCGCGCCGGTCAGCTTCGCGACCAGCATCGGCAGCACGACGAAGGCGAAGGAGATGCCCAGCGCGACCGCGAGGAACAGGAGGATCGGCAGGTAATCGGCGGCGACGGACGCCATCGGGAGACTCCGGGGGCTTGGCTTGCGCGGCTTCTAGGACCGCGCCCGCCGAGTGGCAAGCTAGCGCAGCGCGTTGGCGACCAGCTTGTGCAGCCGGTTGTGCAGCTGGTCGTTGGCGGCGAGGATCTGGCCGTTCGCGACCCCGGCCTCGCCGCCGCGATAATCGGTGACGTAGCCGCCCGCCTCGCGCACCAGGACGATGCCGGCGGCGACGTCCCAGAGCTGGAGATCCTCCTCCCAGAAGCCGTCGAAGCGGCCGGCGGCGACCCAGGCGAGATCCAAGGCCGCGGAGCCGAAGCGGCGGATGCCGGCGACCTCGGGCGAAACCGCGTTCAGGATCTTGTCGAAACGGGCGAGATCGCCATGCGCCTTGTAGGGGATGCCGGTGGCGATCAGCGCCTCGGAGAGGTCGCGGCGGGCGGAGACCCGCAGCCGGCGCTCGTTGAGCCAGGCGCCCCGTCCTTTCTCCGCCCAGAAGCTCTCGTCGGTGAGCGGGTTGTAGACCAGGCCCTGGGTCAGCTCGCCCCAGCCCTGGCCGCCGGGCCGCGGTTCCTGGACCGCGATCGAGACCGCGAAATGGGGGATGCCGTGGAGGAAGTTCGAGGTGCCGTCGACCGGGTCGACGATCCAGCGCGGCTTGGCCGGATCGCCTTCGATCGCCCCGCCCTCCTCGAGCAGGAGGCCCCAGTCCGGGCGGGCATGGCGGAGCTCCTCGACCAGGGTCGCTTCCGCGCGCTGGTCGGCCATCGAGACGAAGTCGGCCGGCCCCTTGCGGCTGACCTGGAGCTGCTCGACCTCGCCGAAGTCGCGCCGCAGCCGCGGCGCCGCCTTGCGCGCGGCGCGGGTCATGACGGTGATCAGGCCGGAATGGCTGACCAAGGCTCAGTCCGCCCTGCGGACGTAGGTCTGATCGTAGACGTCGACGACGATCCGGGTGCCGCTGCTGATGTGCGGCGGCACCATGACGCGCACGCCATTGTCGAGGATCGCGGGCTTGTACGAGGAGGAAGCGGTCTGGCCCTTCACCACGGCGTCGGCTTCGACGATGGTCGCCTCGATCGTGTCGGGCAGCTGCACCGAGATCGGCCGCTCGTTGTAGAGCTCCATGACCACGTCCATCCCGTCCTGCAGGAAAGCAGCGGCGTCGCCGAGCAGGTCGGCGGGAAGCGTGACCTGCTCGTAATCGGCCTTATCCATGAAGGTCAGTGCTTCGCCGTCGCGGAACAGGAACTGGAAGTCCTTGGTGTCGAGGCGAACGCGCTCGACCGTCTCGGCCGAGCGGAAGCGGACGTTGTTCTTGCGGCCGTCGATGAGGTTCTTCATCTCGACCTGCATGTAGGCGCCGCCCTTGCCGGGCTGGGTGTGCTGGATTTTCACCGCGCGCCAGATGGCGCCTTCATATTCGATGATGTTGCCGGGACGAATGTCCACGCCGCTGATCTTCATGGTGATGCTCGCTGGATCGGAGAGGTTGGCGGGGCTTTAGCGCGGTGCGCCTCAATGTTCAAATGGCGCGGCGGCGGCGGCGGAGCCGCAGCGCCGCGAACAGGCCGAGCGCCAACGCCGCGCCGCCCGCGCCGACCAGCGCAAGGATGGTCGCCGGCCGGCCCGGCTCGGGCGCGTCGGCCAGGCGGATGCGGGTATCGTTGGTGATCGAATATTCTAGCAGCCAGAGGCGGCCGTCGGACGTGACCAAGCCGCCGGTCGGCGACCAGGGAAAGGTCGAGCGGGCGACCGTCTCGACCCGGCCTTGCGGATCGACCCGCTTGACCTTGAAGTTGCCGTAGACCGCGACATAGCAATTGCCGGCGCTGTCGAGCCACAGGCCCATCAGCTGATGGTGGTCGCCGACGAAGGGCAAGGCCGCGTTCGATTCGCCGAGATTGCGGGCGAGCGTGCGGACCGCGCCATTGGCGCCGATGCGGACCAGATCGTGGCCGTCGATCAAATAAACGTCGCCGCCGGGAGAGACCGTCATCGAGCGGATGTCGGCGAAGTGCCGTGCCACGAGCGGCGCATTGCCGCGGCGGACCAGACCCCCCTCGTGCCAGTACATGTTGCCGGCGGCGTCGCGAACGAAGCTGTACGAGGTGCGGAAGCCCTCGGTCGGCGGGACGACATCCCGGATCGTGCCGTCGGGCGTGCGCCGCCAGACGCGGTGCCCCCAGCGGTCGCTCGCCTCGCCCTCGTACCAGAGATGCTCGCCGTAGAGATTGTCCGCGGCGTCGATGTAGAGCTCGTGGGTATGGACGTTGGGGACGACGATGCTCCGCGTCCCGTCCGGCGCTACTTTCCAGACCTGGGCGAGATCGGTGTAATAGATGTTGCCCTGCGAATCCCGGACGATGCCCCAGCCCGGATGGGCCGACGCCGCCGGCGCCCAGGCAAGCAGCAGCAATCCGCAGAGAAGCCCGAGCCAATGGCGAATGCACCTACCCAGCACTGCGCGCGCGGCCGGCCAAAAGCGGGTAGGGATTGATCGGCCGGCCCTGCCACCAGCGATCGTCCGGGCCCATGACGTTGATCGCGAAATGGAGGTGCGGGCCCTCGGCGCTGGCGTTGCCGGTGCTGCCGACCGTGCCGATCGGGTCGCCGCGGCCGATGCGCTGGCCCTCGTGGAGGCCGGGCGCGTAAGCATCGAGGTGGGCGTAATAGTACATCCAGCGCCCGTCGACCGAGCGGACATAGGCGGTGATGCCGCCGCCGCCCTGGCTGAAGAACAGTTTCTCGACCGTCCCCGCCGCCGCCGCGACCACCGGCGTGCCGCGCGGCGCCATGATGTCGATCGCATCGTGGACGCGGGCGCCGCCGGCGCGGGCCTGGGTATAGGTGTCGGTGAGCTGGCTCGCGCGAACGCCCACGACCGGGATCATCAGGCCGGAGGGGGCGACTTGCGCATCCGCGCGCCGGACGACCGCTTGCGGCGGCGGCGGCGCGGGCGGCGGCGCGGCGGAGGTCCAGATCATGCTGGCGAAGAAGACGAGCATCGCCGCGATCATAAGAACGATCCCGCCGAGCGCCAGCTTCTGCATAGGCGCTCTAACCCGCTCCGGCGGCGCAACGTTCCGGCCTCCGCGGGCGATCGAGACTCGGATCGCGCGTGATCGCCGTCACGCGCGGCCGGCCGCATCCGGCCTAGAAAGCGCTCGTCGATTCACGATGGACCGCTCGCGGGCGGCGGAGGAGAACATGATGGGCAACGTGCGGGTAATCGTCGAGCTGGCCACGCAAAGCCAGGTCGCGGCAGCGGGCTTTGCGATGGGCGGCGTGACGATGGAGGCGGCGCCGGCGATCGCCGGGCTCGAGATCGATCCGACCTTCGAACCGGTTCCGCTGCCCCGTCTGGTCAAGGTGGAACGTCTCGAGTCGTTCAGCCTGGGCGTGGCCGAGGAGGACGTGCAGATGGCGGCCGACGGCGAGCCCGTCGTCCCGGTCGTCGAATCCTACATCGTTCGCGGCGAGATGGACGAGGAGGCGGCCGAGGCCTTGCGTGAGGACGAGCGGGTGATCGGCGTCTATGCCGACGTCGCCATCCAGCCGACCTTGATCTGCCCCGGCAGCCCGCCGCTCGGCAGCGATGCCGACGTCGAACGGCTGCTGTGCGCATCCCGGCTGCGCGCGGCGCGCGCCGACGGCCGCGGCACGATGATCGCGATCGTCGATACCGGGGTGAACATGGCCTATCTCAACGCCCACGGTAAGCATCCGAGCTTCGACGCGGCGCGCTCCTGGGTGCCGCGGGCCGGCCTGACGCCGGGCAGCATGCCGGTCGATCACGGCACGATGTGCGCCTTCGACGTCTGCATCATGGCGCCGGCCTGCACGATCCTCGACATCGCCGTGCTCGCCTCCAATGTGTCGGGCGGATCGACCATGGACGGGCTGCTCTCCGACGCGGTCCGGGCCTACAGCCATCTGTGCGACATCATGCGGGCGCCGCGCCGGCCCGGCGAGATGCGCTCACTGGTCGTCAACAACAGCTGGGGCATGTTCCATCCGAGCTGGGATTTCCCGGTCGGCAACCCGGGCAATTATTCGGACAATCCCAACCATCCGTTCAACCGCATCGTCGGGACGCTCGAGGGCCTTGGCGCCGACATCCTGTTCGCGGCGGGCAATTGCGGCGCGGAGTGCCCGGACGGGCGCTGCCAAGGGCTCGCCGGCGGCATCTTCGGCGCCAACAGCCACGCCAAGGTGACCTGCGTCGGCGGCGTCGACGTCACCAAGCAGCGGGTCGGCTATTCGACCCAGGGGCCGGGCCATCTGACCCGCAACAAGCCGGACGTCTGCGGCTATACGCATTTTCGCGGGTCGGGCGTCTATTCCGCCGACGGCGGCACCTCGGCGGCGACGCCGGTGGTGACCGGGCTGGTCGGTGCCTATCGCAGCCGGATTCCGTTCCAGCCCGGCAATCCGGCCGCATCGCCGGAGGCGGTGCGCAACCTGCTTCGCTCCACCGCGCAGGATCTCGGCCAGGCGGGCTTCGACTTCAATTTCGGCTTCGGGGTCGTCGACGGCTGCCGGATCGCGGACCGGGTGGCGCGGCTCGATCCGCTCCGCGGCATCTGCCAGATTCTGCCGCGGCTCTGCGATCGGCGGCCGGTGCCGATCGACCTTTGCGTGCGCTTCCCGCAGCTCTGCAGCCAGCTCGTGCCGCCGGCCATTCCAGGCCTGCCGGGCCAGGGCGCCGGGGCGGCGGGCCAGAACGTGCTCGACGTCGGCGAGAATGGCGAGAAGCTCGACTCGCTGAGCCGGGAAGAGCTGGCCGAGCTCGTCTACCGGTTGGCCTATGCCGACGCCGCCGCCGGCGGCGGCGCGTCCGCTCCCGCTCCGGCCGGAGGGTCGCAGACCGGCGGCTCGGGCAAATGCAGTTGCGGCTGATCGGCTTGCGGTCCATCTTCGCAGGAGAGCTTGCGGGCTCTCCCGCGGCCACGAGGAGCGCCCGATGGACGGAGTGATGATTCAGCTGAGCCTGCCGGACGGCAAGCCGACCCTCGCCGAGGCGGCCGCGACGGTCGGGCTGGACATCGCCGAGCTCGATCCGGAATTCGGGGTCATCGCCACCGATCCCGACGCCGGACTCTATACGATCAAGGTCCAGGCCGACGCTGCGGAACGCGCCCGCGAAGCGCTCGCGGCGCGCGGCGTCGGCGGCGTGGAGGGTATCTTTTCCAACCCCAAAATCGCCCCGTTCGGACCGCCGGAAGACTAGGCGGCGGCGTCCCTGAACAGCGCTTCGAAGGTCCGCACCGCCGCTGCGGGACCCTCGGCATGGTTCCAGACCGCGCCGCACACGGCGAGAAAGTCGGCGCCGGCCTCGATCAGGATACGGCCGTTCTCGGAGGTGATGCCGCCGATCGCGACGCAGGGGATTTCGAACAGGGTCGACCACCAGGCGAGGAGCGACGGATCGGCGCGATGGCGGACCTGCTTGGTCGCGGTCGGGAAGAAGGCGCCGAAGGCGACATAATCGGCGCTCGCCTCCCCCGCCTCCATCGCGAGGTGACGGCTGTCATGGACGGAGACGCCGATCTGGGCCGCGGGGCCGAGCAGGGCACGGGCTTCGCGCGGGTCGCCGTCCTGCTGGCCGAGATGGACGCCATCGGCGCCGATTCTCTTGGCCAGCGCGGCCGAATCGTTGACGATGAAGGCGATTTCGCGTGTCGCGCACAGACGCTGCAGCGGCTCGGCGAGCCGCGCCGCCTCATGCTGGTCGACATCCTTGACCCGCAACTGGAAGGCCGCGACCGGGCCCGCGTCCAGCGCCGCCGCGAGGCGATCGGCAAAGCCGCCGCCGACCTCGAGCGGCGAGATCAGATAGAGCTGGCACGGCCCCCGCTTCGCCGACTCGAATTGGGCAGCGAAATCAGGGTCCAGTTCGAGTTCGTCGCTCACTCCTCCCCCTTGTAGATGCGCACCAGCCGGTCGAACATCGCCAGCGCTTCCTCGCGCGGGCGCTGGAAGGCGTTGCGGCCGATGATCGAGCCGTTGCCGCCGCCGTCGCGAATGTCGCGCGCGTCCTGGAAGACCGCGTCGGCGCCCTTGGCCGCGCCGCCCGAGAAGACCACCATCCGGCGGCCGTCGAAGCAGCATTGGACGATGTGGCGGACGCGGGCCGCCTGCGCCGACCAGTCCTGCCCCTCATAGGCCTTCTGCGCGTCGGGCTGCTCGATATGGGCGGTGGGTAGCTTGACCTTGATGATGTGGGCGCCGAGCAGGGCGGCCATGTGCGCGCCGTAACCGGTGACGTCGAGCGCGAGCTCGCCCTCCTTGGAGACGTTGCCGCCGCGCGGATAGGCCCAGATCACGGTCGCGAGGCCGACCGACTTCGCCTCGGCCGAGAGCTCGCGGATTTCCTCGATCAGCTCGAAATTGTCCTCGGAGCCCGGATAGGTGGTGAAGCCGATCGCCGAGCAGCCGAGCCGCAGCGCGTCGTCGACGCCGCCGGTCACCGCCTGATCCTTGCGGGTCGCCCAGCTGTTCGAGCTGTTGATCTTGAGGATGGTGGGGATCCGGCCGGCGAAAGTGACGGCGCCCGCTTCGAGCATGCCCAAGGGCGCCGCATAGGCGTTGAGGCCGGCATCGATCGCGAGCTGGTAATGGTAATGGGGATCGTAGGCCGGCGGGTTGATCGCGAAGCTGCGCCCCGGGCCGTGCTCGAAGCCTTGGTCGACCGGCAGGATGATCATCTTGCCGGTGCCGCCCAGGCGCCCCTGCATCAGGATCCGGGCGAGATTCGCCCTGGTGCCGGGATTGTCGGATTCGTACTTGTCGAGAATGACTTTGACGGCGGGCGTCATCTTGGGCTCCTGTCGGTCTTGAGGGCTTCTACACCGGGAAGGGCCTTGCCCTCCATCCATTCGAGGAAGGCGCCGCCAGCGGTGGAGACGAAGGTGAAATCGGCGGCGACGCCGGCGCGGTTCAGCGCCGCGACGGTGTCGCCGCCGCCGGCCACCGAGACCAGGCCGCCTTCCTGGGTGAGCGCGGCTGCAGTCCGGGCGAGCGCGGTTGTGGCCGTATCGAAGGGCGGCGTTTCGAACGCGCCGAGCGGGCCGTTCCAGACCAGCGTCCGGCAGGTCTTGAGGACGTCGGCCAAGGCTTCGACGGCCGCGGGGCCGATGTCGAGGATCATCTCGTCGGGGGCCACCTCGTGGACGTTGCAGGTCCGCATCGAAGGCGGATTGGCCGCGAACTCCTTCGCCACCACCACGTCATAGGGAAGATGGACGGTGCAGTTCGCCTTGTCCGCCGCCTCAAGGATGGCATCGGCGGTCGCGGCGAGGTCATGCTCGGCGAGCGATTTGCCGACGCCGATGCCCCGCGCGGCGAGGAAGGTGTTCGCCATGCCGCCGCCGATGATCAGATGGTCGACCTTGCCGACCAGATGGCGAAGCACCTCCAGCTTGGTCGAAACCTTGGCGCCGCCGACCACCGCCGCGAGCGGCCGCCCGGGATTGCCGAGCGCGGCTTCGAGCGCCGTCAGCTCCGCCGCCATCGCCCGGCCGGCATAGGCCGGCAGAAGATGGGCGATACCTTCGGTCGAGGCGTGGGCGCGGTGGGCGGCGGAGAAGGCGTCGTTGACGTAGAAATCTCCGAGCTCGGCCAGTTGACGCGCCAAGGCCGGGTCGTTCTTCTCCTCGCCCGGGTGGAATCGGGTGTTTTCGAGAATGGCGACGTCGCCAGGCGCCAGCGTCGACACCGCCGCTTCATCCCACTCGCCAATGAAGCGGACCGGACGGCCGAGAACTTGCTCATAGGGCTTTGTCACCAGCGCCAGCGACATGTCTGGGCGGGGCTCGCCCCGCGGCCGCCCGAAATGGGCGAGGAGCAGGACGATCGCGCCCTTGTCGGCAAGCTCGGTGACGGTCGGCAGCGTCGCGCGCAGGCGGGTGTCGTCGGTCACGACCCCATCCTGCATCGGCACGTTGAGGTCGACGCGCACCAGCGCGCGCTTTCCCCTCACGTCGCCGAGGTCGTCGAGCGTGCGGAACGACGCCATGACGTCAGATCAGCCGCGCCATCGCCGCCGCGGTGTCGACCATCCGGTTCGAGAAGCCCCATTCATTGTCGTACCAGGAGAGGATGCGGACCAGCTTGCCCTCGAGCACCGCGGTCTCGAGGCTGTCGACGGTCGAGCTGACCGGATTGTGGTTGTAATCGATCGAGACCAGCGGCTCCTCGGAATAAGCGAGGATGCCCTTGAGCGCGCCCTCGGCCGCGGCTTTGAGGAGCCCGTTCACCTCCTCCAGCGAAGTGTCGCGATCGGGGGTGAAGGTGAGATCGACGAGGCTGACATTGGGCGTCGGCACGCGGATCGCCGAGCCATCGAGCTTGCCCTTGAGCTCGGGCAGCACCTCGCCGACGGCGCGGGCGGCGCCGGTGGTGGTCGGGATCATCGACATCGCGGCGGCGCGGGCGCGGCGCTTGTCGGAATGGATCTGGTCGAGGATCTTCTGGTCGTTGGTGTAGGCGTGGACCGTGGTCATCAGCCCGCGGGCGATGCCGACGCTGTCCATCATCACCTTGGCGACCGGCGCCAGGCAGTTGGTCGTGCACGAGGCGTTGGAGACGATCGTGTGTGCCGCGCTCAGCTTGTCGTGGTTGACCCCGTAGACGACTGTCAGGTCAGCGCCCTTGGCGGGCGCGGAGATCAGGACTTTCTTAGCGCCGGCAGTGAGATGGGCGCCGGCCTTCTCACGGTCGGTGAAGAGGCCGGTGCATTCCAGCGCGAGGTCGACCCCGTCCGCCCCATGGGGCAGCTTGCCGGGATCGCGCTCGGCGGTGACCCGGATGCGGCGGCCGTCGACGATCAGGTCGTTGCCGTCGGCCCGGACCTCACCGGGCCAGGCGCCGTGGACCGAGTCGCGCTTGAACAGGAGCGCGTTCGATTCGGCATCGGCAAGGTCGTTGATCGCGACCAGCTCGAGGCCGCTGTCCTTCCGCTCGAGCATGGCGCGGGCGACGAGGCGGCCGATCCGCCCGAAGCCGTTGATCGCTACTCTGGTCATTCAAACTACTCCAATCTTTCCAGTATCTTGGGCACGATTGCTTCGGCGAAGAAGCCGAAGTGCTTCATGAGGTCGTCACCGGGCGCCGAGGCACCGAACCGGTCGAGGCCGATGTTGAGGCCGGAGCGGCCGGTGTGGCGCTCCCAGCCCAGGGTGGCGCCGGCCTCGATCGAGACGAGCAGCGCGTCGCGAGGGAGAAGGTCGGCGCGCCAGGCGGCGTCCTGGGCGTCGAACAGCTCCCAGCAGGGCATCGAGACGAGATCGGCACCGACCCCCTGCCCTTCGAGGGCGTCGGCGACAGCGACCGCGACATGGACTTCCGAGCCGGTCGCGAGCAGCACGACCCGCCGCGGCGCGGCCGCGGCGCGAAGCCGGTAGGCGCCGCGGGCGCACAGGTTTTCGCCAGCTTCGGTGCGCACTTGCGGCAGGTTCTGGCGAGTCAAAGCAAGCACGGCCGGCGTCCCTTGCCGGCGCAGCGCCAGCTCCCAGCATTCGGCGGTCTCGACGACATCGGCGGGGCGGTAGACGTCGAGATTGGGCATCGCCCGCAGGCTCATCAAATGTTCGACCGGCTGATGGGTCGGGCCGTCCTCGCCGAGGCCGATCGAATCGTGAGTCATGACATAGACGACGCGGACCTGCTGCAGCGCCGAGAGGCGGATCGCGGGTCGGGCATAATCGGTGAAGATCAGGAAAGTGCCGCCATAGGGAATGACGCCGCCATGCAGCGCCATCCCGTTCATCGCCGCGGCCATGCCGAACTCGCGGATGCCGTAATAAAGATAGCTTCCGGAGTAATCCTCTTTCGTCAAAGGCTTCTGGCTTTTCGTTCGAGTGTTATTGGAGCCGGTGAGATCGGCCGAGCCGCCGATCGTCTCGGCCAGCTGGGCGTTGATCGCCTCCAGCGCGATCTCCGAGGCCTTGCGGGTCGCGATCTTCTGCGGGTTTGCGATCAGCCCGGCGATATGATCGTCGAGCGAAAAGCCTTCGGGAAGGCGGCCGGCCATGCGGCGGGTGAATTCGGCCTGATCCGGGCTGGCATCCAGCCGCTCGCGCCACGCTTTATGATCGGCCTGGCCGCGCCTCCCGGCCGCGCGCCAGGCATCGAGGATCCCGGCCGGCACTTCGAACGGCGGATGGTTCCAGCCGAGCGCCTTGCGGGCGGCGGCGACCTCGTCCGCGCCCAGCGCGGCGCCGTGGGTGGCGGCGGTCCCCTGCTTGTGGGGCGCGCCAAAGCCGATGATCGTGCGGCAGGCGATCAGCGACGGGCGCGGGTCGGCGAGCGCCTCATCGATCGCGCGGCGGACGTCGGCGGCGTCGAGCCCGTCGCAGCGCACGACGTGCCAGCCATAGGCCTGGTAGCGCGCCTCGACGTCCTCGGAGGTGGAAAGATCGGTCGCGCCATCGATGGTGATATGGTTGTCGTCCCAGAAGACGATGAGCCGGCCCAGGCCGAGATGGCCGGCGAGTCCCGCCGCCTCGTGGTTGACTCCCTCCATCAGGCAGCCGTCGCCGGCGACGACCCAGGTCCGGTGGTCGACCAGCCGGTCGCCAAATTCGGCGTTGAGATGGCGCTCGGCGATCGCCATGCCGACCGCCATCGCCAGCCCCTGGCCGAGCGGCCCGGTCGTGGCCTCGACGCCGTCGAGGAGAAAATTCTCGGGATGGCCGGCGCAAGGGCTACCGAGCTGGCGGAAGCCCTTGATGTCCTCGATCGTCGGCCGGGCATAGCCGGTCAGATGGAGGAGCGCATAAAGCAGCATCGAGCCGTGGCCGGCCGAGAGGACGAAGCGGTCGCGGTCGGGCCATTTGGGGTCGGCGGGGTCATGCCTGAGATATTCGGTCCACAGCACCGTCGCGACGTCGGCCATGCCCATCGGCATGCCCGGGTGGCCTGAGTTCGCCGCCTCGACCGCGTCCATCGACAAGGCGCGGATCGCGTTGGCGAGCGTTCGGGTCTGGATGGCCATAAGGCTCCTTGGAGGACGATCCGGGAACGGACGCGCGGGGCGTACTGCGGGTCCCTTTATCGGCGATGGCGGCTCCGTCAACTCTGGCCGCTTGCCGCCCGCGAGAGTCGTGCTATGCCTTGGTCCATGGCTGACGAACGCGCCCTGGCCGCCATCCGCCGCATCGAGCAGGCGCTCGCGCGAATCGAGGCGGCCGCGTCCCGGCCCAAGCCGCCGACCGCCGATTCAGAAGATTTGCGGCAGCTGCGCGACGTCCACCAGGCGCTGCGGGCCAAGGTCGAGGGCGCGATCGGCCAGCTCGACCGGCTGCTCGAGACGGAGCCCGGCTGATGGCCAATATCGATATCGAAGTCGCCGGCCGGCGCTACAACGTCGCCTGCCGCGACGGCGAGGAAGAGCATCTCCGCTCGGTCGCGGCCGAGGTCGACCGCCGCGCGCAGGACGCCCACACCGCGCTCGGCAGCCTGACCGAAACGCGCCAGCTTTTGTTCGCGGCGTTGCTGATCGCCGACGACATCAAGGAGATCCGCGCCGGCGCCGGCATCCCCGATCCGGTGCCGCCGCCGCCCGACCCGGCGGTCGCGCAGGCGCTGGAGCGGCTCGCCGCGCGGGTCGAAGCGATCGCCGAGAGCCTTGAGCGGAGCGCGGTTAACGCCTAAATAGGGCGCGACGGGTACTGCCCGGTACGAGCTAACGAACATCCCTGGGCGATAAGCATCCTCGGGGGCCGTCCCTGGTTGGACCCTGGTCCGGCACATATGGTCCCCACCTGACGTTGACGCGTCAGAGGATATTCAAGCAAACGGCCATGGTGGTCCCGTCACCTTCCCCTCCTCCCGGCAAGAGCGACCTGCGCGCCGAAGGCTTGCGCCGGCGGCGCGACTTCGCCCGGAGCCTGACGCCCGCGCTCCGGACCCGGCTCGAGGCGGAGCTGGCGCGGCTCGTTCTGCCCCACCTGGCCGGGGCGCGGATCGTCGGCGCTTATCACCCGCTCCGCGACGAGATCGGCCCGGACGCGATCCTGGCGGGCCTGAGCGACAATCAGCGCATCGGCCTGCCCTGGTTCGCCGATCGCGAGTCCCGTTTCCTCTGGCGCGAGGGGCCGGCGCTCGAGCCCGGCCCCTGGGGCGTCCTCCAGCCGCCGGCCGGGGCCGAGGCGCTGGCGCCCGACGTCGTGCTGGTGCCGATCGTCCTCGCCGACCGGCACGGCACCCGGATCGGCCATGGCAAGGGCCATTACGACCGCGCTTTGGCGCATCTGCGCGACGGCGGCGGCGCCGTCCTCGCCATCGGCCTCGCCTGGGAGAGCCAACTCAGCGAAGCGCCGATCCCCGTCGACCCGTGGGACATCAGGCTGGATGCGGTCGCGACGCCGAAGGAATGGGTCCGATGCGCCTAGCGCCGACCTGGCGCCAGCCGTTCGGCATCGCCCTGATCCTGCTCTGGATCGCCGGCTGGTGCGTCGCCGCCGCGAGCGCCTCGAGCCTGATCGCCGGCCTGCCCTGGCCGGTCCACGCCGTTTACTATCTGATCGCCGGGATCGCCTGGGTCCTGCCGCTGAAGCCGCTCTTGCGCTGGATGGAAACAGGGAAATGGCGCGAGTGACGGGACTTGAACCCGCGACCTCCGGCGTGACAGGTCGGCGCTCTAACCAACTGAGCTACACCCGCGTGGATGTGAGGCGGGCGAGGTAGTGAAGGCGCTCTGGGCTGTCAAGCGAGCCGCCGGCGAGATGCGCTAGCCGCCAGGCGAGGCCGGCCGCGGCTCGTCCGGATCGTGGATCAGAGTGCCTTCCTCGAACAGGAAGCCGGCGATGTCGGGCTTGCCGGCGGCGTCGAAGATCGTCCTGAAGATGATCAGCAGCGGCACCGCCAGCAGCGCCCCGGTCGTCCCCCAGACCCAGGCCCAGAAGCTCAGCGCCAAGAGGATCATCAGCGGGTTGATGGTGAGCCGCCGGCCGACCACGGTCGGGGTCACGATATTGGCCTCGACGAGGTGGACGCCGATAAAGGAGAGCGCCGGCAGCAGCGCGTACCAGGGATCGGGAAAGAGCATCAGCCCGCCGATCGCGAGCAGCACCGCCGAGGCGATCGGGCCGAGATAGGGGATGTAATTGAGGACCGCGACGATCCCGCCCCACATCAGCGGCGATTCCATCCCGATCGTATAGAGGATCAGCGCCACCACCGCGCCCATCCCGATGTTCACCATGGTGATCGTGCCGAGATAGGTCGAGGTCGCGTCGACCACCTGCTGGATGACGCGGGCCGTGGTCATCGCCCCGTCGAAGCTCGACCGGCCGACGATGGTGCGCTTGCGCATCCGCGTCCAGCCGGAGAGGAAGAAGAAGATGACGAGGACGGCGAAGAACATCTGGATCACCGCGAACGGCGCCGAGGTGGCGATGATCTGAAGCAGCGAATTCGGCGTCTCGACCGTCACCGTCTGGTGGGCGAGCCCGGAGGTGCGCCCGAACTGGCGGACGATATCGTCGATGAACGCCTGCAGATCGGCGTAGATGTCGAACAGCGGCCCGAGCGTGTGGCGGATGCGGACGATCCGCTCGGGCAGCAGGCGGACCCACTCGCTGGCCGGAAAGACGATCGCGGCGACGGCGGCATTGGCGACAGCGAGGAACAGCACGACGCAGATGAAGGCGGCGACCGGCGAAGGCACGCGCCGCCGCTCGAGCCATTCGAGCACCGGCACGAGCGCGATCGCGATCACCAAAGCTGCGGTCACCGGCAGGAAGAATTCGGCGCCGGCGCGCAGCGCGAACGGCAGCGCGAGCAGGAATGATGCGCCGAGGATCAGGGCGACCGAGGCGAGCAGCCGGTCGCGCCGGTAGGCGGTCGCCTCGGTCTCGACCTCGAGCGCCGGCTCGATCCCCGCGGGTGGCGTGTCCTTGTCGCTCATCGCGCGGACAATGCCCGACCAACACGCCGGTGAGAAGAGATGATGTTGGTGCCCCTGGCCCGACTCGAACGGGCACTCCTTGCGGAACTCGATTTTGAGTCGAGCGCGTCTACCAATTCCGCCACAGGGGCACGAAAAAGGCCGCCTTACCTAATGCGGCGGCGGGCGGCCCGCAACCGGCCGCCCGCAGCCGAAGCCAGGATCAGGAGAAGACCTGGCCGGCGTCGGGCGCCTTCGGATCGGGACCATATTGGTTCGGCCCCTTGGTGCCTTCCAGGAAGTAGAAGACCAGCAGCACGAGCGCGAGCACGACCACCGCGAGTCCCGAAATCAGGGCGATGATGCCCGCGACGGCGGCCATGTCGGGCGAGGACGCGACCATCATTCCGGCGACGAACATCACGCAATAGGGCGCAAGCGGCGCAAGCACCCACCAGCCCGTCCGATTGGTATCGTGCAGGCGGCGGACGGCGACGGCGATCGAGGGTATGAGCACGGCCAGGCAATAGAGGCTGTAGAGCAATAGGACGATCATCACGGTGCCGCCCGCGGCCATGATCGACGACGGGTCGCCGCCGCTCCCCATCATCATCATGGCGCC
Organism: Allosphingosinicella sp.; assembly: GCA_035316145.1. Taxonomy (GTDB): domain Bacteria; phylum Pseudomonadota; class Alphaproteobacteria; order Sphingomonadales; family Sphingomonadaceae; genus Allosphingosinicella. The sequence continues at coordinate 196,936 of DATHJO010000010.1, read as the reverse complement.
GCCGCCCAGCGCCATCGCGAGCACGACGACCACGACATAAACGATCACCTGAAACAGCTGCCACATCCAGAATTCCATCCGGCGCGAGCGGCCCGAAAAGTCGGCGTAGCGCTTCAGCGGCATGAACATCCATTCCATCGCGAAATCCCCCCTTTTTGCTGAACTGACCAGCGTTCGTAGCCGCAAGCGGCCTCAGGCTCAAACTTTCCCGGCCTCAGCTGAAGACCTGGGCGTCGGCGCCGCCCCCCTTTGGGTCCGGGCCATATTGATTCGGCCCCGATTGTCCCGGCTGCACATACAGATAGAGGACGTAGATCCAGCCGAACAGCGGGATCAGGCCGATCAGCACCATCCAGCCGCTCTTGCCGATATCGTGCATCCGCCGCACCGCCACCGCGATGTTCGGGACGAGAATTGCGAGCATGAAGAGCAGGGTCAGCAGACCCCCCGTCATGTTGAAGCCGACCGAGCCGCCCTGGGCATAGCCGGTCGCGGAGCCGCCCAGGCCGAGCGCCGCGTCGAGATACATGAGCACGAAGTACATGATCATGACGAACAGGTACCATATCCAGAATTCCTTGCGCCGCGAGCGGCCGGAAAAGTCGGCGTAGCGCTTCAGCGGCATCAGTATCCATTCCATGGCGATCTCCCCCTTCGAGTCTCTCGTTTCGTAACCGGAATTGCGGCCCGGCTCAAATCTCTTCGAAATCGCCGGCGCGGCCGCGGCCGGCGGCGAAGCGGGCGGCGCCGTCGCGGGCGCCCTCGGCAAGCGGCGCGGCGCCGGCCAGCGCTTCGGCCTGGAGGGCGTGGCGCCAATCGCTGTCCCAGCCGGTATAGGCCGAAGCCCGGTCGGTGCGCATGCACAGGCTCGGGAAGCGGGCGATCTCGGCGGCGATCCGCGCCGCCTCCGCGCGCGCCGATCCGGTCGGGACGACACGGTTGGCGAGGCCGATCGCGAGCGCCTCGGCGGCGCCGACCGGGCGGCCGGTGAGGATCAGGTCGAGCGCCCGTCCCTGGCCGACGATGCGCGGCAGCCGGACGGTGCCGCCGTCGATCAGCGGCACCCCCCAGCGGCGGCAGAAGATGCCGAAGGTCGCGCTCTCCGAGGCGATCCGCAGGTCGCACCACAAAGCGAGCTCCATCCCCCCGCCACCGCATAGCCTTCGACCGCGGCGATCACCGGCTTCGAAAGCAGCCGCCGGGTCGGACCCATCGGCCCTTCGCCGAGCGGGTCGTGATCGCCGCCCGTCGCGGCAAAGGCCTTGAGGTCGAAGCCGGCGCAGAAATGGCCGCCGGCGCCGGTGAGGACCGCGACCTGCGCCGACTCGTCGCCCTCGAACGCGTCGAACGCTTCGCGCAAAGCGGCCGCGGTCTCGGCATCGACTGCGTTGCGGCGCTCGGGGCGGTCGATGGTGACGATGGTGACCGGGCCCTGGGTCTCGACGCGCACGCTCATATCGCCCGCTCCTTTCCGGCCCAGAAGGGCTCGCGCAGCGCCCGTCGCAACGGCTTGCCGACCGCGCTCAGCGGAATCGAGTCGACGAAGCGCACCGCCTTGGGCGCCTTGTAGCCGGCCAGGCGGCGATGGACGAAAGCGATCAGCGCGGCTTCGTCGGCTGCGGCGCCGTCGCGGAGGACGGCGAAGGCGGTGACCGCTTCGCCCCAGATGTCGTCGGGCAGGCCGACGACGGCGACCTGGGCGACCGCGGGATGGGCGGCGAGCGCGTCCTCGATCTCGCGCGGATAGACGTTGTAGCCACCGGTGACGATCATGTCCGAGGTGCGGTCGACCAGGGTCAGATAGCCCTCGTCGTCGAACCGGCCGACGTCGCGGGTGCGCAGCCAGCCGCCGGGAAGGAAGGCGGCCCTGGTCAGCTCGGGATCGGTGTAGCCGGTCATCGCGAACGGCGCGCGCAGGACGATCTCGCCGGTATCGGCCTCGTCGCCGTCCTCGCCGAGCAGCCGGATCTCGCATTCGACGCTCGGCCGGCCGCAGGAGAGCAGCCGCTCGGGGCTGGCGCCGACATGTCCGGCCTTGTCGAGGGCGCAGATGGCGAGCGGCGCTTCGGTCTGGCCGTAATATTGGACGAAGACCGGGCCCCAGCGATCGAGCGCCCGCTCGAGCACCGGCCGCGGCATCGGCGAGGCACCGTAGACGATCGTATCGACCGACGAGAGGTCGGCGGATTCGAGGCCGGGGGTCTGGAACAGCATCTGCAGCATGGTCGGGACGAGGTTGAGCGCGTCGGGCCGCCAGCGCTCGATCGCCTCGACATAGGAAGCCGGCGAGAAGCCGGGCAGGATCGCCGCGGTCCCGCCGCGCAGCCAATAGGGCATGACGAAGCAGCCGCTGGCATGGATCATCGAGGCGGCGTGGAGCATGGTCTCGCCAGGCCTCGGCTCGATCAGGTTGGTGAGCACGTTCTGGACGATTGCGCTGTAGGTCGCATGGCTGTGCTGGGCCGCCTTGAGCGTTCCGGACGTGCCCGAGGTGAACAGAGCGAGGATGACGTCGTCGCGCCGGTGGGCCAGGCGCGGATCGCTGTCCGCGGCCGACTCGGCGAGCACCAGCAGGTCGGGCCCGGCCGAGCCGTCGCCGAGGCCGATCGCAATGAGGCCCGGCAGCGCCGCCTTGAGCGCGGCGGCGCGCTCGGCCTGGCTCGCGCCGTAGATCATCGTCGTCGCCCCGATCGTCTCGATCATCCGCCGGTGCTCGTCGAGCGACAACCGTCCGTTCAGGGGCGTGCGCACCAGCCCGGCCTTGGCGCAGCCGAAGTCGCACGGCACCGAATGAAGCCCATTGTCGATCAGCAGCGCGATCGGGCTGCCCTTGGCGAGGCCGAGCCCGTCCCTGAGCGCATTGGCGATCCGGCTCGACAGGCGATCGACCTCGCGAAAGCTGAGCGCCGCATCGCCGAACCGGATCGCGACGCGATCGCGATGATAAAGCGCGCCGCGGCGGATGAGCTCGGTAACCAGCATCGCCTCTCCCTTGCCTCTTTAGGCCATGCCGTCGGGCTGCTGGCAAGCCGCCCGAGGCCGGTCCGGAATGGATGCGTCTCCGCTTGCCGCCCGGCCGCATGCGCGCTTCCTTCGCTCCCACCAGAGCAAGGGGGAAACGTCATGAACCGAACCGCCCGCCGTCTCCTTTTCGCCACCAGCGCCGCCGCGCTGCTCGCCGGCTGCTACAGCCGCACCGGCAACGAGAGCACCGAAACGGCAGCCGCCGCGCCGGTGATCCCTCTGCCGACCCAGTGCGACACGCCGACCACGCCCTTCTGCAGCTCGACCGTGCCGCTGCCGGCCGGGTGGACCGGCAACGTCTTCCGGCTCGCCCAGAATTATCCGCAAACGCCGCCGACCGACGCCAGGCCCTGGCTGCGCTACGATCCGCGCACCCAGCCGATGCAATATATCCGCTCGGTGCTCGCTTATTTCTATCAGGGCAATATCCGCCCAAGCGTCGAAGCCAGCTTCGACCCGGCGCTCAACCATGCCCGCGGCTGGTACAACGCGCCCTGGCAGGATCAGGGCTTCAACGGCCGCGAGCCGATCCACGGCCTGACCCGCGAGCGGGTCACACCGGCCGGCGAGCTCCACCGCTGCCAGACCCTGCCCTGGAACAATTATGCGGTCGGCTTCTACAACGGCGCCGGCGCGACCACGCTCGGGCGGATCTGGGCCAATCACGGCCAGCCCGATCCGACCATGGCGATCATGCCCGAGGGGACGGTCGGCGCGAAGCTGCTGTTCACGACCGCGCCCGTCGCCCAGGCGCCCTATCTGGCCGGCTCGCCGACCTGGAACGCGATGGTCTACGATCCGAACTACAATCCGCCGCCCGGGCCGCCGCCGCCGGGGCCGCCGCCGCCGCGCTCGCTCCAGCAGCTGCGCCTGCTCCAGATCGACATCGCGGTCAAAGACAACAGGGTGCCGACGGGCTGGGTGTTCGGCACCTTCGTCTATGGCGGCGGGCCGCAAGGGGACGCGCCCTGCCCGCCGGCGTCGACCACGCCCGACCCGGTCGGCCGCGACTGGAACGGCGTCCAGCCGATCGGGCTGATGTGGGGCAACGACCCCGGCTATTCCGGAAGCGGGCCGCTCGCCGAGACCTGGCTCAACCCGGCCGTCCACATGCCGCACGTCGGCTATCAGGGCCGCCTCAACGGCCCGGTCGACAATCCGGCCTCGTCGTGCCTGTCGTGCCACTCGACCGCGCAATGGCCGAGCGCGGCCTCGATGATCCCGCCGACCAGCGGCGATATCGCGCCCTGGTTCCGCAACATCGCGTCGGGGACGCCGTTCGGGTACCAGCCGCCACCGTCGGGCCCGCCGCCGGCGCCGCCCCAGTCGCTCGATTATTCGCTGCAGGTCCAGGTCGGCTTCCGCAACTTCACCACCCGCAATGCCGCCGCCAACCCGAGCATGCCGTCGGCGACGCGCGCGGCGCTGACCGCGGAGCTTCGCGACACCGCGACGCCGCGCAACGGGGCGACGACGGACTAGGTTCCGCACCGCCCGCGATGCGGCTAGGATGAAGCCGCACCTTCGGGGGAAGCGCGATGGCGTCGGAGGAACTTTGCGGCCTGTCGCTGGCGGAAGCCTCGGCGCTGATCGGCGCCGGCGAGGTCTCGCCGGTCGAGCTGACCGAGGCGGCGCTGGCGCGGATCGCGCGGCTCGAGCCGGCGCTTCATGCGTTCGTGCGGGTCACCCCCGAACGCGCGCTCGCGGACGCGAGGCGCGCGCAGGCCGAGGCTCGGCGCGGCCCGCTGCACGGCATCCCGATCGCGCTCAAGGACCTCGTCGACACCAAGGGGATCGCGACCGAAGCGGGGACCAGGGTGCTGGCCGGGCGGATACCGCAAGCGGACGCGGCGGTGGCGGCGCGGCTCGCCGCCGCCGGCACCGTCCTGCTCGGCAAGCTGGCGATGACCGAGGGCGCCTTCGCCGAGCACCGGCCCGAACGGCCCGAGCCCCGCAACCCGTGGAGCGCGAAGCACTGGACCGGCGTGTCGTCGAGCGGCGCCGGGGTCGCGATCGCGGCCGGGCTGGCGTTTGGCGCGCTGGGATCGGACACCGGCGGGTCGATCCGCTTCCCCGCCTCGGCCTGCGGCGTCACCGGGCTCAAGCCGAGCCGGGGCCGGGTCAGCCGCGACGGCGTCTTCCCGCTCGCCCCCTCGCTCGACCATGTCGGGCCGATCGCGCGCAGCGCCGCCGACTGTGCGCTGCTGTTCGAGGCGATCGCCGACAGCGCCCCCGCGCTCGCACCCGCGCGCAGCGTCGGCGTCGACCGCGCGGCGCTGGCGAGCGTCCATCCCGAGGTCGCGGCCGCGGCCGAGCAGACGCTCGACACGTTCGCCGCTTTGGGCCTCGAGATCCGGGAGGTGTCGCTGCCGCCGCTCGAGCCGTTCGCGCGCGGCTGGGCGGTGACCGTGGGCGTCGAGGCGGCGATCGTTCATGCCGGGTGGTTCGATGCGGCGCCCGACGATTACGGCCCGGCGATGCGGATGCTGATCGGGCTCGGCCGCTCGGCGCCCGCGGCCGATTATGAAGCGCTCCGCCTGACCGGGCTCGATTTCACCGCGGCGATGGCGCGGCTGCATGAGACGGCCGACATGATCCTCCTCCCGGCGCTGCCGGTGCCGACGCCGACGCTGGCGGCGCTCGCGCAGGGCAATAACGATCCGGAGGTGGTCGCCGCGATGCTGCGCTTCACCGCCGCCTTCAACTATTCGGGCCAGCCGAGCCTGACCCTCCCCGCCGGCTTCGACGCGGACGGCCTGCCGATCGGGATGCAGCTGATCGGGCCGGTCTCGAGCGAGGCGCGGCTGCTCGCCGCCGGCATGGCCTTCCAGCAGGCGACCGACTGGCACCGGCAAAAGCCGCCGCTCGAGATCGAGGCTCAGGCGACCGCCAGCCAGAGCGATCCGAGCAACAGGCCGAGGTTGAGATAGAAGGTCGCGGCGAAGCCGAAGGCGCGATAGAGCGGGTCGATCCGGTAGCCGATCCAGAACAGGATGCGCGCGGCGACGAAGACGATCGCGGCGGCGCCGATCACCCGGACATGCGCCGGCGGCAGGCTCGCGGCGAGGGCGAGCGATCCGGCGAGGAACAGCACATATTGCTGGAAGCTGTTGTCGGCGACCCGGCCGTTGACGATCATCGCCCTGCTTTCCAGGCCCAGGGTCGGATCGATCGCCGCGCCGGTCGCGCGGGCATTGCCGACCGCGCCGATCATGGCGACGAGCGGCAAGGCGGCGAAGGCGGCCCAGCGCAGCGCATAGCCGAGCCGGTCGCCGAGGGTCTCGACGCCCGCCGGCGCCGGCAGCACCATCGTCGACAGCAGCCACATCGCGAGCGCCATTGATGCAACGCCGCCCGCGGCGCCCATTGCGACGACTTTCTGATCGCGGGTCATTGGCTCTCTCATGCTATGCCGCGCCGCATGGCACAAGTGAGCGCCGGCATCGCGATGTGGCGCCGCAGCGGGAGCGGCGCCGAAGTGCTGCTCGGTCATTTCGGCGGGCCGATCTGGGCGAAGCGCGACGCCGGCGCCTGGGCGATCCCCAAGGGCCTCGTCGAGCCTGGCGAGGAGCCCGAAGCCTGCGCCCGGCGCGAGTTCGAGGAAGAGCTCGGGGTCAGGCCCGAAGGGGAGCTGGTCCCGCTCGGCCGGATCCGCCAGAAGGGCGGCAAATGGGTCGAGGCGTTCGCGCTCGAGGGCGATCTCGACCCGAACGGGATCACCGGCAACAGCTTCACCCTCGAATGGCCGCCGAGGAGCGGCCGTTTCCAGAGCTACCCGGAGATCGATCGCGCCCAATGGTTCACCCTGGCCGAGGCCCGCGCGAACATCCTGCCGAGCCAGCGCCCAATCCTCGACCTGCTCGAAGCGCTGCTCGCCTGCTAGCCTTTACGGCGTTTTTACCGGATTGGGCTAGGCCCGGCGCTCCTCCGATCCTGCGGGAGCTGCCATGCTGCGCGTTTATGCCTGCATCGTCCACGAGCACGACTTCCGGCTCGTGATCGTCGCCGGGATCATCTGCCTGCTCGCGGCGGTGACCGCTTTCTCGATCCTCGAGCGCGCCCGCGCCGACGCCGGCCGGCGCGCGGCCTGGCTCGCGCTCGCCGCCTTCGTCTCGGGGACCGGCATCTGGTCGACCCATTTCGTGGCGATGCTCGCCTTTCAGCCCGATCTCCCGGTCGGCTACGATTTCGGCCTCACCTTGCTCTCCGTCGCCGCCGCGATCCTGATCAACGGCGCCGGCTGGTGGGTCGCGTTGCGCGGCACGCGCTGGTCCGCGCTCGCCGGCGGCGCGCTGCTCGGCGGCGGCATCGGCACGATGCACTATATCGGCATGTCGGCGCTGAACATGGCCGGCTGGCTGGTCTGGGACCGCGGCTTCGTCCTCGTCTCGATCCTGATCGGCATCGTCCTCAGCGCCGCCGCGCTCGCCGAGCATCGCCGCAAGCCGGCGCTGATCCCGTGGCGGCCCGCTTTGCTCTTCACCCTCGCCATTTGCGGCCTCCATTTCACCGCGATGGCGGCGGCTGGCATCTATCCCGATCCGCAGCTCGCGGTACCGGCCGAGGCGATCGGCAGCGGCACCCTCACCGTCGCGGTGGTGGCGATGGCGCTGATCATCCTGACGATCAGCTTCGCGATGGTCCTGTTCGACCGCAAGCTCGCCCGCCACGCGGCCGAGGAGGCGCAGCGGATCAAGGCCTTCGCCGATGCCGCCATCGAGGGGCTGGTGGTGATCGACGGGGACCGGGTGGTCGACGCCAACCTCAGCTTCCTGCGCCTCGCCGGCTACGAGAGCCTGGAGGCGTTGCCGAACGCGCTCACCGACCTGCTGCCCGACCTCGATCCGCTCGCCGACGGCGGCCTGGCCACCGAATGCCGGCTGACCGGCGCCGCCGGCCGCGAATGCGACGTCGAGGTGTTGTTGCGGCTGCTGCACTGGCGCGGTGCGGAACGGCAGGTGCTCGCGGTCCGCGACATCAGCGAGCGCAAGGAAGCGGCGGCGCGGATCGCCCACCTCGCCTATCACGACGCGCTGACCGGACTGCCCAACCGGGCGGTGTTCAACGACCATCTCGCGCGCGCCGTCGCCCGCGCCGCCGAGGCCCGCGAGCCGCTTTCGGTGCTCTGCGTCGACCTCGACGGCTTCAAGGCGGTCAACGACATTCACGGCCACCCGGCCGGCGACGAGCTGCTGATCGAGGTCGCGCACCGGCTGCGCGCGGTGGTCCGCGGCGACGAGCTCGTCGCCCGCCTCGGCGGTGACGAGTTCGCGATCGTCCAGCAGGGCGGCAGCCAACCCGGCCATGCCGGCCTTCTTTCCGAGCGGATCGCCGGCGCGCTTGGCGAGCCCTTCGCGGTCGGCGGCCAGACGGCCCGGATCAGCGCCAGCACCGGCGTCGCCGTCTTTCCCGCCAATGCCGGCAACCCGCTCGATCTGGTCCGCAACGCCGACATGGCGCTCTACCGCGCCAAGGCGGAGGGGCGCGGCCTGACCCGCTTCTACGAGGCGGCGATGGACGAGGCGCTGCGCCAGCGCCGTCAGCTCGAGGCCGATCTTCGCCTGGCGCTCGCCAATGGCGACCTCAAGCTCCACTACCAGCCGCTCGCCGACCTCGACGGCGGCACGATCATCGGCTTCGAGGCGCTGCTGCGCTGGACCCATCCCGAGTTGGGCGCGATCAGCCCCGAAATGTTCGTCCGCCTCGCCGAGGAGAGCGGCCTGATCGTCAAGCTCGGCGAATGGGTGTTGCGCGAGGCGTGCGGCGAGGCGGCGCGCTGGACGCCGGCGCTGAAGCTGGCGGTCAACCTGTCGCCGCTCCAGTTCCTCCAGGACGATCTGGTCGGCGCGATCGAGCGGGTGCTCGGCGAGACCGGGCTCGATCCCGCGCGGCTCGAGCTCGAAGTGACCGAGGGGCTGCTGATCAAGGACGCGCCGGGCGCGCTCGCCATCCTCCAGCGGCTCAAGGCGCTGGGCGTCCAGATCTCGATGGACGATTTCGGCACCGGCTATTCCTCGCTCTCCTATTTCCGGATGTTCCCGTTCGACAAGGTCAAGATCGACCGCAGCTTCGTTGGCGACATGATCGCCAACCCGCAGGCGCTGGCGATCATCCGCTCGGTGATCGGGCTCGGCCACGGCCTCGGCGTGCCGGTGGTGGCCGAAGGCGTCGAGACGAGCGAGCAGCTCGAGGCGCTGCGCGCCGAAGGCTGCGACCAGGTCCAGGGCTATCTGATCGCCCGCCCCAACCCGATCGGCCATTTCGAAGGGGTGGTGATGGACCGGGGCGCGGAGGCGACAGGCAAGATCGTGCCGATCCGGCGGCGGGCCTGAGCTGGCGCGGAAGTTGACGGTTTCGGGAGATATCCTGACAACTCCGACAGCTCCCATTCGTCTCGCCGTCAACTTCGGCGGAAAGCGAGAAAACCCAGCGGCCACGCGGCCGGGCGAAAGGTCACAAAGTTGCGGGATTCGCGGAAAATTTTCACTTGTGACCTTCCGCCGAAAGAAGCGCGATGACGGGTTGATGAAGTCGACACTTGCCATTGCGTACCGGTCGGCGCCCGGAAGTTTTATAAGTTTCAGCTTCCCAATAGCCAAAAAACCATCCTTCCCGCGGCGTTCGTTTTCATGCTGAGAAAGAGCCCGCGCGACTCGTCACCGTGATCGCGCATGTGGAACATAGCATGAACCAGCACCGAATGACATGCATGATCGCCTTCGGTTGCTGGGCCCTGTTGTGCGCGGCCGCGCCACCGGTTTCCTTCGCGCCGACCGAGCCCCGCTTCGCCGGAGCTGCCGAAGCGTATCGGGCGATCTGGGAGGCGGAGGGGGCGCGGATCGTCGCGGCGCTGGAGGCGGCGACCGGGCTCACTTTTCCGGACACGCCGATCGAGATGATCGTCCGCGAAGGCGCGCCGATGACGAGCTATGACGGGCGGACGATCCACCTGCGGGCGGGCTATTCGCCGCTCTACAAGAAGGCCACCCTGGTCCACGAGCTCGGCCACCGCCTCTCCTTCCTGCTGCCGCGCACCGCGGAGCTCGACGACCACCGCCTGCTCTACCTCTTCCTCTACGACGTCTGGACCGACCTCTACGGCCGCGCCTTCGCCGACCGCATGGTCTCGATCGAGCGCCGCATCCCCGGCCGCTACGACTACGACGCCGCCTGGACCTGGGCGCTGGCGATGACGCGGGAGCAGAGGCAGGCGCGGCTCAGAGCGCTGCGGGGCGGGAGATAAAAAAGGTCAGTCGCCGAACGTCACCCCCCAGCGCGCCCAATCGAAGGCCGCGGCGGGCGGCAGCATCGACTCCGCCGAGGGCGCCCGGCGCGACACCCGGATGGCGACGAGGTCGGCGCTGACCACGTGATGGGCGCTGAAGATGCGCAGCGGCAGGCCGTCGGCGGTGAGGCATTCGCGATGCTCGCCCGAGGTGACGACGATGCCGTGTGCGGACGAAGGGCCGGACCAGACGCATTCCTCGCCCAGCACCCGCTCCGATTGCGGGGGTGGGATGGGCTCGAAGGCGGCGGCGCCAGACGCGATCGGCCGCGGCGGTTGCGGATGGATGCTGAGGCGGACGGGACGGCCGCCGGCCTCGGTTTCATATTGGATCGCGAGGGTAGGCGTCTCGAGACTCGTTCGCTCGGTGCCGCCCTGGTCTCCAGTGGCGACGAACGCCCAGTCGCCCCGCCGGCGAATGACCCGCCACGCCTGGGCGCTTCGGTCCCCTTCCATCGCCAGCCTGATCTCATGGCCCGCCGGCGCCCCCGCCTCGGGCGTGCCGGCCAGCGCGCGCCAATAGAGCGGGCGCAGCAGGTCGAGCGGCGGGCGGACCTCGTCGGGCCGGACCGCGCGGCGGCGAAACGAGAGGGTGCGTGACTGCTCGATGACGGCGCCGGTTCGGCGCACGACGGTGCGCGACCAGAGCTGGATGCCGTCGGCCGTCTCGCAGCTCAGCAGGTCGATCTCGTGGTCGGAGCCGGCGCCGACCCGCGCCGAATTCCAGACTTCGCAGTCCTCGCCGAGCACGCGCTCGCGCGCGCCGGTCCGCGCCCGGCGGTAACGGTGGAAGGTGTCGGTGGAGGCATGCCGGTCGATGGCGAGGGTGCGGTAATGGCCGGCCTGGTCGCGCGAAAAGGCGATGCTGATCGCGCCCTCGAAATCGGAATAGATGGCGCCGGCGCCGGCGCCGATGGGCCCCTCGCGCAACCAGGATCCGGACCGAATCACCTGCTGCCGGCGCTCGCGGTCCGGCCCAGCGCCTTCGTTGGAGACGATGACGGCCTCATGGTCGGCCGCCCGCGGCGGCGCGAAATAGAAGAAGGTGCCCCCCGGGACGGGCCGGCCCGCGGCCGGGTCCTCGGCGGCGGTCAGGGCGAGCAGCGCGGCGGCGATCAGCATCCGCGCGAGGCTAGCCCCAGCCCCTGAACAAAGGCTTACCCGGCTAGAAAGCCTCCGCCGGCAGCGCCATGATGCTGTCGGCGCCGGCCTCGATCTTGCGGCGCTGGGCGTTGCTTTCCGGCATGATGCGGTCGGCGAAGAAGCGGGCAGTCATGAGCTTGTTGTTGTGGAAGTCGGCATTGCCGGTGCCGTCGGCCAGCGCCGCGGCGCTGACCCTGGCCATACGCAGCCACATCAGGCCGAGGCAGACGATGCCCATCAGGGTCATGTAGGGATAAGCGGCGGCGCCCGCGTTGTTGGGGTTGGAGAGGCCGTTCTGCATCAGCCACAGGGTCGCGGTCTGGAGGTCGCCCAGGGCGCGCTCGAGGGACTTGGCGACGTGAGTGATGGTCTCGCTCGGAGAAGCCCCTCCACCGCCTTCGGCGGTCCCCCTCCCCTCGGAATCGAGGGGAGGATTTGAGGATTTGGCGGCGGCGGCTTCCTCGCCGACCAGCTTGAAGAAGGCCTGGATGGCGCGGCCATTGTCCTTGCCGAGCTTGCGGCCGACCAGGTCGAGCGCCTGGATACCGTTGGTGCCTTCGTAGATCTGGGCGATGCGGGCGTCGCGGACGAACTGCTCCATCCCCCATTCGCGGATATAGCCGTGGCCGCCATAGATTTGCTGGGCGTTGACCGCGGCCTCGAAGCCCTTGTCGGTGAGATAGCCCTTGATCACCGGGGTGAGCAGGCCGAGCAGGTCGTCGGCGGCGAGGCGCTCCTCCTCGCTCTGGGCCTTGCGGCTGAGATCGACCTGGAGCGCGCCCCACAGGACGAGGGCGCGGGCGGCCTCGTTGAACGCCTTGGCCTCCATCAGCATGCGGCGGACGTCGGGGTGATGGATGATGGTGTCCGCCTTGACGTCGGGCTCGCGCTCCTCGGGGCGCAGCGCCCGGCCCTGCCGGCGGTCCTTGGCGTAGATGACCGCATTCTGATAGGCGACCTCGCCCTGGGCGAGGCCCTGGACGCCGACGCCGAGGCGGGCCGCGTTCATCATGATGAACATCGCGGCGAGGCCCTTCTCGGCCTCGCCGACCAGCCAGCCGGTGGCGTCGTCATAATTGAGCAGGCAGGTCGAATTGCCGTGGATCCCCATCTTCTCCTCGATCGAGCCGCACGAGACGCCGTTGCGTTCGCCGAGGCTGCCGTCTTCGTTGACCAGGAACTTGGGGACGATGAACAGCGAGATGCCTTTGACGTTGTCGGGCGCGCCGACGATCTTGGCAAGGACGAGGTGGACGATGTTCTCGGCCAGGTCGTGCTCGCCCGACGAGATGAAGATCTTGGTGCCGGTGAGCTTGTAGCTGCCGTCAACCTGCGGCTCGGCTTTGGTCTTGAGCAGGCCGAGGTCGGTGCCGCAATGCGGCTCGGTCAAGTTCATGGTGCCGGTCCACTTGCCCGAGACCATGTTGGGCAGCCAGGTCTTCTTCTGCTCTTCGGAGCCCTTGACCAGGATCGAGGCCATCGCCCCCTGGGTCAGGCCGTTATACATTTCGAAGGCCTGGTTGGCGGACAGGAGATACTCGCTGATCGCGGTCGAGATCACCATCGGCAGGCCCTGGCCGCCATATTCCTCGGGCGCGGACAAGGTCGTCCAGCCGCCGGCGACGAACTGGTCGTAGGCCTGCTTGAAGCCCTTGGGCGTGGTGACCGAGCCGTCGTCGTGGCGGACGCAGCCTTCCTCGTCGCCGACCCGGTTCAGGGGCGCCAGCACCTCCGCGGCGAAGCGGCCGCCCTCGGTCAGGATCGCCTCGATCAGATCCGGGGTGGCGTTCTCGAAGCCGGGCAGGTTCGAATAGCGCTCGATCCCCAGCACTTCCTCCAGCACATAGCGCGTGTCGGCGACCGGAGCGGTGTAGCTGGGCATGTCGTTCAGTCCTTGTCGGCTGGGTTAGCGGGCGACGCCGAGATCGGAGGCCTCGACCATGGCGATGAAGCGCTCGAGCTCGTCGATCGTGGCGTCGATGTCGACCTTCTGCTTGGCGAGCTGGTCGATCCTCGCGCGGCATTTTTCGAGCGTCAGCCGGCGCTGGGCGACGCGGCCGTCGCCGGCGTCGTAGAGGTCGATCATCTCGCGGATCTCGGAGAGCGAGAAGCCGACTCTCTTGCCGCGGAGGATCCAGGCCAAGCGCGCACGATCGCGCCAGGAATAGATACGGGCGAGGCCCTGGCGCTGCGGCGCGATCAGCCCCTCGTCCTCGTAGAAGCGCAGCGCCCGGGCGGTGACGCCGAACTCGTCGCACAGCTCGGTGATCGTATAGGTGCGGACCTGGCGCGGCTGGCGATAGTCCGAATGGAGCGCGGTTTCGGGCATGGCGGGCCTGTACTTCCCCCTTACGTTAACGTCAAGTAGTCCTCCCCGCTCGCGGGGAGGGGGACCGTTCGCCGCAGGCGAATGGTGGAGGGGGTGTCGTGCCAAGCCCTGAACCCCCTCCACCAGCCTTCGGCCGGTCCCCCTCCCCGTCCCGGGGAGGATAAGGGCAGACAAAGCCGGAGGGCGTGCCTATATGCCCGCATGTTGCGCCGCCCGCCCCCGATTCTCCCCACAAATCCGTTCGCCGACGACAAGCTGCGTGAGGAATGCGGCGTGTTCGGTCTGTGGGGTGCCGACAGCGCCGCGGCGATGGTCGCGCTCGGCCTCCATGCGCTGCAGCATCGCGGCCAGGAGGCGGCGGGCATCACCAGCTTCGACGGCGAGGGCTTCCACAGCCATCGCGGCATGGGCCATGTCGCCCGCGTCTTTCGCGAAGAAGCGCTGATGCGCGAGCTCGCAGGACGCGCCGCCATCGGCCATGTCCGCTATTCGACCACCGGCGGGGCCGGGCTGCGCAACGTCCAGCCGCTGTTCGCCGAGCTCGCGAGCGGAGGCTTCGCGCTCGCCCATAACGGCAACATCTCGAACGCGATGCGTCTCAGGGGCGAGCTCAACCGGCGCGGCTCGATCTTCCAGTCGACCTCGGACACCGAGGTCATCATCCACCTCGCCGCGACCTCGAGCTACCGCACTCTGCTCGACCGCTTCATCGACGCGCTCAAGCAGGTCGAAGGCGCCTATTCCCTCGTCTGCCTGACCGCCGAGGGGATGATCGCCTGCCGCGACCCGCTCGGCATCCGGCCGCTCGTCATGGGGCGATTGGGCGAGGCCTATATCTTCGCCTCGGAGACGGTCGCGCTCGACATGGTCGGCGCGACCTATTTGCGGACCGTCGAGCCGGGCGAGCTGATCGAGGTCTCCGATCAGGGGGTCAAATCGCACCGGCCGTTCGCGCCGCAGCGGCCCAGGCCGTGCATCTTCGAACATATCTATTTCTCGCGGCCGGACAGCGTGATCGACGGCCATTCGGTCTACAACGTGCGCAAAAGAATCGGCGCGGAGCTGGCGCGGGAGAGCGCGGTCGCGGCCGACTTCGTCGTGCCGGTGCCCGATTCAGGCGTGCCGGCGGCGATCGGCTACGCCCAGCAGAGCGGCATCCCGTTCGAGCTCGGCATCATCCGCTCACACTATGTCGGGCGGACCTTCATTCAGCCCGGCGACCAGGTCCGCCACCTCGGCGTCAAGCTGAAGCACAATGCCAACAGCGCGCTGATTCATGGCAAGAGCATCGTCCTGGTCGACGATTCGATCGTGCGCGGCACGACCAGCTTGAAGATCGTCCAGATGCTGCGCGAGGCCGGCGCGCGCGAGGTCCATATGCGGATCGCCAGCCCGCCGACCCGCCACTCCTGCTTCTACGGCGTCGACACGCCCGAACGCGCCAAATTGCTCGCCGCCCAGATGAACGTCGCCGAGATGAACCGCTATATCGGCGCCGACAGCCTCGCCTTCGTCTCGATCGACGGCCTTTACCGGGCGATCGGCGAGGAGGCGCGCGACGAGGGCGCGCCGCAGCATTGCGACGCCTGCTTCACCGGCGACTACCCGACCGGCCTGACCGATCAGGACGACCTGGAGAAGCGCAACGAGCTGATGCTCGCGGAAGGCCGCGTCGCCTGATGGCCGGCGCGTTCGCGGGGAAGCTGGCGCTGGTCACGGGCGCGGGGCGCGGCATCGGCGCGGCGCTGGCCGAGGCGCTGGCGGCCGCGGGCGCCCATGTCATCCTGACCGCGCGGACCGGCGCCGAGCTGGAAGCGGTCGAGGAGAGGATCCACGACGCCGGCGGCGCGGCGACGATCGCGCCGCTGGACCTCACCGAAAAGGACAGCGTCGCCAAGCTGGCGCAGGCGGTGGCGGGGCGCTGGGAAGCGCTCGATTTGCTGGTGCTCAACGCGGCGATGCTCGGCACGCTGACGCCGGTCGCGCAGATCGACGGCAAGGAGTTCAACGAGCTGCTGACCTTGAACCTGCTCGCCCAGCAGGCGCTGATCGCGGCCTTCGATCCGCTGCTGCGCAAGAGCGAAGCGGGGCGGCTGGTCGCGATCACCTCGAGCGTGGCCAAGCGGCCGCGCGCTTATTGGGGCGCCTATGGCGCGTCCAAGGCGGCGCTAGAGACGCTGGTGCTGAGCTATGGCGAGGAAGTGAAGAACCTCGCCCCGATCAAGGTCGCGCTGGTCAATCCGGGGGCGACCGCCACCCGGATGCGCGCCCGCGCCTATCCGGGCGAGGACCAAGCGACGCTCAAGCCGCCGGGTGCGGTCGCCGCGGCGGTCGTCGACCTGCTCACGGGCGATTTCGAGACCGGGCATCGGCTCGAGCTGCGCGGCTAGGCCTTGATCAGCGTCACCTGGGCGACTTCGATGCCGCCGCCGCGGAAGCCGCCTTCGCAATACATCAGATAGTAGCGCCAGAGGTCGTGAAAGGCCGGATCGAAGCCGTCGGGGAGGCGACCCCCGGCGACGGCTTCATGGTAGCGCTCGCGCCAGCGCCTCAGCGTCTCGACATAATGCGGGCCGTAGCCCGTGCGGTCGTGCCACGAAAGGCCCGCTTGCTCGCCGATGCGGCGGAATTGCGCCTCGCCGACGAGCAGGCCGCCGGGGAAGATATAGGTCTGGATGAAATCGGCGTTGGCGGCATAGCGGTCGAACAGATCGTCGCGGATCGAGATCAGCTGGAGCGCGGCCTTGCCGCCCGGCCTCAGCACCCGCGCGATGCTGCCCAGATAGGCCGGCCAATATTCCCGGCCGACCGCTTCGACCATCTCGACCGACGCGACCGCGTCGAACCGGCCGCCGACGTCGCGATAGTCGGTGAGCGCGATCGTGGTGCGGTCGGCAAGGCCGGCGCCGGCAAGCCGGCCGTCGGCATAGGCCTTTTGCTCGGCCGACAAGGTGAGGCCGGTGACGCGGACGCCGTAATCGCGAACGGCGATCTCGGCGAGCCCGCCCCAGCCGCAGCCGATCTCGAGGAGATGCTGGCCGGGCTCGAGGCCGAGCCGGTCGAGCAGGGTGCGGACCTTGCGCTCCTGGGCGGCTTCGAGGGTCTCGTCCGCGCCGGGCAGATCGGCGAAAATCGCGCTCGAATAGGTCATGCCGGCGTCGAGCCAGGCGGCGTAGAAGTCGTTGCCGAGGTCGTAATGGTGGGCGATGTTGCGGCGGGCGCGGCGGCGGCTGTTGGCGTGGAGCGCGTGGACCAGCCGGTTGACCAGCTTCCACGGCCCCCGGGCGCGGCCGAGGTCGCCGAGGCTCGCCGCGTTGCGCATGAACAGCTCGAACAAGGCGACCGGATCCGGGCTCGACCATTCGCCCTTGGCCCAGGCCTTGTACCAGCCGACCGAGCCCGACGATGCCAGCCGGACGAGCGCGCGCCAGCTTTTCAAATGAAGGACCGCCGCCGGCCCCTCGCCGCGCCCGCCGAGGATGCGGAACACGCCGTTCGGCAAGGTGAGGTCGACCCGGCCCTCGGCGATGCCGGCGTCGATCCGGTCGAGCAGCTTGTGGAAGCCGCCCGCGAACAGGCGCGCCGCGAGTCCCCCGCCCGTGGCGAGGACCCGGTCGGCCGCGACCAGATGTTTCCCCCGTTGCAGCATCGCCGAGCCAAGATGACCCCGACGTGCCTCCGGCGCAAGCGGAGACGAGTCCGATCCGCCGTCAGATCTCGCGCGGCTCCTTTTCGACCAGCCAGGTCTGGCCCCTGGCGACGAGCGCCTGGAGGTCGGCGGGCTTGCCGGCGGCGGCTTCTTCGTTCTGCGCGCGCACCGCGCTTTCGAAGGTCTCCCGCGGGTCGTCGTAGATCACTCCCAGGGCCATCGGGAAGCTGCCGATCGGCATGTCGATCAGCATGTGGGCGACCGCCTTGTTGCCGGGATCGTGGACGATCACCTCCGCCGCCTGCCAGTCGCCGCCGGCGACGTCGACGACCTTGAGGTTCAAGGCGGCGCGGTCGAGCGTCAGGCCCTTGCTGCCGCCGTCGAACAGCATCGGCTCGCCGGGCTTCAGCCAGAGCTGCTTGCCGGCATTGTCGCGGGCGGTGAAGGGCGCGAACACGTCGTCATTGTAGACGATGCAATTCTGGAAGATTTCGACGAAGGCCGCGCCCTTGTGGGCGTGGGCGGCCTTCAGGACGTCGGGCAGGTTCTTGTGGACGTCGATCGCCCGGGCGACGAAGCGGCCGCCGGACCCGAGCGCGAAGGCGCAGGGGCGGACCGGGCGGTCGACCGAGCCGAACGGGGTCGAGGGCGAGCGCGTGCCGACCCGCGAGGTCGGCGAATATTGGCCCTTGGTGAGACCGTAAATCTCGTTGTTGAACAGCAGGATCTGGCAATCGAGGTTGCGGCGCAGGATGTGCATCGTGTGGTTGCCGCCGATCGACAGCGCGTCGCCGTCGCCGGTGATGATCCAGACGTCCAATTCGGGATTGGCGAGCTTGACCCCGGTCGCCACCGCCGGCGCGCGGCCGTGGATGGTGTGGAAGCCGTAGGTCTCCATGTAATAAGGGAAGCGCGAGGAGCAGCCGATGCCGGAGACGAACACCGTCTTCGACGGATCGGCGCCGAGATCCGGCATCGTCCGCTGCACCGCCTTCAGCACCGCATAGTCGCCGCAGCCGGGGCACCAGCGCACCTCCTGGTCGGTGGCGAAATCCTTGGCGGTCAACGGGACCATCTCGGTCATCGGAACATCCTCAATGGAGATAATAGATCAAGGTCACGACGACGATCAGCATCGCGACCAGCATGATGAGGCTGGGCGGCCTCACGCCAGCGCCTGCGCGATCGCCGCTTCGATCTCGGCGATCTTGAACGGCTGGCCAGACACCTTGGTGACCGGGCGGGCATCGACCAGATATTGGTCGCGGAGCAGGGTCTTCAATTGGCCCTTGTTCATTTCCGGTACGATGATCCGATCGTAAGACCTTAAAAGGTCGCCAAGATTCTTGGGCAGCGGCCAGATGTGGCGGAGGTGGATGTGGCTGGCGTCGAGGCCGTTCCCGCGCGCCCGGCGGACCGCCTGGTGGATCGGGCCGAAGGTCGAGCCCCAGCCGACCACCGCCAATTTGCCGCCCTCCTGCCCCAGGCAGACCTCCTGATCGGGGAAGGAGTCGGCAACGCCCAATATCTTCTCGGCGCGGATATCGGTCATTGCCTGGTGGTTGCCCGGATCATAGTCGATATGGCCGGTGCCGACATTCTTCTCGATGCCGCCGATCCGGTGCATCAGGAACGGCGTCCCCGGCTTGATCCAGACGCGGGCGAGCTTGGCGTCGCGCTTGTAGGGATTGACCGCCTCGCCTTCCGCCGGCGCAGAATCGTGGAATGCGACCGGGAACGGCAGATAGTCCGCCATGTCCGGCACCTTCCAGGGCTCGGCGGCATTGGCGATATAGCCGTCGGTCAGGAGGATCACCGGGGTCATGTACTGGACCGCGATCCGGCAGGCCTCGATCGCGCAGTCGAAGGCGTCGGCCGGCGAACGCGCCGCGATCACCGGCATCGGCGAATCGGCGTTGCGGCCGTAGACCGCCTGGTAGAGGTCCGACTGCTCGGTCTTGGTCGGCAGGCCGGTCGAAGGGCCGCCGCGCTGCGAGTTGATGATGACCAGCGGCAGCTCGGTCATGATCGCGAGGCCCATCGCCTCGGTCTTCAGCGCGATGCCCGGGCCCGACGAGGAGGTGACGCCGAGCGACCCCGCGAAGCTCGCCCCGATCGAGGCGGAAATGGCGGCGATCTCGTCCTCGGCCTGGAAGGTGGTGACGCCAAATTCCTTGAGCCGCGAGAGATGGTGGAGGATCGCGCTGGCGGGCGTGATCGGATAGCCGCCGAAGAACATCGGCAGGCCGGCCAATTTGCAGCCCGCCACCAGCCCCAGCGAGATCGCCTCGGCGCCGGTGACGGTGCGGTAAAGGCCCGGCTCGGCCGGGGCGGCGGCGATATGGTGCTGGCCGACCTGGCCGCCCATCTCGGCGGTCTCGCCATAGGCGTGGCCGGCGTTCAAGGCGGCGATATTGGCCTCGGCGAGCTCGGGTGCCTTGGCGAACTTGGCCTTGAGCCAGTCGACGATCGGGCCGCGGTCGCGGTCGAACATCCAGAGCGCGAGCCCCAGGGTCCACATGTTCTTGCAGCGCAGCGCCTCCTTGTTGCCGAGGCCGAACGGCTTCACCGCGTCGAGGGTGAGCTGCGACATGTTCAATCGGATCACCTGCCATTTGGCGAGCGTGTCGTCGTCGAGCGGGTTGCCCTCGTAGCCCGCCTTGGCGAGGTTGCGGGCGCCGAACTCGCCCTCGTCGGCGATGATCAGGCCGCCGGGCTTCAGATCGTCGACATTGGTCTTCAAGGCCGCGGGGTTCATCGCGATCAGTACGTCGGGCGCGTCGCCCGCGGTCTCGATCGCCGCCGATCCGAAATTGATCTGGAAGGCCGAGACGCCGAAGGTCGTCCCCTGCGGCGCGCGGATCTCGGCGGGAAAATCGGGGAAGGTGGCGAGATCGTTGCCGGCCAGGGCGGTCGAAAGCGTGAACTGGCCGCCGGTCAGCTGCATGCCGTCGCCGGAATCGCCGGCGAAGCGGACCACCACCGCTTCCAACGGCGCGTCGGAACCGGCTTCCTCGGGAGTGACGATGTGTCTGGCCGTGGCCAACAGGATTTCCTTACGCTTTACGGTCGCCCAAGACCCTAGACCATTTTGAAGCTGCGTGGAAACCGCGCAACGCTACAGATAGGCACGATGATTCGCTTCGCAACGGGGACCAGATGACAGAACCTTATGTACGGCCGGACGTACGGCAGTTCCTCGACTGGCTGAACGCCCTGCCGGGTCCGAAGACCTATGAGGTCGGCCCGGTCGAGGCGCGCAACATGATGGTCGCGTCGCGCCATGTCGCCGATGCGCCGACCGGCGCGCTGGCGGTGATCCGCGACCTCGCCTGCCCCGGGCCGGACGGCGAGATCGCCCTCAGATTGTTCGACGCCCGCGAGGCGCGCGAAGCGGGGCCGCTCCTGCTGTTCCTGCACGGCGGCGGCTTCGTGTTCGGCGACCTCGACACCCACGAGCCGTTCTGCGCGGAGATGGCGCGCGCGCTCGACCTGCCGGTGCTCGCGGTCGACTATCGGCTCGCCCCGGAGCATCCCTGGCCGGCCGGGGTCGAGGACGCGATCGCGGCGGCGCGCTGGGCGGCGGCGAGCCCGGCAGCGCTCGGCCGCGAGGTCACCGGGCTGGTCGTCGCCGGCGACAGCGCCGGCGGCAATTTCGCGATCGTCGTCAGCCTCGCTTTGCGCGACGAGCCGGCCGCGGTGCCGGTGCTCGCGCAATGGCCGATCTATCCCGCCGCCGATCCCGGCAAGGGCTATCCGAGCAAGGAGGATTTCGGGGAAGGCTATATGCTGACCAAATTGAGCATGGACTGGTTCGAGGATTGCTATTGCGCCGACCCTAAGGACTGGCGCTATTCGCCGCTGGTGAAGAGCCAGAAGGGGATGCCGCCGACCCTGGTCGTCACCGCCGGCCTCGACCCGATCCGCGACCAGGGCCGCGCCTATGCCGCCGCCTGCGTCGAGGCGGGGGTCGAGACGATCTACCGCGAGGCGCAGGGGATTGTGCACGGCTTCATCAACCTCAGGCGCGCCATCCCGTCGGCGGCGGACGACATCGCCGGCTGCGTGAAGGCGCTGAAGCTGCTGCTCGGCGAGCCGCGGCCATGACCGACTATGGCTATCGCCCCGCGGTCGGCGTGATGCTGCTCAATCGCGAGGGCAAGGCGTTCGTCGGCCAGCGGCTCGATTCGACGCTCGAGGCCTGGCAGCTCCCCCAGGGCGGGCTCGATCCGGGCGAGACGCCCGAGCAGGGCGCGTTCCGGGAGCTCGAAGAGGAGACCGGGATCCCGGCCCATCTGGTCGAGATCGTCGCGCGATGCCCGACCGAGCTCTATTACGATTTGCCCGAAGACCTGATCGGCAAGGTCTGGAAGGAGCCGTGGCGCGGCCAGCGCCAGACCTGGTTCCTGGCGCGCTTCCTGGGCGAGGACGAGGACGTGAACATCGCCACCCCCGACCCCGAATTCCGCGCCTGGAAATGGGCCGATCCGCAAGAGCTTCCGGCGATGATCGTGCCGTTCAAGAAAGCGCTGTACGCGCAACTGCTGGAGGCTTTCGCGGAGTGGCTTTAGCGCCCGCGCCGGGCTAGAGCGCTCGCCATGCGGGCCCTTTCCAGCACTGAATCAGCGGCGGTCGAGCGCTGCGCCGAGGCGCCGATGCTCGACCAGGTCACCGCTTGGGCCGCGGTCAACAGCGGCTCGCGCAACCTTGCCGGCCTGGAAACGGTTGCGGGAATGCTCGCCGATGCCTTCTCGGCGCTTGGCGAGACCCAGCTGAAGGAAGCGGCGCCCGTCGAGGCGATGGCGGCGGACGGCACGCTGGCTGCCGTCGCGCATGGGCGCAACCTCCACCTGACCGTGCGTCCCGAGGCGCCGGTGCAGCTGCTCCTTACCGGCCACATGGACACCGTGTTCGGCGCGGACCACGATTTCCAGAAGGTGTTCTGGCGCGAGGACGGCTCGCTTGGCGGGCCCGGCGTCGCCGACATGAAGAGCGGCCTCGCGATCATGCTGGGGGCCTTGCGGACGGCGGAGAGCGTCGGCGTGCCCGACCTCGGCTACGAGGTGGTGATCAATTCGGACGAGGAGGTCGGCTCGCCGGGCTCGGCGTCCCTGATCGCCGAGGCGGCGCGGGGGAAACGCGCCGCCTTGACCTACGAGCCTTCCGCGCTGCCCGACGGGACGCTGGCCGGGGCGCGCCCGGGCAGCGGCAATTTCTCGATCCGGATCGAGGGGCGCAGCGCCCATGCCGGGCGCAACCCCGAGGAGGGGCGCAACGCCGTGCTGGCAGCGGCGGACCTGGCGCTGCGGCTTGGCGAGCTGGTACGACCCGGGCTGGCGGTCAACCCGGCGAGGATCGACGGCGGCGGGCCGAACAACGTCGTCCCCGATCGTGCCGTGCTGCGGGTGAATCTGCGGCCGCGCACGCCCGCGGATCAGGCGCAGGCGCAAGCTGCGCTCGACGAGGCGATCGCGGTGGTCGCGGTGAAGCACGACGTGACGATCCATGCGCATGGCGGCTTCGCCCGGGCGCCCAAGCCGATCGACGCGCGCGCGCAAAAGCTGTTCGAGCTGGTGAAACGCAGCGGCGCCGATCTCGGCCAGGAAATCGGCTGGCGCGACACGGGCGGGGTCTGCGACGGCAACAACATCGCCGCCTGCGGCGTGCCGGTGGTCGACACGATGGGCGCGCGCGGCGGCGCGATCCATTCGGATCAGGAATATCTGATCGTCGAGAGCCTGGTCGAACGCGCGCAATTGTCGGCGCTCACCATCCTCAGGCTCGCGCGGGGAGAGGGGTTGTGAGCTTCAGGGTGCGGCCGGCGCGCGGCGGCGATTTCGACGCGATCTACGAAATGGCGACGCTGACCGGCGGCGGCTTCACCAACCTGCCCGCCGACAAGGGGACCCTCACCGAAAAGCTCTCCAGGTCCGACGCCGCGTTCGCGTCCGAGGAAGGCGCGCCGCAGGGCGATCTGTTCGTGTTCGCGCTCGAAAACGCCGAGACCGGCGAGATCCGCGGCACCTGCCAGGTATTCAGCCGGATCGGCGTCGAGCAGCCCTTCTATTCCTACCGGATCAGCAAGCTGACCCAGACCTCGCCGGAGCTCGGCCGCACCTTCCACACCGAGATGCTGAACCTGTGCACCGACTTCAACGACTGCTCGGAGGTGGGCGGCCTGTTCCTCCATCCCGAGGCGCGGCAGGGCGGGCTCGGCCTGGGCCTGCTGCTCGCCCGGAGCCGCTATCTGTTCATCAGGCGCAATCGCGCCCGCTTCGCCGACAAGACGGTGGCGGAATTGCGCGGCGTGATCGGCGAGGACGGCGGCTCGCCCTTCTGGGACGCGATCGCCGGGCGCTTCTTCGGCATGGGCTTCCAGGAGGCGGACGCGTTCAACAGCGCGCACGGCACCCAGTTCATCGCCGATCTGATGCCCAAGACGCCGATCTACACCGCGATGCTGTCCGACGAGGCGCTGGCGGTGCTGGGCAAGCCCCACCCCTCGGGCGCGGGGGCGATGCGGATGCTCGAGACGGAGGGGTTCGGCAGCGAGGGCTATGTCGACATTTTCGACGGCGGCCCGACCATGTCCGCCGCCACCGACCGGATCCGCACGATCGCCGAAGCGCGCGAGCTGGTGCTCGAAGGCGTTCAGCAGACGCGCGCGGGCGAAAAGATGCTGCTCGCCGGCGGGCGGCTCGGCGATTTCGCTTCGGCCTACGGCTGGGTCAACATGACGCCGCAGGGGGGCGTCACCCTCGATGCGGCGAGCGTGGCCCTGCTCGGCCTCGCCCCGGGCGACAGCTTCCTCGCCGTTGGCCGCTGAGCGATGGCGCTCGTCGAGATCAATTTCGACGGCATCGTCGGGCCGAGCCACAATTATGCGGGGCTCAGCCGCGGCAACCTCGCGGCGACGGCGAGCAAGGGCCTCGTCTCCTTCCCGCGCGCCGCCGCGCTGCAGGGGATCGAGAAGATGCGGCGCAATCTCGGCCTCGGGTTGGCGCAGGGCTGGTTCCTGCCGCAGCCGCGGCCCAACCGGGCCTGGCTCGCCGCGCTCGGCAGCGATCCCGAACAGGCGCCCGACCCGCTGCGCGCGGCCGCTTTCTCGGCCTCGGCGATGTGGGCGGCCAATGCCGCGACCGTCTCGCCGGCCCCCGACACCGCCGACGGCCGCTGCCACCTCACCGCCGCCAATCTGCGCACGATGCCGCACCGCAGCCACGAATGGCCGGCGACTCTGGCCCAGCTGCGGCTCGCCTTCGCCGATCCGGCCCATTTCGCGGTCCACGAGCCGGTGCCGGGCACGTTCGGCGACGAAGGCGCGGCCAACCATATGCGGCTCTGCGCCGGCCATGAGCAGCGGGGAGTCGAGATTTTCGTCTACGGCGTCGGCGGCGGCGCCTTTCCGGTCCGCCAGCATGGCGAAGCCTCGCGCGCCGTCGCTCGGCTGCACCGGCTCGATCCGGGCCGCACCCTGTTCGTCCAACAATCCGAAGCGGCGATCGCCGCCGGTGCCTTTCACAACGACGTGGTCGCCGTCGCCAACGAGCATGTCCTGTTCGCCCACGAGCAGGCGTTCGCGGACAAGGACAGCCTCTATGCCGAACTCGGCCGGCTCCTGCCCGGAGTGGAGATCGTCGAGGTGGCGGCGAGCGTGGTCAGCCTCGCCGACGCGATCCGATCCTATCTGTTCAACGCCCAGCTCGTCACTTTGCCGCAAGGCGGGATGGCGTTGATCCTGCCCGAGGAGGCGCGCGAGACGCCGCGGGTCTGGGACTGGCTGGAAGAGCTGGCGGCGGGCAACGGGCCGATCCGCCGGCTCTGCGTCGTCGACGTGCGCCAGTCGATGGCCAATGGCGGCGGGCCCGCCTGCCTGCGCCTGCGCGTCGTCGCCGATCCCGCCACCGTCGATCCGCGCTTCCTCGCCGACGAAGCCAAGCTCGACCGCATCGCCGGCTGTATCGCCGGGCACTGGCCCGAGCGGATCGCTCCCGCCGACCTTGCCGATCCCGCTTTGCCCGACCGGCTCGAGGCGGCGCGGCGGGCGCTCTATGCGCTGCTCGACCTTGAAACCTTGCTTTGAGCCGTCCGTTCTCGGCTCGAAGGAGAATGCAGATGCCCGCCAAATCAGCCGCCCAGCAAAAAGCCGCTGGCGCCGCTCTGTCGGCCAAGCGCGGCGAGACGCCGAAGAGCAAGTTGAAAGGCGCGTCGCGCCAGATGGTCGAATCGATGAGCGAAAAGCAGCTCGAGGAATTCGCCTCGACCAAGCGCAAGGGCAAGCCCGAGCACGTCGGCTAGCGCGGCTTGACCGCCTCGGGCTGCATCCGCACCGCCGCCGGCCGCGGGGGCGGCGCCGCGGCGATCTGGGGGCCGCCGGCAAGGCGGACGACGACGTCCTCGACCTGGAGGCCGCCGCGCTCGATCAGCAAATTCTGGTAATTGCTCTCGTCCTCGCGGGTGGTGGCGGGGATGTCGCCCTCGCGGCGGAAGCGGCGGCGGACATAGGTCGAAAGCTCGCCGGCGGTGACGATGCGGTCGCCGTCGTCGTCGGCCTCGCCCGACAGGCCGGCGCGCAGGAAATAAGCGAGGAAGCCGCCGGCCTTGAAGCGGCCGGCGACGAGGCTGGTAAGATCCTCCTCCGAGCTGAACAGCCCCATCACGTTCGGCCGGTCGATCAAATTGCGGAAGCCGCCCGCATAGCAGGCGTCGATCGCCACCAGCGAGAGGCGGCCGTGGACGCGGTCGAACAAAGGCGCGAGCTGGGCGTCGGTCATCGCCGCGTCGTAGAGCTCGATCGTCTCGGCGCGGCCGTCGAGCTCGGCGGCGCTCGGCGGCACGTCGACCTGGTCGCCGTGCCCCGAGAAGAAGAACAGGAAGGTGTCGTTGGGCCCGGCCGCGGCGGCGGCGCGGGCGAAGGCATCGGCAACCGCCTTGGCGGTCGCCTGCTCGTTGGTCAGCAGGATGCTCGCCGGATGGAGCAGGCCGGCGGCGCGCAGCGACTCGTAGAGCTGGCGCGCGTCGTCGTCGGTGTTGGGCAGATCGTTGGTGCGGCCGCCATAGTTGGCGACGCCGACGAGCAAGGCGATCACCCGCGCCCCGCCCGGCACGCCGATCTGGCGCGGATGGCCGGGGCTGGGCGCGAGGCTGAGCCGATAGTCGCCGGCCTCGCCCGGCCGGTAGGAGGTGACGGTGATCACATAATCGCCATCCTCGGCCAGGACGGTGTCGATCCGGCTGTTGGTCGAGGTGCGGCCGTCGACCCTGGTGTCGTCGCTGACGTCGCGGGTGCCGTCCGGGCGGGCGAGCTGGAGGACGGGGTCCAGCTTGTCGGCGCTGAGCGCGATGGCGACGCGCTCGCCGCGGCGGGCGTGGAAGCGGAAGCGGTCGGCGAACGCGCCCGAGCCTTCGCGGCCGTCGCCCTCGGCCAGGCGGCCGTTGATCGTGCTGCCGATCGCGACCGGCGCGGCGGCGACCGGCGCGCTGGCCGCCACATCGGCCGCCGGCGTCGACGCCTGCAGCCGATAGGCGCCGGTCTCGCCGGCGCGGAAGCTCGTCACCGCGACGCGATAGGCGCCGTCGGCGGGGAAGACGAGGACGAGGCGGCTGGCGAGCGTGTCGCCCCCTTCGGCATCGTCATTGGCCAGGTTGAAGCCTTCGGGACCGGTCACCACCAGATAGGGATCGAAGGCGTCGGAGGCGAGGTCGAGCTGGAGGCGCTGGCCGCGCCGGCCGGCAATCGTGTAGACGTCCTCATACTTGCCGGAGCGGCGCTGGGCGTCGCTCGGCCCGAGCTCGCCGGCCGCGCTCTGGCCGGCCGCGAGCGACGGCGCCGCCGGCCCGGTCTGGGCGGATGCCGCTGCGCTGACGGCCAGGATCATTGCCAGTCCGAGGTGCTTCATCCTGCCCTCCACTATGAAGCCGTCTTTTCGCGACTGCAATGAAGGAAGAATGAATGGCGCGCCCGGAGGGATTCGAACCCCCGGCCCCCAGATTCGTAGTCTGGTGCTCTATCCAGCTGAGCTACGGGCGCGCGGGAGGCGCCGACATAGGGGGGAAGCACAAGCCACGCAACCCCCGGCCCGCGCCGGCGGAGGCCGGTGTTGCCGGGGGACGAACCCCGGCATAGGGAGGGGCGATGAAGGCGCTTCCCATCCTCGTCGCCGCCCTGCTCGCCGGCTGCGTCTCCCAGGGCCCGTTCCCGTCGCTGGCGCCGCGGCCGGCCGAGCGCGAGGATTGGACCGAGGAGCCGGTCCGGACCGCGCCCGTGGTCGCGGACGATCCGGCGCTGCGCGCGCGAGTCGCAGCCCTTCTCGAAGAGGCAAGGGCAGGCGCCCGCGAATTCGACGCGGATTTCGGCGCGGCCGAGCGCGCCGCGGCCCAGGCCGGAGGCGAAGGATCGGACAGCTGGATCGAGGCGCAGCAGGCGATCTCGCGGCTCGAGGCGGCGCAGGCGCGGACCGGCGAGGCGCTCGCCGATCTGCACCAGCTGCGGCTCGAGCGCGAAGGCCAGCCGACCAGCGCCGCGGACCTCGCCGCGTTCGATGCGGCGATCGCGGCAGCCGAAGCGATCGCGGCCCGCCAGCAGCAGCGGAACGACCGGCTCAGCCGCTAAAAATAGGGACAGTCCCTATTTTTCGAGCGCGGCCGCGTGGCGCCTGGCCATGGCGACATAATGGGCGACGCCCATCGCCATGCCGGCAATGTCGGCCGCGCTCAGATCGCGGACATATTTGGCGGGGCGGCCGGCCCAGAGCTGGCCGGAAGGGATGCGCCTGCCGGGAGTCAGCATCGCCCCGGCGGCGAGCATCGCCTCGCCTTCGATCTCGCAGCCGTCCATGACGATCGCGCCGAGGCCGACGAAGGCGCGGTCGTGGAGGATGCAGCCATGGACCATCGCCATATGGCCGATCAGCACGTCGCTGCCGATCAGGGCCGGATAGCCGCCCTCCGGGCCGCCGGGCCGCGGCGGATCGACGTGGATCACGGTCCCGTCCTGAACATTGCTGCGGGCGCCGATCCGGATCCGGTTCATGTCGCCGCGCAGCACGCAATTGTACCAGATGCTGGCTTCCGGCCCGAGCTCGACGTCGCCGATCAGCCGGGCGCCGGGCGCGACGAAGGCGCTGGGGTCGACCCGCGGCGCCTTGCCCTCGAAGCCCAGCAGCGTCACCGCTTCAGCTCCCCGGGCCTGATCTCATAGACAATCGTCGGATTGAGCTCGGGGAAGCGGTCGTCGTCATAATCGAGCTCGGGGCGCCGGGTCATGCCGAGCCGCTTCATCAGCCCCCAGCTCGGCGCGTTGGCTTCGAAGGTGATCGCCACCACCCGATCGACGCCGAGCGTGTCGAACGCGAAATCGAGCGAGGCGATCGCCCCCTCCTTGGCATAGCCCTGCCCCCAGGCGTCCTCGCGCAGCCGCCAGCCGACCTCGACCATCCCCTCGATCGGGCTGCCGGGCGTGTCGGCGAGCTTGAGCCCGCAAAAGCCGAGCAGCTCCCCGTCTGCCTTGCGCTCCACCGCCCAGAAGGTGAAGCCGCGCTCCTGCCAGCGCATGATCCGTTCCCGGAACGCCTCGCGGTGCCAGCGCGCGCTGCGCACGCCGCCCAGCCAGCGCATCACCGCCGGCGTGTTGGTGTGGCGGATGAAGGGCTCGATATCCTCCTCGCGCCAGTTCCTGAGGATCAGCCGTTCGGTCTCGATCATCGTCCCGGCAGCATCGAGCGGAAGTTGATGATCGGCAGGATCGAGGCGTGGTCGTCGCTCCAGCCGGCGAAGCCCGGCTGCGGCGCGACCGGCTCCCAATAGATCGAATCGTCGCCGGACAGCGCGACCAGCCGCTCGATCGTCGCCGGGTTGCGCGACAAGGCGATCCACACCGAGATGGTCGCGTTCAGCACCCGCTCGCGCTCGTCGGGCACATATTGCAGCATCGCGGCGGTCCAGCCTTCGCGCGCGGCGAGATCGGCGATGACCGGCTTCAGATCGAGATAGCGGTTGGAAATGTGAAACAGGACGAGGCCGCCCGGCTGCACCGCGCCGCCATAGACGCGCAGCGCTTCGCGGGTGAGCAGGTGCATCGGCACCGCGTCTGAGGAAAAGGCGTCGACGGCGAGGATGTCGATCGAATATGCGGGCTGGCGCGACAGGCTGATCCGGGCGTCGCCGAGCACGATCCGGACCTGCGGCGCGCAGCGTGAGAGGAAGGAGAAGCGGTGGCGCGCGACCTGGACCATCGCCGGGTCGATTTCGAAGAAGGTCCAGGCCTGGTTCGGCCGGGCATAGCAGGACAGGGTGCCGCTCCCCAGCCCGACCACGCCGATCCGCGGATGGGCGCCGAACAAGGCGTCGGCATTGGTGAGGGCGAGGCCGATGCCCGAGCGGCGGGCGTAATAAGAGGTCGGCAGCGTCTCCAGCCCCGGCACCAGATTCTGGATGCCGTGAAGGGTGGTGCCGTGGGTGAGGATGCGGGCGGTGTGGTTGTAGCGCTCCGAGACTTCGTAGATGCCGAAATAGGAGCGGGTGCGGGTGCCCTCCGCCGAATGGACCAGGGTCGTCCAGCCGCCGTAGCTCAGCATCAGGGCGGCAAGGCTGGCGGCGAACGGCCAGCGCCGGCCGAGGCAGGCCAAAGCGAGCAGCGACACGACGATGCTTCCGCCCATGACGACGAGCGGGGAATGACCGAGCTTGCCGGCGTCGGTCAGGAAGGAAATGAGGAAGGCGAGCGCCGGCACGGCGAAGCTCAGCATCAATGTCAGCTTCCTGGGCCAGGGCACGAGCGGGAATTGCGGCGCCAGCAGGGCCGCGGCGAGGATCAGGATCGGGTGCTCATAGGCCCAGTCGAACAGGAGCGGCGCGACGATCGCGCAGAACAGGCCGCCGAGCATGCCGCCGAAGGACATGGCGAGGTAGAAGCTGGTGAGGTGGCCGACCGCGGGCCGCAAGCGGAACAGCTCCGCATGGAGCGCGACGGCGATGGCAAAGAGCAGGAGGAGGCCGAGCGTGACCGCGAAGAAGGGGTTGCCCGCGCCGGGGGTGAAAGCAAGCCCGCCGGCGACGAGGATGACCAGCGGCGCGACGATGGTGAGGAAGTTGGCCGGGCCGCGGCGGGCGGCGAAGGCGATGACGAAGCTCAGCAGATAGAGGCTGAGCGGCACCACCCAGAGCAACGGGATGGCGACGATGTCGGTGGTGAGATGGGTGGTCGTCGACAGCATCAGCCCCGAGGGCACCGCGGCAAGGCCGATCCAGTGCAGGATCCGGCGCGCCGCCGGCGCCGGGGCGGTCTCTTCGGGCACCGCCTCGACCGCCTGGGCGGGCACGGTGAGGGCGCAGGCGGCGACGAGCAGGACGAGCACGCCGTAGAGGATCGTCCACAGCCAGCTCTGCTGGGCGAGGCCCATCGTCGGCTCGACGATCAAGGGATAGGAGATGAGGCCGGCGAAGCTGCCGAGATTGGAGGCGGCGTAGAGCGTGTAGGGCTCGCCGCGGCTCGTCTCGAGCGCGTACCAGCGCTGCATCAGCGGCGCCTGCGCCGAGACGATGAAGAACAGGATCCCGATCGAGCTGATCAGCAGCCAGGGCACCCAGAACGCCGGCTCGGCGTCGGGCGCCAGCATGAAGTCGCGGAGCCCGATCGGCAGCCACAAGGCGGCGACGGCCAGGATCGCCAGATGAATGCCGACCTGGAAGCGCGGCCGGAGGTAGGAAAGGCCGTGCGCGTAGGCATAGCCGGCGAGCAGCAGCAGCTGGAAGACCAGCATCGCGCTGTTCCAGACCGACGGCGAGCCGCCGACATGAGGCAGAGCCATCCGGGCGATCATCGGCTGGGTCAGGAAGAGCAGGAAGGAACCGGTGATGATGGTGAGCAGGAACAGCGGGCGCGCGAAGCGCTCGCCGACCCGGCGCGGCGGCGCTTCGGCGGCCAGGACCTCCTCGTCGCTCATGCGCCGAGCAGCCGCGCCGCGACGGGCGCGTGATAGGTGAGGACGCCCGCGCAGCCGGCGCGCTTGAACGCCGTCAGCGTCTCGAGGACGAGCGCGTCCCTGTCTCCCGCGCCGGCCGCGGCGGCGGCTTCGATCATCGCATATTCCCCCGAGACCTGATAAGCGAAAACAGGGACTTCAAAGCGTTCCTTCACGCGTCGTATGATATCGAGATAGGGCAGACCCGGCTTCACCATCACCGTATCCGCACCCTCGGCGAGGTCGAGCGCCACCTCGCGCAGCGCCTCCTCGCCATTGGCCGGATCCATCTGGTAGCTCTTCTTGTCGCCCTTGAGCAGGCCGCGCGAGCCGACCGCGTCGCGGAACGGGCCGTAGAAGGCCGAGGCGTATTTGGCGGCATAGGCCATGATCTGGACGTTGACGTGGCCCGCCTGTTCGAGCGCTGAACGGATCGCGCCGACGCGGCCGTCCATCATGTCGGACGGGGCGATGATGTCGGCGCCCGCTTCGGCCTGGACCAGCGCCTGGTCGGCGAGGATGCGGCTGGTGGCGTCGTTGAGGACGTAGCCGGCCGCATCGACGATGCCGTCATGGCCGTGCGCGGTATAGGGATCGAGGGCGACGTCGGTGAGCACGCCGATGTCGGGCGCGGCGTCCTTGAGCGCCCTGACCGCCCGGCAGATGAGGTTGGCCGGGTTGAGCGCCTCGCGCGCGTCGTCGGTGCGCAAGGCGGGCGGCGTGTTCGGGAACAGCGCAACGCAGGGAATGCCGAGGTCGCGGGCTTCGCGCGCGCGCTCCCCGATCCGGTCGACCGACCAGCGCGACACGCCGGGAAGGGTGGCGATCGGCTCCTCGACCCCCTCGCCTTGGGTGACGAACAGCGGCCAGATCAGGTCCGAGGGGGTCAGCACCGTCTCGGCGACCAGCGCCCGGCTCCACGCGGTGGCGCGGGTGCGGCGCAGGCGAAGGGCGGGGAAGGAAGCGGACGGCATTGCGGCAGGGCTTAGCGCGCGCCACCGCTCCTGCAAAGCGGCGAAAGCGCCGCGCCCGATCCGGACAGCGCAGCTTCCTTGAAACCGATCCCGATCGGTGTCATTCTCCCAGTGCCGGCAAATACCGGCAGGGGGCAATTCACACGGCATCCCAGTCCTTCACCTGCATAAGAAAGGACCGTCGATGAAACGATTCAAATCAAGGGCATTCCTCGCCACCGCGTTCGCGGCGGCGACCATGGCGTGGGCCGGCGCGGCGCAAGCGCAGCCCAACCCGATCCTCTACCTGACCGCGGTCGAGCCCTATACGGTCAACGGCCAGAACTTCATGCGCTACAGCTACGACGTGTTCAACAAGGACCAATATCCCGCCGCGATGTTCGCGCCCGCGCCGGCGCTGCCGCCGTGCGGCAACAACCACAATTCGTCGCGCTCCTGGGTCGATTTCTTCGAGAACAGGACCAACCGGCGCATCTACGGCTTCTGCGCGCTGGGCACCCCGCAGGCGATGGGCCATATCTGGTTCGGCTTGCCCGAAGGCCAGCTCCCGCCGAGCTATGTCTATATCGAGATCATCGACCGCCAGACCAACACCAGGTACCGGTCGAACCTCGCCGACACGGTGATGTAGCCTAGCCGGACGGATTGAGCCGCCCGCCCGGCTCGGTGTCGCCCACCGCCTCCTCGACCGCTTCGGCGGGGTCGATCGGCATTGCCATGCGCGCGTTGCGCCAGCCGCCGTGAAGGTAGAAGGCCAGCGCCATCGCCATGTTGGCGAAGGAGCTGACCGGGAAGCTCAGCCACAGCGCGTCGGCGCCGAGCCAGGGATAGGCGCCGAGCGCGAAGCCGAGCCGAATCGGATAGAGGCCGATGGCGAGGATGATCAGCGGCCCCATCACCGCGCCGTTGGCGCGGACGGTCCCGAACACCACCATGGTAACGCCGAACAACAGGAAGCTCCAGGTCGCGAGCAGCTGGATATGCCGGGCGATCGGCAGCGCCGCGCTGTCGCCGCCGACGAACAAAGCGAGCGCCGGCCGGTCGGCGATGGCGAGCAAGGCCACCAGCAGCCCGGTGATGACCAGATTGTAGACGATGCCCGAGCGGGTGATCGCGCCGACCCGATCCCACTTGCCGGCGCCGATATTCTGCGCCGCCATCGCGCTCGCCGCGGCGGCGAGCGCCATTGCCGGCATCTGGATATAGGTCCACAATTGCATGGCGATGCCGAAAGCGGCGGTGGTGTCGACGCCCTCGCGGTTGACCAAGCCCATCGTCGCCAGCGCCGAGGAGGCGACGACGATCATCTGCAGGCCCATCGGCAGGCCCTTGGCGAGGATCACGCGCAGCAGCGTCGGATCGGGCCACAAATGGCGCCATTCGGCGCCGCGCAGCCGGAGCGGCAGATCGCGCCGGTAGATGTAGACCAGGAGCGCGGCGAGGCAGACGATATTGGCGATCACGGTCGCGGTCGCCGAGCCGGCGATGCCGAGTGCGGGCGCCGGGCCGAGGCCGAGGATGAAGACCGGATTGAGGCCGGCGTCGAGCACGGCTCCGAAAATCATGAACCAGAGTGGGGTCAGCGCGTCGCCGGAGCCGCGCAGCCCCATCATCAGCACGATCATGATCATGCCCGGCGGGATGGCGAGAAAGATGACCCGCAGATAAGCGAGCGCGAACGGCGTCGCTTCGGCCGGCGTGGCGAGCAGATGCAGCAGCTGCGGCGAGAACACCCAGCCGAGGATCGCGATTGCGGCCACGACGGGGAGGAAAGCGCCGAGCGCGGTGCCAAGCGCGCGGCGGGCGCCGTCGACGTCGCGCCGGCCGAACGCCTGCCCAATCAGCACCGTTGCCGCCATGCCGAAGCCGAACACGAACGCCATCAGCAGGAAGGTGACGAGATTGGCGTTGGAGGTCGCGGCGAGCGCCTCCTCGCCGAGGAAGCGGCCGACCCAGATCGCGTTGATCGAGCCGTTCAGTGACTGGAGGATCGAGGAGGCGAGCGTCGGGACCGCGAAGGCGAGCAGAGTCCTGCCGATCGGCCCGCTGGTGAGATCGCGCTGGCCGGGCGGCGACGCCATCAGCCGAGCCTGGCCAAGGCGGCGCGATATTTCTCGGCGTCCGACGCCTTCTCGGCATGGTCGGCGCGCGCCTTCTCCACCGCCTCGGGCTTGGCCCGCTCGACGAAGCTCGGATTGGCGAGGCGGGTGGCGAGCGCATCGCGTTCCTTCTCCGCGGCCTCGGCGGCCTTGGCGAGGCGCGTCTGTTCGGCAGCAATGTCGATCACGCCTTCTAAATGCAGGGCATAGGTTGCCTCGTCCAACACGAACTGAGCACTGGCGCCTACGGATTTCATATCAGCAACCAGAGCTAGACCATGAACTCTCGCAAGCCGCATCAGTGCGTCCGAGTTCAGAGCGAGGCGACGTTTGGTCACGTCGGCTGCATTGTGAATTGACATCGTGACGAACGCGCCCGGTGGAACGTTTAGTTCGGAACGAACCGCGCGGATGGTGCTCACGAGCCGGATCAGCCAGTCGATCTCCGGGCCGGCTTCGGGATCGAGCGCGCGCGCGTCCGGCATCGGCCATTTGGCGAGGATCAACGGATAGGACCGCTCGCCCATCGCGTTCCACAATTCCTCGGTGACGAAGGGCATGAAGGGATGGAGCATGACCAGGATCTGGTCGAGCACCCAGGCGGCGACGGCGCGGGTCTCGGCGGTCTCACTCCCCTCCCCTTGATGGGGAGGGGTTGGGGGTGGGGTGGACTCAGCGAAAGGCTCTGTGCCGGCGGAGAGGCCACCCCCACCCTGCCCTCCCCCATCGAGGGGGAGGGGTGAGAGGATCGGCTTGATCAGCTCCAGATACCAATCGCAGAAGGTCGCCCAGACGAAGTGGTAGATGGCGTTGGCGCTTTCGTCGTAGCGCAGCTCGGCGAGCGCTAGGTCGAGCGCCTGGACGGTCTTCACCGTCTCGCCGACGATCCAGCGGTTGACGGGCAGCGTTGCGGCGGGGGGCTCGATCGTCTTGCTCGCGCCGATGCAATTGGCCTGGCAGAAGCGGGCGGCGTTCCACAGCTTGGTGGCGAAGTTGCGGTAGCCCTCGACGCGCTTCTCATCGAGCTTGATGTCGCGGCCCTG
This sequence comes from Allosphingosinicella sp., assembly GCA_035316145.1. Lineage (GTDB taxonomy): Bacteria > Pseudomonadota > Alphaproteobacteria > Sphingomonadales > Sphingomonadaceae > Allosphingosinicella. The sequence continues at coordinate 161,429 of DATHJO010000010.1, read as the reverse complement.
GCTTTCCATCGCGGCCAGGGTGAAGCGCAACGCATCGGCGCCGTAGCGGTCGACCAGGCCGAGCGGATCGACCGTGTTGCCCTTCGACTTGGACATTTTCTGCCCTTTGGCGTCGCGGACCAGGCCGTGCAGGTAGAGCGTCTTCCATGGACGCTCGTGCATGAACTGGTAGCCCATCATCGCCATCCGGGCGTCCCAGAAGAAGATGATGTCGAAGCCAGAGATCAAGACGTCGTTGGGATAATGACGCTTGAGCGTCTCGGTCTCCTCGGGCCAGCCCAAAGTCGCGAACGGCCAGAGCGCCGAGGAGAACCAGGTGTCGAGCGCGTCGGTATCGCGATAGAGATGTATTCCAGGCGAGCCTAGTGCGGCAGCCCAGTCTTTGGCGCTATCGTGAAAGACAATGCCCGACTTGGTCTTGCCGTAATAAGCTTCGGCCAGAGCAAGCGCTTCCTCTTCGCTATTTGCGACAAAGGTCTTCCAGTCTTTTTCATAGTCGCGGCCCCCGTACCTGACAGCACCGTCAATGAGCCTCGGCCCGTACCAGGCCGGGATCCGGTGGCCCCACCAGAGCTGGCGCGAGACGCACCAGGGCTGGATGTTCTCGAGCCAGTTGAACCAGGTCTTCTTCCAGGTCTCGGGCACGACCCGGATGTCGCCGTCGCGCACCGCCGCGATCGCGGGCTTCGCCAGCGTCGCCGCATCGACATACCATTGGTCGGTCAGCCAGGGCTCGATCACTGTCCCCGAGCGGTCACCAAAGGGGGTGGCGATCAGTCGATCCTCGACCCTTTCGAGCAGCCCTTCCGCGTCGATCAGCGCGACCACCCGCTTGCGCGCCTCGAAGCGGTCGAGGCCGAGCAGCTCGGCCGGGATCAGGCCGTCGGCGGTCTGCACCACCCGGCCCTCGCCATCGAGCATGTTGAGCATCTCGCCAGGCTTGAAGCCGGCGCGTTTGCCGACCTCGAAATCGTTGAAATCGTGACCGGGGGTGATCTTGACCGCGCCGGAGCCGAGCTCCGGGTCGGCATGCGCGTCGGCGATCACGGGGATCAGCCGGCCGGTGATGGGATGCTTGATGTTCCGACCGACGATCGCGGCATAGCGCTCGTCCTCGGGATGGACCGCGACGGCCATGTCGGCGAGCATGGTCTCGGGGCGGGTGGTGGCGACTAAGACCGCGCCCGAGCCGTCCTCCAGCGGATAGCGCAGATGCCAGAAATGGCCTTGGACCTCGCGCGTCTCGACCTCGAGGTCGGAAATCGCGGTCCGGAACCGCGGGTCCCAGTTCACCAGCCTTTTGTCGCGGTAGAGCAGTCCCTGCCGGTAAAGCTCGACGAACACCTTGACGACCGCCTTCGAGAACCCTTCGTCCATGGTGAAGCGCTCGTTCGTCCAGTCGCACGAGGCGCCGAGGCGGCGCAACTGGCGGGTGATCGCGCCGCCGCTTTCGGCCTTCCACTCCCAGACCTTGGCGACGAACGCCTCGCGGGTGAAATCGGTGCGCTGCTGCTGGCGCTCGTTCAGCTGCCGCTCGACGACCATCTGGGTGGCGATGCCGGCATGGTCGGTGCCGACCACCCAGAGCGCGTCCTTGCCCTGCAGGCGCGCATGGCGGGTCAATATGTCCTGCAAGGTGATGTCGAGCGCGTGGCCGATATGGAGCGAGCCGGTGACGTTGGGCGGCGGCATCACGATCGTCCACGGCTCCGCCTCGCCGCGCTCCGGGCGGAACAGCCCCTCGCCTTCCCAGCGCGCATACCAGCGCGCCTCGATCTCGGCCGGGTCGAAGGTCTTGGGCAGCTCGCTCATCGTGGAGGCTCTTAACGAAAGCCCTCTCCCATGGGGAGAGGGTTGGGTAGGGGTACGGATTCAGCGAGCGGCCTCCATCGCCGTGAACCCCCACCCTACCCTCCCCCTCAGGGGGAGGGATTATTGTGACGCAGCCACCGGTCGAGCCAGGCGTGGACCTCGCGATACCATTGGATCGAGTTGTTGGGCTTCAGGATCCAGTGATTCTCGTCGGGGAAGACGATCAGGCGCGAGGGGACGTCGCGGCGCTGAAGCGCGTTGAACGCGCCCAGCGACTGGCTGTAGGGGATGCGGAAATCGCGCTCGCCGTGGATCAGCAGCATCGGCGTGCGCCAGTTCTGGACGAAGTTGACCGGGTTGTTGCGCTCGTAGATCGCCGCCGCCGCGGGCTCGTAATAGGGCCCGCCGAACTCCCATTCGTTGAACCACAATTCCTCGGTCTCATAGGCCATGGCGCGCTGGTCGAACACGCCGGAATGGCTGACCAGGCATTTGAAGCCGTCGGGCCAGTTGCCGGCGATCCAGTCGACCATGAAGCCGCCATAGGAGCCGCCCAATGCGCAGGAATTGGCGACGTCGAGCCTGGCATCCTCGCGTCCCGCGGCGGCGAGGCCGAGCCGCAAATCCTCGAGCGGGGCGCCGCCCCAATCGCGGTTGATCGCGTCGGTGAAGGCCTGGCCGTAGCCGGTGCTTCCATGGAAATCGACGGTCACCGCGCCATAGCCCGGCGCGGCGAACACCCAGGGGTTCCAGCGGTAGGACCAGGCATTGCCGAATGAGCCCTGCGGCCCGCCATGGATGAGCAGGAGCGTCGGCAGCCGGCCTTCTGGACTGGCGGGTTCGACGATCTGGCCCCAGACGGTGTCGCCATGGGCGCCGGCGAAATGGAAGCGACGGACGCCGACCGGGTCGAGCTCGGCCAACTTGTCGGCGTTGACGCGGGTCAGCTGCGCGACATGGCCGCGCCGGTCGCGCCGGTAGAAGTCGTCGGGCGCCTGGAGGCTGTTCAGCGTATAATAGACGGCCCCGTCGCGGGCAGGGGCGACGTTGCCGGCGGTGCCGCCCTCGGTGAGGCGGGTGACCCGGCCGGTGCGTATGTCGATCCGGAATATCGCGTCGTCGAGGGTGTCGCCGGCGGTGACGTAAAGGCCGCGGCCGTCGGGCGCCCAGGCGATCGAGCCGACCGAGCGGTCCCAGCTTTGCGTCAGCGCGCGGGTCTCGCCGGTGGCGAGGTTGCGCAGCTGGACGACCTGGCGGTCGGCTTCGTAGGTCGGGCGGGCCATTGCGGTGTAGGCGAGCCAGTGGCCGTCCGGCGAAACCGCCGGCAGCATGTCCATCCCCTGGTTGGCGGCGGTGAGGTTGACCGGCGGCGCGCCGCCATCGGCGGGGACCGCGAAAATGTCCATGTTGGTCGAATTGGGCTCGTGCCGGCCCGCCTCGCGCAGGGTGAAATAGAGGGTGCGGCCGTCGGGATTCCAGGCGAGCTCCTCGGCGCCGCCGAACGGCTTGGACGGCGCATCGCCGACCAGGGTCGGGGAGACCGGCGTGCCCGCGCCCTGCGGCCGGCCGTCGACCAGCGGCAAGGTGAAGATCCGCGAGCGCACGCCGGGCTCGCTCCACGCATCCCAGTGGCGGACGAAGGTTTCATCGTAGACGCGGCCGCTTCCCCGTCCCGCGGCCGCCGCCGGCATGCTGGCGCAGTTGATGTCCGCGCAGGCCAGGTTGCGGTCGGCCCAGATCGCGATCCGGTCGCCCGACGGCGCCAGCAGATAGCCGCTGATGTCGGTGGAAAAGTCCGTGACCCGCTCGGGGGTCCCCCCGGGCAGCGCCACCCGCCAGAGCTGGTCGCTGCCGGAAGCGTCGCTCAGAAAATAGATCGCCCGGCCGTTCGTCGAGAAACGGGGGTCGTGCTCGTTATGGTCGGGCGCGGACGCGATCCGCACCGGCTGCGCGCCCGCCTGGCGCAGGTCGAGCAGCCACAAATCGTTGCGGCGGCGATTGGCGGCGAGGTCGGTTTCGCTGAGCTGGTAGACCGCCCAGGCCCCGTCCGGCGAAATGCTAGGCGAAGCGAGTCGGCGCATGGTGGCGAGGTCGGTGGCGGTGATCGGGCGGGCGACGGCGGCCGGCGCCTGCGCGAAAGCGAGCAGGCCGAGGCCCGCGAGCATGAGCTTGTTCATGGCGCGGCGCCTAGCACCGCCGGCGAAACGAAACTAGAGGTCGCGCCCCGTTATCCGCGCGATCTCGCGGGTGACGAGATCCTCGACGATCTCGGGCAGGTGCTGGTCGAGCCAGTCCTTGAGCACCGGCCGCAGCATCTCGCGGACCACCGCTTCGAGGGCGCCGCCGTCGGCCGGCGCTTCGCTGCGCTGGCGCAGCGCCGACAGGCTGGCGAGCCGCTGGCGGCTGGCGGCGGCGGCATCCTCGGAAAGCAGCCCGGAGGCTTCGGAGACCGGATCGTCGAGCTCGAGCACGTCCTCTTCGGGGGCCGGCTCGGGGCGCGCGATCCGGCGCGACGGCCGCGGCGCGGCGGTCGAGGCCGCGCGCGTATCTTCGGCGATCACGCGCTTGATCGAGGCGAGGATCTCCTCCATCGACGGGTCCTGCTGAATATCCCCCATAACGAGGACCTTATGGCTCAATGCGGCAGCGCTGTCACGGGGCTGTTTGCTTCGGCCGGGGCGGTGCGGGTCGAGACCGGCACGATCCGCGGCCCGTCGTCCCAGTCCGACCAGCTGCCGGCATAGCGGTTATAGTTGATCGTCGGGTCGTAGAGCGGGCCGCCGTCGAGGTTCAGATCCTCGGCCTCGGCCATGCCCATCACGTTGAGCAGCTGGAAGCCGGCGACATAGGCGTCGCGGCGCGCGGTGACGAGCAGCACCTGGCTGTTCAACAGCTCCTGCTCGGCGTTGAGCACGTCGAGGATGTTGCGGGTGCCGACCGTCTGCTCGGCGCGGGTGCCTTCGAGCGCGAGCTGGTTGGCGGCAACCGCGATCGTGTTCGATTCGATCGCTTCGTTGGCCGCCTGATAGGAGGCGAAGGCGGCGCGGACGTTGGAAATGACGAGCCGCTCGACCCCGATCGCCTGTTCGAGCAGCTGGCCGCGCAGCGCCTGCGCCTGGCGGACGCGCGACGCCGCGGCGCCGCCCTGGTAGAGCGGCATGCTCAGCGACAGGCCGATTCCGGTCGAGGTGGTGCTGTTCGGCAGCGTGCCTTCCGGCAGGCCGGCGGCCTCGTCGGCGCGGCCGAGCGAATTGAAGTAGCGGGTCGAGCTGACCGCGGAAATGGTCGGCAGCCGCCCGCCGCGCGCGACCGCGACGTCGAAGCCGGCCGCCCGCGCCCGGGCGGCGATCGCGGTGAGATCGGCATTGTTGGCGAGCGCGACGTTTTCCGCCTGGTCCGGATTGGCGGGCAGCGGCGGCAAGGCCGGCGGCGGCGCGAGGTCGGCGGGAAGCTCGCCGATCACCCGCCGGTAATTCTCCTCGCTGGCCTGCAGGCGCCCTTCGGCGCCGGCGAGGAAGCTGCGCGCCAGCGCCAGCCGGGCCTCGGACTGGGCGACGTCGGTGCGGGTGAGGTCGCCGACTTCGAAGCGGTCGCGGGTCGCCTGCAAATTGGTGCCGAGGACGCGGACCTGGTTCTGGTTGAGCTGGACGATCGAACGGTCGCGAATCACGTCCATATAGGCGGCGACCGCCTCGGTGAAGACGTCGCCCTCGGTCGCGCGCAGGTCGGCGCGGCCGGCCTCGACGCGGGTGTTGGCGGCGCGCACCGAGTTGCGGACCCGGCCGCCCGAGAAGAGCGGCAGGCTGGCGCTGGCGCCGACGTTGAAGTCGCGGCCGTTGGCGCCGGCGATATTGGTGGTCATGACGTCCTGGTTGAGCCCCGCCGTCGCCGAGAGCTGCGGCCGGCCGGCGGCGCGGGCGATGTCGACATTCTCGTCGGTCGCACGCAGCGACTGGCGCTGGGCCATCAGCGTCGGATTGGTGGCGTAGGTCTTGACCAGCGCCTCGCGCAGCGACTGGGTCGGCCCCTGCGCCGGCGCCGGGGGCGGCGCGACGACCGTCCGCGTCTGGCCGAAGGCGGCCCCACTCAAGGCGACCGTCGCGACCGCTGCCAGCATGCGTCCCCGCATCAATTCACTCCGTCCACTAGAAACTGAAACCGCGGGGCTTTGCGAACCCCGGCAAAGACGCCGTCTCGGCGTCGGCGAAGATGGTCGTTCCGAACGCGCCGGCGACGACGCGGCCGATCGCGAGCCGGCTGACGCCCTCGTCGAGAATCGCGAGCGCGATCTCGCCGCCGTCGGCGATCTGCTCGACGATCGCCGGCGGCACGATCTCGACCGCGCCGTCGATCAGGATGAAATCGTACGGGCCGCCTTTGGCATGGCCCCTGGCGAGCGGCCCCCTGACCAGCTCGACCCCGCTGCCCACCAGCGCCTTCTTCGCGAAAGCGGCGAGTTCGTCATCTTCCTCGAGGGCGACGACCGAAGCGACGAGGCGTGCAAGCACGGCCGCCGAATAACCGGTGGCGGCGCCGATCACGAGCGCGCGCTCATCGCCGCCGAGCCGCGCCTCGGTCAGCAGCCGGCCGACCGCCATCGGCGGGTTGAGCGCACGGCCGGGCGCGACCGGCACCACAGCGTCGGCATAAGCGAGCGCGAGCCGGTCGGCCGGCACGAACCGCTCGCGCGGCACCTCGCCCATCGCCGCGACCACGCGCGGATCGTTGACCCCGGTCGTGCGGAGCTGGCTCGCCACCATCGCGCGGCGCATCGGTTCGAAAACATGCTCTGTCATCGTCGCGGCTTTACTCGCATAACTGTTTTAGTGATGCAATACACTTGTTCGGCTTCAGCGGCTTTTATCGGCAAGCCCGGGGAAGGCCAAGCGCAGATAGCTCCAAAGACGCAAGAGCCGTGCCAGCGAGCTTTCCCGCCACCCCCGTCATTGCGAGCAGAGCGAAGCAATCCAACTTGTCGCCCCGCTCGGCTGGATTGCTTCGTCGCTTCGCTCCTCGCAATGACGACGATTGTCCGAAAGCGGACAGCGGGCGTGTCCGCGCGCGGACGCTTTGCTATAGCAGCCGGGTGAATCCCGAGGGACCTTTCGACCGCGGCCTGCGGCGGCTGCGCCGCGACCGTGCGGCGCGCGGCGGCGCCGGCTATCTGCTTCGCCACATGGCCGACGAGCTGCTCGCCCGGCTCGATCTCGTGACTCGGCCCTTTGCCGACGCGCTCGATCTCGGCGGCTTCCATCTGGGCGAGCGGCTGCGGGAGCGCGGCCTTCACGTGACCGGCTTCGCCGGGGACGAGGATCGCCTCCCCTTCGCCGCCGCCTCGTTCGACCTGATCGTCTCGGCCGGCGCGCTCGACACGGTCAACGACCTGCCCGGAACGCTGATCCAGATCCGCCGCGCGCTGCGCCCGGACGGCGTGTTCCTCGCCGCTTTCCTCGGCGCCGGCAGCCTGCCGCGGCTGCGGCGGGCGCTGCGGGCGGCGGAGGCAGCGGAGGGCCGGCCCGCGGCACCCCGCATCCATCCCCAGATCGACGTGCGCGCGGCCGGCGACCTTCTCACCCGCGCCGGCTTCGCCCTCCCCGTCGCCGACACCGAGCGGCTCGATCTGCGCTATGCGGCCTTCGCGACTCTGATCGAGGATCTCCGGGGAGCGGCCGCGACCAACATCCTCGCCGCGCGCGACCGGGCGCCGTTCGGGCGCCGCGGCCTCGCCGCCGCGATCGCGGATTTCGAGGAGGAAGGCGGCACGGTCGAGCGGTTCGAGATCGTCCACCTCGCCGGCTGGGCGCCCGCGCCCGGTCAGCCCAAAGCGGCGCCGCGCGGCAGCGGCTCGGTCTCGCTCGCCGACGCGCTCAAGCCGCGCGGCTGAAGCAGGATCAGCGCCAGCAGGATGATCGGGGCGAGCGGCGCCAGGTTCGGTCCGCCGCTCCAGCCGAGGACCTGGACGAGGCCGAGCAGCAGAACCGCCCAGGCGAGCGCCAGGAGCAGGCGGTGGCGCCCGCGCTGGACCAGCCAGAGGAACGGTACCACCAGGATCAGCATGTCGTAGACGAACAGATAGGGGCTCGCGAGCGCGGTCGCGGCGGCGAGCGCGCCGGCCCGGGCGCCGATCTCGCGCTCGCGCCGCCAGATCAGGCAGGCTGCCCCGGCCGCGGCCAGCGCGACGAGGCCGTGGGCGATCCAGGCGGGCCCGGCGCCGAGGCCGGCAAGCCGCAGCGCGCCGTAGACGCTGGCCATGCGGTGCCAACCGGCAAGGCCCTCGCCGGCGATCGACGCGATCAGGCCGGCATTGCCGAGCCAGGCCTGCCACGGCCCCCAGCCGAACAGGACGAGGCTGACGAGGACCAGGCCGAACGATCCGGCGGCCGCGCCGGCGATCGCCCGCCACTCGCGCCCGGCGAGCAGCGCCAGCGGCAGGACGAGGCCGAGCTGTGGCTTCACCACCAGCAGGCCGAGCAGCAGCCCGGCGGCGAACGGCCGCTTCGGCAGCAGCGTCATGCCGGCGACGAACAAGGCGGCGGTGAGGAAGCCCGCCTGGCCGGTGATCGCGTTGACCAGCAGCGGCGGGAAGGACAAAGCGAGCCAGAGCAGCTCCCGCGCCCAGCGCCGCAGCGCCGCGCCATAGGCGGCGAAAGTGAGCAGCACCCAGCAAGCGGCCGCGACCGGATAGGTGAGCAGGCCGAACGGCGCCACCAGAACCAGGAAGCAGGGCGGATAGGCGAACGGCAAGGCGCCGCCGAGCGGGATCGCGCCGAGCTCGACGGCGCGGTGCAGCGAGACGTCATAGGCGCCGGCGGGATTGCCTTCGAGGACCAGCCGCGCCGCCGCCCAATAGCTGACGAAATCCATCTGGTAGGGGTCGCCGAGCAGGCTGACGAGCGCGACGACGGCGACGAACAGGAACAGCAGGGCAATTGTCATCGCGGCGAGGCGCAGCCTCATAGCAGCGCCTCGAGCAGATCGACCAGCGGCGCGTCGGCCGGCGGCATGGCGAGCGCGCGCATCCCGGCCGGCGCCTCCCAGCGCAGCGCGCTCGCGTCGAGCGGCCGGGGGGCGCCCTGCCAGCGCCGGCACAGATAGAGGAGCAGGATCATGTGGCGGCCGCCATTGGGCGCGCTGGCGAAGCAGGCCGGCGCGAGATCTGCTGCGGCGACTTCGATCCCGAGCTCCTCGCGAAGCTCGCGGACCAGCGCGCATTCGGGCAGCTCGCCATTCTCGACCTTGCCGCCGGGGAACTCCCACAGCCCCGCCATCGCCCGGTCGGGCGCGCGCTGCTGGAGCAGCACCCGGCCTTCTTCATCCGCGAGCGCCGCCGCCACCACCGTCATTGTCGGGATTTTTTCCACTCGAACGTCCCTTGGAAGGGTTTCGTTAACGGTATGCCCGCTATCTGCGTCCAATCAATGCCAAGGATGGGGCCGATGCGACCTTTGCACGATATTTTCCGGGACCGGCGCGGCGCGACCGCGGTCGAATATGGGCTCATCCTGGCGATGATCTTCCTGGCGATGATCGTCGGCGTGGCCGCAGTGGGCACCACCACCTCGGACATGTGGAACGACGTCTCCGGGGCCGTCCGCAACAACAGCTGAGGCCGGCGCCGCCCTCGCTCCCACCTGCAGGACTCACGGCAGGCGGGATTAACGGTTCGGTAACGCACTTCGCGCAGAACCAATCGCATCCGCCGGAACGAGCGGGACAAACCACGAGGACAGAGAAATGCAGTATATTCGCAAGCTTATCAGGAACAGCAAAGGCGCCACCGCCATCGAATATGGCCTGATCGCCGCCCTGATCGCGGTCGCCGCGATCGCCGCCATGCAGGGGCTGGGCACCAGCCTCCAGACCACCTTCAACAACGTCTCTTCGGGGATGAACAGCTAGGCGCATCCGCGCACAACGCCCGAGCGAAGGGCGGCGGGACTCGGTCCCGCCGCCCTTTTCGTTGGGCGCGCCGCCGGGTTTCACCGCGCTTCCACGGGTCGCGCATTAAATGTTTGGCAACTTCCCTCGCTTATGCAGGCGACAGTCGACCCATGAACCAAGCGCGGGCGGCCAGGAAGTGTGGACTTCCGCAAGGAATGTGGAACCAAGGAGACCGGAAATGTTCATTCGCAAGCTGATCAAGAACAGCAAAGGCGCCACCGCCATCGAATATGGCCTGATCGCCGCTCTCATCGCTGTCGCCGCCATCACGGCCATGCAGGGCCTCGGCACCAGCCTGAAGGGCACCTTCAACAACGTTTCTTCGGCGATGAACGGCTAATCCCGCTCACACGATTGACGTTGCGAGGGGCGGCGGAAGCAATTCCGCCGCCCTTCTCTTATCTGCTGACCCCCACCCGTCATTGCGAGCGTAGCGAAGCAATCCAGCTCGGCCTCGGAGCCCGTCTGGATTGCTTCGTCGCTGCGCTCCTCGCAATGACGGGGCGGAACAACTAGGCGAGCGCCAGGAACTTGGCGCGGCGCTGTCCGCGAACCTCCTCGCGCGAAAGCGGCAGCAGCGCGTCGATCTCCTCGCCGAGCGCGGCGCCGAGCGTCGCGATCGCCGCGGCCGGGTCGCGGTGGGCGCCGCCGACCGGCTCGGGCACGATCCGATCGATCGCCTCGAGCTGCTTCAGGTCCGCGGCGGTGACCCGCATCGCCTCGGCCGCCTCGGCCGCCTTGTCGGCGGTGCGCCACAGGATCGAGGCGCAGCCTTCGGGCGAGATCACCGCGTAGATCGAATGTTCGAGCATCAGCACCCGGTTGGCGGCGGCGATGCCGATCGCGCCTCCCGACATGCCCTCGCCGGTGATCGCGGTGACCAGCGGAACCCCGATCGCGAGGCACTTTTCGGTCGCCCGGGCGATCGCCTCGGCCTGGCCGCGTTCCTCGGCCTGGACCCCGGGAAAGGCGCCCGGCGTGTCGACCAGGGTGACCACGGGCAGGCCGAACCGGTCGGCGAGGTCCATCAGCCGGATCGCCTTGCGATACCCCTCCGGCCGGGCCATGCCGAAATTGTGCTCGAGGCGGCTGACCGTGTCGTTGCCCTTCTCCTGGCCGATGACGACGATCCTGCGGCCGTCCAGGCGGCCGAGGCCGCCGACCACCGCGCTGTCGTCGGCGAAATTGCGGTCGCCGGCCAGCGGTACGAAATCCTCGACCAGGGCCGCGACAAAGTCGCCGAAATGGGGCCGCTCGGGGTGACGGGCGACCTGGGTCTTCTGCCAGGGCGTGAGCCGGGCATAGGTGTCGCGCAGCAGCCGCGCCGAGCGCTCCTCGAGCCGGGCGATCTCGGCCGCGATGTTCGCCTCGTCGGCCGAAGCGGTCTCGCGCAGCTCGGCGATGCGCGCCTCCAGCTCCGCAATCGGCTTTTCGAAGTCGAGATAGGTGGCCATGAGCGGCGCGGGTTAAGCCGGGTTCGGCTTCGCGTCAACGCGCCTCCAACCCCCTCTCCCCGGCGGGGAGAGGGTTGGGGTGAGGGGGCTCGGCCGCGGATATGTTACCAGATGTCCGACCCATCAATCCGTTGTCGCCCGGGCACGCGTCTTCCGGTCGGCGAGCGGATGGCGCTGGTTGACGAGGTCGATCAGGCGCCGCGAATCGACATGGGTGTAGATCTGGGTGGTGGCGATGTCGGCGTGACCCAGGAGCATCTGCACCGCGCGCAGGTCGGCGCCGCCCTCCAGGAGATGGGTGGCGAAAGCGTGGCGCAGGACGTGCGGGCTGATCCGCTCGGGGGGAATGCCGGCATCGGCGGCGAGCGCGCGGACGAGCTGGTAGAGCCGCATCCGGCTCAGATGCTTCTTGCCCGACGGAAACAGATAGAGGACGTCGCGGGGGACGTGCCGGGCATGGTCGGCGACGGCGGCGCGGGCGCGGTCCGAGATCGGCACCAGCCGCTCGCGCCCGCCCTTGCCCTTGAGGATCAGGAACGGCCGGTCGGGCGAGACCGCGCCCCGCGGCAGCGAGACCAGTTCGCTGGCGCGCAGGCCCGAGCCGTAGAGCAGTTCGATCAGGGCGGCGAGGCGCAGCGCCGCCGTCCCGCCCGCGGCCTTGCGGCGCTCGATCGCGGCGAACAGGGCGTCGACCGCGCGGTGATCGAGCACCTTGGGCAGCGGCCGCGCGCTGGTCGGCCGCGGCAGCGCCGCCGAAGGATCGTCGGCGCGCATCCCTTCGTCGTGGAGAAAGCCGTAGAAGCGCCGCAGCGCCGCCGCCTTGCGCGCGACGGTGGCGCGCTTCAGCGGCAGCCAGGCCTCGGCGAGGCGCCTGATCTCGTCGGGCGCGGCCTCGGCGAGACGGCCGCCGAGCAGCTCGGAGGCGCCCTTGAGGTCGCGTTCGTAGGCGAGCAGGGTGTTGCGCGCGGCGCCGGCCTCGGCCGCCATCATCTCGAGGAAGGCGGCGATGCGCTGGCCGTCCTCGCCGGTGCGCCCAGATCGCGAAGCTGTGTCCATATCGTCGCCCGCTTGTAGCCGACTCCAGGCCCGCGCTCACCAGGTTTCGCGGCGGTCGCGAATTGGACTCTTTGAGCGCCGCCGACTAGACTAGCGAAGAAATCATCGAGTCGCCGGCCCTGTAACGATCAAGAATAAGCGCGGTCGCGTGTTCGGATGATCGGTTCCGACTGACCTGAACGGGAGGCTGCCATGCGGCGGATGTTGCAATGCGCGATGATCGTGATCGGCATGCTCGGATGGTCGGCGGCCGCGCCGGCCCAATCCCTCCAGCTGATGCAGATCCACTATGGCGGCGGAATCTGGCGCTACACCGGGACGCCGTGCGGCGGCTCGGGCTGCCCGGGCTGGCAGATGATCGACAACAACCCCCAGTCGACGGCGATCGCCGCCAGCACCTCCAATCTCTATCAGCTCCACCGCAGCGGCCGGATCTGGCGCTACACCGGCACCCCGTGCGGCGGCGGCGGCTGCCCGGGCTGGCAGATGCTCGACAACAATCCGCGGACCCGGGCGATCGCCGCGACCAGCGGCTCGCTCTACCAGCTCCACGGCGACGGGCGCATCTGGCGCTACACCGGCACCCCGTGCAGTGGCGCGAGCTGCCCAGGCTGGCAGATGCTCGACAACAATCCGGCGACCACCGCCATCAGCGCGAGCAGCAGCGGGCTTTTCCAGCTCCACGGCGACGGGTCGATCTGGCGCTACACCGGCGTGCCCTGCAGCGGCGCCAGCTGCCCAGGCTGGCAGATGCTCGACAACAATCCGGCGACCAAGGCGATCGCCGCCAGCGCCGGCAACCTCTACCAGCTGCACAGCACCGGCCGGGTCTGGCGCTACACCGGGACACCGTGCAGCGGCGCCGGCTGCCCCGGCTGGCAGATGCTCGACGCCAATCCGGCGACGATCGCGATCGCGGCGGCCGGCGGAAGCCTCTACCAGCTCCACGATAGCGGCCTGATCTGGCGCCATACCGGCACGCCGTGCGGCGGCTCGGGCTGCCCGGGCTGGCAGATGATCGACAACAACCCCGCCAGCGAGGTGCTGGTGACGGACGGGGTCACCCTGTTCCAGCTCCACAATACGGGCCGGCTCTGGCGCTACACCAACACGCCGTGCAGCGGATCGAGCTGTCCGGGCTGGCAGATGATCGACAACAACCCGGCGACGATGGCGGCCGCCGGCTCGAACTGATCGCGGCGCCCGCTACAGCCGCGCCACCGCCTCGGCGGCGATCATCCGCGCCTCATAGTCGAGCCCGACCGCGCGCAGCGCGCGCACGATCCGGAACAGATAGGGCGGCGGGACGCCGCGCCAGGTCGCGGTCTGCATGCCGATGCCGGCGAGCAGGGCGACCGCGCCGGGCGCGCGCGCCCGCGCCGCCTCGTCGATCGCCGCCGTCCAGCGGTCCTCGGCGCCGAGCCTGAAGCCGGCCCGCGCCGCCCGGTCGGCATTGATCCGGCCGAGCCCGGCGAGCGCGGCGGCGAGCAGCTGCGAGCGCTGGCGGCCGGCGCTGTCGTCGGCCGAGACGAAGGCGTCGAGGCGGTCGGCGACGACCGGCCGCGGCGCGCCGACCGCGAGCAGGGCCCAGGCGCGGCTCCCCTCCCCGGCCTGCTCGACGACGCCCGCCCAGGCCGCCGCCTCGCGGTCCATGCCGGCGCTCAGCATCGAGGCGATGAGGTCGCCGGCATCGCCGGAAAGGTCGGCCGAGGGCGCGATCCGGGCGGCGGCGCCGGCGGTGAGGATCGAGCGGGCGTAGCGCTGCTGCGGGGCCTCGGCGCCGCGCCAGAGCTCGCGGATCGCCCCCATCCGCTCGGCGACGTCGCGGCCGACCCAGGCGGTGCGCAGCCGCGCGCCGATCGAGCCCGAGACTTCGGCAGGGTCGGTTTCGTCGAGCATCAGGCTGTAGAGCTCGACCAGCGAGTGCGAAGAGAAGACGCCCAGAGCCGCCGCGGTCGAGGCGGCGTCGAGGCGCTGATCGAGCGGCACCATCGGCGCGCGGGCGAGCCAGGCGCGAATCTCGGGCCGCGCCGCGTTCATCAGCCGGTCGGGGACCTGGAGGCCGACGGCGCTGGCGAGGGCGAAGCGCCAGGGATTGACCTCGTCGACGCCCTCCCACTGGATGTCGACCGCCCGGCGGCTCCCGGCGCCGGCGCCGATCACCTTCTCGGCGAGCAGGAGATCGATGCTGGTCCCGGCCTGGTCGCGCGCCTGATCGATCAACGCGGTGGCCCGCGCCGCCTCGCCTTCCAGCGCCGCGCACATGCCGTCGGCGAGGATCCAGACCGGATCGTGGGACCAGCTCCGCGCCGGTCCGACCAGCGGGCAGAGCGCGGACGGGTCGGCGGTGGCGAGCGCGGTCTGCGCGGCGACCTCGACCATGCGCGGCGTATATTGCTCGACGTCGACCGCCTCGACCAGCATCCGCGCCGCGTCGGCCTCGCCCATCCGCAGCAGCAAGGCGGCGCGCTCCGCGACCCAGTCGACCGGCTGGACGCCGGCCGGCACCGCGAGGCGGGAGAGCAGCGCGCGGCGCAGCAGGATCGAGGTCCAGCGCGACGGCAGCGGCGCGTCGAGCTGCCCCATCAAAGCGGCGTAGAGCGGGCCGTTGCGAACGCCGAACGCATCGTCGCCGAGCCCGAAATTGCCGGGCGCCAACGGCCCGACGAAGTCGGTCGAACGGGCCGAGCCCTCCGGAATCGTGAAATAATTGGTCGGCCGCGGCAGCGCCGACTGGTCGAGCTGCACCTCCTCGACGTCGCCCATCAAATTGCCGGACAGCTGGTTGTCCACCTCGTTGCCGACCTGCGTCGGACGCGCCTTTTGCGGCGGCGCCTTCTCCTCGGGCGGCGGCAGGTTCTGCGGGTCGCCGAAGCCCGGCGGCAGCAGCGACTCGGGCGTGGTCCGGCCGAGCGCGGGCAAGGCGGCGAGCGCCGCGGCCGCGCCGGCGAGCAGCAGCGCCCTAGTGCGCCAGCTCATTGGTCACGTCCTGCTCGATCCTGGCCGGGGCCACCTCGCTGTTCTTCGCCCAGGCATAGATCAGCAAAGCGAGGATCAGCGCGGCGAGGATGGCGAGGAGGATCGGGACCGGCGAACGGCGGCGGCGGGTCGGGGCGAAGCTGGTTCTGGGCATGGCCGGCCTTTTGCCCCAGCGGGGCGCGCTCTGTATAGCCCCCGATCATGGTGACGACGCGCCGGCCTCACGAAAAATCGATCGTGCTCGTCGGCCTGATGGGCGCGGGCAAGTCGACCGTCGGGCGGCGGCTGGCGAAACGAATCGGCCTTCCCTTCGCCGACGCCGACGAGGAGATCGAAGCAGCCGCCGGCCTCACCATCGCCGAGATTTTCGAACGCCACGGTGAAACTCATTTCCGCAACGGCGAACGCCACCTGCTGGCCCGGCTGATCGCCGGGCCGCCGCGGGTGATCGCGACCGGCGGCGGCGCGTTCATGGACGATGAGACGCGGGCGCTGATCCTCGCGCGCTGCACCGCGATCTGGCTCGACGCCGAGGTCGAGACTTTGGCGGGGCGGGTCGGCCGCCGCGACCACCGGCCCCTGCTCGAGGGCAAGGACCCGCTCGCCCTGCTCCGGGGGCTCGCCGAAATCCGCAACCCGGTCTACGCCGAGGCGCATCTCACCATCCGCGGCGGCGCGCTGCCCCACGAGCAGGTCGTCGACCGCATCGTCGAGGCGCTGGCGGCGCAATGATTCGAATCGATGAGGGCCTGATCGGCACCGTGGCGCTGCCGCCCGGCAAGCTGTTCCTGGTCACCGACGCGAACGTCGAAGCGGCGGGCTGGCCGGACCGGCTCGGCGCGGATTTCGCCGGGCGTTTCGCGCTGGCGCCCGGCGAGGGCAGCAAGACGCTGGCCACGGTCGAGGCCCTCCTCGATGCGATGCTCGAAGCGGGGCTCGGCCGCACCGATCATGTCGTCGCGGTCGGCGGCGGCGTCGTCAGCGATGTCGCCGGGTTCGCGGCATCTTTGCTCAAGCGCGGCTGCAACTGGATCGCGGTGCCGACCAGCCTGCTCGCCCAGGCCGATGCCGCGATCGGCGGCAAGACCGCGGTCAATGCGCGCCAAGGCAAGAATCTGATCGGCGCGTTCCACCGGCCGGCGCAGGTGCTGATCGATCCGGATGCGCTCGCCACCTTGCCCGCGCGCGAGCTGCGCGCCGGCTATGCCGAGGTCGTCAAATACGCGCTGATCGCCGATCCCGACTTCTTCACCTGGTGCGAAACGAACGGCGCCGCTCTGCTCGCCGGTGACCGGCCGGCGCGACTCCATGCGCTCGAGACCTGCGTCCGCGCCAAGTCCGCGCTGGTCGCCGGCGACGAGCGCGACACGAAGGGCCGGCGCGCTTTGCTCAATTTCGGCCACAGCTTCGGCCATGCGATCGAGGCCGAGACCGGCCTGCCGCACGGCGAGGCGGTGGCGATCGGCATGGCGATGGCCTTCGAGCTGTCGGTGGCGCGCGGCCTCTGCCCGCCCGCCGAGGCGGCGCGGGCGATCGACCATCTCGCCGCGGCCGGGCTGCCGGTCCGGACCGACGTCGCGCCGGCGCGGCTCGCCGAACGGATGGCGCACGACAAGAAAGGCGGCGCGCTGGTGCTGACCCGCGGCATCGGCCGCGCCTTCGTCGCCTAGCCGGTCTCGGCCACCGGTTCGGGCTCGGTGATGATTCGGTCGATCTGGGCGCGGAGGTCGCCGCTCGCGATCTGCGCCTTCAGCCGTTCGCGGTCGCGGGCGCGGTAGAGCTCCTCGGTGCGGTCGACCTCCTCGAGGTCGACGCCGACGCTCTCCATCGCCATCCGCGCCATCTTGATCGCCGATTCGAGCACTTCGCGGACGATGCCGGCGATCGGCGCGCCCTTGAGCTTCAGGAAGACGCGGCGGTCGTAGGCGCGGACGAAGATGCTGGCCTTGGGGAAGGCCTCGTGGATGCCCGCCATCAATTCCCCGTCGAGCTGGTCGCCGTCGATGCAGAACAGGATCAGCTCGGCCTCGGCGGCGCCCGCCTGGCGGAGCAGGTCGAGCCGGGTGCCGTCGCCATAATAGACCTTGGCGCCGAAGCTGCCGGCGACGTCGATCATCTCGATGTCGGTGTCGATCAGGGTGACCGGGATGCCCTGGGCGACCAGCATCTGCCCGACCGTCTGGCCGAACCGGCCGTAGCCGACGATGATCGCGTTCGAGCCGTCGGCGACCGGCGCGGCACGCTTCTCCTTGCCTACCGGCTCGGCGCGCATCCGGCTGGTCGCCATCATCAGGAACGGCGTGGTCGCCATCGACAAGGTGACGATGGCGCCGAACAGGCTCGCCGCCTCGGGCGAGATCAGCATCGCGCTCTGCGCCTGGGCGAACAGGACGAAGCCGAACTCGCCGCCCTGGCTGAGCAGCAGCCCCAAAGCGAGCGCCGGCCGCCATGCCATCCTGAACGCCATCGCCAGGCCCATGATCATCGCCGCCTTGAGGGCGATCAGGGCGGCGGCCATGCCGACCACGAAAAAGGGGCGCGCGGCGATGGCATGGAGATCCAGCACCATGCCGACCGCGAGGAAAAAGAGGCCGAGCAGGATCGAGCGGAACGGCTCGACGTCGGCCTCGAGCTCGTGCCGATAGGGCGTGTCGGCGAGCATCACCCCGGCGATGAACGCGCCCAACGCGGCGGAAAGGCCGAGCATCTGCATCACCGCAGCGCTGGCGATCACCGTGAACAGGCCGGCGAAGACGAACATCTCGCGCTCGCCGAGATTGCCGATCAGCCGGAACAGGGGTCTCAACAGGAAGCGGCCGGCCAGCACCAGGCCGACGATCGCGACCAACGTATAGGCGAACAGCAGCCAGCCGGGCGGTCCGCCGGCGTCGGCGGGATTGCGCGACATCGCCGCGACGATGGTGATCATCGGCACGATCGAGAGATCCTGGAACAGCAGGATCGAGAAAGCGCGCTCGCCGAACGGAGTCCTGAGGCGCCCGGCCGACTGCAGCAGCGGCAGCACCTGCGCAGTCGAGGACAAAGCGAGCGGCAGGCCGAGCGCGAACGCCGCCGCGACCGACGAGCGGGTGGCGAGCCAGACCAGGGCGGCGGTGGCGATGCCGCACAGCACGACCTGGAGGCCGCCGAACAGGAAAATGTCGTGCCGCATCCGCCACAGCCGCGCCGGATTGAGCTCGAGCCCGACCAGGAACAGCAGCAGGGTGATGCCGATCTCGGCGAAGTGCAGCTTGCTCTGGGCGCCGCCGACCAGGCCGAGCAACTCCGGCCCGACCACCGCGCCGGCGACCAGATAGGCGAGGGTCGCGCCGAGCCCGAGCCGGCGGAAGACGAGCACGAAGGCGAGCGCGAAGCCGAGCAGAATCACCGCGTCGCGGAGGAGCGAGCCGGTCACCGCGCCGGCACCGTCGCTGCTGCCTCGGCGGCCGCGGCGAACGGCAGCAGGATCGCGGCGTGGCGCGCGGGATAGGCGCGCGCCGTCGCAAAGACCGCAAGGCCCGGCCAATCGCCCGGATCCTCGCGCCTGCCGGCAAGATAGCCGGCGAGCGCGTCCCGCGCCGCGGCCAGCCCGTCCGCCGTCCGCCCGAGCGCATGGGCGCCCATCAGCGCCGCCGACGCCTGGCCGAGCGCGCAGGCGCGCACCTCCTGCCCGAGCTCCGCCACCCTGCCCTCGGCGTCCGTGACCAGGTCGACGACGATGCGGCTGCCGCAGACCGGCGAGCTCTTCTCGACCGTCGCCTGCGGCGCCGCCAGCCGGCGCTGGTGCGGAATCGACGCGGCCAGGCGAAGGATGTCGCGGGTGTAGAGCGCGGCGGGCATATGTTCCCCTTACTGCGCGTCAGGCGCGCCGCCAATCGGTCGTGCCGTCGGAGCGGTCCTCCAGCACGATGCCCTCCTTCGCCAGCTCGGCGCGGATCCGGTCGGCCTCGGCGAAGTCGCGGCGCTTCTTGGCTTCGGCACGGGCGGCGATCCTCTCTTCCACGCCGCTCGATACGTCGCGCACGGCCGAATGCGGCCGCACCCCGCGGCCGAACCACTCGGCCGGCGCCTGGCCAAGCAGGCCCATCAGCTCGGCCGATTTCTTCAGCGCCCGGCCGTCCCTGACCGCCTGCAGGCTGGCCAGAGCGGCGGGCGTGTTGAGGTCGTCCGCCAGCGCCTCCAGCACGCCCGGATCGATCTCGGCTCCCTCCCAATGCTCGATTCCCTCGATCCGCCGGTAGAGGCCGTTCAGCGTCGCCTTGCTCTCGGCGACCAGCTCGTCCGACCATTCGAGCGGCTGGCGATAATGACCCTTGAGCAGCGCCAGCCGGTAAATCTCGCCGCGCGGATCCTGCTCCAGCAGCTCGCCGACGGTCACCACGTTGCCGAGGCTCTTCGACATCTTCTCGCTGCCCGCCATCGACAGGAAGCCGTTATGGACCCAGTAGCGGGCGAGCGGCGCGCCGCCATGGGCGCAGCGGCTCTGGGCGATCTCGTTCTCGTGGTGGGGGAAGATGAGGTCGAGGCCGCCGCCGTGGATGTCGATCGTCTGCCCGAGATGCGCTTCGATCATCGCCGAGCATTCGATGTGCCAGCCCGGGCGGCCGCGGCCCCAGGGCGAGTCCCAGCCGATCACGCCCTCGGGCGAGGGCTTCCAGAGCACGAAATCGGCCGGATCCTTCTTGTAGGACGCGACTTCGACGCGGGCGCCGGCGATCATCGCCTCGCGGTCGCGGCGGCCGAGCGCGCCGTAATCGGGGTCGCTCGGGACATGGAACAGGACGTGGCCGTCCGCCTCATAGGCGTTGCCGGCCTCCACCAGCCGCGCGATCATCGCCACCATCTCGCCGACATGGCCGGTGGCGTGGGGCGCGATGGTGGGAAGCTTGACTCCGAGGGCGCCCATGTCCTCGTTGTAGAAACGCTCGTAGCGCGCGGTGATGACGGCGGGTTCGACCCCCTCGGCCCGCGCCGCCTCGATGATCTTGTCATCGACGTCGGTGACGTTGCGCGCATAGACGAGGCTGTTCTCGCCATAGGAGTGGCGCAGCAGCCGGGCGAGCACATCGAACACCACCGCCGGGCGGGCATTGCCGATATGGGCGCGGTTGTAGACGGTGGGCCCGCAGACATACATCGTCACCCGGCCCGGATCTGCGGGCGCGAAAGCGCGCTTCTCGCGCGCCATCGTGTCGTGCAGCCTGAGCCCGGTCATTGCGCGTTCTGGGTGTTGGCTTCCAACTGATTGCCCCCGGGCGCCGCGCCGCGGCGCGCCTCGACGAGGTCGACCATCATCGCGCTGCTCGACTGGAGCAGGGGATAGGTGCGCGATTCGGACATCCATTCGGGGCGCACCGCCGCCCGCCCCCAGATCGTATCGTAGACGAGGTTGAGGACGAGGAAGAGCAGGGTCGCGCCGATCAAGCCCTTCAAGGCGCCGAAGCCGGCGCCGAGCAGCCGGTCGACCGGCCCGACCACCGAGTTGCGGACTCGGCCGCCCAGGCGGCGCGAGGCGAGCTTGCCGCCGAGGAAAACGAGGCCGAACACGATCACGAAGGCGAGCACCGAGGCGCCGGCGATCGTGCCGACCGGCCCGGCCAGCAGGTCGCGCACCGGCGCGTGCAGGTAGCGCAAGGCGACGATCGCCAGGAACCAGGCGAACAGCGACAAGATCTCGGCGACGAAGCCGCGCAGCCAGCCGACCACCAGGCCGGCGCCGACGAGCAGGAAGACGATGATGTCGAGTGCGGTGAGGCCCATGAGGGGAGTGAGTAGAGAAGGTTTCCAAAGTTGGAAAGCTGGCTGCTCAATCGAAGATTCGTCCTTCGGTGCCGCGGACGTCGTAATCGGCGCCGCCATTGGCGTCGGCGGTGAAGGTCACCGGGATCTCGACGCGTCGGCCGCAGACCAGGAAGGTCCAGGCTTCGGACCAGCTGCCGGAAAAATAGGCGCCGTTCGAATAGGCACCGAGCCGGGACCGGTCGACGACGCGGGTCGGCCCCATCCTGAGGCCGGCGCCGTCGCAGCGCGGATTGGTGCGGCGCACGAGATTGGTCGCGGCGAGCGCGGCGAGATGGCCCATGTCGCGCATCAATGACGGATTGGTCAGCGTCTCGCCCTCGTTGACCAGCACCACCCGTAGGCTGTTGTCGGCCAAGCGCAGCACCATGAAATGGGCGAGATAGGGTTGCGGACAACCCTCGGCGCGGCCGTACATCGTCCAGCCGTTCCTAAGCTCGCCGGCCCGCACACCTTGGGTGATGATGCGGGTCGCGGTCGCGCTCTCGAGCCGCTCGAGCCTCACCGCGCTGGGCGCGCAGCGGCCTTCGGCGCGGGCATTGCCGCGCAGCATGTCGAGCGCCTGCGCCTGCAGGGCCTGGAGCGCCGGCGGCGGCGCGGCGGCGTTGGTCTGCTCGAGGAACCGGCGGTAGTCGGCATCCTGAGCGCGCGCGGCGATGGGTACGAGCGCCAGAGCGGGGAGGATGGCAAGGGCGATGCGGCGCATGGGTCCGGGCTAGCCGCGCCCCAGCAGATGGTCAACGAGATGGGCGAGGGTGCGGAAGGCCGACAGGCGCATCGGCCCCTTTTGCGCGGCGAGGGCGGCGGGAACGAGGGCGCGCTCGAAGCCGAGCTTGGCGCTTTCCTTGAGACGCAGGCCGGCGTGGCTGACCGGGCGGAGCTCGCCCGACAAGGCGACCTCGCCGAACGCGACCGTCTCGGGCGGGACCGGCCGCTCGGCAAGCGCCGAGACGAGGGCCGCGGCGACGGCGAGGTCGGCGGCGGGGTCGGTGATCCGATAGCCGCCGGCGACGTTGAGATAGACCTCGCAGGTCGAGAAGCTGAGGCCGCAGCGCGCTTCGAGGACGGCGAGGATCATCGCGAGGCGCCCCGCATCCCAGCCGACCGCGGCGCGGCGCGGGGTGGCGCCGCTGGCGAGGCGGACGGTCAGCGCCTGGATCTCGACCAGCACCGGGCGCGTGCCTTCGAGCGCCGGGAAGACGACCGCGCCGGGCACCGCCTCGCCGCGGTGGGTGAGGAACAGGGCGGAAGGGTTGGCGACCTCGGCCAGACCTTCTTCGCCCATCGCGAAGACGCCGATCTCCTCGGTGCCGCCATAGCGGTTCTTGGTCGCGCGCAGGATCCGATATTGGTGGCTGCGCTCGCCTTCGAAGCTCAGCACCGTGTCGACCATATGTTCGAGCACCCTGGGGCCGGCGATCGCCCCGTCCTTGGTGACGTGGCCGACGAGGGCGAGCGCGGCACCCGATTCCTTGGCGAAGCGGATCAGCTCGTGGGCGGCGGCGCGGACCTGGCCGACCGTGCCCGGCGCGCCCTCGATCAGGTCCGAATACATGGTCTGGATCGAATCGACGACGACCAGAGCGGGCGGCGCCGATTCGCCGAGCGTGGTCAGGATGTCGCGCACCGAAGTCGCCGCGGCGAGCCGCAACGGCGCCGCGCCGAGCCCGAGCCGGCGCGCGCGCAGGCGAATCTGGTCGACAGCCTCTTCTCCAGAAATATAAGCGACGGGAAGGCCTTGTGCGGCGACTCTCGCAGCCGCTTGCAGGAGCAGAGTCGACTTGCCGATGCCGGGGTCACCGCCGATCAGGGTCGCCGAGCCGGCAACGAGGCCGCCGCCGAGCGCGCGGTCGAACTCGGCGATGCCGGTCGCCAGCCGCTCGGGCAGCGCCACTTCGGCGTCGAGGCCGAGGAGATCGACTCGCCGCCCGCCCGAGCGCAGATTGTGCCGGGCGGAAAAGGGCGTCACCACGCCTTGCGCATCCTCCACCAGGCTGTTCCATTCGCCGCAATCGGCGCACTGGCCGGTCCAGCGGCCGCTCACCGACCCGCACAGCTGGCAGACATAGCGTTTCCTCGGCTTGGCCATGGCTTCGCCATAGCGAAACGAAACAGGAACGGCCAGCGATTTTTCAGAGCGCGGCGGTCGCCAGGCAGAGCATGGCGGCGGCGGCGAACGGGACGGCGCTGCGCCGCGGCTCCGGCGGCAGGAGGCGTCGCTCGGCCAAAGCGAACAGGCCGGCCGCCAGCATCGCGGCGGGATGGTGGCCGGCGGCGACCGCGACCAGCATCAAAGGCCAGCAGGACGCCAGGCAGGCGCGGCCGTGATCGAGGCCGAAGACGAAGCCGTCGCGGTCGGCCTGCCAGCCCGACGGGGCCAGCGGCGCCGTCCGGTGGCAACGGCGCAGCGCGCGCCTTTTGGCCGGCGTCGCCTGCCAGAGGGCGGCAAATGCGAGCGCCGCGCCGAGCGGCAGCAGCGGCCCCTCCCCGGCCAGCATCCGGCCGGCGAAGGCGGCCGCGGCATAGATCGGCGCGACGGCCACCCAGACCAAGGCATAGCCGGCCAGGAACACTGCCATCGCCCGGCGACGGCGCGCGCGGAAGCTGCGCATCGCGACATGGCGCAGCGCCATCGCGGTCAGCGGCAGCATCATCGCCGCGACCATCAGCAGCCAATGAACCAAAGCCGCCGGCCATGCGACCGTGGCCAGGGTCGCGCCGGCGGCGAACGACCAGTTCGCGAGCGCGCTCTCGTCGCCGAAGCAAAAGGCCGCCAGCGCCCCGCTCACCGGCATCAGCAGCAGCGCCGCCCAGGCGGCCGCGGCAGCCGCATAGACCCAGATCTCCGGATGCGCGGCGGCGCGCTGCGCCAGCGCCGCCCGGCGGCGCGGGCCGGCGAACGGCCAGGCGGCCAGCGCCGCGACCTTCGCCTCAGCCGTAATAGACGCTCACCCGGCCGATCTTGATGTCGGCGCCTTGCGGAACGGGGCGCAGCGGCACGAAAGCGACCTTGAGATTGTCCTCCCGCCAGCCGCCCTCGGCGCGGAGCCGGTCGACGATCGCGGTGATTTCGAGGACGTGGGTGAGGCCGCTGCCGCCGTGCGCGCTGTCGGCCCGGCTCGCCTCGGCCATGCCGAACAGCGGCAGGGTGCCGGCGAAGCTCTCCGGATGGTCCTCGGGCTTCCCGCCCTCGGGGACGTTGACATAGACCGAATAGGTGCCGGGCGGGCCGCGTCCGGTGATGTTCTCGATGTTGAGGAACACGCGCCGCGCCGGCGCCGGCTCGCCGACCAGGCCGGCCGCCTCGGCGAACGCCACGGCGGGAGCCGCGATCGGCACGCTGGCGGCGGTCGGCGAGCCGCCGAGCTGAATCGGCTTCGCGGTGGCGCCGGCGAGCTCGGCCGGCGGCCGTGGTCCTGCAGGCGGTGCGGGCATGGCGGCCTCCTCTGCGCCCGCGGCGGCCGCCAAACCGGTGACGGCGGACACCAGCGGTCGGGTCAAGTCCTCATAGGTATAGCCGAGCGCGGTGATGTCCACCATCTGCGTCGGGGTGAAGGTAATCGCCGTGCCGGCGGCATCGTGCAGATTGAATTTCTTGTTGAGCCACGCCGATTGGGTCGGGTTGCCCAGGCTCGCCGATCGCCTGCGCCACACTTCCCAGAGCCGGTCGATGTTGCAATGGTGGAGCCAGAAGATCGGATCGAGCGCCGCCTGCTCGAAGAAGCTCATCCAGCCGGTGTCGCCGCCGACCGCGACATGGATGTCGCCATGCGGCGTCCGCTCGACCGCGCCGGCGGTGCCGCCGTCATGGTTGAAATCGGTGATCGGGCCGCCGAAGCCGGGGCTGCCGCCACTCGACGTGCCGACGAAGTGGGTGCGGTTCAGGCAGTCGAGACTGACCTCCGCCGAGGACAGGTCGACGTTGCCGCTGCCCGCCGGGTTGACCGCGCGCTGGGCGACGAACAGCGGGTTGGTCTTGCCGCCCACCGTCTTCGCCTGGAACGGGACCGGCAGCTGGCGGAACTTGGGGTCGGAATTGTTGCTGTAATCCCAATAAGGCAGCGCCCAGGTCCCCGGCCCGCCGAGGGCGACGATATGGCCGCGGCAGATCCGCTCGAACTGCAGCAGATAGCCGCGGTGCCAGGGCAGGAAATACCAGCTGTTGTGTTGGCACTGGCTCCAGAATTTCGTCTGGTTGGCAGAGCTGGGCAGCGCCTCGCCCGACTTCTTGAGCGGATCGCGGCTGCGAATATAGCCGTGGATCGCGCCCTGGTAGCGCCAGCTGGTCGGATCATTGAGCGGCAGCTTCTTCATTTCGGCGACCGCCTTGCCGTACCATTCGAGCGTCTTGTCGGTGGCGGCGAGCCGCCAGGCGTCCCTGCGGATACGAAGCGCGCTGAGTCCCATTTGCCTTCCCCCTCCGTGTGCTGCGGCGATCATAACCCGAATCGGCCCGGGCCGCGCGCACAATCTCCACCGGTTCGGAGATCGATTGACCGTCCGCCGGCGATGGAACAGCTTGCCCGCGCCCGCATTCAAGGCTGACAGGCAACGAGGGAGTCCGCGCGTGTTCGTCCAGATCAGAACCGACAACCACATCAAGAGCGACGACGGCGCCAATGCCCGGCTCGAGCAGAAGGTGCGCCGCAAGTTGAAGCGGTTCGAAAGGCGGCTCGGCCTGGTCGAAATCCACATCTCCGACGTCAACGGCCCGAAGGGCGGCGGCGACAAACGGGTCAGCCTCGAGGCGCGGCCCGCCGGCCACGAGCCGGTCGCCGTCCACGCCGAGGCGAAAAGGGTCGACAATGCGGTGATCCAGGCGGCGGACAAGGCGGCGCGAGCGCTCGAGCACAGCCTCGGCAAGATCAGCCGCTAGAGAAATAGGGACTGTCCCTATTTTCCCCGTCCCGCGCCCGCGCTTGAGAAAATGGGGACTGTCCCTATTTTCCGGCCCGCCATGATCCGCGTCGCTTCCTACAACATGCGCAAGGCGATCGGCACCGACCGGCGGCGGCGGCCCGAGCGGACGATCGAGGTGCTCAACGAGCTCGACGCCGACGTCATCGCCCTGCAGGAGGCCGACCGCCGGTTCGGGTCCAAAGCGAGCGCGATCCCGCTCGCCTTGCTCGACGCGCACAGCGACTACAAGCCGGTCGAGATCGACAACCGCATGGGCAGCATCGGCTGGCACGGCAACGCGCTGCTGGTGAAAAAGCGGATCGAGGTGCGCGAGCATCATCTCTTCCGCCTGCCCTCGCTCGAGCCGCGCGGCGCCGTGCTCGCCGAATTGCGGCTCGACGACGTGCTGCTGCGGGTGGTCGGCATGCATCTCGATCTTTCCGGCCTCTGGCGGCGGCAGCAGGCGCAGGCGATCCTCTCCCACCTCCACGAGCGCGACGGCGCGCCGCCGACGGTGCTGATGGGCGACCTCAACGAATGGAGCACGCGCGGCGGCTGCCTGCGCGAGTTCGGCGCCGATCACGATTTCGCGCCGTGCGGCCGCTCCTTCCACGCCCGCCGCCCGATCGTCGCCCTCGACCGGATCATGGCCAGCCGCGACCTCGAGATCGTCGCGAGCGGCGTCCATCGCACCGCCTGCTCGCGGCGCGCGTCCGACCATCTGCCGATCTGGGCGGAAGTGAGGCCGCTTTAGCCGCCTTCGTTCTCCGCATGGACCGTGTTGCCGGGCTCTGCGGCGGCGGGCTCCGGCGCCTTGTCGAGCTCGAGCCAGTCGCGGAACGGCAGATGGTAGACCATATCCATCACTTCATATTCGATCGCGTTGGGCCGCGGGCTCGACGAGTTCCACAGCACGACAACGCCCGCACGCAGGCGCGGGTCGAACAGGATCGTCGAGCGGTAGCCGCGCACCCCGCCGTGGTGGCCGACGACGCGGTGGCCGGCATAATCGAGGATCCGCCAGCCGAGCCCGTAGGCGGAAGCGGCGGTGCGCTCGCGGAACTTGCGGCGGCGGAAATTCTCGCCCGGGGTGCGCACCCGCGGCGTCTGGACCGCGGCGAGGACGGGGGCCGGCAGCACGTCCCCCGCCAGCCCCATCTGGGCCAGCATCCAGATCGAAAGGTCCTTGATCGTGCCGTTGACGCCGCCGGCGGCGGGGACCCGGTAATAGATGTCGTTGACCTCCTCCGGCCCCAGCGGATGGGCGCCGACATGCGGGCGCGCCCAACTCGGCGCGGCCATCAGGCCGGCCCGGCTCATGCTCGCGCCGGTCATCCCCAGCGGCGCGAAGAAGCGCTCGCGCACCACGTCGGCATAGGGGCGGCCGGTGACCCGCTCGACGATCTCCGAGGCGGCGTCGTAGGCGACGTTCTGGTAGGCGTGGCAGGCGCCCGGCGCGCAGATATTGTGGAGGGTGGCGAAGGTGCCGCGCAGATAATGCGGCTCGATCCCATCCTCGAGCTTTGAGTCCTGGGCATGGCCGAACAGGCCGAGCGTGTGCGAGAGCAGGTTGGCGACGGTCGCGACCTGCTCGTAGCCGTCCGGCAGGCGCAGCGAGGAGGCGTAGCGGCCGACCGGATCGTTCAGGGACAGCCGGCCGTCATGAGCGAGGCTCGCGACCATGTCGGCGGCGACGCCCTTGGAGAGCGACGCCCAGCGGAAGACGGTGTCGGGCGTCACCCGCTCGCTGCCGCCGGCGAACGTGATGCCATAGCCCTTGACGAAGCGGATCTGCCCGCCCTCGACGATCCCGACGGCAAGCCCGACCATCGCCGGATCCGCCATCAGCCGGTGAAGCCGCTCATCGAGGCGCAGATAATCGACCGCATGCGGGCGCGGCCCGCCGCCGCCGCTGACCGCGACGTCGAAGCGGTGGGCGGGCGCCGGCAGCGGCGTGGTGACGCGCAGCGCCAGCGCCCACAGGGCGGCGGCCGCCACGAGGCCTGCGACGAAATACCAGACGAGGCGCCTCAACTGCACAGGCTTGGAAATCCAACTCCCTCGGCGCCGGCTCGTCCGGCGCCGCCGCCTTAGCCGGGCGATTCGACGAAGAAAAGCGCCTCGCTCGACAGCGCACCGCCTTCCTGCCACCCTGTGGCGCATGCAGGAGAAGGAGCTCCGGATCGCGCTGGTCTGCTATGGCGGCGTCAGCCTCGCCGTCTATATGCACGGCATCACCAAGGAGATCTGGCGCCTCGCCAAGGCGAGCCAGGCGGTCCATTCGAGCGACGCTGCGGAAGCGGCGCATGACGACATCTATGCAAAGCTCTTGCGCACCATCGCCGCCGAGGCCGGGATCGACCTCAGGATCCTCGTCGACATCCTCGCCGGGGCGAGCGCCGGCGGGATCAATGCCATCTTCCTCTCCCACGCGATCGCAACCGGCCAGACGATCGATCCGCTGACCGATCTCTGGCTCGATTCCGCCGACGTCGATTCGCTGCTCGCGCCGGGCGGCGGCGCCCTGACGCGGCTCGCCAAGGCGAGCGCCATTCCCTTCGCCTGGGCGCTGTCGGCGCGCGCGGGGATCGACCAGACGGTCGAGGCGGGCCATCGCGCCGAAATCAAGGCCAAGCTCGCCAAGTTCGTGCGCGCGCCCTGGTTGGCGCCGCCGTTCGGCGGGCCGCAGCTGACCAACCTCATCTTGAACGCGTTCGAGGCGATGGAGCAGGGGCCGAAGGGCGATCCCCTGCTGCCCGACTACCAGCCGCTCGACCTGTTCGTCACCGTCACCGATTTCCACGGCTATCCCGAGCTGCTGCGCCTGAATTCGCCGCCCGAGGTGATCGAGACCGAGCATCGGCTCACGCTCTCCTTTCAGGACGCGGGCGGCGCCGGCCGCCGCCTCGCCGACCCCGCCGAGCTCGCCTATGCCGCCCGGGCGACCGCGAGCTTCCCCGGCGCCTTCCCGCCTTTCCAGATCGGCGAGCTCGACCGCTGCCTCGAGGCGAGGGCGCGGCCCTGGCCCGGCCGCGCCGCCTTCCTCGAACGCGCGCTGCCGCAGCGCGCCGCGCTGGGCGAGGCCGAGAAGGCGGTGCTGATCGACGGCTCGGTGCTGCACAACCGGCCGTTCGGTCCGGCCGTGGCGGCGCTCGAAAAAAGGCCGGCGCGGCGCGAGGTCGACCGCCGCTTCGTCTATATCGACCCCAAGCCGGGGATGAAGAGCGTCCGCTTCGGCGGCGACGACGAGGACGTGCCCGGCTTCTTCGGCACGATCTTCGGCGCGCTCTCCGATATCCCGCGCGAGCAGCCGATCAGCGACAATCTCGAGGCGATCGACCGGATCTCGGCGCGGATCCGCCGGCTCAGGCGCATCACCGCATCGATCCAGCCCGAGGTCGAGGCGGCGATCGAGCGGGCGGTCGGGTCGAGCTTCTTCCTCAGCCGCCCGACCCCGGCTCGGCTCGGCGCCTGGCGGGCCAGGGCGCACACGCTCTCGGCGCGCGAGGCCGGCTACGCCTATGCCGCCTACGGCCAGCTCAAGATCGCGACGGTGGTCGAGGAGCTGGTCGGCCTCGTCTTCCGGCTCGGCGGAGGCGGCGACACGGTCCGGCGCAAGGCGGTCCGCCGCGCGCTCTGGCGGCACGTCCGCGCGGTCGGCCTCGCCGATCCCGACGCGGTCACCGCCAGCGGCGCGCGCGACGACGTGATCCGCTTTCTGGTCGCGTTCGACCTCACCTTCCGTACCCGCCGGCTGCGGTTCGTCGCGCGGCGCATCACCGAGACCTCCGAGACGATGGAAGCGCCGCGCGAAGAGCAGGAGCGGATGCTGGGCACGCTCCACGGGACGATCGCCCGCTACCGCGCGCGCGAGGCCGCTTTGCCCGACGAGGCGGCCCGGCGCGCCTTCGAAGCGGTGGAGCGCGATCCTGCCGCCGCCCTGGCCGCGCTGGCGGGGCTGCTCGAACTGCCGCCGCTCGACCTCGAAGCCGATGCCGCGCTCAGCGCCGCCTTGCTCGCGCTGCCCAAGGGGGATCGGCGCGCTCTGATCCTCGCCTATCTCGGCTATCCCTATTACGACATCGCCACCCTGCCCTTGCTCCAGGGCGAGGGGCTCGACGAGTTCGATCCGATCAAGATCGACCGCATCTCGCCCAACGACGCGACGGCGATCCGCAAGGGCGGGCCGCACGTCACGCTCAAGGGCCTCCAGTTCAACAGCTTCGGCGCCTTCTTCAGCCGCGCCTATCGCGAGAACGACTATCTCTGGGGCCGCCTCCACGGCGCCGACCGCCTGATCGACATCGTCAACTCGGCGGTGCCCGAGACCAAGCAGCTCGGCCCCGAGGCGATCGCAACGCTGAAGCGCGACGCGTTCCGCGCCATCCTCGCCGAGGAAAAGCCGCGCCTCACGGCGATCGAAACCCTGTTCGCCGCGCTCGACCGCGAGATCGGCTGAGGCTGAACGAATCCTCCGTTTGGCAAAAATAGGGACAGTCCCTGTTTTTCGACCATTCCGCCGGGCCGCGGAAAAATAGGGACTGTCCCTATTGAGACGGTCTGGACGAGAAGGCGATTTTCCACGAAGGTGCGGCGATGCAGTTTCTCAAGACCCTGTTCTGGGTGGTGTTCGCGGTGCTGGCGGTGCTGTTCGCCACCAACAATTGGGTGACCGTGCCGCTGAACCTCGGCGACATCGTCGTCGACATCAAATTGCCGGTGCTCGTGATCGGCGCCTTCCTGCTCGGCTTCCTGCCGACCCTCATCATCTACCGCGCCCGCCTCTGGTCGCTGCGGCGCCGCTTCGAGACCCAAATTCCGCTCCCCGTCGCCAACAATCCCGCGCCGGCGCGGCCGGTGCCGACGGCCAATGCGCCCGGCCGGCAGGCGACCGACGCCAAGGCCTGGCCGGCCGAATGACGCGCCCGATCTACGTCGCGATCGACACGCCCGACCTCGACCGCGCCAGAGCCATTGCCGTCAAGGTCCGGGCCCATGTCGGCGGGATCAAACTCGGCCTCGAATTCTATTCGGCCAACGGCCCCGACGGGGTCCGCGCGATGGCCGCGCTCGATCTGCCGGTCTTCCTCGATCTAAAGCTCCACGACATCCCCAACACCGTCGCCAAGGCGGTACAGGCGCTCTACCCGCTCGCGCCCGCGATCCTCACCGTCCACGCCGCCGGCGGCCGGGCAATGATGGAGGACGCCAAGGCCGCCGCCCCTTCGGGCACCAAAGTGGTCGGCGTCACCGTCCTCACCAGCCTCGACGAGGACGACCTCGCCGAGACCGGGCTCGCCCGCGATGCCCACGGCCAGGTGGCGCGGCTGACCGGCCTCGCGCGCGAGGCGGGGCTCGACGGCGTCGTCTGTTCGGGCGCCGAGGTCGCGGCGGCGAAGAAGGCCTGGCCCGACGGCTTCTTCGTCGTCCCCGGCGTGCGCCCGGCCGACGCCTCGGCCGGCGACCAGAAGCGCGTCGTCACCCCGCGCCAGGCGCTCGACGCCGGCGCCTCGATCCTCGTCGTCGGCCGGCCGATCACCCAGGCGGCGGACCCGGACCAGGCCGCCCGCGCGATCGCGGCGACGCTCTAGAATGGACTTTGCGGGGCCTCGGGCCTATCGGCGCGGCCCAAGGAGTCTCAGATGAGCTGGCTCAACAAGGTCCGCAACAGCATCCCCTTCCTGCCCAAGCGGGAAACCCCCGAGAATCTCTGGCACAAATGCCCCGAATGCGAGGCGATGGTCTTCTCCAAGGAATATGAGGACAATCTCTACGTCTGCCCGCGCTGCGACCATCACGGCCGGATCGGCCCGACTTTGCGCTTCGACATGCTGCTCGACCCCGGCTACACCGTGCTGCCGCCGCCCCAGGTCAGGGAAGACCCGCTCAAGTTCCGCGATTCCAAACGCTACAGCGAACGGATCAAGGCCGCGCGCGCCGCGACCGGCGAGCCCGACGCCCTCGTCAACGCGCGCGGCGCCGTCGACGGCAACCGCCTCGTCCTCGGCGTTCAGGATTTCGCCTTCATGGGCGGATCGATGGGGATGGCGGTCGGCGCCGCCTTCGTCGCCGGCGCCCGCGCCGCGATCGAGGACCGCGTGCCCTACGTCATCGTCACCGCCGCCGGCGGCGCGCGGATGCAGGAGGGCATATTGTCGCTGATGCAGATGCCCAAGGCGACCGTCGCGATCGCCGAGCTGAAGGAAGCGGGCCTGCCCTACATCGTCATCCTCGCCGATCCGACGACCGGCGGGGTCACCGCGTCCTACGCGATGCTCGGCGACGTCCAGGTCGCCGAGCCCGGCGCGCTGATCGGCTTCGCCGGCCAGCGGGTGATCGAGAACACGATCCGCGAGAAGCTTCCCGAAGGCTTCCAGCGCGCCGAATATCTGCTCGAACACGGGATGGTCGACATGGTCGTCCACCGCAAGGACCTGCGCCGGCGCCTGGCGCTGCTGCTCGACTATCTGACGCCGCGCAAACAGGCGGCCTGAGCTGGCGGACCGCGCCCGATCCGACGATCCGGCGGTCCAGGAGCAACTCGACCGGCTGGCCTTGCTGTCGCCCGGCGGCGACATCCTCGGGCTGGAGCGGATCAGCGCGCTGCTCGCCCGGCTCGGCAATCCCGAGCGGGCGCTGCCGCCCGTGCTCCACGTCGCCGGCACCAACGGCAAGGGCTCGACCTGCGCCTTCCTGCGCGCGGCGGTCGAGGCGGCCGGGCTCGCGGCGCATGTCTATTCGAGCCCGCACCTCGTCCGCTTCAACGAGCGCATCCGCCTCGCCGGCCGGCTGATCGGGGACGAAGCGCTCGCCGCGATCCTGGACGAAACGCTCGAGGCCGCGGCGGGCATGGAATTGAGCTTCTTCGAAGCGACCACGGCCGCGGCCTTTCTCGCTTTCGCGCGGGTCCGGGCTGACGCCTGCATCGTCGAGGTCGGGCTGGGCGGCCGGCTCGACGCGACCAACGTCATCCCCTTGCCCCTCGCCTGCGGCATCGCCCAATTGGGCCACGACCATCACGCCTTCCTCGGCGACACCCTCGAGGATATCGCGGCCGAGAAAGCGGGCATCGCCAAGCCGGGGGTGCCGCTGCTGACCCAGCTCTACCCGCCGGCGATCGCGGCGCGGGTCGGCGCGGCCGCGGCGGCGGCCGGCGCGCGCTGGCTGCCGCGCGGCGGCGCCTGGGACGCCGAGGCCGGCGCCGGGTTCGCCTATCGCGACGCCCGGGGCACGATCGCGGCCGCGCCACCCGAGCTGTCCGGAACGCACCAGGCGATGAACGCGGCGCTGGCGATCGCGATGCTGCGCCATCAGGAGGTGCTGAACGTGCCCGAGCCGGCGCTGAAGGCCGCGCTCAAATGGGCGGAATGGCCGGCGCGGCTGCAATGCCTGGCGCCGGGCCCATTGCGCGATCTGCTCCCCGCCGGTGCCGAGCTGTGGCTCGACGGCGCCCACAATCCGGCGGCATCGCGCGCGGTCGCCGACCATTTCCGTGGGCTGGACCGGCCCTTCCACCTCGTCATCGGCCTGCTCGCCAACAAGGATGCGGCGGGCGTGCTGCACCCGTTCCGCGGCCGTTCGCTGACGGTCCACGCGGTCCCCGTCCCCGAGCACGACCATCACCCGCCGGCGGCGCTCGCCGCCGCCGCGCACGCGGCGGGGATGAGCGCGATGACCGCCGCGAGCGTCGCCGACGCGCTCGGCTGGATCGCCCGCCACGCCGACCGCGCCCGCCCGCCGGTGGTGCTGGTGATGGGCTCGCTCTACCTTGCCGGAGCGGTGCTCGCCGCCAACGATCAGGCCCCGGACTGAGGCTCCGCCCGGGCGTCGCCCTCGCCTTCCTTGCCGGCGCTGCCGATCGAGGCGTCGACCAGGCCGGACCGGATCATCCACCAGAACAAGAGGATTCCCGGCAGCGCCAGCGCGGTCGTGAGCAGGTAGAAGTTCGGATAGCCCATCGCGTCGATCAGCCGCCCGGCGAGCGAGCCCGTCAGGAAGCGCCCGACGATCGCCGCCGCCGCCGAAAGCATGGCGAATTGGGTCGCGGTGAAGCGCAGGCTGCAAACCGCGGAAAGGAAGGCGACCACGGCGACGCCGCCGACGCCGCTGGCAAAATTCTCGAAGCCCATCGTGAAGGCCATCATCGGCACCGACCGGCCCATCTCGGCGAGCACCGCGAAGCTCACATTGGAAATGCCCATCAGCAACAGGCTGATCATCACCGCGCGTTTCATCCCCCAGCGGGCGTAGACGATGCCGCCGACGAAGATGCCGATCATCAGGCAGGCGAACCCGACCCAAACGTCGGCGAACAATATCTCTTCCCGCGAAAAGCCTTCGGTCACGAACAGGTCGCGGACCATCAGATTGGCCATGGTGTCCCCGATCTTGTGCACCAGCACGAAAACGAAGACGAGCCACGCGCCCTGGCGCCGGAAGAACTCGACCATCGGGCCGACGACGTCCTTTTTCACCAACATCTCGGGGGCGTCGCCGAAGCGGTTGGCTTGCCGATCGCCCGGCTTGAACGCAAGCGTGAGCAGCAGCGCCCCGGCCATCGCGAGCGCGACCCAGAACAAGTTCAGGCTGCCGATCAGCGCCGCGATCGCGGGCGACACGAGCACCCAGGCGACATGGCCGCTCCACCCGACATCGTGAGCGCGGCGGATGGTAAGATCGAAAATGGGATAGATGAGGCCGAACATCGCGATCCGGAACAGGATGTTCGAGGCGAGCAGATAATCCAGGCCAAAAGCCGCGGCCAGAATGAGCGGGATCGCAACCAGGAGCCTGAGGTAGCTGCCCCGGCGCGCGCGCTGCGGCCATTCGCGCAGCTTGTGGCGTTTGGGCTCCCCCGCCCAGAACGAGACGATGACGGCCGACAGCGCGAGCGGGGCGCAGGCGATATAGCCGAAGGTCCAATCGACGCGCGACGCCCCGGCGAGCGCGATGGTGCCGGCAAGGAAGGCGCCGATCCGCCAGCCATATTGCGACATGCCCGAGCCGGTGCCGAGCTGTTCGGGCTCGAGCAATTCGATCCGATAGGCATCGATGACGACGTCGTAGGTCGCGCCCGCGAAACCCAGCACCAGCGCCGCCAGCAGCACCTGTTGTACGCCTGCTGACGGGTCCGCACGGGCGAGCAGGACGATCGCAGCGACTACCGCGGCGGCGCACAGCACCAGCCAGGTGCGGCGCTGCCCGAAGCGGCCCGAAAACGGCAGACGGACTCGATCGACGATCGGCGCCCAGGCCCACTTGATGCTGTAGATGAGGAGAACGAGCGCGAATGCGGAGATGGTGCGGCGCTGGATCCCCGCCTCGGACAGCCGTTGAGTCAGCGTCGCGGCGAGCAAAGTGAAGGGCAGACCGGAGGAGATGCCGACGAAGAAGGCCGCCAGCGGCGCCCCTTGCGTATAAGGCCTGAGGCTGGCGGGCAGGCTGTCTCGCCACGACGCGGCGGCTTGGCTCGGTTCGCTCATGCCGTCTTTGTAACGAGTCGCGGCCCGCCGAAAAGCCATTTTGCGCGCTTGCCTTGGCGCGCGCAAAGACGCACCATCGGCTCATGGACATGCCGACCCGGCATCAGCGGCCCACGCCGGGCCAGCTGAACCTCGCCCGCATCCTCGCGCTCGGCGAGCCGACCGTGGGCGAGGGCGTCACCACCGTGCCGGCCTCCGTCTACACCGACCCGGCGCGATTCGCCGCCGAGAAGGCGAAATTGTTCGACCGGCTGCCGACCGTGATCGCCCCTTCCGCTTTGCTGCCCGAACCCAATATGGCGGTCGCGCATGACGGCTTCGGCATGCCGCTGCTGCTGACCCGCGACAAAGCGGGCGTGGCGCATGTCTTCTGGAACGTCTGCCGCCACCGCGGCACCCGGCTGGTCGAGGCGGGCGAAGCGGCGAAGTGCCCGCGCATCGTCTGCCCTTATCACGCCTGGACCTACACCGCCGACGGCGCGCTCGCCGGCATGCCGCGGCCCGACACCTTCCCCGGGCTCGACAAGGCCGATCATCATCTGAAGGCGCTGCCCAGCCGCGAGGCGGGCGGGCTGATCTGGTTCGCGCGCGAGCCGGCGGATTTCGCCGACGCCGAAGCGCTGGCGCCGGAGTTCGACGCGTTCGGACTCGCCGGCCATCACCTGTTCCGCCGCCGGGTCCACGATGTCGCGTCCAACTGGAAGCTGATCATGGACGCGTTCCTGGAAAGCTACCACGTCCAGCGGCTCCATTCGCAGACGATCGCCCGCTTCTTCACCGACGGCGTCACCGTCGGCGACCGGATCGGCATCCACCAGCGCTCGGCGGTCGGCCGCACCGAATATCTGGCCGAGATCGACCATCAGGACTGGCCGGCGCTGCGCGCCGTGATCACCTTCGCCTACCAGCTGTTCCCGGCGACGATCATCATCATGAGCCCCGATTATGTGAACCTGATGGTGCTGATGCCGCAGTCGGAAGGCCGCACCCTGGTGGAAGATTTCATGCTGATCCCGGAGGCGCCGCGGACCGCCGAGGAGGAAGATCATTGGGAGCGGAGCTGGACACTGCTCGACGAAGGCGTGTTCGCAGCCGAAGATTATCGCGCCGCCGCTTTGGGCCAGAACGGCCTCGCCTCGGGCTCGATCGAGACGGTGACGCTCGGCACGCTCGAAACCGGCATCCGCAACTTCCACGACCAGGTCGAGCGGGCGCTGGCCTAGGCGCGGACGTAGAGCGTCAGCTGCTCGGGGATCTTCCGCGGTTTGCGCCCCTGGATATGCCCGTCGATGGCGTCGAGCGCGCCGAGGAGAACGCGCTCCGAATAGGGCTTGGTGAGGCAGCCCAAAGCGAGGTCCTCGACGTCCGCGGTCGAATGGCCGGTGACGAACAGGACGGCGACGCCTTTCGCGCGCGCCGCGCGGGCGACGTCGGTGCCGTCGCCCGCGCCGGCGAGGCTCAGATCGGTGAGGACGAGGTCGATCGGCCCGGCGGCGATCGCCTCGGCGGCGGCGGCGAAGCTGTCGACGGTGGCGACCACCTCGTAGCCGGCGTCCTGGAGCATATATTCGTTGTCGAACGCGACCAGGGGCTCGTCCTCGACGATCAGGATGCGGCGGATCCGCCTTTCGCGCTTGCCGAAGAGCATGTAGGGCGCACCCCTCCCAAATCGTGACCGGTCCGATCCCGTAACGAGCAATCTGGGAGCTTGTGCCGCGGCGCGCAATCGCCTGAGCGCAAATAAGCTTC
The DNA here is from genome assembly GCA_035316145.1 of Allosphingosinicella sp. Lineage (GTDB taxonomy): Bacteria > Pseudomonadota > Alphaproteobacteria > Sphingomonadales > Sphingomonadaceae > Allosphingosinicella. The sequence continues at coordinate 124,258 of DATHJO010000010.1, read as the reverse complement.
GAACCGCCTAGGACGTGAATATGGAACCCCAGCGCATCGCCAAATTGCTTGCCCGCGCCGGCGTCGCGTCGCGCCGCGAGGTCGAGCGGATGATCGCCGAGGGCCGGATCGCGATCCATGGCGAAAAGGTGGAGAAGCCGGGGACGGTCCTCACCTCGCTGCACGGCGTCACCGTCGACGGCAAGCCGGTCAGGGCGCCGGCCCCGGCGCGCCTGTTCCGCTACCACAAGCCCGCCGGCCTGCTCACCGCCGAGCGCGATCCCAAGGGGCGAGCGACCATCTACGACCGGCTGCCCAAGGGCCTGCCGCGGCTGATGCCGGTCGGCCGGCTCGACATGAACACCGAGGGCCTGCTGCTCTTGACCACCGACGGCGAATTGAAGCGGCAATTGGAGCTGCCCGCGACCGGCGTCGAGCGCAGCTACCGCGCCCGCGTGTTCGGCGACGTAAGCCAGGCGCAATTGGAGGAGCTGATCCACGGCATCGAGATCGAGGGCGTCCGCTACGGCGCGATCAACGCCAATCTCGAGCGCCGCACCGGCCGCAATGGCTGGGTCGAGATGCGGCTCCGGGAGGGCAAGAACCGCGAGGTCCGCCGCGTTTTGGAGCATCTCGGCCTCAAGGTCTCGCGCCTGATCCGGACCGCTTACGGCCCATTCGCGCTCGCCGACCTGCCGGCCGGGGCGGTCGACGAAATCCGCCAGCACGATCTGGTCGCGTTCCGCAACACCTTGTCCTCCCTGTCGCGCAGCGATGGGGAGGGGGACCATGCGAAGCATGGTGGAGGGGCTCACCGCAGCCGAAAAGCCCCTCCACCGGGTTTCACCCGGTCCCCCTCCCCACGCGCTTCGCGCGCAGGGAGGAAATAGATGAGGATCATCGCGGGCTTGTGGCGAGGCCGCCCGCTCGAGGCGCCGGCCGGCACCGCCACTCGCCCGACCAGCGATCGCGCCCGCGAAGGCCTGTTCTCGATGCTGACCAGCCGGGTCGGCAGCCTCGAAGGCCTTCACGTCGCCGACCTGTTCGCCGGCACCGGCGCGCTCGGCCTCGAAGCGCTGTCGCGCGGCGCCGCTTATTGCACCTTCGTCGAGAAGGACCGGGCCGCGCTCGACGCGCTCGAGCGCAACGTCGCCCGGCTCGGCGCCGGCGAGCGCGCCGACATTCGCGCGCAACGCGTCGAGCACGCCCCGCCGCCCGCTTGCCCCTGCGACCTCATCCTGATCGATCCGCCCTACGGTGCCGGCCTCGCCCAGGCGACGCTGGACCGCGCCGCCGGCTGGCTCGCGCCGGGCGGCTGGGCCAGCGTCGAAGTCCATGGCGAAGCGCTGACTCCTCCTGCCGGGCTCGAGGCCGCCGCCGAGCGCCGGTTCGGCAAGGCCGCGCTGCACCTCTTCCGGCGGACATCATAAGCGAATATTCATCCGGCCTAAGCGATTGAGAAGACGTCAGAACGCAAACAGGCTGAGGGTCGGCGATGACGGCAATGCAAAACACCGCCCGCGATCGGGTCAGGGCCGGGGTTCCGGTGCTGATCGTGCACGTCCTGCTCGCTTTCGCCTTCCTGCGCAGCCTCGGCCTCGAGCTGCCGCCTCCCCATCTCGTCATGATGAGGCTGATCGACCTCGCCCCGCCGCCGCCCCCTCCCGTCCGCGCCACCCCGGCCACGCGGGAGCGGAGCCGAAGGCCGGAAGGCGCCGCCTCGCCGCCCAACCTCGAGTCGCGGCGGACCGAGATCGTCGCTCCGCCACCCGTCCTGCCGCCGCCGCCGCCGAACATCATTACAGCGTCGACGCCGGACGTCGGCGCCGATCCCTCGGCGGGCGCCGCGAACGTGCCCGGCCCCGGCACCGGCAGCGGCGGCCAGGGCAACGGCACCGGCAGCGGCCGCTGGGGCAACGGTCCGGGCGGCGGCGGCGACGGCGACGGCGATGGCGGCGGCTTCACCCGGCCGCGCCACATTCGCGGCGACATCCGGGACCGCGACTATCCCGCGGCGGCCGGCGAGGCCGGGGTCGGCGGCACCGTCTCGGTGATCTACACCGTCGAGACCGACGGGCGCGCGACCCATTGCGCGATCACCCATTCCAGCGGCAGCGCCGAGCTCGACGACACCACCTGCCGGCTGATCGAGCAGCGCTTCCGCTTCCGGCCCTCGCTGGACCCCTTCGGGCGCCCGGTCCGCTCCCGGATCGTCCAGGACCATAGCTGGGAAACGCGGGACGAAGAACCGCAGGACGAGCCCCCGGTGCGTCGCCGCTGGCGCCCCTTCTAGGGATGGGCGGCGGCGAAAGCGGCGAACAAGGCAGACCCGCTGTCCCGGACGTGGCGCGCGAGCGTATCGGGAGAAAGCGACGCGCGAGGGTCGCGCGAACCCGGAAACAGGACGAAGGTGACCCCCGATCCGATCGTGTGCGGCCTGCCGTCGCTTGCCAGCGCCTGCAGCAAGGCGGTCGATCCTTCGCCGATCTTGTAGGCCGGGCCGCCATCGGCGACGATCACCGGGATCGTCCGTCCGTTGGCAATGACGACGCCGTAATCGCCGAAGTCGAGGCCGGTCCGCCGGCGAAACTCCCGGGCGTCGATGCCGGGAGGGGCCGCCACCGGAAGCACGACATAGGGAATCTCGTCGGCATTGACCGGCACGCAGCTGGTCCGGGTTCCGATCACGCACGGATGGGCCGGCGTCGGATCGAGCATGAGCGAGGTGCCGCACTGGTCGGTAGGGCCGCCCGCGCTGCCGCACGCAATTGGCGATCCGTCGCGGTCGTGGGCGAGCTTCGACTCGAAAATGATCGCCCGGCTGGCCGTGCCCGTCGCGGGCACCTCGACGAAGCGCGCGAAGCGGCTCGGATCGGTATGGCACCCGAAGAAGCGAGTGTGTCCGGACTTGGTCCTGATCGGAAACTGCACGCCGTTGAACCTGTCCGTCCGGTCGCACGTCGCGAACATCGCGCGAAAGGGCTCGGAAATCGGCGTGCCGAGGCCGGGAAATTGTTGCGCGGCGACGGCGGCGCCGAACGAAGCGGCGGCGGCGAGGAACAGGCAGGCATAGCGGAGCAAGGCCATCATCATCTCCCGTTGCTTCGAAACCATGCTTCGGGTCCCTTGCTTTAGGGGGAATGAGGAGGCCTGTCCGTGACGCCGGTCACGCGCCTCGGCATCCGCGCCCGCGACCTCGCCAGGCACGCGTCGGTCGACTCCGCGCCGCGCCGCCGCCGACCGGCCTCACCAGCAGTTGTAGTAATATTCCTCGGTGTAAAGCGAATAGGAGCCCCAATGGCTATGCGAGCCGTTGCAGTAGAGCAGAGTCCCTCCGATCATGTTGGTATGCTCTTCGTCATCGTAGAAGTAAGTGACCTGCTTCTGCTGCGGGCCCTGCATGGCGACGGCAGAGCTGCCGGCGACGCCGGTAAGAACCGCAAGTGCCGCGATGAGTTTCAGCGAGGTGTTCATCGACTCCTCCTCTGTTCGGGGACTTGAGAAATCCCATGCCCGGCGCGCATCTGTCAATCCAAACAGGAACCATTACGGTGCGAGCGCCTCGCCAAACGCCGCCTTGCGCCACGCCGCTTCGTTCCCTAGCTGTTCACTGGTGCCGGAACCCGCTGATCTTGCCCCCGAGCCCCCTTACCTGCGCGGCCTCAACCCGCCGCAGCGCGAGGCGGTGCTGACCACCGAGGGGCCGGTGCTGGTGCTCGCCGGCGCCGGGACGGGCAAGACCGCGGCGCTGACCGCGCGGCTCGCGCACCTGCTCTACACGCGCAAGGCGTGGCCCTCGGAGCTGCTGAGCGTGACCTTCACCAACAAGGCGGCGCGCGAGATGAAGGAGCGGGTGGGCCGCATCGTCGGCGAGGCGGTCGAGGGCATGCCCTGGCTCGGCACCTTCCATTCGATCGGCGCCAAGATGCTGCGCCGGCATGCCGAGCTGGTCGGGCTCAAGAGCAATTTCACCATCCTCGACACCGACGACCAGCTGCGCCTGATGAAGCAGCTGATCCTCGCCGCCGACATCGACGAGAAAAGATGGCCGGCGCGGATGCTGGGCGGATATTTCGACCGCTGGAAGAACAAGGGCTGGACCCCGGACCAGGTCGATGCCGGCGAGGCGGAAGGCTATGCGGGCGGCAAGGGCGCCAAGCTCTACGCGCTCTACCAGGCGCGATTGAGGGACCTCAACGCCTGCGATTTCGGCGATCTGCTGCTGCACATGCTGGTGATCCTCAAGGGCCACCGCGACGTGCTGGAGCATTATCAGCAGCGCTTCCGCTACATCCTCGTCGACGAATATCAGGACACCAACCAGGCCCAGTATCTCTGGCTCCGCCTGCTCGCGCAGAGCTCCAGGAACCTCTGCTGCGTCGGCGACGACGACCAGTCGATCTACAGCTGGCGCGGCGCCGAAGTCTCCAACATCCTGCGCTTCGAGAAGGATTTTCCGGGCGCGAAGATCATCCGGCTCGAGCAGAACTACCGCTCGACCCCGCAGATCCTCGCCGCCGCCTCGGGGCTGATCGCGCAAAATGCCGGGCGGCTCGGCAAGACTTTGTGGACCGAGGAAGACGAGGGCGACAAGGTCCAGGTGATCGGCGTCTGGGACGGGCCCGAGGAGGCGCGCCGGGTCGGCGACGAGCTCGAGAGCGTCCAGCATCGCGGCGGGCGCCTCGACGAATGCGCGATCCTGGTCCGCGCCCAGTTCCAGACCCGCGAGTTCGAGGACCGGTTCATCGCCATCGGCCTCCCCTACCGCATCGTCGGCGGTTTCCGCTTCTACGAACGCGCCGAGATCCGCGACGCGCTCGCTTATCTGCGGGTCATCGCCCAGCCGGCCGACGACCTCGCCTTCGAGCGGATCGTCAACACGCCCAAGCGCGGCCTCGGCGACAAGGCGGTGGCGAAGCTGCACCAGCTGGCGCGGTCCGACGGCATCCCGCTGACGCTCGCCGCCGCCCGCATCCTCGATACGGACGAGCTGACCGGGCAGGCGCGCCGCTCGCTCGGCAACCTCGTCGGCGATTTCGCGCGCTGGCGGGCCAGGCTCGCGGAGCTGCCGCACCCCGAGCTCGCCCGCCTGATCCTCGACGAATCGGGCTACACCGCGATGCTCCAGGCCGACCGCTCGGCCGAAAGCGCCGGCCGGCTCGAGAACCTCACCGAACTGGCGCGGGCGATGGAGGACTATGAAACGCTCGGCGCGTTCCTCGAGCACGTCTCGCTGGTGATGGACAACGATGCCGACCGCGAGGCGGACAAGGTCACGATCATGACCATCCATGCCGCCAAGGGGCTCGAGTTCGACACCGTCTTCCTCGCCGGCTGGGAAGAGGGCGTCTTCCCCTCGCAGCGCGCATTGGACGAGGGCGGCAACGCCAGCCTCGAGGAGGAGCGCCGCCTCGCCTACGTGGCGATCACCCGCGCCCGCAAGCGCTGCGTCATCCTCCATGCCGCCAACCGCCGCATCTACGGCCAGTGGACCTCGTCCATCCCCTCGCGCTTCGTCACCGAGCTGCCCGAGCCGCACATCGAAAGCGAAACCACGATGAGCGGCGGCGAGAGCCTGTGGCGCGCCAACTGGTCCGAACGCGCCGACCCTTTCGCCGACGTCGCCCGCCGGACGGGGCGCGGCCCGGGCTGGCAACGCGCGGTCTCGAGCGGCCAGTTCGAGCGCACCCCCGCGCGGGTGATCGAGGTCAAGGCCAGCGCCGTCAGCCTCGGCAACCCCGGCCGCACCGACATTTCGCTGGGCCAGCGCGTCTTCCACTCGAAGTTCGGCTACGGCACGGTCGCCGAAATCGAAGGCAACAAGCTCGAAATCGACTTCGAGCATGCCGGTCGCAAGCGCGTGCTGGACAGCTTTGTCAGCCTGGCGTGAGCAGTGCGGCCTCCAGGAAAGGGCGCTGTGTCCGCTGAGGCCGATCCCCTGGTTTCCATTCAGTTCGTCTTCGCCGAGTGCAAGCGCATGCAGGCGAGATTGCTTTCCGGCGAGAAGGTTATGCCAAACAGCCCGGAAGCGATGGAATTCTTTTACAAGATTCCTCACCCGGAGGTTTCGTGGAGTTTCCTGGTTTGCGGGCGTGCAGCCGATCAAGGCTTACAGGACCTTGCCCGAAGAGCCGCCTTGCATGCCGGAATCAGCCACCAAGTGTCAAACGCAGTGATCCGCGACAAACTGGCGGAAGTGATCGTACGCAAGTTTCTGAAAGAGAAACGTCCGCTTGATCGTAAGAATGTGGATCGCGCGCTCTCCGAAGCGGCGAAGCTTGCGGCAAGGGGCAGGGAGACCATCACGCACTACGTGCCATGCCATTTGATGGTGGCTCAGAAGCCGGACCAGTTCGACATAGGACCAGTTCATTTTCGGACGCAGCGATCGTTTAGAGCGCATCTCGCGCCAATCGTTTCCACTGCTCGTGTCGGCCTTAGGCGCTCTGGAAAGTTCATCTCGCGCGCTCTGAGATATTATCGGTCGTTCAGCTGGGTTGCCGAGGTCACCGTCAGCGGATGCGATAGACCGACTTCCAAGGAGGTTGCTGCCCGAGCCGTGGCTGCTGCGCTCGACTGCCTCCACCTGTTGTTGGAGCCGAGATACACCTACAAGATGTCCATCGGCGGGCCTGACCTCTCTCGGGATTGGAGAGGAAGTCTCTCCGTTTCCGACAGCGAAGGTCTGGGGTACTCCATCGGCTACACTGGTGCCGGCTCCGTCTCGTTCGAGGAGGACTGGTGGCAACGGTTTGAACACGAGAGTTACGCGCGAGCGCTTCACCTATGCGGTATCGCACTAGAAAGCGTGGTTGATCCCTCCTTTGAACGCCCGTTGAGCAGACGCTTTCTGGACGCGGCTTTGTGGTTCGGAGAGGCTGTGCGGGAACGCTCGCTGGCTGCCAAGGTCGTGAAGTACGCCACAGCCTTGGAACGCATGGTGATGACCGACGAACAAGATGATATCACCAGCCTGATGTCCGGACGCATAGCGGCGATATGCTGCGAGAATCCCGATGACAGTTTCGATTCCTGGCAGAGAGACGCCCAAAGGCTCTACGCTCTGCGTTCGAGGCTCGTACACGGATCGATATCACCGCATTCAAACGCATTCGTCGACGGAATTGCTCTGGGTGCAAAGTTGGGCGAGGCCACTCTATTGCAGACGCTCCTTGCCTTCGGGGAGGTTGGCCTGAAGGAAGAGAAGGTTGGCCAGAAGCGTCTCGCCAACTGGTTCAACCGCATCGTCTCTCATGTTTCGGAAGCCCGTGGCAAAGCGCCCTAGAACACCGCCCTTGGCGCCCCGCCCATCATCTGCGCCCTGACCAAAGGGATCGGTGGGCCGCCGTAGCTGAGGAAGCGGTCGTGGAAGGCTTTCCAGGCGCCGCGGCCGCCGCGCGTCCGGGTCCAGTCGTCGCGCAGGCGGCGGATCATCAATTTGCCCATCGTGTAGTTGAGATAGGCGGGATCGTAGGTGCCGCGCGCGGCTTGCTGCCGGGCATTGCCTTCGTCCTGGTAGCATTGGTCGCGGAACATCTGCCGCGATTGCTCCTGCGTCATCCGCCCGGTGTGCATGCCGATCGCGGAGAGAAAGCGGCAGTTGCGCAGCAGCGCGTTCGACAATTGCCCGACATGGGTTTCGGCGTCGCCGCCCCCGAGCCCGGCCTCCCACATCATCTCCTCGCCATAATGGGCCCAGCCTTCCGCATAGGCATAGCCGACGAACACCCGGCCGAAGGTGAAGGGCGAGCGGTTCGCATGGAGGAAGTTGAGGAAGTGGCCCGGCCAGACCTCGTGGACCGAGGTGAACAGCAAATCCTTCTCGCCCGGAATGAAGCCGGCCTGGACTTCCGGCGTCCAGCTGGGATCGGGCGGGGCGATATAATAGACCGAAGGCAGGCCGTGCTCATAGGGCCCGGGAATGTCGATATAGGCCGAGTTCTGGCGATTGTAGGGCGGCGCCTCCTCGACATGGGCCTGCTCGGCGCCGGGGATCGAGACGAGGTCGTGCGCGACGATGAACGCACGCAGGCCGGCGAGCTGCGCGCGCGCCGCGGCGACCGGGCCGCCGGCGGGCTTGTTGGCGGCCATCCGGTCCATGCAGGCCATCATCGTCGCCCCCGGCGCGTAGCGGGTGCAGGCCTCGCGCAACGCCTGCTGGTTGCGGGCGAGGTCGGCGCGGCCGATCCGCTCGAGCTCGTCGAGCGGCGTGTCGACCATCTCGGTGTCGCGGATCATCTGGGCGAAGCGCTCCGCGCCGAGCGCGAAGTTGGTGGTCGCATTGGGGCGCTGCGATTCGAGCCAGTCCGCCAATCCGCGCATCGCCCGCGCCGCCTCGCGCGACGCCTCGCGCAGCTGGGCCTGGAGCGCGGGATCGCGGACCTCGGCAAAGGCGCGGGTGCCGTCGCCGGGATAATAATCGGCGAAGCCGCCGAACGCCGACTTGCCGTAATCGATGAAGCTGACCGGCAGCGGCGTGCGCAAATTGGCGCGGATCTGCCGGGCCGCGCGCGGCACCGCATGGAGATAGGCGATGTAGGCGCGCAGCCGCGTCGCCGGCGGCGCGTAGGGCCGCGTTACATAGACCGACGGGTCGAGGCCGTTGTTCATGTAATAGGCCGGGTTGGTGTGCGGCTGGTCGGCGGTGGCGAGCCAGAACAGCTGGCCGCGCGCCTGCGCGATCAGATAGTCGCGCTCGAATCTTTGCTCGCCGGTCAGCCGCCGGGGATTGAATGCCGAAGCGGCGGCGATCGCGCTGCGCAGCCGCGAAATCTCGCTGTGGAGGCCGGTCTCGCTCCAGTCGGGCAGCCGGCCGTCATATTCGTGCCGGCCTTGGCCCACCGCGAAGGCCGGATTGGCGCGCAAACTCTGCGCGATATAGGAGCTGAGGAAAGCGGGCCACGCCTGGCGCGCCGCCGCGCGGGCCGGCCGCTGCGCCGCCGCCGCCGCATCTGATGCCGGCGGCGCCGAGATCGAGAGCGCCAGTGCCGCCGCTGAAATGAGGAACCCGGTGAGTCGACGCGCCATATCGTCCTCCGCGCTTGCATTTGCCGCCCACCCGCGCGCGCTTCTGCACCGAAAATCCGTTGGGCGCCAGCGCAAGGCTTTTCCAATGTCCGGGGCCGGAATGGAAGAAAGCCGCGCGGCGGCCGCGGCCCGCATGCGAACCGCGCTTTCGCGATCAGCGATGTTGAAGCGCTCGCCGCACCGGCCTAACTGCACCCCCAATGCCGGGCCCCTCCCCCTTCTCGATCGCCGATTTCCGCTTCTACTGGGTGGCGCGGCTCGCCTCGACCATCGCCCAGATGATCATGGTGATCGTGATCGGCTGGCAGGTCTACGACCTCGCCCGGGATCCCGCCGGGCTGAACATGGGCCTCAAAGCCGCCTCGTTCCAGCTCGGCCTGATCGGCATCGTCCAGTTCGTGCCTTTGTTCGCCTTGACGCTGGTGACCGGCTGGACCGCCGACCGGCTCGACCGCCGGGTCATCGCCCGCGCGACCATCGCGCTCGAGACTCTATGCGCGGCGATACTCGGCTGGCTCGCCTGGACCGGCAGCACCAGCCTGATCGCCCTGTTCGCGGTGGCGGCCCTGCTCGGCGTCGCCCGCGCCTTCGCGATGCCGGCCCTGCAGGCGCTGGCGCCCAACCTCGTGCCGCGCGCGATCCTGCCCAAAGCGATCGCGATGAGCTCGATCGCCTGGCAATCGGGCGCGATCGCGGGGCCGGCGATCGGCGGCTATCTCTACGCCGCCGCGCCGCATCTGCCTTATGCCGTGGCCGGCACCCTGTTCGCGCTGTCGCTGACCTGCATGTTCCTGATCGGGCCCAGGCCGCGGACTCCGATCGAGGGGTCGAAGCATCCCTGGCACCAGATGGTCGACGGGCTGCGCTACGTGCGCGAGAACAAGCTGGTGCTCGGCGCGATCTCGCTCGACCTGTTCGCGGTGCTGCTCGGCGGGGCGACGGCGATGCTGCCGGTGTTCGCCCGCGACATCCTCCATGCCGGCCCGACCGGGCTCGGCCATTTGCGCGCGGCGCCGGCGGTCGGCGCGACGCTGACCGCGATCTTCTTCTCGTTCCGGCCGCTCAAGGACGATGTCGGCGTCAAGATGCTCGCCGCGGTCGGCCTGTTCGGCGCGGCGACGATCGCCTTCGGCCTGTCGCGCTGGATGCTGCTCTCGCTGGCCTGTCTTGCTCTGCTCGGCGCCGCCGACATGTTCTCGGTCTATGTCCGCCAGTCGCTGATCCAGCTCTACACGCCCGACGACAAGCGCGGCCGGGTCGGCGCGGTCTCGTCCTTGTTCATCTCCGCCTCGAACGAGCTGGGCGAGGCCGAGAGCGGCTTCCTCGCCGCGCTCATCGGCCCGGTCGCCGCCGTCGTCGCCGGCGGCATCGGCGCGATCGGCGTCACCCTTCTATGGGCGCGCTGGTTCCCCGAGCTCAGGCGCGCGCGCAACTTCGACACACCCATATCCGAACCACAGCCAAGGGAGACATAGCCCATGAAGGCCGCCAACATCCTCGAGACGATCGGCAACACCCCGCACGTCCGCGTCAACCGCCTGTTTGGGCCTGCCGAAGTGTGGATCAAGCAGGAGCGGGTCAATCCCGGCGCCTCGATCAAGGACCGTATCGCGCTCTCGATGATCGAGGACGCCGAGAAGACCGGCAAATTGCAGCCCGGCGGCGTGATCATCGAGCCGACGAGCGGCAATACCGGCATCGGCCTCGCGATGGTCGCCGCGGTCAAGGGCTACAAGCTCGTCCTGGTCATGCCCGAGAGCATGAGCCTCGAGCGGCGGCGGCTGATGCTCGCTTACGGCGCGACTTTCGACCTGACCCCCAAGGAGAAGGGCATGAAGGGCGCGATCGCCCGCGCCGAGGAGCTGATCGCCGAGACCGCGAACAGCTGGATGCCGCAGCAATTCGAAAATCCCGCCAACCTCGAAGTCCACCGCCGCACCACCGCCCGGGAGATCCTCGCCGACTTCCGCGACAACCCGATCGACGTCCTGATCACCGGCGTCGGCACCGGCGGCCACATCACCGCCTGCGCCGAGGTGCTGAAGCCCGAATGGCCGAATTTGCAGGTGTTCGCGGTCGAGCCGACTTTGTCGCCGGTCCTCTCCGGCGGCCAGCCCGGCCCGCACCCGATCCAGGGCATCGGCGCCGGCTTCATCCCGGCGATCATGGACACGGACGTGCTCGACGGCATCATCCAGGTCGAGCCAGCCGACGCCAAGGAAATGGCGCGGCGTTGCGCCCGCGAGGAAGGCGTGCTGGTCGGCATCAGCTCCGGCGCGACCTTGCAGGCGATCAAGCAGAAGCTCGCCGAGATCGGCATGGGCAAGCGGGTCCTCGGCTTCAACTACGACACCGGCGAGCGCTACCTCTCGGTGCCGGATTTCCTGCCGGAGTGAGCACGCTCGTCATTGCGAGCGAAGCGAAGCAATCCAGTGCGGCGCCAGGGCCCGCTGGATTGCTTCGTCGCTTCGCTCCTCGCAATGACGAGGCCGGACAACCGATTCAGCGGATCGTCGCCATTTCGTAGAGGAAGTCGACATAGCCCATCGCCGCCTCGCGCAAGCCGGCGATGCGCGGGTTGCGGCTCTCGATGAGGAAAAATTCGTCGGGGGCGTGGGCGCCGCTGCCGTAGCCCAGGCCGAACTGGCCGGCGCCGAGCCGGAGCGGCTCCCCGGTGAAGACATAGCCCGGCCAGGAGCCCGCGCTGCGCGGGTACAGCGAATATGCGACGTTGGCGCGGGTGAACACCGCCTGCTGGGCGCGCACCACCGGGCTGTCCTCGGCGGTCTCGGTCGGATCGTAGCCGCCCGACATGTTGACCTCGACGTCGCCGAAGCCGCGCTGGGCGAGGTGCGCGCGCAACTTGGGCAGCGCATCGGCGACGGTCATGTTGGGCACCAGCCGCAAATCGAGCTTGGCGACGGCGCGGGACGGCAGGATCGTCTTGCCGCCCGGCCCGGTATAGCCGGCGACCAGGCCCTCGATGTTGACGGTCGGCTGCGAGGTCAGCCGCTCGAGCGACTCGCGCCAGGGCAGATCGTCGATCCAGTGCTGGACGCCCAGCGAATGCTTGACCTCCGCCTCGCTGCGCTGGCGCGCCGATTCGGCGATCAGCGCGCGCTCGCGCGCGCTCAGCGGCCGGACATGCTCGAACCAGCCGTCGATCGCCGGCCTATTGCCATGATCGGCGACCAAAGTCTGGAGCGCCTCGACGAGGTGCCAGACCGGGCTGTCGACCTGCGCCTTGAGGCTCGAGTGGATGTCGTGCGCCGGCCCCCGGCCCCAGCGCTCGCCCGAGGAGATCAGCTCGCATTCGATGATCCCCTTGGCGCCGAGGTTGATCTGGACCGCGCCGTTGGCGCCCTGCGCGGCCGAAGGGATGATCACTCCGCTCGCGCGCCGCATCGCCGCGAGCACTTGCGGGTCGTCGAACACGTTGTGGAAATGGGGCGAGCCGATCTCCTCCTCCCCTTCGGCGAGCAGGACGAGGTTGACCGGCAGCCGCTTGTTCGCCGCCCGGAAGGCGTGCAGCGCGGCGAGGAAGCAGCCCTCGGGCCCCTTCTGGTTGACCGCGCCGCGGCCGCGGATGGCGCGGCCGAGCTCGTGGTCGTAGATCCGCCCCTCGAGCGGCGGCGAGGCCCATTCGGCCGGGTCGAACTGCTTGACGTCGTACATGAAATAGATGCCGACGGTGCGCGCCGCGCCGGCGTCGAGCAGGCCGAACACGGCCGGGACGCCGCCGGTCGGCACCTTGCGCACGCCGGTGAAGCCGGCCGCGGCCGCGAGCCGGGCCATGTAATCGGCGCCCTCCTCGATGTTGAGCCGCTCGGCGGCGATGGTCGGGAGCGCGATCCATTGCTGGATGCGGCGCACCGACGCCTCGAAGCCGGCATCGAGCGCGGCCCGGATCGCGTCGCGGTCGCCTTGGGCCAGCGCCGCGCCGGGCGCGAACATGGCGGCGGCGGCGGCGCCCTTGAGGATGGTGCGGCGGTCGGGCTGGTCGTTCATTGGATCCCCCTGTTGAGCGGCCGGATTGAATACCGGCAACTCTTCGCTGTCCAGCCGGAACTGCCCGCTTCGCGCCGGCGTTTCAGCCCCGCAACAAACGGAGTGAGCATGATGGACGAGGATGACAGGCCGGTCGAACGGGAGACCACGGTGATTCACACCGGCGGCGGTGGCGGCGGCGGCGCGATCGCGGCGATCCTCGTCGTCCTGGTGATCGCGGTGCTCGCCTTCCTGTACTTCAGCGGCTACCTCCAGCAGGCCGCCGACAAGACCGACATCAACGTCAACGTCGCCGCGCCCAAGATCGACCTGCCGGACATCAAGATCGAGACGCCGCCGGCGGCCCAGCAGCAGCAGCCCGCCGACACCAACAAGCAATGACGCAGCGGCGTGCGCCGGCGCCGCGCACGGGCATGCTCTTGTTAACCGCTTTCCAAGACTCGGCCGCTAGAGCCGGCCGCTCATGCGTATCATGTTTCTGGCGAGCGTCGCGCTCCTCTCGGCCTTGCCGTCGCCGGCGCAGGCGAGCGCGTCGGAGGCGGCCGAGCCGTTTGTGGCGAGCCGCGACCCGGCGACGTCGGACCGCGCGCTGGAGTGCCTCACCCAGGCGGTCTATTACGAAGCGCGCGGCGAATCCGAGGACGGGCAGCGCGCGGTCGCGCAGGTCGTGCTGAACCGCGTCCGCCATCCGGCCTATCCGAACAGCGTCTGCGGCGTCGTCTTTCAGGGCTGGCAGCGCGCCACCGGCTGCCAGTTCAGCTTCACCTGCGACGGCTCGATGAGCGCCGGGATCGAACCCTATGCCTGGGAGCAGGCCCGGCGGATCGCCGGGGCGGCGCTTGCCGGCAGCGTCTACCGACCGGTCGGGCTGGCGACCAACTATCACACGACGGCGATCCAGCCTTATTGGGCGCCGAGCTTGGTCCCGCAGGCCGTCGTCGGCGCCCACATCTTCTATCGCCGGCCCGGCAGCACGCTCGATACGTTCGACCAGGCCCTCTCCGAGGACGAGCCGGACGCGATGCCGCAGCCGCTCTATGCGGTCGCGCGGACCGAGGGGCGGCGGGTCGAGCGCGCGACGCGCGCTCGCTACGCGCCGACATTGCTCGTCGAAATTCCGGTCGTCGAGCGCCCGGTCCTGTTCCGCACGATCGGCGCGGGGCGGCCCGCCGCGTCCGGCCCACGCCGCACGGCGCCGCGGGCGGCCACGCTCCGTACCGGCCCGCGGGTCACCGTGGAGGGCGGCATCCGCATCATCCGCGGATCGTAGGCCGACTCAGTTGCGCGGCGCCTGCCGCCGGTAGCTGAGCGCTTCCGCGACGTGCACGCGTCCCACCGTCTCGCTCCCCGCCAGGTCCGCCACCGTCCGCGCCACCCGCATCACCCGGTGGTAGCCGCGCGCCGATAGCCGCATCGCCTCGGCGGCCTGGGCGAGGAGGCGGCGGCCCGGCTCCTCGGGCGTCGCGACCGCGTCGAGCAAGTCGCCGTCGGCCTCGGCGTTGGTGCGGATGCCGTGCGGTTCGTAGCGTTTCGTCTGGACGGCGCGGGCGTAGGCGACGCGGCGGGCGACCTCGGCCGAGCCCTCGGCCGGCGGCGGCAATACCAGGTCGGCGGCGGCGACCGCGGCGACCTCGACGTGGATGTCGATGCGGTCGAGGAACGGCCCCGAGACCTTGGCCTGATAGTCGGCGGCGCAGCGCGGGGCGCGGGAGCAGGCGAGCGCGGGGTCGCCGAGATGGCCACAGCGGCACGGGTTCATCGCCGCGACCAGCTGGACCCTTGCCGGAAAGGTGACGTGGGCGTTGGCGCGGGCGACCTGGACCTTGCCGGTCTCGAGCGGCTGGCGCAGCGAATCGAGCACGCTGCGCTGGAATTCGGGCAGTTCGTCGAGGAACAGCACCCCCAGATGGGCGAGGCTGACCTCGCCCGGCCGCACCTTGAGGCCGCCGCCGACCAGCGCCGGCATCGAGGCGCTGTGGTGCGGCGCGCGATAAGGCCGGGTGCGGATCAGCCGGCCGTCCTTCAATTCGCCGGCGACCGATGCGATCATCGAGACTTCGAGCGCTTCCGACGGGGTCAGCGCGGGCAGGATCGCCGGCAGGCAGGCGGCGAGCAGCGACTTGCCCGCGCCCGGCGGCCCGGTCATCAGCAGGTTGTGGCCGCCGGCGGCGGCGATCTCGAGCGCGCGCTTGGCGCTCTCCTGGCCCTTCACCTGGCAAAGGTCCGGCCCCAGGCCGGGCGGATCGGCCTCGCCCGGCGGCGGCGGCGCGAGCACCGCGCGGCCCTTCAGATGGTTCAAGAGGGCGATCAGGTCGGGCGCCGCGACCAGCTCGATGTCGCCGGCCCAGGCGGCCTCCGGCCCCTGCGCCGCCGGGCAGATCAGGCCGAGCCCCCGCGCCGAGGCGTGGATCGCGGCGAGCAGCACCCCGGGCGAGGAAGCGATCCGGCCGTCGAGGCAGAGCTCGCCGACCGCGAGGTAGGAGGCGAGCGTCTCGCGGTCGATCGCCCCCATCGCCGCGAGCAGGCCCAAAGCGATCGGCAGGTCGTAGTGCGAGCCCTCCTTGGGCAGGTCGGCCGGCGAGAGGTTGACGGTGATCCGTTTGGGCGGCAGCGACAGGCCGATCGCGGCCAGAGCGGCGTGGACCCGCTCGCGGCTTTCGGCCACCGCCTTGTCGGGCAGGCCGACGACGAGGAATTTCGGCAGCCCGGCGGCGATTTGCACCTGGACCTCGACGGCGAGCGCCTCGAGGCCAAGGAACGCAACCGTGGCGACATGCGCGACCATCCCAGCCCTGTTCTCCGCGCTTTCCATCCAAAGTAGAGGAAAGTTCATCCGTTTTGAATGGATCGGACGGCGAAGTCGAGGGGGGCATTTGCAGAGCCGGTCAGGGATTCCTACATGGCGCCGATGAGCGACAAGCGAACAACGCCGGGATGGACGCAAATTCCGCTGGTGCGCCATTGCCTGGTCGCGCTCGGCTTCGTGCTGATCGCGCTGACCCCGATCGTCGGGCCGATCCCCGGCCCGGGCGGGGTCATCGTCTTCGCTGCGGGGCTCAGCCTGATCCTCAAATATACGGGCTGGGCGAAGCGGCTCTACGTCCGCTTCAAGCGCAAGCATCCCAAGAAGGGCCATTGGGCCGATTGGAGCCTCCGCCGCGCCAGCGCTCGCCGCCGCGCTGAACTGCGGCGCCGGGCCGAGGCCGATGGCTCCCTCTCGGATTGACTTTGCGCAAGACCTTGCCTATCGGCGCCCTCAACGAGGCCGCCATGGGCGGCCGTTTTCTTTCGACTTCGAATTACGAGGAATGAGCGATGAAGCGCACCTTCCAGCCGAGCAATCTCGTGCGCAAGCGCCGGCACGGCTTCCGCGCCCGGATGGCGACCGTCGGCGGACGCAAGGTCCTGGCCGCGCGCCGCAGCCGCGGCCGCAAGAAGCTGTCGGCTTAACCACGCAGACCGTCGGCAAGCTGAGGCGCCGCGCCGACTTTCTCGCGGCCAACGGCGGCCTGCGCGCGCCGACGCCCGGCTTCGTCCTCCTCGTCCGGCCGCGCGGCGACGGCGATCCGGCGATCCGGCTCGGCCTCACCGTCTCGAAGAAGGTCGGCAATGCGGTTGTCCGCAACCGGATGAAGCGGCGCCTGCGCGAGCTCGCCCGCGCCGTCCTGCCCGAAGCGGGGCTCGCCGGCGCCGACCATATCCTGATCGGCCGCCAGAGCGGGATCGAGCGTCCCTTTACCGAGCTCGTCGCCGACCTCGAGCGCGCGCTCGCCCGGGTGAGCAGGTGATCGCGAAGCTGCTGATCCTGATCGCGCGCGGCTGGCAATTGGGGCCGTCGCGCATCCTGCCGCCGAGCTGCCGCTACCAGCCGAGCTGCTCGGCCTATGCAATCACCGCGCTTTCCCGCTATGGCGCGCTGCGCGGGTCCTGGCTCGCCGCCAGACGGCTCGCGCGCTGCCACCCCTGGGGGGGATCCGGCCATGACCCCGTACCATGAGAGACTTGAGGCTGAGGGACTGAGGTGAACAGCGACAACAAGAACATGATCCTCGCGGTCGTCCTGTCGGCGATCGTGCTGTTCGGGTGGAGCTTCGTGTCCGAGCGCTACTTCCCGACCGCCAACCCGCCGGTCACCAGGATCGAGAAGGGGCGCGAGGTCGCGACCCCACAGCCGCAGGCGAGCCCCGCGGCCAATGCGCCGGCGGCGATCCGCGATCGCGCGATCGTCGTGCGCGAATCGCCGCGCGTCGCGATCCAGACGCCGCGCCTCGCCGGCTCGATCAATTTGAAGGGCGCCCGCGTCGACGACCTCGTCCTGACCACCTACCGAGAAACCATCGCGCCGAATTCGCCGCCGATCCGCCTGTTCTCCCCGGCGGGCACCGCGGACGCTTATTTCGCAAGCTTCGGCTGGACCGGTCAGGGGCTTGCCGTGCCCGGCCCGGATACCGTCTGGCAGGCGAGCGGTGGCGCGTTGACGCCGGCGACGCCGGTCACGCTCAGCTGGAACAACGGCCGCGGCCAGATTTTCCAGATCCTGCTCAGCGTCGACCAGGATTATCTGTTCACGGTCGAGCAGCGCATCCTCAACCGCGGCGCCGCCGCCATCGCGGCGCAACCGTTCGCGCTGGTGAGCCGCGTCGGCCCGTCGCGCGACCTGTCGAGCTGGACCAACCACACCGGCCCGATCGGCGTGTTCGAAGGCGCCGCGAATTACGACGTCGATTTTTCCAATCTCGATGGCGCGGAGCCGGGCCTCTTCGCCCGGCTGTTCGGGACAAAGGCGCAGGCCGGTCCGAATTATTACGATTCGACCGGCGGCTGGGTCGGCTTCAGCGACAAATACTGGCTTGCGGCGGTCATCCCCGATCAGAATGCCCGCGTCCATGCCGGCTTCAGGAGCGGCGGCGATCATCGCTATCAGGCGGACGCGATCGGCCAGCCGGTCATCGTGCCGCCGGGCCGGGCGACGCGTACCACCGCCCGCCTGTTCGCGGGTGCCAAGGAGATGGCGCTGCTCAGGCACTACAGCCGCGACCTCGGCATTCAGCGGCTCGACAAGGCGATCGACTGGGGCTGGTTCGAATGGTTCATGCGGCCGATCTTTTCGCTGCTGCTCTGGCTTTATTCCATCATCGGCAATTTCGGGGTCGCGATCGTCTGCCTGACCCTGATCGTCCGCACCCTCCTCTTCCCGATCGCGCAAAAGCAGTTCCGCTCGATGGCGGCGATGCGCGCGATCCAGCCGAAGATGAAGGCGATCCAGGACCGCCACGCCGACGACCGGATGACGATGCAGCAGGAGGTGATGAAGCTCTACAAGGAGGAGAAGGTGAACCCAGCCGCGGGCTGCCTGCCGATCTTCCTCCAGATCCCGATCTTCTACGCGCTCTACAAGGTGCTGATGGTCTCGGTCGAGATGCGCCACAAGCCGTTCGTGCTGTGGATCCGCGATCTCTCCGCGCCCGATCCGCTGACCCCGGTGAACCTGTTCGGCTATTTGCCGTTCACGCCGCCGCACTTCCTCGCGCTCGGCGTGCTGCCGATCCTGCTCGGCGTCACCATGTGGCTGCAGATGCGGCTCCAGCCGCAGGCGCCCGATCCGGTCCAGCGCCAGATCTTCGGGCTGATGCCCTGGGTGCTGATGTTCGTCATGGCCAATTTCGCCGCCGGCCTGCAGCTCTACTGGGTGACCAACAACATCCTCACCATCGCCCAGCAGAAATGGCTCTACAGCCGGCACCCGGCGCTGAAGGCGCAAGCGACACCGTGAGCGATCCGGCGCAGCTGGAGGAAGCGGCGCGGAAGCTCTTTGCCGGGCCGGTCTCGTTCCTCAAATCAGCGCCCGAATTGAAATTCCTGCCCGATCCCGGGGTGCCGGAAATCGCTTTCGCCGGCCGCTCCAACGTCGGCAAGTCGTCGCTGCTCAACGGCCTCACCAACCGCTCCAGCCTCGCCCGCACGTCAAACACGCCGGGGCGGACTCAGGAATTGAACATCTTCGAGGTCGGTGAACCGGTGCGGCTGCGCCTCGTCGACATGCCCGGCTACGGCTTCGCCAAGGCGCCCAGGGACATGGCGCGGCGCTGGCGCCACCTCGTCAACGACTATCTGCGCGGCCGCCAGGTGCTGAAGCGCACCCTGCTGCTGATCGACAGCCGGCGCGGGATCGCCGACGTCGACCGCGAGGTGATGAAGATGCTCGACGAGGCGGCGGTCAGCTATCGCCTGATCCTCACCAAGGCCGACAAGATCAAGGCCAGCGAATTGGCCGAGGTTACGACCAGGACCGGGGAGGAAGCCCGCAAGCACCCCGCCGCGCACCCCGAGATCATCGTCACATCCAGCGAAAAGGGCCTCGGCATGGACCGGCTGCGCGGGGCGGTGCTAGAGGCCGCGCTCGTTTAGGGACTCGCGATGCTCAAGCTCATCATCGGCAACAAGGCTTATTCCTCCTGGTCGCTGCGCGGCTGGCTGGCGGTCAAGCAGTCCGGCCTGCCGTTCGAGGAGATCACCGTGCCGATGTTCGACGAGGCGTGGGACAAGCGCGCCGAGGGCGACGAGTTCGCGCCGTCGGGCGGCAAGGTGCCGATCCTGTGGGACGACAAGACGGTGATCTGGGATTCGCTCGCGATCGTCGAGTGGCTCGCCGACAAGACCGACCGGGCGCGCTACTGGCCGCGCGACGACGCCGCCCGGGGCATGGCCCGCTCGATGGCCGCGGAGATGCATTCGGGCTACCCGAACCTGCGCCGCGAGCTGTCGATGAACGTGCGCAGGCAATTCCCGACGCCGGAGTTGAAGGCGCCGGTCAAGGCCGAGATCCTGCGCATCCTCGAGCTCTGGGCGCAGGCGCGGGCGCGGCACGGCGGCGGCGGGCCCTACCTGTTCGGCGCGTTCGGCGCGGTCGACATCATGTTCGCGCCGGTCGTCACCCGCTTCGTCACCTATGCGATCCCCGTTCCCCGCTTCGCCGCCGCCTATATGGAGACGATCCTCGACCATGCCTGGCTGCAGGAATGGATCGAGGCGGCGCAGGAGGAGCCTTGGGTGATCGAGCAATATGAGGCGCCTCAGGCGTAGGGGGACCCGTCCTTGTGGGTATACCTCTCCGCCGCATTGTCCCAGAAGAGGTCGACGTCGGGATAGTGGCAGTTGCCCTCCCCGATCCGGCTGTCCATGGCGAGGAAGATGCAGCCGCGCCCGCTGCGGTTGACCAGACGATGGCCGTTGCGGACGTCCTTCGGAAAGGCCGCGCAATCGCCGGCGCGCAGGACCGTCTCGCCATCATCCTCGACGAGCACCGCCTCTCCTTCGAGCACGACCACGAACTCGTCGATGCCCTCGTGCCAGTGCCGTTGGCTCGAGACGCCGCCCGGCTCGAGCATAACCTGGCTGACGCCGATCTGGGTCAGATCACCCGCCGCGCCGAGCCGCCGATAGTGACGGCCGCCCATCTCCGAGGCGAACGGCATCGGGTAGCCGGTCGCGTTCGTCTGTTCGATCGAATCGAGGTCGAGCTTGGGCATGGCGCTTCTCCGTGCCCGGATGCTAGGCGGACTGGATGAATGCCGCAATCGACCCCGTCGACCTCGCCGCCCGGCTGATCGCCTGCCCGAGCGTCACCCCCGCCCGCGGCGCGGTGTTCGACGTGCTCGAAGCGGCGCTGGCGCCGCTCGGCTTCGAAGTCCACCGCTTCACCCTGGGCGAGCCGCCCGACGGGCCGGTCGAGAATCTGTTCGCGACCCGCGGCGCCGGCGCTCCCCATTTCGCCTTCGCCGGCCATCTCGACGTGGTGCCGCCGGGCGAGGGCTGGGCGAGCGATCCGTTCGCCCCCGAGATTCGCGGCGGCCTGCTCCACGGCCGCGGCGCGGTAGACATGAAGGGCGGCATCGCCGCCTTCGTCGCGGCCTGCGCCGAGGTCGATCATCCCGGCACTTTGAGCTTCATCATCACTGGCGACGAGGAAGGCCCGGCGACCTACGGCACGCCCGCGATCATGGCCTGGATGGCAGAGCGCGGCATCAGGCCCGACATGATCCTGATCGGCGAGCCGACCTCGGAAGGCCGCCTCGGCGACATCGTCAAGATCGGCCGGCGCGGCTCGGTCAACATGTGGATCACGATTCCGGGCACGCAGGGCCATGTCGCCTACCCGCACCGCGCCGACAATCCGGTGCCGAAGCTGGCCAGGGTGATCGCGGCGCTGGCCGCGCTCCATCTCGACGACGGCAACGAATCGTTCCAGCCCTCGAATCTCGAAATCACCGCGGCCGAAACCTCGAGCAAGGCGACCAACGTCATCCCCGGCGCCGCGAGCGTCCAGCTCAACATCCGCTTCAACAACCTCCAGCGGGGCGCCGACCTGATCGAGCTGGTTCGCCGCACCGCCGCCGAGGCGGCGCCGGGCGCGACCGTCGAGGCAAAGGTTTCGGGCGAGGCGTTCCTGACCCCGCCCGGGCCGATCTACGACATCGTCAGCGCCGCGATCGAAGCCGAGACCGGCGCGAGGCCCATTCTCTCCACCCATGGCGGCACGTCCGACGGGCGCTTCCTGACCGCGCTCTGCCCGGTGGTCGATTTCGGCCTGCCCAACGCGACCATGCACAAGCGCGACGAAGCGGCGGCGGTGGCGGACATCCACGCCCTGCAGCGCATCTACGCACGCGTGATCAACTCCGCTCTCGGCGCTTCCTGAGCACGATGTAGAGCGCGCCGGCGCCGCCGTGCCGGGGATGGGCGTTTCTCACCGCGGCGATGTCGGCGGCGTGGCGCGAGGCGGCGAGCCAGTCGCCGACCGCGGCCCGGATCGCGCCGCGCCGCTCGCCGCCGGAACGCGGCTTGCCGGTGATCAAGAGCAGCACCCGGTTGCCCGCCGCGATCGCCTGTTCGAGCCGATGGTCGAGCAGGCCGTAGGCGGTCGCCAGGCTGTGGCCGTGCAGGTCGAGCGTGCGGTCGGGCTGGACCAGGCCGCGCGACAGCCGCCGGTCCCAGGTCCCGTCGAGGGTCGTGCCGGGTGCCGCCGTCCTGACCGCGGCCGGCGCAGGCCGAGCCGGTGGGGGCTTCGGCGCGGCCGGTGCGGGCGCTTCCCTGGGCTCGACCGCCTCATGGAAGGGCCGGACGCTCTCGACGACCTTGCGCCAGAGCGCGCGCTCCTCAGCGCTGAGCCGGCGCATCGCGGCTGCGGATCCGGCGCAACGCGCCGCGCGGCAGCAGGAGGTAGGCGCGGCCGCGCGACGCCATCGACCCGGCGATCGTAGCCGCCTCGGCGCCCGCGCCCCAGAAGGTGTCGAAGCGGTTGGGCCCTCGGATCGCGCCCCCCGTGTCCTGGGCGACCCACAAGCCGTTCGCTTGCGGATTGTCCATGCCCATGAGCAGCACCGGCGCCCCGAGCGGCACGAAATTCGGATCGGCGGCGACGGTGGCGCGCGGCGTCACCGGCCGGCCGAGCGCACCGAGCGGCCCGGGCCCGGCCAGCTCCTGGAAGAAGACGTAGGACGGATTCTCGCGCATCAGCGCCCGCCCGGCTTCAGGATTGGCGGCGATCCATTCGCGGATGCGCTGCATCGAGATCGGCAGCTGCAAAATGCCCCGCTCGCGCAGCAATCGCCCGATCGCGACATAGCCGCGCCCGTTCTGCCCGGCATAGCCGATCCGCATGACGTTGCCGTCGGGCAGACGCAGCCGTCCCGACCCCTGGACCTGCACGAAGAACAAATCGACCGGATCGGCGACCCAGGCCAGTTCGAGCCCGCGCCCGGCGAGTGCGCCGTCCTCGATCGCCGCGCGGTCGTGATAGGGGACGTAATTGCCCGCTTCGTCGAGACGGCCCCTGCTCAGCTCGCCGGTCGCCCGATTGGCCTCCAGCAGATCGGGCGGCTTGCGATAGACCGGCACCTCGCAGCCCGGCTGCGGCGTCCGGCAGCCGCTTATCTCGGGCTCGTAATAGCCGGTCGCGAAAGCGGCGCCGTCGCCGACCTCGACGGGCTCGAAGCCGGTGCGGAAGAAGCGGACGAGATCGGTGGGACGGGCGGCGCACAGCGCGCGCCAATCCTCGGGCGCGGTCAGCCCGCTCCCATCCTCGCGCGCCACCAGCGAAGGGCAGGAGATCTGGAACGCGGCCCAGGCGCGCCCGGCCTCCTCGGCGCCGAGGCGGCGCAGCGCGGGCCCGCGCCGCACCCCCGCCTCGAGCGCGCTTGTCGGCGGCGGGGCCGGAATCGGCGCGGGATGTCTTGGGGCGGGAACGCAGCTGGCCAGCCCGAGCAGCAGCCCGGGCAGCGCGCCGCGCCGGATCAGGCGGCGGCTTCGTCGGTCTCGACGAGCAGCCAGTTGGGGTCCTTGCTGGCCAGGTTCCGCTGGAAGGTCCAGATGTCGTTGGTCGGCACCGCGTCGCTCATCGAGCCGGCGAGCAGCTCGCCCTCCTTGTCGCGCGTCACCGCGGCGACGAAGGCATCGAAGCGGACCTCGATCTCGGCTCGCTTGCCGTCGAGCCGCGCATCCTCGATCGCCGCCCGCTCGATCGCGATCAGGCGGTTCTCGAGCGTGTGGCCGGCCGCTTCGCGCGCGTCGATCGCGGCGATGAAGGCGGCGCTGACCTCCTGATTGGCGAGCAGGGCCAGCTCCGCCCGGTCGCCCTTCCAGAAGGCTTCGAGCACCATCTTGTAGGCGGCCTGAGCGCCTTCGACGAAGCGGGCGACGTCGAAATGGGGATCGGCGGCGATGATCGCGCGGATGCCGGCGGCGGCGCCGGCCTCGTAGGCGAGGCCGCTCGGCTCGGCGGGGTTGGCGACGGCGTCGGGGGCCGACGCGGCCGGCGCGGCTTCGGGCGCGGCTTCGGGCCGGGTCACCGGCTGCTGCTCGTGGCCGGTGCGCTGGCCGAGCACGGCATAGAGCCTGAAGCCCACGAACAGGGCGATCATGGCCAGCAGGACGATCTCGACTGTCAACCAGCTTCTCCCGGGGACGAACCACTACATAGGCGCGAAGCGGCCCGGTTTCAAATAAGCAATCCCGCAACGAACGTCGGGCGCGGATGTTGCGCCTGCGCCACGCTCCTGCTACCCGCCCGCAGGGTCGGCGCCGTGCGCCCTCACCCCTGTTTCGAAAGACGATCAAATCATGGCCGAAGACGAAGGCGCCGCGGACACCAACGCACCCGCCGGCAATGGCAGCGACGATCTGCCGCAGGTCGGTGTCCTCGCCCAATATGTGAAGGACCTGTCGTTCGAGAATCCGAACGCGCCGGCGGTCTACCAATGGCAGAGCCAGCCGCAGATGGACGTCCAGTTCAACATCGGCACCCAGACGGCCGGCCCCGACATCCACGAGGTTTCGCTCAAGATCGACATCACCGCCAAGGCCGACGAAGGCACCGCCTTCCGGATCGAATTGCTCTATGCCGGCCTGTTCGCGCTCAGGAACATCCCGGCCGAGCAGCTCCAGCCCTTCCTGCTCGCCGAAGCGCCGCGGATGCTGTTCCCGTTCGCCCGCAAGATCATCGCCGACGCCGCGGTCGAGGGCGGCTTCCCGCCCTTGCGGCTCGACCCGATCGACTTCGCCGGCCTCTACATGCAGAGCGCCGCCCAGCAGGAGGCCGAAGCGACCGGCGGGCAGGCCGGGGACGTGACGGGCCAAGCCTAGGCCTGCCCTATACCACTCCGTTCGCCCTGAGACCCACCCCCGTTCGCCCTGAGCCTGTCGAAGGGCTTCTTTTCTTTCTTGCATTGGAGGAAGGAACAAGGAGAGGGCTTCGACTGGCTCAGCCCGAACGGAGTGGGGAATTGCGCAACTGGTCGAATCTGATGGGGGCTGCCGAGTGAACCTGGTGCGTTCGCTCGGCTCGGTCGGTGGGCTGACTCTGGTCAGCCGCATCCTCGCGCTCGTCCGCGACACGCTGCAGGCGAGCTTCGTCGGCGCCGGCTTCGCCTCGGACGCCTTTTTCGTTTCCTTCCGGCTGCCCAACATGTTCCGCGCCCTGTTCGCCGAAGGGGCGTTCTCGGCCGCGTTCATCCCGATGTTCAACAAGAAGGTCGGCGAGGGCGGCGACTTGTCGGCCGGCCTCAAGTTCGCCGAGCGGACGCTGGCGGTGCTGCTGCCGGTGCTGCTCTTCTTCACCCTCGTCATGGTCGCCGCCGCCTGGCCGGTCACCTGGGGGCTATCGGGAGGGTTCAAGGATCCGACGCCGGCGCAGTTCGCCTTCGCGGTGACCTTGTCGCGGATCACCATCCCCTATCTGATGCTGATCAGCCTCGCCTCCCTGCTCGGCGGCATCTTGAACTCGCTCGGCCGCTTCTGGGTCAACGCCGCGGCGCCGATCCTCCTCAATCTGGCGATGATCGCCGCGCTCTGGTTCTTCCACGGCGACGACGCCTATCAAACGGCGCGCGCCCAGGCGATCTCGGTCACCGTCGGCGGCGTCCTCCAGCTCGCCTGGCTGATGCTCGCCTGCCGCCAGGCCGGGGTTCGCCTCAAGCTCCAGCGCCCCCGGCTCGACGACGACGTGCGGGCGCTGCTCAAGCTGATCCTCCCCGCCGCGATCGGCGCCGGCGCGGTCCAGGTCAATCTCGCCATCTCGACCGCGCTCGCCGGCGGCCTGCTCGATCCGGGTTCGATCTCCTACATCTATTATGCCGACCGGCTGAACCAGCTTCCTTTGGGCCTGATCGGCATCGGCCTCGGCACCATCCTCCTTCCCACCGTGTCGCGCCTCTTGAGCAGCGGCAAGGAGGCCGAGGCGATGGCGACCCAGAATCGCGGCATCGAGCTGGCGCTGTTCCTGACCCTGCCCGCCACCGCCGCCTTCATCTTCGCCGCCGAGCCGATCCTGAGGGGCCTGTTCCAGCACGGCGCCTTCACCGCGCGCGACACCATCCTGTGCGGCTGGGCCTTGAGCGCTTTCTCGATCGGCCTGCCCTCGTACGTGCTGGTCAAGGTGCTGACGCCCGGTTTCTACGCCCGCGCTGACACCAGGACTCCGGTGCGGCTCGCCCTTTTCTCGGTGGCGGTCAATCTGGTCGGCAATTTGATCCTCATTCCCACCCTCGGCCGCTTCGGCATGGGCCATGTCGGGCCGCCGCTCGCCACCGCCCTCGCTTCGACGATCAACGTTGTCATGCTCTATTGGGTGCTACGCAAGCGCGGCCATTTCGAGGCCGACCGGCAATTGAAGCGCCGCCTGCCGCGCCTCGCGCTGGCCGCTTTGATCATGGGCGGCGTCGTCTTCGTCCTCGCGCCTTATGCCGATCCCTGGCTGACCCGATCCCTGATCGAGCGCGGCCTCGCGCTCGCCGTGCTGGTCGGCGGCGGCGCCGCGGTCTACGGCACGGCCTGCTTCTTGACCGGAGCGTTCGCGATCGACGATCTGAAGACCCTTTTGAAGCGGCGGGCCCGCGAGACATGACGACGAAGAAGAACATCAAGCGGGTGGTCTCCGGCATCCAGCCGACCGGCAGCCTCCACCTCGGCAATTATCTCGGCGCGATCCGGCGCTGGGCGCGGATGCAGGACGAGGCCGAATGCCTGATCTTCCTCGCCGATCTCCACGCGATCACCGTCTACAACGATCCCAAAGAGTTGCGCGCCAATGTGAACAGCATGGCTGCCGCCCTGATCGCCTGCGGCATCGATCCCGAACGGACATTGCTGTTCAACCACGCCCGCGTCCCCGCCCATCCGGAAATGGCCTGGATCCTCTCCTGCACGGCGCGGATGGGCTGGATGAATAGGATGACCCAGTTCAAGGAGAAATCGGGCAAGAATCGCGAAGGCTCCAGCGTCGGCCTCTACGCCTACCCGATCCTCCAGGCCGCCGACGTCCTGCTCTACCATGCGACCCACGTCCCCGTCGGCGAGGACCAGAAGCAGCATGTCGAGCTGATCCGCGACATCGCCCTCAAGTTCAACACCGACTACGACGTCGACCTGTTCACCATCCCCGAGCCCCATATCGGCGAAACCGCCGCGCGGATCATGTCCCTGCGCGACGGCAACGCGAAAATGTCCAAGACCGACCCGAGCGACATGAGCCGGATCAACCTCAACGACGACGACGACCTCATCGCCCAGAAAATCCGCAAGGCCAAAACCGACCCCGAGCCTCTGCCTGACAGCATCGAAGCGCTGAAAGACCGCCCCGAAGCCCTCAACCTCGTCACCATCTACGCCGCGCTGACCGACCGCACCGCGCAATCGGTGACGCAAGAGTTTGCGGGCAAAGGCTTCGGCACCTTCAAGCCGGCGCTCGCCGACCTCCTGGTCGAAACGCTCGGCCCGATCCGCGCCCGCCTCCAGGATTTCGAGGCCGACCCCGGCGCGATCGAAGCGATCCTGGTCGAAGGCTCCCGCAAGGCCGCGGCGCTCGCGGCGCCGACGCTGGAGGGCGCGTACAAGGCCCTGGGGCTGCCACGCTGAACGTCAGCGCAGCGCCGCCGAGCCTGACCGGCTGAAGATCAGCTTCCGCTTCGACCCGCCGCGATCAGGAGCAGGCCGAACAGCAGCAACCCCACGGCCGCCGTCGTCGCCATGATCGGCCCCGGCCCGGGTCCCGCCGCTAGCGACAACCCGCCCAGCAGCATGATCATCGAGACCGCGACGCCAGCCTCGGCGATTCTCCTGGGCCACCGGTTCGTCATCAGGATTCCCCTATCGCCACGCCATCAATCGCAACATACCGGACGGCCGTTTCACTCCGCAAGTACGCACAGGCCACCATTATTGCCAGGATCGCGCGCGATGCGGCGGCTTCCGCGACCGTCATGCCGCCGGGAAAATAGGGACAGTCCCTCTTTTCCAGCTTCGCGCCCTTTGCCGATTGGTTCACGCGAAGACGCAAAGACGCGAAGAAGAGTAGGATCGGCCGAGCTTCGCGCCTTTGCGTCTTCGCGTCTTTGCGTGAAACCCGTCCTCCTCTTGCGCAGCCTTCGATCTCAGCCCTTGACCCGAATCATGTTCCCACTATGTTCCGACTCGGCTCTTTCTAACCGTCGAAGCCTATCTCCATGCCACCGCGAAATTTACGCTGCGTGGCACTTTCGCCAACATCCGGCTCTATTTATCATTTAGTATCAATAACGTAGCTGTCCTTGGCTTGCACCTGTCGAGGCATGTTCGGGAGAAGATCGGCCTCCTTCCGGCGACATTCGCTGAGCCATTCCGCCAACATCCGCGCCAATCGTCCTTGGCCGGCCGGCGCCGTTCGCGACGATCGCAACGTTTGCCCCCGTAAACCCCTCATTCAGCGGAACTTTGTCAAATCAGCCAAGTTGTTCTATATTCAGGACAAAGCTTTCCTGCACATAAAGGCTGGTCCCATGTCCATCATGAAGAGAATCCTGACCCTCGCCGCCCCCGCCATGCTGCTCGCGCTGGCCGCCTGCGCGACCGGCTTTCCGACCCAGGTGTCGCGCTTCCAGGCGATGCCGGCGCCGCAGGGACAGACCTTCGTCGTCCAGCCCGCCAGGGCCGACGATCGCGGCGGCCTCGAATTCGCCCAATATGCCGATCTCGTCCGCCGCAACCTCACCGCTCTGGGCTATACCGAGGCGCGCTCGCGCGCCGACGCGAGCTTCGTCGTCACCCTCGATTACGGCGTCGACCAGGGCCGCGAGCGGGTCATCGCCACCCCCGATCCGTTCGGCGACCCGTGGGGCTATGGCGGCTTCGGCTACCGGCCCTATTGGAGCCGCTGGGGCTATGGCGGCTTCGGCCGCTACCGCAGCCCGTTCTTCTGGGGCTGGCACGACCCTTTCTGGGGCGGCGGCTACGACGTCCGCAGCTACACGCTCTATACGAGCTTCCTCGACATGGACATCAAGCGCACCGGCGACGGCCAGTCGCTGTTCGAAGGCCACGCCCAGGCGCGCTCGCAGTCGAACGAGCTGCCGCGGCTGGTGCCGAACCTGATCGAGGCGATGTTCACCGGCTTCCCCGGCAATTCGGGCGAGACCGTCCGCATCACGGTGATGCCGCCCGAACAGAGGCGCTAGCGACCCACCCCTCCGCGCGTCATTGCGAGCGTAGCGAAGCAATCCAGTAAGGCGGCCGGCGCTCGCTGGATTGCTTCGTCGCTTCGCTCCTCGCAATGACGGACGCGCTCGCGCGCCTCAGCTCTCGAGCTGCCTCGTCAGCAGGCGGATGTCGGCGTCCAGTTCGGCGTCCTGGGCGCGCAGTTTCTCGATCTGCTTGACCGCGTGGATCACGGTCGTGTGGTCGCGCCCGCCGAAACGGCGGCCGATCTCGGGCAGCGAACGCGGCGTCAGCTGCTTGGAGAGGTACATCGCCACTTGGCGCGGCCGCGCCACCTCGCGGGCACGCCGGGCCGAGGTCATCTCCGCCTTGCGGATCCGGTAATGGTCGGAGACCCGGGTCTGGATCTCGTCGATTGAGATGCGGCGCTGGTTGGCGCGCAATATGTTGGCCAGCACCTCGCCGACGAAGTCGAGGTCGATCGCCCGGTTCTGCATCGCCGCATAAGCGGCGATCCGGTTCAGGGCGCCCTCGAGCTCGCGGACGTTCGAGCTGATCCGCTTGGCGAGGAACATGACGACGTCGTCGGGGACCATCACGTCGGGCAGCTGCTCGAGCTTCTTGGTGATGATGTTGAGCCTCAGCTCCAGATCGGCGGCGTTGATGTCGGCGACGAGGCCCCACGACAGCCGCGAGAGGATCCTGGGCTCGAGTCCGTCCAGATCCTGCGGCGCGCGGTCCGAGCTGATCACGAAGCGCCGGCCGGCCGAGATGATCTCGTTCATCGTGTGGAAGAATTCTTCCTGGGTCGATTCCTTGCCGGCGATGAACTGGACGTCGTCGATCATCAGCAAATCGGCCGAGCGCAGCTGCTGCTTGAACTTGAAGGTCTCGTTGGCCCGCAAGGCGGCGAGGAACTCGACGGTGAACTTCTCCGCCGACATGTAGATGATCCTGGCGCGCGGCCGCTGGCGGTGGAATTCGTGGCCGATCGCGTGCAGCAAGTGGGTCTTGCCGCGCCCGGTGCCGCCATGGATGAACAGCGGGTTGAACGCGACCTTGTCGGCGGTCGCCAGCGTCTGGGCGGCGCTGAACGCGACCTCGTTGGCCTTGCCGACCACGAAATTCTCGAACCGGTAGCGCGGCTCGAGCGCGACCGAATAGAGGCCCTTCGCCTCCTCCGCGGCCTCTTCGCGCGGCGCCGGAATCTCGACCACCGCGGCGGTGCGCGGGGCCGCGGGACCGACGCCGATCCGGATCTGCTTGACGTCGGGCAGCTTCGCCCGCCAGGCGAGCGCCAGCCGCTCGGCGAAATGGGTCTGCACCCAATCGGCCATGAACTGGGACGGGAGCTGGAGCCGGAGGACGCCGGCATCGGCATCGAAGCCACCCAGCGCGATCGGCCGCAGCCAGCCGTCAAAGGTGCGGGCGCCGCAATCGCGGCGAAGATTCGCGCGAATCGATTCCCATGCCGCCGCGATCACATCGCCGGCGCCCCCGTCCGTTCTGCTCGCCATGCCTTTGGCCGGTGTCTGCACCGCGCACGCACCCCTCTTCTTCTCTCCCGGATCCCGTTGGGACACGGCTATTCTCAGGCGCAAAACTCCCCCGCGCGGCGAGGCACCCCCGGCATGCCGCTGCTCGATGTGATTTTGCTGTGTGCCGACAGAAGATTCGCTCTGCCGAAAGGCTGTTCTGGAACTCGGTTCGGGCTGGATCAAGCGAAAAAAAACCGTCACAGAAATTAAATCATATTGACAGATGAAAAACCGCAGAACTCCGTCACTCCAGCGAGATCACACCGATTTTTCAAAAGCTTACGCTCATTTCTGTCGCGCAGCATCGCGCGAATCGCGGTAAATCCTAGATTTTTGGAAGCCCTTGTTCGCAGCGCAGCAAAAAGCCCGCCGGTTGGGCCGGCGGGCGCAATCGCCAATGCTTACAAGCGGCTTAGCCGAGCGTTGCGAGACGTCGTGTCAGCCGCGAGAGCTTGCGCGAGGCGGTGTTCTTGTGGAGCACGCCGCGGGCGACTCCGCGCGAAAGCTCGGGCTGGACCCGCGCCAAAGCGGCTTTCGCTGCGTCCTTGTTGCCCGCTTCCAGCGCCGACTCGACCAGTTTGACGTAGGTCCGGATGCGGCTGACCCGGGCGCGGTTGATGTCGGCGCGCTTGGCGTTGCGCTTGATGCGCTTCTTTGCTTGCGGCGTATTCGCCATCTGACTGCCTCGTAACTGAAAAGAAAAGGGCGCGGCTTCGAACCGCACCCGCTCAAGCCGCGCCCTCTAAGCCGGGCGCGCGAACAGGTCAAGCTCGGGTCTGCCTAGCGCTGGCATTTCGCGCAGTAGAAGGTCGAACGGCCGCCGTCGATCCGGCGGCGAATCGGCGCGGCGCAGCGCTGGCATGCCTTGCCCTCGCGGCCATAGACCCGCCACTCGCTCGAAAAATAGCCGAGCTCGCCATTGGGCTGGAGATAGTCGCGCAAGCTGGAGCCGCCGGCGTCGATCGCGGCGCGCAGCACCGACTTGACCGAGTCGGCGAGCCGGTCGAGCCGGGCGCGGCCGATCCGGCCCCCGGCCCGACCCGGCGCGATCCGGGCGAGGTTGAGCGCGTCGCAAACGTAGATGTTGCCGAGGCCGGCGACGATCCTCTGATCGAGCAGCAGCGGCTTGATCGGCGCGGTCCGGCGGTCGAGCGCGCGGGCGAGATAGGCGCCGTCGAAGCCGTCGCCGAGCGGCTCCGGGCCCATCCCCGCGAACGGCGCGGCCGAGTCGAGTTCATCGCTCCGCACGAGATCGAGCGACCCGAACCGCCGCGCGTCGTTGAGCGCGAGCCGCCGGCCGTCGTCGGTCTCGATCAGCACATGGTCGTGCGGCCCGATCGTCGCGGGATCGATCCGCCAATGGCCCGACATGCCGAGGTGGAAGACGAAGGTATCGCCGCGGTCGGTCTCGATCAGCCCGTATTTCGCCCGCCGCCCGAGGCCGGTGACGCGGGCGCCGGTCAGGCGCTGGCGCAGGTCGGGTGGGAACGGCCGTCGCAGGTCCGCGCGCCGCAGCTCGATCGACGCGATCCGCCGGCCCTCCAGCACGGCGGCAAGGCCGCGCACCGTGGTCTCGACCTCGGGCAGCTCAGGCATGGAGAAGGGACGTGCACATTTCTCTCCTCCCCTGCTAGAGGGCGGCGCGATGGACAAGGTTTCTTTCGGTCACGAGGATGTCGCCCCCGCCGAAAAGACGCGCCGCGTCGGCGCCGTCTTCTCGAGCGTCGCCGCGCGCTACGATTTGATGAACGATCTGATGTCGGCCGGCCAGCACCGGCTGTGGAAGCACGCCTTCGTCCGCCGGGTCCGCCCGCGCAAAGGCGAAGCGATCCTCGACATGGCCGGCGGCACCGGCGACGTCGCCTTCCGCCTCGCCCGCGCGGGCGCGGCTGTGACCGTCGCCGACATCAACCCGGAAATGCTTGCGATCGGCGTCGAGCGGGCGAAGGCCCGCGGCATTGAAGGCCTGGTCTGGGCCGAGGAGAATGCCGAACGGCTGAGCTTCGCCGGCAAGAGCTTCGACGGCTACACCATCGCCTTCGGCATCCGGAACGTCACCGACATCCCGGCCGCGCTGCGCGAAGCCCATCGCGTGCTGCGCACCGGGGGCCGTTTCTTCTGCCTCGAATTCTCGCGGACGCGCTGGCCCGGCTTCGCGACGCTCTACGAGGGCTATGCCCGCCGCATCGTCCCGAGGCTCGGCAGGGCAGTGGCGAAGGACGAGGACAGCTACCGCTACCTGATCGAATCGATCGAGCGCTTCCCTGACATGGCGGCCTTCGCGCAGATGATCGAGCAGGCGGGCTTCCGACAGGTGAAGGCCGAGCCGATCCTCGGCGGCCTTGTCGCCATCCACAGCGGCTGGAAGATTTGACCCACCCGGCAGTCCATATCTGGCGGCTGCTGAAATGGGGCCGGGTGCTGGCGCGGCACGGCGCGCTGAAAGGCATCGAGCGCGACCCCAACACGCCGCCCCCGGTGCGTCGCCTGGCAAAGCTCGCCCGCTTCGGCGCGCGGGTGCCGGAAACGCCCACCTATGCCGAAGCCTTCCAGGCCATCGGCCCGGCCGCGATCAAGTTCGGGCAGGCGCTGGCGACGCGCCCCGATCTGGTCGGCGAGGAGGCGGCGCACGACCTCGCTTTGCTCCAGGACAGCCTGCCGCCGGCGCCGTTCGACAAGATCAAGGCGGCGATCGAACAGGGCCTCGGCAAGCCCCTCGACCAGATCTTCGCCGAGGTGGATCCCGAGCCGGTCGGCGCCGCCTCGATCGCCCAGGTCCACCGCGCGACCACCACCGAAGGCAGGCTCGTCGCGGTCAAGGTCCTGCGGCCCAACATCGAGGAGGACTTCGCCGCCGCGATCGATACCTACGAATGGGCGGCCGCCCAGGTTGAAGCGATGGGCGGTGAGGTGGCGCGGCTGCGGCCCCGCATGGTCGTCGCCACCTTCCGCCAATGGACCAACCGCGAACTGGACCTGCGCCAGGAAGCCGCGTCCGCCTCCGAGCTCAGGGAGAATCTCGAGGCCGAGAGCGGTTTCTTCGTTCCCGCGATCGACTGGTCCCGCACCGCCCGGCGGGTCCTCACCCTCGAATGGATCGACGGCATCAAGCTCACCGACCGCAACGCGCTGATCGAGGCCGGCCACGACCTCAAGGCGCTCGCGGCGATCCTCGTCCGCGCCTTCCTGCGCCAGGCGGTGGTCGACGGCTTCTTCCACGCCGATCTCCACCAGGGCAATCTCTTCGCCCTCCCGGACGGCCGCCTCGCCGCGATCGATTTCGGCATAATGGGGCGGGTCGACCGCCAGGCGCGGATCTGGCTGGCCGAGATCCTCTACGGCCTGCTCACCGGCAATTACCGGCGCGTCGCCGAAATCCATTTCGAGGCGCAATATGTGCCGCCGCATCACAGCATCGAGGAGTTCGCCACCGCGCTGCGCGCCGTCGGCGAGCCGATGCGGGGCATGGCGGCGAAGGACGTGTCGCTTGGGCAGATGCTCGACGGGCTGTTCAAGATCACCCGCGATTTCGACATGCCGACCCAGCCCCATCTCCTTCTCCTCCAGAAGACGATGGTGATGGAAGAAGGGGTCGCCACCGCCCTGGATCCCGATATCAACATGTGGGAGACGGCCGAGCCCTTCCTGACCGAATGGGTGCGCAGCGAGCTTGGCCCCGAGGCGCGGATCGCCGACGAGATCGTCCGCACCGTGCGGACGCTGCGGCGCCTGCCCGAGCTCATTCGCCGCATCGACCATTATTATCCACCGCCGGGCGCCGCCCCGCCCGCGCCGCCGCTGCGCGAGATCGCGGTGGTGCGGCCGCATCGCCACTGGCCGGTCGTGCTGGCTTCGCTGCTCTCGGCCGCGGCCGGCGCGGCGGCGGTCTGGTTCCTGGCCTAGCTCGCCGGCGGCGCCCCGCCGCCGCCGCCACCGCCGCCACCGCGATCGTCGTCCCGCTGGGCGGGATCCTTGCCGATCCGGCGCACCCGCCAGACCACCAGTCCGATCGCCGCCAGCACCGCCGCGAGCGCCGCGAGCACCCCCTCGGTGCTGGTCAGCAGCTCCTTCAGCCGCTGCAGCGCCGTCATCCGTTCCTGGTGACGCTGCGCGCCCTTTTGCGCGGCGGTGACGTCCACCTCGATCGTGGCGTTGCCCCGATAGATGGCGAGCCGCTCGCGTCCGGACTCGCCACGCTCGGCGAGCACTTCGAGCACGGCGGTCAATTGATGCTGGCCGCGGTCCCGCGGCGTCACCCGCCAGATCCAGACCTCTTCGCTCGTCGCGCCCAAATCCCGCTCCGCATCCCCGACCGCGACGATATCGAAGTCCGACCCTTCAAGCCTGGCGCGCATGATCCGTCCGATCCGCGTCGTCCCCATCTTCGTCCGGCCGTCGGTCGTGCTTCCGCCGGCGGTCGCGGCGACCTCTTCGGCCTGTTCGGGCGCGCCGATCGCGAGGCGGACCTCGCTAGGCTGCCCGACCAGCATCTGCCGCGGCGTCCGGAACGCGGTGACCCCGGATTCAAGCCGCGCCAGCTGTTCGCGGAATCGTGCGCATTCCGCGGCAGTCACATAGCGGCGCACCACGTCACAATAGGCATTGTCGGGCGCCGCGGCCTGGTCCGGGGGCGGCGGCGCGCTGGTCCCGACCATGGTCGGCGCGCTGGTCCCGACCATGGGCGCCGCGGCCTGGTCCGGGGGCGGCGGCGCGCTGGTTGCGACCATGGGCGGCGGGGCGGCCCCCAGCACGAGCGTGTCCGCGTCCCCGGCCGCGTTGCCGGCATTCTCGGGGGGCGCGGACGTGGAAAGGGCAACATCCCTCTCCCCGGACACGTTCATCGTCGGCATGCTCGCGTCCATCGTATTGTTGGCGACTTGGGCCCCGCCGCAAGCAGCCAGCAAATGCAGGGAAAGAAGAATGAATGTCGTCGAACCGCGCATGAACCCATCCCCAAGCAACGTGCTGAAAATCCAGCGGCGAGGCGAGCCTATGCCTGTCGGTCTGCACGTTCAAGGCCAGGTGCAAGGGTCGTCCGCCGGCGCTTGAAAATCCGGCGGCGAGATAGACATTGCCGAGCGTGCGGGCCAAGGGATCCGATATGCGAGGAAAGCGCATCCTCCTGATCGTCGGCGGCGGGATCGCCGCCTACAAGGCGTGCGAGCTCGTTCGGCTGATCCGCAAGGCGGGCGGCGGCGTGCGCTGCGTGCTGACGGCAGGCGGCGCCCAGTTCGTCACGCCGATGACGCTCGCGGCCTTGTCGGAGCAGCCGGTCCATACCAGCCTCTGGAACCTCAAGGACGAGGTCGAGATGGGCCATATCCAGCTGTCGCGCGAAGCCGACCTCGTCGTCGTCTGCCCGGCGACCGCCGCCCTGCTGGCGAAGATGGCCGCCGGCATCGCCGACGATCTCGCCACCACCTTGCTGCTCGCCACCGACAAGAAGGTGCTCGCCGCGCCGGCGATGAACGTGCGGATGTGGCAGCACGAGGCGACCAGGCGCAACGTCGCCCGCCTCCGCGCCGACGGCGTCACGATCCTCGAGCCCGGCGAGGGCGAGATGGCCTGCGGCGAATATGGCCCGGGCCGGCTGCCCGAGCCCGACGCGATCCTGGCGGCGATCGAGGCGGCGCTGGGCGGCCCCGGGCCGCTCGCCGGCAAGCATGTCATCGTCACCGCCGGCCCGACCCACGAGCCGATCGACCCGGTCCGGGTCATCGCCAACCGCTCGTCGGGCAAGCAGGGCTTCGCGATCGCCGCTGCGCTCGCCGAGCTCGGCGCGAAGGTCACGCTCGTTGCCGGCCCGGTGTCGCTCGACACCCCGGCCGGCGTTGCGCGGGTCAACGTCGAGACCGCGCGGCAGATGGACGACGCCGTCCGCGCCGCCCTTCCCGCCGACGCCGCGGTATTGGTCGCCGCGGTCGCCGACTGGCGGGTCGAGCCCGCGCCCGCCAAGCTCAAGAAGGAAGACGGGCCGCCGGCGCTCGACTGGCAGCGCACCGCCGACATCCTCGCCAACCTGACCGCGAGCCCGGACCGGCCGCAGCTCGTGATCGGATTCGCTGCCGAAACCGGCGACATGGAAGCCCAGGCGGCGGCCAAGCGCGGCCGCAAAGGCTGCGACTGGATCCTCGCCAACGACGTGTCGGAGGGCGTCATGGGCGCCGATTCAAACCGCATCCATCTGGTCGATGCCGAGGGCGCCGAGGATTGGGACGTGATGAGCAAGGCCGAGGTCGGCCGCCGCCTCGCGCACAGGATCGCCGATGCCCTGGCCTGAGATCAGGATCGCGGTGAAACGGCTGCCGCACGGCGGAGACCTGCCGCTGCCCGCTTACGGCTCCGAGCATGCGGTCGGCCTCGACGTGGTCTCTGCGGAAGACCTGATCCTCGAGCCGGGCGCGCGCCATCCGGTCGCCACTGGATTCGCGCTCGCCATTCCGCACGGCTACGAGGTCCAGGTCCGCTCGCGCTCGGGCACCGCGGTCAGGAACGGCATCACCTGCCTCACCGGGACGATCGATTCCGACTATCGCGGCGAATTGAAGGTCGTGCTGGTCAATCTCGGCGGCGAACCGTTCGAGATCGTCCGCGGCGCGCGCATCGCCCAGCTCGTCCCCGCCCCCGTCCAGCGCGCCCGCTTCGCCGAGGTCGCCGATCTGGACGAGACGGCGCGCGGTGCGGGCGGCTTCGGCTCGACCGGGCGGTGACCCTCAGCGACGCCCAACTCGACCGCTACGCCCGCCACATCGTCCTCAAGGAGATTGGCGGGGAAGGGCAGCGGAAGCTGCTCCAGGCCAGAATCGTCATCGTCGGCGCGGGAGGGATCGGATCGCCGGCGATCCAGTATCTCGCTGCGGTGGGCGTAGGGGCGATCCGACTGATCGACGACGATCGGGTGGCTCTCGACAACCTCCAGCGCCAGATCCTGTTCGGCACGGAGGATGTCGGCCGAAGCAAGGTGATTGTCGCGGGTGAGGCGGTCGAGCGACTCAACCCCGACACGGCTTTCGACGGCGTGGAAGCCCGGCTCACGAAGGAAAATGCGGCCGACCTGTTGTCGGGGGCCGACCTGGTCCTCGACGGCTCCGACAATTTCGCCACCCGCCTGGTCGTCTCCGACCATGCGACCGCGGCGCGCATCCCGCTCGTCTCGGCCGCGATCGGCCAATTCCAGGCGCAGGTCGGCACCTTCCGCGGCTGGGAGGACGACAAACCCTGCTACCGCTGCTTCGTCGGCGACGCGTTCGACGCCGAGGATTGCGACAGCTGCTCCGAGCTGGGCGTGCTGGGCGCGATGGCGGGCATCGCCGGCAGTTTCGCGGCGCTCGAGGCGATCCGCGCGCTCGCCGGCTTCGGCGCCGACCCCGCCGGCAAGCTCCATATCTTCGACGGCCTCGTCCCGGCGGTGCGGACGATCCGGATCGTCAAGGACCCGGCCTGCAAAGGGTGCGGCGGCTAGGCGCCGAACAGCCGCAACGTCTGTTCGAAGAGGCGCGCGGTCTCGTTCGGCTGGGTCGCGAAGGAGAAGGCGAAGCCGACGACGAGGCTGAACAGCAGGAACTTCCAGTTCAGCATCCGCCCGATCAGCGAAGGCCCGCGCCGCGGCCGGCGCGGCGCGGCGGGGACGAAATGGACCGGGGCGGCGTCGCGCAAGACGAGCTCGTCGGCGGGAAGGGCGAGGATCAGCGCCTTCTCGGCGGCGAACTCCTCGGCCGACAGCGCGCCGAGCTCGAACAGCCGCGTCAGCCGCTCCAGCGAAGTCAGCCGGTCATGGACGAGGTGGTAATCGGGGGATGCCGGCGGTGCCGGCTCGGCCGGCGGCGGCGGCACGAGCTTCAGCTGCGGCGGCGCCGATGGTTCCGGCGTCTCCTGCAGCTGATGCCCGCGGCTGATGCTAAGCCTGCCCGTACCCATGCTTTTTCTCTAGCGGCGCAAGGTAAAGCTCGTTGCACCGGGCACGGTAAACCCGCCGTCAACCATCAATGCACGGCCCTTACGGGCCAGTGGCCGGGGCGATCGCGATCAGGTCGATGGTGAACAGCAAGGTGGCGCCGCCGGGGATCGGGCCGCGCCCGGCATAACCGTAGGCGAGGTTGTAGGGGATCGCGAACTCGTAGCGGTCGCCGACCCCCATCAGCGGCACCCCCTCCTGCCAGCCGCGGATCAGTCGGTGGAGCGGAAAGATCGCCGGCGCGCCCCGGCTGACCGAGCTGTCGAACTCGGTGCCGTCGATGAACCGGCCGACATAGTGGATCGTGACCGTGTCGGTGGCGGCGGGGCGGGGGCCGGTCCCGGGCCCGCTTACCTTTCGGTAGCGCAGCCCGCTGACCGTCCGGTGCCAGCCCTGGGCCGGATCGAGCGCGTTGAGATAGCGGAAATGATAATCGGCATTGGCCGGCTGCGGCAGCGCATCCTGTGCGGCGGCGGCAAGTGCAAGAAGAGCGGCGACGATCATTTCGGTCCCTTCTTCCTGGCCGGCGCCTTGCGACCCCTCCCCTTCTTGGCGGCCGGCCCCCTGGCGGCGCGCTCGTCGATCAATTGCGCGGCCTCCTCTAGCGTCAGCTGCTCGGGCGCGAGGGTTTTGGGGAGGGTCGCATTGGTGGTGCCGTCGGTGACATAGGGGCCGAAGCGCCCCTCCATCAGCCTGATCTCGAGCGCGGTGCGGGGATGAACGCCGAGCATCTTGAGCGGCTCCCGCGAGCCGCTTCTGCGGCCGCCCCCGCTCGCCGCGTCGGCGAGCCGGGCGACGGCGGCGTTCATGCCGATCTCGAACACCTCGGCGGTCGAGGCGAGCTTGGCATATTTGCCGTCATGGGCGAGGTAGGGGCCGTAGCGGCCGATGCTGGCGGTGATCGGCTTGCCGGTCTCGGGATGGTCGCCGACCGCGCGCGGCAGCGACAGGAAACGCAACGCCGTCTCGAGGTCGGCCTCCGCGGCAGGCACGTCCTTGGGCAGCGACGCGCGCTTCTCCCCGAGCTGGAAATAGGGTCCGTAGCGGCCCGAGCGCAGCGTGACGTCCTGGCCGGTCTCGGGATCC
Source organism: Allosphingosinicella sp. (assembly GCA_035316145.1). Lineage (GTDB taxonomy): Bacteria > Pseudomonadota > Alphaproteobacteria > Sphingomonadales > Sphingomonadaceae > Allosphingosinicella. The sequence goes on along the minus strand of DATHJO010000010.1, from coordinate 84,703 downwards.
TGGCCAAGGATTTGCGGCCCGCTATCCTCCTCGCTGCCCTCGGTGCCGAAGCGCCGGGTGAACTTGCAGTCGGGATAGTTGGAGCAGGCGACGAACGCGCCGAAGCGGCCGCCGCGCAGCCCCAGCCGCCCCTCGCCGCAGGCCGGGCACAGCCGCGGATCGGTGCCGTCGCCCCTGTCCGGGAACAGCCAGGGAGCGAGGTAATCGTCCAATGCAGCGGTAATCTCGGACGGCTTTTGCTCCATCACCTCGCCGGTCTTCGGCTTGAAGTCGCGCCAGAATTCCTCGAGCACCTGCCGCCAGCCGAGCCGCCCGCCCGATATGTCGTCGAGCTCCTCCTCGAGATAGGCGGTGAAATCGTAGGAGACGTAGCGCTCGAAGAAGCGCTCGAGGAAGGCGGTCAGCAGCCGCCCGCTCTCCTCGGGAATGAACCGCGCCTTCTCCAGCCGGACATAGTCGCGGTCCTTCAGCGTCTGCAGCGTCGAGGCATAAGTGGAAGGGCGGCCGATGCCGAGCTCCTCCATCCGCTTGACCAGGCTCGCCTCGGAATAGCGCGGCGGCGGCTGGGTGAAATGCTGCTCGGCGTCGACCCGCTTCTTGGCGGGCGTGTCCCCCTCCTTGAGCCGGGGCAGCCGGCGCGATTCCTCGTCGGCCTCGTCGTCGCGGCCCTCCTCGTAGAGCGCGAGGAAGCCGGGGAAGAGCACGACCTGCCCGGTCGCCCGCAACCCGTGGCGGCCGGTGCCGTCGGCCAGCTCCGCGGTCGTCCGCTCGAGCCGTGCCGAGGCCATCTGACTCGCCAGCGCGCGCTTCCAGATCAGCTCGTACAAGCGCGCATGATCGCCCGAGCCGGCGCGGTCGCGCCCGAAATCGGTCGGCCGGATCGCTTCATGTGCTTCCTGCGCGTTCTTGGCCTTGGTTTCGTAATGCCTGGGCTTGTCCGGAACGTAGCCGGCATCGTAGCGGGCCGCGGCCGCGCGCCGCGCCGCCGAGACCGCCTCCGCCGCCATCTGCACGCCGTCGGTGCGCATATAGGTGATCGCGCCGTCCTCGTAGAGGCTCTGGGCGACCCGCATCGTCTGGCTCGCCGAGAAACCGAGCTTGCGCGCGGCTTCCTGTTGCAGCGTCGAGGTGGTGAAGGGCGGCGGCGGGTTTCTCGTCAGCGGCTTGGTCTCGACCGAGACGACGCTGAACCGCCCGTCCTCGACCGCCTTCTTCGCCGCCAGCGCGGTGGCTTCGTCGCCGATCGTCAACCGGTCGATCTTGTCGCCGTCATAGCGGACGAGCCGCGCCGAGAACTCCGTCCCGTCCGCCTCCATCGCCGCGGTGACGCTCCAATATTCCTGCGCCCGGAACAGCTCGATCTCGCGTTCCCGGTCGACGACCAGCCGCAACGCCACCGATTGCACCCGGCCGGCCGACTTGGCCCCCGGCAGCTTGCGCCACAGCACCGGCGACAGCGTGAAGCCGACCAGATAATCGAGCGCGCGCCGCGCCCGATAGGCGTCGATCAGATCCTCGTCGAGCCCGCGCGGCTTCGCCATCGCCGCCAGCACGGCGGACCTGGTGATCGCGTTGAACGTCACCCGCTCGACATGGGCGGGCAGCGCCTTGCGCTTCGCCAGCACCTCCTGGACGTGCCAGGAAATCGCCTCGCCCTCGCGGTCCGGGTCGGTGGCGAGGATCAGCGCCTCGGCCCCCTTCGCCTCGTCGGCGATCGCCTTCAATTGCCGCGCCTTGTCGGGATAGGTCTCCCAGGTCATCGCGAAGCCGGCATCGGGATCGACCGAGCCGTCCTTGGCCGGCAGGTCGCGGACATGGCCGTAGGAGGCGAGCACGCGATAGCCGACGCCCAGATATTTCTCGATGGTTTTCGCTTTGGCGGGCGATTCGACGACGACGAGCTTCATGCTGTGATTTTGTCCCTTACGCGTACGCGCACAGGATGAGGAGCCCGGGCCACTCGCGTCAACCGTCTCTGCGTCGCTCAGGAGTCTCCGTTTCAGATCAAGTCGTCATTGCCGATTCGATGCCGACCGGCCATGGTTCATCTTTGGCCGGGGGAGGTCTGTCGTCGACATGTTGCTCGTGCATCCGGCTGACCGCCCGAACGTCCTGCGTGGACTGGCGGCGCCGTTCATCCTGTTTCTGCCCTTCTGGTACGGCTTCCCCGGCGGATATGCCTTTTCGACTTTCGTGGCCGTGTTCTTTTTGATCGGGGAGACCAACTACATTCTTCATCTTCACATCCACCATCCGTTCGCCAGGCACGCCTGGCTCAACCTGCTGCTCGACCTGTCGATGGGGATGGCGACCGGCTTCACCGCCTCGAACTGGCGGATCCAGCATCGCTACGGCCATCATCGCGGCATCGACGCGCCATTCCGGACGTCGCGGGCCTGGGAGATCGCCGATTATTCGCCGCTCAGGGCCCTTTCCTTCTCGACCCGCTCGATCCTGCCGACCTTCTGGCACCCGATCGCCGAATCGTTCCGCAAGGGGGTGCTGGCCAATGTGAAGCGGCCGATCGATTATCGCTGGGCGTTCGCCGAGCAGATGCTGGTGATCCTCTTCGTGCTCGCCTTGCTCGCCTGGAAGCCGCTGCTCGTGCTCGGCTATTTGCTGCCCTGGTACGCGCTGATCGCGGTGATCACCCGCTACGTCGACTATCTCAACCACTATGGCTGCGACGAGAAGAGCCGCAACGTCTACGAACGCGCCAACAATTCGCTGAGCCGGGCCTTCAACTGGGGCTGCCACAATTTCGGCTACCATACCGCACACCATCTCAAGCCGACCGCCCACTGGACCGAATTGCCGACGATCCATGCCGCGATCGCCGATCGCATCCCGGACCGTCACCTCAAGCCGTTCAGCTGGTCCTGCCTGCTCTTCCCCTATCACTGCCTGCTGGCGCGGCGCGGGCAGATCTAGTCCCGCAGCGTCCGCCACGCACGAGCGAAGGCGGCGGCGATCAGGAGGTCGACCGTCGCGAACGCCAGCACCGGGAGGGCGTCCGCCCCTGCGCCCACAGGATCGCCATCGGCACGAAGAAGGAAAGCTTGGCCAGCACCGCCACCGGCATCAGCGGCCGGAACCGCACCGGATCGCGAGCGATGGTGAGGTAGACGAGCTGGAAGGCGGTGGCCGAGCCGAGAAAGCCGTAATAATCCTCCGGCCGGCTCGGCGGCGGGGCCAGCCAGGGCTCGACGAAGAACAAAGGCAGCAGCACGATCAGGCCGTAAACGCCGGCGATGCCGAAGATGCGCGCGGCGATCCCGACGGAGTCCATGGAAAGAGCGTGACCGCGCCGAGCCATGGCCGTCAAGCCGCCCAACCCTGCCCCGATGCCAAGAAGAATCGCGTCGAGGCGACGCCGATGGGCGTAAATATCCGAAATGACGAGAATAGGATTCAATAGAGTCAACGCCTTAAGGCACGCTTGTAGAGAGCACGAATAGACTTTCATCCGCATTGGGTAAGGTTGCGCTGGCGGCCGCTCCTAACCCAGGTTAGGTTAGAGACTACTTCATCATTGCTATGATTCTTTCTGCGCCTCGGCGGGACGGCGGGGCGTTTGCGCCGCGTTTTTCATGACGACGGCACCAAAGGGAGATTTCCGATGGCTGATAAGAAGGCGCGCATCCAGGCTGGTAATATCGAGCAGCTCGTCGGCGTGCGCGGCCGTTTCCGGTCGCTGATTCTCCAGAATCCAAATTATTTCGGAAATCTGGAAGAGAGCGCGTTCAAGCCCGTCCTCCCGATCAAGGCCAATTCGACCTTCGAAGAGATCGGCTCGGTCGGCTACCAACCGCAGACGGAGCGGCTCGAGGCGACCATCTATATCAAGCAGCCGAGCGGCTATGGCGGTGGCCTTTGCGGGCCTGGCAGCCACGAATATGTCCGCTTCTACGCATCCTGGGACAATGGCGGCTCGTGGACCGATCTCGGCCTTTGCGCGCTCAACGTCTGGGACATTCCCAAGACGAGCAACAAGCGGCGGCTCGAATATGCCGTCACCCGCCGCTACGATTTCCACCGGCGCCCCTGCTTCGCCCCGCAGATCGTGCTGATCCGCGCGATCCTCTCGTGGAACGCGGTGCCGCCGGCCAATACTCCCAACCACAATCCGGTCTGGGGCGAGATTCACAACACCCGCATCCTGATCGAACCGCGCCGCTTCTGGTTCGTCAAGGACCTGCTCGAGGCAGTCGACCTTAAGCTCAAGCCCGAAATCGCCGAGCTTCTCGACGACAACGCGCAGCTGGAGGTGGCGGCCAAGCCGCTCGGGATAGCGAAGCTGCAGCAGCTCTATCGCGGCCAAGACGTGCCGGCCAAGCGCTTCGCCCACGCCCAGCTCGCCGCGCTCCACCAATCCCCCCTCCTCACCGCGCAGCTGATGGCGCCGGCGGCGGGCGGCGTCCTCGAGCAGCTCGGCCTCGACGCCAAGGGAATCGACCTCGCCGACCTGTTCGCGATCGGCGACGGCAATACAAGCTATGAAGAGCTCGAAAGCGTCGGCTACGATCCCGACGACGACAGCCTCGTCGGCATCGTCCGGATCAAGAAATCCGCCGGCTATTCGGGCGGCCCGTGCAGCCACGGCAGCCTCGAATATGTCACCTTCTGGGCGGACCTCAACGGCAACGGCACGTTCGAGACCTGCGTCGGCACCGCCAGCGTCCGCGTCTACGACGTCGCGATCCCGAAGGAAGGGCTCGAATATGCGGTCCACATTCCGGCCGACCTGGTCCGCGAGCGGATTCCCTGCCTGAGCGGGCCGCGGGTCATTCCGATCCGCGCCATCCTGTCCTGGGCGACGCCGGTGCCCTGCGCCACTCCCAACGCGACCCCGACCTGGGGCAATCGCATGGAGACGTTCGTCCACGTCAAGCCCGGCCGCAGGGTCATTGAGGGCGAGCTCGACCCGCTGCTCTCTTCGGTCGGCGGCATCCCGGTCGGCAATATCGACGGCAACGGCCTGGCGCAGAACGCGGTGGCGGTGACCACCGGCGCCTATTTCAACCACGCGCCGTTCGGCGGACGGATCAACCTTGCCGGCAAGATCATCAACGGCACCGCCCTGACCCGCTACCGGGTGATGATCCGCAAGCACAATGTCGGATCATTCCAGCCGCTCAACCTCGAGCCGAACGGGTTCCTGCAGACCGTCGTCACGCCGGGGCCGACGACGACCACGAGCACCCACCATGCCGGCGGCGACGGCTATTACGGCTACGAGGACTTCTCCGCGAACCATTATGTCGAGGGCAATATCCTCGCTATCTGGCAGACGGGGGCGGGCGAGCACGGCCAGATCTACGACCTGCGGGTCGACGTGAAGGATCCGGGCAATCCGCTGGTCGACATCAAGAGCAACGTCGTCGTCGTCGAGATCGACAACGAGGCGCCGGTGCTTAGCCTCGGGTTCACCACGCTCGCCGGCGATTGCGCGCATTTCGACGAGGGCGCGGTGTTCAACGGCACGTTCAGCGTCAACGATCCGCATTTCGGCAGCTTCAGCTTCGCCATCCTTCCGCCGGGTCCCGCCGGCGGGGTGTTGCCGGTACCGCCGTCGGGCGCCTCGATCTATCTCGCCGGGGCGATTGCCGATCCGGGAGTCAGCACGACCTTCACGCTGAACACGGCGGGTATGGCCCCCTGCGGCTACGCGCTGGTGTTGAATGCGTGGGACCGGACCAACGTGAACAGCGGCGCGTCCAACAATTACAACTCCGACTCCGTCGGCTTCTGTCTGGGCTCGCCGCCGGAAGGCTGATCGGGGCAGGCCGTCAAACGGCCAGGCTGACCTTGCCGCCGGCGTGGCGCTCGAGCCGGCCGGCCAGCTCGAGCTCGAGCAGGACGGTATGGACCGTCGCCGGCGGCAGGTGCGACTGGCGGATCAGCTCGTCTACGTGGACGGCGGTCGCGCTCAGCAAGTCGAGGATCGTTCGCCGCGCAGTCTCGTCCGCCTCGGCCGGGGGGCCGGGCGCCGCATAATCGAGCTCGCGCTGGCGGAACGGGCGGACGCGCAGCGGGCTCACCGCCTCGAGCACGTCGTCGGCGACCTGGATCAGGGTCGCGCCGTCGCGGATCAGCTGGTTGCAGCCCTGGGCGCGCGGATCGAGCGGCGAGCCGGGCACCGCCATCACCTCGCGGCCGAATTCGGCGGCATAGCGCGCGGTGATCAGCGAGCCCGATCTGGGCGCCGCCTCGACCACAACCGTGCCGTGGGTCAGGCCGGCGATGATCCGGTTGCGGTAGGGGAAATGGCGCGCGCGCGGCTCGACGCCCGGGGGCTGTTCGGCGACGAGCAGGCCGCGCTCGGCGATTGCCTGTTGCCGCGCCTCGTTCTCCGGTGGGTAGGCGACGTCGATCCCGCCGGCGATCACCGCGATCGTGCCGGTGTCGAGCGCCCCATCATGCGCGGCCGAATCGATCCCGCGCGCCAGGCCCGAGACGACGACCGTCCCCGCCGTGCCCAGATTCTGCGCCAGCGTCCGCGCGAAGCGGCAGGCGGCCGCCGACGCGTTGCGCGCGCCGACCACTGCGACCGACATCTTGTCGAGCAAGGTCAGATCGCCCTTGACGATCAAGGCCGGAGGCGCGGTCTCCAGCTCGGCGAGCAAAGGCGGGTAGAGGCCCTGGCCGAGGAACAGATGGCGGGCGCCGAGCTTCGCCGCCTGCTCGATCTCGCGCTCGACCTCCGCCTTCGAGGCGAGCCTCGGCGCCCGGCCGCCACCGCGCGCGGCGAGGTCCGGGATCGCGTCGAGCGCCGCCTGCGCGGAGCCGAAGCGGGCGAGCAGCTGGAAGTAGGTGACCGGGCCGATATTCTCCGACCGGATCAGTCGCAGCCGGGCGATCTGGTCGGCGGGGGCCGGCATCAGTCCGCCGCCTTGCCGACTTTGGGCTCGGTCCCGGCGATCAGCCGCGAAATGTTGGCCCGGTGCTTCCACAGCACGAGCAAGGCGAAGCCGAGGAAGAGTAAGGCCAGATCGAAGCGGCCGAAGATCGCCGCCGTGACTGGCGCCGCGACTGCAGTCGTCATCCCGCTAACCGAAGAATAACGGGTAACGATGAGCATGAGCAGCCAGACCATGCCGAGGGCGAGCGCGCTCGGCCAGTGCAGGGCCGCGACGATGCCGAGGCCGGTGGCGAGGCCCTTGCCGCCCCGGAAGCGCAGCCAGATCGGATAGAGATGGCCGAGAAAGGCGCCGATCGCGGCGATGCCGGGGAATTGCGGCTGGTCCGGCCAGAGCCAGCCGGCGAGCAGCACCGCCGCCGCCCCCTTGGCCGCGTCGAGCAGCAAGGTGGTGGCGGCGAGTCCCTTGCGGCCGGTCCGGAGCACGTTGGTCGCGCCGATATTGCCGGAGCCGATGTCGCGCACGTCGCCCAGCCCGGCGGCGCGGGTCAGCAGCAGGCCGAACGGGACCGCGCCCAGCGCGTAGCCGAGCAGGAAACAGAGCAAAGGCAGGCCAACAATCCCGGCGGTCACCTGATCCCCCCAAATCACAATTAACCCGAAGCCGCGAAGGCCCGCAACAAATTGCATCAAAATCGATGGCCGCAGGCCCTCCCCCTTGATGGGGGAGGGTTGGGTGGGGGTGAACGTATCCGCCCGGGCGGGCCTCCGAGGTTCACCTCACCCCAACCCCTCCCCATCGAGGGGAGGGGCTTTTGCGGTCGAGTGGGCCGCGCCTCTCCATTCCAAACCTTTGCGCCAGCCGCTACATCCTGGGCCATGGCGGCCGGGCCCCTTCTCATTTTCGATTCCGGGGTCGGCGGGCTTTCGGTGCTTGCCGCGATCCGCAGGCTCCTGCCCGACGCGCCCATCGTCTACGCCGCCGACAATGCCGGCTTTCCCTACGGCACCAGGAGCGCGGCCGAGATCGCGGCGCGGGTGCCCGCCTTGCTCGGCAGGCTGGCGGAGCGCTACGAGCCGGCGCTGATCGTCATCGCCTGCAACACCGCCTCGACGATCGCCCTCGACGCGGTCCGCGCCGCGCTCGATCTGCCGATTGTCGGCACGGTGCCGGCGATCAAGCCCGCCGCTTCGCTCTCGAAGACCCGCGCGATCGGCGTGCTCGGCACTGACGCGACCATCGTCCAGCCCTATGTCGACCGGCTCGCCGCCGAGTTCGCCGCCGATTGCACCGTCATCCGCCACGGCTCGGCCGAGCTGGTCGAGCTCGCCGAGGCCAAGCTGCGCGGCGAAGCGACCGACGCCGCCGATTACGCGCGCATCCTCGACGGTCTGCTCGGCCGGCCCGGCGGCGGCGGGATCGATACGATCGTCCTCGCCTGCACCCATTTCCCGCTCGTCCAGGGCGAGCTCGCCGCCGCCGCGCCGCGCCCGCTCGCTTTTGTCGACGGCAATGACGGCATCGCGCGCCGCACCCAATGGCTGGCCCGCGATCTCGCCTGGCCGCAAGGGCCGGGGGAAGGCATCGCAATCTTCACCGGACCGGGCGCCGATGCGTATCGCGCCGGTCTCGCCGGCTATGGCCTGGCGCGGATCGAGAAGCTCTAAAACGGACCTGGTTGCCCGCTTTTGCCACTGGCCTTAAGGGGCCGATATCCGCTATTGGACGGCCTGAAGGCCGGGGAAGAGACACTTGGACTATCAGCGTATCTTTGCCGACGCGATCGAGCGGCTCCACGCCGAGGGCCGCTATCGCGTGTTCATCGATATTTTGCGGAACAAGGGCGCTTTCCCCAATGCGCGCTGCTTCGCCGGCCATAACGGCCCGATCCCGATCACCGTCTGGTGCTCGAACGACTATCTCGCCATGGGCCAGCACGAAGACGTGATCGCGGCGATGGAAACGGCGCTGCACGACGTCGGCGCCGGCTCGGGCGGCACTCGCAATATCTCGGGCAACAGCCACTACCATATCGAGCTCGAGGCCGAACTCGCCGACCTGCACGGCAAGGACGGCGCTTTGCTGTTCACCTCGGGCTATATCTCGAACGAGGCGACGCTGGCGACGATCGGCAAATTGCTCCCCGGCTGCATCGTCTTCTCCGACGCATTGAACCACGCTTCGATGATCGCCGGTATCCGCAATTCCGGCTGCGAGAAGCAGGTCTTCCGCCACAACGACCTCGCGCACCTCGAAGAATTGCTCGCCGCGGCGGACCCCGGCGCGCCCAAGCTGATCGCCTTCGAGAGCGTCTATTCGATGGACGGCGACGTCGCGCCGATCGCGGACATCTGCGACCTCGCGGACAAATATAACGCCCTCACCTACCTCGACGAGGTCCACGCCGTCGGCATGTACGGCGCGCGCGGCGGCGGCATTTCGGAGCGCGACGGCCTCGCCCACCGGCTGACGATCATCGAAGGCACGCTGGGCAAGGCGTTCGGGGTGATGGGCGGCTACATCGCCGCCGGCCGCGACATCATCGACGTGGTGAGGAGCTACGCGCCCGGCTTCATCTTCACCACCTCGCTGTCGCCGGTGCTCGTCGCCGGCGCGCTCGCCAGCGTCCGCCACCTCAAGGCCTCCGCGGTGGAGCGCGAGGCGCAGCAGCTGCGCGCGACCCAGTTGAAAGACATCTTCCGCCAGGCGCGCCTGCCGGTCATGCCCTCGACCACCCATATCGTGCCGCTGCTGGTCGGCGATCCCGTCACGGCCAAGCGGATCAGCGACATTTTGCTCGCCGAATACGGCGTCTACGTGCAACCCATAAACTACCCCACGGTCCCGCGCGGCACCGAGCGGCTGCGCTTCACCCCCGGCCCTACCCACAGCGAAGAGATGATGCACGCCCTCGCCAGGGCGCTCACCGAGATCTGGGACCGGCTGGAGATGCGCTGGGCCGCCTGATGCCGCAATATCCGGTGGCGAATCCCCGCGTGAATGCCTAGGGGATGCGGTCATGCGGATCGCCATTGCTTCTGATCACGCCGCAATCGCCCTCAAGGCCGATCTGATCGCCTGGATGTGCGACGCGGGTCACGAGGTGACCGACCTCGGCCCTCAGGGCGTCGAGTCGGTCGACTATCCCGATTACGGCTACAAGCTCGCCGAGGAAATCGCCGCCGGGCGCGCCGACTTCGGTGTCGCCCTGTGCGGCTCCGGGATCGGCATCTCGATCGCCGCCAACCGTCATCCCGCCTGCCGCTGTGCGCTCGTTTCCGAGCCACTTTCGGCAACATTGGCGCGCCAGCATAACGACGCCAACGTCATTGCCATGGGCGGCCGCTTGATTGGTCCGGAAATGGCGAAGGCCTGCCTCGAATCCTTCCTCGCGACGGACTTTGGCGGGGGCCGCCACGGCCGGCGGGTCGACAAGCTCTCCCATCCCCATTTCGCCAAGGAGCCCGCATGAGCAGCCGACCCCTGAGCGACGTCCAACCCGACGGCTTCTTCACCGACAGGCTGCGCGCGGCCGACGCCGCCGTCGCCGACGCCGTCCAGGCCGAGCTCGATCGCCAGCAGAACCAGATCGAGCTGATCGCGTCCGAGAACATCGTCTCGCGCGCCGTGCTCGAGGCGCAGGGATCGGTGCTCACCAACAAATATGCCGAAGGCTATCCCGGCCGGCGCTACTATCAGGGCTGCGGCCCTTCCGATTCGGTCGAGACGCTGGCGATCGAGCGGGCCAGGCAGCTGTTCGGCTGCGGCTTCGCCAACGTCCAGCCGCACTCGGGGGCGCAGGCAAACGGTGCGGTGATGCTGGCGCTGACCCGGCCCGGCGACACGATCATGGGGCTCTCCCTCGACGCCGGCGGCCACCTCACCCACGGCGCCAAGCCCGCCATGTCCGGCAAATGGTTCAACGCCGTCCAGTACGGCGTCCGGCGCGACGACCACCTGATCGATTTCGACCAGGTCGAGGCGCTGGCGAAAGAGCACCGGCCGACTTTGATCATCACCGGCGGCTCGGCTTATCCGCGCCACATCGATTTCGCCCGCTTCCGCGCCATCGCCGACGAGGTCGGGGCCCTGTTCCTCGTCGACATGGCCCATTTCGCCGGCCTCGTCGCCGCCGGCGAGCACCCTTCTCCTTTCGGCCACGCCCATGTCGTCACCACCACCACCCACAAGACCTTGCGCGGCCCGCGCGGCGGCATGGTCCTGACCGACGACGAGGCGATCGCCAAGAAGATCAACTCGGCGGTGTTCCCGGGCCTGCAGGGCGGCCCCCTGATGCACGTCATCGCTGCCAAGGCGGTCGCGTTCGGCGAGGCCTTGCAGCCCGACTTCAAGACCTACGCGAAAGCGGTGATCGCCAATGCCAAGGCACTGGCGAGCCGATTGAAGGAACGCGGCGCCGACCTCGTCGCCGGCGGCACCGACACCCATCTCGCGCTGGTCGACCTCAGGCCGCTGGGGCTCACCGGCAAGGACGCCGACGAGGCGCTCGAGCGCGCTTATATCACCTGCAACAAGAACGGCGTCCCGTTCGATCCGCTGCCGCCGGTCAAGACCAGCGGCATCCGCGTCGGCTCCCCCGCCGGCACCACCCGGGGGTTCGGCGTCGCCGAGTTCCGCGACATCGCCGACATGGTCGCCGACGTGCTCGACGGCCTCAGAGCCGATGGCGAGGAGGGCAATGCCGAGGTCGAGGCGGCGGTCCGCACCCGCGTCGCCGAGCTCTGCGCGCGCTTCCCCATCTATCAGGACTTCTAGTTGCGCTGCCCGTTCTGCGCGCATGAGAACAGCCAGGTGAAGGACAGCCGTCCCACCGAGGACGGCTCGGCGATCCGCCGCCGCCGCCAGTGCGAGGATTGCGGCGCCCGCTTCACCACCTTCGAGCGGGTCCAGCTGCGCGAGCTCGTCGTCGTCAAATCGGAGGACCGGCGCGAATCGTTCGACCGCGCCAAGCTCGAACGCTCGATCGCGATCGCCTGCCGCAAGCGGCCCGTCCCTCCCGAGCGGATCGAGCGCCTCGCCTCCTCGATCCAGCGCCAGATCGAGACCAGCGGCGAAAGCGAAACGCCCTCCGCGCGGATCGGCGAGCTGGTGATGGAGGGCCTCAAAGCCCTCGACCCAGTCGCCTATATCCGCTTCGCCAGCGTCTACAAGGACTTCCGCGAAGCCAAGGATTTCGAGGATTTCGCGGGGACCGTGACCGAGTGATCCCGCCGCCCGCGATCGTCCTCGTGCGCCCGCAATTGGGGGAGAATATCGGCAAGGCGGCGCGGGCGATGCTCAATTTCGGGTTGACCGACCTGCGCCTCGTCGCGCCGCGCGACGGCTGGCCGAATCCCGCCGCCGGGCCGGCCGCCTCAGGCGCGGACCTGGTGCTCGAAGGCGCCAGGGTCTTCGAGACCGTGGCCGAGGCGGTGGCGGATTGCGCCCATGTCTATGCGACGACGGTGCGCAAGCGCGGGCTCGTCGTCCCGATCGTCTCGCCCGAAGAAGCCGGAGGCGAGGTGCATGCCAATGACGGCCCCTCCGCTTTCCTGTTCGGCGCCGAGCGGTCGGGGCTGGAGACCGACGAGGTCGCGCTCGCGAGCAGGATCGTCACCGTGCCGGTCAATCCCGATTTCCGATCGCTCAATCTCGCCCAGGCGGTGATCCTCGTCGCCTATGAATGGTCGAAGCATGGCGCGGCCCTCGTCGTGCCGACCGAGGGGGACACGACCGAGCCGCGCGCGCCGCAGGCACATCTCGAAGGGCTGATCAGCCAGCTTTACGACGCGCTCGACACGGCCGATTATTTCCATCCGCCGGACCGCACCCCGGCTACGAAGAACACGATTCGGACGATCCTCACCAAGGCCGGCTGGTCTTCACGCGAGGTTCAGGCGTTGCGCGGCATCGTCCGCGCTCTGGCCGAGCCCCGCCGCCGCGACACTTGACTCGGCGCGGGTTTCAGGCCAAGTCCCCAGTCCGAACAAACGCGAGTAGCCGTATGAAAAAGATCATTATTTTTGGCGCCCTTCTTGCTTCGAGCGCGGGTTGGGCCCAGACTCCCACGTCCGGCGGAGGCGCCAATGAAGCCAACCTGGATCCCAATGAGACCGTCTGCCAGGCAGTCGCGCAGACGGGCTCGCGCCTGTCGCGCGCCCGCGTCTGCATGACCCGCGCGCAATGGGCCGAGCAGCGCCGTCTGACCCGCCAGAACGTCGAGCGGACGCAGACACAGCACGTTGAACGCCCCTCCGGCTAAGTCTTCGAATCTCGATCGAGAGCCTTGCGCCGCCTTTTTCGGGCGGCGTTTTGCCTTGACTTCGGCCGGTCCAGCCCACATGTGCCCGCCTTCGCAATTGGCCCCGCACCCCTGGTGAAGCGGCGGCCGCGCCGGACGCGTTCAGGTCCGGCGGTGCGGCCCAGGGATTTTGTCGAAGCAAATTGGAGTCAGGAAATGTCGAAGCGCTCAAGCGCCAAGTACAAGCTCGACCGCCGGATGGGCGAGAACGTCTTCGGACGGCCCAAGAGCCCGGTCAACCGCCGCGAATATGGTCCCGGCCAGCACGGCCAGCGCCGCAAGGGCAAGGTGTCCGATTTCGGCATCCAGCTGCGCGCCAAGCAGAAGCTCAAGGGCTATTATGGCGACGTCACCGAAAAGCAGTTCAAGCGCGCCTACACCGAAGCCGCCAAGATGAAGGGCGACACCGGCCAGAATCTGATCGGCCTGCTCGAGCGCCGGCTCGACGCGGTCGTCTATCGCGCCAAGTTCGCGCCGACCATCTGGGCGGCGCGCCAGCTCGTCAATCACGGCCACATCCGCGTCAACGGCAAGAAGCTCAACATCGCTTCGGCCAAGGTCGGCGTCGGCGATGTCGTCGAGCTCGGCCCCAAGGCGCAGGAGATGGCGCTGGTGATCGAGGCGCAGGGCCTCGCCGAGCGCGACATCCCCGACTACATCGTCCGGGACGGCACTGCGAAGATTGTTTTCAACCGGGTGCCGACGCTCGACGAAGTGCCCTATCCGGTGCGCATGGAGCCCAATCTGGTCGTCGAATTCTATTCGCGCTGACCGATCGCTCCGGCTGCGGACGCAACAGGCGGCCCCCGTTTCGCGGGGGCCGCCTTTTTCTTAGCGCGCCGGCATCTCCGCGGCGAGGAAGACCCCGATGCGCCGCAGCATCTGCACCCGCGCCTGCGAATCCGCGAGATCGTGCTCGAGCCCCGGGAAGATGGTCAGCTCGCTTCGCTTGCCGGCGTCGCGCAGCGCCGAGTCCATCCGCCGCGAATGGGTGACGTTGACGTTGATGTCGCGGTCGCCGTGGAACAGCAGCACCGGCGCCGCGATCGCCGCGGCGTGGCGCAGCGGCGAGCCTTCCTCGATGTGCGGGCCGCTGCCGATATATTCGGCGACGTTGCTCGAGATGGTATAGTGGCGCGCATCGTCCTTGACCTGCTGGAGATCGGTCACCGGCGCGATCGCGACGATCGCCTTGAACAGACCAGGCTCGGTCACCCCGGCCTGGAGCGCGGCATAGCCGCCATAGGACCAGCCGAGGATCGCCATCCGATTGGCATCGGCGACGCCCTGCGCCGCCAGCCAGCGCGCGCCGGCGGTGATGTCGCCGATCGAGGTGCGCCAGCTGCGGAAGCCGTTCCGCTGCAACCACTGGTCGCCATAGCCGGCCGAGCCGCGATAATTGGGCTGGAGCACCGCATAGCCCTGGTGAGCGAGATATTGGGCGAGCCAGTCGAAGCCCCATTCGTCCCGCGCCGCCGGCCCGCCGTGCGGCAGAATCACCGCAGGCAGGTTGCGGCCGGTCGAGCCCGGCGGCAGGGTCAGGTAGGCGGGCACGTTGACGCCGTCGGGCGCCGGATAGGTGACCGAACGGACGTTCGCCGGCGCGGCATGTTCGAGCTGCGGCCGCACCATCAGGATCTCGTTGAGGTTACGCGCGGTGCGGTCGTAAACATAATAGCGGCCGGCATCGGCGTCGCTGCCGGCGTGGACAAGGATCCGGTTGCCATCGGCGCTGTCGGTGCCGAAATCGACCAGCGGCAGACTTGGGATGGCGCGGCCGAGCGCGGCCGACAAATTGCCGTAGGCGGGATCGAAATAGACGATCCGGCGCCGCTCCTCGGCGAAGGTCATGCCGATGATGTGCGCGCCGCGGTTCGCCCGGACGACGCTGTCGACGTCGACCTGCGGGTTGGCATAGACGAGCTCGGTCGCCATCGATCCGTCGAGCTTCACCCGGTAGAGCGCGAAGCGGCCGTCGAGCTTCCTGAGCACATAGGCGGAGTTGATCGCGGGGTCGACGGCGAGCGGCAACATCCCCTCGTTGGTCGCCGAGTCGAAGCTGCCGAAGCTCTGCCAGTCGCGGCTGCCCTCGGTGCGATAGAGATATTGGATCTGGTTGCCCACCTGGCCGGAGCTTTGGGTGCGCACCGTCGGCACCTCCATGATCCGGACATGGCCCTGGCCGTCGCTGATATAGCTGCCGGCATGCGCGTTCGGCGGCTCGACCGGGGTCGCGCGAAGCGTGCGCACGTCGACGCGATCGACGCCGAGACCATTGAGGGTGCGGACCATCCTGGTGCCGACCCGCCCGGCTTCGGGGACATAATCGCGCGCCATGAGCACGGCGTCCTCACGGCCACCGAGCCAGTCGACGATCGAAGCATCAAACTGCCGGACCCGGGCATCGTAGAAGGAATCGTGCTGGCCGAGCATGGTCAGATTCGCTCCGCTCACGTCGAGCGAGACGAGACGGGAGAAGGGCAGCAGGATGCTGGTGCCGCCGCCGATCATGCCGGTCACCTGGCAGATCAGCCTTTCGTTGGTGACGAAGTTGCACCAGCGCAGCCGCTCGGGATTGCCGTCCGAGCGGATTATCAGGCGGGGCGTGCCGTTGCCGGCGAGATCGTGGACGAAGACGTAAGTCATCCGGCCGGGCCCGGCCGCAAGATAGACGACGTGACTGCCGTCGGGCGAGATGTCGATATGCTCGACGCTCTCCCGAACCCCATAGAGCTCGGCCGGGTCCGGCGCCTGCTGGGCCGCGGCGCCCGACGCAAAAATGAGCCCGGCAATCAGGGCCAATTGCTTGATCATATTTCCCCCAAGTTTTTCAGTCCCTTAGGCAATCGCGGCCGAGGATGCAACGGTCGCCTTGCGCGATTCGCGGCGCGGGCACTATAGGCAGCGCGTCCCTCCGGCGCTCCAGTGGAGAAAGCCATGCGCTTCCCGCCCGTCCTGCTGCTCGCCGCCCTGACCTCCCTCGGCGGCTGCGTCACGCCGTCGGCCTCGCCGCCGGCGGCTCCGCAAATCTCGGCCGAGACGCTGCAGCGGGTGACGCGGACCTTGTCGAGCGACGCGTTCCAGGGACGGGCGCCGGGCACTGAGGGCGAGACGCGCACGATCGCCTTTCTCGCCCAGGAATTCCAGCGCGCGGGGCTCCAGCCGGGCAATCACGGCGGCTGGTACCAGGACGTCCCGCTGGTCGAGATCACCGCGACCGGCAGCCCGCAACTGCATGTCACCGGCGGCGGCGCCGAGCTGACGTTCAACTTTCGCACCGATTTCATCGGCGCGTCCTACCGCGCCCAGCCGCGCGTCTCGGTCGACGACAGCGACATCGTCTTCATCGGCTATGGCATCAATGCACCGGAGCGCGGCTGGAACGACTATGAAGGCCTGAACGTCCGCGGCAAGACCGTCATCATCCTGGTCAACGATCCCGATTGGCAGACGCCCGGCCTCACCGGCACGTTCAACGGCCGGGCGATGACCTATTACGGGCGCTGGACGTACAAGTTCGAGGAAGCGGCGCGGCAGGGCGCCGCCGCCGCCTTCATCGTCCACGACACGGCGCCGGCTTCCTATGGCTGGAACGTGGTCGAGAACAGCTGGTCGGGCTCGCAGCTCTACATGGAATCGGCCGATGGCGGCGCCGATCAGACCGCAGTCAACGGCTGGCTGACCAACGACGCCGCGCGGCGGCTGCTCGTCGCCGCGGGCCAGGATCTCGACGCGCTGACCCGCGCCGCCCAGCAGCGCGGGTTCCGGGGGCGGCCGCTCGGCCTCACCGCCTCGATCGCGATCGACAACCAGGTCCGGAGCGCCGCCTCGCACAATGTGATCGGCGTGCTGCCGGGGCGCGTCCGCCCGGACGAACATGTGATCTACACCGCTCATTGGGACCATCTCGGCCTATGCACCGAGACCGGAGACGACCGAATCTGCAACGGCGCCGTCGACAATGCCAGCGGCAGCGCCGCCCTGGTCGCGCTCGCCGAGGCCCATGCCCGCGCCGGGCCGACCGACCGGACGATCATTTTCCTTGCCGTCACCGGCGAGGAATCGGGCCTGCTCGGCTCGGCTTATTATGCCGCCAATCCGATCTACCCGCTCGCCCGGACGGCGGGCGGCTTCAACATGGACTCGCTGAACATGGCCGGCGCCGCGCGCGACTTCGTCTCGATCGGCGGCGGCAAGTCCGAGCTCGACCCCTATCTCGAGCGCGCCGCCGCCCAGATCGGGCTGCGCGTCTCGCCCGAGCCGACTCCGGAGGCCGGCTATTATTTCCGTTCCGACCAGTTCAGCTTCGCCAAGATGGGCGTGCCGATGCTCTACGGCCGCGGCGGCGAGGATCTGGTCAACGGCGGCCCGGCGGCCGGTCGGGCGGCGGCCGAGGATTACCGGGCGCATCGCTATCACCAGGTCAGCGACGAATTTAACCCGAGCTGGGACTGGACGGGCGCGCTCAGCGACGTCGGCATCTATTACCGCGTCGGCCGGGCGCTCGCGACCAGCCGGGAGTGGCCCAACTGGCTCCCGGGCGACGAGTTCCGCGCTACCCGCGACCGCTCGCGCGCCGGGCAATGACGCCGCGCCAGCCTCCCGAATGGGCGCCGCACGCCTTCGTCTGGATCGGCTTTCCGAGCCATGGCGAATTGTGGGCCGAGGATCTCAGCCCCGCCCAGGCCGAGGTCGCCGCGTTCGCGCGGGCGGTCTGGGCCGACGGCGAAGGCGAGGAGGTGCGGCTGGTCGCGGCCGACTCGGCGTCGGCCGCGGTCGCGCGCGACGCTGCGCCCTTCGCCCATATCGTCACCGAGCCGTTCGGCGACATCTGGCTGCGCGACACCGGGCCGATCGTGGTCAAGGGTCCCGCGGGCAAGTCGGCGGTCAGCTTCCGCTTCAACGGCTGGGGCGGCAAATACGATCTGCCGGGCGACGACACGATCGGCCGCCGGCTCGGCGAAAGCGCCGGGCTGCACGTCCGCCGCGCCGACTGGATCCTGGAAGGCGGCGCGATCGACGTCGACGGCACCGGCCTTGCCGTCACCACCGAGGAATGCCTGCTCAATCCCAACCGCAACCCGTTTTTCTCGCGCGCCGACGTCGAGGCGCGGCTGCGGACGGACCTGGGGATCGACCGCCTGCTGTGGCTCGCCAGCGGCCTGATGAACGACCATACCGACGGCCATGTCGACAATCTCGCGCGCTTCGTCGGCAGCGGCCGGATCGCGATCCCGCAACCGGCCGAGCGAGACCCCAACGAGGCGGTCTACCGCGACGCCGCGATCCGCGCGCGGCGCTTCGGGCTCGACGTCGCCCTGATGCCCTCGCCCGGGCTCGTCCGGCGCGGCGAGGAGATCATCCCCGCCTCCTACATGAACTTCTACATCGGCAATGCGGCGGTGGTCGTGCCGCAATATGGCGCCGGCAATGACGAGGCCGCGGTCGCGGCCGTGCAGGCGCTGTTCCCGGGCCGGCAGGCGGTCGGCCTGCCCGCCGATCATATCCTGACCGGCGGCGGCAGCTTCCACTGCATCAGCCAGCAGGTGCCGGCATGACCGAACTCACGGTCGCCGCGCTGCAGCTCGCATTTTCCGACGACGTCGACGAGAATATCGCCAACGTCTCGGCGCTGGTCCGCGAGGCCGCGGGCAAGGGCGCCAAGGTCGTCCTGCCGCCCGAATTGTTCGAGGGCCCCTATTTCTGCAGGACCGAGGACGAGGGCCTGTTCGCCGGCGCGAGGCCGGTCGACTCGCACCCGGCGGTGCTGGCGATGCGCAAGCTCGCGGCCGAGCTCGAAATCCACATCCCGACCAGCTTCTTCGAGGCCGACGGGCCGCATTTTTACAACAGCCTGGCGATGATCGACGACAAGGGCGCGGTGATGGGCATCTACCGCAAGAGCCACATCCCGGACGGCCCCGGTTATTCGGAGAAATTCTACTTCCGCCCCGGCAATACCGGCTTCCGCACCTGGCCGACCAGAGCGGGCACGCTCGGCGTCGGCATCTGCTGGGACCAATGGTATCCGGAGACGGCGCGTTCGCTGATGCTGATGGGGGCCGAGATCCTGCTCTTCCCGACCGCGATCGGCAGCGAGCCGCACGATCCCGGCCTGGACACGTCCCGCCTCTGGCGCCGGGCAATGATCGGTCACGCCGTCTCGAACGTCGTGCCGGTGGTCGCCGCCAACCGGATCGGCGACGAATGCGGCCAGACCTTCTACGGCCACTCCTTCATCTGCGACGAGCGCGGCGACATCCTCGCCGAATTCGGCGCGGGCGAAACCGGCGTGCTCACTGCCACGCTCGACCTCGCGGCGGCGAAGCGCCACCGCGCGGCCTTCGGCTTCTTCCGCGACCGCCGGCCCGATCTCTACGGCCGCCTGACGGAAGACATCTAGATTGTCTACCAATCTAGTGGTAAAAGATGCGCCTCAAAGGAGGTGCGCATGCGGCTCTTTGGACTCCTTCTCCTGACGGCTTGCCTCGCCGGCTGCGGCGGTCGCGCCGATTCGGGACCCGCCGCGCGTCACGGCGGCCGCTATGTCGGAATCGGCATCTATTCTCCGGGCGCGATGTGGCAGCGGCTGGCCGGCGTCGAGCAATCTCGTGACGCTGCCGGCGCGACGCTGGACGATGACGAGCAGGTCATCGTCGTCGTCGACAGCCAGACGGGCGAGGTGCGCCAATGCGGCAATCTCAGCGGCCATTGCATCCGGATGAACCCCTGGTCCGGGCAGCCGGCGCCGGCCCGTCTCACCGGGCACCGGGCCGAGCTGGAGCAAGCGGACGTGGTGAACCAGGCCGCGCCGGTGGAGACGAAAGCGGCCGGCCGCCGCTAAAGCCCTCCCCCTTGATGGGGGAGGGTTGGGTGGGGGTGAACGTCTCCACCCGCGCCGAGCGTCTCCCGGAGTTCACCCCACCCCAACCCTCCCCCATCAAGGGGAGGGGGCTTGGCGCAGTGCCAGCGCCCGCGCGAACACCGCCTCGAACATGGCCGCGGTCAGCCGGCCGGTATTCTGGTTGTAGCGCGAGCAATGGTAGCTATCGATCAGGATGCGGCCGTCCGGCAGGCGGTGCTCGGCGAGATGGGCGAACTTGAAGGCGGAGAGCTTGCCCCTCGCCGTCCGCACCGCATTGGCATGGGCGATCTGGCCGAGCGCGACGAGGATTCTCACCCTGGGCAGCCGCGCCAGCGCCGCCGCGTAATAAATGCGGCAGGTCGCGACCTCCGCGGGCAGCGGCTTGTTCTGCGGCGGCAGGCATTTGACCGAATTCAAGACGACGCAGCCCTTGAGCTTCAGCCCATCGTCCACCCGCGCGTCGTAGCGGCCCTCGGCAAGCCCGAATTTGAGCAACGTCGCGTAGAACAGGATCCCGGCATGATCGCCGGTGAACGGCCGCCCGGTCCGGTTCGCGCCCCACATGCCCGGCGCGAGGCCGACGATGCCGAGCCAGGCGCCCGGATCGCCGAACGCCGGCACCGGCGCGTTCCACCAATCGGGATGCTTCGCCCGCAGCTCCTCGCGGAACGCGACCAGCCGCGGGCAGAGCGGGCAGTCGCGCGGCGCTTCGGCTTCGGGGACCGGGCTTTCGTGTCGCATGGCGAGCGTCTAGGCGGAGGGCGATGGCGAGGACAAGCTACGCGATCGCGCTCGGCTCCAACCGGCGCAGCCGGCACGGCTCGCCGGCCGGGACGTTGCGCGCCGCCATCGCGGCGCTTGACGCCAAATCCGTGTCGACGATCCGGACCACGCCCGCGCTCGGCCCGGCCGGGCGCAGCTTCGCCAACGCCGTCGCGATCGTCGAGAGCGCGCTCGATCCCGACGAATTGCTCGCCGAGCTGAAGACGATCGAGCGCCGCTTCGGCCGCCGCCCCGGCAGGCGCTGGGGGCCGCGCGTGCTCGACCTCGACATCATCCTCTGGTCGGGCGGTGCCTGGGGCGGCCCCGGGCCGATCGTGCCTCATCCCGAATTCCGGACCCGCGCCTTCGTGCTGGCGCCGCTCGCCGAGATCGCCCCGGCCTGGCGCGACCCGCTCACCGGCGCCACCGTCCGCCAGCTGCTCGCGCGGTTGACCGCACCGCGCGCCGTCCCTAGGTCGAAGCCAAGGTCGGGCCCATAGCTCAGTTGGTAGAGCAACTGACTTTTAATCAGTAGGTCGCTGGTTCGAATCCAGCTGGGCTCACCACTTCCCGCATCACCCCGCCCGGGTCAGCCGGTACATCGGATAGTCGCCATATTTCTTGGCCAGCGCGATCCGGCCGACATAGCGGCAGATGAAGCGGCCGCGCGCCTCCAAGGCGAGGATCGCGGCGAAGGGCTCGGTGACAAACACCGCGCCGGGCGGGGTGACCGGCTCGATCCGCGCCGCCTTGGAGACCTCGGTGCCGTAATAGGTGATCCGGCCGGTGATATGATCGGTGGTGCGGTAGGCGGGGCCGTAATGGGCGCCGATCCGCATCCCGCCGGACCCGTCGAGGCCCAGGGTCGCATAGTCGAACCGGGCGAGCCGGTCCTGGAGCTGGAGGGCGATCTCGGCGGCGACCGGCGCGCTCGAGGTGACCGCATAGAGCGCGTCGCCCCAGGAGTTGCGGCACTCGACGTGGTCCGCATGGGCGTCGAGCACCTCGGCGACAACGCCCATCACCCCGTCCCAGAAGGACGGCAAAGCGGCTTCGCTCAACGTCGAGAAGCCCTTGAAATCGGTGAACAGGATCGCGGCGAGGGCACGCTCATAGGGCGTCGTCACCCGCGGCTCGGGCCGGGCGAGGCCGCGCTCGACCGCGCCCGGATCGACGATCAGGGTCCGTTCGCCCGCCGCCGCCCAGGCGGCGACGTCGGCGCCGGTGCCCGCCGGCCCGTCCGAGGCGATGCCGTCCCAGATCGCGATCTGCACCGCCTCGGCGGCGAGATGCTCGGCCCTCAGGCGGGCGAGGCCCATCGCGGTGCGGCTGGCATAGCCATATTGAGCCGGGTTGCCGAAATAGGCCATCGGGCTGGCGAAGGCGACGCTCTTCGCCCGGTCGCGGCAGGCCCGGTAGCGCGCCGCCCAGCCCTCCCCGCCCGGCAGCACCGACTGGAGCAGAAAATCCTCCTCCTCGAACGGCAATATGACGTGAAGCTCGGCGCCGCGCGCGAGCAGGGCCTCGGCGGCGAGGATGTCGGCGCCGCAGGCGAGCGCGCCGTAGCCGAAGCCGACCTCCTCCGCGTCGAGCACCGCATCGAGCTCAGAGCGGATCCGCGCCTCGGCCGCCGGCTCGGCGCCGAACATATGCCCGCTATAATGGACCACCCGGGGCGGCGCGAGCGGCGCGAGCAGGGCCGCGCGCTCGGCCTCGCCGATGCCGAGATGGGCCGCGACCATGGCGAGCTGGCGCAACGTGCTGGATCGGCCGCCGAGGTCGCCGCTGCCGCGCACCGCCTCGCCGGCCAGCGTTGCGGTGACCTCGTCGGTGCGCCCAAGCAGGAGCAAAGCTTCGGCGCGGGTTGCCGCCTTGTAATAATCCTCGGCGGCGGCGACCGCCGGATCGGCGAGCAGGGCGCGGGCGAGATCCCGCGCCTGCTCGACGCGACCCGCGAGCAAGGCGAGGGTGGCGGCGTTGATGCCGGGGAAGGAATCGCCGCTCTCGCGATAAATCGCGTGGTACGCGTCGAACGCGCGCGCCATCGCCTGTTGCCGCGCCGACCCGGCCGCCGCCGCAAGCGCCCGATCCTTCAGCAGCCGCGCCCCGATCGCCCGCTCGTGCGCGTTGCCGGATTTGTCGAGCCCATAAGCCGAAAACAGGCCCATCGCCCGTTCGGTGTCGCCCATCCGGGCCAGCGCGAGCACCTGCTGGTGGCGGATCGTGCCGCTCGCGTCGCCCTCCGCGATCGCGGCGGTGGTCACGTCATAGGCCGCGATCAGATCGCCGCGGGCGAGGGCGGCTTTGGCGAGATCGGCGGCTTTTTTCATGGTCTCCGCCTTATGGGGCCTGACACGGGGCGAGACAATTCACGACAAAAAGCGACAAGCTTCCTCTGGCGCCGCGCCGCCGGGACGCCGTAGAACGCCGCCGCCATGGCCGAGGAACCCCATATCCTGCTCGTCGACGACGAGCGCGAGATCAGGGAGCCGCTCGCGACCTATTTGTCGCGCAACGGCGTCCGCGTGACCAAGGCCGAAAATGCCGCCGCCGCGCGCCAGCTGCTCTCGGCTTATGCGATCGATCTCGTCCTGCTCGACATCATGATGCCGGGCGAGGACGGGCTGGCGCTCGCGGGCTTCATCCGCGCGACGACGACGATCCCGGTGATTTTGCTGACCGCGAGGACCGAGGAGATGGATCGCGTCGTCGGCCTCGAGATCGGCGCCGACGACTATGTCACCAAACCCTTCAGCCCGCGCGAATTGCTCGCCCGGATCAAGGCGGTGCTGCGCCGCGCCGGTGAGAGCCGGGTTCGCGCGCCCGACGCCGACACGTACGGCTTCGGCCCGTGGCTCTTGAAGAGCGGCGAACGCGAGCTGGTCGGGGAGGACAATGTCGCGATTCCGCTGTCGACCGGTGAGTACAACCTTCTCCACGCCTTCGTCACCCATCCCCGCCGGGTGCTCAGCCGCGACCAGCTGCTCGATTTGAGCCAGGGCCGCGAGCTCGCCGCATTCGAGCGCAGCATCGACAACCATATCAGCCGCCTCAGGAAAAAGATCGAAGCCGATCCCGCCAATCCGAAGCTGATCAAGACGGTCTGGGGCGGCGGCTACATGCTCGCGGCCGAGGTCAAAAGGCTGTGAGACGCTTCCTCCCCAAGAGCCTGATCGGCCAGATCGCCTTGGTCATGGCGGCGGCCTTGCTCGTCGCCCAGGCGATCAATTTCGGCCTCGTCTTCAACGAGCGGCAGCGGGCGACCCACACCCAGATCGAGGCGCCGGCGATCGGCCGCTTCGTGATGATGCTGCAGCGGCTGACGCCGCTCTCCCCGGCGGCGCGGGCCGACCTCCTCGCCGAGCGCGGCCGGCGGGGGCGCTTTGCGATCGACGGCCAAAGCTCCGTCCCCGCTTTGGCCAGCGACGCCAGGATCGTCGGCCGGCTGCGCGACCAGGCCGAGCAGAACGGGGTCGCCCTGCGCGACGCCCGCGCCGCCGTCCGCGACGAGGCCGAGCTGCCCCGCCGGCTCCGCGACCGGCTGAGCCCGCAAGAGCTGAACCGGGCCGAGGAGCGGATGCGCCATATGCAGACGCTGCACCTCTCCGCCCAATTGCCGGACGGAAGCTGGGTCAATGCCCGGCTGGTGACGCCGCGTCCCAATCCCTGGCTCGCCGCGCGGCTCGCCGGTTCGACCTTGCTGATCTACCTGCTGATCCTGGCGGCAGTGACGCTGATCGCGATTCGGCTCGGCCGTCCGCTGCGCGCTCTTACCGCCGCCACCCAGAGCTTTGCGGGGCGCGGCCAGACGCTGCCGGTCGAACCGCGCGGCCCGGCCGACGTGCGCCACGCGATCCTCGCCTTCAACGCGATGAGCGCGCGGGTCGGCACCATGCTCGACGAGAAGGACCGAATGCTCGGCGCGATCGGCCACGACCTCAGGACACCGCTCGCCTCGCTGCGCATCCGCGCCGAGAGCATCGAGCCGGCGGAAGAGCGGGCGAAGATGATCGCCACCATCGCGGAAATGACGACGATGCTCGACGACACGCTCGCATTCGCCCGCTCCGGCCGCGCCAGCGAGGAGGTGCGCGTCGTCGACGTCAGCGCGCTCGCCGACGCCGTCGTCGAAGAGCTGCGCGCGCTCGGCCAGGCCGTGAGGTTCCACGAAGGCGCGCGCAAGACCGCCTCGGTGCAGCCCAATCTGTTGCGCCGGGCGGTGCGCAACCTGATCGACAACGGGGTCAAATATGGCGGATCGGCCGAGGTTGCGGTTCGCGCCGGCGACGGCATGATCGCGATCGAGGTCGCCGACAACGGCCCGGGGATCCCGGAAGCGGAGTTCGGCAAGGTGCAGGAGCCGTTCGTCCGGCTCGAAGCCTCGCGCAACCGCGCGACCGGCGGCTCGGGCCTCGGTCTCGCGCTGGCGCGCGCCGCGGCCGAGGCGCATGGCGGCAGGCTCGAGCTGGAGAACCGGCCGGAAGGCGGGTTGCTGGCCCGGATCCTGCTGCCTAGCTGACTTTCGCCGGGAGGCTCATCACCTTCCGCGTGCCGCACCACAATTCGAGCGCCTGGGGGCCTTCATGGCCGGCGGCGATCCGCACCGCCTCGACATCGTCGGCCGCCTCGATCTCCTCGAAGCCGACGAACCGTCCGCCGGGGCCGTCCAGCAAATAGAGCCTGTAATAGCCCACAATCCCCCCAGCCTTCCCTACGCTACGAATCGGAAAGCGCGCGAACTGTGCCACGAACGCCGCCGAAACGACTTAAACGAGATCAAACAAGGCCCAATTGCGCATGAAAAAAAGGCGGGCCTGGTGGCCCGCCCTCCCTTTATCTTGCGGCTTAGTGGGGGCGTTGATCCTCGAACCGGGCGCGCCTTTGCTCGCGCGCCTGTTGCCGCTCGGCCGCGGTCAGGGTGCCGTCATGATTGAGGTCGGCCCGGTCGAAGCGGGCGAGCGCACGCTCGCGCATCTGCTCGCGGGTGAGGAAGCCCTGCTCGCCGAACATGCCGTGGCCGCGCATGCCGGGGCCGCGCGGGCCGTCCGGTCCGCCCGGAGGCGGGCCCATTTCGGGACCGCCGGGACCGCCCGGCGGCGGGCCCATGCGCATCATCCGGCGATGGGGACCGCCCCGACCGCCGCGCATGGCGTGCGCCTGAGCGAATTCGTCGCGGCTGATGTTGCCGTCATGATTGGCGTCGAGCCGATCGAACATATGCTGCCGCATCTCGCCGCGGCGCTGCTCGCCCATCGCCCGCGCCTCCTCGGGAGTGAAGCGGCCGTCATGGTCGGCGTCGATGCGGGCGAACCTTTGGTCGACGCGGTCGATGACCTGCTGGCGGGTGACATCGGCGTTGCGATCGGGCCGCTCGCCGGGCCCCGGCTGGGCGAGCGCGACGCCGGCGACGGTCAGCAAGGCGGCACCCGACATGAAGGCGAACTTGGTCATGGCATGAATCCTCTGCACAACAAGCGATGACACCGCTGTGCCGGGGCGGTGTCGCGCAACTTTGTCAGCGGCGGAGCAATCTTGTCCCGAATTGTCGCGGCGGCGACGAAGCGCGCGGGCTTCACGACGAATACATTTGATATATCATCACGCATCCCTATAACTCCTCGACAATGACTCGCCTCGTGACTCTGCTGATGATCATCGCGCTGGTGGTCGCGAACGGGTCCGCGGTCGCGGGGGCGGTGTGTCGCCACCGGGATGCTCGCGAGCATGCGATCGCACGCCAGAGCCAGGATGCGAAGGTCGCGGCGGTGGCGCTGTCCGAAGAGGCTGCTGCCGCTGTCGCTTCGAAGAAAGGCGCCCTCGGGAGCGTCGCCTCGCTGTCGCTGCCCGTCTATATCTTGCCGGCAGCGGCGCTCTCCTCTGTCCCGCATGCAGTTGAACCGATGCGCGGACCAGAGCTGGAACCGGCGCCGCTGTCGAGCCGATCGATCCGTCCGCTGCTGGAGCCGCCGGCCGCCTGACGACCGGCCGCCGCTCCGGCGTGCCGCGACCGAGGGCCTCGAGCATCTCTTCGCGGACTTCGCCAGACCATGGATTTGGCGGCCAAGCCGCTTCAGCCGGGAATCCCTCGGCCTGAATATCATCGCGCCGTTCGAGCGCGGGCAAGCTGCCAACTAGGCAGCGGACATGAACGGAAAACCAGATATGTTTCGCCTCAGCCTTCTTGCCGGGACCGCGGCGGTTCTGCTTCCCCAGGCCTCCTTCGCCCAGCCTGCGAATTCTTCGGCATCGCCCGCAGATCAGCCCGGGGCGGCGCAGCCGGCGCCGGCGCCGGCGCCTCCTCAGAATTACCATGCCCCCGAGCAGCGGGAAATCGTCGTCACCGGCTTCCGGCGCAACCGGACCGACGTCCTGTCCGGCACGTCGGTCGTCACCGGCGACGAGCTGACGAGGGATTTGCGCCCGACGATCGGCGAGAGCCTGGCCCATCAGCCCGGCGTGTCGGCGACCTCCTTCGGCCCTAACGCCTCGCGGCCGATCCTGCGCGGCTTCCAGGGCGAGCGCGTCCGGGTGATGACCGACGGCATCGGCAGCCTCGATGTCTCCAACACCAGCGTCGACCACGCGGTCGCGATCAATCCGCTGACGGCGGACCGGATCGAGGTGCTGCGCGGGCCGAGCGCGCTGCTGTTCGGCTCGTCGGCGATCGGCGGCGTCGTCAACGTCATCGACGCGCGCATCCCGCGCCGCGTGCCGGACGATCCGGTTCATGTCGAAGGGCTCGCGACCCACGGCTCCGCGGCCGACGAGCGGTCCGGCAATCTGCTGATCGACGTGCCGCTCGGCAGCCAATTCGTCGTCCATGTCGATGCCAATTACAGCAAGACCGGCGACCTCAGGACCGGCGGCTTCCTGCTCTCGCCGGCGCTGCGCGCCCAAGCGGCGGCCAGCCCCGATCCGGACATCCAGGCGCTGGCCGACCTGCGCGGCCGGATGCCGAACAGCCAGGGACGAAGCTGGGACGTCGCCGCCGGCGCGGCCTGGATCCACGGCGACAACAATGTCGGCTTCTCGATCAGCCGGCTCGACAGCCTCTACGGGATTCCGATCCGCTTCTCGCTCGATCCGGCGGTGGAGGCCGAACAGGTGCGGATCGACCTCAAGCAGACTCGAGTCGACGGCCGCGCGGAGATCGACACCGGAAACGGCTTCATCGACAGCATCCGCCTGCGCGGCGGCTATTCCGACTACCAGCACAGCGAGATCGACGATACCGGCGCGATCGGCACGACTTTCTTCAACACCGGCTATGAAGCCCGCCTCGAAGCGGTTCAGACGACCCGCAACGGCTGGGGCGGCGGCTTCGGCGCGCAATATTACCATCGCGCGCTCGAGACCGTCGGCGACGAGAAGTCGCTGCCGCCGAACAGGACCAGCCAGCTTGGCCTGTTCGCACTTGAAAACTACGCCAGCGGCCTGTGGCGGGCCGAAGGCGGTATCCGTTACGAGCATCAGTCGGTCGATGCCGACGCCGACGCGATCATCGGCAATCCCGCTCTCAGCCGCGGCTTCGACTCGTTCTCGGGCTCGGTCGGCGCGGCCTACGGCGGTCCCCGCCTCCGCTTCGGCGTCAACCTGTCCCATACCGAGCGCGCGCCGAGCGCCGAGGAGCTGTACGTCAACGGCCCCCATCCGGGCACCCAGGCGTTCGAGATCGGCGATCCCGCCCTTGCCAAGGAACGGAGCAACGGCGTCGAGCTCACCCTGAGGAGCTCCGGCGACGGCTACAATTTGGGCGCTTCGGCTTATTATATCCGGTTCAACGACTATATTTACGAGCAGGCGACCGGCGCCGTCCAGGACGACTTGCCGGTGTTCCAATATCTGCAGGCCGACGCCAAATATCTCGGCTTCGAGGTCGAGGGCTCCGCCCGGCTCGCGCGGATCGGCGCGGTGACGCTGAACGCCGATGCGCTCGCCGACTATGTCCGCGCGACGATCCAGTCGACCGGCCCGGCGCCGCGGATTCCGCCGCTGCGGCTGCTCGGCGGCCTCGAAGCCCAGTCGGATCGGATCACCGGCCGGGTCGAGGTCGAATGGGTCGACCATCAGCACCGGCTCGCCGCCTTCGAGACGCCGACCGCCGGCTATACGATGGTCAACGCCTCGCTCGCCGTCCATCCGTTCGGCGGCAGCAACCAGAGCAGCATCGTCCTTTCGGCGAACAACATTTTCGACGTCGTGGCGCGCCGCCATGCGAGCTTCTTGAAGGATTATGCACCGCTCGCCGGCCGCGACATCAGGATCAGCGCCCACCTCATGTTCTGACCGGTGGCGCCTCGCCCGATTCGGTCTGCCGCATCGGCGACACGGCCCGTCTTTCGCGATTCGCGATTAAGCTGACAGAAACGCACGAGTCCCTAAGGTGAAAGCCTTGGGGTTGAAGACGTTAAGGGAGGAAGCGGTGAGAGCTGGGGGACGCGCGCGCAGGTTGAGGTTTGTCGGGCTGGCGGCGGTCGCCTTGGCCGGGTCTATCTCCCAGGTGCACTCGGCGCAGTTGCCGGAGCGTTACGCGACCGCGGAGAACCCTGCCGCCCAGCGCGAGCTCGAGGCGCGCATCCGCGAGCTCGGCCACGACTTCGAAGGCGAGGTCGGCATCGCCGTGCGCGACGTCGAGACCGGCTGGACCACCAACTGGCACGGCGACCGTTTCTATCCCCAGCAGAGCGTCAGCAAATTCTGGGTGGCGCTGACCGCCCTGCAGCGCGCCGACGCGGGCGAGCTCGACCTCGACCAGCGCGTCACGCTGACCCGGCAGGACCTCACTTTGTTCCACCAGCCGATCGCCCGCCAGATCGGCGCCGACGGCTATACCACGACGCTGGCCCAGCTGATGTTCCGGGCGCTGACCGAGAGCGACAACACCGCCAACGACGCGGTGCTGCGCCGCGCCGGCGGGCCGGCGGCGGTGCGCGCAATGCTCGAGCGCAACCGCCTCGACGGCGTCCGCTTCGGCCCCGGCGAGCGGCTACTGCAGAGCGGCATTGCCGGCCTGCAATGGCAGCCCGCTTTCTCCGAAGGGAACGCCTTCTACCAGGCGCGGAACAGCGTTCCGATCGATCGCCGCCGCGAGGCGTTCGAACGCTATATCGACGATCCCGTCGACGGCGCCACGCCGAACGGGATCACGGCCGGCCTCGCCCGGCTGCAGCGCGGCGAATTGCTCTCCCGCGGATCGACCGAGCGGCTGCTCGATATCATGACCCAGACCCATACCGGCCCGCAGCGCCTCAGGGGCGGCCTCGCCCCCGGCTGGACGATCTCGCACAAGACCGGCACCGGCCAGGTGCTGGGCAGCGTGCAGGCCGGCTATAACGATATCGGCATCCTCCATGCCCCCGACGGCCATCATTATGCGCTGGCGGTGATGATCGGCCGGACCTCG
Organism: Allosphingosinicella sp.; assembly: GCA_035316145.1. Taxonomy (GTDB): domain Bacteria; phylum Pseudomonadota; class Alphaproteobacteria; order Sphingomonadales; family Sphingomonadaceae; genus Allosphingosinicella. The sequence continues at coordinate 54,512 of DATHJO010000010.1, read as the reverse complement.
ACGCCGCTGCCGACGCGGATGGCGCTGATGCAGAACGTGGTGCGGGCGACGATCGCCTATCACGAAGCCACGGAAGCGGCGGCGGGCGACCGCTAGCGGCGCTTTGCCGCCGCGCTTAAGGTGACGCAATGGCGCGGCCCCAGTCCCCGGATTATGACAAGCGCCGCGAGGCGATCCTCGCCGCTGCCGCGCGGCTTTACGCGCGGCGCGGCTTTTCGGGCGCGTCGGTGGCCGATCTCGCCAAGGCGTGCAGCACCTCCAAATCTTTGATCTACCATTACTTCCCCTCCAAGGACGACATCCTCTACGCGGCGATGGCGGCGCATCTCGACGCGCTGGTCGCGGCGGCGGAGGAGGCGACGCGCGGCGGCGCCCCGGAGCAGCAGCTCCGCGCCCTCACCCATGCCTTCATGCGCCTCTATGTCGGCGCCGAAGACAGCCACAAGGTGCTGTTGAATGAGCTCGACAACCTGCCGCCCGCGCGCCGCGCCGAGGTCGTCGCCAAGCAGCGCCGGATCATCGGCGCGGTCGAGGCGCTGGTCCGCGAGATCCGGCCGGGGCCCGCCGAACTCACGCTGCCGCTGACCATGCTGTTCTTCGGCATGATCAACTGGACCCACACCTGGTTTCGGCCCGGCGGCGCCGTCAGCGCGGACGATCTCGCCGAGCTGGCCGTGAATATGATGCTCGGCGGCGCTCAGGCGTCGTAGTCGAGCTCGACGCCGTCGCCCTTGGGCACCGACTGGCAGGTGAGGACGTAGCCCGCCGCCACCTCCTCGTCGGTGAGGCCGTAACGCGCCGCCATCTCGACCTCGCCCGAGACCACCCGGGCCCGGCAGGTCGCGCAGACGCCGGCCTTGCAGGCGAACGGCGCCGGCAGCCCCGAGGCGCGGGCGCTGTCGAGGATGTTGCCGGCCGCCGCGTCGAACGCGACCCGGCGCTTGCGGCCGTCCAACGTGACGAGCATGGTCAGCCCCGCGGCTTCCTTGGTCAGCGCCTGCATCTGCGCTTCGAGCGCGGCCGAGGGGCGTCCCGCGGTGAAGCGTTCGAGATGGATCCTGTCGGGCGGTACGCCGCGCGCGTTCAGCGCCGCCTCGGCCGCGTCCATCATCGGGCCCGGGCCGCAGATGAAGAAGGCGGCGGCCTCGGCGGGCTCGACCAGGCTCGTCAGGATCTCGTCGCATTTCGCGCGATCGAGCATGCCGTTGAACAGCGCGAATTCCTCGGCTTCTTCGGCAAGGAAATGATGGACTTGCAGCCGATCCATGAATCTATTTTTCAATTGCGCCAGCGCCTCCAGGAAGATCACCGAGGAGCTGTCGCGATTGCCGTAAAACAAGGTGAAGCGGCTCGCGGGCTCGGTCAGCAGCGCCGTCTTCAGCAGCGACATCACCGGCGTGATCCCCGATCCGCCCGCGAAGCCGACATAATGATTGGCCGCACCTTCGTTGAAATCCCAGGTGAAGCTGCCGTGCGGCGCCATCACCTCGATCGCCATGCCGGGCCTTAGATTGTCGTTCGCCCAATTGGAGAAGGCGCCGCCGGCGATCCGCTTGACGGTGACCATCACCGCGCCGTCCTGGGGCGCCACGCAGAGCGAATAATTGCGGCGAAGCTCCTCACCCGCAATCTCAGCTTTCAAGGTCAAATGCTGGCCGGGCTTGAATTTAAACGTCTCACGCAATTCTTCGGGAACGGCAAAGCGGATCGACCGGGCCTCGGCCGTCTCATCGACCACGTCGGCGACCGTCAGGGTGTGAAACGCAACGCTCATCAGTGGCACTTGAACAGGTCGAATGGCTCCAGACAGTCGCGGCAGCGCCACTGCGCCTTGCACGGGGTCGAGCCGAAGCGGCTGATCTCCTCGGTCGCGGCCGAGCCGCATTGCGGGCATTCGACTGCGCGCTTCGTCGGCGGCGCGATACCATAGGCCTTGAGCTTGGCCTTGCCGTTCTCGCTGATCCAGTCGGTCGTCCAGGGCGGCGACAGAATCGTCTCGATCGCCACGTCGCGGAAGCCGGCCGCGTCGAGGGCGGCGCGGATGTCCCGCTCGATCACCTGGGTGGCGGGGCAGCCGGTATAGGTCGGGGTGATCGTCACCCGGTCCGGCCGGACCGCGCGGACGATGCCGAGATCGACCACCGACACGACCGGGATCTCGGGATCGAGGACGCCTTCCAGCACCTGCCAGAGCGCCTGCTCCAAGCCCCTCCCCTCGATGGGGAGGGGTTGGGGAGGGGTGGACTCAGAGACGCGCTCAGAACGGGTGGAGGTGCCACCCCCACCCAACCCTCCCCCATCAAGGGGGAGGGCTTTAGAGGCTCGATCGTGGGCGACGACTACCATGTCGCGTCCGGATAGGTGCGGGGCAGGAACTGCATCGCCGCCAGCAAATGGCCGAGATGCTCGCTGTGATGGCCGCGGCGGCCGCCGAGGATCGGGCGCTGGTCCTTCGGCGCTTCGAGCGTCGCTTCGGCGAGCACCGCGCGGACGCGCGCGTCGTAATCATCGCGAAAGGCCGAGACGTCGGCGCCGATCCCGCGCGCCGCCGCTTCCGTGGCCGCAACGTCCATCTCGAACAATTCGGGGACGAAGCGCCACATCCAGTCGAGCCCCTCCTCCATTCGCCGCCGGCTTTCCTCGGTGCCGTCGCCGAGGCGGATCACCCATTCGGCCGCCAATTCGGCATGGTAGCGCACTTCCTTGACCGCCTTGGCCGCGATCGCGGCGATGGTTTCGTTCGACGAGCCTTCGAGGTGGCCGAACAGCATCTCCTGCCACGTCGAAAACAGGAATTGCCGCGCCATGGTCTGGGCGAAATCGCCATTGGGCTGCTCGACCAGCAGGCAATTGCGGAAATCGAGCACGTCGCGATGGAAAGCGAGCTTGTCGCCATCGCCTGCGGCGCCCAGGAAATGCGTCGCCTGGCCGATCAGGTCGAGGCCCATATTGGCGAGGCTGAGATCGACCTCGACCGAGGGCGCGTGGCCGCACCATTCGCCAAGCCTCTGGCCGAGGATCAGGCTGTCGTCGCCGAGCCGCAGCAGGGTCTCAACCAGCAATTGGTCTTCCACAATCGTCGCCATCAGATGTGCTTCACGTCGTCCGGAATGTCGTAGAAGGTCGGGTGGCGGTAGATCTTGTCCTCGGCGGGATCGAACATCGCCGCATCCTCGGCCGGATCGGAGGCGGTGATCGACGCCGAAGGCACGACCCACAGGCTCACCCCCTCCATCCGCCGCGTATAGGTGTCGCGGGCATGGCGCAGCGCGATCTCCGCATCGGGCGCGTGGACCGAGCCGACATGGCGGTGCGACATCCCGCCCTTGGCGCGGACGAACACTTCCCAGAGCGGCCAGTCTTTGCTCACGCCGCCTCAGCCTTTCGGGCGTGCTTTTCGGCATGGGCGGCCGCAGCCTCGCGGACCCAGGCATTGCGTTCCCAGGCCTCGCGCCGGGCCTTCATCCGTTCCTTGGCGACCGGGCCTTCGCCGCGGACGACGGCGTAGAATTCCTCCCAGTCCACTTCGCCGAAATCGTAGCCGCCTTTGGCCTCGTTCCAGGCGAGCGCCGGATCGGGGACCTTGAGGCCGAGCGCGTCGGCCTGGGGCACGGTGATGTCGACGAACTTCTGCCTCAGCTCGTCATTGGTGTCGCGCTTGATCCGCCAGCGCATCGACTGGGCGGTGTTGGGGCTGTCGGCGTCGGGCGGGCCGAACATCATCAGCGACGGCCACCACCAGCGGTTCAAGGCATCCTGCGCCATCCGCACCTGATCGGCGGTGCCGGCGGCCATGTGCATCATGATCTCATAGCCCTGGCGCTGGTGGAAGCTCTCCTCCTTGCAAACCCGGACCATCGCCCGCGCATAGGGGCCGTAGGAGGTGCGCTGCAGCGGCACCTGGTTCATGATCGCGGCGCCGTCGACCAGCCAGCCGATCGCGCCGATATCGGCCCAGGTCAGGGTCGGATAATTGAAGATGGTCGAGTATTTGGCCTTGCCCGAATGGAGCGCCTCGATCATCTCCTCGCGACTCGTGCCCAATGTCTCGGCGGCCGAATAGAGATAGAGGCCGTGGCCCGCCTCGTCCTGGACCTTGGCGAGCAGGATCGCCTTGCGCCCGAGCGAGGGCGCCCGCGAAATCCAGTTCCCCTCGGGCAGCATGCCGACGATCTCGCTGTGCGCGTGCTGCGAGATCTGCCGGGTCAGCGTCCGGCGATAGGCTTCGGGCATCCAATCCTTGGGCTCGACGAACTCGTCCGCGGCGACCCGCGCCTCGAACGCGGCCAGCTTGGCGGGATCCTCGGTCGAGACGATCTTCGCGCTCTTCTGCAATTCGGTCGTATACATGCGCCTTCCCTACCATTAATCGACCGATCGGTCAACGAATTCACGGCCCCCCGATTCGCCAAATCAACGCGCGGGCCGGCGCCCGAGTCGCATCGGAAGTTGACGGGGATATCCTGACAACCTGACAGGTCCCATTCGTCACATCCCGACGCCCGGATTCTCCCTTTTGAGGATCGGACGGGGAAAGGGAGATCAGCCAGCACATATCAGGAACATAGCCTATCGCCCGCCAGTTGGACAGCGTCATTGCAACGCTTGCACGCGCCCGCGGGGCGGATTAGCTCATCGGCATGAAGGTCGTCGGCAGCTATCACGACAACGGCTACGCGCATCTCGAGGGCCTGGTCTCGCCCGAGGTGGCGGAAGCGTTCCTGCAGGGACTGAAGCAGGACATGGGGCCCGGCGCGATCCCGCTCAGCCGGGTCAGCGAGCATGTCAATTTGCTCAACCGTCCCGCCTTCGAGGCCTATGGCCATTTCTACAAGCCGATGCTGTTCTTCCTCTGGGGGCTGACCCCGATCGTCAGCCAGGTCGTCGGCCGCGACCTCTTACCCACCTATGATTATTTCCGCCTCTATCGCGCCGGCGACGTCTGCAAGGTGCATGCGGACCGGCTGTCGTGCGAGCACAGCCTGTCGCTGACGCTCGGCTACAGCGACGGCAAGGTGTGGCCGCTCGAAATCGGGCGGACGCGGCAGGACCCGAACGCGCGCGTCGATGAGAATTTCGGCGCGGAGGACTTCGCCTCGGTGCCGATGAAGATCGGCGACGCGGTGCTCTATCAGGGCGTCCATCACCGCCACGGCCGTACCACGCCCAATCCCAATCGCTGGTCGGCCCATCTTTTCCTGCATTGGATCGACCGCAACGGTCCGTTCGCCGACCACGCCTTCGACGGCCGGCTCGATCCGGTCAAAGTGGAGTTCGCGTTCAGCTGACCGATCACCTCTCGGAGACGAAGCCATGCTCAACAAAGTCGCCTTCACCATGTATCCGGTCACGGACATGGCGCGCGCCAGGGCCTTCTATGAGGAGACGCTCGGCTTGCCGCCCAGCAAGAACGGCGCCGCCAGCCCCTGGGTCGAGTTCGACCTGCCGGGCGGCGGCTGCCTCGCGATCACGACGGTGACGCCGAACCAGCCGAGCGCCAGCGCCGGCGGCACCATCGCGTTCGAGGTGGACGATCTCGGCGCGACGGTCGCGGACCTCAAGGCCAAGGGCGTCGCGTTCGCCGTCGAAGGAATCGAAAGCCCGGTCTGCCACATGGCGATCGTCAAGGATCCGGACGGCAACGCGATCATCCTTCACAAATTGAAGGCGGAGATGTGACGCGTGTCGCCGAGGCGCTGGCGGCGCTGGAGGCGGACGGCGAGGCGCGCGTCCGCGACGGGATGGCGCGCTACGGCATCGTCGCGGCCAAGGTTTTCGGCGTCTCCGTGGGCAATGTCCGCCAGCTCGCGAAGAAGTTCGGCCGCGACCATGCGCTGGCGGACGAATTGTGGCGGACGGGATGGTACGAGGCGCGGCTGCTGGCGGCGTTTCTCGACGATCCCCGCCAGGTCACGCCGGAGCAGATGGATCGCTGGGCGGCCGATTGCGAGAATTGGGCCGATTGCGACACGATCTGCTTCCATCTGTTCGACAAGACCCCGCACGCTTTAGCAAAGGTCGACCAATGGGCCGCGGACGAGCGCGAATTCGTCAAGCGCGCCGCCTTCGCGCTGCTGGCGAGTATCGCGCTGCACGACAAAAAGCGCGGCGACGAACCTTTCCTCGAACGCCTGCCGCTGATCGAGGCCGCCGCCGGCGACGATCGTAATTTCGTCAAGAAGGGCGTGAGCTGGGCGCTGCGCGGGATCGGCGGCCGGAAGAGCCCGGCGCTGCGCGCCGCGGCACGGGCGCTGGCCGACCGCCTCGCCGGGGCGCCGGGAAGGACCGCGCGATGGATCGGCAAGGATGCGCAAAAGGCGTTCGCCAAGGCGGATGGATGAGGCTGCCCGCTCAGACCCTCTCGATCACCGTCGCGATGCCCTGGCCGACGCCGATGCACATCGTGCAGAGCGCGTAGCGGCCGCCCTTGCGGTGGAGTTCTTCAGTGGCGGTGAGAACGAGACGCGCGCCGGACATTCCGAGCGGGTGACCCAAGGCGATGGCGCCGCCGTTCGGGTTCACATGCGGCGCGTCGTCGGCGAGGCCGAGTTGCCGCATCACCGCGAGGCCCTGGGCGGCGAAGGCTTCGTTCAATTCGATCACGTCCATGTCGGCAATGGTGAGGCCGAGGCGCTTGAGCAATTTCTCCGAAGCGGGCGCGGGGCCGATGCCCATGATCCGCGGCGGCACGCCGGCGACGGCGGCGCCGAGGAAGCGGGCGCGGGGGGTGAGGCCGTTGCGCTTCGCCGCCGCCTCGGTGGCGACGATCAGGGCGGCGGCGCCGTCGTTGACGCCGGAGGCGTTGCCGGCGGTGACGGTGCCGTCGGGGCGGACGATCGGCTTCAGCTTTGCCAGCGCCTCGACGCTGGTCTCGCGGGGATGCTCGTCGCGATCGACGACGATGGGGTCGCCCTTGCGCTGCGGGATCTCGACGGCGACGATCTCGGCGTCGAAACGCCCGCTCGCCTGGGCCGCGGCCGCCTTGGCCTGGCTGCGGACGGCGAACGCGTCCTGGTCCTCGCGCGTCACCTGGAATTCCTTGGCGACGTTCTCGGCGGTGCTCGGCATCGTGTCGTCGCCATAAGCGTCGCGCATCTTCGGGTTGACGAAGCGCCAGCCGATCGTGGTGTCGTACATCTCGGCGTTGCGGTCGAAGGCGCTCGTCGCCTTGGCCATGACGAAGGGCGCGCGGCTCATGCTTTCCGAGCCGCCGGCGATGAGCATATCCGCCTCACTGCCGCGGATCACCCGCGCCGCCATCGCCACCGCGTCCATGCCCGAGCCGCACAGGCGGTTGAGGGTGACCCCGCCCGCCGTGTCGGGCAGCCCGGCGAGCAGCCCGGCCATGCGGGCGAGGTTGCGATTGTCCTCGCCGGCCTGGTTGGCGCAGCCGAGGATGACGTCGTCCAATTCGGCCCAGTCGACTTGCGGATTGCGCTCGATCAGCGCCCGGATCGGAATCGCCGCGAGATCGTCGGCGCGGACGTGGGCGAGGCTGCCGCCGTAGCGCCCGATCGGGGTCCGCGCCGCGTCGCAAATATAGGCTTCGGTCATTCTTCGTCTCCGATCAGGCTGCCGCCGACGCTGCGCGAGAAGCCCTGGAACTCGGCGATCGCGCGGCCCTCCGCGGTGCGCACGCTGACAGTGCAAACGCCGGAGCGGCCGACAAGCGCCGCCTCCCGCGCTTCGGCGATCAGCACCTCGCCTTGCTTTGCGGCGTCGAGGAAGACGATCGAGGCCTGGGCGGCGACGGTGCGCAGGTTGCGGCTGTTGCAGGCGTAGGCGAAGGCGGTGTCGGCGAGCGCGAACACCATGCCGCCATGGGCGATGCCGTGGCCGTTCAGCATGGCGGGCGTGAGCCGCATCCGGATTCGGGCATAGCCTTCGCGCGCTTCCTCGATTTCGACGCCCCAGGCCGGGCCGGTGCCCTCGGCGGCAAGCATCGCCCGCGCGACCTTGTCGGCAATCTCGTTTGCGGTCATGGGGGCGCCATGGCTTACGAGAGCATCGAGTTCAAGCTGGAGGCCGGCATCGCCCGCCTCACCCTCAACCGCCCCGAACGGCTCAACAGCTTCACCGTGCAGATGCACGAGGAGGTCGCCGACGCGCTCGGCCGTCTCGGCGACGCGCGGACCTTGATCCTCACCGGCGCCGGTCGCGGCTTCTGCGCCGGGCAGGATTTGAACGACCGCGCGGTTGCGCCCGGCGAGGCGGTCGATCTCGGCGAGTCGGTCGAGCAGAGGTACAATCCGCTGATCCGGGCGCTGACCTCGCTGCCGATGCCGGTGATCGCGCGCGTCAACGGCGTCGCCGCCGGGGCCGGCGCCAATATCGCTCTGGCCTGCGACATCGTCGTCGCCGCGAAGTCGGCCAAATTCATCCAGTCCTTCGCCGCGATCGGCCTCATTCCCGACAGCGGCGGCACCTGGGTGCTGCCGCGGCTGGTCGGCCAGGCCCGCGCGCTCGGCCTCGCGCTGACCGGCGCGCCGCTGGATGCCGAGACTGCGGCGACATGGGGCCTGATCTGGAAGGCGGTCGACGACGACAGGCTCGACGAGGAGGTCGACGCGCTGGCCGCCCGCTTCGCCGCCGGGCCGACGCGGGGGCTGGCGCGGATCAAGCAGATGATCCGCGAAAGCTGGGGCCAGTCGCTCGACGCCGAACTGGACCGCCAGCGCGACGCCATGCGCGAGCTCGGCTACACGGACGATTATCGCGAGGGCGTGGCCGCGTTCATGGCGAAGCGCCCGCCCAAATTCACGGGCAAATAACCCCTCCCCTCGATGGGGAGGGGTTGGGGTGGGGTGGAGTCTGACGTAAGGCGTTGCGCCACCGTTCACCCCCACCCTACCGTCCCCCATCAAGGGGGAGGGCCTTAGGATCGAGCAAATGAAGACGTTGAAGCTCTTGAATTATGCGGCCGACCGCTGGGTCGCGGGCGACGGCTCGCTCGCCCCGGTGATGAGCGCCGTCACCGGCGAGGTGATCGCGGAGACGGGCAGCTCGGGCCTCGATTTCAAGGCGATGCTCGATCATGCCCGCGAGGTTGGCGGGCCGGCGCTGCGCAAGCTCACCTTCCACGAGCGGGCGTGGATGCTGAAGGACCTCGCCAATGCGGTGATGGCGAGGAAGGAGGAGCTTTACGAGCTCTCCTACGCGACCGGCGCGACCAGGAGCGACGGCTGGATCGACATAGAGGGCGGCGCCGGCACGCTCTTCTCCTTCTCCTCCAAGGGCCGGCGCGAATTGCCCAACGGCCGGGTGCTGATCGACGGGGCGATGGAGCCGCTCTCGCGCTCCGGCAGCTTCGTCGGCCAGCATGTCTTCACGCCGCTGCAGGGCGTCGCCGTCCATATCAACGCGTTCAACTTCCCGGTCTGGGGGATGCTCGAGAAGCTCGGGCCGACCCTGCTCGCGGGCGTGCCGGCGATCGTCAAGCCCGCTTCGGCGACCGGCTACCTGACCGAAGCCTGCGTCAGGATCATGATCGAGGCCGACGTGCTGCCCAGGGGCGCGCTGCAGCTGATCATGGGGTCGACCGGGGACCTGCTCGATCATCTCGGCTTGCAGGACGTGGTCAGCTTCACCGGCTCGGCGGCGACGGCGATGAAGCTGCAGACGCACCCGGTGATGGCGCGCGAGAGCGTGCGCTTCGTCGCCGAGCGCGACAGTTTGAACGCCTCGATCCTCGGCCCCGACGCCGCGCCGGGCACGCCCGAATTCGACTTGTTCGTCAAGGAGGTGGCGCGCGAAATGACGGTCAAGGCGGGGCAGAAATGCACCGCCATCCGCCGCGCGATGGCGCCCGCGCAGCATCTCGACGCGGTGCAGGAGGCGCTGAGCGCGCGGCTCGCCGGGGTGAAGATCGGCGACCCGCGCGACGAGGCGACCCAGATGGGCGCGCTCGCCAGCCGGGAGCAGCTCGCCTCGGTGCGCGAGGCGGTGTCGATGTTGGCGAAAGTGGCGCGGATCGTGAGCGGCGATCCGGCGGTGCCGCCGGTGGCGGGCGGCGGCGCCTTCATCTCGCCGATCCTGCTGCGCACCGACGACCCCTGGAACGTCGCCGATGTGCACGATGTCGAAGCGTTCGGGCCGGTTTCGACGCTGATGCCGTACCGGAATCTGGACGACGCGATCGCGCTCGCCAATCGCGGCATGGGCTCGCTGGCGCTGTCATTGTTCACCTTCGACAAAAAGGCCGCCGAGGACTTCGTTTTGGGCGCCGGCGCCTATCACGGCCGGATGGTGATCCTCGACCGCACCAGCGCCAGGGAATCGACCGGGCACGGCTCGCCCTTGCCGGTCCTCGTCCATGGCGGCCCCGGCCGCGCCGGCGGCGGCGAGGAGATGGGCGGGGTGCGCGGGGTCAAGCACTACATGCAGCGCACCGCGCTCCAGGGCGGGCCGGACGTGCTGTCGAGGATCGTCGGGCAATGGCTGCCCGGGGCCGACAAGATCACCGGCGACGTCCACCCGTTCCGCAAGCGCATCTCGGAACTGGAGATCGGTTACACGCTGAAGACCGGAAGTCGCACCGTCACGCTCGCGGACATCGAGCATTTCGCCGCGTTCACCGGCGACAATTTCTACGCCCATATGGACGAGGAAGCGGCGAAAGCCTCGCCCATCTTCGGCGGCCGCGTCGCCCATGGCTATCTGATCCTCTCCTTCGCCGCCGGGCTGTTCGTCGACCCCGATCCGGGCCCGGTGCTCGCCAATACCGGCCTCGAATCGCTGCGCTTCCTCACCCCGCTTTACCCCGGGGATTCGATGCGGGTGGAATTGACCGTTAAGTCCACGTCCATCCGCGACGCGGAAAAAGGCGAGGTGCGCTGGGCTGTGGAAGTGTTCAACCAGAAGGACGAGATGGTGGCGACCTACGAACTGATGACGATGAACCTGCCATGATCGTGCAGCTGCTCGCCGCCGCGCTCGCCTTCGCCCAGCCGCCCGCGGCGGCGCCGGCGCCCGTCTACGACGCCCGCATCGTGCGCACCTATCCGCACGACCGCGGCGCCTTCACCCAGGGGCTCTTCTATCTGGATGGCGTCCTCTACGAGAGCACCGGCCAGGTCGGCCGCTCGACCATCCGCCGGGTCCGCCTCCAGGACGGCCGGGCGCTGCAATCGGTGCCGATCCCGCCCGGCCAGTTCGGCGAGGGCATCGTCAACTGGCGCGATCAGATCGTCTCGATCACCTGGACCGGCGGGATCGGCTATCGCTGGGACCGGCGGACGCTGCGCCAGCTCGGCGAGTGGCATTATCCGGGCGAGGGCTGGGGCCTCACCCAGAACGGCACCGACATCATCATGAGCGACGGCAGCCCGGAGCTGCGCTTCCTCGATCCCGCCACCCTGGCCGAGCGCCGGCGCGTGACCGTCACCGTCGACGGCCAGCCGGTCGAGCGATTGAACGAGCTCGAATGGGTCAACGGCGAGATCTTCGCCAATGTCTGGCACACCGCGTTCATCGTCCGCATCGACCCCGCGAGCGGGCGCGTCAGCGGAGTCATCGACCTGCGCCAGCTGGTCGCCGACAATCGCGGCGGCGAGGACGACGTGCTGAACGGCATCGCCTATGATGCCGCCCGCGACCGGCTGTTCGTCACCGGCAAGAATTGGGCGAATCTCTACGAGATCGACCTCGTGCCCCGGGCGCGATGAGCCACGGCCTCGCGCTCGATCCCGCCTGGCCGCGGATGAGCCTGGCCGAGGTCGACGCGCTGCTGACCGCGCCGGGCGCGCGCTTCGAGATGGAGGAGGCGGTCATCCGCGGCATTCGCACGCGGGTGTGGAAGAACGCGCCGCCGTCGCTGCCGGCGCTGGCCCGCTTCTCGCGTGGCCACGGCGACCGGCTGTTCACCGTCTACGAGGAGGAGCGGGTCGGCTTCGAGGCCTCGTTCCGTGCCGCCGCCGCGCTGGCGGCGGAGCTGCAGCGGCGCGGGATCGGCAAGGGCGCCCGGGTCGCGATCGCGATGGCGAACCTGCCGGAATGGCCGGTCGCCTTCTTCGCGGCCACGTCGCTGGGCGCGATCGCGGTGCCCCTCAATGCCTGGTGGACGGGCCCCGAGCTCGCCTACGGCCTCGCCGATTCGGGCGCGAAGGCGCTGATCTGCGACGCGCCGCGCCACGCCAGGATCGCGCCGCACCTTGGCGCGCTGCCGGACCTCGCCCATGTCATCGTCAGCCGCGCGGAGGAAGGCGACCGGCTGGAGGATTTGATCGGACCGGCTTCGTCCTGGCGAGACCTGCCCGACGCCGACCTGCCGGACGTGGCCATCGACACCGACGACGAAGCGGGAATCTTCTATACCAGCGGCACCACCGGCAGCCCCAAGGGCGCGCTCGGCACCCACCGCAACCTGATGACCAACATCCTGTCGAGCGCCTATGTGATCGCGCGCGCGGCGCTGCGCCGCGGCGAGGCGCCGCCCGAGCCGACCCCCAAGGTCGGCCTGCTCGTCATCCCGCTGTTCCACGTCACCGCATTGAGCGCGAGCCTGATGGGCGCGATGGTGGCCGGCAACACGGCGGTGTTCATGCGCAAATGGGACACGCTGGAGGCGATGCGGCTGATCGAGCGCGAGCGCGTCCAGATCACCGGCGGCGTGCCGGCGATCGCCTGGCAGATATTGGAGCATCCCGAGCGGCCCAAGTTCGACCTCTCCAGCCTGGAAACGATCAGCTATGGCGGCGCCCCGTCGGCGCCCGAGCTGGTGCGTAGGATCCGGGCCGAGTTCGGCGCGCTGCCCGGCAACGGCTGGGGCATGACCGAGACGATGGCGACGGTCACCGCCCATATCGGCGAGGATTATCTCAATCGCCCCGACAGCGCCGGTCCGCCGGTGCCGGTCGCGGACCTGCGCATCGTCGCGGCGGACGGCGTCACCGCGCTTGCCGTCGGCGAGGTCGGCGAGCTTTGGGCGAAGGGGCCGCAGATCGTCATCGGCTATTGGCACAAGCCCGAGGCGACGGCCGAGACCTTCGTCGACGGCTGGGTCCGCACCGGCGACCTGGCACGCATCGACGCGGAAGGCTTCCTCACCATCGTCGACCGCGCCAAGGACATGATCATCCGCGGCGGCGAGAACATCTATTCGATCGAGGTCGAGAACGTCCTCTACGACCATCCGGCGGTGGTCGACGCGGCGCTGATCGCCCTCCCCCACAAGACGCTCGGCGAGGAGCCCGCCGCGGTCGTCCAGCTCGCGCCCGGCGCCGAGGCGAGCGAGGAGGAGCTCAAGGCCTGGGTCCGCGCGCGGCTGGCGGTCTTCAAGACGCCGGTGCGGATCGCGTTTCTCGATCAGCCGCTGCCGCGCAACGCCAACGGCAAGATCATGAAGAGCGAGCTGACGGCGCTGTTTGCCTAGCTCCTTTCCGTCATTGCGAGCGAAGCGAAGCAATCCAGCGCGGCATCCGAGGCAGTCTGGATTGCTTCGTCGCTACGCTTCTCGCAATGACGGGTTGAGGGGCTACTCTGCCGCCCATCCCTCCAGCACCTCGACGAAGCGGGTCAGCCAGGCGTTGGTCTGGTGGCCGTCGACGACTCTGTGGTCGATCGTCAGGCTGACATAGGCCATCGGCCGGATCTGGATCGCGTCGGCGCCGGCGATCTCGCGGACGACGACGCGCTTTTCCAGCTTGCCGACGCCGAGGATCGCGGATTGCGGCCGGTTGATGATGATCGGCGCCGCGAACAGCGAGCCCGAGACGCCGTGATTGGAGATGGTGAAGGTGCCGCCCTTGATGTCGGCGCTGGTCAGCTTCTCCCGGCGCGCTTTCTCGACCAGCTCGTCGAGGCCGGCGGCGATGCCCTTCAGCGACAGCCGCTGGACCTTGCGCAGCACGGGCACGATCAGCCCCTTGCTGCCCAATGCGGTGCCGACGCCGATGTTGATGTCGTCGTAGAGCTCAAGCTTGTCGGCATGCCAGCGGCTGTTGATCGCCGGCGCGGCCTTCATCGCCTCGGCCGCGGCGGCGACGAGATAGGCGGTATAGGTGAGCTTGACGCCCTTCTTCGCATAGGCCGCCTTGTGCGCTTCGCGATGGGCGGCGATCGCGCTGAAATCGGCCTCGAACACGGCGGTGACATGCGGCGCCTCGGTCACCGAACGCTGCATGTTCTCGGCGATGGCGAGGCGCATCCGGTCGTGGGGGACGAAGTGGGAGGCGGTCTCGCCGGTCGCCGCCGGCAGCACGCCCTCGACCCGGGTTGCCTGCTCGACCGCGCGATCGACATCCGCGCGGGTGATGCGACCGCCGCGCCCGGTGCCTTCGATCCGGGCGGGATCGATGTCGTGCTGGAGGACGGCGCGCTTCACGGAGGGCGACAATCTCGATTCCGTTCGGCCTGAGCCTGTCGAAGGCCTTTCCTTTTGTGGGGCGGAAGAAAAAGTGGAGGGCTTCGACAGGCTCAGCCCGAGCGGTGGTTCCTGGAGGTCTTCCTCCCCTATCTCGGCCACCGGCGCGATCCGGCCGAGCACGGCACCGGGTAGCGCATCCTCATCGGAGTGGAGCAGAATCTCGCGCAGCACGCCGGCGGCGGGCGCGGGCACTTCCATCGCCACCTTGTCGGTCTCGAGCTCGACGAGCGGATCGTTCTCCTCGACCCGGTCGCCGACCTGCTTGAGCCAGGCGCGGACCACGGCCTTGGTGCCTTCCTGCTCCGCCGGAACGAGGACGTCGATCATGACGCGCGCCTCGTCTTTGCGAGCGTAGCGAAGCAATCCAGTTCTCGCGGCAAGCCCCGGCTGGATTGTTTCGTCGCTTTGCTCCTCGCAATGACGGACTGCATCAAAACCCCACCAATTCATCGATCTTGGCGCGGATCCTCGCGACCGACGGCACCGCCCAGTCCATCAGCACCGGATTGTGCGGGCTCGGGATGTCCGGCATCGTCACCCGCGCGACCGGCGCGTCGAGATCGATGAACGCTTCGTCGGCGACCACCGCGGCGATCTCGGCGCCGAAGCCGCCCGAGCGCAGATCCTCGTGGACGATCAGGCAGCGCCGAGTGCGCCGGACCGACTCGAGCACCGTCTCGCGGTCCCAGGGCATCAGCGTGCGCAGGTCGACCACCTCGGCGGAAACGCCCTCGGCCGCGGCCTCGCAGCGCGGCACCATCGCCCCCCAGGTCACGATCGTGATGTCGCGCCCCTCGCGGACCTTCTTCGCCCGGCCGAACGGCAGCACGTAATCGTCGCCCGGATAAGGCCGCCGCGCCCAAGGATCGTCGAGCATCGCGCGATGCTCGAAGAAGACGCAGGGATCGTTGCCGCGCAGCGCCGAGCGCAGCAGCCCGACCGCGTCCTCGGCGTTGGACGGCGCCGCCACCAGCCAGCCGGGATTGTGGACGAACTGCACCTCGTTGGTCTGGCTGTGCCAGGGATCGCCGAACTTGAAGAAGCCGACCGGAATGCGCAGCACCATCGGCGCCGCGAAACGGTTGGCGGTGCGCCAGCGCATCGTCCCGCAATCGTTGATCTGCTCGAGGGCCGGCTCGGCATATTTGCGGAACTGGATCTCGGGCACCGGCATCAGCCCGGCGAGCGCCATGCCGACCGCGCGGCCGACGATCCCCTCCTCGGAAAGGCTGGTGTCGAACACCCGCGCCGGCCCGAACTTCTCCTGCAGACCGAGCGTGACCGCGTGGACGCCGCCCTTGGGGCCGATATCCTCGCCGAACAGGAGGACGCGCGGATTGATCTCGAGCTCGCGGTCGAGGACCTTGCGGATCGCCGTGACCATGTTGATCCGCTGCCCGGACGGGCGCGGCGTCTCGGTCGATCTGGGGGCGGCATAGCCCCTGGTCCACTGGCCACCCTGGCGCTGCATCGCACCGTCGTAGAAGACGTGGTCGGTCACCCTTTCCGGGTCGGACACGGCGCGCGCCTCGGCTTCGGCCAGCGCCTCGGCGACCGCCGCCCGGGCCTTCTCGCCCGCCGCTTCCCAGATTTCGCCGCCGACCAGCGCCTTCAGCCTGGGCAGCGGATCGCGCGCCCATTCGGACTTGACGAAGGTCTCGCTCTTATAGGCCTGGGTGTCCTGGAAGCTGTGCCCCTGGAGGCGCGGCACGGTGAGGCGCAGCAAGGCCGGGCCGGCGCCGGCGCGGACGTGATCGACGGCCTCGCCGATCAGCCGCGCCGCCTCGTCCGGCCCGGTACCGTCGCCCGAGAGGACATGGAGGCCGGCGAAGCTCGCGAGATTCCTGGCGATGTCGCCGCCGGGCGTCTGGAAGCTCGACGGCACCGAGATGCCGTATTGATTGTCCTCGACGTAGAACAGCATCGGCAGCTGCTGGGTGGTGGCGATGGTCAGCGCCGACCAGAAGCCGTTGGTGGCAACGCTCGCGTCGCCGCCGAGCACCAGCGCGATCGCGCCCTCCCAGGCGCGGTCGCCGAGCACGTCGCGATGATAGGCGATCGCCTGCGCCCAGCCGGCGGTCGGGGTATATTGGGCGCCGACGCCGCCGCACATCGGCAAAGCGGGGGCGCCATCGGGATTGGGATAGTTGAACACCGCGCCGATGTCGCGGCCGTCCGAATAGCCGCCTTCGCGGGCCATGCCGGAGGCGAGCGCGTCCGCGAGCGGCACGCCCAAAGCGAGCAGCAGCGGCCGCGACCTATAATAGCCGCAGGCGGCGTCGTGGCGGTGGGTCAGGCGGCTGCCGAGCAGGACCTGGGCCATGTCGTGGCCGCGGGCGCTGAACTGGTAGCGCAGCTTGCCCGCGGGGACGAGCTCCTCCTCCTCGACCCGGTCCATCTCGCGGCTGACCTGGACGAGATAGGCGATCCTCGTCCAATCGAAGTCGGGCTCTCCGTCGATCGCGGCGGCGGCCTTGCTCTTGCCCTCGCGGACTTCGCTCACCCCAGCTTCTCCACCACCGCGGCGGCGAAGCGGTCGACATTGTCGTCGGCGAGGCCGACCACGTTGAACCGGCCCGAGCCGGCCATGTAGATGCCGCGCTCGCGCCTGAGCTCGAGCACCTGCTCGCTCGTCAGCGGCAGCATCGAGAACATCCCCTTCTGCCCTTCGATATAGGCGAGCCGCGGATCGAACGCGGCGAGCCGGGCGCGCAATTCGCGGATGCGGGCGCCCATCGCCTCGACCTCGCCCGTCCACAGCGCGCGCAGGTCGGGATCGTCGAGAATGATCCGCGCCATCGCCGCTGGATGATCGGGCGGCATCGACCACATCGTCCGCGCCAGGCCGAGCAGGTTGCCGAACGCGATCTCGGCCGTGCGCGCGCTCGATCCCTTGACGAACAGATTGCCGAGCCGGTCGCGGTAGCAGCTGAAATTCTTGTCGCAGCTCTGCGCGACCAGCGCCTGCTCCGCCGCCTCGACGACCAGCCGGGTGCCGGCCGCGTCGGCCTCGAGCCCGTCGCCGAACCCCTGATAGGCGAGGTCGACGAACGGGATCAGGCCGCGCGCCGAGACGATCTCCGCGACCGCGCGCCACTGGTCGCGGTCGAGGTCGGCGCCGGTCGGGTTGTGGCAGCAGCCGTGGAGGAGGACGAGGTCGCCGGCCTCGGCTCCCCCAAGCGCGTCCATCATCTTGTCGAAGCAGATCGTCCGGCTCTCGCGGGCGTAATAGGGATAGAGGACCATCTCGACCCCGGCCGAGGCGATCAGCGGCGCGTGGTTGGGCCAGGTCGGCTCGCCGGCGAAGATGCGCGCCAGCGGATTGGCGCGGGCGATCAGCTCGGCGCCGAGCCGCAGCGCGCCGCAGCCGCCCGGCGTCTGCAGACCGACGATGCGGTCGTCGCCGGCCGCGGCCTCGCCGAACACGAGCGGCTTGATCAATTGGGTGAAGCGGGCGTCGCCCTGCGAGCCGATATAGGCCTTGGTCGCCTGCGTCTCGACAAGGATGCGCTCGGCGGCCTTGACGCACTTCAGGATCGGCGTGTTGCCGGCGGCGTCGCGATAGACGCCGACACCGACGTCGATCTTGGTCGGCCTGGGATCGGCCTCGGCGAGCGCGATCAATGCGATCAGGCTGTCCGACGGCTGTTCTTCGAGCCGGTCTAGGAGCACCGGCCGTGCAGTCACCAAAGCATCGCCCATGCGCGCCTCCTCAGCCGCCTCCTTACAACATTCGGGATCGAAGAAGTGTACAAAGTGGACGGGAGGAAAGCCTGTTGATGAAACATTCGTTTCACGATATACCATGATCGTGAACGAAGAATTTCATCTGGACGCAATCGACCGGCGAATCGTTCGGGCGCTCCAGCGCGACGCCAGCCTCAGCCACGCCACCCTCGCGGAGAGCGTCGGCGCCTCGGCCGCCTCGGTCTGGCGGCGGGTCCGCAACCTCGAAAAGGAGGGCGTGCTCGGCGCTTCGGTCCGGCTCGCCGACCCGGCCCGGCTCGGCCGCGCGGTCAACGTCCTGTGCCAGGTCCGCATGCACCGCCAGACCACCGACGCCCGCGCCGATTTCGAGCAGTTCATTGAGGGGCGCGAAGAGATCGTCGAATGCTACGCGATGTCCGGCGAATGGGATTACCTCTTGCGCATCGCGGTCCGCGACGTCGCCGATTACGACCGCTTCATCCGCCAGGGCGTGCTCGCCCATCCAAGCGTCGCCAATGCCGCGAGCAACTTCGCGCTGCGGCAAGTGAAATATACCACGGAGATACCGGTTTAGAGAACGTCCGGCCTAGCGGGCGCGTTCGCCGCGCGGCCGGAACATGTCGTTCAAAAGGCGATGCAGGCGCAGGGCGGCGTCGCTCCAGCAATTGCGATCACGCGGCGGGGAGATCGTCCGGGCGCGCTCCGTCAGCCGCAGGATCGGCGTACCGCCGTTGCTGATGACGATCCGCTCTGGGCGTCCGCCATTTCGGCAGGCCGGATGCGCCAATCCCTCCGATGCGGCACGTTGGTAGGCGGCCCGAACGGCCGCCAGCTCATCGGCGGCAAGAACCGCCGTCCTGACCCGGGTGGGAAAGGCCGGTCTGCGGCAAGCGCGCCACGTGCGCGGCGCTCTCACCGCATAGCGACCGGCCCCAAGGTTGAGGCGTACGGTTCCGGGTGGACACCATTCCGAATGCCCCACCGTCGTGAAAACCGACGCCGAATAGCCTAAGTCCGCGTTGCGTCCGGACGCGGGCATTGGGGTGGTGGCGCTGGCCGCCACCGCCATCCAAGCTACACAGACAGTCCGCAAATGCACGCAGCCAGCTTGCAGGAACCTTGGGCCTCCGCAAGGGGTCGCGTGCGGAACCCTCCCCTGCGCCGATGATTGAATCGCCCGCGACACGTACGGGAGACGCAACATGGCCGCGCGGCCTTATTGGAAGGGGCAGATCCGGCTGGCGCTGGTCTCGATCCCGGTGGAGATCTATTCGGCGACGCGCTCGGGCGCGACGATCGCCTTCAACCAGATCCACGAGCCGTCGGGCAAAAGGATCAGATATGAGAAGGTCGTGCCCGGCATCGGCGCGGTCGACCCCGAGGACATCGTCAAGGGATTTCAGTACAGCAAGGGCAGCTACGTGCTCCTCGACGACGATGAGCTCGACGCGGTCAAGCTCGAGAGCAAGAAGACGCTCGAGCTGACCCAGTTCGTCGACGCGAGCGAGATCGACCCGCTTTATTACGAGCGGCCCTATTACGTCGTCCCCGCCGACGACCTCGCCGAGGAGGCGTTCGTGGTGCTGCGCGAGGCGCTGCGCGAGACGAAGAAGGTGGCGCTCGGCCAGCTCGCCATGCGCGGCCGCGAATATATCGTCAGCCTCAAGCCCTGCGGCCGCGGCATCCTGCTCGAGACTTTGCGCTATGCCGACGAGGTGGTGAAGGCGCAGGGCTATTTTCGCGACATCCCGGACGCCAGGCCCGACCCGGAGATGCTCGAGCTCGCCGAGACCCTGATCGAGAAGAAGACCGCGAAGTTCGATCCCGCCAAGTTCCACGACCGCTATGTCGACGCGCTCAAGGACCTGATCGAGCGCAAGCGCAAGTCGAAGGGCGCCAGGATCGAGGCCGAAGAAGAGGAACTGCCCAAGCGCGGCTCGAACGTGGTCGACCTGATGGCGGCGCTGAAGAAGTCGATCGAGAAGCCCGGCGCGAAGCCGGCGCCCGCGAAGAAGGCGCCGGCGAAGAAAGCCGCGCCGGCGCGCAAGCGGGCATGAACGGCGGAGTCCCTGGAAATCCCCTCCCCTTGATGGGGGAGGGCTTTTAGCCATGCCGCGCAAGTCAGATCCGCTCGCCACCTATAACAAGAAGCGCGACTTCGCGAAAACCGCCGAGCCCGCGGGCAAGGTCGCCAAGGGGAAGGGTCGCCGCTTCATCGTCCAGAAGCACGACGCGAGCCGGCTCCATTACGATTTCCGGCTCGAGCTCGACGGCGTGCTGAAGAGCTGGGCGGTGCCGCGCGGCCCCAGCCTCGATCCCGCCGACAACCGGCTCGCGGTCAGGACCGAGGACCATCCGCTGTCCTACGCCACCTTCGAAGGGACGATTCCCGCGGGCGAATATGGCGGCGGCACGGTGATGCTCTGGGACCGCGGCACCTGGACGCCCATCGAGGGCAAGGATCCGCGCAAGACGATCGAGGAAGGGCATCTCCACTTCACCCTGAACGGCGAGCGGGTGCAGGGCGAATGGGTGATGTTTCGGCTCAAGCCGCGGCCGGGCGAACGCGGCGAGAACTGGGTTTTGAAGAAGGTCGAGGACGAACATGCCGGCAGCCCGACCGGCCTCACCGAGAAATATCTGACCTCGGTCAAGACCGGCCGGACGATGGACGAGATCGCCGCTGGAGCTCCTCCCCGGGACGGGGAGGGGGATCGCGGCGCGAAGCGCCGTGGTGGAGGGGGGGCGGAGCCTGGCCCTGAGCCCCCTCCACCACGAGCCGCCGGCTCGCGGTCCCCCTCCCCGTCCCGGGGAGGATTTCCGAAATTCCGCGAACCTCAGAAGGCCACCCTGGTCGACTCCGTCCCCACCGGCTCGGGCTGGCTGCACGAGATGAAATATGACGGCTATCGCTGCCTGCTCGCGCTCGCCAGCGGCACCGCGCGGATCTACACCCGCAACGGCCTCGACTGGACCGGGAAGTTCCCCGAGATCGCCGAGGCGGCCGGGGCGATCGCGTGCGAGCGCGCGCTGCTCGACGGCGAGATCGTCGCGCTCGACGACAAGGGCAGCACCAGCTTCTCGGCGCTGCAGCAGGCGATCTCGGAGGGCGGCCGCGGCCTCTCGCTGTTCCTGTTCGACGCGCTCGAAATCGACGGGGAGAAGCTCGACAGATTGCCGAACCTGGAGCGCAAGCAACGCCTCGCCTCCCTGATCGGCGAAGGCCGGCCGCCGTTCATCCTCTATGCCGACCACATCCTCGGCAAGGGCGAGAAATTGTTCGAGGCGATGTGCGCGGCCGGGCAGGAAGGGATCATCTCGAAGAAGGCCGACGCGCCCTATCGCTCGGCGCGGACCAGGAACTGGCTCAAGATCAAATGCACGCGGCGCCAGGAGCTCGTCATCCTCGGCTGGAGCGAGAGCGACAAGAAAGGCCGGGGCTTCCGCGCGCTGCTGCTCGGGCTGAACGAGGGGGGCAAGCTGCGCTACGCCGGCAAGGTCGGCACCGGCTTCTCGCAGGCGGTCCAGCACGAGCTGCGCGCGAAGCTCGACAGGCTCGCCGCCGACAAGCCCCCGGCCGAGGTCCCCCGCGCCGAGGCGCGCGGCGCCCATTGGGTGAAGCCCAAGCTGGTCGCGGAGATTGCCTTCGCCGAGTTCACCGCCGACAAGGTGGTCCGCCACGCCAGCTTCCTCGGCCTGCGCGGCGACAAGGACGCGAAGGAGGTGGTCGCCGAAGTGCCGCAAAAGCTGCCCGAGCCCGCCGCGGACGACGTCAGGATCACCAATCCCGACCGGGTGATCTTCCCCGACGCCAAGGTCACCAAAAGCGAGCTCGCCGATTATTACCGCGCGGTCGGCGCGCCGATGGCGGTGTGGACCGCCAACCGGCCGATCAGCCTCGTCCGCTGCCCGCAGGGGCGGGCGAGGAAATGCTTCTTCCAGAAGCACGACAGCGGCACGTTCGGGCCGCACGTCCATCACGTCCCGATCCGCGAGAAAGACGGGCATCTCGAGGAGTATCTCTACGTCGCGGACAGCGCCGGCGTGATCGCCTGCGTCCAGATGGGGACGATCGAATTCCACGGCTGGGGCTCGAAGGTCGCCGACGTCGAGAAGCCCGACCGGATCGTGTTCGATCTCGATCCCGACGTCGGCCTCGATTTCGCCCTGGTCAAAAAGGCGGCGACGGACATCAAGACCCACCTCGCCGACATGGGCCTGCAGACCTTCCCGATGCTGACCGGCGGCAAGGGCGTCCACGTCATCGTCCCGCTGACGCCCAAGGCCGAATGGCCCGAGGTCAAGGATTTCGCCCAGCGCTTCGCGATGGCGCTCGCGGAAGCCGAGCCGGAGCGCTTCACGGCCGCGCTCTCAAAGGCCAAGCGCAGCGGGCGCATTTTCGTCGACTATCTGCGCAACCAGCGCGGCGCGACCGCGATCATGCCTTATTCGGCCCGCGCCCGCGAAACCGCCCCGGTCGCCGCGCCGATCAACTGGGAGGAGCTGGACGAAATGAAATCGGGCGCCCGCTTCACCGTCCGCGATGCCGATCTCCTGCTCGACCGCGCCGCTTCGCGCGCCCTGCAGGGCTGGGGCGAGGCGGCGCAGGTCCTGCCGAAGGTCTAGGAAGAACCGGGCGGCGGCGCGCTAGGGCGTGGCTGGATTACAAGTGGGCGCCGGCGTTCCCTGTCCCGCCGGCAGCGTGAAGGAGGCCGGTATCTGAGCCGTCGTCGCCGCGGGCAGCGCGGGGAACGGGTTCACCCCGGTTCGCCGCGTCAGGTCGGCAATCGACATGACGGTGCAGACCGTCGGATCGGCGTTGGTGGCGAAATAGCCGACCGCGACCCGGGTGCTCGGCACATAGATCGCCTTGAAGGTCGCGTCGGGCACGGCGATGCGATCCGGCCGGCCGACCCTGTGCATGAGCGGCCGGGGCGGGGTCGCGAACCACGCGCCGGTGACGATGAAGACTTCGCCTGCCTGGTCGGCGAGCCGATGGACCGACGCTTCGAGGAAGCGCCACTGCCCCCGGTTGAACATGCCGACCTGCGGGACGACGTTGGTGATGACGAAGGTATCGCTCTGATGCGCCATGTCGATGGCATCGTTGGCCGGCGTCAGGTGGCCGCGGTCGAAGGCCGGATTGGCATTGGTATAATCGCTATGCGCGCCCTGCTCGGCCGCGGTGAGGGCGGGGTCCTGGCGGAACGGGCCCGGAAAGCGGCCGATCGCGTCGCCGCCCCGGGCCATTTCCCGCGTCAGCCGGTAGGAGGTCCACACCGGATCGCGCAGCGTCGTCGAGTAGGAGATCGCATAGAAGCTGTGGCAGATGATGCGACCGCTCGGTCCGCCGGTCGGCGGCTGCCCGCCTTGATAGAAAGCGGTGCAGGGCGCGGCCGCCGGCGGCGCCGGCGCCACCGCCTTGGACTTGGTCGCCTGGGCCGCGACGGCGCTTTGCGCCAGCACCGGCGCGAGAATGGAAAGCGCGAATGCGAATGGAAGCAGCAGGCGGCGGTTCATGATGTTCCCCCCGTTTCGACGCGAGCTTTTCCGAAGGTTAGTCGAATCGCGTCGTTATTCTGACGGCGCACAATAATGCTGTGCGCGCCGAGTCGTTTTACGGGAGGCTATGCTTGGTGACTTCGCGAGTCGAGTCCCGGGATGGGATCAACTGTCGGCGGGGCGGTGCGAGGCGACTAGGACGCCCGCCGCCGCTGCGCCCACAGCTGCGGCGGCGCGCCATAATGGCGGCGGAAGGCGTGGCTCAGCGCGACCTGGTCGGAATAGCCGGTCGCCTCGGCGGCGGCGGCGACCAAAACGAAACTGAACGGCAGCTTACAGGAAGGCGGCGACGACCAGCGTCAGGACAAGAGCAAGTCCCGCCGCGAGCAAGAAGCGCCAGAGCGGCGCGCCGATCATTTCCCCGCTGCCTTCGGGGGCGTCGCGGCCGCCGGTGATCATCGGCGTCACCAGATTGTCGCGCCTGACGATGAGATAATAAAGGATCGCCGCCACGTGCAGGCCGATCAGGCCGACCAGGATCCAGAACAGCTGCTCGTGCCGTTCGGCGAGGATCCGCGCCGAATCGTAGCTGACGAAGTGCGCGAGCGGGGCCGGATCGAGCCCGTCCTCGTCGGTCGCGAACAGGCCCAGCCCCACCACCGTCGAAAGCAGCAGCAACAGCGCCAGGACGTTGAGCGCCCCGAGCGGGTTGTGCCCTATCCCGGCCGGCCGGCTGCCGCGCAGATAGGCGAGGATCGCGCCGGGCCCCCTGACGAAGCCGGCGAAGCGCGCGGTCGAGCTGCCGAACAGACCCCACAGCAGCCGGAAGAGGATCAGCCCGAGAGCGATCTCGCCCAGCAGGAAATGCCAATCGTGCAGATGCTCCTCGCCGGTCCACCACAGCGCCGGCATCAGCAGCACGATCGCCCAGTGAAACAGGCGCGTCGGCAGGTCCCAGATCGCGATCCGGCTCAGTGCTCGGGCGCCCGATAATCGTCGTGGCAGACGGAGCAGGCGTGGGCCAGCCGCGACGCCGCGCCCCGGATCGCGTCGAGATCGCCCAGCCGCGCGGCCGCGTCGAACGCGCGGGCCGCGACCAGCAGCCCCGCCCCGGCGCGGCGGAAGCCGGCATGGTCGGTCCAGATTTCCGGCCGCGCCCGGGTGGGTATGCCGGCCTCGAGCCCGGTGCCGGGCGGGAACCAGCGCAGCACCTGCGGCGCGAAGCCGATTATGATGCGGCTCCGGGCGCGGATCGCCGGAAGCGAGGGCGCGCTGCCGCGCAGCTCCTCGTTGATGCCTTTCATCGCCGCGCCGATCTGCTTGTAATTGGCCTGGCGCATCCGGATCGTGTCGGCGGGCGCCGCGATCGCGGCGGTGGCGAGGATCGCGGCGACCGCGGCGGCGATGAGGATGAGCTGCTTCATGATGTTTTCATAGCGTGCGGCCCGAACGGGGACAGTCACTTTTTCGCTGCCGCGCCATTCAGTCAGCCCAAGGCGCGTGAAAGTGACTGTCCCCAATAAGAAAAACGCCCCGGCCAGGGGGAAGCCGGGGCGTTTCGTCGCAACCCGGTCCGGCGTTACGCAACTGGCCGGATCCGGAAGATCGCTGGACCCGCTTCTGCCACGCCCGCCCTGAGCGCCGTCTGAACTGGCTCTTTATCCGGGGTTCAGAATTCCCCCGGCCGGATCGAAGGCGGCACGCGCGGATTGGTGCAGTCAATCCGATCGGCCATGGACTGGGCGCGCGCGGCAGCGGCGCCCGCTTCCCGGCGTGGCGCGTCGAATGTCGCGGCCCGTCTTGGCCCCTTATTCGCAGCGGCTGCTGCTGCGCTCCACTTCGCGGCCGATCAGCGCGCCGGCGACGCCGCCGACGATCGTGCCCGTCGCCCGGTGGCGGCCGCCGTCGATGGCGCGGCCGATCAGCGCGCCGGCGGCGGCGCCGACGATCAGGCCGGTGGTGCCGTCGCGCTTGCGGCAATACATGCGGCCGTCATTGCCGCGCCAGCTCGGCCCGGAATAATTGCCGTTCTGGTCGTAATAGCGGTCATAGTCCTCGCGTTCGCCCGGCTTTGCGGCGAGCGCCGGGGTCAGCGCCGATACCGCCGTCGCCACGGCCAATCCGACGATCAATTTGCGCATGTTCGCTCCCTCCACAGCCTGTCGGCGCGCGCGGCCCTTGCCTGCGCCGGCCCGCCCCAAATCGATTCGGCTGCGAAACTTCTAGGCCGCGGGCATGCCGCCGTTAAGCCTTATCGCCAAGGTGACTTAGCGAAATAATACACTTTATCCCTTGCGCTCGGGGCCGCGAGGCACCAATCTCGGCTGATCCACCTTGACGGGGCAAAGACATGGCCACCCAAACCCAGACCGCGACCGCGACCGAAACCACGCTGACGCTGGAGCCGCCGCAGCCGCTCCAGACCGTCCAGCCCGAGCAGGCCGCCGGCCTCGTGCCCTTGAAGGCGGAGCAGAAGAGCGCGCTCGAGGAGAAAGTCGATTCGTTCGTCGCCGAGCTGGTCGCGCTCGATTCCAACTCGCCCGAATTCGGCAAGAAGGTCGACCAGCTGACCTCGATGGGACGGCGCGAGATCGCCGAGTCCGCCGGCGCCTCGAACCGCTTCCTCGACCGGCCGGTCAAGGCGATCGACAGCAACACCGGCATCGGCGCCAACCTGACCGAATTGCGCAAGACGGTCGAGGCGCTCGATCCCGGCCGCGGCGGCGCGCTCGCCAAGCCGCGCAAATTGTTCGGCATCATCCCGTTCGGCAACCGGCTGCGCGGCTATTTCATGAAATACCAGTCCGCCCAGAGCCACATCGCCGCGATCCTCGCCGCTTTGGCCTCGGGCAAGGACGAGCTCCTCATGGACAATGCCGCGATCGACACCGAGCGCGCCAATTTGTGGAAGTCGATGGGCAAATTGGAGCAGATGATCCACATCTCCAAGGCGCTCGACGCGAAGCTCGAGGACAAGGCCAACGAGCTCGACGCGACCGAGCCGGCCAAGGCCAAGGCGATCCGCGAGACCGCGCTCTTCTACACCCGCCAGCGCACCACCGACCTGCTCACCCAGATGGCGGTCTCGGTCCAGGGCTATCTCGCTTTGGACCTCGTCAAGAAGAACAATGTCGAGCTGGTGAAGGGCGTCGACCGCGCCTCGACCACCACCGTCTCCGCGCTCCGCACCGCGGTCACCGTCGCCCAGGCGCTGACCAACCAGCGGCTGGTGCTGGAGCAGATCACTGCCCTCAACACCACCACCGCCAACATGATCGAATCGACCGGCGAGCTGCTCAAGACCCAGTCCGGCGAGATCCACAAGCAGGCGGCCTCCTCGACGATTCCGCTGGAGACGCTGCAACGCGCCTTCCAGAACATCTACGACACGATGGACACGATCGACCGCTTCAAGGTCGAGGCGCTCGGCAACATGAAGCAGACGGTCGACACGCTCGGCCGCGAGATCGAGAAGAGCCGCGGCTATATCGCCCGCGCCGAGGGCGTCGAACAGAACCGGCTGGCGTCGGGCGGCGCGCCGGCGGCGGATTCGCCGCTGACCTCGCTCGAAGGCTGAGATGAGCTACCATTCCCGCAAGATCGACGAGCTGGGCGCCCAGCTCGACGAGGTGACGGGGCGCATGCTGCGCAAGTCCTCCAGCGATGCCGAGGCGCGGCAATTCTCGCGCACCAAATCGGCATGGGCGAAGCGGCTCGCCACCATCGCCATGGCTTTGGCCGCTTTGTTCGTCGGAACTGTCGCCTTCGGCCTCGTCATCGGCCCGATCGGCATAGGCGGGCTGATGACGGTCATTTTCCTGGCCGTGGTCGCCGTCGCGATATTCGCCTTCATGGGCCGGGAGAAGCCGGTCGTCGACTATAAGGAGGATATGCCGAACAAGGCGGTGGTCGAGCGGCTCGACAGTCTGCTGGTCAGGAAGCGCGCCGCCCTCCCCGCCCCGGCCGCGAGCCGGATCGACGCGATCAGCCGCCAGCTGCCGCTGCTGGAGAACCGCCTCGCCGAGACCGAGCTGCTCGATCCGCTCGCCCAGGACGCGCGCCGGCTGATGGGCAAGCATTTGCCCGAGCTGATCGAGCGCTACGAGCGCGTCCCCGCCGAATATCGCCGCGAGCGCGACGGCGAGGGCCTGACCGTCGACGAGCGCCTCGTCCAGGGCCTCGACGCGGCCCGGACCGCGCTCGACGACCTCGGCCGCAAGCTCGCCCACGAGGACATGGCCGCGTTCGAGACCCAGGGCCGCTTCATCGAGAGCCGCTACAAGGAGGATGAAGGGCTCAAGGGAGAGTGACCTAGAGCCGGCCCATCAGGAACAGGATGATCAGGACGATGACGACCAACCCGAGCAGGCCGGACGGTCCGTAGCCCCAGCCGCGGCTGTAACCCCACGAAGGCAGCGAGCCGATCAGGAGCAGGATCAGGACGATGATCAGGATGGTGGTCAGGGTCATTGGGGTCCTCCCTTGATGTGCCTGCGCCGTAACGACCTGAGTGGCGATCGGGTTTCATCCGCCCGGGCAATTAACTGTCCCCATCGAAGCGGCAGCACGAGCGGAGCCTTTCCGCAGCGCCGCACGAGGGAGGATGTTTTTCATCTGTTGTTTCACCGTCACAATCGCTTATTGAAATGTGCGCCGCAGCATCTTCCCCCTATCGCCGGGCGAGAAGGGCCTTAATCTGCGACCATCCTTTGGGGGAATTGAGCCATGACTCGCATCACCGCCGCGACCGCCGTCCTGCTGTCGACCATCTCAGCGTTCGCGCTCGCGACGCCCGCTCTGGCCCAGGACGAGCCGCCCGCCGCGGCGCCGCCGACGGACGAGGCCACCATCATCGTCACCGGCACCCGCCGCACCGACCGCACCATCGCCGACAGCCCGGTCCCGGTCGACGTGATCGGCGCCGACGCGATCGCGAATTCGGGGCAGACCGAGACCAACAAGATCCTCAACGAGCTCGTCCCCTCGTTCAACTTCCCGCAGCCCTCGATCGCCGACGGCACCGACGCGCTGCGGCCCGCCACGCTGCGCGGCCTCAGCCCGGACCAGACCCTGGTCCTGGTCAACGGCAAGCGCCGGCACGTTTCGGCGCTGCTCAACATCAACGGCACCGTCGGCCGCGGCAGCGCCGCGGTCGACCTCAACCTGATCCCGGGCCTCGCGATCAGCCGCATCGAGGTGCTGCGCGACGGCGCCTCGTCGCAATATGGATCGGACGCGATCGCCGGCGTGATCAACATCCAGCTCAGAAGCACGGGTCACGGCGGCCGCGCGACCGCGACCTACGGCCGCTACGAGACCAGTCTCGACGACGTCGCCCGCATCACCGGCCTCCAGACCACCGGCGGCCAGCCGGTCCTCGACCCGGCCGACAACCGCGTCTTTCTCGCCACCAGCAATGGCGAGCGGCGCGCCCACGACGGCGAGATGTACACGCTCGGCGCCAATTTCGGCTTGCCCGTGGGCCCCGGCTTCATCAACCTCACCGCCGAATATCGCCACCGCAATCCGACCAATCGCGCCGGCTACGACCTCAGGCCGAACTACAACCGGCCGACTGCCGCGTTCGACCCGCGCGAGCTGACCTTCGACCGGCTCGAGTTCCGCTACGGCGACGCCAGGGCCGTTGACTATTCATTCTTCGTCAATGCCGGCATGCCGCTGGGCGCCGGCGGCTGGGAGCTGTACGGCTTCGGCTCCTATGGGCATCGCGACGGCCTCAGCGCGGCCAATTACCGCAACCAGAACGCCGCCGCCAATCGCGACTTTGGCGCGCTCCTGCCGGGCCAGACCCCCAATGCCGCGAATTTCGTGCCGCTGACCGCGGACGGCTTCCTGCCCTATATCGACACCAATCTCGAAGACTATGCCGGCACGCTCGGCCTGCGCGGCGAGCTCGGCGGCTGGCACACCGATCTGTCGGTCGGCTACGGCCATGACAGCTTCGACTATATTGTACGCAATACGCTCAACACTTCGTTCGGCACCGCCAGCCAGAGCGTGTTCGACGCCGGCGGCCTGCGCTACGGCCAGCTCGTCGCCAATCTCGATTTCTCGCGCGAATATGACATCGGCCTGGCGCGGCCGCTTTCGGTCGCGGCCGGCGTCGAATATCGCAACGAGAATTTCCAGATCCGGCCGGGCGACCTTCAATCCTATGCCACCGGCCCCTTGTTCCGCGCCTCCTTCGCGACCACCGCGGCGAACTGCGCGGCGCAGGGCGGCGTCTACAATGCCGGCACCGGCATCTGCAGCTTCCCGGGCCGGGCCGCGCCCGCCGGCGCCCAGGGCTTCCCCGGCATCCCGGCCGCCAGCGCGACCGACGAAAGCCGGCACAGCTACGCGGCCTATGTCGAGCTCGACACCAACCCGTTCGCGGGCTTCACCGTCACCCTCGCCGGCCGCTTCGAGCATTTCTCCGATTTCGGCAACACGCTGAACGGCAAGCTGGCGATGCGCTACGAGCTGGCCCCGGGCTTCGCCCTGCGCGGCTCGATCTCGAACGGCTTCCGCGCGCCCTCGCTCCACCAGCAATTCTTCACGACGACGTCGACCAACTTCATCAACGGCCTGCCGGTGGACATCAGCACGCTCGCGGTCAACAGCCCGGTCGCGCGCGCGCTCGGCTCGCGCGACCTCGAGCCGGAGAAGTCGATCAATCTGAGCCTCGGCGCGACCGCCAATCCGGTCCCCGGCCTGACCTTCACAATCGACTATTACCGGATCGGCATCGACAACCGGATCGTGCTCACCGAGAATCTCGGCGCCGCCGGCGCGGGCACCGCCGCCGTCAACGCCGCGGTCAAGGCGCTGCTCGACGCCAACGGCTTCCAGAGCGTCGGCGCGGCGCGCTTCTTCGTCAACGGCCTCGACACGACCACCCAGGGCGTCGATGCGGTGGCGGCCTATCGCTTCAGCCCGGGCTTCGGCAATTGGACGCTGACCGCGGCCTATAATTACAACCGGACCCGGATCGACCGCCGGCTCAACAATCTCGGCCCGCTCGCGACCATCCCCGGCATCGTCCTGTTCGGCCGGGTCGAGGGCATCCGCTTCACCGACGGCCAGCCGCGCGACAAGGTCGTGCTGAGCGCCGACGGCGAGTTCGGCGATTTCGGCCTCACCGCGCGGACCACGCGCTACGGCCGGGTGATCTCGCCGGGCGCGACCGCCCCCATCGCCGATCCGCTCAGCCTGACCCTGCTCGGCCCCGACGACATCCATCTCGGCGCCAAGTGGATCACCGATCTCGAGCTGCGCTACCGGGCGTTCCACCGGCTCGAGCTGGCGATCGGCGCGGACAATATCTTCGACGTCTATCCCGACCGCTCGCCGTTCGGCGCGCGCCCGGCGGCGATCGGCGGGGTCTATCCGATCAACCAATATTATCTGCCTTATTCGGGCTTCTCGCCGTTCGGCTTCAACGGCCGCTTCCTCTACGCCCGCGCCTCGGTCACCTTCTGACAAAAGGGGACACGTACTTTTTCGCGAAAAAGTACGTGTCCCCATTCTCGATCTCATGTTCGTAGGGCATCTCGGCGCGGGCCTCGCCGCCAAGGCCGCCGACGAGCGGATCAACCTCGGCCTGCTGTTCGGCGCGGCGATGCTGCTCGACGCCGCGCTCTGGGCGTTCGCGCTCGCCAGCTGGGAGCATTTCGCCGTGCCGCCCGATTTCGCCCGCCGCCACTATCTGCTGTTCGACTTCCCGCTGTCGCACAGCCTGCTCGCGGCCTTGCTCTGGTCGCTGACGGCCGCGCTGCTGTGGGGCCGCTACGCCGGGCGGGGCGCGCTGATCGTCGCGCTCGTAATCTTCTCGCACTGGCCGCTCGACGCGCTCACCCATATCCCCGAGCTCAGCCTGTGGGGCGGCAGCTCGCCGCGCGTCGGCCTCGATCTGCTCGATCATCAGCCTTGGGCGCTGATCGCCGAAGGCGCGGTCGCCGCATTGGGCCTCGCCCTGTTCCTTGCCCGCGCCCGCCTCACGCATTGGCGCAAGCTCGCCGTCGCCGCCCTCGTCCTCAGCGTCGGGATCCTGACCTGGGCGGGCAGCGTCGCCACCGCGCCACCGCCGGGCACTAGGATCCTCGCGCTCACCTCGCTCGCCGGCATCGCGCTGATTGCCGCACTCGCCGCGCTCGCCGACCGGGGCGCCAAGCCCGCATAGCCAGCTTCCCTCAGCCGGCGAACAGCTCCCGCGCCCTTGCCAGCGCCGCCACCCCCGCCGCGACCGTTTCCGGCTGCTTGGCGAAGCAGAGCCGGATGACGTTGGTGACCGGGCTTTCCGCGTAGAAGGCGGAGACCGGGATCGCGGCGACCCCTGCCTTGGCGACCGCGCGCTGGCAAAATTCCACGTCGCCGAGTGCGATCCCCGAGGCGGCGAGGTCGACGCACAGGAAATAGGTGCCCTCGCAATCGAGCGCGGCATAGCCGGCCGCGGCGAGCGCGGCGCGCATCGTATCGCGGGCGGCGGCGAAGCCGGCGCGCATGGCCGTGAAATAATCGTCGGTCTTGCCGAGCCCGTAGGCGGCCGCGCTCTGGAGGTTGGGCGCGGTCGAGAAGGTGACGAACTGGTGCGCCCTGGCGATCGTCTCGGCCAGCGCCGGCGGCGCCACCACCCAGCCGACCTTCCAGCCGGTCATCGAGAAGATCTTGCCGGCCGAGCCGACCTTGACCGTCCGCGCCGCCATGCCGGGGAGCGCGGCGAGCGGGGTGAAATGCGCGCCATCGAAGACGAGATGCTCCCAGACCTCGTCGGCAAGGACGATCGCGTCCGCGCGAATGGCGGCCTCGGCGAGCAAGGCGACCTCGTCGGCGCCGAACAGCCGGGCGGTCGGATTGTGCGGGTTGTTGAACAGAACGAGCCTGGTCCGCGGGCTGAACGCCTCGGCCAGCGCCGCCTGCGTGATCCGCCAGCCGGGCGGGGCGAGCCGCACCAGCCTGGGCACGCCGCCGGCGCGCAGCACCAGCGGCAGATAGGCGTCGTAGAGCGGCTGGAACAGGACGACCTCGTCGCCGGGCTCGATCAGGGCGAGCAGGCTCGAGGCGAGCGCCTCGGTCGCGCCCGAGGTGACGATCACCTGCGCGGAGTCGAGCTCGAGCCCCTGGTGACGCCGGTAATGGGCGGCGACCGCCGCGCGCAGCTCCGGCAGGCCGCGCATCGGCGGATATTGGTTGGAGCCCTTCGTCAGCGCCTCGGCGGCCCGGGCGATGACGTCTTCGGGCCAGCCGAAATCGGGGAAGCCCTGGCCGAGATTGACCGCGCCCTTCGCCCGCGCCGCCATCGACATCGCTTCGAAGATCGAGGTCGGCAGCGCGGCGAACAACGGGTTCATCGCCGCTCCTTGCCACCATCGCCGGCCAAAAAGAAGGCCCGGCGGGGGCGCTGCTGCGGAGGACAAGCCGCCGCCGCGCCCGCGATTCGGGCTGGCGGGGACGCGGAGGTTCCCGCTAGGCTGGCCGCATGGCCGGCCGCATTCTCGGGTGGATCTTGAAGGGGCTGCTGGCCTTTCTGATCCTCAGCGTCCTGTGGGTCCTGCTTTACCGCTTCGTGAACCCGCCGATCACCTTCACCCAGGCCGCCGACTTTTTGGCGGGCAATGGCGCCAATCGCCGGTGGGCGCCGATCGAGCGGATCGACCGCGACATGATCCGCGCCGCGATCGCCGGCGAGGACGGCAGGTTCTGCTCGCATATCGGCTTCGACCGGCGGGCGATCGAGCAGGCGATGCGGCGCAACGCCGCCGGCGGCCGCACCCTGCGCGGCGGCTCGACGATCAGCCAGCAGACCGCCAAGAACGTGTTCCTGTGGCAGGGCGGCGGCTATTTCCGCAAGGGCCTCGAAGCCTGGTTCACGCTGCTGATCGAGACGATCTGGGGCAAAAGGCGGATCATGGAGGTCTATCTCAACGTCGCCGAGACCGGCGTCGGCACCTACGGCGTCGAGGCCGGCGCATGGCGCTATTTCGGCCACGGCGCCGCGACCCTCAGCCCCGCCGAGGCGGCGCGGATCGTTGCCGTCTTCCCCCTCCCCAAGCAACGCCAGGCGATCGACCCGCGCGGCTTCACCCGGCGCTACGGCAACATGATCCGGGTGCGGATCGGCGCCGTCGCCCGCGACCGCCTCGACGCCTGCGTCTATTAAAATGGCATCTTGAAGCCGGGCGGGAGCTGCAGGTTGCCGGTGGCGCCGCGCATCGCTTCGGCGGCGGCCACGTCGGCCTTGGCGCGGGCGTCGTTCAATGCGGCGGCGACCAGGTCCTCGACCATCTGCTTCTCGCTGGCGCTGAGCAGGCTCTCGTCGATGTCGACGGCGATGATCCGGCCCTTGGCGGAGGCGCGGATCTTGACGAGGCCGCCGCCCGACACGCCCTCGACCTCGACCTTGTCGAGATCCTCCTGGGCCTGCATCAGCTTGGCCTGGGCGTCCTGCGCCATTTTCATAAGATCGTCCAAATTCTGCATCACGCACTCCGTTGTTCATCGGGCCGGAAGCCGACCAGCTCGGCATCGGGAAAGGCCTCGAACGCCGCCTTGACGAGCGGCGTCGCCAGCACTTCCAGCCGCAGCCGTTCGGCCGCGTCGCGTTCCTGGTCGAGCAGGCTCGGCGCCGCCGCCTCATCGGACGCGCGGACCTGCCAGGCGGTTCCGGTCGCCTCCTTGAGCGCCTCGGCCACCTCGCGGGCAAAGCTGCCGGACAGGGGCTTGGTCGGCCGAATCACCAGCTCCGGCGGCGCGTAGCGGACCAGCCCGACGAAATCGTGCAGCTGCTGGGAAATATGCGGCTTTTTCCGGCCGAGCAGCTCGACCAGATCGGCGAAGGTCGCCGGCAGCTTCAGCAGCGCGCCCTGCTGTTCAGCCTTGGGCGCCTCGGCCGCCGGGGCCGCGATCCCCTCGCCGCTCGCGAGCCTTTCCAGGACCGCGCCGGGATCGGGCAGCTCGGCGGCGTGGATGACGCGCAGCACCGCCATTTCCGCGGCTTCGAGCGGCATCGGCGCGCTGTGGACCTCGGCAAGGCCCTTGAGCAGCAGCTGCCACAGGCGGTGGATCGCGCCGTGGCCGAGCTTGCTTGCCCATTCGCCATGGGCCTCGCGCTCCTCGGCGGACTGGGCAGGGTCCTGGGCGCCGCCGACCTTGGCCCGGGTGATGCCGTGGACCGTCTCGAGCAGGCCGCGCAGCACCGCCGAGGGCTCGACGCCGAGATCATATTGGTCGCGCAGCGCGGCGAGCGCGCCTTGCGCGTCGCCGGCGAGGATCAGGGCGAGCAGCGCCCGATTGGCGCCGCGGTCCGACAGGCCGAGCATCGTCCGGACCTGCTCGGCGGTAACCGTGCCGGCGCCGTGGGCGATCGCCTGGTCGAGGATCGAGAGGCCGTCGCGGGCGGAGCCTTCGGCGGCGCGGGCGATCAGCGCCAGCGCCGCGGGCTCGACCTCGACCCCTTCCGCCGTCCCCACCGCTGCGAAATGAGCGGCGAGCGATTCGGCCGGGATGCGCCTCAAGTCGAACCGCTGGCAGCGCGACAAGACGGTGATCGGGACCTTGTTGACCTCGGTCGTCGCGAACAGGAACTTGACGTGCGCCGGCGGCTCCTCGAGCGTCTTCAAGAGCGCGTTGAACGCGTTCTTCGACAGCATGTGGACCTCGTCGACGATATAGACCTTGTAGCGCGCCGAGACCGCGGCGTAGCGCACCGCCTCGATGATCTCGCGCACGTCGTCGACGCCGGTGTTGGAGGCGGCGTCCATCTCGATCACGTCGATATGGCGCCCCTCGGCGATCGCCCGGCACGGCTCGCAGACGCCGCAGGGCGCGATCGTCGGCCCGCCGGCGCCGTCCGGGCCGATGCAGTTGAGCGCCTTGGCGATCAGCCGCGCGGTCGAGGTCTTGCCGACCCCGCGCACCCCGGTCAGCAGGAAGGCATGGGCGAGCCGGTCGCTCTGGATCGCATTGGCCAACGTCTTGACCATAGCCTCCTGGCCAATCAGCTCGCCGAAACTCTGCGGCCGGTATTTGCGGGCGAGGACGCGATAGGGCTGGGGGGAATCGGAAACCATCGCGCCAACCTAAGCGTCATCCTGACGAAAGTCAGGACCCATGAACACGGAAAGCGTCAATCCTCGCGCGCCGTGTTCATGGGTCCCGGATCAAGTCCGGGATGACGTGGTTTGATGACGATGTCGGGGAAAGGTGGGAGCCGGAACGACCCGGCGCGTGAACTCGTTGCGGCTGCTTCCTTCCGGACCTGACCGGGTTGGCGAGAGCGCCGTCCGCCCGACTCCCGCGCGCCATATGCGGCGGCGGGGGCGGATTTGCAAGGTCGGCATGGGGACAGTCGCTTTCGGCTGCCGAAGGGGACAGTCACTTTCAGCCGCGGGGCACCATTGGCGCCGTTGCCGGTCTTGTCGCCGGCGCCAAGGAGGAAGGCACGCCGGCCGATCATCCTCACCGTCCCTGCATGTTGTGGAAGCCCGACGGAATGCGCACGGTCAGCGTCGCCAGCGCCTCGGTCAGCCAGATCTGGCAGGAGAGGCGCGAATGGCGGGTGACGTGGGCGGCGAGGTCGAGCATGTCCTCCTCCTCGTCGCTGGCGGGAGGGAGGCGGGCGAAATCCTCGGCGGCGACGATGACGTGACAGGTCGAGCAGGCCATCTGCCCTTCGCAGGTCCCTTCGAGCGGCTGGCCGGCATCCTGGGCGACGTCGAGCAGCCGCGCGCCGGCCGGCGCGTCGACCTCCTGGACGCTCTCGCCGTCGGCGGAGACGAAGCGGACCAGCGTCACGCGGCGAAGCTCAGCTGGCGTTCGGCCGCCTGATTGATCAGGCCGAGCGCCGTGCGCAGCTCCGCCGCGGTCGTGTAGCGGCCGAAGCCCAGGCGGATGCTGGCGCGCGCCTCGCGCTCGGTGAGGCCCAAAGCGGCGAGGACGTGGCTCGGCCGGCCCGAGCCGCTGGCGCAGGCCGAACCGGCCGAGAAGGCCACGTCGCGCACCTCGGAGATCAGGCGGCCGGCGTCGACACCGTCGCGGCGCAGGTTGAGATTGCCGTGGTAGCGCTGCCCGGCGGCGCCGTTGAGCTGCCAATCGCCCATGAGGTCGAGGGCCGTCGCCCACAGGCTTTCGACATCGTCGCCGCCGAGCAGCGCGGCCGCCGCGCCGAACCCGGCGCAGAGCGCGGGCGAGAGCGTGCCGGAGCGGATACCCCCTTCCTGGCCGCCGCCGTGCAGGAAGGCCTCGAGGGTGACGCCGTCTCGCACCCAAAGCGCGCCGATGCCCTTGGGGCCGTGCACCTTGTGCGCGGAAAGGGCGACCATGTCGCAGCTTTCGAGCGGAAGCGGCACCCGGCCGAAGCCCTGGACGGCGTCGCAGAAGAACAGCGCGCCACGCGCCCGGGCGATGCGGGCGATCTCGGCGACCGGCTGGATGACGCCGATCTCGTTGTTGACCAGCATTGCCGCAACCAAGCCGGCTCCCCCGGCCACGCGCGCTTCGAGCAGATCGAGGTCGACGAGGCCGTCGGCCCCGACCGGAAGGACGTCGACCCCACGTCCCTGCCCCGCCAGCCACTCGATGCTGTCGAGGACGCAGGCATGCTCGGTCGCCGGGGTGACGATCCGGCCCGGCGCGCTGCATTTCAGCGCCCAGTTCGCCGCCTCGGTGGCGCCCGAGGTGAAATAGAGCCTGCCGCCCTTGCCGCCCTCACCGAGCGCCTCCAGGACCCGCTCGCGCGCGACTTCGACCACCGCCGCCGCCGCTCGGCCGAGCTTGTGCGGGCTGTGCGGGTTCGCGAACTCTTCCTCGAGCCAGGGGCGCATCGCGGCGGCGGCCTCGGGGGCGACCGGCGTCGTCGCCTGATAGTCGAGGTAGATGGTCACGCGGCGCGGCGCCGGTCGTAGAGCTTGCGCCACTCGGCGAGCAGCGCGTCGATATCGGCCTCGGCGGTGTCCGGGCCGAAGCTCACCCGGATGATCTCGCGCGCTTCCGCCTCGGCCATCCCCATCGCGGTGAGGACGTGGCTGGTCTTGAGGCTGCCCGAGGAACAGGCGCTGCCGGCGGAAACGGCGATGCCGGCGAGGTCGAATTGCATCATCTGGGCGGCGGCCGGGACGCCGGGCATGCGATAGCAGGCGATGGTGGCGATGCGGGGCGCGGCTTCGGCGACGATCGTCCCGCCGGCGGCGGCGATGCCCGCGTCGAGCAGGCCACGCAGCCGCTCCGCCCCTTCGTACCAACCGTGATCCGCTTCGAGCGCGGCGGCGAAGCCCAGGATCATCGGCACTGCGGCGGTGCCGGGCCGATAGCCGCCTTCCTGCCCACCGACAGCTTCGAGCGTCGCCGGGTCCTTGACCAGCAAGGCGCCGATCCCGGGCGGCCCGCCGAGCTTGTGGGCGGCGACAACGAGGAAATCCGCGTCCGGCAGCGGCAGCTTGCCGGCGCTCTGGGCGCAATCGACGAGGAACAGGCCGCCGGCGGCCGTCACCCGCACCGCAATCTCGGCGATCGGGTGGATGATTCCGGTCTCGTTGTTGACCGACTGGACCGCGACCAGCGGACGCTCGGCACCCTGGAGCGCGGCGTCGAGGTCGGCCAAATCGAGCGCGCCGCCCGCCGTCACCGCGACCTGGCGGGCCTCGGGCGCCGCGCGCAGCACCGCCGGATGCTCGATCGCCGAGACGATGCGCGGGCCGGCCCTGGCGCGGCGCATGACGATCTCGATCGCCTCGGTCGCGCCGGAGGTGAAGACGATCGTGCCGGACCAGCCCAGAGCAGCGGCGATGCGCGCCCTCGCCGCCTCCATCGCGGCGCGGGCGGCGCGGCCTTCGGCATGGGCGGACGAGGGATTGGCCCAGGCCGCGCAGGCCGCCGCGATCGCCGCCGCCGCTTGCGGAAGGATCGGCGTCGTCGCGGCGTGATCGAGATAGATGCGATCGGCCACCTGCGTTCAGGTCCCTTTCAAATTGCGGAAACGCGCCGCATCCCTATATAGGGCGCGCCCGCACGCTCTTCACGCGCGCGTTTCCTTTGATCAATCCACACGCAGGTGCAATGCCCGAAGTCATCTTTCCCGGACCTGAGGGGCGCCTCGAAGGCCGCTTCAGCCCCGGCCCCCGGCCGCGCGCGCCGGTCGCGCTGATCCTCCACCCGCATCCGCAGGGCGGCGGCACGATGAACAACGCCATCGTGCTGCAGCTCTACAAGACCTTCGTCCGGCGCGGCTTCGCCACCTTGCGGTTCAACTTCCGCGGCGTCGGCAAGAGCCAGAGCGTGTTCGACAACGGCATCGGCGAATTGTCCGACGCGGCCTCGGCGCTCGATTGGGTCCAGTCGATCCATCCCGAGGCCGAGACGACCTGGATCGCCGGCTTCAGCTTCGGCGCCTGGATCGGCATGCAATTGCTGATGCGGCGGCCCGAGGCGCGCGGCTTCATCTCGATCGCGCCGCCGGCCAACATGTACGATTTTTCGTTCCTCGCGCCCTGCCCCTCCTCGGGGATCATCATCCAGGGCGAGGGCGACGAGGTGGTGACCCCGCTCGCCGTCCAGAAGCTGGTCGACAAGCTGCGCACCCAGCGCCACATCACCATCGAGCACAAGACGATCCCCGGCGCCAACCACTTCTTCGTCAACGAGATGGACGACCTCATGAAGTCGGTCGACGACTATCTCGACTTCCGCCTCGACCCCTCCTGCCCGATCCGCTGACGCCTTTCGCCTAGGCCCGTCATTGCGAGCGTAGCGAAGCAATCCAGTCCGGCGCCGACTGGTTTGCCGCGTCGCTACGCTCCTCGCAATGACGGCTTAGCGGCTTTCACCACCTGAGCGAGAGGCAGGAGAGGCCGGCGTCGATCTTGCGGATTTCGCTGACGGCGAGCGGGACGATGTCGGGCGCGCGGCCGGCGAGGAGGTCGATCGTCTTCGGATAGTCGGCGCCGACCAGGATCGTGTCGTTCAGGCGCAGCAAATTGGCCGCCCGTTCCTCGCCCGCGGGGGTCTCGATCACCTCGAATCCCTCGAACAGACCGGCCAAGGCCGGCGTGGCGATGATCGTTTCCTC
The DNA here is from genome assembly GCA_035316145.1 of Allosphingosinicella sp. Taxonomy (GTDB): domain Bacteria; phylum Pseudomonadota; class Alphaproteobacteria; order Sphingomonadales; family Sphingomonadaceae; genus Allosphingosinicella. Next base: position 14,880 of record DATHJO010000010.1, on the reverse strand, counting down.
GTCGATCAGCGCGCAAGCGGTCTTGAGGTGGAGGACGCCGGGCGGGGTTTCGACGATCCGCGCGCTCCGGCCAAGGGCGCGGGCCAGCTCGACGAAGCGCTTGGCGCCGAGCTTGTCGGTGCGGCCGGAGAGGCCGATCAGGATCTCGGCGGGAAGGATCAGGATGTCGCCGCCGTCGGCGAAGCCCTCGTCGAGCTCGAGCACGCGGTCGAACCGCCGCGCGAGCGCGGGGGCGATCGCCTCCGCCTCGCCGATCCGGGTCGGGGTGCCGGGCTTCAGGAGGATCGCGCCCTCGGCAAGGACGAAGGCCGGGTCCTCGACGAACAGCGCGTCGGGGAAGTCGTCGAGCGGCGCGAGCGTCTCGACCGCCAGCCCGGCCCGCCCGAGCGCGGCCGCATAGGCCTCGAACTCGGCCAGCACGCCCGCATAGGCCGGCGCGGCATCGCCGGTGCGCAGGCCGTTGACCACGCTCGAAGCCGGGGTGCGCACCAGCGCGGCGTCGAACGCGAGGACGCTCACAGGGTCCAGATCAGCACGTTGACGAGCGCGACCAGAGCCGCGAGCAGCATCAGGCTTCCCTTGTGCCGCTCCTTGCGTTTGACGATCAGATATGTGCCGCCCGCCGCGAGCAGGAAAGCGGCGAGCATCAGGATCGACAGGGTCAGCGCGCTGGGGCCGGTCATCGCCCGCTGATGCCACGGGGGGCGGCTTTCACAAAGCCTTAAGCGCCGGCCGCTAGACCATCGCCATGAGCTTCATCGACCACCGCCAGTTCGAGAGCGCGCTCGACACGATCGACCGGGCGATCCTGCCGAGCCTGTCGCGGCTGCTCGACGGCGTGCTCGACAGCGCGGCGCTGGCGCGGCCGGGCATCGACGCCGAGGATTATTCGGCCGGCCTGCGCCGGACCGCGCGGCAGGTCGACCAGCTCAGCCGGCTCGTCGCGCTCGTCGCCCGGCGCGACACCGCCAGCTAAGGTCACGGCCAACGGCACCGACCGGCTTCGGAGGCCGTCGGAGAAGCAGGATTGAAGGCGCTCACGCCCGCCGCAAACGCGATGCTGACCGCCTCGGCGGTGGTCCGCACTCCAAGCCTCGCGAACAATTGCGCGCGATGGGCCTCCACGGTGCGGACGCTGAGGCCGAGCTCGTGCGCGATGACCTTGTTGGCCCGGCCCAAAACAATGCTGCGCAGCACCTGGCGCATACGGTCGGACAGCAACGCCAACCGTGCCGCCGCCTGTCGCTGGGCCTTTGCCGCCAGCAGCAATTGATCGCGCCTGGCGCAGGCCTGAGCGATAGCGTCGAGCAGCACCGCCGGACGGCAGGGCTTTTCGAGGAAATCCGCCGCACCGAGCTTCATCGCCTGGACGGCGAGCGGAATGTCGCCGCTGTCGCTGGCCACCACAACCGCGGGCGGATCCACGCGCCTCGCAAGTGCGCGCAGCACGTCGAGGCCGTCGGCGCCCGGCAGGCGGATGTCGAGCAGCACGCAGTCCGCGGGTTGCGGCAGCTCAGCGGCCAGGAAGGCTTTGCCGTTGGCGAACGTATACACGTGATGGCCGGCCGACGCGACCAGCAGGAACGTGGAAGGACCGCCCGATAGCTTGTCTTCGTCGACAATGGCGATGGTCTTGGTCATCGAATTGCGGTTTCCCGTTGCGGGCGCGTCCCGGTCCGGAAGAGGATGCGGCTCGCGGCCTGGCGGCGGTCTGTCGGCGCGGGCTTCGGGAGCCACTGCGTTGCTCAGAAACGGGATTTATGTAATGATCGGGCGAGATTGGCCTCGGGCGAATGCCTGCGGCGAATACGGGGTTGCCAGCTCACCGCCCGGAGGCTGGGTGTCCTCGCAGCGCGACCCTACGCTCGGCTCGGGCACGATCAGGAGACCCGGCCATGGTCAAGGCGGGTGACAGTGGGGCCGACATCGGCCTCAACCTTCGCCAAACGGGCATCCTGCCGCTTACCCGCTTGCCGTGGGGCGCGCATATCTGCCTGTTCTACGAGACCGACCAGGATCTGATCGACGCGACCACCAGCTTCATGCAGGCCGGACTCGTCCACAACGAATTCTCCCTGTGGATGCTTCCCGATGAGATCAGCCGCGACCTGGCCGTCGCGGCGATGCGCGCCGCCATCGCCGGCTTCGACGATTACTGTGCGGCGGGGGCAATCGAGCTACAAAATACCCGGGAAGAGTATCGGACCTTCGCGCCCTTCTCCTTCAAGAGGCACATCGAAGTGCATGTAGCCAAAGCGCTTTCGCGCGGCCTCGAGGGCTTGCGCGGGTGCGCCAGCGCCCTCTGGATCGCGGATCATCACTGGGAGACCTACCAAACGTTTGAGGACCAGATCTCCGAAGCCCTCGCCGGCGCGCCGGCGATAATGCTCTGCACCTACAAGCTGAGCGGCGCCCGCGCCCGCGACCTCGCCGATGTCGCGCAATTCCATCATTTCTCAATCATTCTGCGCAAGGGAAAATGGGAGCTGCTCGAAACCCCCGAGCTCGCAGCACGGCGAAGCGCGGGTCTACGGAACGAGGCGACGGAAATCCCGGTGCATACCTTCGCGGGCATCGACCGCCTCTCGCCGCGCGAGCGCGAGACGCTGGCACAGATCGTCAATGGCGCGTCGAGCAAAGAGGCGGCGCGGGCGCTCGGGATCAGCCCGCGCACCGTCGAATTCCACCGCGCCAACATCATGCGCAAGCTTGGCGCGGCCAACTTCGCTGAGCTGCTGGGGATCGTCCACGGCGCGCGCTGATCAGGCCGCGGCCAGAATCTCCGCATAAAACGCTGGATCGACATTGCCGCCCGAGACCATGATCACCGTGGCCTCGGGGGCACCTACGTTGCCTCCGCATCCGCTGCGAACAACCAGGCCTCGGCAAGCGCCGGATCGGTAAAGCATTTCGCTTCGCGCAGAGAAAGAGCGCGGAGGACTTGCGAGCGGGCGAATGTCGGGCCGACGACGAAAGCCAGGCGGCGCGAGCGCCTTTCCGGGGCTGCCAGAATCTCCTCGAATGCATCGACGATCGTCTGGGGTTGCGCCGTCATGCCGCGGATGTCGTTTAGAGTAAGGTGCTGGTTCGGCGCGCAACCCAAAGCTTCGTGGGCTCCGTCGCGAGCCCTCAGGAAGTCGCGGATGTCGTCGGTCGTAAAGAATCCGACCATGGTGATCCTGATAAGGCCGCGTGACCGGTCTATTTCGAAGGAAAATTTGGGTTCCATGCGTCTGCCTCGCCGAGGCAGCGTGAAGGCTGATGCGGGCTGCCGCTACACCGTAATTGCCGAAGCAGCCGGGCCCGCATCAGCGCGCCGCCGTCCGCAATATCTCCGCATAGACCGAAGGATCGACATTCCCGCCCGATACCACGACGACGCTGCCGTCCGGCACGTCGCCTGCTTTCCCCGCGATCAGCGCCGCCAGCGCTACCGCGCCGCCCGGCTCGGCGACGATCCTGAGCTCGCGTAACGCGAAGGCCATCGCCGCTTCGACCTCCGTTTCGCTCACCGCGACGCCGCGCACACCGGCGCCCTGCAGGGCGGCGAAGGTGAGCGGCGAAACCAGCCTGGTCTGGAGCGCGTCGCAGCGGGTCGGCGGCGCCGGCTCCTCGACCGGCACGATCCGGCCCAGCGCCAATGAGCGGGTCATGTCGTCCCAGCCCTCCGGCTCGACGACGAGGATTTGCGACTCCGGCAATGCCAGCGCGATGCCGCCTGAGAGGCCGCCGCCGCCGCAGGGAACGAGCACCATCGGCGGCGGCGCGCCGAGCTGCGCTTCGATCTCGACGCCGACGCTGCCCTGGCCCTCGATCACGTCGACATCGTCGAACGAGGGCACCAGCACCGCGCCTTGCTCGGCCGCCAAACGCGCGCCGATCTCCTCGCGGCTTTCGCTGGCGCGGTCGAAGAAGACGATCGCCGCGCCCGCGGCGCGCGTTCCCTCCACCTTCACCGCCGGCGCATCACGCGGCATGACGATGGTCGCGGCGATGCCGAGGGAGCGCGCCGCGCGGGCGACGCCCTGGGCATGGTTGCCCGAGGAGAAAGCGACGACGCCCGCCGCCCGCTCGGCGTCGCTCAGCAGCAGCAGCCGGTTGGTCGCGCCGCGCAATTTGAAGCTGCCGCCCTGCTGCAGGCATTCCGCCTTGACCCAGAGCCGCCGCCCTTCCCAGGCGAGCGGCAGCAGCGGCGTCTCGGTGACGACGCCCTTCAACCGCGCCGCCGCAGCCCGGACACCGTTCGTCGAAGCTTGTCTGTCCGTCATTCAAACCCTTAGGGTAAAAGAAGAATCCGCAAGTTCTTTACATGGGGGGCCAACGCCCATATATCGCACGCCGCAGCCCCATGGGGGACTTCCAAACCGCAAGGCTGCCTTGTCGTCAACTGCCTTGCTGGAGGTCCCTTGAGTTGCACAACCATCATAGCGCGCTGGGGCTAGCTTCGGCCCTTCGGCCGGTTCAGCCGGTCACGCTCATTCGTCCGCACGCCGCAAGGCGCGCCGCCCGCTTCTTCGCCGAGAAGTTTCCGGGCCGGTCGCTCTATGCGGTCAAGGCCAATCCTTCCCCCGACCTGCTGCAGATCCTGTGGGACGAGGGCCTGACCCATTATGACGTCGCCTCGATCGCCGAGGTGCGGCTGGTCGCCGAGACGCTGCCCGAGGCCGTGCTCTGCTTCATGCACCCGGTGAAGGCGGAAGAAGCGATCGCCGAGGCTTATTTCACCCATGGGGTGCGCACCTTCTCGCTCGACACCGAGGAGGAGCTGGACAAGATCATCCGCGCCACCGAGGGCGCCGCCGATCTCAACCTGCTCGTCCGGATCCGCGTCTCCTCGGACCATAGCAAGCTCAGTCTGGCTGCGAAGTTCGGCGCACATCCACATGAAATGAAGGCGCTTCTGATGGCGGCGCGTCAGGCGTCGGACGCGCTCGGCATTTGCTTCCACGTCGGCAGCCAGGCAATGACCCCGGCTGCTTATCACGAAGCGATGGAGCGCGTCCGCGCGGCGATCGTCGAGGCGGCGGTCACCGTCGACATCGTCGACGTCGGCGGCGGCTTTCCTTCCGTTTATCCGGGCATGGAGCCGCCGCCGCTCGAAGCCTATTTCGAGGTGATCCACAAGGCGTTCGAGGACCTGCCGATCTCCTATTCGGCGGAATTGTGGTGCGAGCCGGGGCGGGCGCTGTGCGCGGAATATGCGAGCGTGCTGGTCCGGGTCGAGAAGCGCCGCGGCGACGAGCTCTACATCAACGACGGCGCCTATGGCGCCTTGTTCGACGCCGCCCATATCGGCTGGCGCTTTCCGGTGCGGCTGGTGCGCGAGCGCGGCTCCGACGCCAGGGACGTGGCGTTCAGCTTCTACGGGCCGACCTGCGACGATCTCGACCATATGACGGGGCCGTTCCATTTGCCCGCCGACGTTCAGGCCGGCGACTATGTCGAGATCGGCATGCTCGGCGCCTATGGCTGCGCGATGCGCACCGGCTTCAACGGCTTCGGCGCGGACCTGAAGACGGTCCTCGCCGACGACGAGCCGATGGCGACGCTCTACGGCGCGCCGGAGCGGGAGGAACGCGCGGTACCGTCGAACGTCGTCACGCTGTAACCCCTCTTTCGTCATTCCGGCGAAAGCCGGAATCTCTCTGCCTTTGCTGAAGAAGGGAGATTCCAGCTTTCGCTGGAATGACGGGTTATTTCACGTCTGGAGATCCAAATGACCACCGTCCCCGTCAACGACACCCGCAAGGCGGAGCTGCTCGCCAGCGAGGTCGAGCATATCGACATCAAGAGCTTCGACGCGCGGCCGATCGTCGACGCGATGAAGAAGATGAGCTTCACCTCGCGCGACCTCGGCCGCGCCGCCGACATCTACAACCAGATGCTCGCCGATCCCGATTGCTCGGTCTGGCTGGTGATCGCCGGCTCGACCTCGGCCGGCGGCTGCATGGACCTCTATGCCGATCTGGTGAAGCACAACATGGTCGACGCGATCGTCGCCACCGGCGCCGCGATCGTCGACATGGATTTCTTCGAAGGGCTTGGCCACAAACATTATCAAGCGCTTGAAATCCCGGACGACGATACGCTGCGCTCGCTCTACATCGACCGCATCTACGACACCTATATCGACGAGGAGCAGCTCCAGGATTGCGACCATACGATCGGCGCGATCGCCGATTCGCTGGAGGCCAAGCCGCATAGCTCGCGCGCGTTCATCCGCGAGATGGGCCGCTGGCTGACCAAGCACGGCAGGAAGGACAACAGCCTGGTCAAGCTCGCCTTCGAGCACGACGTGCCGATCTTCTGCCCGGCCTTCACCGACAGCTCGGCCGGCTTCGGCCTGGTCAAGCACCAGGTCGACCGGATGCAGGCGGGCAAGCCCTATCTGACGCTCGATTCGATCGCCGATTTCCGCGAGCTGACCGACATCAAGATCGAGGCGGGCACGACCGGCCTCTTGATGATCGGCGGCGGCGTGCCCAAGAATTTCGCGCAGGACACGGTGGTCTGCGCCGAGATCCTCGGCCACGAGGACGTCGAGGTCCACAAATATGCGGTCCAGATCACCGTCGCCGACGTCCGCGACGGCGCCTGCTCCTCCTCGACCCTGCAGGAGGCGGCGAGCTGGGGCAAGGTTTCGACCGCCCTGGAGCAGATGGTCTATGCCGAAGCGACCAGCGTGCTGCCGCTGCTCGCCAGCGACGCTTTTCACCGCGGCCACTGGAAGACGCGGACCAAGCGCGCCTTCGCCAGGATGTTCGACTAAGTCCGCGCGGGCTCGCGGATCAGGAGCGCGCCGATCAGTCCCGCAACGACCGCCGCCATCATGTACCAGGCGGGCACGAGCGGGCTGCCGGTCCACTCGATCAAAGTCTTGACCACGAGCTGGGTGGTGCCGCCGAAGCCGGCGATGGCGAGCGCGTAGATGATCCCCAGCGATCCGGCGCGGATCCGCGCCGGCAGCGCCTCGATGAACAGCAGCATCGCCGCGGTCGAGCCGAAGATGTGGAGCAGCGACAGCAAGGTGGTCGCACCCAGCAAGGCGGCCGGCGTGCGCAGCGCGCTCAACAGGAAGAAAGCCGGCAGCGCCAGCGCGATCAGCGCCAGCCAGGGCAGGACCAGCACCCGCTTACGCCCGAACCGGTCGGAGAGCCAGCCCGCGGCGAGCCCGCCGACGACTCCGGTCAGGCCGAGCATGACGGTCGCGCCGAACGCGGTCGTCACCGCCATGTTCAGCGTCACCTGGGCGTAGGTGGTGAGATAAGAGAGCGTGTAATTGCTGATCGTGCCCGCGCCGAGGATCAGCATGCCGCCGGTCGCGACGACGAGGAACGGCTTCAGGCTCCCTGTGGGTGCCGGCTCGGCGGCCTCGGCCGGCAGCGTCTCGGCGAGGGTGCGGCGGAGAGCGAGCCCGAACGGCACGATCAGCGCGCCGATGAGGAAGGCCACGCGCCAGCCCCAGGCGTCGAGCTCCGCCGGGGTCAGCAGACTTGAAAGCGTCAGCCCGACCAGCCCGGCGACGAGCACTGCGGCATCGGCGGTCGCGAAATGGAGCGAGAGGATGAGCCCGCGCCGGTGCGGCGGCGCCGCCTCGAGCAGGAAGGCGGCATTGGGGCCCACCTCGCCGCCGAGCGCGAAGCCCTGGAGCAGGCGGAACAGCACTGCGAGCGCCGGCGCGGCGAGGCCGGCGACCGCGTAGGACGGGGTCAGCGCCAGCCCGACGATCGCGACCCCCATCAGGGTGAACGACAGGATCATCGCCGGCTTGCGGCCGCGCCGGTCGGCGAGCCGGCCGATCACGAGCGCGCCGAGCGGGCGGCTGACGAAGCCGACCCCGAAGGTCGCCAGCGACAGCATCAGCGAGTGGGCGGCGTCGCCCGGAAACAGGGTCCGCCCGATCTGCACCGCGAAGAAGGAATAAGTGACGAAATCGTAGAATTCGAGGCCGTTGCCGGCGGCCACGGCGGCGATTTGCCTGGCCGTGAGCGCGGGCGAACCCGCCGTCGCTTCCGCCATGCTTATGCCCTCCCTGCCGCGCGATGTTGCGCGACCGGGGCGCTTGCGGCAAGCTCGCGCATTCGGGGAGGTCAAATCATGCATGCTGCCATAATCGCACCGGTCGTCGCGCTCGTCGCGTGGACGCTCGTCATGATGATCTGGCTTTACGCCGTCCGCTTCCCGGCGCTGGCGCGCAAGGGGATTTCGCTGAAGGGCCGGGTCGGCTCCAAGGGCGGCGATCTCGACGGCGTGGTCGAGCCGGAGGTCCAGTGGAAGGCGCACAATTATAACCATCTGCTGGAGCAGCCGACGCTCTTTTACGCGATCGCCATCGCGATCGCGCTGTCGGGCGGCGGCGACATCTGGCTCAACGTCTGGCTGGCCTGGGCCTATGTCGCCTTGCGCATCCTGCACAGCCTGATCCAGGCCACGGTCAACGTCGTGCGCTGGCGCTTCCTCACTTTCATGGCCGCCTCGCTCTGTCTGCTCGGGCTGACCGTCCACGCCGGGATGATGATCCTGCACCACCTTTGAAAAATAGGGACTGTCCCTATTTAGCGAAGGCGGCGGCGAGCTCGATATGGGTCGACCAGCGGAACTGGCCGACCGGCCGCACCCAATCGAGCCGGTAGCCGCCGTCGGCGAGCAGCCTGGCGTCGCGGGCGAAGGTTGCGGGGTTGCACGAGACATAGGCGATGCGCGGCACCGACGAGGCGGCGAGCAAGGGCGCCTGCTCCTTCGCCCCGGCCCGCGGCGGATCGAGCACGACCGCCTCGAAGCGGTTCAGCTCGGCGGCGTCGAGCGGGCGCCGGAACAGGTCGCGATGGTCGACGGTGAGGCCCCGGCCCGCCCTTTTCAGAGCCAGCGCCGCATCGCGCGCGCCCTCGGCGGCATAGACCTTGGCCTCCAGGGCGAGGGCGAACGTCCCAAGGCCGGCGAACAGGTCGGCGACGATGGCCGCCTCCCCGACCGCCTCCCGGACCGCCGCGACCAAGGCGGCCTCGCCTTCCGCCGTCGCCTGGAGGAAGGCGCCGTGGGGCAGTGCCACCGGGGTGCCGCTCAGGGTGACGGTGACGGGCTCGGGCTCCCAGACGGTCTGGGCCCCGAAGCCGTCGTCGAAGGCGAGGCGGGCGAGGCAATTCTCCCGGGCGAAGGCGGTCATCGCCTCGGCCTCCTCGAGCGTGCCGGCGGCGACGCCCTCGAGCAGCAGGTCGACGCCCTGATCGGCCAGCATCATCGCCGCCTCGGCGCGGCCATTGAGCAAGCGGCGCAGCGGCGCGACGAGGGCGAACAACTCGCCCCGCAGGATATGGCATTCGCGCATGTCGACGATGCGGTGGCTCGCCTGGGCGCTGAAGCCGACGCTGCCGCCCGCCGCCTTCAGCCCCGCCCGACGGCGGCTGCGCGGCGGCGAGAGCTGGGGTTCGCGGATCTCCGGCGCCGCCACGCCCTGCGCGGCCAGGGCGGAAGCGATCCTGTCCTTGAGGTAATCGGCATAGGCCGCGTCATCGACATGCTGGAGCTGGCAGCCGCCGCATTCGGGGAAGTGACGACATGGCGGTTTGGTGTGATGCGCTCCCGCCATGATGACGACGACACCCTCGACCATGTCGCCCGGCACTGCCCCCGGGACGAACCGGCCGCTCTCCGTAATTCCGTCGCCGCGGGCGGCGAGGCGAACGACCTTTTCCGGGCTGGTCACAGATTTTCGAGGAGATCGTCGGCGATCAACCCCGGCCGGGCTCGCGCTGCATGAACATGCATCCAAACACCTGAGCATGCAGCTTCGAACGGATCGTCGAGCGCCGCACGGCGGGCGGCGATGATGCCGGCGAGGACGTCGCCGGTGCCCGCGGTGGCGAGCCAGGCGGGCGCGGGCGGCGCGATCGCGGCGCGGCCGTCCGGGGCCGCGACCACCGTGTCGGCGCCCTTGTAGACGATCACCGCGCCGCTCGCGGCGGCGGCGGCGCGGGCGCGCTCGACCTTGCTGCCGAGCAGGCCGGGGAAGAGCCGGGCGAACTCGCCTTCGTGCGGCGTCAGGATCGCGTTCGGCTGGGCGCGCAGCGCGCCGGCGTCGAGAACCAGCGGCCGGCCGGAAGCGATCGCGATCGCGACCAGGCGGTCGCCCCGGCCCAGGCCCGGACCGACGACGACGGCGCCGATGCGCGGGTCGGCAAGCAGCGCCTCCACATCGCCGGGGCCCTGGACGATCGCGTTCGGGACGCCGGCGACGGGAGGGCCGATCAGGCGGACGTAGCCCGCGCCGGCACGCAGCGCCGCCGCCGCGGTGAGGGCGCTCGCGCCGGGCATCTCGCCGGCGATCACGGCGACGTAGCCGCGGCTGTATTTATGGTCGTCGGGACCGGGCTCGCGCGGCACCGCGGGGCCGATCTCCGCGAGCTCGCTCGCCGCCGGAATACCGATGTCGGCGACGACGATCCGGCCCATGTGGCGGGCGGCGGGCTGGAGCAGGTGCGAGGGCTTCAACGTCTGGAAGGTGATTGTGAGGTCATAGTCCGGCACCGGCGAGAGGATGGCGCCGTCGTCGGTGGCGACGCCGCTCGGCAGATCGATCGCCACCCGGACCCGGGCCGCGGCGGCAAGCTCGCTGAGGCGCCGGGCGACGCCGGCCTCGAGCGGCCGCGACAGGCCGGTGCCGAACAAGGCATCGATCAGGAGCGGCGCGGGCTCCTCCGCAAGGTCGCCGAGCGACGCCACCCGCACCTCCACGCCGCGCGCGGCAAGCTCGCGGGCGATGACCCGGCCGTCGCCGCCATTGTTGCCGGGACCGCACAGAACCAAAGCCGGCAGTGGTCCGGCATAGCGCCAGATCGCCTCGGCCGCGGCCTGGCCGGCGCGCTCCATCAAGTCTTCGACCGAGGTGCCGGCGGCAATCACGGCTGCCTCGGCCGCGCGCAGTTCGGCGGCAGTAAGAATGAAGCGCCCGCTCATCGCCGGCGCACCGCTGCCGGCAGGCGGAAGCGGTCGCCGCCGATCTCGACCTCGATCCGGTTGCCCGAAAGGATCGTCACATGGGTGCGCTCGGCTCCGTCGGCGGCGACGACGCCGCTGCCGTCGGTGGTGACGCGCAGCCGCCGGAAGCCGCCGTCGGTCTTGCGGATGGTGAGAACGCGGCCGTCCGCAGTGTCGGCCGTCTCCATCGTGCAGTTGGGAGCGAAGCGGGCCTCGCCCTCGGCCTGGCATTCGATTCGGCCGTCGAGGTTCGACTGCGGGGCGACGTCGCAGGAAGCGAGGAGAAGAAGACAAAAGAGGCGGCGCATGCGCCTTCCTATCATTTCCGCCGCAGCGCTTCGAGCCGGCGCGCCAGCTCGCCGCCGCCGATCAGCGCATCGAAGCGCTCGTCCTGCCTGGGATCGCTGCGCACGCCCGCCCCTGCGAGGGCGATCGCCTGCTTCAGCGCGGCGAGGCTGGCGGCGTCATTGGCGAGGATCGCAGCCTCGTCGAGCTCGGCAAGCTCGGCAAGGCCGATCCGGATCGCCTCGGCGGCATCGATGCTCTCGGCGGTGAACAGCAACCGCGCTGCCTCACCGGGGCCGACGAGGGCCACGAGTCGATGGACGTCTTCCTGCGGATAGGAGACGCCGATCTTCGCCGGGGTGATCGCGAAGCGGGCGTCGGGCCCGGCGACGCGAAGGTCGCAGGCCAAGGCGAGCGCGACGCCCGCGCCATAACAAGGCCCGTCGATACGGGCGAGAGTCGGCATCGGCAACGCCCGCAGCGCATCGAGCGCCGCGCGCATCGTCTTGCGAAAGCGGATTCTCGCACCTTCGTCGGCGCGCAGCGCCGCGAAGTCGCCCAAGTCGGCGCCGGCGCAAAAGGCCCCGCCCGCCCCCGCAACGACCAGCAGCCGACCCTCGACGCCGCCCAGCAAAGCGGCGAGCTCTCCCCAGCCGGCGGCCGGAATGGCATTGCGCGCTTCGGGACGGTCGAGCGTCAGCCGCGCGACCTCGCCGTCATGGGTGAGCCGGAACATCGCGCTGGATTGCCGGGGCGAGCCGCGTTTGTCGCGAAAAAAAAAAGGACCGGACTGCCCGATACGCGGCAGCCCGGCCGAATGGTTCCGCGGCGCCCCGTCCGGTGGAGGCGGGGGGCCGCGGGCGAATGTCGGCACGATCACAACCGCGCCTCGACCCGTCGCCGGCATAGACGCAAGAGCCGTGCCACAACGGAATCCCGCGGGTCTCGATGGTTAACGGCCGCACGAGCCTGTGCCGGAACGGGATCGGTGGGTCAGCGAAGCCTGGTTTGGGACAGCCACCAGCCGGGCCGCGCGGCGGCGATTGCGGTTGCCGCGGCGTCCCGCTCGGCCTCGGAGTCGAACAGGCCGAAGCAGGTCGCGCCGGATCCGGACATGCGCGCGACGCGGGCGCCGGAAAGCGCCGCCAGCACCGCGCCGATCTCCGGCACCAGCGCCCGCGCCGGCGCCTCGAGGTCGTTGCGCCCCTTCTCCCAGGCGCCGAGCGGGCCGCGGTCGATCCCGTCCCAGGCCCGGAACACCATGGCGGTCGAAAGCGGGATTGCGGGATTGACCAGCAGCACCGGCGTGCCGGCCAGGCCGTCTATTTCCACCGGCTCGACTTCGTCGCCCTTCCCCGCCCCCCGGACCGTGCGACTGAGCAGGCAGGCCGGCACGTCGGCGCCGAGCGCCGCCGCCGCCGCCGTGCCGTTGCCGAGCATGCGCAGCACCGCCGCCGCGTCGGCCGAGCCGCCGCCGAGCCCGGCGGCGACCGGCAACCTCTTGTCGAGAGTCAGCGCGACAGTCCGGTCAAGCGCGCGGGCCGCCTTCCAGACCAGATTGTCCGCCGGATTCCCCAGCGCGCCGGCGAAGCGGCCGGTAACGGTGAGGCTCAGCACCTCCGCCTCGCTTGCGGTGACGACGTCGCCATCCTCGCAAAAGGCGAAGATCGTCTCGATCCGGTGATAGCCGTCCCGTTCCCGCGCCCGCACATGGAGCGCGAGGTTGAGCTTGGCGTACGCAATCTCCTGCATCATCGCGCCGCGAGTTGCGGCGTCAGGCCCGTCTCCATCTTGGCGGCGATGCGGGCGGCGGCCGCGCCTTCGGCGTAGACCAGGGCCGCCTTCCAGGCGAAGCGCGCCTCGACCCGGCGGCCGGCGGCGAAATAGGCATCGCCGAGATGCTCGTTGATCTCGACGTCGGCGGGCTGGTCCTGCGCGGCCTGCTCGAGCATCGGGATCGCCTCGGCAAGGTTGCCGCGCAGATAGAACGCCCAGCCGAGCGAATCGGCGATCGCGCTGTTGTCGGGCGCGCGGCGATGGGCTTCGCGAATCAGTCGCTCGGCCTCGGAGGCATTTTCGTGGCGGACGAGCTGGGCGTAGCCGAGATAGTTGAGCACGAACGGCTGCTCGGGGGCGAGCCGATAGGCCTGCTGGAGCGCGGTGCGCGCGTCGGGCCAGTTGCCGGCCTCGTCGAGGGCGCCGCCGCGCATCAGCCACAACGCCCATTCGGCCTGCGCGTCCTCGCCCTCGCGGCGGACCGCCAGCGCCCGGCCATAGGCCTCGGCCGCGTCCGCCTGGCGGCCCATCGTCCCGTAGACCTCGCCGAGCCGGACCCAATCGGTGGTCTCGGCCGAAGCCGCGCGGGTCGCGGCGAGGGCGTCGGCGAGCGCCGCATCGCGGTCGCCGCCGTCGAGCAGGATGCGGATGCGCTGGTCGCGGACGGTGATCGCGAACGGGTCCTCCGCCCCGATATGGGCGAGCAGCGGCACCGCAATGCCTCGCTTGCCCTGCTGCGAGAACAATTCGGCCGCGACCATCCAGGCCTCGCTATTGTCGGGCGCGAGCCAGGTGCTGAGCCGGGCGAACATCGCCGCGACCGGGGTCAATTCCTGGGCATGAAGATCGAGCGCGAGGCGGACGAGCAATTCGGCCATGCCGGCGTCGGCGCCGGCGATCGCGCCCGGCAGCGGCCGCCCGGCCCGAACGAGGGCGCGCGCGGCGACGATCGGCGCGCCATTGCCTTCGAGCAGGGCCAAGGCGGCATCGCGCTCGCCGCGGCGGGCGAGCAAAGCCGCGCCGGCGACCCTGAGCCGCGCGCCGCGCGCGCCGGCCGAGGCGGCGGCGACGGCAAGCTGCGCGGCGGCGCCCGGCCGGCCCATCGCGAGCATCAGCAAGGGCCGGTGCTCGGCGGCATAAGCGGCGGTGACGCCCTGCCCGCCCGCGGCCGGCAAGGCGGCAAGCGGATCGCCCCGGCCCGAGCCGAACGCCAGCCAGGCGCGCAGCACCGGCACGATCGACGCAAACACCTGGTCGTGCTCGACCGCATCCAACCGCGCCGCCGCGGCCCGCCAGTCGCGCGCATGAAAGGCCTCGGCGACGAGCAGCAGGCGGGCATCGGCGAGAATCGCGCCGCGGCGCTCGAGCAGGTGGGCGGCGCGCATCGCCAGCGGCCAATCGCCGGCGGTCACCGCGTGGCCGAGCGCCTGTGAGGCGACCAGCTCGTTGTCCGGCGCGGCGGCGAGCAAGGCGACATAATCGACACTCGCCCGGTCGAGCGCGCCGGCCGAAGCCGCGGCCCGCGCCTGGACGTAGGTGACGAGCGGCGAGCGCTGCTCGACCCGGGCGGACGCGGCGCCGGCCGAGAGCGCGAGGGCGCCGGCGACGACGAGGGTCTGGACCCATGACCGGAGGTGGCCGTGATCGGCCGGGGAAGGCGGCTGGGTAGGAGAGGGACGAAGGCCGGGCCAGGCAGCCCGGACGAGGCACTCGACGCCCCCAGCCGCCTTCCCCGGCCGACCGCGAAGCGGCGGGCTGTCCTTTGCCGCCCGGACGGCGTCGCTGCGTCGGTCACGATGAATCTTCATCGCTCCCTCCTTACTCCTTGCCGGACAACAAATGCCA
>DATHJO010000009.1:0-347141 GCA_035316145.1 Allosphingosinicella sp. | reverse complement strand
GCCCTCGTCGCCGTCGCCCGCCTCATTGTCGAGCACCGTCAGGAACCCCGAGGCGTCGTAGGTGATCGTGTAATCGGCCCGGTTGCCCGCATAGACCGCGGTGTCGTTGCCGGCATTGCCGTACAGGAACTCGTCGCCCGTGCCGCCGGTGAACGTATCGCCCTCGCCGCCGCCCCAGGCATGGTCGTCGCCGCCGCGGCCGTCGAAGCTGAACGCCCCGGTGACCCCGTTCGCCGCCGCGGTCTCGCCGTCGAACGCCTCGTTATAGTCGGTGCCGATCACATTATGGGTGAGGTTGGTCGGCAGGATCTGGACCGGGCGGTCCGCGCCGCTGTTGCTGATCGTGTTGCCGGTGATGTAGCTGTCGAGGTCGACGCTGTCGGGGCCTGACGGATACAGGAAGAGCGAGCCGCCAGAGATGCCGTCGAACGTATTGCCGCTGATCGTGACGTGCGTGGTCTCGCTCTGGAGGCCGTTATCAAGGCCCTGGAACCGGTTGTCGTGGACCGAGCCGGTCGTCCCGCCGCCCGCGACGTACATCCCGCTCGCATAACCCTCGATCAGGTTGTGGCCGACGTCGAGGCCGGTCACCAGGCCGACGATCATGCCGAGGTCGCCGCTCCCGTTCAGAACCGAGTTGACCAGGCTGAAGCCGTTCGCGCCGCCCTGAACCACGACGCCGGTCGTGCCGAGCGCATCCGCCGCCGCGCCAGTGATCTCGACGCCGTTTATCGTGACGCCCGCCGCCGATATCGTGACGTTGCCGGTGATGACCGTCTCGGCGCCGCGCCCGCCGGTGCCCGGAATCCCCTGGTTCGCGCCTTCTATGGTGATGTCCTTGTCGACCGTCAGCGACTCGGCGTAGGTGCCCGCCTGCGCCTCGATCCGGTAGCCGTCCGACGCCGCGTCGATCGCATCCTGGATATCGTCGAACGTGCCGACCAGGATGCCGCCGCCGTCGAACAGCTGGACCCGCTGGCCGAGGTCGAGCGTCACGTCGTTGAAGTGAAGCCGCTCGATGCTCGTGAGCGTATCGGTGCCCTCGTTGAGACCGGCGGTGACGTTGTCGGTGACCGAGCTGAAGCCCGTGACGACGCCATTGGCGTCGGTCGTGTAGACGATCGTGTAATCGGCGCGCGGGCCCGCATAGACCGCGGTGTCCGAATCGCCGCCGCCGCTCAAATTGTCGTCGCCGCCATTGCCGGTCAGCGTGTCGTTGCCGCCGAGCGCGGAGAGGGTGTCGTTGCCGGCGCCGCCGGAGATGAAATCGTCGCCCGCCGTGCCGTCGATATCGTAGGCGGTGGCCAGCGCCGGGTTGGGCGCGAAATAGATGCCCGCTGCGTACGTATCGTTGGTGTCGATATTGGTGACATCGTTATTCTCGATCAGGATGCCGTTGGGCGTGATGTCGCCGCTGACGTCGATGCCTTCGTCGACATAGGATATGGTGTTGCCGGTGATCGAGCCGCCCGAGTTGGGCGTGCCGAAATCGAGGACGAAGATGCCGACCACATGGGCGTCGGTCGAATCGATGTTGGCGCCGGTAATGATGTTGTTGATGATGTTGAGACCGGTATTGCCGAACGCGAGCACGGCGCCGGAATAGACGTCGCCGGGTCCGGCATAGCCGATGCCGGTGATCGTGTTGCCGGAGATATTGCCGGTCGAATTGGTGACCTGGATGCCGTTCTGGGCGATGTTGTCGGTGGCGCCGCCGCCGGTGATGGTCACGCCCGAGACATCGAGGTTCGAGCCGTTGAACACGGTCGCGTTCTTCTGGAAGTCGGTGATCGAGCCGCCGTGCATGAAGAAGGCCAGGATCGAGGCGTTGTCGGTGACGACGCCGACGCCGCGCTGGACGCCGCTCAGCTCGCCGCTGATCAGCTGGTCGCGGATATGGGCGACATCGACATCGGTGAGGCCGCCCGAGCTGTTGCGGTAGAAGACGCCGTAGAAATTGGCCTGGCCCGCGCCGCCGCCTTCGTCGACGGTGTTGCCGGCGCCGGCGCCGTCGATGTCGATATGATCGAGGACAACGTTTGCCGAATCCTTGACGGTGAAGACCGCGTGGATTTCGCGGTCGGAGGACGAGCGTGCCGTCTCGACGAGGTCGGCCGGCGCCTGGATCGTGACCTGTGCGCCGCTTGCCGCGCTGATCGTCAGATTGTCGATATTGTTGACGATGACCTGCTCGACATAGGTGCCGGCTCCGACAACAATCGAGTAGGAGTCGTGGGCGGCGTTGACCGCGGCCTGGATGGTGGCGAACGTGCCGACGAGATCGCCATTGTCGTCGAACAGCTGGACCGGGTCGGCCAGGCTCAGCACCGCGTCTCCAAACTTGAGCCGTTCGATGCCGGTGAGCGTGTCGGTGCCCTCGTCGCCATTGCCGGTATCGGTGTCGTCGACCGCGCTGAAGCCGGTCACCAGGCCGTTCGGACCCATTACCGTCGTGACCGCATATCCGCTGCGCGGACCCGCATAGACCGCGGTGTCGGTATCACCATCGCCGTGAAGCGTGTCGTCGCCGCCATTGTCGGTCAGCGTGTCGTTGCCGTCGAGCGCGGAGAGGGTGTCGTTGCCGGCGCCGCCGGAGATGAAGTCGTCGCCTTCGGTGCCGTCGATATCGTAGGCGGTGGTCAGCGCCGGGTTGGGCGCGAAGTAGATGCCCGCCGCGAACGGATCGTTGGTGTCGATATCGGTGACGTCGTTGTTCTGGATGAGGATGCCGTTGGGGGTGATGTCGCCGGTGACGTCGATGCCCTCGTCGACAAAGGAAATGTCGTTGCCGCTGATCTCGCCGCCGCTGTTCGCCGGGCCGCTCTGGAAGACGTAGATGCCGACCACCTTGGCGTCGGCGGAATCCTCGTTCGAGCCGACGATGGTGTTGCCGGTGACGAAGAGATCGGTGTTGCCGAACAGCAATATCCCGCCGGAATAGGCGTCGGCCGCGCCGGCATAGCCGATGCCGGTGATCGTGTTGCCCGAGATCGTGCCGGTCGAGTTGAGCGCCTGGATGCCGTTCTGGGCATTGATCGTCTGGGCGCCGCCGCCGGTGATCGTCACGCCGGTGACGTTGAGGTCGGTATGGTTGAACACGGTCGCGTTCTTCTGGAAGTCCGAGATCGAGCCGCCGGTCATGGTGAAGGCCAGGAAGCCGGCGTCATTGTCGGCCTGGACGCCGACGCCGCGCTGGTTGCCGCTCTGCAGCGGCTCGCCGCCCGCGGCGGTGCCGCCCGGATAGGGATCGTGGATGCCGGTGACGTCAACGCCGAGCAGGCTGCCCGAGGCGTTGCGGTAAAACACGCCGATGAAGTTCGCGTTGCTGCCGTCGACCGTGTCGCCGTGGCCGGCGCCGTTAATGTCGATATGGTCGATCGAGACGTTGGTGCTGCCGATCACCGTCAGCACCGCGTTGACCGCGCGGCCCGAGGATGAGGTACCGGTCTGAACGACGTCGGCCGGTGCCTGGATGGTGACGGTGGCCCCGGTCGCCGCCATGATCGTCAGATTGTCGATATTGTTGACGACCACCTGCTCGACATAGGTGCCGGAGGCGACCATGATCGTGTCGCCGTCGTGGGCCGCGTTGACAGCCGCCTGGATGGTCGCGAAACCGCCATTGCCGACCAGAAGGATGACGCCCGGGGCGCTGTCGTCGACGATCTCGACATTGGTGAGCGTGTCGGTGCCCTCTGACCCGGCCGTGACCGTCCAGCCACCGATGTTCGGGGCGATCGTGGCCGGTCCGGCATAGCGGGCAGTGTCGGTGCCCGCGCCGCCATCTATGGCGTCGTTGCCGCCGGCGCCGGTGATGACATTGTTGCCGCCGTTGCCGGTGAGGCTCTGGTTGACATTACCGAGGCCGGTGAGGTTCTCGAGGTCGGTCGCCAGCGTATAGCTGGCAAGGGTCGTCCGGACTTCGTCCGTGCCCTGGCCGCTGGTCTCCGTGACGGTATCGCCACTGCTGTCGACGACATAGGTGTCGTCGCCGGCCCCGCCGGTCATCGCATCGTCGCCGGTGCCGCCGTCCAGCGTGTCGTTGCCGCCGCGCCCGAACAATATGTCGTTGCCGCCGGCGCCGTTCAGCACGTCATTGTCGCTGGCGTTCGGGTTCACCGGGTTGTTGTTGGCGTCGATATAGTCGGCACCGGCCGTGCCGGTCAGGGTGTCGCTGCCCGAGCCGCCGAGAATGACGACATAATCGTTGCCGTTGCCGACCGGAGTCAGCGTGTCGATCGCCGTGCCGGCGTCGAAGGTGACGTCGGTGGTGAGGTTGCGGAAGCTGAAATCGTCGCCGACATTGGTGACGTCGTTGCCGCTGACGGTGAGGCCGTCGGCGTCGACGCCGAGCGCGAGGCCGGTGCCGAGGTTGCGGAAATCGTTGTTCGACACGTTCGCGGTGGAATCGCCCGACATGTCGAGGTTGAGGCCGGTGCGCGTCCACTCGATGGTGTTGCCGGTGACGACGAGATCGACCCCGCCGCCGTCGAACCAGATGCCCCGGCCCCAGGAGGCCGTGCTGAACTGGCCGTGCGAGGTGCCGGAGATGAGGTTGTCGGTGACGGTGATGAGGCCGTCCGGGATGACCTGCGCAAAGATCGCGCGGTCGTCGGCGCTGCCTGCGCCGCCCGCCACGGTCGACCAGAAGATCGAGTCGGTGACGAGATGGCCGGTGGCGCCGCCGCCGGTCGTGAAGTAAATCGCCGGGCCGCCGGCGCTGGTGGTCGCGTCGTTGAGGAAGCGAAGGCCGTTCAGCGTGACATTGTCGGCCGCGGTCACGGTCGCATGGCCGATGATCGTCGTCTCGCCGACGCCGCCTGCCGCATCGCGGCCGCCCACCGCCACGTCCGCTTCGGCGCCGAGGATGGTGACGCCGTGGTTGACCGTCAGACTTTCGTTATAGGTGCCGGCCGCCGCGCGAATCGTGTAATCGTCCGACGACGCATCGATCGCCGCCTGGATCGTGCCGAACGTGCCCACGAGATTGCCGGCATCGTCGAACAGCTGGACCGGCTGGCCAAGGTCGAGCGCCTGGCCGTTGAATTGCAGCTTCTCGATGCCGGTCAGCGTGTCGCTGCCGTCGTCGCCGTTGGTCGCCCCGTTTGTGTCGGTGACCGAGGTGAAGCCGGTGACCCGCCCGCCCGCGTCGGTGGTGACGCCGATCGTATAGTCGCCGCGTGGACCCCCGTAGACAGCGGTGTCCGCATTGTCGCCGCCACTCAAATTGTCGTTGCCGCCATTGCCGGTCAGTGTGTCGTCGCCGCCGAGGCCGGTGAGGGTGTCGTTGCCCAGCGAGCCGGCGAGCACGTCGTCCTGGTCTGTGCCGGTGAGGTTGAACGCGTTCGAAGTGGTGAACGGCGCGCCGTAGCTTTCCTCCGGTGCGACGTGCATGCCCTCGAGGCGGATGTCGAAGAAGGTATTGCCGGAGAAGTTGGGCGCCGTGTCGAGCCCGATCGGGCCGCCGGTATAGGTATAGGCGTAGACGCCGTAATCCAGCGACGTGAAGCTGTTGCCGCTGATCTCGACCGCGATTCCGCGCACGTCGGACAGGTCGATACCGGCCGCGCTGCCGTCGTCGCCGGCGCCGGTGATGATATTGTCGGTGATCGCAAGCGCCCCGCTCGGCTCGTAGGCGATGACGCCGGACGAGTAATAGCCGCCGCCGCTATAGCCGAAGCCGGTGATGGTGTTGCCGTCGATGACGCCCTCGGCGTTGCCGATCTGGATGCCGTTCTGGGCGGTGAGGCCGGTGCCGCCGATGCCGGTTATGGTGTTGCCGGTGAAATTGAGGTCGACACCGAAGATGAGCGCGCCGGTCTTCTGGAAATCGCTGATCGTCGAGTCGGTGACGGAAACCGCGAGGCCGGACGTGGGCTCACCGTCGATGAACAGGCCGGAGCCGTGCTGCAGGCCGAACAGGCCGCCGCCCTGGCTGTTGCCGACATGGACGATGTCGACATCGTCGACCGATCCGGACGACCGGAAATAGCCGATGCCGCTCAGCTCGTCACCGTTGCTGCCGGGGGTCGTGTCGCCCGCGAAGCTGCCGTCGACGGTGATGCCGCTGATCGTGACGCCGGTCGAGTCGTTGACCGCGATGACCGCGCGGACATCGACATCATAATGGGTGCTGTGGCCGTTGACCGCCATCACGTCGGGAGCGAGCACGGTGACCGCGCCCGGGTTGTCGGCTGTGATCGTCAGGTTCGTTTTGCCGTTGACGTGGAGCTGCTCGGTGTAGGTGCCGTCCCCGATCACGACCTTGTAGCCGGCCAGCGCCGCGTCGATCGCCGCCTGGATGGTTAAGAAGGTGTTAACCAAATTTCCGCTGCCGTCAAACAGCTCTACTGGTCCTGCCATGAGATTGCTCTTTCCGTAGATGATGTAGGCCCCGCCCGAGTCGCCGGCGCCCGAATAAGGGGCCCCGACGATCAGATCGTCAACCCCGTCCATATTGAAATCCCCGGAAAAAGCTACACTTCGTCCAGCCTGATCGTAATCGTCGGCACCATAGATCGCAAAAACTTGGCCGGCGACGATCGCACCCAGATTGATTGGGCCGAACGTCCCATTGTGGCCAAAAATAACATAAGCGGCGCCCCGGTCCATTCCGCCGCCATTGTCGGCATAAGGCGCGCCGACGATCAGGTCGCCGAAGCCGTCGCCGTTGATATCGCCGCCACCGGCGACGCTCCAGCCCGCTTTGTCGCTTTCGCCCGCGCCGCTAATGACGAAGCCTTGGCTCGCTGTCAAGTAACTGAAATTTAATGTTTCGCATGTCCCGCCATGGCCGAAGACGACATAAGCGCGGCCGGCGCCCGAGTCGGCATAAGGCGCACCGACGATGAGATCGTCGAAGCCATCGCCGTTGATGTCGCCGGCCGAGGAGACGCTGAATCCGGCCTGCTCGCCATCGGCGCCGAGGAGGGCGAACCCGTCGGCCGCCGCCAGGGCGCCGAGATCGACCGTGGCGAAACCGCCGCCATGGCCGAACACGACATAGGCCGCGCCCGCATAGCCGTTGGCATGGCCCGCGCCGACGATGATGTCGTCGAAGCCATCGCCATTGACGTCGCCGGCCGACGCGACGCTGCGGCCGGCTTCGTCGTAATCGGCGCCGCCCATGATCGCGAATCCCTGGCCGCCGAGCGAATCGAGGGCGACGGCGCCGAACCCTCCCGAATGGCCGAAAATGACGTACGCCGCGCCCCGGTCGGTGCCGCCGTCGTCGGTCCCGGGCACTCCGATGAGGAGGTCGTCAATGCCGTCGCCATCGACGTCGCCGGCCGGGGCGACGCTCCAGCCGGCATGATCGAAGGCGGTGCCGGGGTCGATCGTGAACCCCCGGCCGGGATCGAGTGCGGCGAGATCGACCGAGCCGGCGAAATCGCTCCGGCCGAAGATCACATAAGCGCGGCCGCTATCCTCGAGGCCGCCGCCGTCCGCCAGCCGCGCGCCGACGATGATGTCGGCCAAGCCGTCATGGTTGAGGTCGCCCGCCGAGGCGACGCTCCAGCCGGCGACGTCGCCGAGCGCCTCGCCGCTGATGACGAAGCCTTGCGCCGCCGTCAGCGCGCCGAGGTCGACCGGCCCGATGCCGCCGGCCTTGCCGAAGACCAGATAGGCCTTGCCGGCGCCGCTGCCGTCGCCGGGGGCGCCGATCAGGATGTCGTCGATGCCGTCGCCATTGACGTCGCCGGCGCAGGCCACGCTCCAGCCGGCATAGTCGCCCGCCGCGCCGCCGCCGCCGACGCCATCGCCGTCGGCGCCGAGCGAAGAAAGATCGATAATGGATGGAAAGTCAGCCATGGCCCCGCCCCCCGAACCGCCGGCCGCCCGACACCACGACTCCGTCCGTGTCCCGACCGACGGACGAAATTACGCGCTTTCCCGAAAACTCGTCAAACGGATTCATCATAACAGCGCAAAGTGAGCCTTGCCGCCGGGGAACCGCGGGAGGGCGGCCTCGGTTTGCGCGCGCGGCGGCCGGGGGTTATGCCGCCCGGGAAGGAGAAAGCGGAGTGGGCGCGCGCCGCCTTGCGAGGCGTCATGTCGAACGGATCTGGGGCCGGCGCGACCTCGCCGGGCCGTTCGCGCCGCCGGCCGGCGCCGGCGCCGAGCCGATCGGCGAGATCTGGTTCGAGGGCGCGCCCGATGCCGAGCTGCTCGTCAAATATCTGTTCACCGCCGAGCGGCTGTCGATCCAGGTCCATCCCGACGATAAGGCGGCGCGCGCCCGCGGCCTGGCGCGCGGCAAGGACGAGGCCTGGTACATCGTCGCGGCGGAGCCCGGCGCGGCGATCGGTCTCGGCCTCACTCACGAAGTGTCGCCGGACGCATTGCGCGCGGCGGCGCTGGACGGCAGCATCGAGCGGCTGCTCGACTGGCGTGCCGTGGCGGCCGGCGACGTCTTCTACTCGCCGGGAGGCACCGTCCACGCGATCGGCGGCGGCCTGTCGCTGATCGAGATCCAGCAGAATCTCGACCTCACCTACCGGCTCTACGATTACGGCCGGCCGCGCGAGCTCCATCTCGACGAGGCGGTGGCGGTGGCCGATCCGGGCCCCTGGACGCCTCCGTTCGCGCCGGTCGAAGCCGGGCCCGGCCGCACCATCCTCGCCGCCGGCGGCGCCTTCGTGCTGGAGCGCTGGACGCGGGCGGGCGCAATCGCGGCGGACGTTCCCGACGGAACCATGCTCATCCCGCTCGAAGGCGATGCCGGCTCGGTCTGGGCGGCGGAAGGGCGGGTGGAGCTGGCCGGTCCGGTCGATCTGCTCGCCGCTTATCCCGGCGGCGCGGTCTGCGGTCTAGAGCTGGGTTCTTAACGTCCACAATTCCGGGAAGGCGCGCTTGCCGACGGTCGACTGGAGATAGGGCACGCCGGCGGTGCCGCCGGTGCCGCGCTTGAGGCCGATCACCCGCTCGACCGTGACCGCATGCTTGTGCCGCCAGGCGGCCATCGCATCGTCGATGTCGATGAGCTTTTCGGCGAACTGGTAGAAGCGCCACCAGCGCTCGGTGTCGCGATAGACTTCGGCCCAGGCCGATTCGACCTGTTCGTTCGGCTGGTAGGCCTGGCTCCAGTCGCGCTCGAGCGCCGCGGCGGGCAGGGCGAAGCCGCCGCGGGCGAGCGCGGCATTGGCCTCGTCCCACAGGCTCGGCCGATGGAGCGCTTCGGCGAGCGCCCGATGACCGGCCGAGCCCTCGCTCTGATGGCGCAGGTGGGCCGCGTCCTTGAGGCCGAGCAGGAACTCGAACTGGCGGAACTGGACAGACTGGAAGCCGCTCGACGTGCCGAGCACGTCGCGAAACTGCATGTAGTCGGTCGGCGTCAAGGTGGTGAGCACGTCCCAGGAGAGCGTCATCACCGCCTGGATCCGCGAGACCCGCGTGAGGTTCTTGTGGACCTCGATCAGCCGGTCGGCGCGGACCAGGCCGAGCGCGACGTCGAGCTCGTGGACGATCTGCTTGAGCCAGAGCTCCTTGGTCTGGTGGAGGATGATGAACAGGAGCTCGTCATGATGGTCCGAGATCGGATGCTGCGCGGAGAGCAGGGGCTCGAGCGTCAGATAGCCGCCATAGGTCATGCCGTCGGATTTGGTCATGGCGCCGCCTTTGTCATGCTGGACTCAAAGCCGTTCGGCGGTCGAGACGACGTCGGTCGCCCGCAGCGCGGCGAGGATGCGCATCAGGTGCTGGACGTCGTGCACCTCGATGTCGAGGTGGAAGGTGTGGAACGAGCCGTCGCGCGAGGTCTGGTCCATCGAGACGATGTTGGCGCCGTGGCTGCCGAGGATGCCGGCGACGACCGCGAGCGAGCCCGGCTCGTTCTTGATGACGATGCACAGCCGCGTCGCGCCGCCGTCCGCCTGATCGCCCCAGGCGAGATCGACCCAATCGGCGTCGACGCCGTCGGCGAGGCTGGCGCAGCCGATCATGTGGACCTCGATCCCTTCGCCCTCGCGCCGCAGCCCGACGATCCGGTCGCCGGGGATCGGGTGGCAGCATTCGGCGAGCTGGAAGGCGACGCCGGGGGTCAGCCCCTTGATCGAAATGGCGGTGCGCTGCGGCGGCGGCTTGACGCCGTCCTTGATCGCCGATCCCGGCATCAGCGCTTCCATGACGGCGACGTCGTCGACCCGCTTCAGGGCGATCGCTTCCATCAGCGCCTCGTCATTGGGCAGATGCAGGCGCCTCAGCGCCTCGGCGATCGCTTCCCAGCCCATCGGTGCCGGCAGCCGCTGGACGATCTCGTCGAAAATCTTGCGGCCCAGCGCCACCGTCTCCTCGCGTTCCTTGGACTTCACCCAGCGGCGGATTTTCGCCCGCGCCTTGCCGGTGACGACATAGGACAGCCAGGCGGGCTGCGGATGCTGCGCCTTGGAAACGAGGATCTCGACCTGGTCGCCATTGTTGAGCGGGGTGCGCAGCGGCATCACCCGGCCGTTGATCTTGGAACCCACAGTCTGGTCGCCGAGATCGGTGTGAACCGCGTAGGCGAAATCGACCGGGGTCGCGCCCTTGGGCAGCTGGATGAGCTCGCCTTTGGGGGTGAAGGCGAAGATCCGGTCCTGGTACATCGCCATGCGGGTGTGCTCGAGCAGCTCCTCGGCGCTCGCCGCATGGTCGAGGATCTCGACCAGGTCGTTGATCCAGGGATGGTCCGAGGTCGCCGCGACTTCGCCCTCCTTATAGGCCCAGTGGGCGGCGAGGCCGTGCTCGGCCTGGGCGTGCATTTCCTGGGTACGGATCTGGATCTCGATCCGCATCTGCTCGTCGTGGATGATCGTGGTGTGTATCGAGCGGTAGCCGTTGCGCTTGGGGGTCGAGATGAAGTCCTTGAAGCGGCCGGGCACGACCGGCCAGCGCTGGTGGATCAGGCCCAATGTGCGATAGGCTTCCTCGACCGAGCCGACGACGGCGCGGAAGGCCATGACGTCGGAGAGCTGCTCGAAGCTGACGTGGCGCTCGGCCATCTTGCGCCAGATCGAGTAAGGATGCTTCTCGCGGCCCTGGACCTCCGCCTCGATGCCGTGCGCCTCGAGATGGGCCTTGATGCCGCGGCCGATGCGCTGGATGAGGTCGCCGCCGCCGCCCTTGTGCAGCCGCTCGAGCCTTTTGGTGATCGATTCGTAGGCGTCGGGCTCGAGCTCGGCGAAGGCGAGCGTCTGCATCTCGGTCATGAATTCGTACATGCCGATCCGCTCGGCGAGCGGCGCATAGATGTCCATCGTCTCGCGGGCGATCCGGCGGCGCTTCTCCGGCTCCTTGAGATGGTGGAGCGTGCGCATGTTGTGGAGGCGGTCGGCGAGCTTTACCAAGAGGACGCGAATATCGTCCGACATGGCGAGCAGGAACTTGCGCAGATTCTCGGCGGCGCGCTGATTCTCGCTCTGCGCCTCGATCTTGGAGAGCTTGGTGACGCCGTCGACCAGCCGGGCGACGTTCTTGCCGAACAGCTTCTTGATCTCGGCCGGAGTCGCCAGCGTGTCCTCGATCGTATCGTGGAGGATCGCGGTGACGATCGTCTCGTCGTCGAGATGGAGGTCGGTGAGGATGCCGGCCACCTCGATCGGATGGCTGTAATAGGGGTCGCCCGAGGCGCGGGTCTGCGAGCCGTGCGCCTTCATCGAGAAGACGTAGGCGCGGTTGAGCAGCGCCTCGTCGGCGTCGGGATCGTAGCCCCGGACCTTCTCGACCAGTTCATATTGCCTGAGCACCGCACCAAAATGGGGTGCGGTGCCCCGGGGAGCAACGGAAAAGTGAGTTTCAGCGCGCGCGGACGTTGCCGGCCGCGAAAAACGATAGCAGATGACAACCTATAAAATTGGCTTAGTCTGGCGGCCATGATCCGGCCCGATCATCGCAAGGCGATCCTGGTGGAATGCGCGCTGCCCGGCGCGCTCGAGGCGGTCGGGGAACGCTGGTCGTTCCTGATCCTGCGCGGCGCGTTCAACGGCCTCGCCCATTTCGAGGAGTTCCAGTCGACGCTGGGCATCGCCCGCAACATCTTGTCGAATCGGCTGGCGAGGCTGGTCGAGCACGACATATTGCAGCGCGAGCCGGATCCGGCCGACCGCCGCAAGATTGCCTATCGGCTGACTGAGAAGGGGCGGGCGCTGCTGCCGGTGCTGATCGCGCTCCGGCAATGGGGGGAGAAGTGGATTTCGGGGGTGCCCAGCAATCCGGTGCTCGTCGACCGTCAAAGCCGCCGGCCGGTCGCGACGATGGCCGTGCGTGCCGCCGACGGCCGCCCCCTCGCGCTCAACGAGCTCGAATGGATCGACCGCGCGGAATTGCGCCCGCGCGAAGGCTAAGGATCGAATGAGGCGGCGGCCGGCAAGCCGGCCGCCTTAGGACTCGCTCAAGCGCTCGCGGGCAGGTCGTCGCCGCCGCCGGAAATCGCGGCCACGCCGATCAGAACGATCAGGATGACGCCAAGAATGACCGCGGTCGAGCCGCCGCCATGATTGCCCTCTTCGTCGTCCTCGAAATAGCTGACGCCCGCCGTCGGCGCCGCAGCGCGCGCGACGCTGAGTGAAGCCGCCGCATTGGCTGAAGCCACCGGCGCAATCGCCAGGACCGCCGCCGCCAGCATCATTGTTGCTCTTCTAGCCTTCACATCCGCCTCCCTTGCAGGCAAGCGCCATCGCGCCGCCGGACCTTCCTAACACGCAAACGCCGACCCCAGTCAAGCACGCTGTTGCCGCGACGGCGGTGAAATAAAGGCCAGTGTGGCCGAAAGGTCAGCCTTCGTAGTCGGTGCCGGCATTGTTGTTGCGCTGAGGCGCCGCCGCGGTGAGGCGCAGCGCCTCGGCCGAGGCGCTGAGCGAGCCAACCTCGTCGGCGACGTCATCCTCGTCGACCTGGACGCGCTGCAGGCTGCCGATCAGCGACTCCTCGAGCTCGCGCGGCCTGACCGTCTGCTCGGCGACCTCGCGCAGGGCGACCACCGGATTCTTGTCACGGTCGCGGTCGATGGTGAGCTCGGCGCCGCCCGAAATCTGGCGCGCCCGCTGCGCGGACAACAGCACCAGGTCGAAGCGGTTCGGGACTTTGTCGACGCAGTCTTCGACGGTTACGCGCGCCATGCGGCAGCTCCGATCACATATTTGGCTTCAGGGAAGAGCCGCGACGTAGGTTCCTTCGCGCCGAAAGTCAACGATTCGGCCGCTCACACCCGCATCGGCATCAACACGTAGAGGGCCGGCGCCTTGTCGTTCTCGCGGAGCAGGGTCGGTGCGGCGGCGTCGGCGAGGTGAACCTCCATTATGTCGCCTTCGATCTGGCCGAGGATGTCGAGCAGGTAGCGGGCGTTGAAGCCGATCTCCAGCCCGTCGGCGGCATATTCCGCCGAAACCTCCTCGGACGCAGTGCCGTTTTCCGGCGAGGTGACCGAGAGCGTGACGCGGTCGCGGTCGAGCGACAGCTTGACCGCGCGGGTGCGCTCGCTGGCGATCGTCGAGACGCGGTCGACCCCCTCCTCGAGGCTGCGCGGGTCGAGCTTCAGCAGCTTGTCGTTGGCGGTCGGGATGACCCGGCTGTAATCGGGGAAGGTGCCGTCGATCAGTTTCGAGGTCAGCACCGCATTGCCGAGCCCGAAGCGGATCTTCGATTCGGACAGCGAGACCTGGACGGTGCCGTCGAGCTCGTCGAGCAGCTTGCGCAGTTCGGCGACGCATTTGCGCGGGATGATCACCCCGGGCATGCCCTGCGCCCCATCGGGCCGCGGCACCGTCACCCGCGCCAGCCGGTGGCCGTCGGTCGCGGCCGCCTTCAGCACCGGCTGCGCCTCATCGGAGACGTGCAGATAGATGCCGTTCAGATAATAGCGCGTCTCCTCGGTCGAAATGGCGAAGCGGGTCTTGTCGATGACCTGCCGCAAGGTCGCCGCGGGGAGCTCGAAGGCGGTCGGCAACTCGCCCTCGGCGATTACCGGGAAGTCGTCGCGCGGCAGCGTCGAGAGGGTGAAGCGGGCACGGCCTGCATTGACCTGCATCCGCCCCTCGGCGGCGATCAGCTCGACCTGGCTGCCTTCGGGGAGCTTGCGGACGATATCGAACAGGGTGTGGGCCGGAACGGTGGTGGCGCCGGGTTCGGAGACGTCGGCCTCGACCGTCTCGTTGATCTGGAGGTCGAGGTCGGTCGCCATCAGCCTGAGGCCGCCCTCTTCCTCGCCTTCGATGAGCACGTTCGACAGGATCGGAATGGTGTTCCTGCGCTCCACCACCGAGTGGACGTGGCCGAGGCCCTTGAGGAGGGTGGCCCGTTCGATCGTCGCCTTCATCGATAACCCCTGCTGCACCGCGATTTTTCTTGGATGACGGGTTATAGCGAGCCGCGCCGAGCCCGCCAGTGGATTGTGCGGTTTCCGCCCTTTTTCGGGTTCGGCGAGCCGCTGGGACGCATTCGGCCTTGTCAAGTCGCCGCGATCGGGGAGAAGGACGGGAAATGCCCCCCCGGTCGCTCCTGCTGTTGCTTTCGCTGGCGCTGGCGGCGCCGGCAGCCGCGCAGCCGCGGCCGCTCGGCATATTCGGCAGCTGGGGGGCCTTCGCCGCCGACGGCCGCTGCTATGCGATCACCCAGCCGTTCGAGGCGCCGCCGGCGCAGGGCTGGGAGCCGTTCGCGGCGGTCGGCCACTGGCCGGCGCGGCATGCCGGCGGCCAGCTCCATGTCCGCCTCAGCCGCGAGAAACGGCAGGGATCGGCGGTGCTGCTGCGAATCGACGGGCGCAGCTTCCAGCTCCTCGGCGGGGGCCGCGACGCCTGGGCGGCCGACCCCCGCGCCGACCAGGAAATCCAGGCGGCGATGCGCACCGGCCTCGACATGATCGTCGAGACGCGCTCCGCCGAGGGCCTCGCCGTCCGCGACCATTACCGCCTGCGCGGCGCCGCGACGGCAATGGATGCCGCCGCCATCGCCTGCGTGCGCCACCGCTAGCAAAAAAACGCTCCAGACCCTACATCGCGCGCTCATGACAGCGCCGATGGCCATTCCCGGACAAATCGATCCGGTCCCGGTGCCGCGCCCCCCGACGGCGGTCGAGGGCGCGCGAGTCAATCTCGTCGGCCTTTCCAAGGCTGGAATCCGCCAGGCGCTGGCCGCCGCCGGGCTCGACGAAAAGCAGGCGAAGCTGCGCGCCAAGCAGCTCTGGCACCAGATCTATAACCGGGGCGCCACCGAGTTCGGCGCGATGAGCGACATCGCCAAGCCGCAGCGCGCCTGGCTCGCCGAGAGGTTCGCGATCGCCCGCCCCGAGGTGGTGGTCGAGCAGGTGTCGACCGACGGCACCCGCAAATGGCTGCTGCGCACCCACGACGGCCACGATTTCGAGATGGTGTTCATCCCGGACGCCGACCGGGGCACGCTCTGCGTTTCGAGCCAGGTCGGCTGCACTCTCAATTGCACCTTCTGCCATACCGGGACGATGCGGCTGGTCCGCAATCTCGAGGCCGGCGAGATCGTCGGCCAGGTCATGCTCGCCCGCGATGCGCTCGGCGAATGGCCGTCATTGCCCGAGGGCCGGATGCTCTCGAACATCGTCATGATGGGGATGGGCGAGCCCTTGTACAATTTCGACAATGTCCGCGACGCGCTGAAGATCGTGATGGACGGCGACGGCCTCGGCCTGTCGCGGCGGCGGATCACCCTGTCCACCTCGGGCGTGGTGCCGATGATGGCCCGTGCCGGCGCGGAGATCGGCGTCAACCTCGCCGTCTCGCTGCACGCCACCAATAAGGCGGTACGCGACGAGATCGTGCCCTTGAACCGCAAATACGGCATCGATGAGCTGCTCGCGGCCTGCGCCGCCTATCCCGGCGCCAACAACGCCCGCCGGATCACCTTCGAATATGTCATGCTGAAGGGGAAGAACGACAGCGACGCGGATGCGCGCGAGCTCGTCCGGCTGATCCGCAAGTACAAGCTGCCCGCCAAGGTGAACCTGATCCCGTTCAACCCCTGGCCCGGCGCGGCCTATGAATGTTCCGACGAGGATCGGGTGCGGCGCTTTTCCGAGATCGTGTTCGAGGCCGGGATCAGCGCGCCGATCCGGCGGCCGCGCGGTCGCGACATCATGGCCGCCTGCGGGCAATTGAAATCGGCGGCGGAAAAGAAGAGCCGCGCCGAGCTTGACCGGATTGCAGCGGAGAAGCAGGAAGCGCTGGCCGGCTAGAAGCCGCGGACATGGGCGAAAGCCTCGACCGGTTCGCGGGCGGTCTCGAAGGCATTGATCGGATCGTCGGGATCGGCATGGCCGAGCGGCGCGCGAGCACGGCCTCGGTGACGGAGTTGCGCTAAAGGGACACGCAGCTATTGTGCACAGCCATGCGGCTCCTCGACAAGATGCTTCCCGGGCTCGGGCGCCCCAGGGTCCCTGACTGATGTGGCTGCTCGACAAGGCGCTGCGCAGCTACGTCAAGCGCGGCGAGATCGCCCTCATCGGCCATGACGGGAAAACCTATCTTTACGGGTCGCCGGACCCGGAATTCGGTCCCGTCACCATCCGCTTCACGGACGCGGGCGTGGCGCGCGACATCAGGCGCGATCCGGGCCTTGGCGCGGCGGAAGCCTTCATGGACGGAAGGCTGCTCATCGAGCGCGGCGAGATCCTCGATCTCGTCAACATCATCCGCGGC
Organism: Allosphingosinicella sp.; assembly: GCA_035316145.1. Lineage (GTDB taxonomy): Bacteria > Pseudomonadota > Alphaproteobacteria > Sphingomonadales > Sphingomonadaceae > Allosphingosinicella. Next base: position 330,501 of record DATHJO010000009.1, on the reverse strand, counting down.
AGCCACCGCTGGGAGGACAATGCGGCGCCGAACCCGTTCCTGCGCAGGGGCGGCAGGCTCAGCCACAAGCTGCGCACTCTCAACTGGAGGCCGAGCGCGCGAAAGAACGTCGCCCACCATTACGACATCGGCAACGACTTCTACCGGCTCTTCCTCGATCCCGACCTCCAGTATAGCTGCGGCTATTTCACCGACCCCGCCAACGGCATCGAGCAGGCGCAGCTCGACAAGAAGGCGCATGTCGCCGCGAAGCTCCACCTCGAGCCCGGCATGAAATTGCTCGACATAGGCTGCGGCTGGGGCGGCCTCGCGCTCTACCTCAACCGCGTCGCGGACGTGGACGTGCTCGGCATAACGCTCTCGACCGAGCAGCTTTCGCTTGCGCGGCAGCGGGCCGCCGAGGCCGGCGTCTCGGATCGCGTCAGGTTCGAGCTTCTCGACTATCGCGACGTCGCCGGCGACTATGATCGCGTCGTTTCGATCGGCATGCTCGAACATGTCGGCCAAGGCTTCTACCGGATCTTTTTCAGGAAGCTCCGCGCGCTGCTCAAGCCGGACGGGGTGGCGCTGATCCACACGATGGGGCGGCTGGACGGCCCCGGCACGACCGACAGGTTCATGCAGAAGCACCTCTTCCCGGGCGGCTACCTTCCCGCCCTCTCCGAGATCGTCGCGGCGAGCGAGCGCGAGCGGCTGATCATGGCCGATTGCGAGACCTTGCGGATGCACTACGTCTACACGCTCGGCCGCTGGTACGAGCGCCTGAAGGCGAACGAGCCCGAGGCGGTGCGGCTCTACGACACCCGCCTCTACCGCCTCTACCTCTTCTACCTCGCCGCCTCGCTGACGATGTTCCGCGACGCGCCGATGGGCGTCTACCAGATCCAATATATGCGGGACCGGGAGGCGGCGCCGATCAGGCGCGACTATATGTTCGAAGCGGAATCGCGGCTGCGTTCGCCTGACGATCCCGACTTGACCTCGGCGGACGAGAAGAGTTGATTAGGACAAAAGGGGATTGCTGCGATGTGGCTGCTGAACAAAATGCTTGGTCCACTGATCAAGAAGGGCGAGTTGATCGTCATCGACCATGACGGAAAAGAATATCGCTACGGCACGCCCGACCCCGCCATCCCCTCCGTCACCGGTCGGTTCACCGACAAGCGCGCCGCCTTTCACATCGCCAAGGATCCGCGCGTCGGCGCCGGCGAAGCCTATATGAACGGCTGGCTGACGATCGATCCGCCGCGCGACATTCGCGACCTCGTCCTCCTGATCCGCTACAATGCGCCGTTCGAGAAGCAGGGCGCGCTGAAGCCGAAGGGACTGATCCGCAAGGCGATCAACCATCTCGCCGGCCGGTTCGACCAGATCAACTGGAAGACCCGCTCGCGCCGCAACGCCGAGCATACCTACAACCTCACCCGCCGGCTCTACGAGCTGTTCCTCGACGAGGACCGGCAATATACGATGGCCTATTATCGCGACCCCGCGAACAGCCTCGAGCAGGCGCAGCTCGACAAGAAGGCGCACATCGCCGCGAAGCTGTACCTCAAGCCGGGGATGAAGGTGCTCGACATCGGCTGCGGCTGGGGCGGGCTCGCGCTCTACCTCCACCGCCATTACGACGTCGACGTGCTGGGCGTGGCGCTCGCCCCCGACCAGATCGAATTCTCCAACGAGCGCGCCGCCGAATTGGGCGTATCCGACCGCGTGAAGTTCGAATTGAAGGACTATCGCGACGTTACCGGCCAGTTCGACCGGATCACCAGCGTCGGCCTGATCGAGCATCTCGGCACGCCCCATTATCCGGGCTTCTTCGAGCACACCAACCGGCTGCTGAAGGACGACGGGGTCATGTTCTCCCATTGCTGCGGCCGGCAGAACGAGCCCGGCGTCACCGACAAATGGACCCGCAAATATATTTTCCCCGGCGGCTATATCCCGGCGCTCTCCGAGCTGGTCGAGGAGGCGGAGAAGAACAGCTTCATCGTCACCGACGTCGAGGCGATGCGCTACCATTATGCGCACACGCTCGAGGAATGGTATTTCCGGACGATGGCGCATCGGGAGGAGATCACCGCGCTCTACGACGAGCGTTTTTTCCGGATGTGGCAATTCTATCTGGTCGGGGCCGAGGCGGCGTTCCGCTATGGCGGCCTGGTCAATTGGCAACTTCAATATGTGAAGCAGCGCGACGCCATCCCGATGACGCGTGACTATATGTTCGAGGAAGAGGAACGGCTGCGCGCACTCGAAGAGCCGCCCGAATGGCATTTGAGCCGCGCCGCCGAATAGGGCCAAAGCCGCTCGCTCCCAATCGTTACTCGTTGTTAAGCAAGTCCGTTTACGAATCCCGGCAGTGAAGCCGGGGAGCGGTGCGTGCAGACAGTGGCGGTCGCGGGAGCTCCGGATGCGGCAAGGCCGTGGGCCGCGGTTCCGCTCGCCGTCCCGCTCCTCGTCCTGATCGTCCTGGTCGCGCTGCTGAACCCGGTCAGCTATGTCGGGGGCGGCACCGACGACTGGCATTATCTTGCCGCCGCCGAGTGCTGGGCCCGCCATGGCGCCTGCCTGCCCCACGATCATTGGTCGGCGCGCTGGCCCTTGATCGCGCCGCTGGGGGCCGCCCTTTGGTTCGGCGAGAGCCGGGCGGCGCTCGCTTCAGTCCCGTTCGCTTTCGCGGTGGCCGCCATTCTCCTCCTCGCCCACGTCGCCGCGCGCCTGTTCGGACGCGCCACCGGGCTCGCCGCGGGAAGCCTGCTCGCTTTGACCCCGGTCTTCGCGCTGAGCATGGCGCGGCCGAACGTCGATGTGGTCGAGCTCGTCTTCCTGCTCGCTGCTTTGGCCGCCTGGCTGGCGGCGACCGGGCGGCGGGCGGGGCGGGCCTTCGCATTCGCGGCCGGCGCGGCGCTCAGCCTGGCGGTGCAGACCCGGGAAACCAGCCTCGTCTACGTCGCCTTGTTCGGCCTCTGGTTCCTCCTGTCACCCGCCGCTGCCAGGCGCATCACCTGGTGGGCGGCTCCCGGTTTCCTGCTGCCGATGGCGGCGCAGATGCTCATCCATGGCGCAGCCTCGGGCGACCCCCTCCTGCGCTTCCGCCTCGCGCTCGGCCATGGCCGGATCCCCTCGACGGAGCTTGCGCCGCATGTCGACACTTCGCACAGCCCCCTGCTCAACCCGGATTTCATCGCCGGCTGGAGGCCCGCCGCGGGAATCGACGTGCATTGGTCGGTGAACCCGCTGATCAACCTGATCGCGCATCCGGCGATCGGGCTGACGCTGTTCACGGCCGTCGTCCTGATTTCGGCCTACGTCTCGCGGGACGTCCTCGAATCGCAAGCGCGGCGCCGGGCGCTGCTGCTGCTGGGCGCAACGGCGCTGGCCTCGCTGGTGCTGATCTACGTGCTGGCGATCGATCCCAAGCCGCGCATGTTCATGCCGCTCGCCGCTGCCGCCGCCACTACGGCCGCAGCCTTCGGCGTCGCGGCATGGCAGGCGCGGCGGCGCCTGCTTGCCGGCGTCATCGCGCTCGCCGTCACAGCCAATGCATTCCTCATCCTCGGCGCGCAGCCCAGCATGAGCGGAGTCGAGGCCGCAGCCGCGCACTGGATCGAAGAGGCGGGGACTGCGCTGTCGAGCGACGAGACCACACGCCGTCTCCTGGCGCTGGTGCCGGCGGCCAGGGCCCTTCCGGACGCCAATCCTTCGCGGCCCCTGCAACTCCGCGCCTCCCTGGGCGGCTGCGCGGCAATCGCGCACGAACATGGCCGGATCGAGCGCGAATATGTGTTCGGCCAGGACGACCCACCGTTCCGGCAAGCGCTGCGGCGGCTGCGCGGCGGCGGCGGCGGCGCGACGCCGGCATTGTGCCTGTTGCGCTCCCGCCCATCCGTCGACCCGCGCGGCTGATCGGCACTCACGGACCGGGAGGCAGCAGCACCGGTCCGCCGATGGGTCTTGCCGGCGCGTATCTGCCGATCCGGATCCCGGCATGATCCGGCGTGGCGGGACTCTCCCAGATTTTCGTCCAGCCGACCGCGCCGCCGAGCCAGCGGCCAAGGCTGCTCATCTCCTCCGCCGGGCATTCGCTGGCCACCAGCCAGACCGCCGCGCCGGGGGCGAGCGCGATCTGTCCGCGCCGATGCGGTTGCACGGGCCCGCCGATCCATGATCGCATCACCGGCTCGGTCACCGACACGAAATAAGTCCGCGCCCATCGCGGGTCCGACCCGAATGGCCGCTCCAGGAGAAGCGGCGCCGGCCCGGACGGCACCAGCGCCGGCGCCGGCACCGGCTGCGCCGTCGCATGGCGCAAGGCGGGATATTTCCATGCCGGGCAGACGAGGATCAAATCGCCGGGGCGGACGCGGCCGGAAAGCGCCGCATCGGCGCCGCGCCAATCCTCTTTCTCGCGGGTCGTGCCGTGCCGCGGGATCGGCAGCAGGAAGGCTGCGATCGCGATGGCGGATGCGGCAAGCTGCGCGCGCTCGCTTCGAAAGGCGCCGACGGCCGCCACGATCAGCAGAATCATGCCCGGTATGGCAAAAAGGATCGTGCGCGGCATGAACAGCGGCCGGGCGACATAGCCGAACAGCCAAAGCAGCAGCGGCAGCGCCAGAAAGGCAAGGGTGACCGCGACCGTCGCCGGATGGCCCGCCCAAGGGCGCGGCCGGGCGCGGGTCGCGCGGACGAGGAGCAGGACCAGCCCCGCCACCAGGCCAGTTCCGATCGCCGCCTTTGCCAGACCGCCCAGGCCGAGCGCCTCGATCCAGGGATTGGCCCACAGGCCGGCGGGCAGGAGGAGATCGGCGGTGGTGCCCAGAAACCCGGCCGGCCCCTGCTGCGGCAGCCAGTGAAAGGCGTCGGGCGTCGACACCTCCCGCGACAGGCGGACAAGGCCCGGAATGGCGAGCAGCGCCATCGCCGCCAGGGCGACGCCGGCTTCGGCGAAGCAGCGTTTCGGCCGCGTCCGCAAGGTCGCCGAGACCAGGATCTGCACCGCCAGCGCGATCCAGAAGACCGACACCAGGTGGGTGTAGAAGGAAAGAACCGTCGCCGTCCCGAACAACGCCAGCGCGACGCGGCGGGTCGGCACCGGACCGATGCGGGAGGCCTCGTCCTTGCCGCTCTCGTGGAACCACCAGAGCAGGCCGGCCGCCGAGCCCAGCGTCAGCAGGAACAGCAGGCTGTAGGCCCGCGCTTCCTGGCTATAGTCGATATGGGCGCCCCAGACCGCCAGCAGGGCGGCGGCGAGCAAGCCGCCGCGCCGGCCGAAGGCGAGCCGGCCGACCAGGTACATCGCGCCGATCGAGAGGATGCCGGCGGCGAGCGAAATGCTCCTGGCGGCCGCGGCGCCGGCGCTGGGCGGGATGAACAGCTTGTGCAAGAAATAGTAAAGGAAGGGCGTCGGGTCGGTCGGCTGCATGAGCATGTCGCCCGTCGGCCAGCTGGCGAGCACGAGCGTCAGCGCCTCGTCCGCCCAGAGGCTCTCGCGGCCGAGGCCGACGATCCTCAGCCCGGCGCCGAGGATCAGGATCAGCGCCAGGATCAGGAAATGCCCGCTTGTGCCCGCGCGCCGCTGTTCCAACCCGCTCTTCCCCCCGCCATTGTCGCCTTGCTAGCACAGGCTCCTCCCGGAATCCCGCGGGCGTGGCCCGATGAGGGAAGTTTACCATGAACTGTCCCGGCCACGCCGCTTTTTGAGTTGAAAGCCGCGCCCGTCTGGGGAAGGCAGGGCGGTCCGCCAGGGCTCAAGCGGCGAGAGGCGATGCAGCAGGCATTTTTCCGGCGACGCGACGAGAATGAAGCGCGGCCCTTTTGGGAGCGGCGGGACTTCGTGCTGGCGCTCGTCCTCCTCTCGGCACTGCCGCTGCTCTGGCCCGACGTGCCGCCGCTGCTCGACCTGCCCGGCCACATGGGCCGCTACCGGGTCCAGCTCGATCTCGCCACCTCGCCCGACCTCCAGCAATATTTCGGCTTCCATTGGCAGGTGATCGGCAATCTCGGCGTCGACCTGCTGGTCGAGCTGCTCGCGCCGCTGGTCGGCCTCGAAACCGCCGTGAAGCTGGTGGTGATGACGATCCCGCCGCTGACGGTCGCCGGGCTGATGTGGGTTTCCTACGAAGTGCACGGCCGCATTCCCCCCGCCGCCCTGTTCGCGGTGCCGTTCGCGTTCAATTTTCCGTTTCTGTTCGGATTCGTGAATTTTGCGCTGGCCCTGGGCTTGGCGCTGAACGCGTTCGCGCTGTGGTTGCGGCTGGGCCGGCTGGGCCATGTCCGGCTGCGGGCGGCCCTGTTCGTGCCGATCTCGCTGGCGCTGTGGATCGTCCATGCGTTCGGGTGGGGGACGCTCGGCGTGCTTTGCTTTTCGGCCGAGCTGGTTCGGCAATACGATCTCGGCCGGAAGTTCTTCGGCGCGGGCCTGCGGGCCGGGGTGCACTGCCTGTCGCTGGTGCCGCCGGTGGCGCTGATGCTGCTGTGGCGGAGCGAGGCGGCCGGCGTCACCACCGACTGGTTCAACTGGGCCCGCAAGCTCGACTGGCTGATCATGGTCTTGCGCGACCGCTGGAAATGGTTCGACGTCGGCGCGCTCATCGTCGTCTGCCTGCTTCTTTTCTGGTCGATCGTCGACCGGCGCCTGAGCTGGTCCCGGAACCTGCTCGCATCGGTCGTCTTCCTCTCGATCGTGTTCGTGCTGCTGCCGCGGATCGTGTTCGGCTCGGCTTATGCCGACATGCGTCTCGCGCCCTATCTGTTCGCCATCGCGATCATCGCCATCCGCTTCAAGGACAGCGCCGGGCCCATGTTCCAGCGCGCAATCGCCATTGCCGGCCTCGCCTTCATCGTCGTGCGGACGGGCGGGACCGGGGTGAGCATGTGGCTTTACGACCGGGTCTACGACCGCGAGCTCGCCGCCCTCGCTTATGTCCCGCACGGCGCCCGGATGGTGAGCTTCGTCGGCCGGCCCTGCGTCGAGCACTGGGCGATGACCCGGCTGCTGCATCTGCCCGGCATGGCGATCGTCCGCAATCGCGCATTCTCGAACGACCAGTGGACGATGGCCGGCGCGCAATTGCTCCACGTCCGCTACAAGCCCGGCTGGCCGTTCATCCGCGACGCGACCCAGATCGTCACCGAGCGCCGCTGCCCGCGCGAATATTGGCGCAGCCTCGATATGGCGCTGGCGATCGTGCCGCGCGAGGCGTTCGACTATGTCTGGCTGATCGATCCGCCGCGCTACGACGCCAGGCTCGCCGAGGGTCTCCGCCCGATCTGGCGGAGCGGGACGAGCGTGCTCTATCGGGTCGAGAGCAACGCGAAGAGCGAAACCCCCGCGGGAAACGGCACCCGCCCGATCAGGTGACGTTCGAGCCCGAAGACCTTCCCGAACATCGCGTTGAGCGGCCTGGGCGGCAGATCGTCGTCGCTCGACGTCTTGCCGCGGAGCTTGCCCAGGATCCGCACCGCCGCGGCGATCGGGAAGAGCAGGCTGTTGAAGAAGCCGATCTTGCGGACCTTGAGCCCCGCCGCCTCGGCGTCGCGGCGGAGGCCCTTCTTCGAATAACGCAGCTTATGATGGTGGGCGAGGTCGTGCGCGCTCCACAGCCATTGATAGGCCGGCACGGTGATCAGAATCTTGCCCCCCGGCGCGAGCTTGGCGGCGACGCTCCTCAGCGATTCGGGGCGGCCGTCGACATGTTCGAGGACATCGAGCAGGGCGATGAGGTCGTATTCATGGTCGGGGACCCCGGCCAGCTCCGGCAAGGGCGAATCGCCGACCGCGCGGCCGAGCCGGGTGCTGGCGAGGGCCCGGGCCTCGCCGTCCACCTCGAGCGCGTCGAGGCGGCCGAACGCGCGCAACATCTCGAAATTGTGGCCGGTGCCGCAGCCGATCTCGAGGATACGGGCATTGTCGGGCAGGCCGGCCTCGCGGCGGATCAGATCGGCGAGGATCTTGCGGCGGGCGACATACCACCAGTGGACCTGGTCGTGCTCGGCCATGCGATCGAAGACCGCCCGCTCCATCAGGCGGCGCCCTCGTCGTCCTCGAAGCCGATCTTCTTGCGGACGACGTAGAGCGGCCGCCGCTTGGTCTCGATCAGGATGCGGCCGACATATTCGCCGAGCACGCCGAGGCTGATCAGCTGGAGGCCGCCGAAGAACAGGATCGCGACCATCAGCGACGGGTAGCCGGCGACGTCGCTGCCGAACAGGATCGTCTTGACGACGACATAGACCGCGTAGAGCAGGGTGAAGAAGGCGATGACGACGCCGATATAGGACCAGATCCGAAGCGGCATGGTCGAGGCCGAGGTGATCCCGTCCAGCGCCAGCGTCCACAATTTCCAGTAGCGGAACTTGGTCCGGCCGACGGCGCGCTCGGCGCGGGAATATTCGACCGCGGCCTGGCGGAACCCCGACCAGGCGAACAGGCCCTTCATGAAGCGGTTGCGCTCGGGCATCGCCTTGATGATCTCGACCACGGCGCGGTCGAGCAGCCGGAAATCGCCGGCATGCTCGGGGATCTTGTCCGACGAGAGATAATTGTGGGCGCGGTAATAAAGGTCGGCGGTGAGGCGCTTGGGCAGGGAATCGCTCTGCCGGTTGGTGCGTACGCCGTAGACGACCTCATAGCCGTCGCGCCATTTGGCGAGCATCGCGCCGATCAATTCGGGCGGGTCCTGGAGGTCGACGTCGATCGGGATCACCGCCTGGCCGGCGGCATAATCGAGGCCGGCGGTCAGCGCCGCCTCCTTGCCGAAGTTGCGCGACAGCGACAGCGCCCGGACGCGGGGGTCGGCCCCATGGCCCCTGAGGATCGCCGCCAGCGTATTGTCCTCGCTGCCGTCGTCGACGAACAATATCTCCCAGGCGCCGTCGGCGAACAGGCCGTCCAGGATCGGCGCGACCCGGGCAAGGAAGGGCGCGATCGCCTCCTCCTCGTCCTTGACCGGGGCGATCAGGGTCAGGACCGGACCGGCGCTCATGCGAACACCCAGCGGCGGTTGAGCGCGAACACGATCAGCGGCGTCGCCCCGAGCACGAGCGGATAGGGCGCCCAGAGCGGCAGCGCGAAATGGACGACGAGCAGCCAGACCCAGAGCTGGTTGAGCGCGAAGCTGACCAGCGAGACCGCGACGAAGCGGCCGCCGGTGCGGGCGAGATTGTCGCGCCGGCCGTGGCCGCGAAAGCTCCAGCGGCTGTGGACGACATAGCCGACGAGGACGGCCGCGGCGAAGCCGATTGTCCAGGCGAGGTTGGGATCCATGCCTTTCGCCGCCAGCACCCAATAGACGCCGATATTGACGACGCTCGCAAGGCCGCCGGTCAACGCATAGCGCACGAGCTGGCCCGCGACCTCCTCATGCTTCCCGATCAGCTTGGTTATCGTCACGATGCGCCCGCTTGCCCTTTGGCGGACAGCGACTAATGCGCGAGGCCAGGGTTGAAAAGAAAAGAAACGTTTATGCCGGTCAGCGCGGAGGCGCCGTTCGATCTTCTGGACCGGCATTGGCGCTGGTTCCTGCTGCTCGCCTGGCTCGTGATCGCCGGCTTCATGCTCTGGGACCGCTGGGGCCTGATCCGCATCTTCGCGCTCGGCGACACCGACGACAACATGCGGATCATGCAGGTCCGCGCGCTCCTGAACGGCCAAGGCTGGTACGACCTCTCCCAGCACCGGCTGGTGGGATCGAACATCCACTGGTCGCGGCTCGTCGACCTGCCGATCGCCGCGTTGAAGATCATCTTCACACCGCTCGTCGGCGGCCGCATCGCGGAGCAGATCGCGGTCGCGGTCGCGCCGCTGCTGCCGATGCTGGTCGCAATGACCGCGATCACCGTCGTCGTGCGGCGGCTGATCGCCGGCATCGCCTGGCCGCTCGCCATCGCCCTCATCGCCTGCGCCGGCTCGGCCAATGGCATGTGGCAGCCGCTCCGGATCGACCATCACGGCTGGCAGCTCGCCATGCTCGCCTGGGCGATGGCCTCATTGACCGATCCGAGGCGGGCGCGCGGCGGCGTCACCCTCGGCATCGCCACCGCTTTGTCGTTCGCGATCGGGCTGGAGATGCTGCCCTATATGGCCGTTTCGGGGGGGCTGGTCGCGCTGATGTGGGTGCGCGACGGCAGCGAGGCGCGACGGCTCGCCGCCTATGGCGCCAGCCTCGGCGGCGGCTGCGCGCTCGCCTTCCTCGTCTTCACCTCCGAGGCGAACATGGCGCCGATCTGCGATGCGCTGACGCCGATCTGGCTCTCGGCGATGCTCGCCGCCGGCGCGGCGGCGGTGGCGCTCGCTTATCTGACGCCGGCGAAGCCGCTTGCCCGGCTCGCCATCGCCGCTCTCGCCGGCGCCGGGATTGCCGGCGCGTTCGCGCTGGGGGCGCCGCAGTGCCTCGGCCGGCTCGAGCAATCCTCGCCCGAGCTCGAGCGGCTCTGGCTCTCGAGGGTGCGCGAGGCGATGCCGATCTGGCGGCACGGCTTCGACACCACGGTGCAGACGGTGACGCTGCCGGTCGCCGGGCTGATCGGCTATGCGCTGATGCTCTGGCAGAGCCGGCGCGATCCCGGGCGACTGATCCCGTGGGCGGCGGTCGCCGCGCTCGCCGCGCTCGCCGCCGCCTTGCTCTGCTGGCAGACCCGCGCCGGCCCGGCCGCCCAGCTGCTGTCGATCCCCGGCGCAACCGCGCTCGCCTGGGCGGCGATCGCCTGGCTGGCGGGCCAGCGCTCGATGCTGGTCCGCGTCTTCGGGGTCGTCGCCGCCTTCCTGCTGATCTCGGGGACCGCCAGCTTCCAGCTCACCCGCTGGTTCGACACGCCGCTGAGCGAAGGGCGCAAGGCGATCAACCGCGCCAACAACCGCTGCCCGACGCTTTACGCGCTGGCGCCGGTCAACCGCCAGCCGGCCGGCATGGTGCTGACCTTCGTCGACCTGGGCCCGCGGCTGATCACGGTCACCCACCACGATGCGATCACCGGCCCCTATCACCGCAACGCCCGGCAGATCATCGACGTGATGCACGTCTGGCGCGGCGGCGAAGCCAATGCGCACGCGACCGCGCTGCGCTACCGTGTCGACTATCTGCTGATCTGTCCCAATTTGTCGGAATCGACCATCTACCGCTCGGAAGCTCCCGACGGCTTCTACGCCCAGCTGATGCGGGGCAAGGTGCCCGCCTGGCTGGCGCCGGTCCAGCTTCCCGCCAACTCGCCCTACCGGATGTGGCGGGTGATCAAGTAAAGGTCCGTTTCAGGCCGTCGATCACGAACTGGACCGCCAGCGCGGCGAGGATGACGCCGAGCAGGCGGGTGAGCATCGCTTCCATATGGCGGCCCAGCAGCCGCATCAGCGGGCCGGCGAGCAGCAGCGCGACCAACGTCAGCACCAGGGTCAGCAACAGCGCGCCGAGCACGATCGCCGAGGCGGCGAGGCCGTCGCTGCGCGCCATCAGCAGCATGATCGAAGCGATCGAGCCGGGCCCGGCGATCATCGGGATCGCCATCGGGAAAACGGAGACGTCGTCGATCTTGCTGGCGCTGACCTCCTCGGCGCGAGCCTCGCGGCGCTCGGTGCGCTTTTCGAACACCATATCGATCGCGATCAGGAAGAGGAGGATGCCGCCGGCGATCCGGAACGCGGAGAGCGACACGCCGAGCGCGCGCAGCAGATCCTGGCCGAGCAGCCCGAAGAAGAGCAGGATCCCCGCGGCGATCCCGACCGAGCGCAACGCCATCGCGCGGCGGTGCGCCGGCGTCGCCGCGCTGGTGAGGCTGGCGAAGATCGGCGCGCAGCCCGGCGGATCGATCACCACCAGGAAGGTGACGAAGGCGGAGACGAACAGCTCGATCACGGACCCTCCGGCGGCGTCAGGCCGGCGCGGGCATGGGCGGCGGCCAGGGTGTTGCTCAGCAGCACGGCGATGGTCATCGGCCCGACGCCGCCGGGGACCGGGGTGATCGCGCCGGCGACGTCGCGCGCGCCGTCGAAATCGACGTCGCCGCGCAGCCTGCCGTCGACCCGGTTCATGCCGACGTCGATCACCGTCGCGCCGGGTTTCAGCCACTCGCCCCTGATCAGACCGGCCCGGCCCACGGCGGCGACGAGGATGTCGGCGCGGCGGACGACCGCTGCGAGGTCGCGCGTGCGGCTGTGGGCGATGGTCACCGTGCAATTCTCGCGGAGCAACAGCTGCGCCATCGGCTTGCCGACGATGTTGGAGCGGCCGACCACCACCGCTTCGAGGCCGGCCAGGCCGCCGAGCCGGTCCTTCAGCAGCATCAGGCAGCCCAGCGGCGTGCAGGGGACCAGGCCCGGCTCGCCGACGGCGAGTCGGCCGGCATTTTCGGTCGTGAAGCCATCGACATCCTTGGCCGGATCGATCGCGGCGATCAGCTTGCGCTCGTCGACCTGCGGCGGCAGCGGCAGCTGGACGAGGATCCCGTCGACGCGCTCGTCGGCGTTGAGGCGCGCGACCAGATAGAGCAATTCGTCCTCGGACGTCGCTTCGGGGAGTCGATGCTCGAAGCTCTCCATCCCCGCCGCCAGCACTGCCTTGCCCTTGGCGCGGACGTAGACCTGGCTCGCCGGGTCGTCGCCGACCAGAACCACGGCGAGTCCGGGCCCCCGCGCGGTGACGGTGCGGAATCTGTCGACGCCGATGGCCACTTGCTCGCGCAGCCGCGCGGCGAACGCCTTTCCGTCGATGATCGCGGCGCTCAACGGCGCCTCTAGCCGGCCATGGCGATGTCGGTTGCGACGCCGGCAAGGAGGATGCGGAGCACGTAGATCAGCAGCAGGATGACGACCGGCGAGAAATCGAGGCCGCCGAAATCGGGCAGGATCCGCCTGATCGGCCGGTAGAGGGGCGCGGTGATCCGGTCGAGCGCGCGGAGGAAGGAGCGGACGAAATCGTTGTGGGTGTTGATGACGTTGAACACCACCAGCCAGGACAGGATCGCCTGGATGACGATCACCCACATCAGCACCTGAAGCAGAAAATCGACGACGATGAAGACCGAGAGCAGCATGGCGGTCCTCTAGCCGGGCGCGTTGAGAGGAGCAATGCTAAGGTCCGTACTCGCACCTTATGGGGCGAAGCGCGGCGGCTCGGCCTCGGCGAGGATGATCGAGAACCACTCGTCGTCGTCGGTCCATTCCTCCACCACCCCCCAGCCGGCGGCCCGCAGCATCAGCCGGCTGTCGCGATAGCCGTATTTGTGGCTGTTCTCGGTATGAATGGTGGCGCCGGCCTTCAGCGCAAAGCCTTGGCCCGAGACGGTGAAGGCGACGTCCCGCAACGCCTCGAGGTGCATCTCGATCCGGCTCATCGCGTCGTTCCAGATCGCGCGATGGCGGAAGGCGCCGACCGGAATGTCGCCGTCCAGCTCGGCGTTGATGCGATCGAGCAGGTTGAGGTTGAACCGGGCGGTGACGCCGGCCGGATCGTCATAGGCGGCGAGCAGGATATCGACGTCCTTGATCCGGTCGAGGCCGATCAGCAGCCGCGACCCTTCGCCGAGCGTCTCCTTCATCGCGCGCAAGAGGTCGACCGCGCTGCGGGCGACGAAATTGCCGATCGTCGACCCCGGGAAGAAGCCGAGCTTGGGCAGGGCCGCGATCTCGGCCGGGAGCATGAGCGGCTTGGTGAAATCCGCCTCGACCGGGTGGACCGGCAGGCCCGGGAATTCCGCGGCGAGCGAGCGGGCGGACTCGCGCAGGAAATCGCCGCTGATGTCGATCGGAACATAAGCGGCGGGACGAATCGCGCGCAGCAGGATCGGCGTCTTGGCCGACGAGCCCGAGCCGAACTCCACCACCGCCGCGCCGGCGCTGGAGATGTCGGCGAAGTCGTCGCTTAAACGCGCCAGCATCGCGGTCTCGGTCCGGGTCGGATAATATTCGGGGAGCCGGGTGATCGCCTCGAACAGCTCCGAGCCGCGGCGGTCGTAGAGCCAGCGCGCCGGCACGGCCGGGACCGGCGCGGCAAGGCCGGCGAGCACGTCCGCGCGAAACGCCGGATCAGCTGTCACGCGCCAGCCGAAGCCCGGAGAACATCCAGCGCTGATGCGGGTAGAAGAAGTTGCGGTAGGAAGCGCGGAGATGGCCGCGAGGGGTCGCGCAGCTGCCGCCGCGCAGCACCATCTGCGAGCACATGAACTTGCCGTTATATTCGCCGACGGCGCCCGCGGCGGGGGCAAAGCCCGGATAGGGAAGAAAGGCGCTGCCGGTCCATTCCCAGACGTTGCCGAACAGATCGCCGCCGCCGGAAGGGCGGGGCCGGACCGGGCCGGCCGCGTCGAGCTGGGTTCCCGAGAGCGGGTCGTGGGCGGCCGCCGCGCTCTCCCATTCCGCCTCGGTCGGCAGCCGCGCGCCGGCCCAGCGCGCATAAGCATCGGCCTCGTAATAGGAGATGTGGCAGACCGGCTCGGCGAGATCGAGCGGCTTGAACCCGTCGAGGCCGAAGCGCGACCAGCCCCCCTCCCCGCGCCGCCAGTAGAGCGGCGCCTCGATGCCGCTCTCCTGGACCCAGGTCCAGCCGTCCGCCAGCCACAGCAAGGGGTTGGCATAGCCGCGATCGGCGATGAAGCCGAGCCATTCGGCATTGGTGACGGTGCGCCCGGCGAGCGCGTGCGGATGCAGCAGGGCCCCGTGGCGCGGCCGCTCGCAGTCGAAAGCGAAGCCTTCGGCGGAGGCGCCGATCTCGACGAGCCCTTCGGCGCCCTCCACCCAGTCGATCGGCGGCGCCGCCGCCGCGGGCGGCCGAGGGGCGCTCTCCCACACCGCCGGCCGTAGCGGATTCTCGGCGAAGGCGGCGGTGAGGTCCATCAGCATCAGCTCCTGATGCTGCTGCTCGTGGTGGAGGCCGAGCTCGATCAGATCCGCCGGCAAATCGCTGATCGCGGCGATCAGCGCCGCGTCGACCGCGGCGCGATAGGCGCGCACCTCGTCGAGCGAAGGCCGGCTCAGCATGCCGCGGCGCGGCCGCGCGTGGCGGTCGCCCTCGCCCTCGTAATAGGAATTGAAGAGATAGGCCCAGCGTTCGTCGTGCACGCGGTAGCCGCGGACGTGGTCGCGCAGCAGGAAGGTCTCGAAGAACCAGGTGGTGTGGGCGAGATGCCATTTCGCCGGCGAGGCATCGGGCATCGGCTGAACGCAGGCGTCGCCGTCGGACAAGGGCGCGGCGATGGCGAGGCTGAGTCCGCGCACCGCCTCATAGCGCCCCGCCCCGCGGTCGGGATCAGGCGCCGCGCGTCGCCCCGGGTTGCCAGAGAACATCCCCGCCTTCCTCCCTCGCCGTCCAGCGCGCCATCACGAACAAATGGTCGGACAGCCGGTTGATATAGGTGAGCGCCAAAGGGTTCAACGAAACCGACCTCGCCGCCGCCACCGCCGAGCGTTCCGCCCGGCGGGTGATGGAACGCGCGAGATGAAGATAGGCTGCCATCGCGGTACCGCCGGGCAGGATGAAGCTTTTCAGCGGCTCCAGCTCTTCGTTCATCTTGTCGATTTCGCGCTCGAGCCGATCGATCTGCTCGGGGACGATGCGCAGCGTCATCGCGCCCGGCGCGAAATCTTCGCCCGGCGTGGCAAGATCGGCGCCGAGATCGAACAATTCGTTCTGGATGCGGGCGAGCATCGCCTTCGCTGCGCCGCCGGCATGGATGAGGGCGATGCCGATCGCGCTGTTCGCCTCGTCGACATCGCCGATCGCGGCCAGGCGCGGGTCCGCCTTCGACACGCGCGACCCGTCGACGAGGCCGGTCTCGCCGGCGTCGCCGGTGCGGGTGTAGATCTTGTTGAGCCGGACCAGGGCCGCCGCTCCTTCAGCTGCTCATCGTCAGCAGCAGCAGCACCGCGATCGCGATCGCGATCGCCTGGAAGAGGATGCGCTTGCGCATCAGCTCCTGCGAGCGCTGGCCGGTGATGTCCTTTTGCTGCGCCATGCCGATCACGCCCTTGGCGAGGACGAACAAGGTCGCGCCCGCGGCGAGGACGAGGAGGGGAATCAATATCCACTTCATGGCCCGCCTCTTACGCCTGCCGAAGCGAATATCCAGCCGGCAATTCCCCGCGCCGCAGCGAGGCGGCGAGCTCGGCCGGGTCCGCGCCGGCAGCGCGAAGATCCGCCAGCGTCGGCGCCTCATGACGCTTGGCGAGGCGGTGGCCCTGGGCGTCGGCGATGAGCGCGTGGTGGTGATAGGCGGGCGTCGGCAGATCGAGCAGCGCCTGGAGCAGCCGGTGGACGTCGGTGCAGGCGAACAGGTCCCGGCCCCGCACGACATCGGTGACGCCCTGGGCCGCGTCGTCGAGCGTGACCGCGAGATGATAGCTCGCGGGCGCGTCCTTGCGGGCGAGGACGACGTCGCCGAAGACCTCCGGCTCCGCTTTCACCTCGGTGTGACCGTCCATCCAGTAGAGCGGGCCGGTCCGTGCGCAGGCGCTGGCGACGTCGAGCCGCCAGGCGTGCGGCCTGGTGAGATCGGGGTCGGCCAGGCTCCGGCAGGTTCCCGGATATACCGGCCCGTCAGGACCCTGCGGCGCGGCGGCACTGGCGGCGATGTCGGCGCGGGTGCAGAAGCAGGGATAGACCAGGCCCGCATCTTCCAGCCGCGCCAGCGCCCCGGCATAGAGCGGCAACCGCTCGGACTGGTAGATGAGCTCGCCGTCCCATTCGAGGCCGAGCCAGATGAGGTCCTCGAAGATCGAATCGACGAACTCGGGCCGCGACCGGCCGGGATCGATATCCTCGATGCGGAGCAGGAAGGTGCCGTCCCGCTCGCGCGCGAAATCGTGCGCCATCAGCGCCGAATAAGCGTGGCCGAGATGCAACCGTCCGGTCGGACTCGGCGCGAAGCGGGTGACGGCGTGCATAAGGCGCTTGACCCGGAGTCGCCGCTTATGGTGTCATAAGGCCGTCACGCAACATGGCGACAGCGTGGCGGACCAGGAGAGGACGGCCGAAAGCCCAGTCTCCCGCGTTCTGGGTGCGACAGGCTTCGTGGGGCGGCGTTTTTCGGACGGACTTCCGAGAAACGGGAGCTTTTCGGCCTTGTACCATCCCGACCTTCTCCGGCATCCCGAAGGCTGTCCCGCCCTCGTGCTCAATGCGGATTACACGCCGCTCAGCTACTACCCTTTGAGCCTGTGGCCGTGGCAGACCGCCGTCAAGGCGATCTTTCTGGAGCGGGTCGATATCGTCGCCGCCTACGAGCGCGAGGTGCACAGCCCGAGCCGGGCGATGAAGCTGCCGAGCGTGATCGCGCTGCGCCAATATGTCCGCCCCTCGCAATTCCCGGCCTTCACCCGGTTCAATCTGTTCCTGCGCGACCGCTTCTCGTGCCAATATTGCGGCGATCCCAAGGAGCTGACCTTCGACCATGTGCTGCCGCGCGCGCGCGGCGGCCGCACCACCTGGGAGAATGTCGCCACCGCGTGCGCGCCCTGCAACCTCAGGAAGGGCGGCCGCACGCCCCAGCAGGCGCGCATGCAGATCCGCCGCCGCCCGTTCCGCCCGACCAGCTGGCAGCTGCAGGAGCACGGCCGCAGCTTCCCGCCCAACTATCTCCACGACAGCTGGCGCGACTATCTCTACTGGGACATCGAGCTGGAGGCCTAGCGCCGCAGCCACTGCCGGCGCACGAACCACGCCAGCACTCCGATCCCGAGGATTACGCATAGCACGACCACCTCCCAGAACGCCCAAGGGTCCTGGGCGTCGGGAATGCCCTGGACGTTCATGCCCAGCAGGCCGGTGATGAAGGTCAGCGGCAGGAAGATGAAGGCGACGACCGAGATCAGCAGCGAGCGCTGGTCGATCTCCTCGGCGCGCAGGTCGGTCAATTGCTCGTGGAGCAGGGCCGAGCGCTCGCGCACCGCCTCCAGCTCCTCAGCCATGCGGGCGAACCGGTCGGCGGCCTCGCGGATGTGGAGCTTGTCGTCCTCGGCGAGCCAGCCGAAATCCATCGCCGTCAGCGCGGTGAGCGCGTCGCGATCCGGCGCGACGAACCGGCGGAAGGCGATCGCTTCGGAGCGGATGCGGGTGATCGCCGTGCGCAGCCGGAACTTGTTGGCGCTTTCGAGCCCGCTTTCGCAATCGTCGAGCTCGTCGCCCAATTCCGCCACCTGCGGATCTAAGGCGGCGCTGATCTCGCGGGCGTAGGCGGTGACGAGGTCGCCCGGATCGAGGATCCGGCCGGCCTCCATCTGGGCCGTCACCGCTGCGGTCGCCGCGAGCGGGCGACGCGTCACCGAATCGGCCTTGCCCGCCCGCGCCCACATCCGGATCGAGACCAGCCGGTCCGAATTGTCGGTTTCGGCCGCCGCGGGGCCGCGCAGGTTGACGATTGCGCCCTGGTCGATCCGTTCGCAGCGCGGCCGCGTCTCGGTCGCGACCAGGGCGTTGGCGGCGACGTCGGGTATGTCCGGCCTGACGACCAGCGGCAGCTCGTCGCCGTCGCTCTCGAGATGGGTCCAGAGGAAGCCGGGGCCGCCATAAGCGAACGCCTCTTCGGCGCTGAGACGGCGAACCTCGCCGTCCCGGACGAGGATGGCGGTGAAGGTCACCCGCGCTCGGCGAGCCAGGCGCGGACGGACGGCGCGACCGTTTCGTCGGCGAGCGCCAGCGCGAGATTGGCGATGGCGAAGCCGGTCTTGTCGCCGCAATCGTGGCGCTCGCCGTCGAAGGTGAGGGCGTGGAACGGCTGGGCGCCGATCAAAGCGGCCAGGCCGTCGGTCAGCTGGATCTCGCCGCCGGCCCCCTCGCCGAGACCGCCGAGGATCGGCATGATCTCGGGCTGGAGGACATAGCGGCCGACCACGCCGAGCGTCGAGGGCGCGTCCTCGGGCTTCGGCTTTTCGACCAGGCCCCTTACCTCGGTCAGCCGGCCGTCGCGCGCGCCCGGGGTGATGATGCCGTAACTGGAGGTGCGGTCGGGCGGCACCTCCTGCGCGCAGACGATGTTGCCGCCGGTCCGCTCGTAGGCCGCGACCATCTGGGCGAGGCAGCCGGGTGTGCCGACCATCAGATCGTCGGGGAGCAGCACCGCGAACGGCTCGTCGCCAACGATCGCGCGCGCGCACCAGACGGCGTGGCCGAGCCCCAATGGCTGCTGCTGCCGCACCGAGACGATCGCGCCGGGCGGGAAGCGGGTCGAGTCGAGCGCAGCCTGCGACTTGCCGCGCGCCTTCATCACCGCCTCGAGCTCGTAGGCGATGTCGAAATGGTCTTCGAGCGCGCCCTTGCCGCGGCCGGTGACGAAGATCATCTGCTCGATCCCGGCCTCGCGCGCCTCCTCGACGGCATATTGGATGAGCGGCCGGTCGACGATCGTCAGCATCTCCTTCGGGATCGCCTTGGTGGCGGGAAGAAAGCGGGTGCCGAGGCCGGCGACCGGGAAGACGGCCTTGCGGACTTGTCTCATTCGGGCTTGTCGCCGCTGGAATTGCTGTCGGCCGGGACGTCGCCCGGCGGCAGGTCGAAGCGGTCGTCGCCGCGCACCTCGGAGCGGCGCAGCAGCTCGTCGACGCGCCCCGGGCGGGCGACCGGCGGCGGCGCGAGCAATTCGTCGGTGGTCATCGGCCGGCTCGCCATCGCCGGCGCCGGCGGCATCTGCTGCCCCGGGGCGGGCGCCAGCGGCTCGCGCAAGCCGCAGCCGGCGAGGACCAGCGGCAGGAGCAGGACGATCCGCTTCATTCCTTCATCCCCAGCGCCTTCCTGGCCGCCTCGATCCGTTTCTTCACCTGGGCCGGCGCGGTGCCGCCGTGGCTGGTCCGGCTCTTAACCGAGGCGTCCGGCGAAAGCACATCGAAAACGCCCGCCCTGATTCGCTCGTCGAGGCTGCGAAGCGCATCATAGGGCAGCGCCCAGAGCGGCACGCCGGCTTCGTCGGCGAGGCGGACGGCGCGGCCGGTGATATGGTGCGCCTCGCGGAACGGCACCCCCGCCTCCTTGACCAGCCAGTCGGCAAGGTCGGTCGCAGTGGCGTGGCCGGCCTCGGCGGCGGCGCGCATCCGCTCGGTGTTGAAGGTCGTGCTTTCGACCATGCCGGCCATCGCAGCGAGCGAGACGGCGAGCAGGTCGTGCGCCTCGAACACCGGCTCCTTGTCGTCCTGCATGTCCTTCGAATAAGCGAGCGGCAGGCCCTTCATGACCGTCGTCAGCGCGACCATCGTCCCGGCGATCCGGCCGGCATGGCCGCGCACCAGCTCGGCCGCGTCGGGATTGCGCTTTTGCGGCATGATCGACGAGCCGGTCGAGAAGGCGTCGGACAGGGTGACGAAGCCGAACATCGGGCTCGCCCAGAGCACGATCTCCTCGGCGAAACGCGAAAGATGCAGCGCGCATTGCGCGGCCGCCATCAGGTAATCGAGTGCGAAATCGCGGTCGGAGACGCTGTCGAGCGAGTTGGCGGTCGGCCGGTCGAACCCCAGCGCCAGCGCCGTCGCCTCGCGGTCGATCGGGAAGCTGGTCCCGGCCAGCGCCGCGGCGCCCAATGGGCATTCGTTCGCGCGAACGCGGGCGTCGGCGAAGCGCGACCGGTCGCGGCGCAGCATCTCGTAATAAGCCATCAAATGGTGGCCCAGCGTCACCGGCTGCGCCGCCTGGAGGTGCGTGAAGCCGGGCATCACCGCACCGGCATGCTCGCCGGCGCGGGTGACCAGCGTCCGCTGCAGCGCCGCGAGCGCCTCGTCGGCCGCATCGATCGCGTCGCGGACCCAGAGCTTGAAGTCGGTCGCGACCTGATCGTTGCGCGAGCGGGCGGTGTGAAGCCGCCCCGCCGCCGGCCCGATCAGCTCGCCGAGGCGATGTTCGACATGCATGTGGATGTCCTCGAGCGCCGGATCCTCGGGGACGCCGCCCGTCTCATATTCGTCCTCGATCCTATCGAGCCCCTCCTCGATCGCGTCGGCATCCTCCTGGGCGACGATGCCCCGGGCGGCGAGCATGGCGATGTGGACGCGGCTGGCATTGATGTCCTGCCGCCAGAGCCGCTTGTCGAAGGCGATCGAGGCATTTATCTCGCGCATGAGCGCCGAGGGGCCCTCGGCGAACCGCCCGCCCCACATGGCGTTGGAGTCCTGATCCTTGCGGCCTGCGATCGCCTGTCTCCCCGGCCTCTTGTTCGGTCTCGCCGTCGCGGGATGCGATAGGCAAAAGGCGGTGGAGCCGCAAGCCAACCGGGCGGCGGCGGCGGCGGCGCCGGCCTATCCGACCGGCCGGCTCGACCGCTCGCACCAGGGCGATCCGGCGCCCGACCTGCTGTTCGAGGACGGCGAGGGGCAGCCGGTCCGGCTCTCGGTGTTCCGCGGCCGGCCGGTGCTGGCCAACCTCTGGGCGACCTGGTGCGGCCCCTGCGTCGTCGAGATGCCGTCGCTCGACGCGCTCGCCGCGCGTTCGGGGCCGGGGCTCGAAATCCTGACGGTGAGTCAGGATCTGGACGGCCGGCAAAAGGTGACCGACTTCTTCGCCGCCCACCATTTCCGGCGGCTCGAACCCTATCTCGACCCGCAGATGCGGCTGATGCCTGCGCTCGGCCTCGACACCCTGCCGACCACCATCCTCTACGACCGCGAAGGGCGCGAGGTCTGGCGGATGACCGGCGGCGCCGACTGGCAAAGCGAGCGCGCCGCTAGGCTGCTTGCCGAGGCCGGCTGAACAGCCGGCCGTCGATCGCGGCGAGGCCGGCGCCGATCAGCGCCATGCCGGCGAAATGGCGCGGCGCGAGCCGCTCGCCGAGGATCAGCGCGCCCAAGAGGATCGCGGTCACCGGGATGAGGAAGGTGACGAGCAGCGAATTGGTCGCGCCGGCCGAGGCGAGCAGGCGGAAGTAGAGGATGTAGGCGAGGCTGGTGCAGAACAAGGCGAGCGCGACCAGGGCGATCCAGGCCTCGGGCGCGGGCGATGGCATCAGCCAGGGCGGCTCGAACAGCAGCACCAGCGGCAGCATGACGATCGCCGAGGCGGTGAGCTGGCCGGTCGAGACCGCGACCGGCGGCACGCCCATCGCCCGGAAGCGGCGGGCGTAGACCCCGGCCAGCGCGTAGCAGAGGGTGGCGGCGAGGCAGGCGAGCTGGGCGAGAGCGGCGTTGCCGATCTTGCCGAGGAGATCCGCCCCGATCATCACCGCGACCCCGCCGAAACCCAACAGGACGCCGGCGACCTTGGCCGGCGTCGCTTTCTCGTCCGAAGTGAAGAGGTGGGCGACGAGGACGCCCCAGATCGGCGTGGTCGCGTTGAGGATCGAGGCAAGGCCGCCGTCGATCGCCTCCTGCGCCCAGGCGAACAGGACGAACGGCACGACGTTGTTGAGCAGCGCCAGGACGAGGAAGGCCGTTGCCGCGCCGGGCGGCATCGCCAGCCGCTCGCGCCGGACGAGCAGCCAGACCCAGAGCATCGCCGCCGCGATCGCGACCCGGATCAGCACCAAGGTGAAGGGTGCGACCGTGCGAATCGCGATCTCGATGAAGAAGAAGGAGCCGCCCCACAGGATCGAGAGGAAGAGCAATATCGCCCAGTCCGCGCCGCTCATCGTCCGGTTGGTCATCGCCCCGCCCTAACCGGCCTTCCGTCCGGCGGCATCCCGAATGTTGCGGCCAATCATTCAATGCTGCTGGTGTCCTCGATCCCCTTGACGACGATCCGCACCGGCCGCTGGCTCTGGTCGAGCTGGAATTCGATGAACCAGGGCGGCGCCTGAACGCGGATGCAATTGCCCAGCGGCGGCCCGCCCTGGCAGGCGTCGACCCAGACCGCGGAGGTCTCGCGCAGGACACTGAGCTCGCGCAGGCAGGCCGCCTCGTCGGCGGGCGGCGACTGGTTCCAGAACATGCCGGTACAGTCGAGCGGCGCGAGCGCGCGGCCGGCGCGGGCGCCGGCGCCGAGCGCGGCGACCAGCTCGAACGCCTTCATCAGCTGCCAGCTATCGTCCGCGGGAACGCCGTCGCGGGTCGGATCGAGCGCCGCGCAGGCCGCTTCGAGATCGAGCGCGGCGCCCCCCTCCGGCCGGCGCCCCTCGCGGGCGCGACCACGATCGCGGACGATGTAATAGGTCTTGAGGTCGAAGCGGCTCGGCCTCATCGGCGGGTCGTCACCGCCCAGCGCGAGTGCCGCCGGCTCGAAGCGGACGATCAGCCGGTCGGTCTCGCACAGGCCGTCCCGGTCCGAGGCGCGCGCCCGCGTCCAGAACCAGACGTTCGCCCAGCGCCGGGCAAAGCGGCGCGGGCCCGGGTCGGGGCGGCTGGTGACCACCGGGAAGGCGGCAAGATCGCCGAACATCCGCCGCACCAGCGCCTCATCGGAAATGGTGGTGAGCTGCGACCAGCTCAGCGTACCGGGTTGCGCGGTCGCCAGCAGCGCCAAGGCGAACGCCGCGCCCATCAATCCCGCAGCAGTTCGTTGATGCCGGTCTTGGACCGCGTCCTGGCATCGACCCGCTTGACGACGACGGCGCAGGCGAGGCCCGGGCCTCCATCCCTGCCGGGCAGGGTGCCGGGGACGACGACGGAATAAGCCGGAACGCGGCCGTAGATCACCTCGCCGGTGGCGCGGTCGACGATCTTGGTCGAGGCGCCGATGAAGACGCCCATCGAGATCACCGCGCCCTGCTCGACCACCACCCCTTCGGCGACTTCGGAGCGGGCGCCGATGAAGCAATCGTCCTCGACGATCACCGGCCCGGCCTGCAGCGGCTCGAGCACGCCGCCGATGCCGGTGCCGCCCGAAATGTGGACGTTGGCGCCGATCTGGGCGCAGCTGCCGACCGTCGCCCAGGTATCGACCATCGTCCCCTCGCCGACATGGGCGCCGATATTGACGAAGCTCGGCATGAGCACGGCGTTGCGGCCGATGAAGGCGCCGCGGCGGACGATCGCGCCGGGGACGGCGCGAAAGCCGGCGGCGCGGAAGCGATCCGCGCCCCAGCCTTCGAACTTGGAGGGCACCTTGTCGAACCAGGTCGTGCCGCCCGGCCCCGGGATCAGCATGTTGTCGTTCAGCCGGAACGAGAGCAGCACCGCCTTCTTCAGCCATTGGTTGACGGTCCAGGCGCCATCCGTTCCCGCGGCGCCCTTCTCGGCGACCCGCGCCTCGCCGTCGTCGAGCATGCGGATCGCCTCCTCGACCGCGTCGCGGACCTCGCCCCGGGTCGAAAAGCCGAGCCCGTCGCGCTCCTCCCAGGCCCTGTCGATCACCTGCTCGAGGCTCATGCCACTTTCTCCCCCTGAACCGTGCCGAGCCAGCCGGCGATGTCGCCCGTCCGGTAATCGACGAAGTCGGGCTCGACGACATCGGGGCCCTGCTCCGAGCCGTTGTCGACCCACAAGGTGGCCATGCCGATCGCCTTCGCCGGCGCGAGGTTGCGGACCATGTCGTCGGCGAACAGGGCCCGCGCCGGATCGATGCGGTGGCGTTCGCAGATCGCCGCATAGGCGGAAGGATCGGGCTTGGGCACATAGGCCATGGCGTGGATGTCGTGCAGCCCGTCGAAGGCGTTGGCGAGGCCGATCCGGTCGAGCACGCGGCGCGCATAGCCCTCGCTGGCATTGGTGAAGACGAACTTGCGGCCCGGCAGCCGGTCCAGCGCCGCGACCAGGGCCGGGTCGGCGGCGATCCGGGCAAGGTCGATGTCGTGGACGAAGTCGAGGAAGTCGTGCGGGTCGGTGCCATGCTCCGCCATCAGCCCGGCCAGAGTGGTGCCGTGGGCGTGGAAATAGGATTTCTGCACCCGGTGCGCCTCGGCCGGATCGAGCCCGAGCAGGCGCTGGATATATTCGCCCATCCTGAGGTCGATCAGCTCGAACAGGTTCGAGCCGTGCGGATAGAGGCTGTTGTCGAGATCGAAGATCCAGCTTTCGACATGGGCGAGATCGGGGGCCATGCGCCCGCCCCTAGCCGATGCGAAGGCCGGCGCGAAGGGGCGCGGCGAAATCGACAAAGTGGACAAGTTCGACACGGAATCGCGTTTTCTTCAACTGTCGCCCGAGGGGCCGTATTGGTCGATCGCCTCGTCGCCGGTGTCGCCCGACCAGGTCCAGCCGGGCGGGACCAAGTCGCCATCCTTCATCTTGGTCCAGCCGGCGGCGAGCTTGGCTGGCTCCTGGTGGCGCCGGATGTTGCCTATTCTGAGGAGGACTTCGTCCCTGACCCGCTCGATGGGAGGCGCGTCCGCCGCCATGCGGGCGCGGAGCTCCCGCTCGATCTGTTTGCGCTCCCACTTCAGCAGCCGCTTGCGGGTGAAGCCGGGACGCGGCCCGTATTTCTTCGGGTCCGAGCCCTGGAGCAGCAGCCGCAGGATCGAATCGGAGCGTTTGAGCCGGGTGCCGACGACCTGGCCGCCGCGGATCACCTCTTCCTCGATGCCGGTGACGCCGCGTTCCCAGGCGGCCAGCTCGACCGGCACGTTGGCCATCTCGAGGGCGAGGCGGCAATGCCGGCAGAACTCCTCGTCGCTGTCCTGCAGATTGTCGACGGTGCTGCGCGAAATGCCGGCTGCGCGGCAGGCATCCAGGATGCATCCTGTCTTCGAAAGCTCCTTCAGGAACACCCGCCGCGGCGGCGGCGTGAAGGCGTCATGCCGCTGCCGGGCGCCCCCGTCGCCGTCGAGATAATCGTCCGCCTCCCACGGCGCCGGCAGCGTCTCATCCTTGCTCTCCCGCCGTTCGCCCTCCCGATCCTCTTCGCGTTCCACTTTCCTCTCCCGAATCGCCATTCTCCGAGTCGGGCAATATAACCTAGCTGGCTGCAAATCCGGTAGAACAAAATGACAACATCTTGAGAGTGCAAGGAGATAATGCGGTTCCCGTTGGCAATTCGGCCGGCGGCGGGCGGGTCCTCAATCCCCGGGCACGGCGACGATCAGCACGGCGAGATCGCGGCTCGGGCGCCAGTTGCGGTGGCGAACTTCGAATTGGGTCGGCGAGATGCGCCGCACGCCCTCGCCGCAGAAGCTGACGATCGCATCGGCGCGGCCCTTGTCGACGACCAAGCGGAAATCGCCGATCGGCGCGCGCCAATTGCCGCCGGTGGTCAGAATGTAGCGGACGCGCTGCTCCATCGGATAGCCGGCGCGGTCGCGCTCGGCGCGCCGGCTCATCCGGTCGAGCGCGGCGAGGAACGCGGCATCGGTGCAATAGTCGGCTTGCTCCCGGCGTCCGTTTTCGCCGTCGCGATACTCCGGGGTGGCCAATGGCACGCCGGCGGTGCCGCCGACGCCGGGCACGTAGCTGTGCTCGACATGGAGGTCGCGGCCGGCGGGGAAGACCTGATCCCAATGCCAAATCTCCCTGACCGTCCACATCGGCAGGATCTGGTGCGAGGGATCGGCGAGGCTGGCCGCGTCGATCAGGCCCAGGCGGGCGAGCCGCTGCCGCGCGGCGGGCGGCAGGCGGCCGATCGCGTCCGCGAGGAAGCTCGCCCGCTCGCCGCCCGGCGGCGCGACCGGCAGCCCCAGGCGGGCGAGCTCGGCGCTGCGATCGACGCCGCCGAGGATCGCCTTGCGCTCGACGATCATCCGAACCGGCCGGCCGTCGACGATAGTTTGGAAATCGCCGGGATAGGAGACCTCGCTCTCCATCTCGTCGATGAGCTGGCGATCGGGCATCGGGAAGGCGACGGTCACGCGCTGCGGCCGGGGCGCGCGGTTGCGGAAGACGTAGCGGACGCGGATTTGCGCGGCCGAGACGTAGAGGTCCTCCGACACCATGTCGATGTCGCGGCTCTGCCTGAGCACGAGCCCGCCCGCCGCCATTTCGGCGACGCTGTCATTGGCGAAAGCGGCCGTTGCCGCGGCCAGCGCGCAGGCGAGCAGGGCGAGGTGGCGGCTCATTGGTCGGGCTGGACGATCAGCACATTGAGGTCGCGCGTCGGGCGCCAATCGTGGTGGCGGACCTCGAACCGGGTCGGGCCGGTCCGCCGCACCCCCTCCTCGCAGAAGCTGACGAGGTTGCGGACGCTGCCCTTGTCGACCACCAGCCGGAAGTCGCCGATCGGCGAGCGCCAGTTGGCGCCGGTCGTCAGGATATAGCCGATCCGGTAGTCGGGCAGCTCGGTGCCCTCGCCGCCGGCGCGGACGAGCCGATCGAGGCCGGCGAGGAAATCGGCGTCGGCGCAATAGAATGCGGCCTCGGCGCGGCCGTCGGCGGAGCGGCGATATTCGGGATAGGCGAGCGGCGTCCCGGCGCTCGAGCCGGCGCCGGGGCGGTAGCGATGGTCGACGATCAGGTCGCGGCCGGCGGGGAAGACCTGCTGCCAGTGCCAGGTGTCGCGGATCGTCCAGAGCGGAACGAAATGCCGCGCCAGGCCACGGCCCTGGTCATCGTCGTCGACATCGACGAGGCCGAGCCGGCGCAGCTCCGCGCGCCGCGCCGCCGGGAGCGCGGTCAGCGCGGCGACGATGCGGCCGGTGCCCTGCGCGTCGGGCGCGAGCGGGATGCGGAGGCTCTGCAGCAGCGCGGTGTGATCGCGGCCGCCGAGCATGGCATGGCGCTCGAGCGCGGCGGCGACCCGCCGGCCCGAGACCCTGGTCTCGAAATCGGACGGATAGCCGACATCGCCCTCGCGCATCGCCGAAAGGTCGCGGTCGGGCATCGGAAAGGCGATTGTGACGGCGACGTCGCGCGGCGCGCGGTTGCGGAAGATGTAATGGACCCGGATCTGCTCGACCGAGACGTAGAGGTCCTCCGAGATCAGGTCGATGTCGCCATTCTGCGTCAGCACCAGCCCGCCGGCGGCGGTCGTCGCGGTGCTGTCGTTGGCGAGCGCGGCGGCGGCGAGGCCGAGGGCGGCGATCGGCAGCAGGAAGGCGCGACTCATCGCGGCAGAATGCCGTTTCGCGCACGCAATGGAAAGGGGACAGTCGGGTGACTGCCCCCACCCATTCAGGCTTCCTGGGGCAGCGCGCCTTTGGCCTGGGCGATGATCGCCTTGAACGCCTCGCCCTCGTGCATCGCGATGTCGGCGAGGACCTTGCGGTCCAATTCGACGCCGGCGAGCTTCAGGCCGTGCATGAAGCGGCCGTAGGTCAGCCCCTCGGCGCGGACGGCGGCGTTGATCCGCTGGATCCAGAGCGCGCGGAACGAGCGCTTCTTCACCTTGCGGTCGCGATAGGCGTATTGGCCGGCCTTCTCGACCGCCTGGCGGGCGATCCGGATCGTGTTCTTGCGGCGGCCGTAATAGCCCTTCGCCTGATCGAGCAGGCGCTTGTGCTTGGTGCGGGTGGTGACACCCCGTTTGACGCGAGCCATCTTCCAATACCTCCTATTTCAGGCCGTAGGGCGCCCAGAGCTTCACCCGCGCCGTATCGGCGTCGGCGAGCACTTCGGTGCCGCGGTTCTGGCGGATGTACTTGGCATTGTGGCTGATCAGGCGGTGGCGCTTGCCGGCGACGCCGTGCTTGACCTTGCCGGTGGCGGTCAATTTGAAGCGCTTCTTGACCCCGCTCTTGGTCTTCAATTTGGGCATTTTCGTCTCCTTGCCACCCAGCGGGGCGGACGGTTGGGAACAGCCACGGCAGCCCTTGATGGCCGGGCGGTTCGATTCTTCCAAAGCTGGAAAGAGCGGGCGCTATATGGGGAGAGGCTCGAAAAGGCAAGACTCGCCGCCCGCCCGGTTCAGCAGAACGATGTTCCGGTCAAATCCACCGATGACAACAGCACCTCCGCATTGGGCCTGCGCCTGATCATGTTCACCTGGACATAATAAGTGAACCTGTCGTGATCGAACACGAAGGGATTGCCGTTGCAGGCGTTGGCGAACTGGACCGACCGCCGCACATTCGCGATCGCAACCGGGAAGCTGTTCGAATCGAAGACCGCGCCCGGGACGTCCTGCGCCCCACCGACGTCGAGACGCTTGCGCCTCAGCGCGGCGTGCAGCAGCACGACGTTGCCCGCCCCGTCCGAATCCCGATAGGTCACCGCCAGATGCGTGGCGCTGCGGAGCGACGAGGGGACCGGGCAGGTCAGGATGATCTCGCCGACGCTGGTGCCCGGAAACTTGGCGTCGCCGGCGGAGTTGAAGGTGCCGATGCCCGAGATCGTCTGGCCCGTCGGCACGCAGCCCGCGCCCGTGACCGACCAGGTCGAGACCTGCGCCCCGGCCGGAACCGGCGCCAATCCGGAGACGATGACCGTCGCCAGGGCAAGAAGCTCTTTGGTTCGCATGACTCGCATGACATCCTCCTCATTCACGCCCGCAATAGAGGTCCGAGCCGGTCCCGTGCCGTGACGGGCGTCACGAATGCCGAAAAAATGTCCGAGGCTTGAATGTCCCCTAGTCGAAGAGGCTCGAAACCGAAGCTTCCTCGGCGATCCGCTTGACCGCCTCGGCGAGCAGGGGCGCGATCGTCAGCAGGCGGATCTTGGCGCTCGCCGCGGCCGCTTCGTGGGCATTGATCGTGTCGGTGATGACGAGCTCGGAGAGCGCCGAACGGTCGACCCGCGCCGCCGCGCCGCCCGAAAGCACGCCATGGGTGCAATAAGCGACGACATCCTCGGCGCCGCCTTCCTTCAGGGCGGCCGCGGCGTTGCACAGGGTGCCGGCCGAATCGACGATGTCGTCGATCAGGATGCAGAAGCGCCCCGAAACGTCGCCGATGATGTTCATCACCTCGGATTCGCCGGGCTTCTCGCGGCGCTTGTCGACGATCGCCAGCGGCGCATTGGCGAGCCTTTTGGCGAGCGCGCGGGCGCGGACGACGCCGCCGACGTCGGGCGAGACGACGGTGATGCTGCGCCCCTTGAAGCGCGCCTGAATGTCCGCCGACATCACCGGCGCCGCGTAGAGATTGTCGGTCGGGATGTCGAAGAAGCCCTGGATCTGGCCGGCGTGGAGATCGACCGAGAGGACGCGGTTGGCGCCGGCGACGGTGATCAGATTGGCGACCAGCTTGGCCGAAATGGGAGTGCGCGGCCCCGGCTTGCGGTCCTGGCGGGCATAGCCGAAATAAGGCAGGACAGCGGTGATCCTTTTGGCCGAAGCGCGCTTCAGCGCGTCGATACAGATCAGCAATTCCATCAGATTGTCGTTGGCGGGATAGGAGGTCGACTGGACCACGAACACGTCCTCGCCGCGGACATTTTCGAGGATCTCGACGAAAATCTCTTCGTCGGCGAAGCGGCGCACGCTCGCCTGGGTGATCGGGATTTCGAGATAGTGGGCGATCGCCTGCGCCAGCGGCAGGTTCGAATTGCCCGTCATCAGCTTCATGGCGCCCCTCTTACGGGGTGGAGAAGCGAAGGCAAGGGCGATAGAGCCACGCTCATGCAGGTCGTCACCCGCTTCGCCCCGTCGCCAACCGGCCGGCTCCATGTCGGCAACATCCGCGCGGCGCTGCACAACTGGCTGTGGGCGCGCAAGCATGAAGGCCGCTTCATCCTGCGCCTCGACGACACCGACCGCGAGCGCAGCGAAGAAGCCTATGTCGCGGCGATCCGCGACGATCTCGCCTGGCTCGGCCTGGACGCGGACGAGGAGCACCGCCAGTCCGAGCGATTCGGCCGCTACGAAGCGGCGCTGGCGCGGCTCGAGGCGGCGGGGCGCGCCTATCCCGCCTACGAGACCGCGCAGGAGCTCGAGCTCAAGCGCAAGGTGCTGCTCGGCCGGGGCAAGCCGCCGGTCTACGATCGTGCCGCGCTGGCGCTGAGCGACGCCGAGCGCGCGAAGCTCGAGGCGGAGGGGCGGCGGCCGCACTGGCGGTTCAGGCTCGACCATGCGGCGCCGATCATATGGGACGATTTGATCCGCGGCCCCCAGCATCTCGATCCGGCCCTGCTCAGCGACCCCGTCATCCGCCGCGAGGACGGCTCCTGGCTCTACATGCTGCCGAGCGTCGTCGACGATGCCGAGATGGGGGTCAGCCACGTCGTGCGCGGCGAGGACCATGTCACCAATACCGGCCTCCAGATCCAGATGTTCGCGGCGCTCGGCGCGGCGGCGCCGGCCTTCGCCCACGAGGCGCTGCTGGTCGGCTCGGAGGGCAAGCTTTCCAAGCGCCTCGGATCGCTCGGCGTCGCGGCGATGAAGGAGGCGGGGATCGAGCCGGCCGCTTTGGTGGCGAAGCTGGCGCGGATCGGCACCAGCCTGCCGGTCGAGCCGGTGGCCGAGCCGGGGCCGCTGATCGAGCGCTTCGACTTCGCCAGCTTCGGCCGGGCGCCGGCGCGGTTCGACATGGACGAGCTCGTCGCGCTCAATGCGCGCATCGTCCATCAATTGCCGTTCGAAGCCGTCGCAGCGCGACTTCCGGCGGGGATGAGCGCGGCCGATTGGACCGCGATCCGGCCCAATTTGCGCAGCGTCGGCGAGGCGGCGGACTGGTGGGATATCCTCCACGGCCATGTCGCGCGGGTGGCGGCGGCGGAAGACCGGCCGTTTCTCGCCGCCGCCGCGGCAGCGGCCGAAGCGATCGACTGGAGCCAGGCGCCGTGGCCGCAGCTCGTCGAGCGGCTCAAGGCCGAGCGCAGCGGCAAGGCCCTGTTCCAGCCGCTGCGCCGCGCGCTGACCGGGCGCGACAGCGGCCCGGAAATGGCCGTCCTCCTGCCCTTGATCGGGCGCGAGGAGGCGGCCGCCAGGCTGCGCGCGGCGGCCGGCATTAATGGTATAGTATAACATGACGATATAATGTATCATCGTTCCCGCCGGCCCTGATTCGGCAGCGCCGGCGAAGGACGAGGAGAGTTCGTCATGACTGAAGCCGGCTTTTTCGCGCCCAGGCAGAATAGCCCCGGCAGCCTGACGGTAGTGATCCTGCTCCACGCGGCCCTGCTCGCCGCGGTGATCATGATCAAGAGCCCGGTGTTCGAGCGCATCACCCACCCGCCGATCACGGTAAGGCTGATAAACGCCCAAACCGATCCGCCTCCCGACCCGCCGCCCACGCCGCAGCAGCGCCGCGTCGAGCAGCGGGCCGTGATCGACCGGCCGCCGCCGATCATCGACCTCGGCCCGGCCCGGCCGCCGGTGGTTCCGCCCTGGCAACCGCCGGTCGGCGGCACGGGCGACGTCGTTCCGCCGCAGCCGATCCACCCCGATCCGCCGCCGCTCCCGGTGCGCCGCGGCGCCGAGCTCGACCCGCGCTATGCGGACCAGCTGCAGCCGCCTTATCCGGCGGAGATGCAGCGCGACCAGCGCGAGGGGCGGGTCCAGGTCCGCGTCACCATCGCGCCGAGCGGCCGGGTCAGCGCGGTCGCCCGGCTGATGGCGACCAACGACGCCTTCTGGCGGGTGACCGAGCAGCAGGCGCTGAGCCATTGGCGGTTCCGCCCGGCGACGGTCGACGGCCGACCGGTCGAAGGCAGCAAGGTGATGACGCTGATCTTCCGCATCGAGAATGCGGTCTGACCCTCACGGCTGAGCGGGGACAGTCACCTGACTGTCCCCGGGACAGTCAGGTGACTGTCCCTAGCCCTCGCAGTGGACGTCGCCCGAGCCCGACTTGCTGATCGTGCAATGGGCCGGGCCGGCGACGGTGACGTCGCCCGAGCCGCGCAGCTCGATCGCGGCGGTCTCGGTGGCGCGGATGCCGATGTCGCCCGAGCCGGCGACCGAGAGCGTCGCATTGGCGGTTTCGAGCCCGCCGAGGCGCAGATCGCCCGAGCCGACCACGGTGGCGCTCGCCCGCTGCGAGCGGCCGGCGGCCCTGATGTCGCCCGAGCCGGTCACCGAGAAGTCCGCCTCGCCGACCGCGAGCGCGCCGACATTCATGTCGCCCGAACCGGTGACCGAGCCGGCGAAACGCGCGCCCTCGACCCGATCGATCCGCATGTCGCCGGAGCCGGCGATCGAGGCGGCGGCGAGCGCCGGCATGGTGACGTGGACGGTGACGCCGCGATGACTGCCCCAGCGGAACCAGCCGCGCGAGCCCTCGCGCAGGCCGATGCGAAGCTGGCCGCCCTCGACCGTGACCTCGAGCCGGTCGAGCGTCTCGGCATCGCCCTCGGCGCGGATCGAGGGGGCGCCGCCGACGGCGACGACCACGTCGGTCGAGCCGGCGAGCGCAATCCGGTCGAACGGCCCGGGGACCTGGATGTTGCGCTGGACCATGGCACGGGTCTCCTCGGCATTGCCGCCGGCATGGCAGGCGGTGACGATGAGGACGGTGCTGATGAGGGCGGCGGCGGCGCGCATGGCGTCTCTCCTGGCTGTGTTATGTGCCTAATACACAGCGGGCGAAGGCCGCGCAACAAAAAAGGGCGGCCCGTTTCCGGACCGCCCCGTCTCTCGAAAAGGGGGCAGTCGTATACGACTGTCCCCTATTTTCTTCAGGCGTCGGCCTTCACCTTCTGGTGGAGGACCGCCGCCTTGTTGAGGATCTCGAGCAATTTCTCGAGCGCCGCCTTCTCGTCGATCTCCTCCATCGCGCCGAGCTCGCGGGCCAGGCGGGTGGAGGCGGCCTCGAAAATCTGCCGCTCGGAATAGGATTGCTCGGGCGCGTCGTCGGGGCGGAACAGGTCGCGGACCACCTCGGCGATCGACACGAGGTCGCCCGAATTGATCTTCGCTTCATATTCCTGGGCCCGGCGCGACCACATGGTGCGCTTGATCTTGGGCTTGCCGCGCAAGGTGGTCAGCGCCTCCTGCATGGTCTTGTCCGAGGACAATTTGCGCATGCCGACGCTTTCCGCCTTGTTGGTCGGAACGCGGAGCGTCATCTTCTCCTTCTCGAAGCGCAGCACATAGAGCTCGAGCTCCATGCCCGCGATGTCCGTGCTCTGCAGCTCGATCACACGACCGACGCCGTGCTTGGGGTAAACGACATAATCGCCAACGTCGAAGCTC
Source organism: Allosphingosinicella sp. (assembly GCA_035316145.1). Lineage (GTDB taxonomy): Bacteria > Pseudomonadota > Alphaproteobacteria > Sphingomonadales > Sphingomonadaceae > Allosphingosinicella. The sequence continues at coordinate 296,734 of DATHJO010000009.1, read as the reverse complement.
AAGGCCTTCGTTGCCATCAATGAAACCTTCCTATGGAAAATGGCCGCCTGTGCGGACTAAATCCCGCATCCGCCCCAAAAGACGCAGTTTGAAATTCCGTTTGCGGCAATTCTTACGTTTGAGTCACCGGGTACGGATGCAGAGGACATCCGCTTCGATGGCGGACCCTATAGCAGGAAATCCCGCAAAAATCTAGGGCTGCGGGAGCTTGCCGCGGTTTCGCCAGGCATCGAGGCTCCACGGGCCGGGGCCGGCGGCGGAAAGATAGAGGAAGACGAAGCAATAAAGGATCGCCGCGTCGCCCATATTGTTGACCGGAAAGAAGCCGCGCGGGAAATGGGCGTACCAGTAGGCGACCGCCATCACCCCGGAGGCGAGGAAGGCGGCGGGCCGGGTGAACAGGCCGAGCGCGATCAGCAGGCCGCAGCCGATCTCGAAGAAGCCGGCATAGGCGCCGAGATTGTCCAGCGCGCGGCCGCTGCCGGCCATCTGGCCCGGCGGAAAGCCGAGGAATTTCTGGGTGCCGTGCTCGAGGAAGATGAGGCCGACGACGATCCGCAGCACGCTCAGCGCGATCGGCGCCAGCGGCGAGGGCCGCGCCGCCATCAGTCGCCCTCGCCCGGGGCGGGGGTGAAATATTTCTCGAACTTGCCCTCCTCGCCCTTATGCTCGTCGGCGTCGGCCGGCGAATCCTTCTTGCGGGTGATGTTGGGCCATTCGGCCGAATAGGAGGCGTTCACCTCGAGCCATTGCTCGAGGCCGCTGTCGGTGTCGGGCAGGATCGCCTCGGCCGGGCATTCGGGCTCGCAGACGCCGCAATCGATGCATTCCGAAGGGTTGATGACGAGCATGTTCTCGCCTTCGTAGAAGCAGTCGACCGGACAGACCTCGACGCAATCCATATATTTGCAGCGGATGCAGGCATCGGTGACGACGTAGGTCATTGCACTTCTCTCTCCCCGAGAGCCGTCCCTAATCCCCGCCCGCCGCGTGCGTCAATTCGCAATAGCAGAGACGCGCCTCCGGAGCCGGGCCGCGGCGGACCGGGAGTGCCTCGATCCGCAGCACCCGGACCTCGCCGCGCTGGGCGAAGCTCAGCACATCGCCGGGGCGCACGGGCGCGTGGGCGCGGTCGACGCGGCGGCCGTTGAGGCGCAGGCGGCCCTGCTCGGCCAGCGCCTGCGCCAGCACGCGGGTCTTCACGATCCGGGCGTACCAGAGGAATTTGTCGAGCCGCAGGCTGTCAGCCATCGAGCAGGGCGAGCGTCGCCGCGTCGCGCTCGCCGCCGAAAAAGGCTTCGAGCACTGCCGCGAAGGGGTCCGGATCGTCGGCCACCGCCGCGAACAGGGTCATCGAGGACCCGAGCTTCATCGCGTCGACAACGCCGAAGATCGCCTCCGCGCTCCGCTCCGGATGGGCGAGGACGGCCTCGGCGGATTCGCGCAGGCGCGGCCCGAGCACGGGATGGGCGAGATAGGCGCGCGCTTCCGCCGCCGAGGCGATGCCGTAGAAACGCGCCCTATCGCTGCGGCCGAGGCCCGCCATTTGCGGGAAGACGAACCACATCCAGTGGCTCTGCTTGCGGCCGCGGCGCAATTCGGCGAGCGCCTGCGGATAGACGCCTTCCTGCGCCGCCACGAACCGCTCGAGCATCAGGACAAGGTTCGGTCGACCGGCGCCGGATCGGGGCGGCGCCCTGCTTCGCGCGCCTCCGCGAGGCGCTTGCCTTCCGCCGCGAGCAGATCGAACAATCGCTCCGGGTCCTGCCAGCGCAGCGCCGCCGCGAAGGCTTCCGCCCCTTCGGCGACGATCAGCTCGCGGCTTCCCGCCGCGACCGCGTCGACGATCCGGCGCGCGCACTCGTCGGGGTCCATGCCGGCGTCGATATTGGCGTCGGAGACGCCGCGCGCCGAGCCGTCGCCCTGGAGCGCGTTCGCCGCCACCCGGGTGCGCACCGAGCCGGGCAGGATCGTCGTCACCTTGATGCCGTAGGCGGCCTCGACCTCGGCCCGGAGCGCGTCGCAATAGCCGATCAGGCCGTGCTTGGCGGCGGCATAGCCGGTCCTGAGCACCGGGCCGACCCGCCCGGCCACCGAGCTGATCGCGACGATATGGCCGCTGCCGCGCGCAACCATAAGCGGCAGCACCGCCTGGGTCAGCGCGATCGGGGCGAGCAGATCGGTCTCGATCAGGGTCCGGTAGACCTGCGGGGCGGTGTCGATGGCGAGGCTGCGCTGGCTGACCCCGGCATTGTTGACGAGGATGTCGACGCCGCCGCGCCAGCCCCAGGCCGCTTCGACCGCCGCCGGCAGCGCCGCCCAGTCGGTCGCCTCGAAGGGCAGCACCAGCGCGTCGCCGGCGATCGCTTCGAGCGCCTCGCGCCGGCGCCCCGACAGGACCAAGGCCGCGCCCTCGGCGGCGAACGCGGCCGCCAGCGCCGCGCCGATGCCCGACGAAGCGCCCGTGATCCAGACAATCTGCCTCGCGAACCGCATGGCCGGTTAGTAGCCGGGTGCGCCGATCATCGCTACAGCAAGGAGATGGGCTTGAAAGCGGCTCTGGCGATCGCGCTGCTGGGCGCGCTGACCCCGGCGGCGGCACCGGCGGCGGCACAGGCTCTGCCGCGCGTGCCGGCGGCGGCGCGGGCGGCGCAGGTCGATGCGATCGTCGCATTCCTCCTGCCGGCGGAGCGGCTGTCCGAGGTGATGATCGACGGCGCGGCCACCGCCTATCGCACGCACATCGACACCCGCGAGGATTTCCGCGAGCTGGAGGCGGCCTATCCCGGCATCCGCGACGCCATGGCCGCGGCCGCGGCCGACGAGCTTCGCCGCGCCGTGCCGGAGCGGATCGCCCGGCTGCAAAGCCAGGTGCGCGGCGACTGGGATGCCCGCCTGTCCGATGCCGACGCGGCGGCGCTCGGCGCCTTCGCCACTCATCCGTCGATCATCGCCCAGCTCGAGGCCACGGTCGGTTTCCGGCCGGGCGACACCGCCACCTCGGGCGTGGCGCGCAGCCATGAAGCGCTGGAACGCACTCGCGTCCTCGAGCAATTCAACCGGCACCAGGCGGCCTTCGCGCGGACGCCGGCCGGCCAACGCCTCCTGCCGGCGGTCGCCGCCTATCAGCGCGCCGTCCATGTCAGAGCCAATGAAGCGGCCCACGCGGCCACAAGCCAGATGCTGGCCGCGGCGCATCGGGCGGCGAACGATTTCGTCCGGCGACGCCATCCGGGGCAAGGCCTGCCCTATCCGAACGCCCCGCCGCCCGGCTGAGCCTCGCCGCCGGCTTCAGCGACGCCGCTGGTGCGCCCGCCAGTCGCGCACCGCCGCCAGCGCGTTGGCGACGTGGTTGCGATAATCGAGGTCGGAATAAGCGTAGATGATGCGGCCGTCGGGGGCGATCACGTAGGAGGTGCGGTTGGTCATCGGCTGGCCTTCGCGCAGGCGCACGTCATAGGCGCGGATCGTGTCGGCGCTGGCGGTGGCGACCGGAAAGGCGTTGCGGCAGGCCTCGACCGAGAAGCGGCGCAGAAGCTCGTAATCGTCGGCCGACATGCCGATGACGCGGGCGCCGGCGCGGCGGAAATCCGCCGCGGCCTCGGAGAAAGCGTGCGCCTCCAACGTGCAGCCCTGAGTGAAGGCGCGCGGGTAGAAATAGAGCACGACCGGGCCGTGGCGGAGCTGCTCGCGCAGGTGGAGCCGGAACGGCCGCCCGGCGAGCGCGCCGCCGGTGCGGAAATCGGGCGCCTGCGCGCCGACCGGCAGCGCCGAGACGGCGGCGGTGGGGACGAGCGCGAGCGCGAAGGCGGCGACGGTGGCGAGGAGGCGCATGATCGAAGGACTCCCTGGCTGGACGGCGGCAGGATAGGCGCAAAGGCCGAACGCTGCTAGTCTGGCGCCGGCCCGGACCTGTGGGAGAATCGGCATGCGTATCGGTTTCCTTCTTTTGCTCGCGCTCGGATCGCTGGGCGCGGTCGCGGCGCCCGCCGCGGCGGCGCAGCCCGCCCGGCCCGCCTGCCGCCTCTCGCTGCGCGCCGAGCCGGACACCAACAGCTTCGGCGTGGCCGGCCGCGACGCCGCGCGCGCCCCCCGGCTGGCCCGGGAGACCGGCACCGCCTTCGCCGCCGCCGCCTCGCATCTGTGCGCCGCGGGCGCCCTTCGCGCCGCCCATCTCGCCCGCTATCGCCGGCTGCTCGTCCGCAATGCCGAAGGCGCCGACAATCCCAATATCTACGACGACGCCGAGGAGCAGCCCGGCGCGCTGATCATCGAATATGCCTTCGCCGACGGGCCGGCGCCGGCCCAGGCCGCGATCGAAGCGGCCCTGCGCTGCTGGCGCAACCCCAGTGGCGCCGGCTGCTCCGAGGAGGACGTCGGCCCCTAGGCCTTCGGCCGGGCGAGCCAGCAGTAGATCAGGACGGTGACGCCGATCACCACCGGCACCACCGCGGCCTGGAAGATGCGGCGCTGCTCATCGCCCTGCTCGAACAGGCCGAGCGCGACCAGGCCGACGGCGAAAGCGAGAAAGATCCAGCCGAGCAGTGCGTCCGCCCAGGGCTGGCGCGCCTCGAGCTTGCCGGCGAGCACCGGCACGCTGCCCGGATCGCTGCGCAGCGCCTCGCGAATCGTCCTGTTGAGGCTCGCGGTGGCGAGCAGGCGGCAGAGCAAGGCCACCGAGATCGTGATCATCGCGAACAGGCCGAAAGGCACCAACATCTCGTTTATTGTCATCCCATCCTCCCCATCTTCCGACGAAACCTAGACCGCGACCTTCGCCAGCCGCTGCGCCAGCCAGCCGGCGATCAGCGGCAGCAGAATTCCCATCGCCCACATCCAGGCCGGATGCGGAATCGTCGTCATCGTGTAGATGCCGGCGGCGAGCACCATCGCGACCACGATCCAGCCGGCCAGAGCGCGCTTCGCCACGAGGTTTGCGACCCACGATCCGGCGAGCGCGCCGATGAACCAGGCGGCGGCGACGAAGGCGAGTGCGGCCCGGGGCACGTTCTCCATGATCCGGGCCACCTGCGCCGGATCGCTGAAGTCGGTCCCGGGCGGCGGCGGAAAGGCGAGATGGCCGACCGTCTCGATCCCCGCCACGCAGAGAATGGCGATCACCGCCCCGACGACGATTCCCGCGACGATCCGCATAAGCCCCCTCCTGCAGTCCGCTTCGCCCTAGCGAATTGCGCGCCGCTCCGATAGGCCCGGGCGATGCTGACCGCAGGCCCCGCCGTCTCGACCATCGCCCACCAGATCCAGCTCGCGGTGGCGCCGGTCTTCCTGCTCGCCGGGATCGGCTCGATCCTCAACGTGATGGCCGGCCGGCTCGCCCGCGTCGTCGAGCGCGCGCGCGATCTCGAGCGCGATTTCGCCTCGTTCGACGAGGAGGCGCGCGGCCTGGCGGCGGCGGAGCTCAGGATCCTCGACCTGCGGATGACGGTGGTCAATCTCGCGCTCAGCGCCTGCACCGCGGCGGCTTTGTTCGTCTGCGTGCTGGTGGCGATGCTGTTTATCGCCGACCTCGCCGATTTCGCCTTCGGCCGGCCGGTCGCCTGGCTGTTCGTGCTGGCGATGGGGCTGCTGATCCTGGGCCTGGTGCTGTTCCTGTGGGAGGTCAGGCTGGCGATGCGGGCGCTGCGCGTGCGGCGGGCGTCGATGCCGCACCGCCGCCGCTGAACGCCTGCTCGAGCCGGGCCGGATCGGCGGCGCCCTCCCAGCGCGAGACGACGATCGTCGCCACCGCATTGCCGATGAAGTTGGTCAGCGAGCGGCACTCGCTCATGAAGCGGTCGATGCCGAGGATCAACGCCATCCCCTCGACCGGGATCTTGTGGGTCGCCGCCAGCGTCGCGGCGAGCACGATGAAGCCCGACCCGGTCACCCCCGCCGCGCCCTTCGAGGAGAGGATCGCGACCGCCATCAGCAGCAGCTGATCGCCGAACGACAATTGGATGTTGCAGGCCTGGGCGATGAACAGGCTCGCCAGCGACATGTAGATGCAGGTGCCGTCGAGGTTGAACGAATAGCCGGTCGGGACGACGAGGCCGACGACCGGCTTGGGGCAGCCCGCCTGCTCGAGCTTCTCCATCAACAGCGGCAGCGCGCTTTCGGACGAGGAGGTGCCGAGCACGAGCAGCAGCTCGTCCTTCAAATAGCGGATCAGGCCGAAGATCGAGAAGCCCGCGGCCCGGGCGATCGCCCCGAGGACGACGACCACGAAGAACAAGGCGGTCGCGTAGAAGGTGGCGACCAGGGCGGCAAGGCTGGCGAGGGTGGCGATGCCGTATTGGCCGATGGTGAACGCCATCGCCCCGAACGCGCCCAGCGGCGCCGCGTACATCAGGATGTGGACGATGCGGAAGACGAGTCCGGTCAGCGTCTTCAACAGGCCGAGCAAAGGCTCGCCGCGCGCGCCCGTCAAGGCGAGGGCGATGCCGAACAGGATCGCGACCACCAGCACCTGGAGGATCTCGCCGTCGGTGAAGGCGCTGATCAGGGTGTTCGGGATGATGTTGAGTAGGAAGCCGGCGACGCTCTGTTCGTGCGCCTGGCTGACGAAGGCGGCGACGGCATGGCTGTCGAGCGTCGCCGGATCGACGCCGAGGCCGGCGCCCGGCCGGACGAAATTGCCGACGACCAGGCCGAGCGCCAGCGCGAGCGTCGAGAGGGTGAGGAAATAGGCCATCGCCTTGAGGCCGACCCGGCCGAACGCCTTCAGATCCGCCATCCCGGCGATGCCGGTGACCACGGTCAGGAAGACGACCGGGGTGATGATCATCCTGACCAGCTTGATGAAGCCGTCGCCGAGCGGCTTCAGCGCCCGGCCCCAGTCGGGCCAGAGCCAGCCGACCAGCACGCCCAGCGCGATGCCGACGAGGACCTGGAAATAGAGCGAGCGCCAGAACGGCCGCGCGGCTTTGGCCATCACTCCCTCCGCGGCGCGCTTGCCCGGCGCCTCGGCGAAGGTGATAGAGACGTCATGGACGAGGACAAGAGCAAAGCGGCCGGCGAGGCGGCGCAGATCGCGCGGGTAGCATTGATCATCGCGGCGATGGCGCTCGCGCTGTCGATCCTCGGCCTGTTCCTGCCGATCGGCTGAATTCCATCCGTCGTGGACCAATCCCCGGGCGCGGCGCCGTTGACTGGGGCATGCAGGAGCGTAGCCTCGAAGCTCCTCGGGGAGGACCATCCATGACCCGCACCCTCAGCGCCAGCGCCCAGGCCGCCCGCCCGGCCTCGAGCCGCCCGACCGACCTCGCCGCCCTGAAAGCGATCGCCCAGGCGGCGATCGACGTCGAGCTGTTCACCATCCCGCTCTACATGACCAGCCTCTATTCGATCTACGGCATGCACGAGATCAACGGCGCCAACAACAAGCTCTATCTCGGCCGGCTGTGGCCCGGGTCGAAGGCCAGCGCCGCCCCCGCCGGCGCCAACGAGCAGGCGTTCAACATCGTCTTTTCGGTGTTCATCCAGGAGATGCTGCACCTGCAGATGGCGGCGAACATGGCGAGCGTGGTCGGCGCCAAGCCGGACTTCACCAGCGCCGCCCTCCAGGACGAGCGCCACGGCTGGACCTGCTACGGGCCGGACAAGACGATCATCCCCAACATCATCGACCTCAAGGACACGATTCTGCAGGGCGTGGCGGTGAATACCGGGCCGCTCGACGCCGAGCGCATCAAGCTGTTCCTCGCCATCGAAGCGCCGGAGGAGGTTGCCAAGAAAGCGATCAAGCAAGGCAAATACTTCCCCAAGGCGCCGTTCGACGGCTGGAAGCCCGGCGACCCGCTGCCGATGTTCGGTACGATCGGCTGGATGTACCAATGCTATTACGACTATCTGAGCCTCAGCTACGACAAGGGGCCGACGCTCTGGGAAACGGTGTGGAAGCAGGCGTCGAAGGGAACGCCGGTCCAGAACGATTTGTTCAACGCCGCCTCGGGCGGGCATCCGATGCGCGAGTTCATGGGCTTCAACACCATCATCGCGCTGACCTATCCCGACATCGCCTACCAGCAGATGGTGGCGATGATGGACGCGATCACCGATCAGGGCGAGGGCAGCATCCTCAAGCGGGACCCGCAGCTGCTCGCCGCGGTGATGCCGAAATACGTCCCCGAAAAGGACGCGCTCGAATCGGACTATCCGAGCTTCGACGCCAAAGGCCAGCTCGCCGCCTCGGGCGATGCCGCCGCCCGCTTCGGCAACGACCATGAAGACCATTATGAGCGCTTCCAGGAGGTGCAGAAGCTGATCGAGGCCGGATCGATCACCACCTGGGCGAACAATCCCAAGGTCGGCCATTGGCAGGCGAGCGACCTCAAGACCGCCGATTATGACGAAAATCCCTATATCGAGGTGCTGCCCAGCGCCGACGACATCGCCGGCGCGCTCAACCGGCTCTCCCAGCAGGGCGACAGCCACAAATTGCTCAGCCAGGCGGCGATCGGCGCGATCGCCGGCGTCACCACCGTGCTCAACGATTACTGGGCGCCCGCGGCGGGGGCCAAGGTCCTGTTCCCCTATCCGTCGATGGCGGGATCGGGCGACCGGATGGCGATCGCCTGGGCGGTCACCGGCATCTCGCCCGACCTCTCGCTCGGCATCGATCCGCCGGTCCCCGACACGCTGAAACATGCCTGCCAGGGACTGGATTTCGAGGATGGCGGCAAGAACGACTGCGCCCAGGTCGCGATCTTCCACAGCTGCAAGGGCTCGAACCACTGCCGGGCCCAGGGCGGCTGCGGCTTCGTCCAGGTGACGACCGGCGGCGGCAATTGCAGCGGCAGCGCGCCCGCCAGCGGGGGCGGCAGCTGCGGCGGCGGCGGCGGCAATTGCGGCTCGGTGCTGTCGACCCGGATGTTCGGCGGCACCTGCGGTTTTCCGCCGCCGCCGCCGAGCACCTTCTATTCGGCGCCGAGCGACAACAAATGCGCCAGCCTCGGCGGCTGCGCGGTGCCGATCTCGGCCTCGCAGCTCTACCCGACGCACGGGGTGATGCAGCTTTTCGACTTCGAGCCCGACGAGACGACCAAGTCGTTCACCTCCGATCCGATCTGCCGGATGCGCTACGATGTCGGGGACGCCGTCCACGACGTCGCCTACAAGGCCTTCGCCGAGGTAATGAACTACAAGCAGAAGCCGCCCGAGCCGAAGCCGAAGCCGAACGACCTCAGGCTCGCCTTCCCGCCGTCCACCTGATGGCGCGCGCGGATCCGGCCCCTGCCGTTCCGCCGAGGCTCGGCTTGCCCGACCTCGGAGACGGCGTCGGGCTGCGCGATCCGCACTTCGCCCATCTGATGCGGACCGATCCGGACGCCTGGGGCGTCGACTGGTTCGAGATCCTCAGCGAGAACTTCCTCGATCATCGCGGCTATGCGGCCAATGTGCTCGAACGGGTGGCGGCGCACCGGCCGGTGGTGATGCACGGCGTGTCGCTGTCGATCGGCAGCACGGATCCGCTCGACGACACCTATCTCGGCAAGCTCGCCGAGCTCGCCGGGCGGGTGAAGCCGGTCTGGATTTCGGATCACCTCTGCTGGACCGGGATCGCCGGCACCAACAGCCACGATTTGCTGCCGATGCCCTTGACCGAGGCGAGCCTCGCGCACGTGACGGCGCGGGTGCGCGAAGTGCAGGACCGGCTCGGGCGGCCGCTGATCCTCGAAAATCCGAGCACCTATCTGCAGTTCGCCGGCGCCCAGATGCCGGAATGGGAATATCTCGCGCGGCTCGCCGAGGATGCCGATTGCGGCCTGCTGCTCGACGTCAACAACGTCCATGTCAGCGCCTTCAACCATGGCTTCGATGCCGCCGAATATATCGCCGCGCTGCCGGCCGAGCGGATCGTCCAGGTCCATCTCGCCGGCCCGCGCGACTGCGGCAGCTATTTGCTCGACAGCCACGACAGCCCGGTGCTGGCGCCGGTCTGGGCGCTCTACCGCCAAGCGCAAGCGCGCACCGGCGGCGTCTCGACCCTGCTCGAATGGGATGCGAACATTCCTCCCTATGAGGAGCTGCTCGCCGAGCTCGGCAAGGCGAAGGCGTGGCGCGCGGCGCCCGTCCATGCCTGAAGCGCTGGCCGAGCTGCAGGGCTGGATGCTCGACGGCATCCTCGCCGGCGCCGCCGAGGGGATATCGGAGCGGATCGCCGGCGATGCGCGGCTGGGTGCGCAAGGGCGGTTCGCCATCTATGCCGGCGGCTATCGCAGCCGCCTGCTCGAGACATTGCGCGACGATTTTCCGGCGCTGCGCCTGCTGGTCGGCGAGACCGTCTTCGACCTGTTCGCGCACGGCTATATCGCCGCGCGGCCGCCGCGCCATTTCAGCCTCTACGATTATGGCGCCGGCTTCGCCGACCATCTCGAGGCGACCCGGCCCAAAGCCGGCGGCGGGCCGCTGGCGGCGCTGCCGGCGGCGGTGGCGCGGCTGGAACGGGCGCGCGCGGAGGTGCAGCGCGCCGAAGGGGTGGAGCGCGATCGGGCGCCGCTGCCGACGGCCGACGCGGCAATGCTCCCCGGGCTCAGGCTGAGGCTGCCGGACAGCGTCCGGCTGCTGCGGCTCGATTTCGACCTGCTGCCGCTGATCGAGGCCTGCGAGCGCAGCGAAAAGGCGGTGGTGCCGGAGCCGCGCGCCAGCCTGATCGCGGTGGCGCGGAGCGGCTACCGGGTGCGGCTGCACCCCCTGGAGCCGTGGCGCCACGCCTGGCTGGAGGCGCTCGGGCCGGAGGGGGCGGAGGTTTACGGCGCGGCCGCGGCGGCGGCGCGGGCGTCGGGGCGGGACGGCGGCGCGCTGCTCGCGGACCTCATCCTCTGGCTTCCCGGCGCGGCGTCCGCCGGTCTTGTCGCCCGCGCCGCCTAGCGGCTTTCGGCCAGCAAGGCGGTGACAAGGTAGAGAAGGATCGCGACCGGCCCCAGGAGGAGCAGGGTCGCGGCGACGGCGCCGACGCGGATCACGAGCGGGTCCCAGCCGGTGCTGCGGGCGAGGCCGGCGCACACGCCGAGGGCCTTGGCGTTGCTCTTGTCGAGGGCGTAGCTGCTGTTCATCGTCTTCAAATCCGGGAAAAGTTGAAAGTGGATCGGTGGAACCGGTCCGGCCTGTCCCTGCGAAAGCAGGGATCAGATGACCGGAACCGGGCCGACCGCGGCGGAAAGGAACAGGCTGGAGGCAACGATCGCGCCGACCAGCGAGATGGCCAGCGACTGCAGGCTGTGGATGGAAAGCGACATTTCGTATCTCCTTGAACCGACCCAGAAACCATTTCCGGGTCATGCCAAGGTCACTGCAGACGCCGTGCCAAATACAGAAAATGGCGGAAATCCGGCGTTTTTCATACGGAGGCCCCGGCGGCCCACAAAGGGAGTCCCGAATCCTTGGGAGATTCCGCCAACTCTTGGGGCGACGAAAGCGGACAGGAGTGTCCGCTTACGGACGCAGGCGGACGAGCGGCGGCTCCGGCGGGGTGGCGACGTAGCGGACGCCGTCCAATCCCGGGAAGAAGACATAGGCGCTCGCCTTGGTGACGACGAAGCTCGCCATCGGCTTGACCTTGAAGTTGCGGCCCGGCCTGGTCGCCGCGGTCGGCACCGTCTGGAACAGTTCGGGCGGCGGCACCTGCACGCCCATCACCGGGTCGGCCGGATCGATCACCGTATAGAAGCCGGCGCTGGCGTTGATCCAGTTGTGCTGGACGAAGTCGAACTGCTCCATCAGGCTGGCGCTGAGGAAGAAGCCGGCCAGGCCCCGCTCGGTCGTCGGGTCGTTGCGGTCGTTCGGATTGTAGGGAAGCTGATAGGGCATCGCCCGCCGCATGATGCGATGGCGGCGATTGGGAGCGCCGGGGAAGGAGGGGTTGGAATTGTTGGGCATGCCGAGCCGCATGTTGCCGCGGCGGATATGCGCCCCGATCGGGCAATTGAGGCCCATGTCCATGCTGCCGTCGGGCAAGGCATAGTTGAAATCGTTGATCTTTTGCGGCGGCAGCCCGGGCGGCAGCTTGTCGCCCTGGATCGGGAAGACGGCGAGCGGCGTGCCGTTTGGCCAGCGGCCGCACATCTTGGCCTTGAGCGCCTGGCGCTGCACCTCGGGATCGGTGATGTTGAAGGCCGCGCCGAAGGCCGGCGCCAGATCGGCGATCTGCCGGTCGAACTGCTCGACCTCCTGGCGCAGCACGCGGAAGGCGGCGAAGCATCCGTAATGGCCCAAGCGGTCGGGCTGCGGCACCGGCACGGTGTTGTAGAAATCGCCCGTCGCGGTGCCGAGCATCAGCGAGCCGGGGTCGCACAAATCCTGCCCTCCGTCCGGATCGCTGCTGAACGGCGAGCCTTCGATGATCGGGTTGGCGATGCCGTCCTTATAATCGAAATAGACCCTGCCTTCCTCGAGCTCCTGGGTGTCGAACATGCGGCTTTCCGGGACCGTGCCGAACCCGGCGAGGAAGGCCTTCTCGAGATCGGCGGACTTGCTCTTCAGCACGTCCTCGTCGTTGACATAGAGCGACAGGATGACGTCGAAATCGCTGTCGCTCATCGTCCAGTTCGCCGGCGCGCTCGGCCCCGCGTCGCCGACGAACGGCGCCTGCGCCTTCGACCCGTTGACGAAGGGTTGGTGGTCGGGCTTCTGGAAGCTGAGCAGGGTGCGGTCCGGCATCTTGAACGACTGGAGACCGCGATAGGTGAAGCCGATGTTGAGGCAATGTTCGGGCTTCACCGCGCCCCAGGGCTGGGCGCTGGTGATCTGGAACGCGCCGATGCCGTCGACAAGGCTGACGACGAAAGCGCGCGCCTCGTCGAGATCGGCGACGCTGAGGCAGTAATGGCGGACCAGCGACATCCGGTAGCCGCGCAACAGGAAGCCCTGGATCTTGTCCAGCGGCCATGGCGAATCGGGCACGGCAACCTCCCTTGATATGGGGCTTGCCCGGCTTCGGCGAAGCCGGGCGGGAGCCGGTCAGGCGTCGCTGAAGCAGTTTTCGATCTGCACGACGGTATAGGGATAGGCCTCGGTGAACGGCAGGGTGCCGCCCCTGGTGAGGTCATGGTCGCGGACGAACTCGATGAACTGGGAGAGATTGTCCTGGACCGGGATCAGGCCCTCGAGGCCCACGATGACCTTCGCCGCCTCGTTGAACGGGTCCGGATTGGCGAGGACGAGGTCGCGAATATAGGAGTCGAAATCCTCGTCATAGACGGTGGTGAGCAGGAGCGACGTGACGCCCGGCGGGTCGTTCTGATTGGGGACCGGAACGGCCCACACATAATGGAGGATGTTGGGGCCGGCGGTCGTATCCGCCGGATCGAGCGGCGCCATCACCGCGGAGACGGCATCGGCGCCCTCGCCCAGGCCCTTCACCTGCACCAGCAACGAAAGTCCATGTGCCATCGTCCGTCTCCTTATAAGGGAAAGGCGAGGAGGCTGACATGATTAATAAATATACGCAATGATTTAGGCTTGATCTGGATTTATTTCATGGTCCGATTCCGGTGTTTCCAGGTCCATTTCGGATATCGGCGACGAATCGCATCCTTCATTGGCGGGAATCGGTTGCTGGCCGGCGGGTGACAGGCCGGAAATCGGCCAGGCTTCACGCGTCGGTCGTTGCGGCGGCCTCTTCGGGAACGTCCGGGGCGCGGCCCTTCACCAGATGATTGGCGATCAGGCCGCCGATCAGCGGCGCGGCGATCGACAGCACCTGCATCCAGCCGGGCAGCGGCAGGACGAGGATGTTGAGGACGACATAGGCGGCGACGAGGCCGGCGACGGTCCAGGCCACCCACCCCCGGCGGGCGATGAGCTTGGCGACGAGAGCGCCGACCAGCCCGCCGGAGAACCATGCGACCATCAACGCGATCTTCGGACCGGTCGGCATCTGGGCGAATGCTTCGAGCACCTGCTGGGGATTGGAGACGTTCATGCCGGCGGGGGCGGTAAAGGTCGCGCCGATGCCGATGATGCCGATCACGACGGTGGCGATGAAGCCCGCGATCAATCCGACGACAATTCCCGCCACCGCACGCATGATGTTCCCCCTCCGGTTCGACCCATCCTATATTCCGCGCGCCCGGAGCGGTCTAGCTCCCGACGATCGTGCCGCCGTTCGGGTGGAGGATCTGGCCCGACATGTAGCTCGAATCCTCGCAGGCGAGGAACAGGAAGCAGGCGGCGACCTCGTTGGGCTGGCCGGGGCGGCCCATCGGCGTCGACTTGCCGAACGCCTCGATCTTCTCCTCCGACGCGCCGCCGCAGGGATTGAGCGGGGTCCAGATCGGGCCCGGGGCGACGCCGTTGACGCGGATCCCCTCGCCGACCAGATTCTCCGAGAGCGAGCGGGTGAAGGCGGTGATCGCCCCCTTGGTCGCGCTGTAGTCGAGCAGCTCCTTCGAGCCCTCGAAGGAGGTGATCGAGGTGCAATTGATGATCGCCGCGCCCTTCTTGAGATGCGGCCGCGCCGCCTGGGTCAGGAAGAACATCGAGAAGATATTGGTCTGGAAGGTGCGCTTCAGCTGCTGCTCGGTGATGTCGGTGATGTCCTCGTCCGGATGCTGCTCGCCGGCATTGTTGACGAGGATGTCGAGCCCGCCGAGCCTGTCTACGGTTTCCTTGACGACGCGGTTGCAGAAGCGCCTGTCGCCGAGATCGCCGGCGATGGCGATCGCCTTGCGCCCCTCGGCCTCGACGATCGCCCTGGTCCTGGCGGCGTCATCATGCTCGCACAGATAGACGATGGCGACGTCGGCGCCCTCGCGGGCGTAGAGCGCGGCGACCGCGCGGCCGATGCCGCTGTCGGCGCCGGTGACCAGCGCCACCTTGCCCTGGAGCCGGCCCGAGCCCGGATAACGAGGCTCCCAGTCGGGCTTGGGCTCCAATTTGCTTTCGTGGCCGGGGAGATCGTCCTCATGGATCATCTCGACGGTTTCGGTCTCGGCCATGATCGTCTCCCTGGGTTTCGGTCGAAGCAAACAACCCCTTCGTCGAAAAGCCGTTCCGGCCGCCGCGCGGGCGCACTCCCGTTCGGCTGGCGTTCATATTCACTTGGCAATCTGGTGCTACAGATGTAGCGCGTGAAGCGTACAACCGCCGTAGGGGACGACGGCCCAAAGAGGGGAATCGACCGATGAGGCGGTTCAATGCGGCGCATTGTCGTGCGCTCCTGCTCGTCCTGCTCAGCTCGACCGCCGCGCCGGTCTTCGCCCAGGCCGCTGCCGATCCCACGCCGCCCGCGGCGACGCCGACCACCGCCGGGCGCACCTACACCCCGGCCGACTTCGCCCGCTTCGCGCCGCGCAACGCGCTCGACATGCTCAACAACGTCCCCGGCTTCGCGATCGTCGAAAGCGACACCGAGCGCCGCGGCCTCGGCCAGGCGACCGGCAACGTGCTGATCAACGGCGAGCGCTTCTCCGGCAAGTCGACCGACATCTTCACCGAATTGAGGCGGATCAGCGCCGCCAACGTCACCCGCATCGACATCGTCGATGGCGCCACCCTGAACATTTCCGGCCTGACCGGCCAGGTCGCCAACATCGTCACCGCCAGCCGGGGGCTTTCCGGCAATTATGTCTGGCGCCCGCAGATTCGCGCCCGCCGCACCCCGCTGCGCTGGACCAACGGCGAAGTCTCCGTCAACGGGACGGTCGGCGCCACCCAGTTCACGCTGAGCCTCAGGAACAACAGCTTCCGCAACGGCAATGCCGGCCCCGAGGTGGTGTTCACGCCCGCGGGCGCGATCCTCGACCGCCGCGACGAGGTGCTGGGCGTCAACGGCGAGGAGCCGCGCCTCTCGGGCTCGCTGCGCCGCAATTTCGGCGACGGCTCGATCCTCAACGTGAACGGCTCGGGCGGCTTCCTCATCCAGGACGTGGAGGAGGTCTCGCTGCGCTCGGGACCCGGCCAGCCGGACCGGGTGCGCAACCTCGAGGAGCGGACGCGGCGGCACAATTACGAGCTCGGCGGGGATTACGAATTCGGCCTCGCCGGCGGCCGGCTGAAGCTGATCGGGCTCCACCGCTTCACCCACACCCCGTTCCGCCAGACGCTGGTGCAGACCTTCGCCGACGCGACGCCGACCTTCGGCCAGCGCTTCACCCAGAATGGCGACGAGACCGAGTCGATCGCCCGCGGCGAATATCGCTGGCGCGGCGGCGCCGCCGACTGGCAGGTGAGCCTCGAAGGCGCATTGAACCGGCTCGACGTCGAGAACGGCCTGTTCGATCTGAACGCGGCCGGCGATTTCGTCCCGGTGCCCTTCCCCAACAGCGCCGCCACCGTGCAGGAGCGCCGCGCCGAGGCGATGCTGACCTACGGCCGGCCGCTCACGCCCAAGCTCACCCTCCAGGCCTCGCTCGGCGGCGAATATTCGCAACTGAGCCAGGAGGGCGCCGGCGGCCTCACCCGCACCTTCTACCGGCCCAAGGGATTCTTGAACCTTGCCTGGACGCCGCGGCCCGGCCTCGACATCAGCGCCCGGATCGAGCGGGTGGTCGGTCAGCTGAACTTCTTCGACTTCGTCGCCTCGGCCAACGTCTCGGGCGGCACCACCAATGCCGGCAATGCCGAGCTCGTCCCGCCGCAAAGCTGGGACGCGCAAATCCAGGCGACCCGCAATCTCGGCCGCTGGGGGACGGCGACGGCGCGGCTCTACGGGCGCCTCATCAGCGACATCGTCGACGTCATCCCGATCGGCGCCGGCGGCCAGTCTCCGGGCAATCTGGACGGCACCGCGATCGTCTACGGCCTGCAATGGACGAGCACGTTCAACCTCGATCCGATCGGCGTCCCCGGCGCCAAGATCGACATGAGCATCCAGGCGCAATCGACGCGGCTGACCGATCCGCTGACCGGCAGGCACCGCCCGATCAGCGAGAATCTCGAAAGCCAGATCGACATCGTCTTCCGCCACGACATCCCGCGCACGCAATGGGCCTATGGCGCCGAATATTTCCGCTTCCGCCAATATCCGGGCTTCCGGCTCGACCAGCGCTCCCATTTCGTCGACACGCCCGGCAGCCTCGGCGTCTATGTCGAGCACAAAAACGTGTTCGGGCTGACCATGCGGGCGAGCGTCGACAATCTCCTGGGAACGAACGAAAGCTTCGGCCGCAGCTTCTACACCGGCCTCCGACCGAGCCCGATCGCGTTCACCGAGAATCGCGACCGCTTCTACGGCCCGATCTTCACCCTGACCATCAGCGGTACGATCTGAGCGGGCCCGGGCGGACGGGCCGGCTCTGCGCGGCCGCCCTCAGCTGCAACGTGCGCAGATAGGACTCCGCCATGCCGGCGTCTCCCGTCGCGGTCAGATCGAAGACGCAGTTCTGATAGGCCGCGCGATCCTCGATCGGGCGGCACAGGCGCTGGGCGACCTCGGGATTCATCGGCTGCACAGAGCGCCGCGGCTGCCCGCCGGGCACGGGGTTGCCGCGCAACGCTGTGCAGGTGCCCCCCGGCGGCGGCGGCCACGCTCGGTTCGTGAAGCTCGCCGTCGAGGTCCCCGGCGCATAGTCGAACAGGCTATTGGCGTTGGTCACCCGCCAGGCGTCGGCGAAGGCTCCGTTGAGCAAGGCATGGCGGGCGGCGGGACTCCCGGGAGCGGGGCCGAACGTCGTTCCGTTCGGCGCAAAGGGCAGCCAGTTGGAGCCCATAATATGGCCCATCGTGCCTTCGCGGGCCGGACTGTCGAGCACCTCCAGGTTCAAATACCAATAGCCCTCCGAAGCCCAATAGTTTGGCGTGATGATCACCCGGGTGCCGTCGTCGAGGCTGACGTCGATGCCGCCGCCCGAAGCGGCCTGAGCGATCCGGTCGCCGCCGCCCAGATCGACGCCGCGCGCCGCGAGCGTCACCGGCCGGCCGTCGATCCGGAGCTGCATCTGCCCGGCATTGCCGGCCCGCCCGGCGCCGGGCTGATAGCTGATCCGGTGCCGGCCGACGCGGACCGCCGCAGCGGTGTTGAGGCTGACGCAGCTGGCAAGGCCGGTATAAGGGTTGGCGCCCGGTACGAAGCTGGTGAGGACCGGGCTCTGGCGGGTCTGCAGCTCGAAGCCGGTCGAGGAATTGCGCAGCGCGATGAACTCGCCGGCGGCCTGGAAATCGTAATTGATCCCGTTGGTGGTGGTGAGATGCGGATCACCGCGATCCGACGGGCCGGAGGTGGCCGGAACGCCGCACCATGCCAGGAAGTCGTTGACCGGCGTGGTGCCCGCCATGCTTCCCGGCGTATAAGGCTGCGCCGGCATCGTTGCAGGCACGCCGCCGGCTCCGGCGATGGCGGTTTGCAAAATCGTCGTGCAATAATCGGGCAAATCGGGGGACAAATGCGGGAATCTCCCGGCCCCGCCCTGCTGGTGGCAATTGTTGCACGTTGTCGGAACGTAAGGGGGCGTTTGCGAAAGCTGGTTTTGCGGCCATGCCGCGGCGACGATCGGATCGTACCGGTTCGGGGCGAAGGTCGGCAGGTTCAGGGGTGCGGAGCTGAAGTCGCCCATCAAGATTCCGTTGGGGGTGAAGGTCGTGGAACTCCCCACCACCACCGCATTCTCGAGCTCGAGATCCGGATGGATGATGTACGGGTTTTCGCCCGCGTGGCAGTCGGTGCAGACGCCGCCGCTGCCGCCGAGCAGCTCCGCTCCGCCCGCCTGATACAGGCCGCCGGCAACGGTGGTGTAGCCGATCGGGACGATCGTCCCGGCGGGGATGTCGAAGCGCGCGCCGCTGCGCTGATTGTCCCAGAAGCAGACTCGCGAGGCCGGCTGGTTGCTGAGGCAGATGACGCCATCCAGATTGACCACTGCCAGGGTGTCGTCCCACCAGCGCGGCAGGGCGATGCACATCCCGTCGGCGCTCTGGTAGACCCGGACCTCCGCCGGCGAGCCGACGATGAACTGATTGCCCATCGGAATGAAGCCCAGGCTCCGCCAGCCGGTCAAGCCGGCAGGGTCCATCTGGTTGATCGGCGGTGGCACGGGCACACGATTGGCGGCGCTGCCGCACTCGTTATTATAGGCGAGCCCGGTGTTGGTGGTGGCCAGCGACATCGGCCCGTTGCCGGGAACGCGGACATTGAATTCCGGCTGCTTCAGCCGCGCGTCGAGCCGCTGATCCAGCTGGAACCGTTCGCGCCGCTCCACCGCGCGGGGATTGCTGCTGCGCGGCAGCCGCCAATCCAGCTGCGACTTCAACGCGTTCAGCTTGCCGTGCATTCTATGGTTCGCCGCGGTCAGCGGCGTGCGCGCGAGCAACCAGTCGAGCGAGCGCTGCTGGACGACGAGCCGCGCCTGGCCGCTCACGTCCAGGCCTTCGCCAAGCCGGCGTTCAAACGCCGCGAACTCACCCTGCTGATTCTCGTTGAGGCCGGCCAGCAGCCGGGCCCGGTACCAGGCCTGCGCCCGGCCCACCCACTCGACCGTCGGCGCGACCTGACGGCCGCGCCGGTCGAAGAATGCGCCGTGACCGACGGTCGCGATCGGCTCCTCCTCCTGCGCCTGAGCCCGCGGTGCGCTCGACGGGGCAAATAGCGCGATCAGAAACAGCGTGGCGATCAGCGGCAGATATCCGAAGATTCTGGACGACACGAAAGTCATGGTGCGACTCCTGCGAAAGCGGAATCTCAGACTTAAGCATACGTAACTTGGGCACTATTATGCACTTGCTAGGACGCCGAAGAAGAGCTGTCAAAAGCTCCCGGCAATCGATTAATCCGTTTTGGAGTTCGTGCGCCTAGGCGGGCCCGGCCCCGGCGAAGCGGACCCGCGGCGCGGGTCCGGGCGCCGGCCTCAGCACGTCGCGGCCGCGCAGTTGCACCGCGCCGGCGCCGGCGGGACGACACTGGGCGACGACCGAGGGGTAGGACAGGTCGACATAGCGTTCCAGCACGGTCGCGGTCGCGGCCGAGCAAGCGGCCTCGCTGGCGAAGCGCGGCGGCGCGACCTGGACCTCGCGGCAGGGCGCATCGCCCTCGCCGCAGCCCATGATTGCGATAACGTACAACAGGGATTGCATGCCCGCTCCTTCAGCAGGCCCAATGCGCGCCGGGCCCGCATGTTCCTTCTGTTTCGCAGCCGTTACTTGGGATTGGGCCTGGTTCCGCCTATCTAGCGACGAACATGACGAACCAGGCGACAGAGACGGAAAAAGGGCGCGAGCCGGGCTTTGCGGCGCTCCGGCGCTTCCTGCCCTATCTGTGGCCGGCGGGCGAGCCGGGGCTGAAGGCGCGCGTCATCGTCTCGCTGCTGCTGGTGGTGGTGTCGATCCTGGTCACAACCCTCGTGATGCCGCTCGCCTACGGCGCGGCGATCAACCGGATGACCGCCGGCATGGAGCCCGCGGTGGCAATCGCGGTCGCGCTGGTCGCCGCTTATGCCGGCGCGCGCTTCGGCGGGGTGCTGCTCGACAATCTGCGCAACGCCATCTTCGAGCGGGTCGGACAGGACGCGACCCGGCGGCTCGCCGAGACCACCTTCCGCCACCTCCACGATCTCTCGCTCCGCTTCCACCTCGAGCGGCGCACCGGCGCCGTCACCAAGATCGTCGAGCGCGGCACCAAGAGCATCGACATGATGCTCTATTTCCTGCTGTTCAATATCGCCCCGACGGTGCTGCAGCTCGCCATCGTCCTCGCCATGTTCTGGGTGAAGTTCGGCTTCGGCCTGGTCGTCGCCACCGCGATCATGGTCGCGATCTACATCCGCTACACAAGGATGATCACCGACTGGCGGACCCAGCTCCGGGTGAAGATGAACGACCTCGACACCGGCGCGGTGGCGCGCGCCGTCGACAGCCTCTTGAACTACGAGACCGTCAAATATTTCGGCGCCGAGGACCGCGAGGCGGCGCGCTACGGCCGCGCGGTGCGCCGCTACGCCGACGCCGCGGTCAAGAACGAGACTTCGCTCGCCTGGCTCAACGTCGGCCAGTCGCTGGTCACCAATGTGATGATGGCGGGCGCGATGGGCTTCACAATCTGGGGCTGGAGCCAGGGCCGCTTCAGCGTCGGCGACGTCGTCGTGGTCAATACCCTGCTCGCCCAGCTCTTCCGGCCGCTCGACCTGCTCGGCATGGTCTACCGCACGATCCGCCAGGGCCTGATCGACATGGATGCGATGTTCGCTTTGATCGACACGCCCGCCGAGGTGGTCGACGCCGCCGATGCGCGGGACCTCGCCGTCCGCGCCGGCCATGTCCGTTTCGAGGACGTGCATTTCGGCTACGAGCCGGACCGCGAGATATTGAAGGGCGTCGACCTCGAGGTGAAGCCGGGCACGACGACGGCGGTGGTCGGGCCGTCGGGCGCGGGCAAATCGACGCTGTCGCGGCTGCTGTTCCGCTTCTACGAGCCGCAATCGGGCCGGATCACGATCGACGGCCAGGACATCGGCCGCGTCACCCAGGCGAGCCTGCGCGCCGCTTTGGGCATCGTCCCGCAGGACACGGTGCTGTTCAACGACACGATCGGCTACAATATCGGCTACGGCCGCGAAGGCGCCGGCGAGGCCGAGATCGAGGAAGCGGCGCGGGGCGCGGCGATCCACGATTTCGTGACCCAGCTGCCGCAGGGCTATGGCGCGATGGTCGGCGAGCGCGGATTGAAGCTGTCGGGCGGCGAGAAGCAGCGGGTCGCGATCGCCCGCACTTTGCTCAAGGACCCGCCGATCCTGATCCTCGACGAGGCGACCAGCGCGCTGGACAGCCGCACCGAGGCGGCGATCCAGGAGACGCTGCGCGACGTCGTCCAGCGCCGCACCTGCATCGTCATCGCCCACCGCCTCTCCACCGTCGTCGACGCCGACCAGATCATCGTCCTCAATGAGGGCCGGGTCGCCGAGCGCGGCAGCCACGCCCAATTGCTCCGCAAGAACGGCCTCTACGCCGACATGTGGGCGCGCCAGCAAAGCGAGCGCGAGGAAGAGGAGGACGCGCAGGCGGCGGCGGAATGACTTGAGATTCTGCGCCGAAATGCGATCCTGCCCGAAGAAGGGAGCCCCGAATGCGCCTGCTTGCCATCGCCCTCGCCCTTGCCGCCGCCACCCCGGCCGCGGCGCAGACGTTTACGCTGGCGCCCGAGGAAGCGGTCACGCTTCGGATGGACGGCAAAGGCGGGCTTGCCGCGGCGACCCGCGGCCGGGCGGAATGGACCCCGTTCGACCTCGCCGTGGCGCGCAACTTCCTGCGCGGCCTCTACGACCAGGGGGTCGGCCCGAACAGCGTCCCCACCACGCTCCCCGGCATGCCCGCTCCGCCCGCCATCGTCCCGGACCAGGTGCGGCTGCGTTTCCTGACGATCGCCGGCCAGCACGCCGAATTGCTGCTCGAGAACGGCTTCGACCGGGCGCTCGTCTACCGCGCCAGCATCACCGTCGCCGGCCAGACCCGCCCGACCGACGTCTGCGTGGTGCTGCCCAGCAATCGCAGCAGCGAACATTGGCCCGACGCGGTCGAGCGGATCGAGCTGTCGGATTTCGAGCTGGTGGACTGGCAAGAGGGGCGCGCGCCGACGTGCGAATAGCCGGATTCGTCCGGCTCCTGGCCATGATCGCCTGGTGTGGCGGCGGCGGCGCGGCCGCCGCCCAGCCTCCGGCCCGACCGCTGCCGGTCGGCCGGTTCGTCGGCTGGACGGGGGACGGCCCGCCGATCGTGCGCTACCTGTCGGCGGGGCTCACCCTCACGATCTCGCGGGCAGGGACGGTCGATCCGGATCGCCCGGCGGAGCCGCGGCTGACGGTCGCGGCGTCGGGACGGCGGCCGATCACGGTGTTGGGCTCGCCCGGGCTGATGGTCGGCCAGGCCTATGTCGGCGTGGGCCGCGACCCGCGCGGCGGGCTCTTCATCCTCTTTCAGACCTATACGGGCGGCGCCCATTGCTGCAATTACGAGCAGGTGGTCCTCGTCGAGGCGCGCCGGTTCCGGCGCGTCGCGCTCGGCAATTTCGACATGGAAATGCCGGGCGACTTCCCCACCGACGTCGACGGCGACGGCCGGATCGACTTCGTCCGGCTCGACAATCGCTTCTTCTACGCTTTCGCCAGCTTCGCGGGCAGCGTGGCGCCGCCGCAGATCCTGAACATCGTCGGCGGCCGCGCCGTCGACGTCTCGGCCGCGCCCCGCTACCGCCGCCTCTTCGTCCGCGCGATGAATGAGGCGCGGGAAGACTGTCTCACCGGTCAAGGCGAGCGGAACGGGACCTGCGCCGCCTATGTTGCCGCGGCCGCGCGGAGCGGCCGGTTCGATCGGGCCTGGCGGGAGATGCTCGGCGCCTATGAGCGCGGCACCGACTGGACCTATCCGACCGGGTGCCGGGTGGCCCCGGGGCCGAGCGGTTGCCCCGAGCGCCAGATCATCCGCCGCGATTTCCCAACCGCGCTCCGACGCTTCCTCATGCGCAACGGATATTTGCGCCGCGGGGGCTAGAGTTCCGTTTTTGTTCCAGATAAGACCGTGCGATGCGACTCGACTTTTCCGTTGCCGATGGCTTTGGAGGTCCGGTGACGCCGCCGCTTCAGATCCTCCGCAACACGTTCGGCTTCCAGGACTTCCGCGGCGTCCAGGAGCAGGTGATCGAGCGCGTCATGACGGGGCGGCACAGCCTCGCGGTGATGCCGACCGGCGCGGGCAAGTCGCTCTGCTACCAGGTGCCGGCGCTGGCGCTCGACGGGACGGCGCTCGTCGTCTCGCCCTTGATCGCATTGATGCACGACCAGATCCGCGCCGCCGAGGCGTTCGGGCTGAGGGCGGCATCCCTGACCTCGGCCGACGCCAATCGCGCCGAAACCGTCGAGAGACTCAAGCGCGGCGAGCTGGAACTGCTCTACGTCGCGCCGGAACGCGCCACCACCGAAGGCTTTCGTGAGTTGATCGCGCGCATCCCGCTCGCCCTGATCGCGATCGACGAGGCCCATTGCGTCTCCGAATGGGGCCATGACTTCCGCCCCGATTATCGCCTGCTGCGGCCCCTGCTCGACGCCTTCCCGGACGTGCCACGGCTGGCGCTGACCGCGACCGCGGACCGGCGCACGCGCGAGGACATAATCGTCCAGCTCGGCATCCCCAAGGACGGCCTGATCCTCGCCGGCTTCGACCGGCCCAACATCCGTTACTGCGTCCGCCCCCGCGACGGCATTGCCGGCCAGTTGAAGGCGCTGCTCGCCGAGCAGCCTGGGCCCGGCATCGTCTACGTGCCGAGCCGCGACAAGGCCGACAGGCTCGCCGAGCAGCTCAGCCAGGCCGGGCGGCCGGCGCTCCCCTATCATGCCGGGCTCGAGCCGCCGGTGCGGGCGCGCAACCAGGCGGCGTTCGTCACCTCCGAGGAGATGGTGATGGTCGCGACCATCGCCTTCGGCATGGGAATCGACAAGCCCGACGTCCGCTTCGTCGCCCATGCCGGCCTGCCCAAGTCGATCGAGGCTTATTACCAGGAGACCGGCCGCGCCGGCCGCGACGGCGAGCCGGCCGAGGCTTGGCTGTTCTGGGGCGCCGAGGATTTCTCGCGCGCCCGGCGGCGGATCACGACCGAGGTCGAGCCGGCGCGCCAGCCGGGCGAGCGCGAGCGGCTGAACGCGCTCGCCACCCTGGTCGAGACCGCCGGCTGCCGCCGCGCGATCCTGCTCCGCCATTTCGGCGAGGACCCCCCGGAGCGCTGCGGCAATTGCGACAATTGCCTCGAAGCGCCGCAGGCGATCGACGCCAGCACGACCGCGCAGAAGCTGCTCTCCGCCGCCTTCCGCACCGAGATGCGCTTCGGCATCGGTCATCTGACCGACGTGCTGGCGGGACGCGAGACCGACAAGGTCCACAATTTCGGCCATCACCGGCTCAGCGTGTTCGGCATCGCCGACGAAGAGGAGCTGGCCCTGGTCAAGCCGGTCGCCCGCGCCCTGCTCGCCCGCGACGCGCTGCGCGCCGACGATTATGGCGGGCTCTCGTTCGGGCCCGGCGCCAGGCCGATCCTCAGGGGCGAGGCGAAGGTCGAGATCGTGCTGCCGCCGAAGCGCGCCCGCCGCAAGGGACGGCCGGCGAGCGAATATCCGCACGACCCGCTGTTCGAGGCGCTGCGGGCGCGGCGCCGCGAGCTCGCCGCCGAAGCCGGCGTGCCCCCCTACGTCATCTTCCACGACAGCACGCTGCGCGAGATGGCCGAATTGAAGCCGACCACGCGCGACGCGCTGGCGCGCGTCTCCGGCGTCGGCGCCGCCAAGCTCGACCGCTACGGCGCCGCCTTCATCGAAGTGCTTCAGGCCGGGGAGAGCGCCTGACCCTCGCCATTCGCTGCGCTTTCGGCCAGAGTGCGGCCAAAAGGGAGGGAGTCGCATGGCCAGGAATCCAATGCCCACCGGGCCGCAATGGCTGTTCATCATCCTCGGCGCCTTGATCGCCGCCGGGATCGTCTTGTGGACCGGCCTCGGCGGCGCGATCGGCGGCGCGATCATCGGCGTCGGCGCCGCTTTGGGCGCGATCCCCTATCAGCGCGCCGTCCAGGCGCACAAGAAACGCGACGGGGGATGAGCGAGGTCAGGCTCCATCCGAGCTGGCTGGAGCGCCTCCGGGGCGAGTTCGACAGCGCCTATATGCAGGCGCTCAAATCCTGGCTGGTCGCCGAGAAGGCGGCGGGAAAGCGGATCTTCCCGGCCGGCAGCGAGTGGTTTCGCGCGCTCGACCTGACGCCGCTGGGCGAGGTTCGCGTCGTCATCCTCGGCCAGGATCCCTATCACGGAGCGGGCCAGGCGCACGGCCTGTGCTTCTCGGTCCGGCCCGGCGTCCAGGTCCCGCCCAGCCTCGTCAACATCTACCAGGAGATGGAGGCTGATCTCGGCATCCCGCCGGCGCGGCACGGCTTCCTCGAACATTGGGCGAAGCAGGGCGTGCTGCTCCTGAACAGCGTGCTCACCGTCCGGATGGGCCAGGCCGCCTCGCACCGCGAGCGCGGCTGGGAGCGCTTCACCGACGCGGCGATCGCCGCGGTCAACGCGCAAGCGGATCCGGTCGTTTTCCTGCTCTGGGGCAGCTACGCCCAGAAGAAGGCGGCTTTGGTCGACTCGATAGACAAAGGCGGCCGGCACCTGGTGCTGAAGGCGCCGCATCCGAGCCCGCTCTCGGCGCATGGCGGCTTTTTCGGCTGCCGGCATTTCTCCAAGGCGAACGCGTTTCTCGAAAGCCGCGGCTTCGCGCCGATCGACTGGGCGCTGCCGGAATGCGCGGCCTAATTCTCGGCGACGAAGGCGAGCAGGGCCTCCTCATAGGGATCGCGGGCGCCGTCGGCGTCGATGTGCGTCTGGAGCCACTGATCTTCGGCCGGGGTCACCGCGCCGGCGGCGGCGACGGCGGCATCGTGATCGCCGTGGGACTTTTGCGCGAGCGCGGCCCGCACCTCGGACGGATTGGTGCTGCCCATCCGGGCGAAGAAGCCGAGCACGCTGCGATGGTGATCGGCGACGAAGGCGTCGAGCCGCGCCGCCTCGCTCCGCTCGAGCGGCGTGTAGGAGGAATAGGCCATCAGATGGTTGCCGACCGCCTGGACGAACAGGGTCTTCCAGCCGGGCGCATTGTCGGCCTGGACGCAGGCGTCCTTGATCCGCCAGAGCAGCTCGGCCTCGTCGGCGCTGACCGTCAGCGCGCCGCCGCCGGCGGCGGCGAAGACGATGCGGCGCAGCGACGCGGCTTCCTGCTCGCCGACGCGGCCGTCCGCCAGCACCGATTGCTCGATCTGGCCGAGCGCCCAGGCCTTGAGCGACGCGGGCGCGTTGAGCGCCGCCTCCAGCACCTTGACCACCAAAGCGAGCTCGGTCGGCGTGATCGGCGCGCCGTCCTGCTCGATCTGGCCGATCAGCCAGGCGGCATGCCCGTCCTCGACATAGCCGCGCGGCGGCGTCTGGTTGACGACATAATCGGTCATCGCCTCGATAAAGAAGTCGGCCCATTCCGGCGCGCTCGCCTTCGCCGCGCGGTTCAGCGCGAACAGGGCCTCGGCCTCCTCGGCGGAGACCGACCCGTCCGGCCACACCCAGCGGCGGACCGCCAGCACGTCCTCGGCGGAAATCGACGCCCCGGCCTTCAGCGCGGCCGCGAAGTCGGAAGAGGAAAAGCCCATCGTCATGCCCCTCGGATTTGGCGGCGAAGCCTAACGGCGAAGGGTTAAGACGGGGCTAAGCGGGCAGAAGCGTCGCCGAACGAGGCGAGCCCGGGAGCCCTCATGGAAACCCGGTATGGCGCCAAGCCACATGGTCTACGAGATCGACGCGCGCACCAACCTCGTGCTGCGCGCCTAGCCGTTGGATGAAACTGCGGGCGTTGCCGGCGAACAGCCGCTAAGGGATGGGCTCGGCATCAGGCAGCAGAGGATGGAACGATGGCCAAGGGTCAAAAGAGGTCGAACAAGGAGGTCCGCAAGCCCAAGGCGGAGACGAAGAAGAAAAACGCGTCGAATCCGTCGACCAAGGGCCTGATCCAGGACGCCAAGCGCTGAGGCGGTCCGCGCTAGCGGGCGAATTGTACGAGGTCCCAGCGATTGCCGTAGAGGTCCTCGAACACCGCGACTTTGCCGTAGGGCGCGGCCTTGGGCTTGCGGACGAAGCGCACGCCTTTGGCGATCATCGCTTCATGGTCGCGCGCGAAATCGTCGGTCGCGAGGAACAGGAAAACGCGCCCGCCCGCCTGATTGCCGATGACGGACTCCTGGTCGGCCGAGGAGGCGCGGGCGAGCAGCAGCGAAGTTCCGCTCGAACCGGGCGGCGCGACCAGCACCCAGCGCTTGGCCTGCTCGGGTTGGTACTCGTCGGCGACAAGGATGAAGCCGAGCTTGTCCGTGAACCAGGCGATCGCCTCGTCATAGTCGCGGACGACGAGGGCGATGTGGGCAAGGGACTGGGGCATGAGATTGACTCACCTCCGCTTGCTGGCGATCAGAACCGCAGCGCATGATTCGACGGCTCGCCCTTCTCGCCTTCTTTTGCCTGGCCGTCACGGGCTGCGGCGAGACGAGTCCCGCCGGCGCGCCCGCGAACGACATGGCATCGTCCGCGAACGCCGCCGCGCCCGTGCCGGCGCCCGACCTCGCCCGGGTGCGGATCGAGACCGGCATGGGCGCGATCATTGTCGAGCTCGACGGGCGGCACGCGCCGATCACGACCGCCAACTTCCTCGCCTATGTCGACCAGCGCCGATTCGACGGCACCGTCTTCTACCGCGCCGCCCGGACCCGCGGCGCCGAGGGCCGCGGCTTCGTCCAGGGCGGCATCCGCCACTCCTACCGGCGGATGCTGGCGCCGATCGCCCACGAGCCGACCAGCCGGACCGGGCTGCACCATGCCGACGGCACGATCTCGATGGCGCATACCGACACCAGCGGGGCGATGGGCGATTTCTTCATCACCGTGGGTGCGATGCCGTCGATGGACGCGCACGGCCGCGAACCCGGCTTCGCCGCCTTCGGCCGGGTTGCCGAGGGGATGGACGTCGTCCGCCATATCCTCGCTGCGCCGACCGTGGCCAATGCCGGCAGCGGCGCGATGCGCGGGCAGATGCTCGCGGCGCCGGTCCGGATCTCGAGCGTGCGGCGGGTGGACTAGGCTGAGCCGCCTCCACGCCCAGTTCAGCTCTCGATATGGTCGGCAACCTCCAGCTTGGGCGGATTGGTGGTCGCGACATAGGCGGCCATCTCGCCGAGGTCCGGATGCAAAGCGAGGTCCGGATGCTCCTGGAACAGCTCGCGCACCGCCCGGTCGAGCGCGACTCCGTTGGGCGTGCTTGGCGCGCCGGGCTGCGCCTTGCCGGCGAGCTGTGCGCGGACGGCGGACTTGAACGCCTTGGTGCCGGTGACCTCGAGCGGCGGCCACGGGCCCGCCCGGGCCGGCTGCAGCGCCCCGGCGATGCGGCCCGTCAGCACCTTCTGCCGGTCGGAGACCGCCTGCGAATAGGGGGCGCCGCCGGCGAAGCGGTCGCAAAGGAGCTGCAGCACCGACGTATGGTCGAGCGGCTCGCTGTAGATCTGGCCCTGCCCGACCTGGGGCGAGACGAGCAGGGCCGGAACGCGCGGCCCGGTGGTCGTGAACGGCTCGCCGCCCGCGGTCGCCGCGAGGCTGACCGGCGGCACGTGATCAAAGAAGCCGCCATGTTCGTCATAGGTGACGATCAGCAACGTCTTCGCCCATCGAACCGGATTGCTGATCAGGATGTTGTAGATGTCGGCGAGCAGCGCCTGACCGCCGGCGACGCCGGTGGGCGGATGATCGTCGTTCGCCCGCGAGCCGGGCCCATCGCTATATTCGGGCTCGATGAAGGCGACCGACGGAAATGGCTTCGAATTGTCCTGCCAGTGCTTGACCAGGCGGGAGTAGCCGCGGAACTCGCCGTCGCCGAGCAGCATCGACAGGGCGATGCGGCCGCGGTAGCGCTTCATCAATGTGAAGAAGGGGACGAAGCCGCCCCAGGTATAGACCCGCCACGGGATCTTCCTGTCGTCGAGCCAGCTGTAGACCAGCGTCTGGTCCGGAAACTTGCCGATCCCCTTATTGTCGACGATCGAGCTCTCGCCGCCCATCGCCATCAGGCGGTTCGCCTGAGTACCGAGCGGGAGCGGCGTGAACCAGCGGTCGCAGACGCAGAAATGGCGGGCGAGGAAGTCGAAGGCCGGGACCCCCTCGGCATCGTAATATCCCATCACGTCGCCGGGCCGTTTCGGCTTGGGCTTGGGCTTGGGCTTGCCGGTCTTGGCATCGACGGCCTTGGTCCGCGAATCGATGTAGGACTGGACGAAGCCCCCCATCCGCATCGGGCCGGGGCCGGCCGGCGCCGTGTCGATCTGCGCGCGGATGGCGGCCTTGTTGTGCGGCGGGTCGTCGACCTTTTCCTTGCGCGTCGGGGACAGGCGATTGACGCGATAGAGGGTGCCGTCGCCCGAATTGGCGAAGGAATCGCGCCAGGCCTTGCCGGAGCGCAGGCCGTCGACGGCGATCGGCCCGGCCGTCTCGTCGAGGCTGAGATAGCCGAGCATATGGTCGAAGGACCGGTTCTCGAGCATCACGAAGATGATATGGTCGATGTCCTTGAGCGCCATGAGAATCCTCCCCGCATCGGGCGGCCGTGACTGGACGAGACGATCGGGCAGCCGGAAGATTGCCGGCAAGAAACGGATCAGGCTCGCGCCGGTTTCGTCCTAGCACGGAATGACGAACCAGCCACGGCAATTTCCCGTCAACTTCCGATTCGGAAGGGCGGTTCTCGTTGCCGGCAAGTATATCTCCGCTCTTCTCCCTGAACTTCTCGCCCCTTTCCGCCATGCCCGCCCCGGATTCCGGCGCCGGGCCGCGCGCGTCACGTCGATGCCACGGGCGAAGTCTGTTCGAGCTCGGCGGCCAGCCAGCGGCGATGATAGACGGGCTGGGTCTCGCCGGTTTCGTAAAAGCATTCGGTAAAGCCGCCGTCGCCGTGCAGCGTGACCAGCGCATAACCGTTTCGGACCCGCGGATTGGCCGGGCAGGGGCCGCCGGTGTCCGGCAGGGCCGGGTCCGGCGTGTGCGCATAATAGAGGATGTTGGGACGCGTGTTTCCGCTGCCGTCCTGGAGGCCCCAGGCGTTGCCGAAGGGGATGGCCGCATGGCCGCAGCAGCGACCCCTGGTCGGAATCGACCCGCTTTGGTCGATCTGCCCGTAGACGATGCCGTTGTGGACGTGCCCCCAATACCAGAGGGTCGGGGGCCGCCCCAGCGCCGTGGCGACCTGCTCGTAGAGCGGCGTCGCATTGCTGCCGGCGACGTCGCAGGCGGTGTGATGGGTCATCACCATGATCGGGCCCGGGTGGCCCTGAAACTGCTGAAGCCAGAGGATTTGCTGATCCAGGGCGTCGGTGCCGATCGCGCCGTCCATGTACATTTGGCGGCCGTTCAAGGCGTCGGAATAATAAGCCGAGTCGAGGCCGAGGACGAGCCATGGGCCGTAGGTCATCGCGAAATAGCTCATCCCGTTCTGGGCGTCGAACTTGCCCTTGGCCTTCAGGCTGACCAGGAAATAGCCCGAACCCGCGCCGTACATTTCGTGGTTCGAGTTGAGCGTGAAGTTCCGGCAGGGCCCCTGGTCCGGCCAGAGATCGTAGAATTTTTCCGCTTCCTCCTCGGGCAGGGGCCGCCAGTCGGTGCCGGCATAATAGACGTCGCCGAGGTGCAGCAGATAGTCGATCGTCGGCGATCGGGCCGGATCGGTGATCTGCTCCATGACCCGCTGCGCCGGGCACGGCACCTTGCCCCCCTCGTCCTGATAATAGCCGGCGCCCCAATCGCCGACGATGCCGAGCACGGGATCCTTCGCCGCATCCCCGTCCTTGCGCGTCAGCGCGATCGTCGCCGTCGGCTTGCAGGGGAATTTGTCGATGCCGTCCGGATCGATCAGGTTCAGCGCGTAATTGAGCGCGGACAGCATCCAGCCCTTGTCGAGCTGCTGATATTTCCTGGGACCGTACAAGGTGCCGTCGGGGCCCGGCTCGCCATATTTGTCGAACTCGGCCTCCAGCTTCTCATATTCCGCGCAGGTGAGCCGGGTCGGCGGCGCCCGTTTCAGCAGCTCCTCATAGGCGATCAGGAGCAACGGGTGGAGGATCAGATAGGCTTTGATTTCCCAGGGCAGATTGTGGATCCAATAGAGGACAAAGCCGAACTCGATGTCGCCGCCGGCCGGCGCGGGCGGCGGCCTGTCGCGATGCTTAAGATAAGCGATCAGCGCCAGCGTCTGGTCTTCGCTCTCGACGAGAAATGCGAAGAGCTTGTCGATCTCGCCGAGCATTTCGGGCGGCGGCGCGGCGGCGCGCGCCGAGACCCGAACCAGTTCCTCCGCCGCGCGTATTTCGTTCATGTCGTCCCCCCGCGAAAAGATACGGCAGCGTAACAGCTTTGGCGGGCAAATGGGAATGTTGCGTGGCGGGCGGACGGGGCGCGTGCCCGAGCGCGCGAAAGGTCACAAAGTTGCGCGATTCGGGAGTAAATTTTCACTGTGACCTTCCGCGCCGATCCCAGAACGCCTGGCGGCGGGCGGCGTCGCGCGCCTTGCGATCGAACCGGTCGAGCAATTTGAGCCCCGCCGCATTGTCGGGCTGGGTGATGGTGCCGACCTGCTTGCCGCCGCGGACGATCGGCCTGGTCTTGCCGAACAGCGCGCGGTACCAAAGCTGCGAGAGGTTGGTGCGTGCCGGCGGCGGCCGCAGCGCGAAGGCGGCGTCCCAGGCGGCGGCGAAGCTTTCCGCCCCGAACCGTTCACGCAGCCGGTAAGCGCTGCGGCGGCTCATCCCGACCGCCCTCGCCGCTTTGCCGATGTCGGGTCTGACATGGAGCAGGCGAATGAACTCGCGCTGGCGCTCGGGCATCCAGCCGTCCTTGCGCGCGCGGACGGGGACCGGCGTGAACGCGGGGATGGTGCGGCGGGGCGCCGCGCGGCGGGCCGAGTCGGTCATCGGCCAGATAGAACATAACGCGAACCGCCCTGCAAGCTCAGTGTGGTCCAAAATGGCTGGATGCCCGGTCCTGCTTCAGCGGCCGGGCCAATCGTCGCGGCGCATCTCCCAGATGTCGCAAAGGTCGTGGAAGGGCGCGAACTGCTCGGCCGTGCGGCGCTCGCCGAGGCGGGTCGCGAGGCGCTGGCTGGCAATGTTGTCCGGGTGGATGAGCGAGACGATCCGATCGAGCGGGAAATGCGCGAACGACCAGTCGATCGTCGCGCGCGCGGCCTCCTCGGCATAGCCCTTGCCGCGGGCCGCGGGGGCGAGCCCCCAGGCGATCTCGAAGCCCGGATAGCCGGGCGGCTGGAGCGGCCCGACCCGGCCGAGAAAGGCGCCGGTGGCGCGCTCCTCGACGACGAACAGGCCGTAGCCGAGCAGCTGCCAATGGCCGATCAGGAGGGCGATCTCGCCCCAGGTCTGGGCTTCGGTATAAGGCAGTCCCTTGCGGGTGATGAAGCGCGCGGTCTCCGCATCGGCCAGCATCGCCGCATAAGGCGCGAGATCCTCGGGCCGCCAGCCGCGCAAGGTGAGGCGGGGCGTTTCGAGGGTCG
This sequence comes from Allosphingosinicella sp., assembly GCA_035316145.1. Taxonomy (GTDB): domain Bacteria; phylum Pseudomonadota; class Alphaproteobacteria; order Sphingomonadales; family Sphingomonadaceae; genus Allosphingosinicella. The sequence continues at coordinate 263,710 of DATHJO010000009.1, read as the reverse complement.
GGGCCGCGGGGGTGCCGAGGACCATGCGCGGATCATCCCATTGGCTTGGGGCGCAATCAAGCCGCGGCTTAAATGCCTGTTTGCGATCCGCGGCGCGCGCAGGGCGCGACGGCCGCCTTCCGGCCGGATGACGTCGTCGACCATGGCGACCTGGGCGACGCCGCTGGAAGAGAGCCGCTCGGCGTCGCAAGGCTGGCTGCACGGGATTGGGAAGTCCTTAACCCCCCGGGGACTATTTCCCCCCCGACGGAGCGGAGGACCGACATGAAGCGAGGTTTTCGAATCGTCCTTGCCCTTTCGGCCGCGCTCGCGGGATGCAGCGGCCGGGAGAGCGGCGTCTATGAAATCAGCGCGCACGACGCCTATGAGCGGCTGCTCCGCAGCGCGCTTCCCGACCTCGTCATGGCGCGGCAGTGCGGCATCCTGATCCACCCCCGTGCGGAGGGGGTGGCAGACCGCTCGGTGACCTGGCGGGTCTATAGCAGCGGACGGGAAATGGTGAACTTCACCGCGACTTTGACCCCACTCGACGCCGGCCGGACGCGGGCCGTAGTCTCGATCGGACGCAACGCACATGGCCGGGAGGCCTATGACGGCAGCCTGTTCTATACGCGCCCGGCCTTCAACCAGCCGCTGCGGCCGGCGGTCGAGGAGCAGGTCGCGGCGCTGCTTGAGGGCCGGAGCTTCGACGTCAGCCGCGTCCCGCACGGCACGGACAGCGTGTGCGACGTCCAGCGCGCCGGCCTGGAAGAGGGATCGGAGCGGTTCAGCGTCACCGACCGGCCGGCAAGCGAAACCCAAGGCAGCCCGGCGGCGACGCCCGAGCCGCAACCTGCCGGCGGGGCGGGCTGAGCCGCGATGCGCTACGGCCTCCTGATCGGCATCGCCCTCCTCGGCCTCGCTCCGATGGCGATGATCGCCGGCCGCGCGCAGACTGGGGGCAGCGCCTATGCCGTGCCGATCGGCGAGGCGCGCAAGGTGCTGGCGGGCACCGGCCTGCCGCCGCTCGTGTTCGGCTCGGACGAGCCGGAGGTCGCGGTCCGGGCGGAGGGGCCGTCGCGGATCGTCTGGATCCTGCACAAGGACGGCGCCGAGATGATGCGCTACGTCGCCTTGCTCAGCCCCGACGGCGAAGCCTCCACGCGAATCGACCTGGACCTCGTCGGCGCGACGGCAGGGCCGTTCCGCAACACCGGCGAGCGGCTCGCGCAAAATGGAACGATCCGGCACCTCTATCTGGTCGCGATGGAGGAACAGATCGCCTCGGCGCTCGAGCGCCGCCCGTTCGACAGTTCGAAGATCATGCCGGCGACAGCGGCGGCGACCGCGGCGAATATCGGCAGGATCGGCGAGGACATGGACCGCATCGCCGAAGCGGACCGGCGCCGCGAACGCGAGAATATCGCAAGAGCCTATCGCGAGGAGGCCGCCGGCATTTCCCGTTAGACGGGGCTCAGTCGATGATCCGCATGTCGCCTTCGGCTTCCAGCCTGGCGAGGAAGTCCTTCATCTCTTTGAAGCGCTCGGGCGAATGGGGCTCCCATTGCGTGACCTCGCCGGTGATTCGGAGCGGCGCCCGGGAGCGATAGGATTGGGTCGGGTTGCCGGGGAATTTCTTGTCGGTGAGGTTGGGATCGTCGAAAAACTCGCCGGTCGGTTCGACGATGTAGATCCTCTCGCGGCCGTCGCCCTGGGCCAGCTCGCATCCCCAGATCGCCGCGTCGAGCGTGCCGGAGAAGTAGATCCAGGAGAGCTTCTGTTCGCGGTAGTTGGAATTGAAGCCGGGCGCGAGCAGATCGCCCACGTTCAGGTCGGCGCGGATGCCGTGGTAGAACGGCCCGATTTCGTTCGTGACGGGGATGCCGGTCGCTGTCATGCGTGCTCCTGCATTGGCGGCAAGCTGATCCTCGGGAAATGGAGCTGCAGGTGACATATATCGAAATGCGACACAGCGGAATTTCACACGATTTGAAAACAGAAATGGAAATTATCCCCCGTATCGGTGAGTTAATAGATTTTAGGGATGGCGAAGACGAGCATATATTTTTGGTAGATCGAGTTGTGCATGTGTATGAGGGTCACAAACTAGCGAAGGTCTATATTTCTGGAAAACAGAAAGCGGACTGGTCACAATAAGAACCAGCTTAATAAGACCGACGTCCTCCCGGCGCGCAATTAATTGCGGACCGTCCCCGATCCGGTCCCAACCACGGTCGGTTCGGGCTTTGGTATCGCGGGGTGGGTGATCGGGGGGCGCGGCCCGGATGGCTTTTCCCGCGCGGTCGTGTCGGTTGGAATTCGGTATTGTGTCCCCGGAACTGGTATCCCCGGAATTGCCGCGCTCAATTCTCCGTGCCGTCCGGCCGGCGAACCTCCGCGTCGACGGCGCGAACGATCTCGCCGCGCTGGGCGGCGGCGTTGAGATTGGCCCGGCTGGCATAGAGTCCGCGAAGGAAGCCCAGATCCCAGCGGGTCAGGCTGACCGGCACCTCGCTTTCGGCCGGCGCGTCGAGGACTCGAAGGATGGTCGGCGGGGCCGAGGCCGGAAGCCGGCCCGGATCGGTCCGGGCCAGAGCGCGCATCAGCGCATAATCGGCGAGCTGGGTGGCCGAGAGGCCGGTCAGCGCCTCGCGTTCCACCACCACCGCCGCGGCGACGAAAGCCGGCCGGGCGGAGGCGGCGATGCGCGATTGCGGGCGCCCGGTCTGGTTGACCGCGACGCCGCCCTGCATGGGGAGAGCGCGCCCGTCGGCGTTGAGCCGCACCTCGGCATGCCAGGCCGAAGCGGAGCCGGGTTGCGCGGCGACCCGGCGCGCCCGATTCTCCCCCTCGTCGGTGAAATATTGGGGACTCCGCTGCGCGAGCGCCCGGATGAAGGCGCGCTTGTCCGCCGTCACCATAAGCAGCAAATTGGGCGTGCAGCGGCCGCTGGCCACGGCAAGGCCGACGGCGGCCGCGACGTTGCGCATCCGATTGACCACCGCCTCGCGCAACGGCCCGGAAAGGCCGAACACGGCCGGACAGATCGAGTCCTCGAAGCGGCTGAGCTGACCGTTGCCAGGGGCTTCGGCCAGCGCGGCGACAAAATCGCGAACCTGCTCGCCCCGCTCCCTCTCGGCGGTGACGACGATTTCGGTTTGGCTGCCGGGCTGAGGGCTGTCCTGCGCCGCCGCCGCGCCTGCGAAAGCAGCCGCGACACCGCACACGGCCGAACGAACGAACCGAACGATCAATCCTTCCGCCTGCAAACCGACCATCGGCCTATCTCCCCCGGCATGCGCCACGTTTCCGTAGCGCGCCCGAGATGACTGGAAGCTGACCGCGACGAAGGCGTGCCGCGCGCCTGGCCGCAAGTCGCCCGGCTTCAGGTCGGCGCGGGTGCCGGGGTAGAATCGCCGCAGGGTCGCATCGTCGGTGGCTGTCATCGGTTCGCTGCTTATCTCTTGTCACGGGCGCCGGGGCGCCATCGTGCCGATATCATTATGAAGGAGAACGAACAGGTTGAAGACCGAAATCGCCACGTCCGCCTGCACCTGCTGGAATCGCGGCTGCAGAACGGAGCGGGCCGCGCCATCCCTGGCGCGGCCCGATTTCGGATCCGTTACCGCCGCCCCGCGCGCGGCAGCTTCAGTCCTGGCAAAGATCCAGCAGGAAGCAATCGAACTGGTTCTTGGCGATGCGGACCTCGTAGCAGATCGCACTGATCTTCAGCCGGTAGCGACCGCCCTTCGCGCCGCGCGCGCGCACCACAAGCTGCCTGGTCACGCAATTGTCGCCCTCCTCGACGCAAGGTCCGATGTCGCCGAAGCAGATCGGTCCGATCGGAAGAATCTGCACGGACGGCGTTCCATCCGGCAGCGTGGGCACCGCCGATCCATCCTCGTTCTGGATCTCCAGATAGGAGATGTGGAGGTTCGAAAAGGTGATGTTCGAATAGCAATTGCAAACCGAGATATAGACGATCTCGGTATCGTCGGTCTCGAGGCAATCGCACTCGCTATTGCCCCATTTGACGGTGATGCAGGGACTGATCTCCGGAAGCTTGGCCTCCTTGCATTCGGAGCCGCAGGCCCTGCAGATCGCGTTCTTGACGAGCTCGACATATTTGGCCTTGTCGACCGGCCCATGATACGTGCTGCCTCCGGTCGGATCGGTCATATGATCATAGGCGGCCTCGATCGCCGGAGAGCTGAGCGGTATCTTGTGGGCGAACAGCACGACGCCCGCCGCGAGCGCGGCTGCGGTGGCATTGCTCGCGGCCGCATCGTAAAATGCTGAATAGCCGTCCAGGGCCGTGTCGCTGATGTAGAAGATCGACCGGCACGCGCCGGGCCGCCAGTCATAGAAATTGCAGAGGTCGGAAATCGAATCCGCGCCTTCTTCGCCCAGATAGGTGACGTCGCCCGGAGGTTGGGGCTCGTCCTGCTTGAACGGACCGGTCTTGCCGATCCCTTCAAGATATTGCTGATGGGTCTGCTTGAACGGCGTGCCGGCCAAGGTTGCCGTGATGTCGCCGATGTCACCGGCCGGATCCGCGCCGGGCTTCTCGCTGTCGACCGTGAGCCAGGCGACACGCAAATCCGACGGACAGTCCCTGGCGGCGGCCGCGATCGCCGCCGAGGCGGCATCCGAGACGGCGCGCGCCGCGCCCGTCATCGAGCCGCTGGAATCGATCAGGACGACAAGGTCGACGATCTTCTTGCCACCGCCGCCCCCGCTGCAGCTGCACTTCCCCTTTTTTTCGTCGCAAGGGTAAAGGCTGTTCTTCATTTCCGAATCGAGCTTGTCGAGGTAATCGTTGACCGCCGCTTCGTAGCGGCTGCAGGGTATGAGCACGCCCGCGCTCGCTTCAGTTGCCAGGCTGGCCAGGTTGGTGGGCGACAGATCAGGCCGCCCGCTTGCGCCCTCGGTTTTCGTTTTTTCATCTGACATGGACAATATCCCTGCAATTGAGTTGTAATAGGGGAACGTCAGATATTTTATGAGCCAAGTACACCAAAAACTGTACTATGTTGATTCCTCTGTAGAAACTGGAAACAGCTTCTTATCCGGGAAAGAGTCGATTCGACATTAACGGTCGCCGCCGAGTCGCTGGCGCGACCGGGAAATAAAATACCAACTCTCTTTCTTGGCGTAGCGGTTCAACCGGCGGCCCACCGTCCATAGGTCACGTACCGCTCAAATGGGCGTTCGGGCGCTACGCCTTGCCGCAGGTCGAGCTGGACCAGCAATTCCGACCCCAGCCGACGCTTAGCCGTCGGCTGGAAGGTAGATTTCCCCACCCTTGTCTCGAAACTTCTCGCTCATCTCGGCCATCCCGGCCTCAGCCTCCTCGCTGGCCAGCGGCACGGCAGCGAGAAATGAGCCCGCACTCCGATTCTGCTTCGCCGCGAATTCCCTGACCTCCTGGGTAATCTTCATCGAGCAGAATTTCGGGCCGCACATCGAGCAGAAGTGGGCCGTCTTGGCGCCTTCGGCCGGCAGGGTCTGGTCGTGATATTGTTCGGCGGTGTCGGGATCGAGCGAGAGGTTGAACTGGTCGCGCCAGCGGAATTCGAACCTCGCGCGTGACAAAGCGTCGTCGCGCATCTTGGCGGCCGGGTGGCCCTTGGCGAGGTCGGCGGCGTGGGCGGCGAGCTTGTAGGTGACGACGCCGACCTTGACATCGTCGCGGTCGGGGAGGCCGAGATGCTCCTTGGGGGTGACGTAGCAGAGCATCGCGGTGCCGAACCAGCCGATCATCGCCGCGCCGATCGCGCTGGTGATATGGTCGTAGCCGGGGGCGATGTCCGTCGTCAGCGGCCCGAGCGTGTAGAAGGGCGCTTCGCCGCAGGCTTCGAGCTGCTTGTCCATATTGGCCTTGATCTTGTGCATCGGCACGTGGCCGGGGCCTTCGATCATGACCTGGACGTCGTGCCGCCAGGCGATTTGGGTGAGCTCACCCAACGTCGCCAATTCGGCGAACTGGGCTTCGTCATTGGCATCGGCGATCGAGCCCGGGCGCAGGCCGTCGCCGAGGCTGAAGGCGATGTCGTACGCCTTCATGATCTCGCAAATCTCCTCGAACCGGGTGTAGAGGAAGCTCTCCTTGTGGTGCGACAGGCACCATTTCGCCATGATCGAGCCGCCTCTGGAGACGATGCCGGTGACGCGGCTGGCGGTCAGCGGGATGTAGGGCAGGCGCACGCCCGCGTGGATGGTGAAATAGTCGACCCCCTGCTCGGCCTGCTCGATCAGCGTGTCGCGGTAGATCTCCCAGCTCAGCTCCTCGGCGGCGCCGCCGACCTTCTCGAGCGCCTGGTAGATAGGCACCGTCCCGATCGGCACCGGGGAATTGCGGACGATCCATTCGCGGGTGTCGTGGATGTTGCGGCCGGTCGAGAGGTCCATCACCGTGTCGGCGCCCCAGCGGATCGCCCAGACCATCTTGTCGACCTCCGCGGCGACGTCGCTGGCGACGGCGGAATTGCCGATATTGGCGTTGATCTTGACCAGGAAGTTGCGGCCGATCGCCATCGGCTCGGATTCGGGGTGGTTGATATTATTGGGGATGATCGCCCGCCCCCGCGCCACCTCGTCGCGGACGAATTCCGGGGTGACGTAATCCGGGATCGAGGCGCCGAAATCCTGCCCGTCCCTTATAAGGGAAGCGCCTTCCCTTATAAGCGAGCGGCCGAGATTCTCGCGCTCGGCGACATATTCCATCTCGGGCGTGACGATGCCTTTGCGGGCATAATGCATCTGGCTGACGTTGGCGCCCGGCTTGGCCCGGAGGACCTTGCGGCGGACGTTGGGAAAGGGCGCGACACCGGCGCTCCGGTCGGGGCCGAGCTGCCCGTTATCTTCAGGCCGGACCTCGCGCTGGGCGACCTCCTCGACGTCGCCGCGGCTGCGGATCCAGTCGCGGCGCAGCTCGGCGAGGCCGGCCATGATGTCGATCGTCGCTTCGGGATCGGTATAGGGGCCCGAGCAATCGTAGACGCGCAGCGGCGGCTCGCCCGAGCTCGGTTCGAGATCGATCTCGCGCATCGCCACCTTGCGCTCGCCGACATGGATCTTTCGCGATCCACGGATCGGGCCGGTGGTGACGTTCAAGGTCCCTGCCGGGCTAGGCAGTTCGGTGCGGGCGGGGGCATCGGCCATCGGGAAGGACTTTCGCTAGAGGGTGGGGCCGGCAGGAACGAAGGCGCCGGCGAGGATGAAGGCGAGGCCGAGCGCGACCGTCACGATCGCCCAGGCGCGCGGCCGCGCCAGGAAGGGGGCGCCGATCGCGATCGTCACCCGCGGCACGGCGAGGATCAGCAGCCCCTCGAGCGCGGCGATCGCGCCGATCGCGCTGACCAGGATCTGCAGCGGGTCGGCGAGGCCGTGATGGACGCCGAGCAAAGCGACGCCGACGGCGAAGGTGACGAGGCCCATCAGGATCGTCAGGCCGGCGCCGCGCTCCATCTCTTCGCGGAGGCCTTGCCAGCGGCCGGGATCGATCAGCGCGCCGGCGCCGATCGCGACCATGTAGAGGCCGATCGCGCCGAGCAGATGCAGGGTCAGCGGGGTCGCGGTGTGCATCGTCCTCCTCCTCTTCGCGCGGGAGAAGGGCGGCGGCCGCTCCCTCCCTACGCCGGTCATTAGCCGGATCAGGTTCGGCGGGTCGCGGAGTCCTCTCCGCCTCTCAGCCGCGGTCTGAAGCGGCGCCCCGGGGAATGGACTGCGTCTAGACTTTCCGCGAGCGGCGCGAAAGGCGAAACCGCGTCAGCCGAAGACTTCGGCGACCGCGTCGGGATCGTCCTCGCGCGGATAGGTGTTGGCGACCCGCTTCGAGCGCAGGAAATAGGCGGTCCAGATCGCGCTGAAGATCAGCGGCCGCGCCATTTCCGGGCCGATCGAGGCGGCGGCGAGCGACGCAAACGGGATGCCGGTGAGCAGCGACACGCCGACGAACTCGGCGAGCATCGAGCCGATCGCGAGGATCCACATCCCGGCGATGGTGACCTGGACGGTCCGCCAGACCTGCACCTTGTTGAGCCGCCAGGCGATGGACCAGCAGCCGGCGATCACCAGCGCGGCGAGCGTCCATTCGAAGATCTGGAGGGCCGTCCAGCGGTCCGCATAAGCGGCGGCGATCGCCGGATCGCCGTACAGGCCGCTCACCGTCGAGAAGATGATCGCCAGCGGCGTGAACACCGCCATCGCCAGCACGAACAAGGCGAGCCAGCCGCCCACGCCGGCGCCGTCGGGATCGCTATATGCCATCGAAAGCCCCCTGCTTCGCGCCGAGACTAGAAGCGGCGCGCGGGCGACGCCACTGCTTTTCGGCGCGCCGATTCCGGATTATGGCCGCGCCATGCGGCCCGACCTCTCCGACCCCGCGGCGCGCGCGGCCTACCGGGCCGAATTGCGCGGGCTGGCGCGCGGCTGGCGCCTCGCCGGCTTCGCCTTTATCCTCGCCGGCGTCGCCGGCCTGTTCTATCTGCGCGCGAACGGGATCGGCGGCGGCCTGCGCGCGGCGAGCTGGACGGCGATCGCCGCCGGCTGGGCGATCTTCGCCGCCGTCATCGTCCACCGCACCCGCTACCACAAGGCGCGGATGGCCGGGCAGCCGGCCGATCGCTGATGTGCAACGAGCACCGCCGCACCGTCGAGCTGGGCCGCATTTCCGACGCCTTCGCCCAGCTGCGCATCCCGCTGCGCTTCCCCGAGGGCGCCCCCAACCTCGCCGCGCTGGAGAGCATCCGGATCACCGATCCGACCGCGATCGTGCGGGCGCGGGGCGAGGATTTCGAGCTCGTCCAGCGCCGCTGGAGCTGGCCCGGGCCGGGCGGCAAGCCGGTGTTCAACTATCGCGGCGAGGCCCGGGAGTTCGGCAATAGCCCGACGAGCGGCCGCTGCCTGATCGTCGCCGACGGCTTCTACGAATATACCGACCCGCAGGACGGCGGCCGGCGCAAGACGCGCTGGCTGTTCACCCGCGCGCAAGAGGACCTGTTCGGCATCGCCGGCTTGTGGCGGACCGATCCGAAGGTCGGCGAGGCCTGCGCGATGCTGACCGTCGAACCCGGTGCCGACGTCGCGCCCTATCACAACCGCCAGATCGCCGTCATCGAGCGCGCGGACTGGGGCGCCTGGCTCGACGCCAGCGCGCCGGCCGCCGCCTTGCTGAAGCCGAGCCCGGCGGGCACGTTCGACGTCGCCCGCGCCTAAAGCGGCAGCTCCAGCTCGAGCGGTTCGTCCTCCCGCTCGCTTTCGCTGAGGTTGGACAGAGTCAGGCCGAGCAGGCGGATGCTCTTGGCCAGCGGCATCAGGGTGCGCAGCAGGGCGCAGCCGATGGCGAGGAACTCTTCGCGGCCGGCGACGGCGCGGTCGAGGCTTTTGGCGCGGGTCAGGATCTGGAAGTCGCGGAACTTGACCTTGAGCGTCACCGTCCGGCCGCTGATCTCCTTCTCCGCGATCCGGCGCCAGACGGTGTGGCTGAGCTTTTCCAATTCGGCGACGAGGTCCGCTTCCTCGATCAGGTCCTCGACGAACGTGTCCTCCGCGCCGATCGACTTGTAGGGCCGGTCGGGCTTGACCTGGCGGTGGCAGATGCCGCGGGCGAGGTTGTGATAATATTCGCCGCTCGAGCCGAAATTGTGGGTCAGGAACGCAAGCGACTGCGCGCGCAGATCGGCGCCGGTGACGATGCCGAGCCCGGCCATCTTCTCGGCGGTCTTCGGACCGATGCCGTGGAAGCGCTTGACCGGCAGGCCCGCGACGAACGCCTCGCCCCTGCCCGGCGCGACGACGCACAGGCCGTCCGGCTTGTTCTGGTCCGAGGCCAATTTGGCGAGGAACTTGTTGTAGGAGACGCCGGCGCTGGCGGTGAGCCCGGTCTCGGCCCGGATCCGGGCGCGGATCTCCTCGGCGATCCGGGTGGCGATGCCGATCCCTTTCAAATCCTCGGTGACGTCGAGATAGGCTTCGTCGAGGCTGAGCGGCTCGATCAAAGGCGTGTAATCGGCGAAGATCGCGCGAATCTGGAGCGAGACCGCGCGATAGGCGTCGAAGCGCGGGCGGACGAAGACGAGGTCGGGGCAGCGGCGCCTGGCGGTGACCGAGGGCATCGCCGAGCGGATGCCGAAGCGGCGCGCCTCGTAGCTCGCCGCCGCGACCACGCCGCGGACCTGGCCGCCGACCGCGACCGGCTTGCCTTTCAGCTCCGGATTGTCGCGCTGCTCGACCGACGCATAGAAGGCGTCCATGTCGACGTGGATGATCTTGCGCTGGGGCGGGGACGCGTCGTTCACTCTTTGTGCTTATCATCGACCGGTGCCGGCGCGACAGTCCCAAAATGAGCCTGTCCGCGGGCGGGCGTGGCGCCGAGCGCCGCTTTCGCGCTAAGGCGGCGCGTTATGGCGCGGGGCAGACGGAACGGAATCCTGATCGCCGGCGGAGGGCTGGCCGGCAGCCTCGCCGCGCTCGCCATGGCGCGCCACCGCCCCGAAGTCCCGCTGCTGATCGTCGAAGAGCGCGAGACGTTCGGCGGCGAGGGCTATTGCAGCTTCGCCGACGCCGAATTGGGCCAGGGCGGCGCCGAGCTGATCGGGCCGCTGGCGATCGACCGCTGGCCGGGCTTCTACGTGGCCTTCCCGGGCTTCAGCCGAAAATTGGACATCGGATATGGCGGCCTCGGCGCCGCCGAGATCCACCGCGCAATGGTCGCCGCTCTCCAGCCCAAAGACTATCGGCTCGGCACCAAGGTGGTCGCCGTGCGCGAAGACGCGCTGGTGCTCGACGGCGGCGAGACGATCAAGGCGGAGGGCGCGATCGACGCGCGCGGGGCGACCAACATGTCGGCGCTCGAGCTGCTCTACGAGGCGCGCCTGGAGCGCGACTACCGCTTCAAGGCGCCGCACCGGGTCGACCGGCCGGTGCTGGTCGATGCGACGATCGACCAGGGGGGAGGCCTGCGCTTCTTCGAATGCGTGCCCCTGTCCGAGGAACGGCTGCTCGTCGCCGACATCTGCGTCTCCGAGCGCGCCCAGCCGGACGAGCAAGCGGGGCGCCGGCTCGACGCTTATTTGAAGGCGCGCGGATGGGCGCGGGCGCGGGCGCTCGCTGAGCGGGCCGCGGCGCGGCCGCTGCCGATCGGTGGCGACTTCGCCGCTTTCTGGCGGCTGGGCGGAGCGCGCGCGGCCAAAATCGGCCTGCGCGGCGGCTTCATCCATCCGGTCACCGGGCGGACGATCGCCGACGCGGCGCATATGGCGCTGCTGCTCAGCCGGCAGCGCGACTTTTCGGGCGGCGCGCTCCACGATCTGTTCGAGGCCGAGGCCAAGCAGCTGTGGAAGAAGCGCGAATTCCTGCGCGCGGTGACCGCGGCGATCGCCGCGGCCGGGCCCGAGCAGCGGCGCGGCCTGCTCGAGCGGCTCTACCGGCTCGATCAAGCGTTGCTCGAGCGGCTCCAGGCCGATCGGCTCGGGCTGTTCGACGGAGTCCGGATCCGGAAGGCGTTGCGCACGCCGGCCTGAGCGCCCGTTCACTCGCTATTCAGCCGGGCCCATGTGATAGTGTCACATCGCCCCGCTGCGAGGAGGATGAACATGCGCGCGCTCGGCCTCATTTCGATGACCGCCCTCATTCTGACGGGATTGCCCCCCGCTCCGGTCGCCCCCGTCTCGGCGGCCGCCCAGCGCGGCGAGCGGAGCGTCACCGGCGAGGATCCGGACGCGCGCTGCGCGCCCTTCCTCGCCAATTACGGCAACAATGATTATGCCGGTTACGGCCGCGGCCGGGCCCGCACCGGCGGAGTGGTCGGCCCGGTCTACGCGCCGCCGCCACCGCCGCCGCCAGCGCCGCCGCCCCCGCCCGTCGCCTCGAGCGAGGAGGCGATCGCGATCACCGGCACCCGCGTGCCCCAGCCGAACCTGCGGAGCAACGCCCCGGTCACCGTCGTCCAGGGCAACCAGGCGCAGTCGCGCTATGCGCCCTATGTGCCGCCGCCGCAGGAGAATCGCGAGCGCTATGCCGGTGAGGCCGTGGCCGCCGTCCGGGCGGTCGCCGACGCGCCGGTCTCGACCTTCTCGATCGACGTCGACACCGGCTCCTACGCCAATGTCCGCCGCATGCTGAACGCCGGCACCATGCCGCCGCAGGGCGCCGTGCGGACCGAGGAGATGCTCAACTATTTCCGCTACGATTACCCGCTGCCGCGCGACCGCTCGCGGCCGTTCAGCATCACCACCGACATGACGACGACGCCGTGGAACGCCGAGACGCGGCTGCTCCGCGTCGGCCTGCGCGGCTACGATTTGCCGCGCGAGGGCCGGCCGCCGGCGAACCTCGTCTTCCTGGTCGACGTCTCGGGATCGATGTCGAGCATCGACAAATTGCCGCTCGTGCAATGTTCGCTCGCCCTGCTCGCCGACCGCCTCGGGCCCCGCGACCGGGTGGCGATCGTCGTTTACGCCGGCGCCGCCGGGATCGTGCTCGAGCCGACCTCGAGCCGGGACGCCATCGTCGAATCGCTGAAGAATCTCCACGCCGGCGGCTCGACCGCGGGCGCGCAGGGGATCCAGCTCGCCTACAATGTCGCCCGACGCTCGATGATCGACGGCGGCATCAACCGCGTCATCCTCGCCACCGACGGCGACTTCAACGTCGGCGTCACCAACAACGAGGCCCTGGTCAACCTCGTCGAGCGGGAGCGGGAGGCGGGCATCACCCTGACCACATTGGGCTTCGGCACCGGCAATTACAACGAGGCGATGATGGAGCAGATCGCCGACCACGGGAACGGCAATTACTCCTACATCGACAGCCCGCGCGAGGCGCAGAAGGTGCTCGAGGAGGAGCTCGCCTCGACCCTGTTCACGATCGCCCACGACGTCAAGATCCAGGTCGAGTTCAACCCGGCCTATGTCAGCGAATATCGGCTGATCGGCTACGAGAACCGGGCGCTGCGCGAGGAGGATTTCGACAATGACGCGGTCGACGCCGGCGAGATCGGCGCCGGCCACCAGGTCACCGCGCTCTACGAGATCGTGCCCGTCGGGAGCCGCGGCTGGCTGCCCGCCCGGCGCTACGACGCCAACCAGCGCCGGGGGGTCGGCGACGACAGTGGCGAGCTCGCTTTCCTCAGGTTGCGCTACAAGCTGCCCGGCCAGCAGGACTCGCGGCTGATCGAGCAGCCGGTCAATGCCCGCCTGATCGCGAGCGCCCGGCCGCCCGCCGGCGATGTCGCCTTCATCGCCGCGGTCGCGGGCTACGGCCAGCTGCTGCGCGGCGACAACAATCTCGGGCGCTTCACCTTCGCCGACGCGCGCGCGCTCGCCGAACGCAATGCCGGCGGCAATTACTGGCGGCGCGAGTTCGTCCGGCTGACCGAATTGGCCGAGCGGCAGCGCTTCGCCGGCGCCGAGGGCGGCGCGAAGTAGGGTCGCCCGGCCGGCGCCGGGATTGCGCCGGTTCGGGCGGGGTCAAGTCGTGCGGGGAAGCTACCCCGGATGGTCCACCACACATTGGTGACGTGCGCGCTGACGCCGCCGCTTCCATAACCTTCGCCATCCCGGCTGCGGCCGAAGGTCAAGTGGGAGCAGAGGCAATGAGCGACCGTTACGATCCGCTGGAAGAAGCCTTCAACGACGCGCTGGAGGAATCGGGCGCCTTGCTCGGTTACGAGCCTGAGGGGTTCGGCCCCGAGGGCTTCGGCCCCGGCGACAGCTTCGGCCTTTACGAGAATGAGGGCGAAGCCTTCTCCTTCGGCAAGGCCTTCAAGAGCCTCGGCCGGGTCGTCAGCAGGCTGCCGCTCAAGCAGCTCGCGCCGATCGCCGGCAGGGTTGCCGGCGGCCTGGTCGGCGGGCCGATCGGGGCGCAGCTCGGCGGCATGGCCGCCGGCATGCTCGGCGAGGAAGAATATGAGCTCGAGGGCGAGGGCTTCGAGCCCGAGCTCGAGTTCGAGCAGGAATATGAATCCGGTCTGCTGCAGGAGGACGAGGCCGAGGCGTTCGGGCTCGATTCCTTCACCGACAGCCTCGCCGAATCGCTCGCCACCCAGGCCGCGGCGAGCGAGAGCGAGGCGGAATCCTCGGCGCTGCTCGGCGGCATCACCATCCACATCATCAGCGGGGCGCCGATTTCGGTGCGGCGGGCGTCGTCGACGCTCGTCAAGTGCACCAACCGACTCGGCCGCTATCTGCGCCGCCGGCCCCGCACGCGCAACCTGATGAAGACGATCCCCACCATCCAGAGGAACGCGGTGCGGATGCTCACCAAGCACGCCCAGAAGGGCGGCAAGGTGACGCCGGCGCTCGTCGGCAAGGCGATGGCGAAGGCCACCGTGAAGACGCTCGGCACGCCGCAGGCCGCGGCCAAGGGCCTCGCCAACAACGCTGTGAAGAGCCGCCGGGCTTCGGCCCCCTCGGCGCGGACCGGCTCGGGCTACAAACGGTCGATCGCCCGGGTCGAGCGCTGAGACTCGGCAGCAACAGGCTCCAGCCAGGAAAGGGACGGCCATGACATACGGCATACAGGGATTCGGCGACCCCGAGCTCGAGGCATTCGATTTCGAGGGATTCGGCGGCACCGACGGCGAGGGCTTCGGCGACCCGTTCGAGCCGGAAGGCTTCGGCCCGGGCGATACGTTCGGCGGCGGCAATGGCGGCGCGCTTGCCCGGATCGACTCGGAGACCGCGGCGATGCTGATGGACATGTATTCGACGATGGCGGCTGAGGCCGAAAGCGAGGAGGAGGCCGATGCCTTCCTTCCGCTGATCGCCGGGCTGGCGCCGATGGCGATGAACCTGGGCAAGAAGCTGTTCGCCAAGGCGGCTCCGAAAATGTCGCGCGGCGTGATGAGCGCCGGCCGCAAGATGTTTCAGCGGTTCGGCAAGAAGGGCATGGAGGCCCTGCCGGACATCGCCCGCGGCGTCGCCCGCGACAGCCTGCAGCGCGTGGCCGACGGTCAGGAGCTGACGGGCGACATGGTGATGCGCTCGGCGGCGCAGCATACCGTCCCGTTCCTGCAGGATCCTCAGCAGCTCCAGCAGGCGGCCCACCACTGCCGCCGGCGCTACCGGCATGCGCAGCAGCACCGACCCCAGCAGCCCTATGGCCCACCGCCCTCGCCTTACGGGCCCCCGGGCTACGGCCCCCCGCCGTCCCCTTATGGGCCGTCGCCCTATGGGGCGCCGCCCTACGGCGAGCCGCAATCGCCTTATGGCGCCGAGCAGGCGCCTTATGGCGGCCAGCCGCCGCAAATGCCCCAATGGTGGGCATGAGCGCGTCGGCGGGCGGATAGGAGACGGATCATGGCGGGCACCCTGGTCGCGATCAAGGCCGGTCCCGCGCCGGCCCGCGCGGTGCCGGTGCCGGCGCCGTCGCGCGACCCCGTCCTCGTCTATCTGCGCGGTCAGGTGGTGGCCAATGCCGGCGCCGCCTTGCTGCTCCAGCCATTCCGGGAGGGTGAGTTCGGCCGCGGCGCCGCCGCGCCTTCGACCGCCCATCTCGCCGAAGTGAACGCGCTGCTCACCCGCCTGCGCGGCCTTGTCGACTCGAAGGGCCGGCAAATGGCGGAGACGGTGAAGTCGGTCGCCGGCGCCGCCGCCCGGGACGCGATCGACGAAGCGCTGCGGCTCAAGCAGGAGGGGTGCGGCCTGATCGCAGCGATCGAGCGCATCCGCCAAGTCTATTGGGAGATTTTCGGGCAGCGGCAAACACGGATCGCGCCGCAGCTGCTCGCCGCCGACCGGATCGCGCTCGACTGCTATCAATATGTCTATGGCGGGCTCGGCAAGGCCCGCTCGATCCCCTCGCCGGCGCCGCTTTCCTACATGGATTCGGGCTTCGGGCCGGCGACCTTCCGGCGCGGCGTCTCGATGCAGAAGCTGCTCAAGCTGCCCAACCCCTTCCCGCTGGTGAAGCTGCCCTACAGCCGGCTGGTCACCCCCTGGACGCTGGGCGCCATTCCCCATGAGATCGGCCATAATCTCCAGTCCGACCTCGGCCTGTGGCTGGTCGTGCCGCGGCTGATCAACCGCCGGCTGACGGCGGCCGGCCTCCCGGCCGAGGTCAGGCAGACCTGGGTGCGCTGGACGAAGGAAACCTTCGCCGACCTGATCGGCATCCTCCTGGTCGGCCCCGCCTTCGTCGAATCGACGATGGACGTGGTCGGCAAGGGCGCCAGGGCGACCGGCGCGTTCAATCCGCGCGGCGTCCATCCGACCCCTTGGCTGCGGGTCAGGATCGGTACCCATATGCTGAGGAAGATGGGCTTCGCCGCCGACGCCCGGCGGATCGACTCGGCCTGGAGCCGGCTCTATCCCGATGCGGTCGGCGAGGCGATCCCGGCTCTGTTCCGCAGGACCTTCGCCAAAGCGATGCCGATCGTCGTCGAGGTGATCACCGCCACTCCCTATCCGCAGCTGGGCGGCAAGACGCTGATGCAGGTCGTCGCGTTCCGGCCGCAGGACCAGGAGGTCGCCACCGAGGCGGCGGCGCGACTGGCAAGCGGGCGCGACCCGGGGATCGTCCCCGAGCGTTTCCTGATCAACGCGGCGCGAATCGCCTTCGATAGACGGATGGCGCCGTCGGCGGTGATCACCCGCAATTTCTACGAAGCTCTTGGAAGGAGATAGACATGGCGGACCTGGCAACATCGGCCGCACTCGCCCCTCTGAGCGCGCAGCAATGGTTCAACGAGAGCCTTGCCCTCGTCACCGGGCTGCCGGCTGGCGGGACGCTGGCGCTTTCGCCCGCGGGGGGACATCCGAACGCGGCGTCGTTGCGCCGGTTCGCGCAGAACCTGGGCAAGCGGTTCGACCGGGTCGTCGAGCCCCGCACCGGACGGGTCACCTTCGAGACCAATGGCGAGCTGCTCATTCCGCTTGCCGACGAGGCGGAGACCAACCCGCTGATCGCCGAGCTGGCGCGGATCTATCTCGGCGCCGTGCGGGGAACGCTGGCTTCGATCGAAAGCGGCCTCTGCCTGCCGGGCGCCTGCGCCGACGAAGTCGACGACGCCCTGATCCGGATCCGGACGACGCTCGACCTGCTGGCGGCGGAAGCGCCGCGGCGCGGTCGGCGGATCCAGGTGCTGATGTACTTGAACGAACTCATCCACCCCCATTTCGGCCTGCTCGTCATCCTCCAGCGGCTGATGCAGGGCGGGCCGAACGACCCGCCGTCGCTGGTGCGCGAAGGGTCGCTCGGCGCAATCACCCTGGCGATCGAGTCGCTGGCGACGTTCGAGGAGGCGCTGCGCCGGTTCGAAGCCGACGGCCGGCGGTCGCTCGCCGGCTTCGCCGACGCCGTCCGGCGCTGCGCGGGCGGCATTCCAGCCTATGTGCAGGATGTCCAGCGGGCGCTCGACCAGGCCGGCATCAGCGGCTGCGAGCTGGCCAACGTCGAAATCCGGCTCGAGGCCTTCGTCACCCTGGGCAGCACCGAGTTCGACCGGCTCACCTTGTCCGAGGCGCTCTACACCTTCACCGCGGAGCCCGGGCGCTGGGCCAGCCTCGTCGAGGGCGTCTCCTATGGCGGAGTCGACTCGGTTCAGGGCGCGGCGGACGTCCTGAGGACCATCCTCGGCACGATCGACGCGGCCGCCATCGTCACCGGCTTCCGTCTCGACGAGCCCGCCGCCGGGCGGGTCACCGCCAGCTTCCACCGCTTCCTCGGCTATGCGGACATGGTGTTCCGCGAGATTGCCGACGCGCCACTCGCGGCGCCGGCGCCGGCCGCACCGCCCGCGGCGAGCGCAAACGACGCCGTGCCGGAAGCCGACAAGAAACCGATCAAGCCCTGAGCAGCGACGAGGAGACCAACCATGGCAACGCGCCAGCAATATTTCACCCTGCTCGGCCAGATGGCGGCGGTGCGCACCCAGATGGCGTCGCTGCTCGCCTCCCAGCTGCCGAACGACGCGAGCGCCCGGGACGTATTGTCCAACCAGCTCGATGCCCTGGAGCAGCAATTGCAGGATCTGGTCGTCGACGACAACCCGCCGCCGGCGGATGGCGGCGTCGCCGCGCTGCTCGGCATCGGCCAGGACGCGGCCGCGCCGATCGGCGGCGTGCCGACCCCGATCATGGTGCCGAGCTACGACGAGGCGGTCGCCTCCGAGCGGCTCTACGCGGTCGGCGATCTTTATTATTGCTACCAGATCGAGCGGCTCGGCATGTTCCGCGCCGTCCAGAAGCTGCAGGAGCTGTTCCGCGCCGGCAAGCTGCGCCTCGACAATGGCGAGGGCGCCTTCCACCTTTACCAGTTCGACCGCAAGGAGGTGCTCCGCTACACGTTCGACGAGCGCACCCAGGCCTATAAGAGGGTGCTCGGCTATACCGACGCCGCGCCGCCGCGCGGCGCCCGCGCGAACACCGCCTTCCACAGCCTGTTCAGCCAGTTCAACCTCGGCGTCGCCCAGCTCTTCCGCGACAAGCGGATCGCCGAGACGTTCCGGCCCGGCGCCGGCCCCTCGGATCCGGGCTTCGGCAGCGTCGCCGCCGTCCGCCGGCGGGGCCTCGATTTGCGCAACAACCTGAAGCGCGCGTCCTATGGCGACGTCAACGTGCTGACGATCGAGCTGCTGCAGCTGATCGCCGCCGCCTTCGACATTCTCGGCGCCGACGACATCCGCCACCAATTCGGCACCGACAGTGGCTGGGATACGCTGGAGGAGGTGCTGCAGCGCTATCTCGGCGAGATGCCGGTCGTCTCGCAACGCTCGCGGATGGGCGAAACCGGGCGCGGTATCATCCACTGGCTGGCGCAAAGCTATATCCTCACGCCGGGCCGAACCGCCTTCGAGGCGCTCGTCCAGGGCATCGCCGAGCTCAGCGAGGAATGGCTGACCAGCGCCCAGGCGCTGGGCGCCGCCCGGGACGAGGCGACGGCGCAGATCGGCGGCGCCAATGTGGTGGCGTTTCCGGCGCGCCGGAGACTCAGCGCATGATATATCTATTTGTTCGTCGCGTGATATATTCGCACGAATCGCCAACAATATACATGCAATAGCACGCGATCCGTTCGTTTTAATGAGCTCCCAAGTCAGGCAGGGTCTTTGGGAGTGCATTTGTCCTGTTGAGTCCATCGCGGGGGTTTCATGGCATCTCGATTTGTCGAAACAGCCGGGAAAGACGATCCTGATGTTGCCGGCAGGCTGTTGGTCGAGGACGCCTTCCTGCCGACACTCAGCCCGCGCGAGCAGGAGATCGCCCGGCTGGTCGCGATCGGCTACCCCAACAAGACGATTGCGGGCATACTCGACATCAGCCCGTGGACGGTGGCGACCCATGTCCGGCGGATTTTCGCCAAGCTGAACGTGCACGGCCGGCCGGCGATGATCGCCGAGCTCGCTCAGGCGGGCTTCCGCTTCGACCGCCGGCGCCCCCATTACGGAGGGCGCGGGAATCGCGTCTGACTCTAGGCGGTGGCCGGGGCTTGGCTTTCTCCGATTGGAGCCGCGCTCGCCGGGCTAGCCCTTGGGCGGCTCGCCGCGGAGCCGCGCCTTGACCCGATCGAAGATGCCGGCGAGGACGCCCTCCGGATTGTCGCTGAAATGGGGCAGTTCGAGGCGGCTGATGCGGGCGTCGATCAGCGTCGGCCGCCCCGATTTCAGAGCGGCGGCGAGCGCCTCCTCGAATTCGCTTTGGGTATCCGCCGCATAGCCGTCGGCACCGCAGGCCTTGGCGAGCGCGACATAATCGGGATTGTCGAACGAGATCAGCGCGCTCTCGTGGAAGGTGGCGAGCTGATAGAGCTTGATCAGCTTATATTCGCCGTCGTTGAAGATCACCCAGATCACCGGGATGCCGTACTCGACCGCGGTGGTGAGCTCGAGGCCCGCCATCAGGTAGCAGCCGTCGCCGACTGTCGCGACCACGGTCCGGTCCGGATGCGCGCATTTGACGCCCATCGCGCCGTTGGTGCCG
This sequence comes from Allosphingosinicella sp., assembly GCA_035316145.1. Taxonomy (GTDB): domain Bacteria; phylum Pseudomonadota; class Alphaproteobacteria; order Sphingomonadales; family Sphingomonadaceae; genus Allosphingosinicella. Next base: position 243,809 of record DATHJO010000009.1, on the reverse strand, counting down.
AGCGCCATCGGCCCGAAGCTGCCCGGCTTGCGGAAGTTCTGGCCTTGCCTCAGCTCGAGCCAATAAGCGGACCAGGCCATGTGCGCGCCGGCATCGGCGATGACGATGCCGCGTTCGGGCAACATCCGCGAGATCGCCTGCATCATCCGTCCAGGGTGGATGTGGGGGGTGACGTCGATGATCTTGCGATGGTCGAAATCGGGCGCCTTGAACGATTTCGGCGTGACCGGGCCGAGCCGGCCGTCGAGCGCCTCGAGCAAGGCGGCCATGGCGAGGCGGGCGTCGCCGACGATGCGGCGATCGGACTTGTAGAAGCGGTCGATGTCGTCGGGATCGACGTTGATGCAGACGAGCTGGCGATTGTCGAACAGATCCTTGCGGAAGTCGAACGTGCCGTGCTGGGAAAAGGCATTGCCGAGCGCGATCACGACGTCGGAATCGAGGAACACGTCCCAAGCCGCCTTGTGCCCGGAATCGCAGAACAGGCCGATCGCCAGCGGATGGTCCTCGGCGACGATGCCCTTGCCGTCCATCGTCGTCACCAGCGGCACCTGGTAGCGCTCCATGAAGGTGCGGACCTCGGCCTCGGCCCCGGCGCGGATCGCGCCGTAGCCGGACCATAAGACGCAGTTCTTGCCGGCCTCGATCGCCTCGGCGATCAGGTCGGCGGCGCTGTCGATCTCGGCCGGATCCGGCGCCGCCGGCCGGGTGTCGATCTCGGTCGGGCTGTAATTCTCGACCTTGTACTGGGGATAGGTGATCGATTCCTCGATCGCGACGTGGACCGGGCCCGGCCGCCCGGTGAGGGCGATCTCGATCGCCTTGTGCATGGTCGGCACGACGTCCTCGACCCTGGTGACGAGATAATTGGCCGGCTCGCCGGTCGCCGGGTCCTTCTTGACGACCGCGTCCCAGATCATCTTCGAATTGGGGGTGCGCTTGATCCCGGACGTCTCGTTGGCCTGGCCGCGGCCGTCATAGGCGATCGTCGAATAGCCGGTGATCGCGATCAGCGGATAGGAATCGGTCAGCGCCACGCACAGGCCCGACAGCAGGTTGAACGCGCCCGGCCCGGCGGTCGAGAAGCAGACGCCGAGCTTGCCGCTGAACATCGCATAGCCGCAGGCCATGAAGGCGGCGCTCTGCTCGTGCTTGGGGATGATGCCGCGCACGCCTTCGGCCTTGTCGACCGCGATCAGCATCCCGGCCGCATTCTCGCCGGCGCCGCCGAACATCACGTCGACGCCGACGTCCTTCAGCGTCGCGACAATCGCCTCATGGACCCGCATCGTCGCCTCCCAACATTATCCATTCGGAATGTAGCGGCGCGACTCCGCTGACTCGCCCGATCTGGTTCGGGCGCCCGCGCCGGGACGAAGCTCGACTTAGGCACGGCAAGAAGCCGCCGTCCAGCGACTTCTAATATAGCCGCGCCGGCGTCCATTTCGCGCGGCGGCGATCGGCCTTGTCCGCCGCTTCTTCGCCATCGTAGGAGACCGGCGCGCCGTCGAGGTCGAGGCGGGGATCGTCGAAGGCGTTGAGGTTGAGGGTGACGTAGAGCTGCCCGTCGAGCTCGGCGGTGGCGCCGACATAGGTGCCGCAGCGATGACAGATCAGGAAATCGGTCGTCCCGGTCCCAAAGCGATAGCGCAATGTCTCCCGGCCGAGCGTCAGCACCGCCGAACCCTCCGGATCGGTCACGGTGCGCGCGCCATGCCTGCGGCAGAAGCCGCACTGGCAGGCGCGCGGCGCGAGCGGCCTGGCGGTCTCGAACACGAAGCGGACCGCGCCGCAATGGCATCGGCCCTCGTGGCGCATCAGTTCGCGACCTGCGCGTCGAGCCAGCGCGCGAGGCGATCGAGCAGCGCCTGGTCCGGTGCCCGCGCACGCCGGGTCAGGAGCAGCGCAAAATTGTCGGCCATCAACTCCTCGGGGTGGGCCAGATAATCGGAGTTCGGACCGATCACCGCGAACAGGGCCGGCAGCGCGGACGGCGCCACCAGCTCCCAGCCGCCGCCGCGGCGGCGCGCGGTGCAGATTCCGTCGGCGACGTCGACCCGGAGCAGCAGGAACTGCAGGCTTTCGGCCAGCGCCGGCGGCGGTGCCGCGACCGGCCGCGCCAGCTGTAACGGGACATAGGCGCCGCGCCCGCCGGCGAGCTGGACGTAATGGCGTTCCTCGGGCGCGTCCGGATCGGTGATCCGCCGGGCGCGGAGCTCGGCCGGGAGGGCGAAGCGGCAGGGCCGAAAGGCGATCAACGCATAGAGGCCATCGTGCCGGGCCTCCTGGGCGCGCGACAGGAGGTGGAAGATTTCGTGCGCCAGGATGAAGTCGCGCCGAGCCGCGCGCGCATGGCCCGCGCCGATCGGCAGCAGGATCGCATTGGCCCTGGTATGCGGGATGCCGTCTTCGACGCTGCCGCGCACCCTGACCAGCAGCACCCGTTCGGGAAGCAGCGCCGACCAGGCGGCGAGGCGGGGCGCGAGCCGGTCGAGCGACGCCTGCCACGCGTTGCGTTCGGCGCGGTCCCAGGCAAGTGCGCCGGCGCGATATTGCGCGCGCAGCCCCTCTGTTGTCGCCCGGCCCGGCCCGGCCGAGCGAAGCCGCATCTCCAGCGGCGCCATCGCCTCGAAGAAGCCGTCATGGGCGGCGAGGATCCGGCCGCCTTCCTCTGCCGAGGCGAAGACGAACTCGGTCGCGGCGGCCGGCGCCGGCAGAAAGAGCAGCCACCCGACGAGCGAGCCGAGCAGGCACCGTCCGGCCGCGACTCCCATCACACGTCGAGGTTCGCCACGTTGAGCGCATTCTCCTGGATGAACTCGCGCCGCGGCTCGACGACGTCGCCCATCAGCCGGGTGAAGATCTCGTCGGCGACGTCGGCCTGGGCGACCTCGACCTGGAGGAGGGCGCGGTTGGCCGGATCGAGGGTGGTTTCCCAGAGCTGGTCGGCGTTCATTTCGCCGAGGCCCTTGTAGCGCTGGACGGCGAGGCCCTTGCGGCCGGCGGCGAGGATCGCTTCGAGCAGCTGGGTCGGGCGGGTGATCAGCGCGCCGCGCGGATCGGGCGCCTGGTTCTTGGCCGCGCCGCCCTCATTCTCCTCGGCTTCCTCGGCGGCCTCGGTGGCGACCGATGACGTCCGCAAGGAGACCAAACGGGAGACGCCGGCATAGGTCGCCGCTTCGGGCACCGCCAGCCCGTGCAGCTTGCGCGCCTCGGCCGAGACCAGGAACTTGTGGTCGATGACATGGTGGTCGGTGACGCCGCGCCACAGCCGGCGCAGCACATAATCGCCGTCGGTGCCGAGCTCGGCGGTCCACCGGCCTTCCTCATCGACCACGTTCAGCCATTCCTCGGTGAGCGACAAGGCCTCGCGCCGGTCGCCGGGGCCGAGCCGCGGATCGAGCGCGCCGGTCAGCGCCAGCCCCTCGATGATCGCCGGATCGTAGCGGCGCGGCACATAGGCCATCAGCGCGCGCACCCGCCGCCCGTGCGCGGCCAAGGCGCGCAGATCGTCGCCCGAGCGCGGCCCGTGCGGCGTCTCCAGCGCGGTCAGATTGACCCCGGCGTCGATCAGATAATCGTCGAGCCTGGTGTCGTCCTTGAGATAGACTTCGGAGCGGCCCTTCGCCACTTTGTAGAGCGGCGGCTGGGCGATGTAGAGGTGGCCGCGCTCGATGATCTCGGGCATCTGCCGGTAGAAGAAGGTCAGGAGCAGGGTGCGGATATGGGCGCCGTCGACGTCGGCGTCGGTCATGATGATGATCTTGTGGTACCTGAGCTTCTCGATGTTGAAATCGTCGCGGCCGATGCCGGTGCCCATCGCCTGAATGAGGGTGCCGACCTCCTTCGAGGAGAGCATCCGGTCGAAGCGGGCACGCTCGACGTTGAGGATCTTGCCCTTCAGGGGCAGGATCGCCTGGACCTCGCGGTTCCGCCCCTGCTTGGCCGAGCCGCCGGCGCTGTCGCCCTCGACCAGGAACAGCTCGGACTTGGCGGGATCGCGCTCCTGGCAGTCGGCGAGCTTGCCGGGCAGCGAGGCGATCCCCATCACGCTCTTGCGGCTCGCCTCGCGCGCCTTGCGCGCCGCCTCGCGGGCGGCGGCGGCGTCGATGATCTTCTGGATGATGGTGCGGGCGTGGCCGGGATTCTCCTCGAGCCACTCGGCCATCTTGTCGGCCATCAGGCTTTCCAAGGGCTGGCGGACCTCCGAGCTGACCAGCTTGTCCTTGGTCTGGCTCGAGAATTTGGGGTCGGGCAGCTTGACCGAGACGATCGCGGTCAGCCCCTCGCGCATGTCGTCGCCGGTGAGGGACACCTTCTCGCGCTTCATCATCCCCGATTTGTCGGCATAATTGTTGAGGGTGCGGGTCAAGGCGGCGCGGAACGCGGCCATGTGGGTGCCGCCATCGCGCTGGGGGATGTTGTTGGTGAAGGCGAGGACCTGCTCGTAATAGCTATCGTTCCATTCGAGCGCGACCTCGATGCCGACCTCGTCGCGCTGGCCGGTGACCGAAATGGGATCGGGGATGAGCGGCGTCTTGGCGCGGTCGAGATAGCGGACGAACGCCGAGATGCCGCCTTCGTAATAGAGCTCGACGCTCTTCTCCTCCTCGTGCCGCGCGTCGGTGAGGATCAGCCGCACGCCCGAATTGAGGAAAGCGAGCTCGCGGAAGCGGTGCTCGAGCGTGTCGAAATCGAATTCGATGATCTTGAACGTGTCGGACGAGGGCAGGAAGGTGACCTTGGTCCCCTTCTTGCCGGCCGGCGCCGGACCGACCAGCTTGAGCGGCGCTTCGGCGTCGCCATGGCGGAAGCGCATCGTATGCTCCTCGCCGTCGCGCCAGATGGTGAGGTCGAGCGTCTCGGACAGCGCGTTGACGACGGAAACGCCGACGCCGTGGAGGCCGCCCGACACCTTGTAGGCATTGTCGTCCGAGGTGTTCTCGAACTTACCCCCGGCGTGGAGCTGGGTCATGATCACCTCGGCCGCCGAGACGCCTTCCTCCTCGTGGATCCCGGTCGGGATGCCGCGGCCATTGTCCTCGACGCTGACCGAGCCGTCGGGGTTCAAGGTGACCAGGATCCGGTCGCAATGGCCGGCCAGCGCCTCGTCGATCGCATTGTCGGAGACCTCGAACACCATGTGGTGCAGGCCCGAGCCGTCGTCGGTGTCGCCGATATACATTCCCGGCCGCTTGCGGACCGCGTCGAGGCCTTTCAGGACCTTGATGGAATCGGCGTCGTAGCTGCTGTCATTGGGGGTGGTTGCCATGTTGAGGATATAGGGAATCGGCGGCCGAAACCCAAGGGAAAAGGGCCGGAATCAGCGCGCCGTGACGCGCCCGTTGGCGACCTCGAACCAGCTCGCGCCGGCGCCGGTCTCCGCGAACAGGCCGGGCTCGGTCCCGGTCATCCAGACCTGGCCGCCGGCGTCGCCGAGCCGCTCGAACAAGGCGGCGCGGCGGGAAGGATCGAGATGGGCGGCGATCTCGTCGAGCAGCAGGATCGGGCGGCGGCCGGCGCGCGCCGCGACGAGATCGGCATGGGCGAGGATGAGGCCGATCAGCAGCGCCTTTTGCTCGCCGGTCGAGGATAGAGCGGCGGGCTGGTTCTTGCCGAGATGGGTGACGGCGAGGTCCGCGCGGTGCGGCCCCGCCAGCGTGCGGCCGGCGGCGGCATCGCGCGCGCGGGCGGCGGCGAGGTCGCCCGCCTGCCCGCCTTCGAGCGCCAGCGCGGCGCGGGCGAATGGACCTTCCGCCGCCGCCTCCAGACGTTCGCCGAGCGCCGCCGCCGTCGCCGCGCGGGCTTCGGAGATCGCCGCGCCATGCTCGGCCATCCGGGCTTCGAGCGCCGCCAGCCAGGCCTCGTCCCAGGGCGGCGCTTCGGCCAGCAACTTGTTGCGCGCCCGCATCGCCGCTTCGTAGCGGGCGGTATGGCCGGCATGGTCGGGGCGCAGCGCGAGCACGAGCCGGTCGAGGAAGCGGCGGCGGCCGGCGGCGGCGTCGGCGAACAGCCGGTCCATGGCGGGGGTGATCCAGAGCACGGACAGCCATTCGGCCAGCGAGTTGGCCGAGGCCGGGGCGCCGTTGATGCGGACCTGCCGGCGCTCGGGCGCGTCGGGAACATTGCCGGTGCCGATGTCGACCTCCGACGCCCCTCCCCTTGATGGGGAGGGGTTGGGGCGGGCCGGACTCTCCGCTTGCTCAGCCTCGGTGAGCAGGCCACCCCCACTCAACCCTCCCCCTTCAAGGGGGAGGGCCAATCTGGCCGCGACGGCGAAGCCGCCCGCGCCGCCCCGCCGCGCCATTTCGCCGAGGCTCGCGCCCCTGAGGCCGCGCCCGGGCGAGAGCAATGAGACCGCCTCCAGCACATTGGTCTTGCCCGCGCCATTCTCGCCGGTGAGGATGGCAAAGCCGGAGCCCGGCGCGACGACGGCGTCCGCGTAGGAGCGGAAATCGGTGAGGCTGAGGCGGGCGACGGCCATGGCGAAGTCCCTATCGCCAAATCCGGGTGACGGCCATGCGCGGCGACGCTAGCCTGGCGCCATGCGCACCAGGCCGATCATCGCAGCTTTCCTTGCCCTATTCGCGGCCGCCCCCGCCGCTGCCGACATCACGGCGCGCTATGTGTCGGGCATGAACGTTCCGATGGCATTGACCGTTCAGGCCAACGACCGGGGCGACAGCCGGCTGGCCATGGGCAATCAAATGGCCGCGCTTGTGGTCGACGGCGTGGCCTATGTCGTGATGGCCGATCTTTCGGGAACCTTCGTGGTCAGGCAGGACGACATGCTCGCTGTCATGGCCGAGCAATTCCGGGCCGCGATCGGCGACGTGCAAGGCCCGCCGCGGGAGCTCAATCCCGAGCCGGCCTATAGGGTGGTCGAACGCGGCACCGAGATCGTCGGGGGCCGAAGCGGCACCGTGGTCGGGCTTCGCACGCCCGGACAGGAAAACCAGCCCGGCCTGGACTTCGTGGTGAACACCGATCCCGACCTTGCTCCGATCGGGCGCGCCATCGCCCGGCAATTTGGCGGCCAGACCGAGGGAATTTGGGGCATGTTCGGGCCGGGGTTCGAGAGCCAAAGGGCATACGCCGCGGCGCTCCAATCCATCTTCGAGCGCGGGACGGTGATCCGGATGGGCCGCGTCATGCGCCTCGACACGGTCGACGATCGCGATCTGCCTGACTCTCTTTTCACGCTTCCCTCCGCGCCGCTGAGCCGGGAGCAATTCGCGGCGCGGTCCAACCCCTCGGCTTCACAGCGGTGAGCCCCGCACTATCCAGACCCCGCCGATGGCGTTACGCGAACCGGCGATGGGAGACGGCGAATCCGATATCGTGCCGATGGAGGTGGCCGGCAACCGGCTGACCCTGCTCGCCGACGGGCCCGAGCGGCTCGAGGCGCTGATCGCGCTGATCGACGAGGCCAAGGAATCGCTTCGAATCCTCTATTATATCTGGGAGAACGACAAGGCCGGCCGGCGGGTGCGCGACGCCCTGCTGGCGGCGGCCGAGCGCGGCGTCCACGTCTCGCTGCTGGTCGACGGCTTCGGCGCCTCGGGCGCGCCGAAGGACTTCTTCAAGCCGCTGATCGAGGCGCAGGCCCGGTTCTGCCGCTTCGTGCCGCGCTGGGGCCGGCGCTATCTGCTCCGCAACCACCAGAAGCTGGCGCTCGCCGACGGGCACAAGGCGATCGTCGGCGGGTTCAACATTTCGGACGATTATTTCGGCACGATCGAGGACGGCGCCTGGCGCGACCTCGGCCTCCAGGTCGAGGGGCCGGGCGTCGAATTCCTGGTCCGCTATTTCGAGGCCTTGTTCACCTGGGCCGAACTGCCCGACGCCTCGATCCGGCGCCTCAGGCGAATGCTCAGCCAGTACAGCGTCCGCGACGGCCCCCTGCACTGGCTGTTCGGCGGCCCGACGCGGCGGCTGAGCCCGTGGGCGCGGTCGGTCAAGGACGATCTGATGAACGCGCAACGGGTCGACATCGTCTCCGCCTATTTCGCGCCCAGCCTGTCGATGATCCGCCGCTTGTTCGGGGTCGCCCGGCGTGGGCGCGCCCGCATCGTCACGCCGGCGAAGCTCGACCACCAGTTCCTCGTCGGCGCGGCGCGTTTCCTCTACTGGCGCCTGTTGAAGCGCGGCGCCGAGATTTACGAATATCAGGCGACCAAGCTTCACTCGAAGCTGATCGTGATCGACGACGTCGTCCATATCGGCTCGGCCAATTTCGACCTCAGGAGCCTCTATCTGAACCTCGAGATGATGCTGCGCGTCGACGATCCGGCCTTCGCAGGCATGATGCGCCGCTTCGTCGACGGCGAGATCGCCAACAGCAAGCGGATCACGCCCGAGGCGCATCGGGCGAACATGACTTGGTGGAACCGGTTGCAATGGGGATTCGCCTATTTCATGGTCGCGACCGCCGACTACAACCTGTCGCGGCGATTGAACTTCAGGAAAATCAGCTTCGGCCGGCGCCTGAATAAATAGGGGCTGTCCCTATTTATTCGCCTTCCAGCCCCAGAACAGGTGGCAGGGCGGGACGTTGACCCATTCGAAGCCGCGCTCGATGCGGTCGAAATGGGGCGCCATGAAGTCGCGCACCTTGGCCTTGAACTGGTAGACGAGAAAGGCGCCGCCCGGGCGCAGCGCCGCCGAGGTCTGGGCGGCGATCTCGGTGCCGACGCCCGCCGGCAGGGTCGAGAAGGGCAGGCCCGAGAGGACGTAATCGGCACGGTCGAAGCCGCAATCGGCGATGATCTGCCGCACGTCCGCGGCCGAGCCGTTGACCGCGAGCAGCCGGCTGTCGCGGAACTTGGCGCTGAGGTAGCGGACGAAATCCGGGTTGGTGTCGATCGCGATCAGCCGCGCATCGGGGGCCATGCGCTGGAGCACATGCTCGGTGAAGGTGCCGACGCCGGGGCCGTATTCGACGAACAATTTGCAGTTCGCCCAGTCGACGGGTGCGAGCATCTTGTCGATCACCGCCTTCGACGAGGGAATGATCGAGCCGACCATCACGGGGTGCTTGATGAAGCCCTTGAGGAAGTGCCAGAGCGGGCCGCCGCCCGCGCCGCGCGCGAACCGGCCATCTCTACGTACTTCGTCCCAGGATGCCGACATGATGTTTCCAACTCTTTGGGGAAAGACCGAGCGTTGGCAAATCGGGGCGCGCTTGGCAAGCCGCAAGCGGCGGCGCCCCTCTGCGGCACCGGCGCGCGCCGCGAAAAAAGGCCGCCGGGATGAACGGCTTCGGGCTTTCCCGCGAGCGATTCGCCTTGCTCTTCTCGGTGATGCTGGTCGCCGCGGCGGGCAATACCGCGATGCAGTCGTTGCTGCCGGCGATCGGCCGCGACCTCCATGTCGCCGACATCTGGGTCGCGGTCGCGTTCAGCCTGTCGGCGCTGCTGTGGGTGGCGATGGCGCCGGTTTGGGCGCACCGCGCCGACCGTCGCGGCCGGCGCGCGCTGATGCGGCTCGGCCTGATCGGCTTCATCGTCTCGATGCTGATCTGCGGCGGTGCGCTCGCCGCCGGCCTTGCCGGGCTCGCCGGCGGGATGACGGTGTTCGTCGTCTTCATGTTCGGCCGCAGCGTCTACGGCGCGTTCGGCTCCGCCGCGCCGCCCGCGGTCCAAGCCTATATCGCGGCGCGGACCGAGGGGGCGGAGCGGACCAGCGCGCTGGCCGCCCTTGCTTCCTCGTTCGGCCTCGGTACGATCATCGGCCCGGCGATCGCGCTCCTCTTCATCGTCGCCCCGCTCGGGCTCGCCGCGCCTTTGATCGCCTTCGCCGCGATCGGCGCGCTGGTCCTCGCCGCGCTGGCGCTGCGGCTTCCCGACGACACGCCGCGCCGCGCCGCGCGCGGCCCGATCGTCGCTTATCCCTCGATCGGCGGCGGCGACGCCTCGGTGCCCGCCGAGGAGAGCGCGCCGCGGCGCCTCCACTGGCGCGACCCGCGCGTGCTGCCCTGGCTGGTGACCGGCGTGGTCGGCGGCCACGGCCAGGCGGCCGCCCTGGGGGTGATCGGCTTCCTCGTCATCGACCGGCTCAAGCTGCCGCTCGATCACGCCCAGCAGTGGATCGCGATCGTGCTGATGGCGGGCGCGGGTGCGTCCTTGCTCGCCCAATGGTGGCTGATCCCCCAGCTCGCGCTGTCCCCACGCCAGCTCGTCGTCTGGGGCGCGCTGGTCGCGGCGCTGGGCACGTTCGCGACCGGGCTGGCCGGCGGCGTCTACGCGCTGACAATGGGTTTCGCGCTCGCATCCCTCGGCTTCGGGCTGTTTCGACCGGGGTTTACCAGCGGGGCTTCGCTCGCAGTGTCGCCCGACGAGCAGAATGCGGTGGCGGGCATGGTCACCTCGGCAAACGGGGTCGCTTATGTCGCGGCGCCGGCGATCGGCGTCGGCCTCTACCAGCTTGGCCGGCCGCTGCCGTTCCTCGCTACCGGCGCGCTGATGCTCGGCCTGGCGGCGTGGGCCGCCCTGCGCCTCAGGCCTTCGGCCCCCGCGACGTGAGCATGCCCGGCGAGATGAAGCCGATGCCGGTGGCGCTGTGAGCGTCCTGCCTTAGGCTGTCCTGGATCTGCTCATATTCGCGCTCCATGTCGGGTGTGACCGAGGCGCGGGTCTCCTTCAACGCCCGCTCGAACTCGGCCATGTCGACCTCGTCCGCCTCGATCGAGCCGCGCAGCGCGTTCAAACCGGCGCGGCGGACCAGGTCCTCGAGATCGGCGCCGGTGAAGCGGTCGCTGCGCGCGGCCAGCGAGTCGAGGTCGACGTCCCCGGCGAGCGGCATTCCCTTGGTGTGGATGCCGAGGATGTGACGGCGGCCGGCCTCGTCCGGCACCGGCACGTAGATCAGCTCGTCGAAGCGGCCGGGCCGCAGCAAGGCGGGATCGATCAGGTTGGGCCGGTTGGTGGCGCCGATCACGACCACCGACTGCAATTCCTCGAGCCCGTCCATCTCGGCGAGGATGGTGTTGACGACGCGCTCGGTCACCTGCGGCTCGCCGAGGCCGCCGCCGCGCGCGGGAACCAGGCTGTCGAGCTCGTCGATGAAGATCACGGTCGGCGCCACCTGGCGGGCGCGGGCGAACAGGCGGGCGATCTGCTGCTCCGATTCGCCATACCATTTGGACAGGAGATCGGAGGATTTGGCGGCGATGAAATTGGCTTCGGCCTCGCGCGCGGCGGCCTTGGCGAGCAGGGTCTTGCCGGTGCCGGGCGGGCCGTAGAGCAGGAAGCCCTTGGCCGGGCGGATGCCGAGCCGGCGGAAGGCATCGGGATGCTTCAGCGGCAGCTCGACGCCCTCGCGCAGCCGCTCGCGCGCCTCGTCGACGCCGCCGACATCGTCCCAGCCGACGGTCGGCGCCTGCACCATCACCTCGCGCATCGCCGAGGGCTGGACCCGCTTCAGCGCCTCCTCGAAATCCTTGCGCGTGACCGACAGCGTATCGAGCACCTCGGCGGGAATGGTGCCGGCGCCGTCGGCGAGGTCGAGCCTGGGCATGATCCGCCGCACCGCATCGATCGCCGCCTCGCGGACCAGAGCGGCGAGGTCGGCGCCGACGAAGCCGTAGGTCTGGCGGGCGAGGCCGGGGACGTCGACGTCCTCGGCGAGCGGCATGCCGCGGGTGTGGATGGCGAGGATCTCGCGCCGGCCGCTTTCGTCGGGGACGCCGATCACGATCTCGCGGTCGAAGCGGCCGGGGCGCCGCAGCGCCTCGTCGATCGCCTCGGGCCGGTTCGAGGCGGCGATGACGATCAAATTCTGCCGCGGCTCGAGCCCGTCCATCAGCGTCAGCAGCTGCGCGACGAGGCGCTTTTCGGTCTCGCCCTGGACCTGGCCGCGTTTGGGGGCGATCGAATCGATCTCGTCGATGAAGATGATCGAGGGCGCGCCCTGCGCCGCCTGCTCGAACAATTCGCGCAGCCTCTTCTCGCTCTCGCCATAGGCCGAGCCCATGATCTCGGGGCCGGCGATGTGGAAGAAATTGGCGTCGCTCTCGTTGGCGACGGCCCGCGCCAGCCGGGTCTTGCCGGTGCCCGGCGGCCCGTGCAGGAGGACGCCGCGCGGCGGATCGACGCCGAGCCGCTCGAAAATCTCGGGATAGCGCAGCGGCAGCTCGACCAGCTCGCGCAGCTGATCGATGGTCGCGCCGATGCCGCCGAGATCGTCGTAGGTGACGTCGGCGCGCCGGGTCTCCTTGGCCTCGGTATATTCGGGGCGCAGCTCGAGCTCGGTATTGGCGTCGATATGGACGATGCCCTTGGGGGCGGTCGAGACGACGACCAGGCGAATCTCCTGGAGTGCGAAGGCGGGCGCGGTCAGCATCTGCCTGAGCTCGGGCGGGATGTCGCCGCGCGGCATCTGCTGCTGGCCGTGGGTGGCGACGACGTCGCCGGCGGTGACCGGCTTCATCCCGAAGCTGCGCTTCAGGGCATGGGCGGAGCCGTGCAGGCGCAGATTCTTCTGCGCGGGTGCGAACACGACCCGCTGGGCCGGCTTCGATTCGGCCTTGCGGATCTCGATCAGCTCGCCCGAGCCGATCTCGGCATTGGCGCGCTGCAGGCCGTCGAGGCGGATGATCTCGAGCCCCTCGTCCTCGGGATAGGGGCCGACCGCGCGCGCCGGCGTCGCGCGCTTGCCGATCAGCTCGATGACGTCGCCCTCGGCAAGCCCCATTTCGGTCATCAGCGCGCGCGGCAGCCGGGCGATGCCGCGGCCGCTGTCCTCGGGGCGCATGGTCGCGACCTGGAGCCGCCTCGGCTTGCGTTCGTCGTCGGCCATCGGCTGAGCTCTCCCGGCAAGCGCCCCACATAGGATGGGACAACGAGCGGTCCAACCGGCGGTTCAGAAAAAAGGGCCGGCCCGGGGGCCGACCCTGAAAGTTTTAGGAGAGGATGCCTGAAAAGGCGGGACCTTGTTCGCACATGCACATAAATTGTGCAAGTGCGAAACATGGGGCCCTCACCGAGCGCGTGCACCGCACAAAAACGGGGTCAGACCTTGATCCGTCCGATGATCCTGCGCATCGTCGCGCGCGGCAGGACGCGGCTCATCTGGGCGCCCACCTTGTTCCTGAAACCGGGGATCACCACCGCCTTGTTCCGGTCGAGACCGTCGAGGCCCGCCTCGACCACCGGCGCGGCGGGCACCTTCATCCGCTCCAGCGTCGGACTGCGCGAATCGGCGACGTCGCTGAACTCGCTGTGGGTCGGGCCCGGACAGAGCGCCGAAACCTTGACGCCACTGCCCTTCAGCTCGTGGTGCAGCGCCTCTGTGAAGGACAGCACATAGGCCTTGCTCGCATAATAGACCGCCATGTTCGGCCCGGGCTGGAAGGCGGCGGTCGAGGCGACGTTGAGGATTGCACCCTCGCCCCGCGCGCGCATGGCGGGAAGGACCAGGTGGCAAAGCTCGGTCAGGGTGCGGACGTTGAGGTCGATCATCTCGCTGAGCCGTCCGAGCGGGCGATCGGCGAACGTGCCGCCGAGGCCGAAGCCGGCATTGTTGATCAGGGTGCCGACGCTGAGCCCCTCGGCCTCGAGCTCGGCGATCAGGCTGGCGGCGGCGCCCTCTTTGGCGAGGTCGGCTGGGAAGATATGGACCTTGCCGCCGATCTCCGCGGCGAGCGCCTCCATCCGGTCGCGGCGGCGCGCGGCCAGCGCCAATTCCTCGCCGCGCGCCGCGCATTGCCGCGCGAACTCGGCGCCGAGCCCCGCCGACGCGCCGGTGATCAGGGTGACGGTCCGGGTCACCTGAGCGAGGCTTTGACGATCCGGCCGGGCGCGGGCGGCGGCTCGCCCTTGGGCAGCGCATCGACATGCTCCATGCCTTCGGTCACCTCGCCCCACACGGTGTACTGGCCGTCGAGGAAGCCGCAATCGTCGAAGCAGATGAAGAACTGGCTGTTGGCGCTGTTCGGGTTCTGCGAGCGCGCCATCGAGACGGTGCCGCGGACGTGCGGCTCGCGGCTGAACTCGGCCGGCAGATCGGGCTTGCCGGAGCCGCCCATGCCGCTGCCGGTCGGATCGCCGCCCTGGGCCATGAAACCGTCGATGACGCGGTGGAAGACGACGTCATCGTAAAAGCCTTCCTCGGCCAGCTCCCTGATCCGCGCGACATGCTGCGGCGCGAGGTCGGGACGCAGGCGGATGACGACATCGCCGCCACTGTCGAGGTTGAGGACCAGCGTATTTTTCTCGTCGGCCATGATCATCTCCTTAGCCGCGCCGCTTAGGCTCGGCGTATCGACAGGGCAAGCGCTCCGGCCTAGGTAGCGCCAGGATCAGCCGCAGACGGGAGGAGCGAGATGAGCGACAGCGACCTCGAAGCCCCCGAAGCGGAAAGCGCCGCCCTCACGATCGACCGCCTCCACGACGAGGACGACCGGCTCAAGCCCGAATTCGTCCGCGAGGTGGTGGCGCGGGTCGAAGCGGGCGACGCCGAAGGCGCGCGCGCTTTGGTCGAGCCGCTCCACCCCGCCGACGTCGCCGACCTGTTCGAGCTGGTCGACAGCGACGATCGGCGCGCGCTCGCCGCCGCATTGGCCGACCTGCTCGACGGCGACGTGCTGGCCGAGATGAACGACTGGGTGCGCGACGAATTGCTCGACGCGCTCACCGTCAGCCAGGTCGCCGAGATCGCCGGCGAGCTCGAGACCGACGATGCGGTCGCGATCATCGAGGACATGGAGGAGGAGGAGCAGCGCGCCGTGCTGCGCGCGCTCGACCCCGACGACCGCGCCGCGATCGAGGAGGCGCTCTCCTATCCCGAGGAATCGGCCGGCCGGCTGATGCGGCGCGACGCCGTCGCCGTCCCCGAGCATTGGACGGTCGGGCAGGTGATCGACTTCCTGCGCGCCGGCGAGGAGATGGCGACCGATTTCTGGGAGGTGTTCGTGGTCGATCCGGCGCACCGGCCGGTCGGCACCTGCCTGCTTTCCTGGATCCTGAGGACGCCGCGGCGGATCGCGATCGCCGACGTGATGAAGCGCGAGCAGACCCTGATCCCGGTCGACATGGACCAGGAGGAGGTGGCGCTGCGCTTCCAGAAATATGCGCTCATCTCGGCGGCGGTGGTCGATCCGGCCGGCCGCCTGGTCGGCATGATCACCGCCGACGACGTCGTCCACATCATCCAGGAGGAAGCGAGCGAAGACGCGCTCTTGCTCTCCGGCGCGGGCGTCGAGGGCGACATCAACGAGCCGGTGGCGGACAGCTACAAGGCGCGGGTCAGGTGGCTGATCGCCAATCTCGGCACGGCGCTGGTCGCCTCGACCATCATCAGCTTCTTCGAAGCCGCGATCGCCCAGATGGTCGCGCTCGCGATCCTGATGCCGATCGTCGCCGGGGTTGGCGGCAATGCCGGCACCCAGACGCTGGCCGTCACCTGCCGTGCGCTCGCCACCAATCAGCTGACCCAGTCGAACCGCTGGCGGGCGGTCTGGCGCGAGGTCCGGGTCGCGCTCTTGAATGGCGCGAGCGTCGCCTTGGTGATCGGGATCGGGGTCACTCTGGCATTCTCGAACCCGTTGCTCGGCGGCGTGATCGCGGCGGCGATGATGACCAACATCGTCATCGCCGGGCTGGCCGGCGTGCTCGTGCCGCTGACGCTGGAGCGCGCCGGCGCCGATCCGGCGGTCGCCTCCTCGGTGTTCGTGACGATGACCACCGATTCGATGGGCTTCCTCGTCTTCCTCGGCCTCGCCGTCGCCTCCGGCCTGGTGGGCTAGCGCATGACCGTCATCGCCGCCTATCTCTACCGCCACGGCAAACGCGTCCGCGAGATCGCGATCGACGAGAAGACCGACCGCGCGGAGGACAGATCCGAGTTCGTCTGGATCGGCATCGCCGACCCGACGGTCGCGGAGCTGCGCATCCTGCAGGAGCAATACGACCTCCATCCGCTGGCGGTCGAGGACGCGCTCAAGGCCGACCAGCTGCCCAAGGTCGACATCTATGGCGACCAATTGTTCGTCGTCGCCCGCACCGCCCATCTCGAGGGCGGCGAGATCGCTTATGGCGAGACCGCGATGTTCGTCGGCCACAGCCACATCATCTCCGTCCGCCACGTCTCCGCCCGCACCCACCGCGCGCTGCGCGAGCAGCTCGAGGCGGCGCCGTCCCTGCTGATGCACGGCGTCGACTATGTCCTCCACGCGATCCTCGACTTCGTCGTCGACGGCTATCTGCCGATGGTCGAGGCGATCGAGGAGGAGGTGCTCGAGATGGAGCATCGCGCGATCGACAATTTCCTCGGCCGGAATGAGATCAACCGCATCTTCACCCTGCGCCGCGAGCTGATCCGCTTCCAGCGCGTGCTCGGGCCGATGGGCGAGGTGGCGAGCAAGCTCGCCCGCCAGGACCTGCCCTGCATCGATGCCGAGACCCGGCCCTATTTCAACGACGTGCTCGACCATGTCCGTCGCGTCCAGACCATGGTCGACGGCCTGCGCGAGGTGCTGAATTCGGTGTTCGAGTTCAGCAACCTGCTCGAGCAGCAGCGCACCGGCGTGATCACCCGCCAGCTCGCCGCCTGGGCCGCGATTCTCGCCGTGCCGACCGCGATCGCCGGCATTTACGGGATGAACTTCCGGCACATGCCCGAGCTCGGCACGCGCTACGGCTATTTCGTCGTGCTGGCGGTGATCGTCGCGGTCTGCGGCTGGCTCTACTACCGCTTCAAGCAGGCCCGGTGGCTTTGAGCGAGGCGATGGGCAAGCTTCACATGAGCAAGGTCGCGGTCGCCTGCGCGAGCATCGAGACGCTGCGGCGGCGCCTCGAATCGCGGGTGCGCGACGGCGTCGTGCCGGTCGTCACCCGCTTCATGCCGAAGCGCGCGGACGAGCTGGTCGGCGGCTCGATCTACTGGATCGTCAAGCACCGCATCGCCGCCCGCCAGACCATAATCGGCTTCGACGTGCGCGCCTCCGACCGCAAGACGATCATCCGGCTCGACCCCGAGCTGGTCCCGGTCCGGGCGACGGCCAAAAGGGCGCATCAGGGCTGGCGCTACCTCGCTGAAGGCGACGCGCCGCCCGATCTCGACAGCGGCGACCTGGAGGCGCTGCCCCCCGACCTGGCAGGCAAGCTAGCGGTTCTGGCCTTGATCTGAGCCGCCGCAGCGGACCTGGTCGGCGGCGACCCCGCGGGCCGTGCAGACCGGGCGGCCGAGGATGCGGACGCTGCCGAGGCCGTTGGCGGTGACCGTGGCCGGGCCGTTGACGGTGACCGCGACCGCGCCGCTGGTCGTCGTCGCGACCGTCGCCTGGCCGGCGCGGAGGTTCGAGGCGGCGACGTCGCCGGTGCCCTGGAAAGTGCCGTTGAGCATCCGGGCGACGCCCGCGACCTCGAGGCGGCCCGAGCCCAGCAGCGCGAGCGAGAGATGGTCGGCGTCGACGGCGGCGGCGCGCAGGTTGCCGCTGCCCTCGACGCTGAGCTCGACGGCGAGGCCGCGCGCGCCTTCGAGGTCGAGCCGGGCGGGGCCGATCAGCCGGGCCGAGCGCAGGCTTCTGGTGGCGAGCTCGACGGTGACGGTGCCGGTGTCGGCGCCGGGCGCACCGCCCCAGAAGTTGCGGTTGCGGCGGATGCGCAGGATCTGGCCCTGGACGTCGATCGTCACCCGGTCGAGCGCGTCGCGGGTACCTTGGGCGCTCGCAGCCGAAGGCCGGCCAGTGACGAGGTGGACGATATAGGGGCCCTCGACGACCACCCGGTCGAAGTCGGCGACGGCAATGCGGCGGCTCTCGGCCGAAGCGGGAGCGGCGAGGGAGGCGAGGAGGACGAGCGCGAGCGGAATCCGGATCATGGCCCGACCATGGCGGCAATCGCGGTGCGGTCAAGCACTGGCGCGCGCGGCCCATGCGCATTATCTTCGCGGGGTCATGGCCTTCTTCCTCCGCCCCTCCGGTCCGCGCGCGCTGTGGAAGGACCTCAGCGACTTCTGGCGGAGCCGGCCGCGCGGGCAATGGATCGCGGCGGTGCTGGCCTTAGCCGCGACCAGCACCATCGTGCTCGGCTTCTTCCTCGATTCGCGGTCGCTTGGCGAGACGCGCGAGCAGGTCATCTTCATCGATTCCTGGCCCGCCACCCGCACCGACGCCGAGATCATGGCCAGGCAGAAGGCCGACCAGGCCGAGCGCGACGCGGCACGGGCCGAACACCAGCGCCAGCTGCAGCGGATCGACCAGAGCCTGAACAGGCTCGGTATTTGAGCGACGCGGGCTGGATGGATGCGGCGATCGCGCTCGGCGAGCGCGGCCGCGGCCGGACCGCGCCCAATCCCAATGTCGGCTGCGTGATCGTGCGCGACGGGGCGGTCGCCGGGCGCGGCTGGACCCAGCCCGGCGGCCGGCCGCACGCCGAAGCGGCGGCGCTGGCGCAAGCCGGCGCCGGCGCGCGCGGGGCCATCGTCTACGTGACGCTCGAGCCCTGCGCCCATGAAAGCGCGCGCGGGCCGGCCTGCGCGGATTTGCTGGTCGCAGCGAAGCCCGAACGAATCGTCGTCGCCGCCGGCGATCCCGATCCCCGCACCGACGGCGCCGGGATCGCGCGGCTGAGGGCGGCGGGCCTGACGGTCGATGTCGGCGTTCGCGCGGATGCGGCCGAGCGGTCGATGGCCGGCTTCTTCAGCCGCGTTCGGCTCGGCCGGCCGTTCGTCACGCTGAAGCTCGCTTTGTCGATCGACGGCATGATCGCGGCCGCGTCGGGCGAGAGCAAATGGATCACCGGCGAGGAAGCGCGCGCCCACGCCCATCTCGAGCGCGCCCGATCCGACATGATCCTGGTCGGCCGCGGCACCTTCGCGGCCGATTCGCCCCGGCTCGACGTGCGGCTCCCCGGCCTCGAGGACCGCTCGCCGCGGCGGGCGCTCTTGACTACCGGCGCTCCGGTCGAGGGCTGGACGCGGCTGAGCAGCCCGCAGGCGATCCGGACCCTGACCGACGTCAACGACCTGCTCGTCGAGGGCGGCGCGGAGACCGCCGCCTCGTTCCTCGCCGGCGATTTGGTCGACCGGCTGCTCATTTACCGCGCGCCGATCCTGATCGGCGACGGCAAGCCCGGGCTCGCGCCGGCCGCGCTCGGCAGCCTCGCAGATGCCCATGGCCGTTGGCGGCTCGACGACACGCGCCAGCTTGGCAGCGACACGCTGCAAGTCTACGAACGCGCTCGCTGATGTTCACCGGGATCATCACCGATATCGGCCGCATCGAGGCCGTCGAGGCGAGCGGCGACCTGCGCGTCCGGATCGCCTGCGGCTACGACATGGCGGGCGTCGATCTCGGCGCCTCGATCGCCTGCTCGGGCGTCTGCCTCACCGTCGTCGACAAAGGCGAAAACTGGTTCGCCGTCGACGTTTCGGCCGAGACGCAGAGCCGGACGATTCCGCGCATGTGGACGGAAGGGACGAAGCTCAATCTCGAGCGTGCGCTCAAGGTCGGCGACGAGCTTGGCGGCCATATCGTCACCGGCCATGTCGACGGGCTCGGCTTCGTCACCTGGAGCGGCCGGGAGAACGACTCGTTCCGCTTCATCATCAAAGGGCCGAAGCGGCTCGCCGGCTATTTCTCGGAGAAGGGTTCGATCGCGATCAACGGCATTTCGCTGACCGTCAACGACCTCGAAGACAAGGAGGACGGCGTCTATTTCGGCGTCAACATCATCCCGCACACGGCGCAGCACACGGCGATGTTCGACCGCGGCGAGACGGTGAACCTCGAGATTGACGTCCTCGCCCGCTATCTCGGGCGAATGCTCGAGGTCCGCAATAGCGCAGTGTGATTTTTTCACTGTCGAATCACATTGTGATGTGATACGCCGGCGGCATGAGCGCTGTGCTGATCGACCGCCTCTGCGATCTCGTCTCGGCCGGCGAGATGAGCCGCGCCGGCCTGGCGCGGGCCGCCGGCCTCCATCCCAACTCCTTACGCAAGCTTGGCGATTCGGACTGGAACCCGACCGCCGACACGCTCGGCAAGCTCGAAAAGTTCCTCGCCAGCGGCAGCGAGGGGGTGATGGCGAGCGCGGAGCAGATCATCGACGAGGCGCGCAACGGCCGGATGTTCATCCTGGTCGACGACGAGGACCGCGAGAATGAGGGCGATCTGATCATCCCCGCCCAGATGGCGACTCCGGACGCGATCAACTTCATGGCCAGGCACGGCCGCGGCCTGATCTGCCTGGCGCTGACCAGGGAGCGGGTCGACCGGCTCGCCCTCCAGCCGATGAGCCGGACCAACGGCAGCCGGCTCGAAACCGCCTTCACCACCTCGATCGAGGCCAGGGAAGGCATTACCACCGGCATCTCGGCGGCCGACCGCGCGCGCACCGTCTCGGTCGCGATCGACGCGTCGAAGGGCCCCGAGCATATCGTCTCGCCCGGCCATGTTTTCCCGCTCGTCGCCCGCGACGGCGGCGTGCTCGTCCGCGCCGGCCATACCGAGGCCGCGGTCGACGTCGCCCGGCTCGCCGGCCTCAACCCCTCCGGCGTGATCTGCGAGATCATGTGCGAGGACGGATCGATGGCGCGGATGGACGATCTGTTCGCCTTCGCCCGCCTCCACGGCCTTCGCATCGGCACGATCCGCGACCTCATTGCCTACCGCCTCAGGAAGGACCGGCTGGTCGAGCAGACCGCCGAGGCGCGCTTCGAGAGCCGCTGGGGCGGCACCTGGACCGCCAGGACCTTTCTCAACAAGGCCTCGGGGGTCGAGCAGATCGCGCTCGTCAAGGGCCATGTCGATCCGCAGCGGCCGACCCTGGTCCGGATGCACGCGCTCAGCATCGTCTCCGACGTCTTCGCCGAGGAAGGCGCGCGCGGCGGCCTGCTCGAAGGGGCGATGAAGGCGATCGCGGCCGAGGGCGCGGGCGTGATCGTCGTCATCAACCGGCCGATGCCGGACGCTTTGGCGCAGTCGCTCAGGATCCGCGCCGGCGCCGCCTCGGCCGCCGATAGCGAGCAATTGCGCGATTACGGCGTCGGCGCCCAGATCCTCGCCGAACTGGGCGTCCACGACATGGTCCTCCTCACCAACAGCCACCACACCCCGGTCGCGCTCGGCGGCTACGGCCTCGCGATAGTCGGCGAGCGGCCGATCGCGGTCGAAGGCTAGATGGCCCGCATCCTGATCGTCGAGGCGCGCTTCTACGCGCATCTCAATGACCTGCTGCTCGTAGGCGCCCGGGCGGTCATCGAGGCGGCCGGACATGGCCACGAGACGATCACCGTCCCGGGCGCGCTCGAGGTCCCCGGCGCGATCGCGCTGGCGGGCGATCGCTACGACGCCTTCGTCGCCCTGGGCGTGGTGATCCGCGGCGAAACCTTCCATTTCGAGATCGTGGCGCAAGAAAGCGCGCGCGCGCTGATGGCGCTGACCCTCGACGGCCTCGCCATCGGCAACGGCATCCTCACCGTCGAGACCGAAGCCCAGGCCCTCGCCCGCGCCGATCCCCAGGACAAGGACAAAGGGGGCGAGGCGGCCAGGGCGGCGCTGGCAATGCTGGCGTTGCGCAACCGGTTCGCGTGCTGACCAATCCCCGCTGTTTCGTGCACCCGAGTTGCGCTAGACTTGACGCCAGGGAGGGCAGCCGAGATGCAACTCAGCGAACATTTCACGCTCGAAGAATTCACCCGGTCGGGCGAAGCGACAAAGCGCGGCATCGACAACACGCCGACTGCCGCGCATCTCGAAAACCTCAAGAAAACGGCAGCCGGCTTCGAAAGGATTCGCGCGATCCTCGGCAACCAGCCGATCAGCATCACCTCCGGTTATCGCAACCCGGCGCTCAACAAGGCGGTGAAGGGAACCCCGACCTCGGCCCATCCGCAGGGCTTCGCCGGCGATTTCCGCCACCCGACGCTGAGCCCGCTCGACTGCGCCCGCCAGCTGCGCGCGAGCGATCTCAAGTACGACCAGGTGATCCTGGAGACCAGCCGCGGCGTCGTCCATGTCGGCTTCGGTCCGGGCAGCCGGCGGATGACGGGCGAACAGAAGGGCGCCGCCGGCACGCATATCGACTGGAAGCTGCCTGGAGACTGAGCCGGGCGCTCCGGCGATGAGCCAGGGCCCCTCGTCCTCGGGCCGCTTCGCATTCGCGGCTTTGATCCTGGCCAATCTGTTCCTCGCGGCGGGGCCGTGGATGGTGCGGCTCGCCGACGTCGGGCCGGTCGCGGCAGGCTTCTGGCGGCTCGCGCTGGCGCTGCCGTTCCTTGCCGTCGTCGCCTGGCGCCAGCACCGCGGCCGGCCGGCGCCCGGCTGGGGCTTGGCCGCGATCGTCGTTATCGGCGGGCTGTTTTTCGCCGCCGACCTGGCCGCCTGGCACGAGGGGATTGTCCGCACCAAGCTCGCCAACGCCACCTTGTTCGGCAATTTCGCCAGCTTCCTGTTCGCGGCCTACGGCTTCGTTCTCTTGAGGGCGCTGCCGCGGCCGGCCCAGTTGCTCGCTTTGCTGCTCGCCGCCGCCGGCACCTTATTGCTGCTCGGCGGCAGCTACGAGCTGTCGCGCGCCCATTTCACCGGCGATCTGCTCGCCCTGCTCGCCGGCCTCTTTTACACTTTCTACCTGATCGCCGTGGATCGGGCGCGGCGGACGATGAAGCCCTGGCCGGTGCTGGCGATCGCCACCGCCGGCGGCACGATCCCTCTCCTCCTCTTCGCGCTCGCGCTCGGCGAGCAGGTCATGCCGCACGACTGGACGATGGTGATCCTGTTGTCGGTCTCGAGCCAGCTGGTCGGCCAGGGCCTGCTGGTCTACGCGATGGGCCACGTCGCGCCGGTCGTCACCGGCCTCGTCTTCCTCACCCAGCCGATCGCCTCGGCTTTGATCGGCTGGCTCGCCTTCGACGAGCGGCTTTCGGCCGGCGACGGCATCGGCGCGCTCCTGATCTGCGTCGCTTTGGTGCTGATCCGGCTGCCCAATAGAACCCTCCCCCTTGATGGGGGAGGGCAGGGTGGGGGTGAACTCTCCGCGCGCCCGGCGCAGGCCTCCTAGTCCACCCCTCCCCAACCCCTCCCCATCGAGGCGAGGGGCTTTCTCTTGCAACCTCCGCTGCCCCGGCTCATTGATCCGGCGATGATCGCGCCGATCGACATGAACCTCGACGAATTGCGCGCCGAGCTGGCGCCGCGGCTTGGCGCCCATGCCGCGTTCGACGGCTGGAGCGAGCGGGCGAGCGCGATGGCCGCGGGGGAAATCGGCGTTCCGGCCGACCGCGCGCGCATCGCCTTCAAGGGCGCGGTGGACATGATCGACGCCTGGTTCGATGCGCTCGACAAGGCGATGCTCGCCGCCTTTCCTGCGGAGCGGATCGCCGAAATGAAGGTCCACGAGCGGATTCGCGCGCTGATTCTGTTCCGGCTCGAGGCGCTGACGCCGGCGCGCGAGGCGCTGCGCCGCGCCCTCTCCATTCTCGCCATGCCGCAGAACGCGCTCGCCGGCGCCGGGCTCGCCTGGCGCAGCGCCGACCGGATCTGGCGCCTCGCCGGAGACACCGCCACCGACCTCAACCATTACACCAAGCGCGTCACCCTGATCGGCGTCTACGGCGCGACCAGCCTCGTCTTCCTCGACGACGAAAGCGAAGGCCTCGCCGAGACGCGGGCCTTCCTCGACCGCCGGCTCGACGGCGTGAAGCGCTTCGAAAAGGCCAAGGCAGGCTGGCGCGGCACCGGCACCCGCCTCCCCTCGCTGAGCCGCTTCCTGGGGCGCCTGCGCTACCCGGCGGTCTGACCACTCCCGCTATTGATAATCACTCGCATTACGTCTAGGCCCTCCCGGCACGCACCGCGCCGCGGAGGACCATGTTCGATTCCCTGTCCCGCCTGAAGCGGCTGCCCCTCTTATTCCTGCTGCTCGCGGCCTTCGTCCTGCCCGCCGCGGCGCGCGCCGACGACGCGGCGGTGCAGACCGCCTGGCGGCTGCTCGACTATCTCGCGGTCGACTATCCGGGCGCGGTCGCCGGCGGGCGGGTGGTCAACCCGTCCGAATATGCCGAGATGCGCGAATTTTCCGCCTCGGTCAGCCGCCGCATCGCCGCGCTGCCGGCGGGGCCGCGGCGCGCCGCCTTGCTCGCCGAGGCGCGCGGGCTCGAGGCGGCGATCGCCCGCAAGGCCGCGCCGGCCGAGGTCGAGCGCCTTGCCCACGGCCTCGCCGGGCGACTGCTCGCCGCTTACCCGGTTCCGCTCGCGCCGCAGCAGGTGCCCGACCTCGCCCGCGGCGCTCAACTCTACGCCGAGCATTGCGCTTCGTGCCACGGCGCCACCGGCCGGGCGGACACCGCCGCGGCGCGCGCGCTCGACCCGCATCCTGTCGCCTTCGCCGACCGGGCTCGCGCCCGCCATCGCAGCCTGTTCGGCCTTTACCAGGTGATCGGCCAGGGGCTGGAGGGGACGGCGATGCCGAGCTTCGCCAGCCTCTCCGATGCGGACCGCTGGGCGCTCGCTTTCCATGTCGGCCGCTTCGCCTATCCCGAGGGGATCACCCGGCGGGGCGTGACCCTTTGGCAGGGCGACGAGCAGCTGCGCGCCCGCATCCCCAATATCGAGACCCTGGCCGGCCTGTCGCCCGACGCGCTCGCCCGCGAGATCGGCGAGGAGCGGGCCAATGCCGTCACCACCTATCTGCGGATGAATCCGGGCGCGGTGATGCAGCGGCCGAGCGGGCAGTCGCTCGCCGTCGCCAACGAGCTCGTCCTCCGCGCCACCGCCGCCTATCGCAGCGGCGACCGCGACCGCGCCGGCGAGCTTGCCCTCGCCGCCTATCTCGACGGCTTCGAGCCGGTCGAAGCGATGCTCAATGCCCGCGACGCCTCGATCGTCGCCCGGGTCGAGCGCGCCAGCGGCGAGTTCCGCGCCGCCATCCACGACGGCGCGCCGGTGGACGAGGTCTCGCGTCGCGCCGCCGCGCTCCAAATCCTGTTCGACGAGGCCGAGCGGGCGCTGGCGCCGGAGGCGGGCGGCGGCACCTCGACCTTCGTCGGCGCCTTCGCCATCCTGCTGCGCGAGGGCCTGGAAGCGCTGCTGATCGTGGTCGCGATGATCACCTTCCTGATCCGGGCCGAGCGGCGCGACCTCTTGCGCTGGGTCCATGCCGGCTGGGCGGGCGCGCTGGCGGTGGGGGTCGCGACCTGGTGGGCGGCGACCAATCTGATCACCATCAGCGGCGCCGGGCGCGAGCTGACGGAGGGCTTCGGCTCGCTGCTCGCGGCGGCGGTGCTGCTGTTCGTCGGCATCTGGATGCACGGCAAGGCCCAGGCCGGCGCCTGGCAGGCCTATGTCAAGGTCAAGCTCGACAAGGCGCTGGCGCGCGGCTCGGCCTGGTTCCTGTTCGGCCTCGCCTTCGTCGCCGTCTACCGCGAGGTGTTCGAGACGATCCTGTTCTTCGCCGCGATGGGCGCGGAAGGCAACGGCCTCGCGCTGGGCGGCGGCGTCGCCGCGGCGCTCGCCCTGCTGGGGCTCACCGCCTGGGCGATGCTGCGCTTCAGCGCCCGGCTGCCGATCGCCAAATTCTTCGCCTACAGCGCCGCTTTGATCGCGGTGCTGGCGGTGGTGCTGACCGGCAAGGGCTTCGCCGCGCTCCAGGAATCGGGCCTGATCGGCGTCACCCCCCTCGACGGCTTCCCGCGCAGCCTGGTGCTCGGCCTCTTCCCGACGCTGGAGACGCTGCTGGCGCAGGCGGTGACGATCCTGCTGCTCGTGCTGGGCTTCCTCGTCGTTCATCGGCGCCCGGTTGCCCGCGCCCCCGCCTAAGGTTATGCGACGGGCAAGCATTTTCGGGAGATTCTAGATGGCGGGCGTCAACAAGGTCATATTGGTCGGCAATCTCGGCGACGACCCGGAGGTCCGCTCGCTCAACAATGGCGGCGAAGTGGTGAACATGCGCGTCGCGACGTCCGAGAACTGGAAGGACCGCGACGGCAACCGCCAGGAGCGGACCGAATGGCACCGCGTCGTCATCTTCAACGAGAATCTCGGCCGGGTCGCCAAATCCTATCTGAAGAAAGGCTCCAAGGTTTACCTCGAGGGCCAGATCCAGACCCGCAAATGGCAGGACCAGTCGGGCCAAGACCGCTATTCGACCGAAGTGGTGCTGCAGCGCTTCCGCGGCGAGCTCGTCCTGCTCGACCGGCGCGAGGGCGGCGCGGGCAGCTATGGCGGCGACGATTATCCCGATGCCGCCGGCGGCGATCTCGGCGGCGCCGCGGCGCGCCCGGCGGCGCGGCCGCAGCCGGCCTTCGACACCGATCTCGACGACGACGTGCCGTTCTAGGGTCCGTACTCAATACCCGCAACGGCCGTGACGGAGCCGATTTTGGGTCAGGGCAAGGAGCGAGGAGGGAGCGATGCTAAACGCATCGTGACCGACGCTGCGACGCAGCCCTGGCCCAAAAGCGGTCCGCCGCTTCGCGGTCGCCCGACCATTGCGGGTATTGAGTACGGACCCTAGGGCTTGAGCTTGTCCCGGAGGCCCGCGAGCGCGCGGAACGGGCCCGCTTCCTCCTCGCTTTTCACGCCCGCGGCCTGCAGCGCCTCCTCGGCGCCGGGCGCGCGGGGATAGGGGTCGAGGTTCAGCGCCAGCGTCTCCGCCACGGCTTCGCCGACGTCGATCGTCGCCGAATCGTAGAAGGTCACGTCCAGTTCGCTCTCGCCGAGCTCGATCTCCTCGTCGGGGCCGGCGACGCCCGGCTGGGGGCGGAAGAGGAGCGTGAACGGCGTTTCGATCTCGGCCGCGAGCGGCGCGCCGGTCGCGGCGCAGGCCTGGGTGACCTTCGCGGACAGGCTCCCTTCGATCATGACCTCGGCGCCGTCGCGGCTGAGCGCGAGCTCGGCGGCGAGCCGGTCGATGGCGACGAGGCCGAAGCGGCGGGCGAGGCCAATCCGCTCGGCCTCGTCCGCCTCGACGCTGAGCCGGCGCGGCGCCGCGCCGAGCGTGTCGACCCGGACCGGGCGGCTGAACTCGGGCGCGGTCATGGCAGCTTCCCCTCGGCCAGCGCTTCGAGGCTGGTGCGGCCGAGCGCCTCGCCAAGGCGTTGCAGCCGGCCCGCGACCAAGGCCAGCGCTTCGTCGGACGGCGGCGAATCGTGGAAGATGTTGCGCCGCGCCGCAGCCTCGAAATCCTCGGCGCGGAAGGCGGCGAGGCGGCCGCCCAGCGCGCCCATCATCCGGCCGACATGCTTGCCGACGACATAGTCGCCGATGCCGATCTGGCGCAAAGCCGCGTCCATATCGTCGATGAACAGCTCGGTGAGCAGGATCGAGGGTCCCCGCCCCTCCTCGCCGAGCGCTTCCAGCCGCAGCAGGACCAGAGCGGTCACCGCCGCGACCATGTCGAAGCGGCCGTCGATCGTGTCCGGCACGCCGCCCTCGCGGTACCAGCGCGGGTCGCGCCCGGCAGCGACGATCGCGGCGTAGAGCGGCGCCCATCGAGCGCGCCGTTTCCGCTCGCCGAAGATGCGCTGGAGGAAGGACAAATGCGCCTCGGATGTTCGCGCGGCTTGCGCCGGTTGGGCGATGTTCATATTGGAAAGCCTAGTCAAGTCCGGCGGACGCCTTTGCGACAGGGCGGCGGCGGGCGATCAGGAGAATTTTTTCGATGACCTTCCCCAACGGATCGCGCGCCCTGCTGGCGGTGGCGCTCGGCGCGGTGCTGAGCGCGGGCTGCACCCGCATCGTCGAGCATCAGGGCTTCCTCGTCGACGAGCCGCTCGTCACCGCGATTCAGCCCGGCGTCGACAATCGCGATTCGGTGACCGGCACGCTCGGCCGGCCGACCTTCGTCGGCCAGTTCGACTCGCGCGACTGGTATTATGTCTCGCGCGACACCCGCCAGCTCGCTTTCAACATGCCGCATCCCTCGGCGCAGACCGTGCTCCACATCCGGTTCGACACCAACGGCAATGTCGAGAGCGTCAACCGCACCGGCCTCGAGCTGGTCGCCAACATCAACCCGAGCAACGACAAAACGCCGACTTTGGGCGCCCACCGCAACCTGCTCGAGGAATTGTTCGGCAATATCGGCGCGGTCGGCCAGCAGGGCCGCGGCGCGCCGACCACCGACAATCCGAACTGACGCTCGCGGATTAGTCCACGTCATCCTGACGAAGGTCAGGACCCATGAACACTGAGCTCGCAAATTCGCGCCGTCCGTGTTCATGGATCCCGGATCAAGTCCGGGATGACGGTTTTGGCGGCTACTGCACGACGCGCCCGGCGGCGAGCACCGCAAGGGTCACCAGGTCCGATGCGGTCGTCGACATCGGCGCGATCTGGACCTGCTTTTCCATCCCGACCAGCATCGGCCCGATCACGGCGTCGCCGCCCAGCTCCTTGACCAGCTTCGCCGAGATGTTGGCGGTCTGCAGCCCCGGCATGACGAGGACGTTGGCGGGCCCGGTCAGCCGCATGAACGGATAGACCTTCTGCATCGCCGGATTGAGCGCGACATCCGGCGACATCTCGCCTTCATATTCGAAGTCGGCGTCGCCCTTGGCGTCGAGCAGCTTCACCGCGTCGCGGATGCGCTCGAGATAGGTCCCCGGGGGATTGCCGAAGTTCGAGTAAGAGAGGAAGGCGACGCGCGGCTCGTGCCCCATCCGCCGCGCGATATGGGCGGTGTTGATCGCGATGTCGGCGAGCTGCTCGGCGGTCGGCCGCTCGGTGACGGTGGTGTCGGCGATGAACACGGTATGGCTCTGGCCGACCATGACGTGGACGCCGAACGGGGTGATTCCGGGCTTGGGATCGAGCACGCGGCGGATCTGGCGGAAGGCTTGGGCGTAGGGCCGGGTCACGCCGGTGATCATCACGTCGGCCTCGCCCAAAGCGAGCAGCAGCGAGGCGAAGATGTTGCGATCCTGGTTGACGATCCGCTCGAGCTCGCGGTGCAGATAGCCGCGGCGCTGCAGCCGCTGGTAGAGGAAGTCGGCGAGCTCGGGGACCCTGGGATAGTTGCGGCTGTTATAGACCTGGAAGCTCTGCGGGTCCTCGACGCCCAGGGCGCGCAGCCGCTCGTAGACATTGTCGCGGCCGACCAGCAGCGGGATACCGTAGCCGCCGTCGCGGAAGGCGATCGCCGCGCGCAGCACGACGTCTTCCTCGCCTTCCGCGAACAAGACCCTGCGAGGATTCGCGCGGGCGGCGTCGTAGGCGAGGGTCAGCACCGAGGTGGTCGGGTTGAGCCGCGAACGCAGCGCCGTGCGATAGGCCGCCATGTCCGCGATCGGCTTGCGGGCGACGCCCGAATCCATCGCCGCCTGGGCGACCGCGGCGGGGACGATCTCCATCAGCCGCGGATCGAACGGGGCGGGGATGATGTAATCGGGGCCGAAGCTCTGCGCCTTGCCGCCATAGGCCGCCGCGACCTCCTCGGGCACCTGCTCGCGCGCCAGCTCGGCAAGCGCGTGGGCGGCGGCGATCTTCATCTCCTCGTTGATCGTCGTCGCCCGCACGTCCAATGCGCCGCGGAAGATGAACGGGAAGCCGAGCACGTTGTTGACCTGGTTGGGATAGTCCGAGCGGCCGGTGGCAACGATCGCGTCGGGCCGGGCCGCCTTGGCGTCGGGCGGAGTGATCTCGGGGTCGGGATTGGCCATCGCGAAGATGATCGGCTTCTTCGCCATCGCCTTGACCATGTCGGGCTTGAGCGCACCCGCGGCCGAGAGGCCGAGGAAGACGTCGGCGCCCTTCAGCGCTTCCGCAAGCGTCCGCGCGCTCGTCTTGGCCGCATGCGCCGACTTCCACTGGTCGAGGCCGTCGCGGCCCTGGTAGATGACGCCCTTGCGGTCGCACATGACGACATGGTCGTGCGGCACCCCCATCGCCTTGATCAGCTCGGTGCAGGCGATCGCCGCCGCGCCGGCGCCGTTCACCACCACCTTGATGTCCTTCAACTTGCGGCCGGTGAGGTAGCAGGCGTTGATCAGGCCGGCGGCACTGATGATCGCCGTACCGTGCTGATCGTCGTGCATGATCGGGATGTTCATCCGCTCGCGCAACGTCTGCTCGATGATGAAGCATTCGGGCGCGGCGATGTCCTCGAGATTGATGCCGCCGAAGCTCGGCTCCATCAGCGCCACCGCCTCGATGAACTTGTCGGGATCCTCGGTGTCGAGCTCGATGTCGATCGAATCGACGTCGGCGAAGCGCTTGAACAGCACCGCCTTGCCCTCCATCACCGGCTTGGCGGCGAGCGCGCCCAGATTGCCGAGGCCGAGGATGGCGGTGCCGTTCGAGATGACCGCGACGAGGTTCCCCTTGGCGGTATAATCGTAGGCCAAAGCGGGGTTTTCGGCGATCGCGCGCACCGGGACCGCGACGCCCGGCGAATAAGCGAGGGAAAGGTCGCGCTGCGTCGCCATCGGCTTGGAGGCGATGATCTCGATCTTGCCCGGGCGCCCCATCGAATGGAATTCGAGCGCCTCGGCCTCCGAGAATTTGACGTTGCTGCCTTCGCTCACCTGGCGCTCTCCCCGTTGCGGGCACAGGCTTAGGACTCAAGTCGTGACGGAGGCAAGGCAAAGCCTTATCGGTAGGGCGTGGCCACGAAGACCAAACCCGACAGCCCGGCGACGCCGATGATGACGCAATATCTCGCGCTCAAGGCCGAGGCCGAGGGGTCGTTGCTGTTCTACCGGATGGGCGACTTCTTCGAATTGTTCTTCGAGGATGCCAGGGTCGCCGCCCAATGCCTCGACATCGCCTTGACCGCGCGCGGCGAGCATGAGGGGGCGCCGATCCCGATGTGCGGGGTGCCGATCCACGCCGCCGAAGCCTATCTCGCGCGCCTGATCAAGGCCGGCCACCGCGTCGCCATCGCCGAGCAGGTCGAAAGCCCGGCCGAGGCGAGGAAGCGCGGCGCCAAGTCGGTGGTCAACCGGGCGATCGTCCGGGTGGTGACGGCGGGGACGCTGACCGAGGAGGCGCTGCTCGATTCGCGCAGCGCCAATTGGCTGGTCGCGATCGCCAGGGTGGGCGAGCGTTGCGGCCTCGCCGCCGCCGACATTTCGACCGGGCGGTTCGAGCTGGGCTCGGTCGCCCCCGGCGCGCTCGACGCCGAGCTGGCGCGCCTCGAACCGGCCGAGACCATCGACCAGGAGCGGGGCACCGGCTTCGACAGCATCGCCGCCGAGCGCCGCCTCAGGGAACGGTTCGAGGTCGCAACGCTGGACGGCTTCGGCCAGTTCGATCGGGCCGCTTTGTGCGCGGCGGGCGGGCTCCTCGCCTATCTCGACGAGGTCGCGCGCGAATCGCTGCCGTTTCTGAGGCCGCCGGTGGCGCGGGCCTCGGGCGACCATATGATGATCGACGCGGCGACCCGCGAGAGCCTGGAATTGACCGTCTCGGCCTCGGGCACCCGCACCGGCAGCCTGCTCGCCGCGGTCGACCGGACGGTGACCGGCGGCGGCGCCCGGCTGCTCGCCGCCGATCTTGGCGCGCCTTTGCTCGACCGCGCCCGGATCGAGGCGCGGCTCGACCTCGTCGCCGCGTTCGAAGGCGATGCGGCGGCGCGCGACTGGCTGCGCCGGCAGCTGCGCGCTTTGCCCGACATCGGCCGCGCGCTCGGCCGGCTGGCGGCGGGGCGGGGCAGCCCGCGCGATCTCGGCCAGCTGCGCGACGGGCTCGACGAGGCGCGGCGGCTGCACGACCGGCTGGCGCGAACCGCCGAGCCTCCCTCGCTCCTCGTTGAATTGCTCCCCGCGCTGACCGGCCACGGCGCGCTCGTCGACCTGCTGTCGCGCGCTTTGGTGCCGATGCCGCCGATCGACGTGGGCCAGGGCGGCTATATCGCCGAAGGCTATGACGACGCGCTCGACGCGCTGCGCGCCACCGGCGGCGAGGGGCGCCGGGCGATCGCGGGCCTGGAGGCGCGCTACAAGAGCCAGACCGGGATCGCGACATTGAAGATCCGCCACAACAACGTGCTCGGCTTCCACATCGAGGTGCCGGCCAGGAATGCCGACAAATTGATGGCCGCCGATTCGAGCTTCACCCATCGCCAGACGCTGGCCGGCGTGGTCCGCTTCAACGCCCCCGACCTTCACGAGCAGGCGCTGCGGGTCGGCCAGGCCGGCGCCCATGCGCTCGCCGCGGAGGTCGCCCATTTCGAGGAGCTGGTTGCGGCCGCATTGCGTCAGGCCGAGCCGATCGCCGCCGCCGCCGACGCGCTCGCCCGGCTCGACGTCGCCGCCGCCTTGGCCGAGCGCGCCGCCGAGGACGGCTGGTGCCGGCCGCACTTCGACGCGCCGGCCTGCTTCGAGGTCGAGGCCGGCCGCCACCCGGTCGTCGAGGAGGCATTGAAGGCTGCCGGCGTCCGCTTCGTCGCCAACGACTGCGCCTTGTCCGAAGAGTCGCGGCTGTGGCTGGTGACCGGCCCGAACATGGGCGGCAAGTCGACCTTCCTCAGGCAGAACGCGCTGATCATCCTGCTCGCCCAGGCCGGCGCCTACGTGCCCGCGACGCGCGCCCGGCTCGGCCTCGTCGATCGCCTGTTCAGCCGGGTCGGGGCTTCCGACAATCTCGCCCGCGGCCGCTCGACCTTCATGGTCGAGATGGTCGAGACCGCGGCGATCCTCGCCCAGGCGACCGCGCAAAGCTTCGTCATCCTCGACGAGGTCGGCCGCGGCACCTCGACCTATGACGGGCTCGCCATCGCCTGGGCTGTGGTCGAGGCGATCCACGACGCCAGCCGTTGCCGCTGCCTGTTCGCCACCCATTATCACGAGCTGACGCGGCTCGCCGAGCGACTCGACGGCCTTTCCCTCCACCATGTCCGCGCCCGCGAATGGAAGGGCGACCTCGTCCTCCTCCACGAGGTCGCCGACGGCCCCGCCGACCGCAGCTACGGCATCGCCGTCGCCAAATTGGCCGGCCTGGCGCCGCCGGTGCTGGCGCGCGCCAAAGCGGTCCTCGCCAGGCTCGAGGCGGGGCGCGCCGCCACTGGCGGCATCGCCGCCGGCCTCGACGATCTGCCGCTGTTCGCGGCCGTCCGGCCCGAGGAGGAGGCGCCCGACCCGGTCCACGCAGCGCTCGCCGCGATCGAGCCCGACAGCCTGGCGCCGCGCGAGGCGCTGGAGCTCCTCTACGCGCTGAAGCGGCTCCATGCCGAGGGCGGCGGATGAAGGCGAGCGTCCCCCACCGGCGCGAGATCGTCGACCGGCGAACGATCGCCGAGGCGCTCGCGGGCGCCGGCCGCGCGGCGGCCGCCGAGGCCCTCAAGGAGGCGCTCGCGGCCGGCCGCGCCGAAATCGCGCGACGGCTCGAAGAGCGGCCCTATGCCGGCACCGAGGCCGCTTCGGCCTACGCTTTCCTGACCGACCAGATCCTCCGCCTCGCTTATGATTTCGTCACCCAGCAGCTCCATCCGCGCGGCAACGCCACCACCTCGGAGCGGCTGCTGGTGATGGCGGTCGGCGGCTACGGGCGCGGCGAGATGGCGCTCCATTCGGACGTCGACATCGCGTTCGTCACGCCGTGGAAGCCGACCGCGTGGACCGAGAGCGCGATCGAGGCCGTCCTCTATCTGCTCTGGGACCTCGGGCTCAAGGTCGGCCACAGCACACGCAGCGTCGACGAGGTCATCCGCGCCGCGGGCGCCGACCATACGATCCGCACCGCGATCATCGAATCGCGCTACGTCTGGGGCGACGAGGCGCTCTACGACGAAGTTGCGGCCCGCTTCTGGAAGGAAGTCGTCGCCGGCTCGGTCGCCGGCTACGTCAAGGAAAAGCTCGACGAGCGCGAGGCGCGGCACCGTCGGATGGGCGACAGCCGCTACGTCGTCGAGCCCAACGTCAAGGAAGGCAAAGGCGGCCTTCGCGACCTTCACGCTCTGTTCTGGATCGGCAAATATGCCTATCGCCTGCGCGAGGTCGACGAGCTCGTCGAGGTCGGCCTGTTCTCGGCCGAGGAGCTGCGCCAGTTCCATCGCGCCGAACGCTTCTTATGGGCGGTCCGCTGCCACCTCCACCTGACCGCCGGCCGCGCCGAGGAGCGGCTGACCTTCGACTATCAGCGCGAACTCGCGGCGCGGATGAACTATGCCGACCGGCCCGGCAAGTCGCCGGTCGAGCGCTTCATGCGCCACTATTTCCTGCACGCGAAGATGGTCGGCGACCTGACCGGGATCTTCCTCGCCCATCTCGACGAGAAGTTCGCCCGTCGCGGCCGGCGGATCGGCTTTCCCGCCTTTCGGCGGCGCCCGGGCAAGCTCGAGGGCTTCATGCTCGACCGCGGCCGCCTCGCCGTCCCCGACGACGATTTCCTCGTCGCCGAGCCGGTGCGCCTGATCCGCATGTTCGCGCTGGCCGACCGTTACGGCCTCGAGATCCATCCGCTGGCGATGCGCGCCGCCGGCCGCAACGCCAAGCTGATCGACGCCGCGCTGCGCGCCGATCCCGAGGCAAGCCGCCTGTTCCTCGAAATACTGACGAGCCCGCGCGATCCCGAGACGGTGCTGCGGTGGATGAACGAAGCGGGCGTGTTCGGCCGTTTCATTCCCGATTTCGGCCGGGTCGTCGCCCAGATGCAGTTCGACATGTACCATCACTACACCGTCGACGAGCATTCGATCCGCGCGATCGGGCTCACGTCGAAGATCGAGCGCGGCCTGCTGAAAGAGGACCACCCGCTCGCCACCGCTTTGTTCAAGCAGATCGCGTCGCGCCGCGCGCTCTATGTCGCGGTGCTGCTCCATGACATCGCCAAGGGCCGCGGCGGCGACCATAGCGAACTGGGGGCCGACGTGGCGCTCGCGCTGTGCCCGCGGCTCGGCCTCACCGACGCCGAGACCGAAACCGTCGCCTGGCTGGTGCGCCGGCATTTGCTGATGTCGGCGACCGCGTTCAAGCGCGACCTTTCCGATCCCAAGACGATCCAGGACTTCGTCGCGCGGGTCACCAGCCTCGAACGCCTGCGGCTGTTGTTCATGCTGACCGTGGTCGACATCCGCGCGGTCGGGCCCGGCACCTGGAACAGCTGGAAGAACCAGTTGCTGCGCGAGCTGTTCGATGCCGCCGAGGAGCTGCTCCGGCTCGGCCACAAGCAGAAAGGGCGCAAGGAGCGGATCGCCGCGATCCAGGACGATCTGTTCGCCGCTTTGGGCTGGAGCGCGAGCCGCTTCGCGGGCTACGTTTTCCGCCTGCCCGACAGCTATTGGCTCGCCGAGCCGGCCGACGTGCTCGAGGGCAATGCCCGGCTGATCGCGCGCGTCGAGAGCGAGCCGGAGGAGGCCGGCCCGATGGCCGTCTCGGTCAGCCCGGAGCGCGGGGCGACTTTGGTCAGCGTCTACGCCAGCGACCGCCCGGGCCTGTTCTACCGGCTGGCGGGGGCGATCAGCCTCGCCGGCGGCAACATCATCGACGCCCGCATCCACACCACCGCCGACGGCATGGCGCTCGACAATTTCCTCGTCCAGGACATGGACCGCGCCCCGTTTGCCGACCCGCATCAGCTCCGGCGGCTCGAGGCGGCGGTCACGAAGGCGCTGGCCGGCCAGGAGCCCTCGGCCGAGCGGCTCGCGGCGCGGGCGCTGCCGCTGCGCCGGGCCGAGGCCTTCCCGATCCAGCCCGCCGTGTTCGTCCAGGCTCATGCCTCGAATCGCTATACGGTCGTCGAGGTCAATGCGCGCGACCGCGCCGCCTTGCTGTTCGAGCTGGCGCGGGCGATCTCCGGCGCGAAGGCGGTGATCCACAGCGCCCATATCGCGACCTATGGCGAGCGCGCCGTCGACGTCTTCTATCTGACCGATTTGAAGGGCGCGAAGATCGACCAGCCCGAGCGGCTGAAGGCGCTGCAGGAGCGGCTGCTCGAGGCCGCGGCGGGCGATCCCGCCGCCGGCCGCCGCGCCGCCTGACGCCTTGCCCAAGGAAAAGGCCCGCGCCGTCGCCGGCGAGGGCCTTTGCCGATTTCGGCCCCGGCCTAGAAGCGGAAGCGGCCGGTAATGCCGTAGGTCCGCGGCTCGGCGAGGAAGGCGGAGAAGATCTGCCGTCCGCCCGGAAATGAGGGATCGACGAACGGCGCGGCTGTCGTGCCCGCCTGGAACGGCGTGTTGAACGCGACCTGCGCATAATCCTGGTTGAACAGGTTCTGCGCCCAGACCTCGAGCGACCAGCGCTGCTGCGCTCCGCGCACGCCGAGGCGGGCGTTGATCACGGCATAGCTGTCCTGCGCCTTCTGCGGGAACAGATCCGATCCGGTATTGTAATCGTCCGTCACCCGCGCATCGACGTAGACCAGACCGGTCAGGCCGGTGTCGCCGATCTGCGGAGTCCAGGTGAACGCCCCCGTGAACACCAGCCGCGGTGCGTTGGACAGGCGGTGCCCCGGCAGCACGCGAAGCGCCGGATCGAGCGGCGCGCCGTTCTGGTTGCCGACCAGATTGTTCCGGTATTTCGTGTTGGCGAGGGTCACGCCGAGATTGAGCGCCATGTCGCGCCGCGGCCGCACCTGGGCTTCGACTTCGATGCCTTGCGAGCGCACGCCGTAGCCGACGTCGCCCGCCGGGCATGCCCCGGTGGCCGCGCTGAGGTCGCGGTCGGCACCGCCCAGGCTGGTTTCGCAGCCGTTGATCGTCTGGACGAGGAACACGGTGCCGTTGAACGTGTTCAGCTGGAAGTTCTCGAAATCCTGGCGGAATCCGACGACGTTGAGTGTGATCGGGCCCCGCGAATATTTCACCCCGACCTCATAGGCGGTGTTGATTTCGGAATCGAATTGCAGATTGCCGACCAGCGCCTGGGCACCGCCCACCGTGTTGGCGAACGGGAAGATCGGCGACTTGAGCGCCGACCGGTCGAGGTTGAAGCCGCCCGCTTTGTAGCCGCGCGAATAGCTGGCGTAGATGAGCAGGTCGTTATTGGGCCGGTAGGAGAGCACGCCGGTGCCGGTCCATTCATCCTCGCTGCGGCGGTCGTTGATCGACACGCCGTTCAGCTCGGACGTCGAATTGCCCTGGCAGGACAGCCCGATCAGGCCGCCCGCGACCGCCGCGAGCGCCGGGTTGCCGAGGAACGGTATGAGCGCCGCCTGCTGCGCCGGGCACGCGCTGTTGTCGTTGCCGAAGGTCGCGGCGAAGCGCTTGCGCTCGTTGGTGTAGCGGAAGCCGGCGGTGAAATCCAACTGGTCGGTGATGTGGAAGATGTTGTGGGTGAAGAACGCATAGTTGCGGCTGTTCTGGGAATAGGTATCAAGCGTGCTGCCGCGGTCGTTGATCGCGTCGAGCCGGTCGAATGCCGCGTAGATGGCGGGAGAGGCGGCGCCGAAGGCGGCGGGCCGCGCGGCGAGACAGCCGGGCGAGGTGGGTGAATAAAGCCCGGCGAGCCCGCCGCCCGAAACGATCCGGCAGGTCGCGAAACGGCCATATTGATTGCCGAACCTCAGATTGTCGGTGAGGGTCAAATCCTCGTCGGCGAAATAGGCGCCGACGAGCCAGTCGAGATGGCCGCCGAGAGTCGAGCCGTGCAGCCGCAGTTCCTGGCTGAACGTCTGGAAATGGCGGACCACGCCGGGGTCGGCGCGGTACAGGATGTCGACCGCGCTATAGTCGATATCGCCGGGCTGCCCCGATTCATAGTCGCGATAGGCGGTGATCGAGGTGAGGGTCGCGCCGCCGAGGTCCCAGTTCGCCTCGAGCGAGATCCCCATATCCTCGGTATGGCCGACATAGGAGCGGCCCGGGCTGACGTAGATCGTCCGGCTGTAGGGATTGCTGAACCCGGCCAGCGGCTGGCCGAGATCGCGCAGGACGTTGATGATGTTGTTGCCGTCGGGGTTTGTCACGCCGCCGACCAAGAGGGGGTTAGCCGGCTCGTTGAGGTTGCCGATGGAGGGGGTTGTCGCGCGATCGAGATAGACGGCGCCGCAGCAGGATTCGTCACGATTGGTATAGTCGGCGATCAGCCGGAACGAGAGCGCGTCGTTCGGCTCGAACAGCAATTGGCCGCGCACGAAGATGCGGTCGCGGTCATTGACCCGGCTCTCGGTGTTGCCGGTCGGGTTGGCGACGCGATAGAAGCCGTCGCGGCGGGCATAGACGGCGTCGACCCGGCCGGCCAGCGTCGAGCCGAGCGGCACGTTGAGCGCGCCGGCAGCGCGGATCTGGTCGTAATTGCCGTAGGTCAGCTCGGCATAACCGCTGAAGTCGTCCAATTCCGGCCGGCGGGTGATGATGTGGATGAGGCCGGCCGAAGCGTTGCGGCCGAACAAGGTGCCCTGCGGGCCGCGCAGCACCTCGATCCGCTCGACCTCGCCCAATTCGTTGAGGCCGATGCCGCTGCGCGAGCGGTAGACGCCGTCGATGAACACCGCGACCGAGCTTTCGAGGCCGGGATTGTCGCCGACCGTGCCGATGCCGCGGATACGGGCCGAGCCGTTCGCCTCGGTGCCGGTCGAGGAGACGAGCAGCGACGGGGCAAGCTGGTTCAGCTGCCGGATGTCGTTGGCGCCGCTGTTCTGGAGCTGCTCGCCGCCGACGGCCGTCACCGCGAGCGGAACGTCCTGCAGGATCTGCCGGCGTCCCTGGGCGGTGATGACGATGTCCGGCTCGCCGGTATCCGACGTCTGGACCGCGGCATTCTCGGTGCCGCTGGCGGTACCGGTGGTGGTCTGATCGCCCTGCGCATAAGCAGGCGTGGCGAGCGCGGTGAGGCCTGCGGACAGCAGCCAGAAGCTCTTCGGCATGTGAATTCCCTCCCCAAAAGGCTTTTTTATTTGGCGCAGAGCTACTCCCAATGTGGCTCTTTCGCCAGCCAAAAACCCGCAGTTTCCCGTTGGTTTGGGACGATTCATTGCAAAACCGCAACAGATTGGTTGCAGTCTGAAACGCAACCTTTGCGCTGCCGTTACGGAATGCTGGCTTTCGGATCAGGCGG
Organism: Allosphingosinicella sp.; assembly: GCA_035316145.1. Lineage (GTDB taxonomy): Bacteria > Pseudomonadota > Alphaproteobacteria > Sphingomonadales > Sphingomonadaceae > Allosphingosinicella. Next base: position 204,935 of record DATHJO010000009.1, on the reverse strand, counting down.
CGCCGCGCCGATTCGCGCGTTCGGCAGGGCGCGAACGGCGTCTGAGATCGGTCACGCAGCGCGCTGCGGTCCTTCCATCCCAGCAGTCCGGGCGCGGCATGAGCGCGCGATCCCGGCCGAGCGCTTCGGCGAGCAGGCCGGGAAGGCTGGCCGGCGTCGCCAGGCGATTCGTGCCTTCATCGATGGTGATCGGCCGCTCGGTATTCTCGCGCAGGGTGAAGCAGGGAAGGCCGAGATAGGTGGTTTCCTCCTGCAGGCCCCCGGAATCGGTGATCACCGCCGCGGCGCCGGTCACCAGGCTCATGAACCGGACGTAAGCGAGCGGCTCGACCAGCCGGACCCCGGCCGCGGCGAGCCCCTCGGCGAGACCGAATTCGGCGAGCCGCGCGGCCGTGCGGGGATGGACCGGGAAGACGACTTGCAGCCGCCGCTGCACCTCGGCCAGGCAGGCGGCGAGGCGGCGCAGCGGCGCGGCCTCGTCGACGTTGGACGGGCGGTGGAGCGTCGCCACGCAATAAGGGCGGCCGGCAAGGCCGAGCTCTTCGGGGACCCGGGCCGCGGCGATGGCGGGGCGCGCATATTCGAAGCTGTCGAGCATGATGTTGCCGACCCGGGTGATGCGCGCCGCCGGCACCCCCTCTGCGATCAGGTTCGCGTCGGCGTCGGGCGACGGCGTCCACAGCACGTCGCTGACCGCATCGGTGGCGATCCGGTTGATCTCCTCGGGCATGGTCGTGTCGCGCGAGCGAAGGCCCGCCTCGAGATGGACGGTGCGGATGCCGAGCCTGGTCCCCACCAGCGCCGCGGCGACCGTCGAGTTGACGTCGCCGACGACGACCAGCCAGTCGGGCCGGTGCGCTTCGGCCACCTTGCCATATTCGATCATCGCCCGGCCGGTCTGCTCGGCGTGGCTGCCCGAGCCGACGCCGAGGTGGAAATCGGGGTCGGGCAGGCCGAGGTCCCTGAGGATCTCGTCCGACATGTTGGCGTCGTAATGTTGGCCGGTATGGACCAGCACCGGCGCGAAGTCGCTCGCCCCATCGAGCGTGTGCCAGAGCGGCGCCACCTTCATGAAATTGGGCCGCGCGGCGGCGATCAGGTGGACGATCTGGCGCGGCAAATCGGGGTCCTCACGGCAGCCGCTTTATGCCGGAGCGGAGTTAAGACGCCCTCAACGGCTCGTCATCCCGGCGAAGGCCGGGATCTCAGGACAAGAAGTCACGGCTGTCCCCACGAGACCCCGGCCTGCACCGGAGTGACGCTTCGCGTCATTTCGGCGCCAGCACCATCAGCATCTGCCGGCCTTCCATGCGCGGATGCTGCTCGATCTTGGCGGTTTCGGCGACGTCGGCCTGGACGCGCTGGAGCAATTGCATGCCGAGCTCGCCATGGGCGAGCTCGCGGCCCCGGAACCGGAGAGTGATCTTCACCTTGTCGCCCTCGCCGATGAACGAGAAGACCTTCTTCATCTTCACGTCATAATCGTGATCGTCGATGTTCGGACGCATCTTGATCTCCTTGATCTCCTGCGTCCTTTGCGATTTGCGGGCGAGGTTGGCCTTTTTCTGGGCCTCATATTTGTATTTGCCGACGTCGAGGAACTTGCAGACCGGCGGATCGGCGTTGGGCGACACCTCGACCAGGTCGAGGCCGACATCGGCGGCCTGCTCGATCGCCTCGGCGGTCAGCATGACCCCGAGATTCTCGCCATTCTCATCGATCACGCGCACCTTGGGCACGGAGATGAACTCGTTGAAGCGGGGGCCGTTGAGCGGCGGCGCGGTGGGTCGCCGGGTGAGAGGGGGACGTATCTTCGTTTCTCCTGATGCCGTTGGTCAGCGCTCCACCTAGTCAATAAAGCGGCTGAATGAAAGATGGACGCGGCCCGCGGCCCGCATTTCGCGTCCGATGTGACGAATCAGCCCCGCTGATCGGGCGCCCGCGCCTCGGCGGCGAGCCGCGCGGCGAGGCTGTCCAATGCCACAACCTCCTGCGCGGCGCCTTCGCCGAGCGGGCGCAGCGCGACGGTGCGCTGCCCGGCCTCGCGCTTGCCGACGACCAGCAGATAGGGGATGTGGGCGAGGCTGTGCTCGCGCACCTTGTAGTTGATCTTCTCGTTCCTGAGGTCGGTCTCGATCCTGAGGCCCGCCGCGGCCAGCGCCGCCGCCACCTCGCGGGCATAATCGTCCGCCTCGGAGACGATCGTCGCCACCACCGCCTGCACCGGCGCCAGCCAGAGCGGGAAGCGGCCGGCATGATGCTCGATCAATATGCCGAGGAAGCGCTCGAACGTGCCGAGGATCGCCCGGTGCAGCATCACCGGGACGTGCTTCTCGCCATCCTCGCCGATATAGAAGGCGCCGAGCCGCTCGGGCATGACATAGTCGAGCTGCAGGGTGCCGCACTGCCAGGTCCGGCCGATCGCGTCGGTCAGGTGGAATTCGAGCTTTGGCGAATAGAAGGCGCCCTCGCCGGGCAATTCCTCCCATTGATATTCCGGGCCGTCGCGGCCGGCGAGATGGACGGCGTCGCGCAGATCCTGCTCGGCTTTGTCCCAGATCTCGTCGCTGCCGTGCCTCTTCTCGGGCCGGAGCGACAGCTTGATGGCATAATCGGCGAAGCCGAGATCCTGGTAGATCGAGTCGAGCAGGTCGCAAAATCGGCGAGTTTCCTCGACGATCTGATCCTCGCGGCAGAAGATATGCGCATCGTCCTGGGTGAATTGGCGCACCCGGATGATGCCGTGCAGCGCGCCGTGCGGCTCGTTGCGATGGCAGCAGCCGAACTCGGCGAGGCGCAGCGGCAGGTCGCGATAGGATTTGAGGCCTTGGCGGAAGATAAGGATGTGGGCCGGGCAGTTCATCGGCTTCAATGCCATCAGCTCCGCCTCGCCCGACAGGATCGGCCCTTCCTCCTCGGGATTGGGGATCTCGTCCGGAACGACGAACATGTTCTCGCGATATTTGCCCCAGTGGCCCGATTTCTCCCATTGGCGCGCGTCCATCAACTGCGGCGTCTTGACCTCCTCGTAGCCGGCGGCGTCGAGGCGGCGGCGCAGATAGGCTTCGAGCTGGCGCCAGATGAGATAGCCTTTGGGGTGCCAGAAGACCGAGCCCTGCGCTTCGGCCTGGAGGTGGAACAGGTCCATCTCCTGGCCGATCTTGCGGTGGTCGCGCCTGGCCGCCTCCTCGAGCCGGACGAGATGCGCGTCGAGCTGCTTCCTGCTGAGCCAGCCGGTGCCGTAGATGCGCGACAGCTGGGGGTTGTTCTGGTCGCCGCGCCAATAGGCGCCGGAGACGCGGGTCAGCTTGAACGCGTCGGGGTCGAGCTTGCCGGTCGAGGGCAGGTGGGGGCCGCGGCAGAGGTCGAGCCAGCCGCCCGTCCGGTACATCGAGATCGCCTCGTCCGCGGGCAGCTCCATCACCCACTCGGCCTTGAACGTCTCGCCTTGCTTCTCGAAGAAGGCGCGGACGTCGTCGCGCGTCCAGACTTCGCGCACCAGCTTCTCGTCGGCGCGGATGATGCGCCGCATCTCCTCCTCGATTCCCGGCAGGTCCTCGTCGGTGAACGGGCCGCGCTCGGTGGTCGGCGCGAAATCGTAGTAGAAGCCGTCCTCGGTCGCCGGTCCGAAGGTGATCTGGGTGCCGGGAAACAGGTTCTGCACCGCCTCGGCGAGGACGTGGGCGAAATCGTGGCGGGCGAGCTCGAGCGCGTCGGCCTCGTCGCGCGCCGTGATCAGCGCGAGCTCGCTGTCCGCCTCGAACGGCCGGGCGAGGTCGCGCACCTCGCCGTTGACCCGCGCCGCCAGCGCCGCCTTGGCGAGCCCCGGCCCGATCGCGGCGGCGACGTCCGCCGGCGTGGTCCCGCGCTCGACCTCGCGGACCGACCCATCGGGCAGCGTGATCGACAACATTTCGGGCATGCGCGGACGAACTCCTGCGAAGCGTTGGGCCTCGCCGCCATAGATGGGCACCGGGAGCGGTTCAAGGAAGGGCTGGCTGTCGCGCCCGCAATCCCTTTGCTAAGGGGCGGCGATGGCCGACATGAGCTATTTCGAGACCGGCGAGGGGATCCGCCTCGCCTGCCGCCATCGCGCGGGGCGCGGCCCGACCCTGATCTTCCTTCCCGGCTACGCCTCCGACATGGAGGGCGCCAAGGCGGGCGCGCTCGACGCCTGGGCGGCGGCGGAGGGGCGGGCGATGCTGCGCTTCGATTATGCCGGCTGCGGCCGCAGCGGCGGCGACTTCGAGAGCCAGACGCTGCACGGCTGGCGCGACGACGTGCTGGCGATGATCGACGGGGTCGCGGCCGACGGGCCGGTCGTTCTGGCCGGATCGTCGATGGGCGGCTGGCTGATGCTGCTCGCCGCGCTCGCCCGGCCGCAGCGCGTCGCCGGCCTGGTCGGCATCGCCGCGGCGCCCGATTTCACCTCCTGGGGCTTCACCGCAGAGGAGAAAATGACGGTCCTTAGCGAAGGCCGGCTCGAGCAGGCCAATCCCTATGGCGACGCGCGCGTTCTGGGAGAGCGGCGAGGCGCTGCGGCTGCTTCATGCCGAGATCGCGATCGACTGCCCGGTGCGGCTGCTCCACGGCCAGGCCGATGCCGACGTGCCCTGGACCTGGGCCCACGACATCGCCCGCCGCGTCCGTTCAGCCGACGTGCAGACGCTGCTGGTCAAGGACGGCGACCATCGCCTGTCGCGCGAGTCCGACCTCGCGCTGCTGATCGCCACCGTGAGGACGCTGCTGGAGTCGCTGTGATCCAATCCCTTCTCCTGCTCGCCGCCCTGCAGGCCGCCTCCCTGCCTTCCTCGCCTGATCCAATGCCGCCGCGCCGAGCGCGTCCCGCCGCGCCCGCCGAGGACCCCGTCGAGGCCCGCTACCGCGCCTGCACCGCGCAGGTCCGCACCGATGCCGAAGGTGCGGTGGCGGCGGCGAACGCCTGGCGGGGCGAAGGCGGCGGCCTCGCCGCCCGCCAGTGCCTCGGCCTTGCTTTGGCAGCGCTCGAGCGCTGGGGGCCAGCGGCGACCGCGTTCGAGCAGGCGGCACGCGAGGCCGAGGCCGCGAACGACGCCCGCCGCGCCGATTTCTGGGTCCAGGCGGGCAATGCCTGGGTCGCCGCGGGCGAGGGCGCGCGCGCGATGGCCGCGTTCGACGCCGCCTTGGCGACGCCCAACCTCACCGACGAGCTGCGCGGCGAGGTTCATCTCGACCGCGCCCGCGCCCGGGTCGCGCTCGGCAATCCCGCCGCCGCGCGCACCGAGATCGACCGCGCGCTCCAACTCGTGCCCAACGATCCGTTCGCCTGGTATCTTTCGGCCGCGCTCGCACGACGCGAGAACGATCTCGCCCGCGCCGGCACCGACATCGCCCGGGCGCGGACGCTCGCTCCGGACAGCCCCGACGTCCTGCTCCTCGCCGGCACGCTGGCCGGCCTCGCCGGCAATATGGTCGAAGCCGAGCGCCTCTACCGCCAGGTCGCCCAGGCGGCGCCCGACAGCGACGCCGGCCGCCAGGCCCGCGAGAGCCTGGCGACCTTGCGCGAAATCGAGGTCCCGGCGCCGCCGCCGACGCCGCGGCCTCAGTCCAGATAGAATTCGATCGTCGTCACGACCCGCACTTTCTGGAACGGCGAGTCGTTGCCGCCCCCTCCTTCCTCGGAGGTCGAATCACCATCCCTTGCACCGATCGAGAAATAACCCTGCGTCGCCGAGCGGATGCCGCCGACCGCGGTGCCGCTGTCGTTGGCGAAGCGCTCGGCGCCGCGGCGCGCGTCCTGGATCGATTGCGCGATCAGCTCGGGCTTCAATGCGGTGAGGCCGGTGAAGTTGTAGCTCATGTTCGAGCCTTCCTGCAGCTGGACGCCGCTCCGGATGAGATCGAACTGGCGCGCATAGGTGCGCTGCGCGCGCATAACGTCGGTGGTGCGGAACTGCAGGCTGCGGTTGATGGTGACGACATTGGCCTGGCGGTTGTTGTCGTAGAAGCTGTTGATCGAGCCGCCGCGGTCGGTCACCGCATTGGCCGGAAAGCCGGCGGCGCGGAAGAACTGGATGATGGTGCGGGTGTCGCGCTCGATCTCGGCCTGGACCTCGCCCGCGTCGGTGCCCGAGGCGTTGAAGTTGAGCGACCAGGTGGCGAGATCGGCGGTGACGTTGCGCTCGGCGAGGCCGCGCATGGTCACCGCCCGGTCGGCCATGCGTGCGCGCCGGAGGCCGTCGCCGAGCAGATAGCCGCCGGCGACGATGCCGATGGCGAGGATGATCGCCGCGATCAGAAGGATGTTGCGATTGCCCTGCGAACCTTCGGACATGTTATGGCACTCCCTGGTCCCGGCGACTCAGATAGCGCCGGCTCGGTTCATCTCGCATGGCGTCGATGAACCGTGCATTTATGTCGATGAGTTGAGGTGAATGCAATGAAATATCTGCACACCATGATCCGGGTCTCCGATCCTGCGGAAACGCTTCGCTTTTTTTCGCTGCTCGGCCTCGAGGAGGTGCGGCGGATGGACAATGAGCAGGGCCGTTTCACCCTGATTTTCCTCGCGGCGCCGGGCGACGAGGACGCCCAGATCGAGCTCACCCACAATTGGGACGAATCGAATTATGGCGAGGGCCGCAATTTCGGGCATGTCGCCTACGAGGTGGACGACGTCTACGAAACCTGCGCCCGGCTGATGGATGCCGGCGTCACCATCAACCGGCCGCCGCGCGAAGGCCGGATGGCGTTCGTCCGCACTCCCGACGGCGTCTCGATCGAGCTGCTCCAGAAAGGCGACCACCTGCCCGTCGCCGAGCCCTGGGCGTCAATGCCGAACATCGGCCATTGGTGATGCTCGAGATCGTCCCCGTCGCCGTCCTGCGCGACAATTATGTCTGGCTGGTCCACGATCCCGCGTCGGACGAGACGGTGGCCGTCGATCCGTCGGTCGCCGAGCCGGTGCTCGAAGCAGCCGCGGCGCGCGGCTGGCGGATCACCCAGGTCTGGAACACCCACTGGCATCCCGACCATACCGGCGGCAACGACGCGATTCGGGCCGCGACCGGCTGCGCCATCGCCGGCCCGGCCGAGGCGGAGCGGGTGTCGAAGATGGACCGCATCGTCGCCGGCGGCGACCGCGCGAAGATCGGCGCGATCGCGGCCGAGCTGATCGACATCCCCGCCCACACCGCCGGCCACGTCGCTTTCCACCTGCCCGCCGAACAAGCGGCGTTCGTCGGCGACACCCTGTTCGCGATGGGCTGCGGCCGCCTGTTCGAGGGCGATGCCGCCCAGATGCACGACAGCCTGCAGCGCCTCGCCGCTTTGCCGCCGGAAACCCGGATCTATTGCGGCCACGAATATACGCTCGCCAACGGCCGCTTCGCGCTAACCGTGGAGCCCGACAACGAAGCGCTCGTTCGCCGCGTCGCCGCGGTGGCGGAAATGCGCGAGCGCGGCGAGGTCACGCTGCCGACGACGATCGCGCTCGAGCGGGAGACCAACCCGTTCGTACGGGCGAAGTCGGTCGAGGAGCTGGCCGCGCGACGGGCGGCCAAGGACGCCTTCTAGCGCTTGTAGAGGGCGTCGAGCCGGTCGCCGTAAATCTCCTTGATGACGTGACGGCGGATCTTGATCGAGGGAGTCAGCTGCTGGTTCTCGACCGTGAACGGCTCGTCGGCGACGATGAAGCGGCGGACCTTCTCGATCACCGACAATTCGGCATTGACCCGGTCGACCGCGGCGCCGAGCGCCTTCACGTAATCGGGGTCGTGAGCGAGCTCGTGGAACGCGCATTTGCGCCCATTCGCCGCGCACCAGTCGGCGGTCCATTCGGGGTCGGGCACGATCAGGCCGACGATATAGGGGCGCTTGTCGCCCACCACCATCGCCTGGACGATCTCGGCCTGGAGGGTCAGCATCCCCTCGACCTTGGCGGGCGCGACGTTGTCGCCCTTGTCGTTGACGATCAAATCCTTCTTGCGATCGGTGATGACGATCCGGCCCTGCTCGTCGATATGGCCGACGTCGCCGGTGTGCAGCCAGCCGTCGATCAGGGTGCGCGCGGTCTGCGCCTCGTTGCGCCAATAGCCCTGCATGACGAGTTCGCCCCGGCAGAGGATCTCGCCGTCCTCGGCGATCTTGACCTCGGTGTTGAGCAACGGCGGGCCGACCGTGTCCATCTTGAGCCCGACCCTGGGCCGGTTGCAGCTCAGCACCGGTCCCGATTCGGTCTGGCCGTAGCCCTGGAGCAGGGTGAGGCCGAGCGCGTGGAAGAAGATGCCGACCTCGGGATTCAAGGGCGCCCCGCCCGAGACCATCGCCTTGATCCGGCCGCCGAACTTGGCCGCGATCTTGGGCCGCAAGGTCTTGCCAAGCAGGAAGTCCATCGGCTTGTCCTTGAGCGGCACCGCGCCGGCATAATCCTTGGCGCCGATCGCGAGCGCGCGGTTCATCAGATAGTTGGTGAGCCGGCCCTGCTTCTCGACCTGGTTGAGGATCCGCTGCCTGAGCACCTCGAACAGCCGCGGCACGACCACCATGATCGTCGGCCGCACCTCCTCGATGTTGGAGGCGAGCTTCTCGAGCCCTTCCGAATAATAGATCTGGGCGGCAAGGCCGATCGGCAGCATCTGGCCGCCGCTATGCTCATAGGCATGGCTGGCGGGGAGGAAGGAGAGGAAGATCTCGTCGCCCCACCCGAAATCCTCGGAGATCAGGGCGGCGCTGCCTTCGACATTGTGCAGGATCGCGCCGTGATGCTGCATCACCCCGCGCGGCGCGCCGCCGGTGCCGGACGTGTAGATGATGCAGGCGAGGTCGCCCCGCGCGAAATTCGCCGCCGCAGCGCAAGCCTCGGCGGTCGCGCTCTCGGCCGCGATCAGCGCGTTCCAATCATGCATCCGGATCAGGCTTTCCTGGCCCGAGGGCACCGATTCGATCGTCACGACATGCTCGCAGCCCGTCGTGCGGATCGCCGCCGGCAGCAGAATCTTCGCGAGCTTCTGGGTCGAGACGATCACGGCGCGGGCGCCGCTGTCGTCGAGGATGTGCTGGTGGTCGCGCTCGGTGTTGGTGATGTAGGTCGGCACGGTGATGCAGCCCGCGGCCATGATCGCAAGGTCCGAGATCAGCCATTCGGGCCGGTTTTCGGACACCAGCATCACCCGGTCGCCGCGCTCGAGGCCGATCCGCTGCAGCGAAGCGGCGAGCCGCGCGACCTTGTCCGCCGCCTCGGCCCAGCTGATCGAGCGCCATTCGCCGCTTAGCTTGGCCCACAGGAACGGCGCGCCGCCTTTCTCCTTCGCGCGCGCGAAGAACATCGCGACGAGGTTGGGAAAATGTTCGAGCTGACGCATGGCCTCTCCTCGCAATGGGGACAGTTGCTAGCAACTGTCCCCTTACTGCGCCACCCAGGTCCCTTCGCTGCGTGGATCGGCGGCGCCGACCCAGCGGCCGGCGACGCGCTCGATCGCATTGGCCTTGTAACCGGGATCGACGATCAATGTGCGCTGGCCGAGCGCCTGCAGCGCCGGGATCATCGCTTCGAGCCTGGTGCCGCGCTCGATCGTTACGCGGTCGCCGAGGCCCATGATCTGCGGCAGCGCGATCGCGTCCTGCGCGCTCAGATCCCAGTCGAGCACCCCGATCAGCGCCTTGGCGACCTGGGCGATGATCGTCGTGCCCCCGGCGGCGCCGATCGCGATCCGGACCCGTCCGTCCGGGCCGTAGACGATGGTCGGCGACATCGAGCTGCGCGGCCTCTTGCCGCCCTCGACCCGGTTCGCCACCGGCGCGCCGTCGAGCTCGGGGATGAAGCTGAAATCGGTGAGCTCGTTGTTGAGGAACATGCCGTTGACGGTGAGGCCCGAGCCGAACACGCTTTCGATCGTCGAGGTATAGGAAGCGACGTTGCCCCTGCGGTCGACGGCGACGAAATGCGAGGTGCCCGCCTCGACTGCAGCCGGCGCGGCGGTGCGGCGCCCGGCCCCCGGCGGCGCCCCGGCCTCGACATGGGCGATCGCCCGGTCGGGCGAGATCAGCCGCGAGCGCGCCGCCAGATAGGTTGGATCGGTGAGCCCGGCGACTGGCACGCGGACGAAATCAGCATCGCCGAGATAGGCCTCGCGGTCGGCATAAGCGAGCCGCATCGACTCGGCGATCAGATGCCAGGCGGTTGGATTGTCCGGCCCCAGCGCGCGCAGGTCGAATCGCTCGAGCTGCTTCAGGATCGCGAACACCGTGGTCGCGCCCGAAGACGGTGGCCCCATCCCGCAGATCCGGTAGCCGCGATAGCGGCCGCAGACCGGCGCGCGCTCGTGCGCAGAATAGGTGGCGAGGTCGTCCGCGGTCATCGGCGACGGGTTGCGCGCGGACGTGCGCACCGTTCGGACCAGCTCCTGGGCGGCCGCGCCGGTGTAGAAGCGCTCGGGTCCGCCGCCGGCGAGCCGCTCCAGGAAGGCGGCGAGCTCGGGGTTGCGGATGACCGTGCCGATCGGCCGCGGCTGGCCGTCCGGCCCGTAGAAACGGCCGCGGCCCCAGGCGGAGAAGGCCGCCAGCGAGCCCGGCTGCGACAGCATCCGGTAAAGCCGCGGGGTGATCGCGAAGCCGTCGCGGGCGAGGCGGATCGCGGGGACGAACAGCCGCGCCCAGGCGAGCCGGCCGTGGCGCCGGTGCGCGAGCTCCATGAGGCGGATATTTCCTGGGACGCCGACGCTGAGCCCACCGGGGATCGCTTCGTCATGGACGCTCGGCCGCCCGTCCGGCCCGAGGAAATAAGCGGGCGTCGCGGCATGCGGCGCGGTCTCGCGGCCGTCGAACGAGGTCAGCCGGTGGCGGCGCTGGTCGTGGTAGACGAGAAAGCCGCCGCCGCCGATCCCCGAGCTTTGCGGTTCGACCACGGTCAGCGCCAGCATGGTGGCGAAGGCGGCGTCGGCGGCCGTCCCCCCTTCGCGCAATATCTCGACGCCCGCCTGGGCCGCGCGCGGATCGGCGGCCGACACGCCCTGCGCGACCGAGACAGCCGGCACCGCGAGAAGAAGGGCGAGGACGAAGAAAAGGCGTTTCAGCATCACAGGCGCTTCTCAGTCCCGATCGCGTCCGTCAAGCGCGCGAAGCCCTCCCGGGCCAGCAGGCGCTTCAGGTCGCGGTTGATTTCCCGGGCCAAGCCGGGCCCTCGATAGACAAGCGCGGTGTAGAGCTGGACGAGGCTCGCGCCGGCGCGGATTCGCGCGAAGGCGTCGGCGCCGGTCTCGATCCCGCCGACCGCGATCAGCGGCAGCGCGCCGCCGGTGGCGCGGCGGAAATCGCGCAGCCGCGCCAGCGCCAGCGCCTTCAGCGGCGCGCCGGACAGCCCGCCCGCTTCGCCGCGATGCCTGGATTTGAGCACCGGCCGGCTGATCGTGGTGTTGGCGACGATCAGCGCGTCGACCTTCCTCTCGATCGCGAGGCGGGCGATGGCGTCGATCTGCGCCGGCTCCAGGTCGGGCGCGACCTTGAGGAAGATCGGCGGCCCCGCCCCGCGCGCCTCGACGATCGCGGTCAGCAATTCGCCGAGCGGCTTTTCGTCCTGCAGGTCCCTGAGGCCGGGCGTGTTGGGCGAGGAGATGTTGACGGCGAGATAATCCGCGACCCCGGTCATCGCCGCCACGCCCGCGCAATAATCGGCGACCCGATCCACGCTGTCCTTGTTGACGCCGATGTTGACCCCGACGAGGCCGGGGCGGCGGCCCGCCTGGAGCGCTTTGAGCGCCTCGCTTTGGCCGCGATTGTTGAACCCCAGCCGGTTGATCACCGCCCGGTCCTGCGCCAGCCGGAACAGCCGCGGCCTCGGATTGCCCGGCTGGAGGCGCGGCGTCAGCGTCCCCACCTCGACGAAGCCGAAGCCGAAGCCCAGCATCTGGCGAAACACCTCGCCGTCCTTGTCGAAGCCAGCGGCGAGCCCGACCGGATTGGGGAAATCGAGCCCGGCGACCTCGACCGAGAGCATCGGATCGGCCTCGGCCGGCCGCCCCGCCGGCAAAAGCCTCAGTGCCCGGATCGTCGTCCGATGCGCCCGCTCAGCGTCGAGCGCGAAGGCGAACGGCCGCACGAGAGGGTAGAGCGCCATCGGCGCGCCCTATGTCACGCGTCCCTCAACGGGTCAAAGCGCGCTTGATTTCGCCGCGTTTCGGGGCCACATCCCAATCGGAACGAATCAGTCCGATTATGCGCCTGACCTCCCTTGCCGATTATGCGGTCGTGATGATGGCCGCCGCCGCCCGCCATCCGGCCGGGGCGCGATTGAGCGCGACCCTGCTCGCCGAAGAAACCGGCGTCCCGCTCCCGACCGCGCAGAAGCTGACCGGCCGGCTCGCCGCGGCGGGCCTCCTCGATACGGCGCGCGGCACCGGCGGCGGCTTCCGGCTCGCCCGGCTCGCGGGCGAGATCAGCCTCGCCGACATCGTCGAGGCGGTCGAGGGGCCGATCGTCATGACCAGCTGCGTCGATGCCGAGCGCCACGAATGCGCGCTCGAAAGCGCCTGCCAGGTCCGCCCGCACATGGGCGTCGTCAATCACGCGGTGCGCGGCGCGCTGCAGGGCGTCAGCCTCTCCAGCCTCGCCGAGGTGAAGGCATGAGCGCCGACGATGCCAGCGTCCGCAACCGCGAAGCCCAGGACGCGGTCGACCGCGCCTCGACCTACGAATGGGGCTTCACCTCCGACATCGAGCAGGAGTTCGCGCCCAAGGGCCTCAACGAGGAGACGGTCCGCTTCATCTCGGCGAAGAAAGGCGAGCCCGAGTGGATGCTCGACTGGCGGCTCAAGGCCTATCGCGCCTGGCTGACGATGAAGGAGGTCAGCTGGGCCAAGCTCGACATCCCGGCGATCGATTTCCAGAACGCTTATTATTATGCCGAGCCCAAGGCGAAGGAAAAACTGGGCTCATTGGACGAGGTCGATCCCGAGATCCTGCGCGTCTACGAGAAGCTCGGCATTCCGATCGAGGAGCAGAAGGTGCTCGCCGGCGTCGAAGGCGCGCGCAAGGTCGCGGTCGACGCGGTGTTCGACAGCGTCAGCGTCGCCACCACCTTCCGGGAGGAATTGAAGAAGGCCGGCGTCCTCTTCCTCTCCATCTCCGAGGCGATCCGCGAATATCCCGAGCTGGTCCGCAAATATCTCGGCTCGGTGGTTCCCCAGCGCGACAATTATTTCGCCTGCCTCAACAGCGCGGTCTTCTCCGACGGCACCTTCGTCTACGTCCCCGAGGGCGTGCGCTGCCCGATGGAGCTTTCGACCTATTTCCGGATCAACGCGGAGAATACCGGCCAGTTCGAGCGCACGCTGATTGTGGCCGACAAGGGGAGCTACGTCTCCTACCTGGAGGGCTGCACCGCGCCGATGCGCGACGAGAACCAGCTCCACGCGGCGGTGGTCGAGCTCTACGCCCACGAGGATGCGGAGATCAAATATTCGACCGTCCAGAACTGGTACCCCGGCGACGCCGAGGGCAAGGGCGGCATCTACAATTTCGTCACCAAGCGGGCGATGTGCGCCGGCGCGCGCTCCAAGTGCTCGTGGACCCAGGTCGAGACCGGCTCGGCGATCACCTGGAAATATCCCTCCTGCATCCTGAAGGGCGAAGGCAGCGTCGGCGAATTCTATTCGGTCGCGCTGACCAACAACCGCCAGCAGGCCGATACCGGCACCAAGATGGTCCATATCGGCAGCAATAGCCGCTCGACGATCGTCTCCAAGGGGATCAGCGCCGGCAAATCGAGCAATACCTATCGCGGCCTCGTCCGGGTCAATGGCGGCGCCGAGAACGTCCGCAACTTCACCCAGTGCGATTCGCTGCTGCTCGGCGACAAATGCGGCGCCCACACCATCCCTTACATCGAGGTCCGCAACCCGACCGCCCAGATCGAGCACGAGGCGACCACCTCGAAGATCAGCGACGATCAATTGTTCTACGCCATGTCGCGCGGCCTCTCGCAGGAGGACGCCGTCGCCCTGATCGTCAACGGCTTCGCCCGCGAGGTGCTGAAGCAGCTGCCGATGGAGTTCGCGGTTGAGGCCCAAAAATTGCTCGGGATCAGTTTGGAGGGGAGCGTCGGATGAGACACACCTTCCTGCTCCTGCTCGCCGCCGCAAGCTCGCCTCCAAATTCAGCGCGGGACGCGGCCCTCGAGTCGGCGCATGACTATGCGAGCTGCGTCGGATTGACGGCGGTGCTCAGCAGCGCAACTACGCGAACGATCGACGAGGCGGTTACCGCGGCCTTCGATCAGTGCTCCGCAAAGCGAGACGCAGCTCTCACGGCCTTCACCGCGTCGTTCGAGGCGCTTGGCTCGACCGCCGTTCGGGCGGCGCAGGAGGCCGATCAAACGCTCCGCGAAAACGACCAGGTGATGGCGGACAGACTGAGAGCCGACATCGCCACCTTCAGACGAACGGGACATCCACCCACCAATGCTCCGAATTAAAGACCTCCACGCCACCGTCGACGGCAAGGAAATCCTCAAGGGGATCAGCCTGACGCTGAACCCGGGCGAGATCCATGCGGTGATGGGGCCGAACGGGTCGGGCAAGTCGACGCTCGCTTATGTGCTGGCCGGGCGGCCGGGCTATGAGGTGACCGAAGGTTCGGTGACGCTCGACGGCGAGGATCTGCTCTCGATGGACCCGCACGAGCGGGCCGCGCACGGGATGTTCCTCGGATTCCAATATCCGGTCGAAATCCCCGGCGTCTCCAACGTCCAGTTCCTGCGCACCGCCCTCAATGCCCAGCGCCGCGCGCGCGGCGAGAAGGAGCTTTCGGCGGGCGAATTCCTCAAGCTGGCGCGCGAGCAGGCCGACGCGCTCGGGCTCGACATGGAGATGATGAAGCGGGCGGTGAACGTCGGCTTTTCGGGCGGCGAGAAGAAGCGCAACGAGATGGTGCAGATGGGGATCATCGATCCGCGCCTCGCCATCCTCGACGAGACCGACAGCGGCCTCGACATCGACGCGCTGCGAGTGATCGGCGCGGGCATCAACCGCATCCTGCGGAAGCCCGACAAGGCGGTGCTCTTGATCACCCATTATCAGCGGCTGCTCGACATCGTCGAACCCGATTTCGTCCATGTGCTGGCGGGCGGCCGCATCGTCCGCTCGGGCGGACCCGAGCTCGCCGTCGAGCTCGAGCGCGAAGGCTATGGGGAGATGGCGGCATGACCCTGCTCGCGCTCCCCTCTCGCCAGGAAGAGGCGTGGCGCTGGAGCGATCTTTCGGCGCTGCCTGCGCTCGCCGAGCTGGCGCCGTCCGGCAAGGTGCCGGAGGAGCTGCCCTGGATCGACTGCGACAAGGGGATGCGGCTGCTGTTCGTCGACGGCGCGCCTCACGGCGGCGACATCGAGGTTGGGCCGCTGGCAATCGAGACGAACCACCCGCTCGGCCGCCTCGCCGGCAAGTCCGGCTGGTCGCTTAAGCTGGGCCGCGACCAGGCGCCGCCCGGTCTCGTCCAGATCGTCCACGTCTCGACCGGCGCCGCCGACCATCTCGCCGCGCAGATCGTGCTCGACGACGACGCCCAGGCCTCGATCGTCGAAACCTATATCGGCGAAGGCTGGACCAACCGGCTGACCGGCATCGCCCTCGGCCGGGGCGCGCGGCTGATGCTCAACCGGCGGGTGATGGGCGCCGCCGGATTCGTCAGCCTGACCGACCGCGCGGAGGTCGGCGAGGGGGCCAGCCTGGTGACCGCGACTCTCGCCATCGGCGGGCGCGACACAAGGCTCGACGGCGAAATCGACCTGATTGGCGAAGGCGCTTACGCCGAGGCCGCGGGCGCGCTGCTGGCGCGGGGCCGCCAGCGGCATGACGCCAATCTCGTCATCCGCCACATCGTCCCGGCCGGCACCAGCCGCCAGGTCTGGCGCTCGGTCGCCGACGATCGCGCGACCTGCTCGGTCGCCGCCCGCGTCGAGGTCGCCCGCGACGCCCAGAAAACCGACGGCGAGCAGAGCCTGAAGGGCCTGCTGCTCGCGCGCTCGGCGGTGATCAACGCCAAGCCCGAGCTCGAAATCTTCGCCGACGATGTCAAATGCGCGCATGGCGCGACCGTTGGCGCGCTCGACCGGAACGCGCTCTTCTACCTCGAAAGCCGCGGCGTCACGCCCGACGAGGCCAAGGGCCTGCTCACCCGCGCCTTCGTCGCCGACGCGCTCGACCGGATCGGCGAAGACAAGGTCCGCGAGGCCTTCTACGCCGACGCGGAAGGATGGTTCGCCTGATGGACATGGCCGCATCCACCCGCCCGCTCGACTGGCGCGCCGATTTCCCGGCGATCCCGGAAGGCTGGGCCTATCTCGACAGCGCCGCGACCGCGCAGAAGCCCAAGGCGGTGATCGAGGCGATCACGCGCGGCTATGCCGAAACCTATGCGACCGTCCACCGCGGCGTTTACCAGCGCTCGGCCGAGATGACGGTGGCGTTCGAGGCCTCGCGAAGCCGTGTCGCCCGCTTCATCGGCGCCGCGAGCGCGGAGGAGATCGTCTTCGTCCGCGGCGCGACCGAGGGGATCAACCTGGTCGCGCAAAGCTGGCTCAAGCCCGGCGACCGGGTGCTGCTGTCGACGCTCGAACATCATTCCAACATCGTCCCCTGGCAGCTCGCCGGCGCCCGGATCGACGTCGCGCCGCTGACCGAGGACCATAAGATCGACCTCGACGCGCTCGCGGCGATGATCCGGCCCGAGCACAAATTGGTCGCGCTCGGCCACGTTTCCAACGTGCTCGGCTCGGTGCTCGACGCCCGCCGCGCCGCCGACATCGCCCATGGCGTCGGCGCGAAGCTGCTGCTCGACGGCTGCCAGGCGGTGCCGCGCATGCCGGTCGACGTCGCCGCGCTCGATTGCGATTTCTACGTCTTCTCGGGCCACAAGCTTTACGGCCCGACCGGGATCGGCGTGCTCTGGGCGCGGGGCGAGATCCTCGATTCCATGCCGCCATGGCAGGGCGGCGGCGCGATGATCGACAAGGTCACGTTCGAGAAGACCACCTACGCGCGGCCGCCGGCCCGCTTCGAGGCGGGCACGCCGCACGTCGTCGGCGTCATCGGCCTCCATGCCGCGATCGACTATGTCGACGCGGTCGGCCTCGACGCGATCGCCGCGCACGAGACGGCGCTGGTGCGCGAGACGCGCGACGCGCTTTCGTCGCTCAACTCGGTCCGGCTGTTCGGGCCCGAGGACAGCGCCGGCATCGTCTCGTTCGCCGTCGAGGGGGTGCATCCGCACGACGTCGGCACCATATTGGACGAGAGCCGGGTGGCGATCCGGGCCGGGCACCATTGCGCCCAGCCGTTGATGGCCGCGCTCGGGGTGGACGCGACCGCGCGGGCGAGCTTCGGAGTCTATAACGGCCGGCCGGACATCGAGGCGCTGGTCCGCGGCATCGAACGGGTAACGAGGATCTTCGGGTGAACGAGGAACGCAAGATCGAGGTCGAGGAAGTGGCGGGCGTGCCGGCGCCGCCCAAGGCACGCGTCACCGAGAGCTTCGAGCGCAAGCGCGACTATCTCGAGGGCTTCCTGTCGCAAACGCCGGCCGAGGCCGCCGAGACCGACTCCGGCTCCGACCTCTACGAGGCGGTGATCGAGGCGCTCAAGGACATTTACGACCCCGAAATCCCGGTCAACATCTACGACCTCGGCTTGATCTACGACGTCGAGATCACCCCCGAGCATCACGCCAGGGTGAAGATGACCCTGACCACGCCGCACTGCCCGGTCGCCGAATCGATGCCGGGCGAGGTCGAATTGCGGGTGGGCGCGGTGCCGGGGATCGGCGATGCCGAGGTCGAGCTGGTCTGGGATCCGCCCTGGGACCCGCAGAAGATGTCGGACGAGGCCCGGCTGGAATTGGGAATGCTATGACGACGACCCGTACCCGCCCCGCCGCCGTGACGCTGACGCCCGCCGCCGAGGCGCGGGTGGCCGAGCTGATGGCGCGCGCGCCGACGGGCGCGATCGGCGTCAGGTTGTCGACACCGCGGCGCGGCTGCTCGGGCCTCGCTTACTCGGTCGACTATGTCACCGAGGAGCAGAGGTTCGATGAGAAGATCGAGACGCCCGGCGGCGTCTTCTACATCGACGGCGCCTCGGTCCTCTATCTGGTCGGCGCGACGATGGACTGGCGCGACGACGATTTCGCCGCCGGCTTCACGTTCGACAATCCCAACGCCAAGGGCGCCTGCGGCTGCGGCGAGAGCTTTGCCGTCTAGACCGCGCGCGGCAGGCCGGGCAGGCCGCGCGCGCATTCGAGTCCGGCGCGATCCCACTTGCCGAGATTGGCAGCGGCTTCGTAGGTCGAGTCGAGGAAGGCGAGCAGCGCCGCGTCCGGATCGTCCGCGGTGCGGACCGCCTCATAATCGAGGATGAACTCGCCCAGCTCGGCGTCGAACCGCGCCGCCCCCGGCGCGACCTTCGCCTCGCCGAAGCCGTCGGGCGTGGGATAGGCGTAGGAATAGAAGAACGGCCCGCCCGCCATGCCGGCGCCGCCGGGCCAGAAGCCGGCGCTCGATACTTCGTGGCTATAGGCCTCGCGGGTGACGTCGTCGGGCAGATTGGGGATGCCGCCGGGGTGGCGCGGCGCCGGCCGGCCCGAAAAGCGGGTGACGGCGAGATCGAAGCTGCCCCAGAAGAAATGAACCGGGCTGACCTTGCCGAGGAAGCCCGAGCGGAACAGCCGGAAGACGCGGTCGGCCGAAAGCAGCGCGCCGTGGAGCCGCCGCGCGCTGTCCCGATCATAGGCGCGCACCTCCTTGTCCTCGGCGAAAGGAATGGCGGGATCGACTTCGTTGGGCGCGGGGTGGATACGGACCCGGTGGCCCGCCTCGCCCAGCATCGCCATCGCCGCGGCGTGGAAATCGGCGACCGACATCGGCCCGAGCGGCAGCTCGCCGCGCCCGTTCGCGTCCTCGAACAGGAAGAGATGATCGACGAGGTCGAAGGCGAGGGCGAACGTGCCAGCCTCGGCGTGAATCGACTCGGTGCGCAGCCCCCGCGGGGTCACGTGCAGCGTCAGGTGCCAGCCATGGTTGCGCCAGGGCAGCAGCGCCGTCGGCACCTTGCCCGCCACCTGCGAGAAGAGATGGAGCGCGACGATCGTCGGCCGGTCGCGTGCGGCGGTAAGCTCGGGCCAGGCGCTGCTCATGGCCGCCCACTGCTAGACGCCTTCGCTCCTCCCCGCTAGGGCCGCGGCATGAGTGGCGACCTCGACAAAATGACCAAGGACTGGCTCGGCCGGATCGCGGCGGCGGCGGACCTGCCGGCGCTCGAGGCGGTGCGGGTCGCGGCGCTCGGCAAGCAGGGCGCGGTGACCTCCCTGCTCAAGACGCTGGGCGCGATGTCGCCGGAGGAGCGGCAGGCTGAGGGGCCGCGCATCCATGGCCTGCGCGAGGCCGTCGCCGCGGCGATTGCGGCGCGCAAGGCGGCGCTCGAGGAGGAGGAGCTGGAGCGGCGGCTGGCGACCGAGCGGCTCGACATGACGCTGCCCGTCGCGCCCGTGGCGGAAGGCACGGTCCATCCGGTCAGTCAGGTGATGGACGAGCTCGCCGAGATTTTCGCCGATCTCGGCTTCTCGGTCGCGACCGGGCCCGAGATCGAGGACGACTGGCACAATTTCACCGCGCTCAACATCCCCGAAAGCCACCCGGCGCGGGCGATGCACGACACCTTCTATTTCGACCGCAAGGACGAAAACGGCCATCCGATGCTGCTCAGGACTCACACCTCGCCGGTCCAGATCCGGACGATGCAGTCGCAGGAGCCGCCGATCTACATCATCGCGCCCGGCCGAACCTACCGTTCCGATTACGACGCGACCCACACGCCGATGTTCCACCAGATCGAGGGGCTGGTGATCGACCGCGGCATCACGCTCGGCCATTTGAAATGGACGCTGGAGACCTTCCTGAAGGCCTTCTTCGAGCGCGACGACATCGTCCTGCGGCTGCGGCCCTCTTATTTCCCGTTCACCGAGCCATCGGCCGAGGTCGACGTCGGCTTCCACATGGAGAAGGGCCGCCGCGTGCTCGGCGGCTCGGATCATTGGATGGAGCTGCTCGGCTCGGGCATGGTTCACCCGCGCGCGCTCGCCAATTGCGGGATCGACCCCGGCGAATGGCAGGGCTTCGCCTTCGGCGTCGGCGTCGACCGGCTGGCGATGCTCAAATACGGCATGGACGATCTGCGCGCCTTCTTCGACGGCGATTTGCGCTGGCTCAAACATTACGGCTTCCGCGCGCTCGACGTGCCGACCCTGAGCGGGGGCGTCGGCGCGTGAAGTTCACCTTGTCCTGGCTCAGGGAGCATCTGGAAACCGACGCGAGCCTCGACGAGATCGTCGGCACGCTGACCCGGATCGGCCTCGAGGTCGAGGGCGTCGAGAACGCCGCCGACCGGCTCGCCCCCTTCGTTGTCGCCAGGGTGCTGACCGCCGCGCCCCACCCGCAGGCGGACAAGCTCCAGGTGCTGACCGTCGATGCCGGCACCGGCGAGGCGATCCAGGTCGTCTGCGGCGCGCCCAACGCGCGCGCCGGCCTCAAGGGCGTGTTCGGCGCCCCGGGCGCCTATGTGCCGGGCAGCGACCTGACCTTGAAGGTCGCGGCGATCCGCGGCGTCGAGAGCCGCGGCATGCTGTGCTCTGTGCGCGAACTGGAGCTCGGCGAGGAGCATGACGGCATCATCGAGCTCGCCGACGACGCGCCGGTCGGCGCCGGTTACGCCGCGTGGGCCGGGCTCGACGATCCGGTGATCGACGTCGCCGTGACGCCCAACCGGCAGGACGCGATGGGCGTGCACGGCATCGCCCGCGATCTGGCCGCGGCGGGCCTCGGCACGCTCAAGCCGGTCGAAGTGCCGCAAATCGCCGGTACCTATCCCTGCCCGATCGAAATCCGCACCGACGATCCCGCGGGCTGCCCGGCCTTTTACGGCCGCGTCATCCGCGGCGTGACGAACGGCCCCTCGCCCGACTGGCTGCAGCGGCGGCTGAGGGCGATTGGCCAGCGCCCGATCAGCGCCCTGGTCGACATCACCAATTACATCATGCTGAGCTACGGCCGCCCGCTGCACGTCTATGACCTGGCCAAGCTCGACGGCGCGCTCGTCGCCCGCCGGGCGCGCGACGGCGAGGAGATGCTGGCGCTGAACGGCAAGGCCTATGGGCTCGATCCGTCGATGACGGTGATCGCCGACGAGTCGGCGGTCCACGATATCGGCGGGATCATGGGCGGCGCGCATTCGGGCGTCACCGAAGCGACCACCGACATCGTCATCGAATGCGCCTATTTCGACCCCGAGCATATCGCCCTGACCGGGCAGAAGCTCGGCCTCGTCTCCGACGCCCGCAGCCGGTTCGAGCGCGGCGTCGACCCCGCCTTCCTCGAGCCCGGACTCGAGCTCGCCACGGCAATGGCGATCGACCTTGCCGGCGGCGAACCCTCGCAGATCGCGCGGGCCGGGACGCCGCCGACGGCGGCCAAGGTCGTCGACTACGACCCGGCCCGCTGCGAAGGGCTCGGCGGAATCGCGGTGTCCGAAGACAGGCAGCAGGACATCCTCCAGCGGCTCGGCTTCACGGTGACGCGGGGCGACGTCTGGCGGGTGGCGGTGCCCTCCTGGCGGCGCGACGTCGACGGCGCCGCCGACCTCGTCGAGGAGATCGCCAGGATCCACGGCTACGACCAGGTCCCTTCGACGCCGCTGCCGCGCGCGCCGGGGGTGGCGCGGCCGACGGCGTCGGCGGAGCAGCTGGTCGAGCGCAGCGCCCGGCGGACGGCGGCGGCGCGCGGGCTCGACGAAGCGGTCACCTGGAGCTTCATCGCGGATGCCGAGGCGGCGCCGTTCGGCGGTGCCGCCTGGCGGCTCGCCAACCCGATCAGCGAGGGGATGAAGGCGATGCGGCCCTCGCTCCTCCCCGGCCTGCTCGCCGCGGCGGCGCGCAACATGGCGCGCGGCGCGGAGTCGGTCCGGCTGTTCGAGATCGGGCGGCGCTATCTGGAGGAGGCCGAGCGGCCGACCCTTGGGCTGGTCCTGACCGGCCCGCGCGGGCCCAGGCATTGGCGCGGCCAAGGCGGCGGCGTCGACGCCTATGACGCCAAGGCGGACGCGCTGGCGATCCTCGCCGCCGCCGGCGCGCCGGTCGACAATCTGCAGGTGCTCGGGGAAGCCTCGGCCGTCTACCATCCCGGCCAGTCGGGGCGGCTCTGCCTCGGCCCGAAGACCGTGCTCGCCGAGTTCGGCGCGCTCCACCCCAAAGTGGCGAAGGCGTTCGACCTCGACGGCCCGGTCGCCGCGGCCGAGATATTCCTCGACGCCATGCCGGAGAAGCGCGCCGCCGCCGGCCGCAGGCGCAGCGCCTATGCGCCGCCGCCGCTCCAGCCGGTGAAGCGCGACTTCGCCTTCCTCGTGCCCGCCGAGCTGCCGGCCGGCGAGCTGCTCCGCGCGGTCAAGGGTGCCGACAAAGCGGCGATCGTCGCCGCGGGCCTGTTCGACGTCTTCACCGGCCAAAGCGTGGCCGAGGGGCGCAAGTCGCTCGCCATCGAGGTCACGCTCCAGCCCGGCGAGAGAAGCTTCACCGACGAGGAGCTGAAGGCGATCTCGGAGCGGATCGTAGCGGCGGCGGCGAAGCTCGGCGCGACGCTCCGCGCCTGACATGGACCGAGCGGCGTTGGTCAGGGCTTCGTTCGCGGAGCAGGCTCTTTGGTGCGCCCGGCTCGGCTCGCCGTTCACCGCGCGCCTCTGCGAAGCGCTCGAAACCGCGCTGGACCGGACCAGCGCCGTCGGCGCGCGGGCGCTGGCCTGGCCCGGCGATCCCGCGCCCAGCGCCGACGCGCTGGCGCTGCGTCTCTGCGGCGGGCTGCACGCTCTGGTCCGCGGCGGTGGCGCACCCGGGCTGGCGGCGCTCTATCCGCCGGCGTCGCTTCCCGACGCCGCATTATTGCAGGCGGCACTGACACCGGTCCTGGCGCTTGATGCCTTGCTCCCCTGGCTCGAGCGCGCGCCGCAGACCAATGAGGTGGGCCGGTCGGCGGTGCTGATGGCTGGTCTGCTGGTGGTGGCTTCCCGCTTCGGCCAGTCGATCGAACTTTACGAGCTTGGCGCCAGCGCCGGGCTCAATCTCCAGCTCGACCTTTACGGCTATGATCTGGGCGGCCGCTCGGCAGGCGACCCGGACTCGCCCGTTCGCCTAAGCCCGGACTGGAGGGGTCCGCCGCCGCCCGCCGCTTCGGTGCGGATCGTGCGCCGGCGCGGCGTCGACCTCCATCCGCTCGACGTGCGCCGCGGCCGCGACCGGCTGCTTGCCTATCTCTGGCCGGATCAGCCGCGGCGCCTCGACGTCGCGCAGGCCGCGCTCGATATCGCCGCCGCCGATCCGCCACCGGTCGACGCCGGCGATGCGGCCGACTGGATCGAGGCGTGGCTCGATCCGGCCGGCTCCGGCGGGGTCACCCGCGCGGTGATCCACACAGTCGCCTTTCAATATTTCCCGCCTGACGTGCAGGCCCGCGTCGCCCGCCATATCGAGCGGGCCGGAGCCGCGGCGACGCCGGTGGCGCCGCTTGCCTGGCTCCGCTTCGAGAAGCTTCCGGGAGACGAAAAATACAGCCTGCGGCTGCGCACCTGGCCGGGCGGCGAAGAGTTGCTCGCCTGGGCCCATCCGCACGCCAGCGAGGTCGGCTGGTTGAACGATGAGTAGCGCTAATTGTTGTCGATCCGTAATCATTGCGTCTGCACCAATTCGTCGGTGACGTCCCAATGGCCGTCGAGCCAGGCAAGGATCTCGCGCGCGGCGGGGTGGCCGAACGCGGCGTAGCGGGCGCGCAGCGTCGCGGCGCGCGCGCCGAGCCGGTCGAGGCCGCGATCCTGGAGCGCGAGCAGGTCGCGCCCGACCTGCTGCGCGAGGTCGTCGCCGAGCACCGCCCGGGCGGCGCGCTGGAACGCGGCGCCATAATCATAGGCGTCGTCCCTCGCGTAGCTTTCGGCCAGCGTCAGCAGGGGCACGCGGCTGAGCAGCGGCTGCGAGGCCGGGTTGACGCCGTGCGCGGCGATCTGCCCGGCGATTCCCGCGGGCCGCCCGGTGAACGCACGCAGGTGAAGATGCTGCGACATCCGCGCCCCGTCATTGACCGGATAATTGTCCCAGAGCGTCGGCTTGCGCCGCAATTGCTCGGCGACGCGGGCGAGGTGGCCGGCGCTGAGCTCGCGGGCGCAGACCTCCGGCCCGGTCCAGAAGATGCCGATCGCGGGATCGATCAAGCGCCCCAATTGCTCGAGATAGAAAGGCGGCCGCTGCCCGAACGCGACGTCGAGGATCGGATCGTCGGAATAATAAGACGGGCAGCATAGAATTCGGCCGGCGATGCCGCGCTCGGCGGCGAAATGGACGATGGCCGCCTGGCGCTCGGCAAGATCGGGGACGTCGCCGCGCATATCGTCGAACAATATGGCGAGGTCGTCGGGCTTCAGCTGGGCCAGCTCGGCGAGCTTGCCGGCGAGCCGGTCCTGCCAGCCGCGCTCGGGATGGAGGTGGAGCTCGAACGGGCTGAGGCCGATGCCGAAGCGGACGCCCTCGGCCCGGCAAGTTTCGCGAAAATCGGCCAGCGCCGCCAGCGCCGCCTCCGGATAGGGCTCCTGCCAGCGCCGCCGCAGATGGAAATCGGCCTTGGGCGCGTAAAGATAGAAACGATAGCCATGGGGGGCGAGAAAGCGCATCGCCTCGGCGCGCTGCGCCCAGCTCCAGGGACGGCCGAAAAAGCCCTCGATGATGCCGAGCTCGGGGATCATCTCTCCGACTCCAGCGCGTTGATCGCCTTGTGGACCCTGGCCTCGACCTCGTGCCGCGCGAGGCCCGCCGGAATCGCCTCGCCGAAGCGGAAGGTGACGATTCCAGGCCGCTTGATGAAGCTGTTGCGCGGCGCGAGCCGGCCGCTGTCGACCGCGACCGGCACCACGGGCAGCTTCAGCGCGCGATAGAGGCCGGCGAAGCCCGGCTGGAGCGGCGGCCGGGCGCCCGGCATCACCCGCGTCCCTTCCGGGAAGATGACGATCGGCCGACCCTCGGCGATTGCCTCTTCGCCGGCGCGCAGCATCCGCCGCAGCGCCGTGGCGCCCCCCGACCGGTCGACCGGAATGACGCCGTAGCGGCGGACCGCCCAGCCCCAGAAGGGGATATCGGCGAGCTCGCGCTTCAGCACCACCGCGGGCTCGTCGAGCAGCAGCGCGATCTCGAACGTTTCGTAGGCCGATTGGTGCTTGACCGCGACGAGGACCGCGCCCTTGGGCCGCACGCCTTCGACCCGGGTGCGGATGCCGAGGATGCGGCGCGCGCACCAGCGGTGGAAGCGCAGCCAGCCATGGCACCAGCCGCGGATCGCGCGGGTGCCGAACAGGCTGGCCGGGACGGCGAGGATCGCCGCCGGCCCGGTCCAGCCGTAGAAGACGAGCGCGAAGACAATCGAGCGAAACGCCACCATCCTACGGTCCCGCACGCTAGATGCCGATGAGGTCGGCCGCCCGGCCGAGCAGGTATTTGTTATATTCGACGAAGATCTGGCGGACGTCGGGGTTGGTCGGCACCGCGTCGGCGACGATTCCGATCTCGCCGCCGATGCGCTTGCGGATCTCGTAGCGGGCGCGCGGCATGTGGAGGTCGTTGGTCACCAGGCGGAGCGACCGGAAATGGCGAAGGTCGAGCCAGTGCGCCACCTCGTCGGCGTTGGAACGCGTGTCGAATGCCTCGCGGCCGAGCTCGACGCAGCACGCGAACAGGCGCGGGTCGACATGATAATGGGCGATCAGCTCCTGCGGCCGCACCGTCCGCGCCACGCCCGAAATCAGCATCCGCCGGGCGAGCCCCCGTCGCATCAGCTCGAAGCCGCGGTCGAGCCGCCCCGAGCCGCCGGTGAGCACGACGATCGCGTCGGTGCGCTCCTCGCCCGCCGGCCTCGGCAGCAGCACCGCGAACAGGGCATAGCCGATCGCGTAGAGCAGCAGGACGAAGAGGACGAGGCGGAACAGGAAGCGGATCACAGCATCCGCCCCAAAGCGCGCAGGATGGTCAGCCGGGCGACGAGCATGGCGAGGAGAACGCCGAAGGCGGGCATTGCGACCAATATCCCCCAGGCGGGCGCCGGCACGGTCGCAGAGCCGAGCAGCTCCGATCCCAGCGCCGATACCCTGTTGCCGATCCCGATCAGGACGAAGGCGGCAAGGATGAAGCCGACCAGCCCGCCGAACAAAGCGTCGAGCGCGATCCGCCGCTGGAACAGGCGCGCGACCTGGACGTCGGTCGCGCCCATCAAATGGAGGATCTCGATCGTGCCGCGATGGGTATCGAGGGCGGCGCGGGCGGCAAGGACGACGGTGGCCGCGGTCGCGCCGACCATCAACAGGACGAGGCCGGCGGCGAGCCATTTGAGGGCCCCGATCAGCGAGGCCAGCGGCGCCAGCCAGCGGCCGTTGTCGTCGACCCGGGCCGACGGCGCGGCGGCGGCGACCGCCCGGCGCAGGCTGTCGAGCGCGCGGTGCGCCTCGGGCGTCAGGTCGACGTCGATCAGCGCCGGGACCGGGATGTCGTTCTCGAGGCCGCCGGCGCCGAGCCAGGGCTCGAGCAGTGCCTGCACCTCGGCGTCCGGCACCGGCCGGACGGCGACCACGCCGGGGAGCCCCTGGACCGCGGTCGCGGCGGCAGCGGCCTGGGCGCGGCGCAGGTCCGGATTGGCCTCGACCACCTGGATCGTGATCCGCGTCCCGATCTGCTCGTCGAGCCGCGACGCGGCGCCGGCGAGGCCGAGCCCGGCCGCCGCGGCGAGCACGGTCAGGAACATCATGATCGCGATCACCCACGGCATCGGCCCGGCGATCCGCCCTTCCGGGAGCAGGCCGCGTTCGGCCGCGCCGAACTTGCGCACGCCGCCTTTCACGCCTGGGGCCTCTTCGGCGGGTGCTTGAGCGCCCCGGTCGGGTCGGCGACCTGGCCGCGGTCGAGGCGGAGCATCTCGGAGCGCGGCACCTCGGTCAGCAGGTGGAGATCGTGGGTGGCGACGATCACCGTGGTGCCGAGCTTGTTCAGCGAATCGAACAGATAGAGCAGACGGCGCGCCATTTCCGGGTCGACGTTGCCGGTCGGCTCGTCGGCGACGAGCAATTCGGGCCGGCCGATCACGGCGCGGGCGATGGCGACGCGCTGCTGCTCGCCGCCCGAAAGGGTCGCCGGGCGGGCGCTGGCGCGGTCGGCGAGGCCGACCCAGGCGAGCATCTCGCGGACCGGCGTCCTGAGATCGGCGTCCTCGACCCCGGCGACCCTCAGCGGCAAGGCGACATTGTCGAACGTCGACAGATGCGGCACCAGCCGGAAATCCTGGAAGACGACGCCGATCCGCCGCCGGAAGCCGGGGAGGCGCCCGCGCGGCATCGTCACAATGTCCTCGCCGAACAGACGGATGAGGCCGCGGCTCGGCCGCAACGCGAGATAGAGAAGCTTCAACAGCGAGGTCTTGCCCGCGCCCGACGGGCCGGTGAGGAAATAGAAGCCGCCCTCACGCAGCGAGAAAGCGAGATCGGACAAGGTCTCGGCACCGGTGCCGTAGCGCAGCCCGACATTTTCGAACTGAACGATCGATCCGCCCGCGCCCAGAACAGCCTCCCCAGCCAATCCTTCTGCAATGGCATGGCGGCTCGCATGCTTGCAACAGACGAGTCTGCCGTGCTTAGAGTCCGCGGGTAAAGCCCGGCTTCGAAAGGGCCTGTCGCCGATGATCCTCTCCTGCCCGTCCTGCAAGACCCGCTACGTCGTGCCGGACAGCGCGATCGGACCGACGGGGCGCAAGGTGCGCTGCGCGAGCTGCCGCTTCTCCTGGGTGCAGGATCCGGCGCCGCTCGACCTCAAGACCGCCGCGCCGCCGGCCCCCGCCGCCGCCGCGCCTTTGCACCGCGACGAGCCGCCGCCGCCCTCCTGGCGCGAAGCCGCCGCCGAGCCCGAGCCGGAGGCGCAGTATTGGGAGGAGCCGGGCCGGCCGAGGCGCAACCCGGCCCGGATGTGGACGATCGTCGCGATCGTCGCCGCCGCGCTGATGATCGCGGCCGTGCTCGCCATCCAGTTCTTCGGCCTCCCCGATCTCGGCCAGAGCATTGGCATCCCGGTCCGCACGGTCAGCGCGCTCGATATTCGCGGCCAGGCGGACCGGCGGCGGCTCGAGAGCGGCAACGAGCTTCTCGCCGTACGCGGCGAGATCAGCAACCAGACCGACGAGGTCCAGCGCGTGCCGCAGATCCGCGCCGAATTGAAGGACGCACAGGGACGGGTCGTCTACGCCTGGTCAATTGCGCCGCCGGTGCGCGAATTGCAGGCGCGCGGCCGCGTCACCTTCGACGCCGCCGAGATGGACGTGCCGCGCGGCGGCCGGACCTTGAGCCTCAGCTTCGGCCCGATCTCCTGAGCACGAAAGCCAGCCGTCCGAACTGGAGGACGGCGCAGACCAGCATGCCGATGCCGGCCGCATAAGCGAGCCCGTCCGGGCCCCAGCCCTGCCGCACCAGCAGCCAGCCCATGCCGCCGGTCACCGCGAAGAAACCGATGATGCCGTTGACTCCTGCCCAGACCTGCTCGCCCAGTGAGCGCAGCGCGGCGCCGAACACATATTGCAGGCCGTCGAAAACCAGGAACGCGCCCATCGCCGACAGCATCGAGGCGGCAAGCGCGAGCACTTCGGGATCGTCCGAGAAGGGCCAGACAAGCGCCTCCGAGCCGAACACAAGCAGCAAAGAAAGCAGACCGAGAATGAGCGCGGCGAGGCCGCCGGCGATCATCGCTCGCGGCCAGGCCTGGTCGCGCTCGCCGGCGCCGACCGCATTGCCGACGCGGACGCCCGCCGCCGAGGCGAAGCCCATCGACATGGCGAAGGCGAGGTTGTGCACCGACAGCATCGCCTGGAACGCGCCCGCCGCGGCCATGCCGAGCTGGGTGGAGAGCACCATCAGCCAGGCGAAGCCGGCGAGCTCGAGGCAGGCGCCGACCGCCGGCATTAGACCGAACCAGGCCAGAAGCGGCACCCCGGCCAGCGCGCGCCGCAGCGATGCCGCCGACCAATCGCGCACGCCGCGCGGCGCCGCGCGCGGGAGCCGCCAGACGAGGACCAGCATCATCGCCGCGCCGGCGGCCGAAGCGCTGGCCGTGGCATAGGCCGCCCCGACCGCGCCCAGCGCCGGCAGCCCGAAACGGCCCCCGACCCAGGCCCAGCACAAGAGGGCGTTGACCGGCAGCATGGCGAGGTTGACCGCCATCACCCGCCGCGGCCGGCTGATTCCTTCGAGGAAATAAGAGGAAGCGGCGAGGACGAACTGGAACGGGAAAGCGAGCGCCATCGCCCGGACGACCGCCGCGCCGGGCGCGCGCAGGCCTGGATCGACTCCCGCCCGCGCGAGCAGATCGAACGCCCCCAAGCGGAGGATGATCGTGCTGAGCAGGCCAGCGAGGAGGCCGAGCATCAGACCGGCGCGCAAGATGTCGCCGGTTTCGGTCAGCCGCCCGCCGCCGTCGGCGCGCGAGGAGTAGACCAGGACGCCGGTCAGGCCCGAATAGCCGATCACGATCGGGATGAAGGTAAGGACCCGGCTGGCGGCGAGCGCGGCGAGCTCGCCGGTGCCGTAATGGCCGACCACGGCGACGTCGATGATGTGCATCAGCGTCCAGTTGAGGCTGACCAGCATGATCGGCCAGGCGAGCCTGAGGATGCGCTTCGCCTCCGCGATCGTCGCTGCCCGGTTGTCGTCCATCGCCGCCGCCGATAGACGGTTGCCATGCGGATCGGAATACTCACGGGTGGCGGCGACGTGCCAGGCCTCAACGCCTGCATCCGCTCGGTCGTCCTGTCGGCGGACGATCTGGGCTGGCAGGTGATCGGCTTCCGGCGCGGCTGGGAAGGGGTGATGAACCTCGATCCCGCCGATCCCGTCAGCATCGCCGCCCATTCGATCGAGCTGACCCGCGAGGGCGTGCGCGGCATCGACCGCGCCGGCGGCACCATCCTCCACACTTCGCGCCGCGACCCGCGCACCGAGAAGGAGGGCGACCGCACGCCCGACGTGCTGCGCGTGCTTGAACGGCTCGGCGTCGGCGCGATGATCACCTGCGGCGGCGACGGCACGCTGCGCTTTTCCGCCCACCTCGCCGCATTGGGCGTGCCGGTCGTCTCGGTGCCCAAGACGATGGACAATGACGTGTTCGGCACCGATTATTGCATCGGCTTTTCGACCGCGGTCAGTCGCTCGGTCGAGGCGATCAACGCGCTTCGGACCACGGTCGAAAGCCACGAGCGGATCGGCATCGTCGAATTGTTCGGCCGGCGCAGCGGCGAGACCGCCTTGCTCGCTGGCTTCCTCGCCCAAGTCGACCGCACCGTGATCGCCGAAGTCCCCGCCGATCTCGACGTGCTCCTCCCTCTCCTCGCCGAGGACAAGGCGAGCAATCCCGCCCATTATGCGATGTGCGTGATCTCCGAAGGGGCAAAGATCGCCGGCGAGGACGGCAATGGCGACATCGCCAAGCCGGCCGCCCAACGGGACGAGGGCAGCGTCGGCCACCGGCTCGGCCGTGCGGTCAGCGATCGGCTCGGCGACGGCGTCGTCATCCAGGAGCTCGCTTATCTGATGCGCTCGGGCGAGCCCGACGCGATGGACCGGATGGTCGGCTTCGCCTTCGGCGGCCTCGCCGTGCAATTGCTCGAGCGCGGCGAGACGGCGCGGATGGTGACGCTGTCGGACGGCAATTATTCGCACGTTCCGATCGACACCCTGCTCAACGGCAGGAAGTCGGTCGACGTCAGCGCGCTCTACGACAAAGCGAGCTATCGCGCCCGGCTGATGCGGGTCGAGGGCATGCCGATGTTCCTCTATTGAAGGCGGCCGCCGGCGCTGCTAGAGGCGCCGCTCCTACCGGCCCGAGGCCTTCTCGGGCGCATCACGTGCGGTCGTGGCGGAACTGGTAGACGCGCAGCGTTGAGGTCGCTGTGGCCGAAAGGCCGTGGAAGTTCGAGTCTTCTCGACCGCACCATTTGATCATCGCCGACAATCCGGGCACACTCCCCGCGATGGGGGATCAGGCCAGCCCGAAGCGCAAGCTCGGCTTCGCGATGAGCGTGGCGCTGGTCGTCGGCAACATGATCGGGGCGGGCGTCTTTCTCCTGCCCGCGAGCCTTGCCCCGCTCGGCTGGAACTCGGTCTACGGATGGCTGATCACGATCGCCGGCTCGCTCTGCGTGGTGGCGGTGCTGATGCGGCTGGCGCGGGGACGGGCGGACAGTTGCGCGCCCTTCACCTACCCGGCGGCGGCGTTCGGGCCGGGCACCGGCTTCCTCGTCGCCTGGAGCTACTGGATCTCCTGCTGGGTCGCCAACGCGACGCTCGCCATCGCCGCCGTCAGCAATCTCTCGATCATCTGGCCGGGGCTGGCCGGCCCGGGCGTGCCGGCGGCCGCCGCGATCGGCCTGCTCTGGCTGTTCACCCTGGTGAACTGCCTCGGCGTCCGCACGGCGGGCGAAGTGCAGGTGCTGACGACGCTGCTCAAACTGCTCCCGCTGGGGGGCGCCATATTTGTCGGCGGCTGGCTCTTCGCCACGGGTTCAGGGACGCTTGCGGCTCACGATTCTGTGCCGATCAGCGTGACGGGCGTCGGCACGGCCGCGACCTTTGCCTTGTTCGCCATGCTGGGCTTCGAAAGCGCGGCGGCGGCGGGCGACCGGGTCGAGAATGCCGAGCGCACCGTCCCGCGCGCGACCGTGATCGGCGCCCTGATCGCCGGTCTCGTCTATCTTCTCGCCTGCTCGGCGGTCACATTGATGCTGCCGTCCGCTTTGGTCGAGGCCTCGAACGCCCCTTTCGCCACCTTCTTCTCCACCCTGGTCGATCCGGCGCTCGGGCCGATCGTCGCCGTTTTCGTCGCGATCGCCGCTTTGGGCGCGCTCAACGGGTTCGTCCTGCTGCAGGCCGAGATGCCGCTGGCGCTGGCGCGGGGCGGATTGCTGCCGGCCTGGATCGCCCGCTTCAACCGCAACGAAATCCCGTACCGGATTCATATCGTCTCGAGCGGGCTGGCGACCGTCGTCGTGCTCGCCAATTATTCGCGCGGGCTCGCCAATCTGTTCCAGTTCATGGTGCTGGTGACGACCTCGGTGTCGATCATCCTCTACCTCGCCTGCGCCCTGGCGAGCTTCAAGCTGGCGCGCGAAGGCAGGATCGCCACGTCGCTCGGCTTCACCGCCATCACGGTGACGGCCTTCGCTTATTCGGCATGGGCCTTTTATGGCGCCGGGATCGAGGCCAGCCTGTGGAGCCTCGCCATGACCGCCGCGGCGATCCCGGCCTATCTGCTCATGCGCCGGGCAAACCGCTCCAGCCCGGCGGCGGCGGCGAATCCAGCCGCGTCTCCGGAATGAGCCGCCTGAGCTTCCTGGCGAAGCTTCTGAGGCAGACCTCGCTCCGGCCCAGCGGCCCCGGCGTGTAGAGGCTCGAGGCCATGCCTTGCTGGACGCGGCGGATCAGCGCGGTGTCCTCGGCATTGACCCGGCGGTTGACCCGCCAGTTGAGGTAGCGCGCCGCCTTCATCTCCCGGCGCGCGTCCGGAACCGCGTAGCTGATCTCCCGGATCAGCGTCTGCGTCGGCCCGACCGGCACGAAGTGCATGAAATCGACCTGGTCGGGATAGATGTCGATCGCGACGTTGGGCCAGAGCTTGAAATAGAGCCAGCGCCGCCCGGCTTCCCCGGGCAGGAAGTGCTGGTAGGCGCGCTCGGAAAGGTTCGTCGACGGCCGTTCGACGAGCTCGCCCGACATCTTGTCGACATGCTCGCCGGCCTCGATTGCATAGTCGCCGCCGAACAGCCGGGTGAGGCCGGGATGGGCGACGTTGATGTGCAGCCCGTCCGAATAATTGTCGGCGACGTTCTTCCAGTTGACGTCGCGCGGCCTGAACGTGATCCGCCCGATCGCGCGCAACTCCTCGAAGCGGCCCGGCGCGACCTCGGCTTCGTAGGGCGCCATCATCGCGGCGACGGAGGGGCCGCCGCCTTCCAGCCGGACGAACAGGAAGCCGCGCCAGTTTTCGAGCTCGATCGGGATCAGGCCGAGCGACGCGGGCTCCAGCCCCGGATAATCCTCGCGGCGCGGCACTCCGACCAGGCGGCCGTCGGCGGCATAGGTCCAGGCGTGATAGGGGCAGGTGATCCGCTTGGCGCAGCCGGCCTCGCCGTCGAGCAGGCGCGAGCCGCGATGGCGGCAGACATTGGCGAAGGCGCGGACGATGCCGTCGCCGCCACGGATCGCGATCACGCTCTCGCCGGGCAGATCGAGCGCCCGCCAGTCGCCGGGATCGGCGATGTCGCTCGCGTGGCAGACGATCTGCCAGGAGGGCCGGATCAGCTTCGCCATCTCCGCCCGGAAATATTCGGGATCGTGATAGATCCAGCCGGGCAGGCTGACATCATCGAGCGCATCGGCGTCCCGGCGCGGCAGGCGGGCGACTTCGGACATGGCGATTCCCTAGCACGGCGCGGCGAAGTCGCGCCAGACGACTTCGCCTTGACCCTGCCCGCCTCGGGTCCCACATGCGCGGCCATGGAGAAGATCGACCTGCCCGAAGAGGAATGGCGCAAGCGCCTTGCGCCGGAGCAATATCAGGTGCTGCGCGAAGGCGGCACCGAGCGCGCCTTTACGGGCGTCTATTGCGACAATCACGACGACGGGGCCTATCGCTGCGCCGCCTGTGGCGCGGCGCTGTTCGACAGCGGCACCAAGTTCGACAGCGGCAGCGGCTGGCCGAGCTTCACCGGCCCGGCTGCGAAGGACCATGTCACGCTCCACGAGGACGTCAGCCACTTCATGGTCCGGACCGAGGTGCGCTGCGCCGGATGCGGCGGCCATCTCGGCCATGTCTTCCCGGACGGGCCCGGGCCGGAGGGGCTGCGCTACTGCATCAACTCGGCCGCACTCGACTTCGAGAAACGGGACGAGGCGAAGTAAGCCGCCGTTCAGGCGATTGAGGCTTCTTCTTGCCGCCGTGACTCGCGCCCCTTATCGCTGACGCCCGATGGCCATCGCCGCTCCCCAACGCTCCCGCCTGAGACGGTGGACCGTCACCAGCCTGAAGCTGTTCCTCTACGGCCTGGTGGTGACGCTGGTGGCATTGGGCGTCGCGGTCACGGTCGCGGTCAGCCAGCTGCCGAGCTACGGCGAGCTCGTCCGCCGGGACAATCTCGGGCAAATGGTCCGGGTCCGCGCCGCCGACGGCACGATCATCCATTCGATGGGGCCGGTGTTCGGCGAATGGCTGCCCTATGAGCGCATTCCGCCGGTGATGCGCGACGCGATGATCTCGGTCGAGGACCGGCGCTTCCGCAGTCACCTCGGCGTCGATCCGATCGGCATCGCCCGCGGCCTCTGGCTCGGCCTGACCGGCGGCAACCGGGTGCGCGGCGTTTCGACCATCACCCAGCAGCTCGCCCGCAACATCTTCCTCACCAACGAGCGCACCTTCGCCCGCAAGATTCGCGAGGGCATCCTGGCCTTCGCGCTCGAATGGCGCTTCTCCAAGGACCAGATCCTCGAGCTCTATCTGAACCGCGTCTATTTCGGCGGCGGCGCTTACGGCATCGACGCCGCCTCGCGGCGCTTCTACGGGCACAGCGCGACGACGCTCTCCATCCCCGAGGCGGCGATCATCGCCGGCCTGGTCAAGGCGCCGTCCAATTACTCGCCGACCGCCGACGCCGAGGCCGCGCGCAACCGCGCCGGCGTCGCCCTCGACCTGATGGTGCGCAGCGGCGCGATCACCCCGGCCCAGGCCGCCGACGCCCATCCGGAGAACGTCCAGCTGGTCCGCACCGCCGAGCGGCAGAACGCCACCCGCTATTTCACCGACTGGGTGCTGCCGCAGCTCGACACCTTGATCGACGAGACCGTCCAGCCGCTCGACGTCTGGACGACGATCGACCCCAACATGCAGCGCACCGCGATGGCGTCGATCAACGCCAATGCGCCTGACGGCGCCCAGGGGGCGCTGGTCGCGATCGACCGCGACGGCGCGGTCAGGGCGATGGTCGGCGGCCGCGACTATCTCAACTCGAGCTACAATCGCGCCACCCAGGCGGTCCGCCAGCCCGGCTCCTCGTTCAAATTGTTCGTCTACATGACCGCGATCGAATCGGGCTACCGGCCCGACAGCATCGTCCACGACGACCCGATCGTCATCAACGGCTGGAGCCCGCGCAACGACAATGGCCGTCATGTCGGCGCCCTGCCGATGCGCGTCGCCTTCGCTTATTCGATCAACACCGTCGCGGTGCGGCTCGCCCAGGAGGTCGGCACCCGCGCGGTCGCCGACATGGCGCAGCGCTTCGGCATCACCACCCATGTCGGCACCAACCCCTCGATGGCGCTCGGCACCTCCGCGGTCCGCCTGATCGACATGACCCGCGCCTACGCCGCGGTCGCGCGGGGCGGGGTCGCGGTCACGCCCTACGGGATCCGCCGCGTGACCACCGCCGACGGCACCCTGCTTTACCAACACCAGGACGACAATTCGCGCGTCCTCGTCGCGCCTTGGGTGGCGGCGCAGATGACCGACCTCTTGCAGGGCGTCGTCCTGCACGGCACCGGCCGCGCCGCCGACATCGGCCGCCCGACCGCCGGCAAGACCGGCACCACCACCTCCAACAAGGACGGCTGGTTCATCGGCTTTTCGAGCGGGCTGACGACCGGTATCTGGTTCGGCCGCGACGACAACCGCGCCTTGCCAGGCCTCGCCGGCGGCCGCGCCCCGGCCCGCGCCTTCCACGACTTCATGGTCCGCGCGGTCGCCAACCGCCCGGTCGAGGCGTTCACCACCGACGCCGCCGCCCCGGACTGGCAGAGCGAGGGCGACAATCAGATCTGGTACGCGCCGCCCGACGACCAGCCTCTGGTCGACGCCGACGGCAACCCGATCGAACCCGCCCCGCCGGCCGACAACCGGTCGGGCGATCCCGACGAAGCGACCCCGCCCGGGGATGAGCAATCCGAGCGACTCGATCAGGAGTGGCTCGACCGGGCGATCGAGCGGCGTCCCCCGCGCCGCCGCGACGAGGACGAACGGCGCGGCGACACCTACTAGCCGCGCGGCCCGACGCGGTGGAGGGCGGCGCCCTCGCGCCGCAGCCAGGCGCGCGCCGGCCGCGGGTCGGCGCCGAGCAGGTCGGCGACCAGCGCGTGGAAATCCGAGCCGTGATTGAGGTGGACCAGATGGGCGACTTCATGCGCGACCGTCGCCCGGCGGACGAAGTCCGGCGCCAGGATCAGCCGCCAGCTGTAGCGGATCGCGCCCGAGCCCGAGCAGCTGCCCCAGCGCGACACCGGATCCCCGATCCCGATCCGCGCCACCTTGACGCCGGCCAGATGCGCGAATTCTCGGGTTTCGCGGCCGAGCAGGTCGAGCGCATGAGCCTTCAGCCAGCGCAGCAGGCGGCGCTCGAGCCCGTCGGCGGGGCCGCCCGCGACCAGCCGGCCCTCGCCGCGCTCGATCCGCCGCGGCCGCGCCGGATCCCAGTCGAGCCGATGGGCGAGGCCATGGAGCGGGACCATCGCGCCCGGCGCGAACGGCACCGATTCGGGGATCGCGGCGAGCGCCCGCTCGACCCAGGCGCGGTGGCCGGCCGCCCAGGCGAGCGCGCACCCCGCCGACGTCCGTTTCGGCACGGTCAGCGTCACCGAGCGGGTGCGCGGATCGACGTGGAGCCGCATCCGGTGGGCGCGCGGCGACACCCTCAGGATCAAGGGCGCTCCGCCGAGCCGGTGCTGAGGGTCCCTAAAGCTCACGGTCGACGAGATGATGTTCGAGGTCGCCGGCGTCGGCTTCCGAGATCGTCCAGCCGCGCACCGACATGCCGGCTTCGTGCACGGTCTCGCGGCTGCCGCTGATCAGATAATGCCAGTCGGCGAGCGGCTTGTCCTCGGCGCGCAGCCGATACGCGCAGGTCGACGGCAGCCAGTCGATGCCGGTGAGGCTCTCGATGTCCAGCCGCACGCAATCGGGGACGAGCACGCGGCGCAACTTGTAGTTCGAGCAGCGGCAGCTGGTCCGGTCGAGCAGCCGGCAGGCGACGTTGGTGGCGTGCAATTCGCCGGTCGCCTCGTTCTCGAGCTTGTGCAGGCAGCATTTGCCGCAGCCGTCGCACAGCGCCTCCCATTCCTCCCGGTCGAGGGTCTCGAGCGGCTGCTCCCAGAAGCGCTCCCTCATCGCACCCACCGCTCCAGCTCGGCGGCGACGCCGGCCGGGCCCTGATCGTGCGGGACGATCGCGATCGGCTGGCCCTCGGGGCCGTAGAGCACCGCCATCCGCGTGTGGTTGACCATGTAGCCGCCGCCCGGGGCGGCCTCGCCGCGTTCGTAGAAGATCCGGTAGGCGCGGGCGGCCCGGGCGACCTCCGCCTCGCTGCCGGTCAGGCCGATCAACCGCGGGTGGAAGGCGGCGACGAACTGGCGCAGCGCCTGCGGCGTGTCGCGGGCGGGATCGACGCTGATGAAGATCGGCTGGACCCGCGCGGCCCGCGCCGGCGCGCGCGCCTCGAACTGGCGCAGCCCGGCGCCGATCACCTGCAGGTCGACCGGGCAGACGTCCGGGCAGAAGGTGTAGCCGAAATAGACGATCCGGTATTTGCCGGCGAAGTCGCGGTCGCTGACCCGGCGGCCGTTCTGGTCGGTCAGGGTGAACGCGCCGCCCATGCTGGCGCCCTCGAGCGGCGGCGCCGCCGATCCGCGCGCGCAGGCGGCGAGCGCCAACGCGAGCAGCAGCGCGAGGAGAGCGCCGGGGCGGCGCGGGACGCTTTCGTTCATGACAGCCTCAGCCTTGCTTTGCTAAGGCGTTCCGATCAAGTCGAATGACGCCATGGGATGATCGAAAATATGAGCAGGACCAATCGTCTCGGCCTCGGCGCCGTCATATTGGCGCTGATTGGGGCGCCCCTCGCCGCCCAGGGCTTTTCGGATGGCCTTCTCTTCCTGAAAGGTGTGCGCGAGCGCGACGGCGCGACCGTCCAGCGGATCGTCAGCAACCCCGGCTCGACCGCGATCAATGCCCGCGAGACCTCGACCGGCGAGGGCGCGCTGCACATCCTGGTGCGCGGCCGCGACCTCACCTGGCTATCCTTCCTGCTGGCCCGCGGCGCGCGTCCCGATATCCAGGGCAACGACGGCACGACGCCGCTGATCCTCGCCGCGCGGATCGGCTGGCAGGAGGGCGCCGGGCAATTGCTCGCCCGCGGCGCCAACCCGAACCTCGGCAACCGCCGCGGCGAGACGCCGCTGATGGCGGCGGTCCAGAGCCGCGACATCGGCATGGTGCGGCTGCTCCTCGCCGCCCGCGCCGACCCGAACCAGACCGATAACAGCTCGGGCAATTCGGCGCTCGATTATGCGCGCCAGGATCCGCGCGCCGCGCCGATCCTGCGCGAGCTCGAGCAATCCGGTCGGCAGCGCCGGCCGGCGGCGGCGGGGCCAAGCCCGCACTAGATCTGCGTCAATCGAGCCCGGCGAGCCCGGGATCGAGGTCGCCCGCGAGGCGGCGCGCGGCGCGGCGCGCGAAGCGCAGCGTCTCTGCCTTGCGCCGCGCGGCGGCGAGCGGGCGGTGCGGCGCGGCGCGGACGATCTCGGCGTCGTAGCGGTCGGCGACGATCAGCCCGGCGCAATCGGGGCCGAGGCCGTCTCCGGCGAACGGATCGAGGCCGAATCCCGCCGGCACCGCCCAGTAGAAATAGTCGCAATAGTCGAGATAGTCGCACCATTTGCCGTCGCCGAGCAGGTCGGCCCTGGACACCTTGATCTCGACGATGACCAGCCGGCCCCGGGCGTCGATCGCGACCATGTCGGCGCGGCGGCCGTTGGGCAGCGGCACTTCGCACAGCGCGAACATGTCGCCGCGGAAGAACAGCCGCGTCACCCCGCGCGCGACGTCCCGCGCGATGAGCGGCGCATCGGCGAAGCAGGCGGGCGACTCGGACAGGCTGGCCATCGCGCCAGCCTAGAATGAAACGGGAACGGAGAAAAGCCGCCTAGCGGTAGAAGACGTGATTCCCCACCGTCGCGACGCGGGTCAGGCGCCAGCCGGGATGGGCGCGGCGGGCGTGGAAGAACAGGGCCCGGGGGGCGGCGCCGTCAGCGAGATCCTGGCGCGCGATCTGGGCGATCGCCACCGCCGTGCGCCAGTCGCGCGAAGCCCGCGGCGCCGCCGGAATGTAGCCGCCGCGGACGAAGGAGAATTGGCCGCGCTGGCGGACGACGCCGCAAATCGAGGCGGCGAAGCGTCCCGACCGGGAGCGGTTGATGATCACTTCGGCGACGCTGAGCTGGCCGGCGAGCGGTTCGCCCTTCGATTCCCAATAGACCGCGCGGGCGAGGCAGTCGGTCTCCTCATCGGCGGTCTCGGAACCGGCATAATCGCCCACCAGCACGGCGAGGCTGCGGCCGTTGCGCTCAGGGGCGGCGTCGTCAGTTTCGCCTTGGTCGAGGATGCTCTGCGGCGCGGCCGGCGCGATCGCATGGGTCACGACCGGTGCCTGGGTGTCGAAGCCCGCATCGGGGACGGCGGGATCGGCGAGGTCGTTGAGGCCGAGCGTGTCGACCGAAAGGCGCGTGCCTTCGTGATCGGCATAAGAGGAGGCCGGCGCCGACGCGGCCTGCGAAGCGAAGGAGGGGCTGCCGAAGCCGCCGGCCGCGCAAAAGGTCAGGGCTGCCGCGGACGGGGCCGCGGCGCGGAAAAAGGCTCGCATTGAAACTCGATACCTGGCGGTGAACGGGCCGAAGAAAGGACGGAAAACTGCGCCCCTGGCCGCCCCCCGACTCGCGTCGCCGCCGGCCCGTCAGAGACGAAAAGGCGGCACCCGCTATGCGCTCGAAGTGCTGGGCCACGCCTTGGGGCGCCCCAGAAATCCCGTCAACCTGACTCGTTCATTTCAGCGGCGAACCGTTCGGCGGACGCGATATCCAGTTCTAAAATCCACAGGTCAGGATCGGATTTCCGGCGGCGGTCGAGGAACGATTTGAATTCTTCTTCGTTTTCAATCTCTTGCCTGGCAGACTGCCAGGCATAGCCGCCGTTGGGCTGGAGCAGCCGCTCGAGAAAGCACGCTTTTCTGCCCTTTTCGGCGAGAATCACGGCAATCGCCCCGGCCGTCGGGTCGCCCTTGGCGATGACCGCGCCGAATCCGCCTTCATCCTGCGCGCGCCGCAGCAGCGCCCCCACCAGCACCGAGCTCGCCAGCCTGGCCATCAGCCGGGTTTGTAGCCGGCAAGGCTGCTTAGCGGGATGTGGGAGCGCATGAACGTACCGGTCCCGCGGGCCGCCTCCTCGCCGTCGGGCAGGATCAGCCGCGCCTCGCCGACGAACACGCGGCGCTTGCCGCTCACCCAGCGCCCCTCGGCGACCGCGGGCCCGTTTTTCAGCGGCCGCGTGAAGACCAGGTTGAAGGCGGTGGTGAGGAGAAAGCGATCGCTGACCATCGAATTGCAGGCATAGAAGGCGGCATCGTCCATCATCTTGAAATAGAGGGTGCCGTGGGCGGCGCCGGCGGCATGGTCGGTGCCGGGCCCGACCTCGAACCGGATCCGCGCGAAACCCGGCTCCGCAATCTCGATCTGGGAGTCGAACAGGCGGTTGATCGCGGCGTGCCGGTAGAGCGATTCGAGCGCGCGGAAATGGGCGTTGGCGCCCGCCTCAGGCGGCATCGCGCGCGTCCACGCCGGCAAGCAGGGCGAACAGGGCGTCCTTGGAGCGGGCGCCGCGCAGCTTGGCGAGAATCTGGCGGTCGCGAAACACGCGGCTCACCGTCGCCAGCGCCTTCAGATGGTCGGCGCCGGCGTCGGGCGGCGACAGCAGCAGGAAGACGAGGTCGACCGGCATCCCGTCGATCGCCTGGAAGTCGACCGGCTGGGTGAGGCGCGCGAAATAGCCGAACACCTGGGTGAGGCCCTCGAGTTTGGCATGCGGGATGGCAGTGCCGGCGCCGAAGCCGGTCGAGCCGATCTTCTCGCGCGCATTGAGGGAGGCGACGATCTGCTTGGCCGGAAGCCCGCACAGCCGGCCGGCGGCGGCGGCGAGCTGCTGGATCAGCGCCTTCTTGTTGGCGGCGGCGAGGTCCGCGTCGATCGCCTGGATGGACAATATGTCGGAAAGATCGCTCATGTGAATCCGTTCGGGGTCCGGAAGGCCGCCCAGCTCGTGGATATAGGTCGCAGCCGGCTAGTTGCCAGCCTCGCGCTGCGGCTCGACCCAGCCGATCGTGCCGTCCCCTCGTCGGTAAACCATGTTGTAGGCGCCGGTGCGGGTGTTGCGGAACAGCAGCGCGTTGGTGTTGCGAAGGTCGAGCAGCATCACCGCGTCGGACACGCTCGCGGTGGGGATGTCGACCTTGGTCTCGGCGACGACCGGCGGGTTGTCGACCGGCTCCTCCTCGCCGGGGGGCGGCGCGAAGATCGTATAGCCGGCATCCGCCTCGGCGATGGCGTGGAGGCCTTGCGCGTGGCGGTCCTTCAGCCGGCGCTTGTAGCGCCGCAACTGCTTTTCGATCCGGTCGGCGGCGAGCTCGAACGCGGCCGGCGCGAGCGCCGCGGCGGCCGAGCCCTTGAGCACGCCCTGGGGGACGTAAGCGATGATGTCGCAGGTGAAGCTGTGGTCGTACGGGCCCCGGCCAAAGGTGACCTGGGCGGAGATGGCGCGCGAGAAATATTTATCGGCGATGGCGTGGAGCCGCTCGTCGACCTGGCCGCGCAGCGCTTCGCCCGTGTCGATCTGATGACCCGAGACCCGGATGTCCATCTCGCTCTCCGATGAGGATTCGGGCGCGGCCTTAGGCCCGCCCCCAGCTTGCCGTCAACCGCGCGGGAGGACCCGATTCCAGATCGGATCGGCGATCCCCGCCAGGAAGGCGGCGTGGCGCGCGAGCTCCGCCTCGGACGGGGCGTGCGGCCGCGGCGGCCGCACCGTGACGGCGGGCGGAGCAATCCGGGCGCCGGCCGGGAGGCCTTCGTTGGCGATCAGCTCGGCGACGAGGGTGAGGCCGATCTGCCGGCCGCCGGTCAGCTCGACATAGACCTGGGCAAGCAGCTGGGCATCCAGGAGGGCGCCGTGCTTGATCCGCTGCGAGCGGTCGACGCCGAAGCGGGCGCAGAGCGCGTCGAGGCTGTGCTTGGCGCCGGGGAATTTCTGGCGGGCGAGGGTCAGGGTGCAGACCATCCGCGAGGTGCAGACGGGCGGGCGGCCGCACGAGCCCAGCTCATGATTGATGAACCCGAAATCGAAGGCGGCATTGTGCGCGACGAGCGGCGAATCCCCGATGAACTCGAGCAATTCCTCGCAGCGCTCGTGAAAATTCGGCTTGTCCGACAGGAACCGGTCGGAGAGGCCGTGCACCTGCTCCGCCTCGCTCGGCATCGGCCGGCCGGGATTGAAATAGGAGTGGAAGGTGCGGCCGGTCTCGACCCGGTTGAACATTTCGACGCAGCCGATCTCGACCACCCGGTCGCCGCCGGCCGGGCTGAGGCCGGTGGTCTCGGTATCGAAGACGATTTCCCGCATCTTTCCCCTATGAATCGCCCGACTCGCCAAGGCAAGCGAGAACGCGCCGCACCGAAGCCCTTGTTTCCTCGATGGAACAATCGGTCGGGATGACGAAATCGGCGCGCGCGCACTTTTCCGCATCGGGCAGCTGGTGGCCGAGGATGCGGAGGAACTTCTCCGCGCTCATGCCGGGCCGGGCGAGGGTGCGCAGGCGCTGGACTTCGGGATCTGCCGAGACCACCGCGATCTTGTCGACCTGTTCCGCGCCGCCCTTCTCGAACAGCAACGGGATGTCGAGCACCACCACCGGCGCTTGCCGGTGCGCGGCGAGGAACGCATCGCGCTCGCGCGCGACCGCCGGGTGGATCAAGGTTTCGAGTCGTTGCAGCTCGCCGGGCTCGGCGAGCACGCGCTCAGCCAGCGCATTGCGGTCGACGCCCCCGGCGTCGGTCGTACCCGGGAATTGCGCCTCGATCGCTGCGACCAGCGCGCCCTCGCGCCCCTGCAGCCGGTGCACGATCGCGTCGGCGTCGAAGACCGGCACGCCTTCGTCGGCGAACATCCGCGACACGGTCGACTTGCCCATGCCGATCGAGCCGGTGAGGCCGAGCACGATTGTCATGACGTCAGCAGTTCCCGGAGCGCCGGACTGTCGGCCGGCTCGGGCGAGACCTTGAAGAAATGGGTGAAGGCCATCGAGGCCTGGTGGATCAGCATCGTCAGCCCATCGATCGCCTTCAGTCCGCGCGCCCGCGCAGCCCGAATCAGGGGCGTTTCGAGCGGCTGATACACCATGTCGAGCACCGCGGCGTGCGCAAAAAGGCCGGATAGGCCGATATCGAGCGCGGGATATCCTTCCATGCCGAGCGGGCTCGCGTTGATCAGCAGGTCGGCCTGGGGCGCGGCGCCGAGCGGCAACACCTCCCCGGTCAGCTCGAACCGTTCGAGCAAGGCTCGCGCTTTTTCGGGACTGCGGTTGATGAGGATGACGTGCGGCACCCTGGCGATCCGCATGTCGGCGAGGGCCGCCCGCGCCGCCCCGCCGGCCCCGACGATCGCGACGCGGTCGAGGTCGTCCCCTGCCGGGCCGAGCGCGAGGTTGAGACTCTGCCAGTCGGTGTTGCTGCCGATCAGGCTGTCTTCATAGCGTATTACGGTGTTGAGCGCGCCGATCCGGCGCGTCAGTGGATCGCAATCAAGCAGGCGGAACGCCGCCTCCTTCAGCGGCATGGTGACGTTGCAGCCCCGAAAATCGGGATCGGTCCGACGCGATTCGAAATAATCGGGGAGTGCGTCGGGGGTGACGCGCGTCGCCCGATAATCGCCTTCGATGCCGAGCCTCTCCAGCCAGAATCTGTGGATCGCCGGCGACTTGGAATGAGCGATCGGGTCGCCGATCACTTCGGCATAGGGAATGCCCATCAGCTTTCGAGCAGGCCGCGCCCGCGCAGATAGGCGAGCAAGGGGAGGAGCGGCAGACCCAGGATCGCGAAATGGCTGCCGTCGATCTCGTCGAACAGCTGGGCGCCGAGCCCTTCAATCCGGTAGCTGCCGACATTGAAGCGGACCGCATCATATTCGCGGTCGAAATAGTCTCGCAGGAAATCCTCGCCGAGGTCGCGCACGACCATCGCCACGCTCTCGGTTTCGCCCCAGACGCGCTCGCCTTTCTCGGCGACGACCGCGGCCGAATGGAGAAAGTGAGTTCCGCCGCTCAGTCTGCGGAGCTGGGCCAACGCATCCGCGCGGGATTCCGGCTTACTCAGCATCGTCCCGTCGTCGAGCTCGAGGGTCTGGTCCGCGCCGATCACCAGCGCATCGTCCGCGGCGACGCTCCGCGCCTTCATCTCGGCGAGCATCTCGGCGAGGTCGCGAGCCTCGAAGCCCGCGTCGACAAGACCGGCTTTGGCCTCCGCTTCGTCGAGATTGGCGGTGACCGCCTCGAACCGGACCCCAGCGGCCTCGAGCATGCGCCGCCGCGTCGCGCTTTGCGAGGCGAGCAGCAGTCTCACCCCGCCGCCTTCTCCATCCGCTCGGTGCAGAGCCTGACGATCGCGACCGCGGTCTCCTCGATCGAGCGCCTGGTAACGTCGATCACCGGCCAGCCCTGGTCGGCGAACAGCCGCCGGGCGAAGGCGAGCTCGGCATTGACCGCCTCCATGTCGACATAGTCGGTTTCGGGCGCCTGGTTGAGCGAGAGCAACCGGTTGCGGCGGATCTGGATCAGCCGCTCGGGATTGGCGGTGAGGCCGACGACGAGCGGATGCTTCAAATCGAACAGGTGCGGCGGCGGCGGCGATTCGGGCACGAGCGGAATGTTCGCGACCTTATAGCCGCGGT
This sequence comes from Allosphingosinicella sp., assembly GCA_035316145.1. Classification (GTDB taxonomy): domain Bacteria; phylum Pseudomonadota; class Alphaproteobacteria; order Sphingomonadales; family Sphingomonadaceae; genus Allosphingosinicella. Next base: position 160,013 of record DATHJO010000009.1, on the reverse strand, counting down.
TGGCGAGATAGATGCTGGTCGGTGTCTTCGAGGTGCGCGAGACGCCGGCGAGGACGATGTCGGCTTCCTCCCAATTGTCGGTGCCGATGCCGTCGTCGTGGGCGATGGTGAACTGGATCGCGTCGACCCGTGCGAAATAGGCCGCGTCGAGCGCGTGTTGGCGGCCGGCGCGGCCCTTGGCCTCTTCGCCGCTGACCGCCGCGAGCGCGTCGATCACCCGATCGAGCACCGGCACCGCGTGGATCTTGCGCTGCCGGCATTTACGCTCGAGGTCGCGGCGGATCGTCGGATTGACCAGGGTGTAGAGGACGAGCCCCGGCCGCTTCTCGATATCGTCCAGCACCCGGTCGAGATGGCCCTCGGAGCGGACCATCGGCCAGACGTGGCGCAGCGCCTCGACCGTGTCGAACTGCGCCAGGCAGGCGCTCGCGACCATGTCCAGCGTCTCGCCGGTCGAGTCCGAAAGGAGGTGGAGGTGGAGCTGTTTCACCCTTCATTTCGCCTGTGGAAAAATATGGGGAAATCGCTAGCTTAAGGCTCGGGGCAAACTCAAGGACAGGATTCGTCCGCAGGCCGCCCCGAACCGCCCACAAGCGGGCGCACAGCGGAAAAGATCCACAGGCCGGCTGTGGATTTCGGGGATGGCGCGCGCGACTCCGCGCAAAGCCGCGAGTCCCGGCGAGTCAAGCTGTTGGCAAAATTTGTGCGAGCCAATAAACCCCGCTCATTCCCGCTCTACTATCATCAACAGACTCTTTTAGATTCTCTATAAAGACAGAAGAGAGGGAGCTTCCCCGCCTTGACGCCCGAGCCGACCAAGCCCTTGCTGAGCGTCCTAAGAGGCGGAATTCCGGATAGAATTCCCATCTGGCTGATGCGGCAGGCCGGACGCTACCTCCCCGAATATCGCCAGCTGCGGGCCGCGAAGGGCGGCTTCCTCGAGCTCGTCTACGATGCCGAGGCCGCGGCCGAGATCACCCTCCAGCCGATCCGCCGCTTCGATTTCGACGGCGCCATCCTGTTCTCCGACATATTGATCGTGCCGCATGCGCTCGGGCAGGATTTGCGCTTCGAAGCCGGCGAAGGGCCGCGGCTTTCGCCGGCCTTGGCCGATGCCGCGTTCGCCGCGCTCGCGCCCAATCCGGCTCGCCTCGAGCCGATTTATCGCACTGTGGAGAAAGTGAAAGCGCGATTGCCGGCGCAGACGACGTTGCTGGGCTTCGCGGGCAGCCCGTGGACGGTCGCGACTTACATGGTGGCGGGCCACGGCAGCCGCGACCAGGCCGAGGCGCGGCGGGCCGCTTATGTCGATCCGGGAGCGTTTGGCGAGCTGATCGCGGCGATCGCGGCGATGACCGTCGATTATCTCTCCGGCCAGATCCGGGCCGGGGCCGAGGCGGTGCAATTGTTCGACAGCTGGGCCGGCAGCCTCGCCCCCGAGCAGTTCGACCGGTGGGTGATCGCGCCGACCGCGCGGATCGTCGCTGCGCTCAGGGAGCGGCATCCGAATGCGCCGGTGATCGGCTTTCCCAAGGGCGCCGGCGCGAAGCTCGCCGCTTATGCGCGCGAGACCGGCGTCGACGCGCTCGGCATCGACGAGACCATCGATCCGGCCTGGGCGGCGCGCGAGCTGCCGCCCGAGCTGCCGCTCCAGGGCAATCTCGATCCGGTGGCGCTACTCGCCGGCGGCACCGCGCTTGAAAACGCGGTGGGTCGTATCCTATCTAGTCTCGCGGGGAGGCCGCACATCTTCAACCTCGGCCACGGCATCATCAAGGAGACTCCGATCGCCCATGTCGAGCGCCTGCTCGAGCTGGTGCGTCGGTGAGCTATGAAATCGGAGCGGTCCTGAGCGTGCTTTATCTGTGGATCAAGGCCGCCCACGTGATCTTCGTGATCTTCTGGGTCGCCGGCCTGTTCCTGTTGCCGCGCTTCTACGTCTATCACCAGGAGTCGGCGCCGGGCTCGGACGAGGAGAAGAGGTGGATCGAGCGCGAGCGCAAGCTGCGCAGGATCATCATCACCCCGGCGATGATCCTGGTCTGGCTGTTCGGCCTCACGCTCGCCTACCAGATCCAGGCCTGGAGCCAATATTGGTTCCTCGCCAAGTTCGCGATCGTCGTGGGCCTGTCGGGCTATCACGGCTGGATGATCGACTATGGCAAGAAGCTCGAACAGGGTCTCCGCCCGGTCAGCGGCAAGGCGCTGCGGATCATGAACGAGATCCCCGGGATCGCCGTCGCGCTGATCGTGGTGCTGGCGATCGTCAAGCCGTTCTGACCTTTCGCTCGCTTGACTTGGCTTTGGGCGGAGCATAGGGCGGCCTTCAGTCGTTGCCCTGCCGTCCGCGCGGGTGTTCAAGCACCACATCCCCCTACGTTTCCGCAGCCCTGCGCCCGGATTCCGTATCTTCCAAGAGTCTCCCAACATGCATCTGAACGACCTCAAGCAGAAAACCCCCGCCGAATTGGTGGCGATGGCCGAAGAGCTCGGCATCGAGAGCGCCTCGACCCTGCGCAAGCAGGAGCTGATGTTCTCGATCCTCAAGGTCCGCGCCGACAGCGGCAACGAGATCATGGGCCAGGGCACGATCGAAGTGCTGCAGGACGGCTTCGGCTTCCTGCGCTCGGCAGATTCCAACTATCTCGCCGGCCCCGACGACATCTACGTCTCGCCCAATCAGGTCCGCAAATTCGGCCTCCGCACCGGCGACACGGTCGAGGGCGAGATCCGCGGCCCCAAGGAGGGCGAGCGCTATTTCAGCCTGGTGCGCGTCTCCCAGGTCAATTTCGACGATCCCGACGCGGTCCGCCACCGGGTCAATTTCGACAACCTCACCCCGCTTTATCCCGACGAGAAGCTGACCCTCGACAGCGCCGATCCGACCGTCAAGGACAAGTCGGCGCGGGTGATCGACATCATCTCGCCGCAGGGGAAGGGCCAGCGCGCTTTGATCGTCTCGCCGCCCCGCGTCGGCAAGACGGTGCTGCTCCAGAACATCGCCCGGGCGATCACCGACAACCATCCCGAAGTCTTCCTGATCGTCCTCCTGATCGACGAGCGGCCCGAGGAAGTGACCGACATGCAGCGCTCGGTGAAGGGCGAGGTGATTTCATCGACGTTCGACGAGCCGGCTTCGAGGCACGTCCAGGTTGCCGAGATGGTGATCGAGAAGGCCAAGCGCCTCGTCGAGCACAAGAAGGACGTCGTCATCCTCCTCGATTCGGTGACCCGCCTGGGGCGCGCCTACAACACGGTGGTGCCGTCGTCGGGCAAGGTGCTGACCGGCGGCGTCGACGCCAACGCGCTGCAGCGGCCCAAGCGCTTCTTCGGCGCCGCCCGCAACATCGAGGAGGGCGGCTCGCTCTCGATCATCGCCACCGCCCTGATCGACACCGGTTCGAAGATGGACGAGGTGATCTTCGAGGAGTTCAAGGGCACCGGCAATTCCGAGATCGTGCTCGACCGCAAGGTCGCCGACAAGCGCATCTTCCCGGCATTGGACGTCGGCAAGTCGGGCACCCGCAAGGAAGAGCTGCTGGTCGATCCGGCCAAGCTCTCCAAGATGTGGGTGCTGCGCCGCATCCTGATGCAGATGGGCACCGTCGACGCGATGCAGTTCCTCCTCGACAAGATGAAGGATTCCAAGACCAATGAGGATTTCTTCGCCTCGATGAACCAATAGGCTCCGGCGCCGCGGCATGTTCGACTTCGCCGACATCTTCACCGCCGCCGGCCTGATCACTTTGGGCCAGGTGGTCCTGATCGACCTCACCATGGCCGGCGACAATGTCGTCATCATGGGCACCTTGACCTCCGGCCTTCCCGAGAAGGAGCGGCGGCGGGTGATCATGCTCGGCGTCGGCATGGCGCTGATCTTCCTGATCGCCTTCGCCCTGGTCGCGACCCAGCTGCTCCGCTTCACCGGCCTGGTCCTCGCCGGCGGCCTGCTTTTGCTTTGGGTCGCCTACAACATGTACCGCGAGCTGCGGCACGCGCCGCCCCCGGTCGTCGCCGACGATCCCGACACGCCTGCGGTCGAAGGCCCGCCGCGCAGCAAGACCTTCCTGCAGGCGGCGGTCCAGGTCACCCTCGCCGATCTGTCGATGAGCCTCGACAACGTCCTCGCGGTGGCCGCCACGGCGCGCGAGCACCCGACCGTGCTGTTCATCGGCCTGGCGCTGTCCGTGACCCTGATGGGCCTTGCCGCCAATTTCGTCGCCAGGCTCGTCCAGCGCTATCGCTGGATCGCCTGGGCGGGGCTGCTGCTGATCCTCTACGTCGCCGGCAAGATGATCTATGACGGCATCATCGACGAGCATTATGGCATCCTGCACCTGATCCTGTAAGGCGCGGGCGATGGACCTCGCCACCCTCTTTACCGCTGGCGGCTTCGCGGCCCTGGTCGAGGTGCTGCTGATCGACCTCGTCCTTGCCGGCGACAATGCGATCGTCGTCGGCGCGCTCGCCGCCGGCCTGCCCGCGGCGCAGCGCCGGCGGGTGATCCTGATCGGCATCGGCGCCGCGCTCGTCTTGCGCATCCTGTTCGCGCTCGCGGTGACGCAGCTTCTTCAGGTCATCGGCCTCGTCCTCGCCGGCGGGCTGCTGCTGCTCTGGGTGGCCTGGAAGATGTACCGCGAGCTGCGCTGCGGCAGCCTGTCGGCAGGCTCCGACGAGATCGCCGGCGACGAGCGCAGCGGCCTGAGGCCCGCCCGGAGCTTCGCCTCGGCTGCCTGGGCGGTGGCGCTGGCCGACGTCTCGATGAGCCTCGACAACGTGCTGGCCGTCGCCGGCGCCGCGCGCGAGCATCCCTGGGTGCTGATCGCCGGGCTGGTGCTCTCGGTCGGCCTGATGGGCATCGCCGCCAATCTCATCGCCAAATATATCGAGCGCTTCCGCTGGATCGGCTGGATCGGCCTCGCCGTCATCCTGTGGGTCGCCGCCAAGATGATCTACGACGGCCTGACCCATCACGAGGTCGGCGTGCTGCGCTATGTCGCCTAGGCAGCTTAGAGGAGCTTCGCCTTAGTTAGATGGTCACCAAAGTCCTTGGCTGCTCGAGCTTCGGCTATGGGGGTAAGGTCTAGTTCCGACTGGACAAAGATCGGCTCGCCCTCAGACTCTTGCCATGATAGAGCCTTACCATTGTCGTCCTTTCGCTTCCCCTTCATCTGAAAAACAGCTTGGTAGGCATTGGGCGTAACACCTCGAAAAGGCTCAAATATCACCCGCCCTTCTGGAGGCTCGTCGACCGCGATTGAGTCGTCAAACAATTCAGATACAAGACTTTTGTGGTATGGCTGAAGGTAGACCACCCTCGCGATCCCTGACGCAACAATGAGTTTGGCACACATATGGCAGGGCATTGTGGTGCAATACAGTGTGGCACCTGACACTGATCGTCCAAATCTGGCAGCATCCGTTATTGCATTCATCTCGGCATGTTCCATGCGGCCGAATTCAATGACGTCACCGATCATCGCATCGGCCAGAGGTCCGTTCTCAGCTATGGCAATTTTGACTAGCTCCTCAGGCGATTTGTTCTTTAGGTCGTCCCCGAGCCAAGCTTGAAGTTTGGCTAGGACGTCGCGAAGCATGTCCGTCTTCACCTTGTTGTTGGAGTCATAACCCTTTTGAAAATCGCGCTTGTCCGGAGAACAACCTGACCAATAGGTGCCGCCGCCAGCTCGCGGAACTTCGTTGCAGCCAGCCGAAATGATTGCCCTTTGATCAGAGAAAATAGCTGCACCAACTTGGCGCGAAAGATCGCTCGATCTGAGGGCAACGAGATGCGCCACCGAGGCCCCATACTCGTCAATTTCCGGCGTCACGTAGGGATGCCCGAAGAAGCACTCGATAAATCTCTGTATCGAAAGGGTGAGGGTGGCCTTGTCGGTGCAGTCAGCTATAAAATCAGAGTATGGAAAGCAGTCGAGGAAGCGCTGCCCGTCCTTCACGTTTCGTTCATTCTCATCAATGCCGATTAGCTCAAGCGCTTTTGAGCGTAATATGTCTTGACTTACATCACGCTCCTTCTCGAGTAGCTGGTCGACGAGATTTTGAATGCGACCCTTCTTTGATAAGTAGCATCCTATGAAGACGATCCGATCCTTGTAGGCCTGGCGAAGGAGCGAAATCTCCTCGACTCGCTTTATTTGGCGGAACACCCGTGCTCTTGGCATCTGCGATTTTGGCAAGTTGAAAACTTGAGCGATAGCTCCCATCGCAAGAATGTCACGACGCTTCGTATTTCTACATATCCGGTTGCCGGCTTTTATGTATTTGCGGAATTTCTCGAAGGCGTCTTTGTGTTTTAGATCGAATTTACCAAGGTCTTCCAGTACCTTGGTGAAGCGGATGATTTTGGTTTCGTAGCCGACCTTTTTAAGGCCGTTGGCAAGCGCCTTTTGAAAGATTTCAAGATCGACGCCAAGGGGCGCGATAAGGCCGATATTGATGGTTGGGAGTGTTCTCATTTTGTCCGCATTTCGAGTCGGTTCATCGCAAAAAAATAGACGGTTCGTCGCAAATTTGCTTAACGTGAATAGGGTTTTTGAGGGGAGCCAAACCGTGACCAAAGCTACGACATGGGTGACTCAAGCATCTCAAAAAGCGGGTAGGATTTTAAGTAGTCAGCCCCCTATCATTCGTAGCGGCACATTTACCTACAGCAAGCAACTGAGTCCGGCGCAGTTACAGACTAAGCCGGTTTGCAAGATTCAATCTTAGCAGTTTCCAGGCGAAGTTGCACGCAGGGGGGAGATTCCGCTGCGCCAGCGCGAGCTGACTCGTGGGCTTCCCACCTCTGGTGCAGGTCTTTTAACTCAGAAAGATTGACTCAGCATATGCTCCGCGAAGCCGACTTCAGCACCACGGGTAAGCTCCGCTACGTTGTAGCCGAGCCATTTCGCCGGCGCGATGACATGGCCGGCTTAGCACACCCTATTTAGCCCTGATCAGGGGATCAGCAGGGTCGAGCCGGTCGTCGCCCGCGCCTCGAGCGCGCGGTGAGCCTCGGCCGCCTGGCTGAGCGGGAAGCGGGCGCCGATCCGGACCGGGACGGCGCCGGAGCGGACCATCTCGAACACGCGTGCGGCCGAGGCCTGCAGCTCCTCCGGGCTCGCGACATAGTCGCCGAGCGTCGGCCGGGTCAGGAACAGCGAGCCATTGCGCGCCAGCTCGAGCGGGCTGAGCGGCGGCACCGGCCCCGAGGCGTTGCCGTAGCTGACCATCAGCCCGCGCTTCGCCAGGCTCGCCAGCGACGCCGCCCAGCTCGCCGCGCCGACGCCGTCGAGGACGACGCGCACGCCGCCGGTGCGGCTTCGCACCTCCCCTGCGAGCGCGTCGAGCGGGCAGCTCAGGGCATGATCCGCGCCGAGCTCGGCTGCGATCGCCGCTTTATCCGCCGAGCCGGCATGGGCGATCACCTGCGCGCCGACCGCCTTCAGCCAGGGCACCAGGATCGAGCCGACGCCGCCCGCCGCGGCATGGACCAGCACCCAGTCGCCGGCCCGCACCTTAGCGCAGCGCTCGACGAGCATCTCGGCGGTGCAGCCCTTGAGCATCACCGCCGTCGCGGTCTCGGCGCTAAGGTCGTCGGGCAGCCGCACCAGCCGGTCGGCGGCGATCAGCCGATGGGTCGCGTAGGCGCCCGGCGGCGCCAGCGCATAGGCGACCCGCTCGCCCCTGGTGAAGCCGCTCGCCTCACCGGCCGCCTCGACCAGGCCCGCGGCTTCGCTGCCGAGGCCCGAGGGCAGCTTGACGGGATAGAGGCCCGAGCGGTGATAGGTGTCGATATAGTTGAGCCCGATCGCCTCGTGCCGGACCAACACCTCGCCTGGGCCAGGCTCGAGCGGCCCGAGCGGCTCGCGCTCGATCACTTCCGGCCCGCCGGTCGCGCGGAAGAGGAGGCGGTAGCGGTCGCTCATCGCGCCGTCACCGACAGCGCCGGCCATGCCCGCCTTGTCCCGACCGCATGGACGATGCCGTAGACCAGCACGATCAGCGAGCTCCACAGCGCAAAGGCGTTGACCGTCTGCGGCCGAAACACCAGCAGCGGGCCGAGCGCGAGCCCGCGCAGCAGATAGATGCAGGTGATCGCGACCAAAGCGGTCCGCATCAGCGGCAGCCGGCGGATCAGCCCGGCGCCGGCGAAGGCATAAGCGGCCCAGAGCGCCAGGATGGCGGCGATGCCGAGCGTGATCAGCGTCGGCCTGAGCAGCCCCCGCTCGGCCATCCGCGCCATCCGCTCGCCGGCGCCGAAGAAGCGGTACCAGTCCGGGCCGCCGGCGATGATCGCGAGGTGAAGCAAGGCGGCCCCGGCGCTCAGCATGCCCGCGGCGATCAGCCAGGGATTGCGCGGCACGATCCTCCCCTAGCCGATATGCTCGGCGAAGAAGGCCTCGGTTCGCCTGTCGGCCAGTTCAGCCGCCTTTTCGCTGCGCCGTTTGCCCATCTCGGCGGCGAAGCCGTGATCCTCCCCCGGATAATCGTGAATCGTCACTTTGGGATGGTCGTCGAGGCCCTCGTGGATCAGCGTCTGCTTGTCCGGGGTGACGAAATGGTCGGCGCCGGCGATGTGGAGCATGACCGGCCTGGCGATCGCGTGCTTCTCGCCCATCAGCCCTTCGAGGCCGACGCCGTAATAGCCGACGCCGGCATCGATGTCGGTCCGGGCCGACGTCATGAAGGCGAGCCGGCCGCCGAGGCAATAGCCGACGCAGCCGACCTTGCCGCCTTGCGGCAGCCGGGCGCGGGCGTTGCGGATGGTCGCCTCGATGTCGGCGATGGCCTTGTCCTGGTCGAGGCGCTGCATCAGGCCGAGCGCCTGCTGGAACTGCTCGGGGAGGTCGGGATCAAGCTCGACCCCCGGCTCGAGCCGCCAGAACAGGTCCGGGGCGACGCCGACATAGCCCAATGAGGCCCAATGGTCGCATTTGCGGCGGATCCCCTCGTTGACCCCGAATATCTCCTGGATCACGACGATCGCGCCGCGTGGCGTGCCCTCGGGTTCGGCCTGATAGGCGTTGAAGCTGCCGTCGCCGTCCAGCGTCTCGATCTCGATCATGCCCATCGGCCGTCCTCCCTTGCGCACGGCGCCTCTATCGCCATAGAGCCGGCCAGCCAAGAGCGCCGAGAGGAGACGCAGCCATGAAGGTCACCGTCGACGTCGATTGCACCCCCGAGGAGGCGCGTCGGTTCCTCGGCCTGCCGGACCTGAGCGCGGTCCACCAAGCCTATGTCGAGAAGATGAAGAGCGCGGTCGCCGACGGACCCACTCCGGAGATGTTCGGCGACATGGTCAAGGCCTGGGGGCCGATGAACGAGGCGGGGATGAGCATGTGGAAGCAGATGCTCGACCAGATGGGCGGGAAGAAGAGCTGAGCGACACGATCTACGCTTTGTCCTCCGGCGCCCCGCCCGCGGCGATCGCGGTGGTGCGGATCAGCGGACCCCGGGCCGACGCGGTGCTGGAAGCGCTGGCGGGAACGCTGCCCGAGCCGCGGCGGGCGACCGCCGCTACCCTGCGGAATGATGGGGAAGTCATTGATAACGCTGTTGCAATTCGCTTTCCGGGGCCAAGGAGCGCAACCGGCGAGGATGTCGCCGAGGTCCATCTCCACGGCGGCCGCGCGGTCGTCGCCGGCGTGCTCGCGGCGCTCGCGGGGATCGAAGGCCTGCGCGCCGCGGAGCCCGGCGAGTTCACCCGCCGTGCGTTCGAGAACGGCCGCATCGACCTCGCCGAAGCTGAGGGGCTCGCCGACCTGCTCGAGGCCGAGACCGACTCGCAGCGCCGCTCGGCGCTGGCGCTGGCCGGCGGCGCGCTCAGCCGCCAGGTAGCGGATTGGCAGACGGCTTTGCTCGCGCTCGCCGCCCGGGTCGAAGCCGCGCTCGATTTCTCGGACGAGGAGGACGTCGCGCCCCTGCCGGCCGACTTTGCGGTGCAGCTTGGCGCGCTCCGGGGGGAACTGGCCGGCTGGCTGGGCCGGCCCCCGGCCGAGCGGCTCAAGGACGGCATCCGGGTCGTCATCGCCGGGCCTCCAAATTCCGGGAAGTCTAGCCTTCTCAATGCGTTAGTGGGACGTGAGGCAGCCATCGTCACGGCCATTCCGGGGACGACGCGCGACCTGATCGAGGTGCCGATCGCGCTTGGCGGCGCACCGTTCGTGCTGGTCGACACCGCCGGGCTTCGCGAGTCGGCCGAGCCGGTCGAATCGATCGGCGTCGCCCGCGCCCGGGCCTCGGCCGAAGCGGCGGACCTGTTGCTCTGGCTCGGCTCCCCCGGCGAAGCGCTGGCCCACGCGATCCTGGTCCATGCCAAGTCCGATCTGGCCCCGCCGTCCGGCCCCGCCGGGATTGCCGTCTCGGCCAGGACGGGCGCGGGACTCGATGGCTTGATTCGAATCCTGATTCAGCATTCAGCTGAATTGTTGCCGGCGGAGGGTGAAGTGGCGCTCAATCGCCGCCACCGGCGCGCGCTGGACGAAGCGCTGGATGGTCTCAACGAGGCCGAAACGACTGCCGACCTGCTGGTCGCTGCCGAGGCTTTGCGCCGCGCCCGGCTCAGCCTCGACCGAATCACTGGCTGCGCCGGTGTCGAGGACATGCTCGACGCCTTGTTCGGGCGATTCTGCATTGGCAAGTGAGTTGTTCCACGTGGAACAAATGCGCTAGAGGCGCGCCGTGACGCAGGATTTCGACATCATCGTGGTTGGCGGCGGCCATGCCGGGACCGAGGCGGCGGCCGCCGCGGCGCGGCTGGGAGCGTCGGTGGCCCTGGTCAGCTTCGACCGCGCTCAAATCGGCACGATGTCGTGCAATCCGGCGATGGGCGGTCTCGGCAAGGGCCATCTGATCCGGGAGGTCGATGCCTTCGACGGGCTGATCGCGCGCGCCTCGGATCGGGCCGCGATCCACTATCGCATGCTCAACGCCAGCAAGGGCGCGGCGGTGCGCGGGCCGCGGATCCAGGCCGACCGCAAGCGTTACCGGGCCGCCATCCATGCTTTGATCGAGGCCCAAAGCGGCCTCGCCGTGGTCGAGGGCGAAGCGAGCGCGCTCAGACTCGAGGGCCGCCGCGTCACCGGGCTGACGCTCGCCGACGGGCGTGAGCTGGCCGCCGGCGCGGTCATATTGGCGACCGGGACCTTCCTGGGCGGCAAGCTTCACTTCGGCATGAGCAGCCGGGCCGGGGGCCGGGTCGGGGAGCGGGCGGCGACCGCGCTCGCGCATCAGCTCCGCGCGCTCGGCTTGCCGCTCGCGCGCCTCAAGACCGGGACGCCGCCGCGCCTCGACGGCCGCACCATCGATTGGGCCGCGCTCGAGCGCCAGCCTTCGGACGACGAAAGCTGGACGATGTCGCCGATGAGCCCCGGCCGAGCCCTGCCGCAGCTCTTTTGCGCGATCACCCGCACCAACGCACGCAGCCACGCGATCATCCGTACGAATCTCGACCGCTCGCCGCTTTTCGCGGGCGAAATCAATGGCATCGGGCCGCGCTACTGCCCGTCGATCGAGGACAAGGTGCACCGTTTCGCCGACCGCGACGGCCATCAGGTCTTCCTCGAGCCCGAGGGGTTGGACGACCCGATCGTCTACCCCAACGGCATTTCCACCTCGCTGCCGGCGGACGTGCAGTTGGCGATGGTGCGTTCGATGACGGGGCTGGAGCGGGCCGAGATCCGGCAGCCCGGCTACGCCGTCGAATATGATCATGTCGACCCGCGCATCCTGGAGCCGACGCTCGGCGTGCGCGACGTCCAGGGCCTCTATCTCGCCGGCCAGATCAACGGCACCACCGGCTATGAGGAGGCGGCCGCGCAGGGCCTCGTCGCCGGGCTCAACGCGGCCGCCTGGGCCGCCGGCAGGGCGCCGGTCCTGTTCGACCGCGGCGAATCCTATATCGGCGTGATGGTCGACGATCTCGTCCTGCAGGGCGTCACCGAGCCCTATCGGATGCTCACCGCCCGCGCCGAATACCGGCTGCGCCTGCGCGCCGACAATGCCGCCGCCCGGCTCACCCCCAAGGCGATCGCCGCGGGCTGCGTGTCGAGCGAGCGCAGGCGCCATTTCGAAGCCGCGCAGGCCGAGCGGGCGCGCATCGAGGCGATTGTCCGGCGCTCGACGGCCGCCGAGCGGCTGCGCCACCCGGAAACCGACGCCAAGGCGCTGATCGATGCGGTCCCCGAGCTCGGCTCCTTCCGCCCGGCGATCCTGGAGGAGGCGATCCAGGACCATCGCTACGCCCCTTATGTCGCCCGCCAGCAGGCCGAGATCGAGCGGTTGCGCTCGGACGACGCGGTGCGACTCCCCCCGGGCCTCGATTATGCCGGCCTGCCCGGCCTTTCCAATGAAATGGTGGAAAGGTTGTCCGCCGCTCGGCCCTCCACGCTCGGCGCCGCCGCCCGCATTCGCGGCGTCACGCCGGCGGCCCTCGCCGCGATTCTGGTCCATGCCCGCCGCAAGGCCGCCTGATGGACGAGGTGGCGGCGCGGGCCTGGATCGAGCACGAATTCAATGTTCCACGTGGAACAATGGCGCGGCTCGATGCCTTCGCGGCCTTGTTGCGGACCGAGAACGAACGCCAGAACCTGGTTTCCCGGGCGAGCCTCGACCAGCTTTGGGGTCGCCACATCGCCGATTCGGCCCAGTTGCTTCGTTTCGCGCCGGGCCCGGGCGCCTCCTGGGTCGATCTCGGCACCGGCGCCGGCTTTCCCGGCCTGATTGTCGCCGCGCTGCACCCTGGCCCCGTCACCCTCGTCGAGGAGCGCCGCCTGCGCGCCGACTTCCTTCATCGCGCCGCCGAATCGCTCGGCGTCGCGGTGGAGATCGTCGCCGGCAAGGCCGAGCGGGTGGCGCCGCGGCCGTTCGACGTGATCAGCGCCCGCGCCTGCGCCCCGTTGGGCCGGCTGCTCGAATTGGGCACAGGATTTTCCACAGGAAACAGCGTCTGGCTGCTTCCCAAGGGCCGGAATGCCGAGTCGGAACTGGAAGCGCTCGATCCTTCGTGGCAGGGTGACTTCCGGCTCGAACCGAGCGTCACGGACCCGGAAGCGCAAATCATCGTCGCCGAGGGCGTCCGCCGGGCGGGCAGAAGGAAACGCGGATGATCCGGATCGCGGTGGCAAACCAGAAAGGCGGGGTCGGCAAGACCACCACGGCGATCAACCTCGCCACCGCCCTGGCCGCGACCGGCAGCCGCGTCCTCCTGATCGACCTCGATCCGCAGGGCAATGCCTCGACGGGCATGGGCGTCGGCCACGCCCAGCGCGACTATTCCAGCTACGAATTGCTGACCGGCCAGTGCACGCTCGAGCAGGCGGTGGTGGCGACCCGGGTGCCGCGGCTCGACCTCATCCCGGCGACCGTCGATTTGTCCGGCGCCGAGATCGAACTCATTGAATTACAAGGAAGAACTCATCGGCTCGACAAGGCGCTCGAGGGCGCGGCCGATCTGCGCTGGGACGTCTGCCTGATCGATTGCCCGCCCTCGCTCGGCCTCCTGACGGTCAACGCGCTGATCGCCGCCAATTCGATCCTGGTGCCGCTCCAGACCGAATTCTTCGCACTGGAGGGGCTCAGCCAGCTGCTCCAGACGGTCGAGCGGATCCGCGCCCGCTTCAACCCCGAACTCTCCATCCTCGGCGTCGCTCTCACCATGTTCGACCGGCGCAACAACCTGTCCAGCCAGGTCGCCGCCGACGTCCGCGCCTGCCTCGGCAAGGTCGTGTTCGAGACCGTGATCCCGCGCAACGTCCGCCTCTCCGAGGCGCCGAGCCACGGCATGCCGGCCTTGATCTACGACCATCGCTGCCCGGGCTCGGAGGCCTATATCGCGCTCGCCCGCGAGCTGATCGCGCGGCTGCCGCGCAGCAAGAAGGAGGCGGCATGAGCGATCCCTTTCCGACCCGCAAGCGGCCCTCCGGCCTGGGGCGCGGCCTCTCCTCGCTGCTCGGCGAGGCTGCGCAGGAGGCGTCAGTCGCGCCCGGCGACGGCAGGAGCGGTTCGGTCCAGATGGTGCCGATCGCCAGCATCGAGCCGCATCCCGGCCAGCCGCGCCGGATCTTCCAGGAGGAGTCGCTGGTCGAGCTCGCCGCCTCGATCCAGGCGCGCGGCGTGATCCAGCCGATCGTCGTCCGCCCGCACGGCCACCGCTTCCAGATCGTCGCCGGCGAACGGCGTTGGCGCGCGGCGCAGCGCGCCCGCCTCCACGAAATACCCGCGATCGTCCGCGCGTTCAGCGAAGAGGAGACCTTGGAAGTCGCCTTGGTCGAGAACATCCAGCGCGAGGATCTGAACGCGATCGAGGAGGCGCAGGCCTATCGCCGGCTCGTCGAGGACTATGGCCACACCCAGGAGGAGCTCGGCCGGATCGTCCACAAGTCGCGCAGCCATGTCGCTAACCTATTGAGATTGCTAGATCTTCCGCCCAAGGTGCAGGTGATGGTCGGGACCGGGCAGTTGAGCATGGGCCACGCCCGCGCGCTCGTCACCGCCAGCGATCCGGAAGGCCTGGCCGAGGAGATCGTCCGCCGCGGCCTGTCGGTGCGCGAGGCCGAACGGCTGGCCCGCGCGGGCAAGCCGCGCCGGGAGCGGCTGCCGCCGATCGAATATAAAGGCAGCGCCGCCGACATCGCCGCGCTTGAGCGGCAATTGGGCGATCTGCTGGGCCTCAAGGTCGCGATCAAGCACAGCCCCAAGGGCGGCACCGTCAGCCTGTCTTATTCGAGCCTCGACCAGCTCGACATGATCTGCCAGCGCCTCAGCGGCGACAAATTCTAGCGCAGCCGCGCCGCCTGGCGGCAGATCGCGAACAATTCGGCGTCGGCGGCGACCGGGCCGACCCCCCCCGACGTCTTGACCTGCCGCTCGGCGTCGGCGAGGCGGCTCATCGCCTTGGCGATGAGCTCGCCGCGCCACCGCCGCAATTGCCCCTCGATACTGGCTTTCTCTTTGAAGAACAGAGACTTGCCAGCAGACGCCATGACGGCGGACGGGCTCGACCCCTGCTCGACCTCGGCCCTGAGGCGCGCGAGCAGCGCCATCCGCCGCAGCATCGCCCGAATCAGGGTGATTCCCTCCTGCCCCTCGCCGCGCAGCCGCACCAATTCGGCCTCGAGCGCGGCCGCGTCGCCATTGCCGGCGCTGTCGACCAGACGGGAAAGGTCGCCCTCGTCGGCGGCCGCGCCGAGCGCGTCGACGACGTCATGGTCGACCGGCTTGGGGCTGGCGGGCGAGGCGTCGGCGTAGAGCGCGAACTTGGCGAGCTCCTGCTCGATCAGCGCGCGGTTGCCGCCGCAGCTTTCCGCGATCCGCCGGGCGACGTCGCCCCGGACGATGAGGCCGTGGCCGCGGGCCAGTTCGAGCGCCAGCCGCTCGGCCTCGCGCGCGTCGGGGACGTAGCTGGCGAAGACGAGCGCCTGGGGCGCGGCGAGCGCCAGCTTGAGCAGCTTCGAGGCCGGCCGCAGCGCGCCGGCCACCAGCGCCACCGGATTGCCCGCCGCCGGCACCTCGAGCAGGGCCTCGAGCGCCGGCACGCTCTCCTCCCCGGCCGGTTCGATTTGGATCCAGCGCCGGTCTCCGAACATGGAGATCGCCGCCGCCTCGTCGGCGAGCCGCGCCGGATCGGCCTTCAGGTCGGCGCCGGCAAGGTCGATCCGCTCGGCCTCGGGCCCCATCGCTTCGCCGAGCGCCCTGACCAGCGCGCGGCTGCCGGATTCGTCGGGGCCGTGGAGGAGGAAGAAGCGGATTTCGACGGATGGCGCCCTGAGCGCCTTCTCGATCTGGGCGCGGTTGGCCTTCACGGTGCGGCCGCCGCGCCGCCGCGGCGCGAGGCGTAGAGCGCGATTCGGCTGACGATCTGGTCGGCGATCTCGACCGCGAGCCGCTCCAATGCGGTCTGCTCGGCGGCGACGGTCGCATATTCGCTGGAAACGACGTCGATGCCGGCGTCGGAGCCGGCGGTCGCGTCGAGCAGGACGGTGCCGACCCGCGCGTCGACCAGCCGGTAGCGCGCGCGCAGCGTCCGCCGCTCGCGCGTCACCGCATTGTCGGAGCGGATGCCGAAGCCGGTGATGTCGTCGTCGAGCTCGACCTCGAGCCGGTAGACCGGATCGCCGCGGCCGTCGCCGAGCCGGTCCTCGAGCGCGGTCCGGACCAGCCAGCCGGCCCTTCCCTGGATCGGCGCGACCTGGACGCCGTGCAGCGCCCGCGCCACCGGCCCCGCTGCCCCGCCCGCGTACAGCGGTCGCAGGGTGCAGCCGGCCAAAGCGAGCAGGAGGGCGAGGAGCGCGGCTCGCTTCATGCGACGAGGTTCACCAGCCGGTCGGGCACGACGATCACCTTGCGCGGCGGCTTGCCGTCGAGGATCCGCACCACTTTCTCGGAGGCGAGCGCCATCTCCTCCAGCCGCTCGCGGGGCGCGCCCCTGGGCGCGGTCAGCGTGTCCCTGAGCTTGCCGTTGACCTGGACCGCGATCGTCACCTCGTCCTCGACCAGCAGGGCCGGATCGGCCTCGGGCCAGGCGGCGTCGGCGATCAGGCCGGGCCGCCCCGCCGCCGCCCAGGCCTGCTCGGCGACGTGCGGCACCATCGGCGCGACCAGCCGGATCATCGCCTCGACCGCCGCCGCGCGCGAGCCTGAAGGAGGCGCCTTTTCGATCGCATTGGCGAGCTCGTAAATGTTGGCCACCGCCTTGTTGAACGCCAGCGCCTCGATATTGGCGCCGACCGCGGCGATGGTTTGGTGGAGCTTGCGCGCCAGCTCCCCGTCTTCCCCCTCGTCGCCGCGCCTGGCGCTCGCGAGCCGCCAGAGCCGCTGGATGAAGCGCCAGGCTCCCTCGATCCCGGCGTCGGTCCATTGCAAATCCCGCTCGGGCGGCGAGTCGGAGAGCAGGAACCAGCGCAGCGCGTCCGCGCCATATTGCGCGACGATCGGCTCGGGCGGGATCACGTTCTTCTTGGACTTCGACATCTTCTCGATTCGGCCGGGGGTGACCGGAAGACCCGCGGCTATCGCCGCTTCCGCTTCTTCCGGCAGCAGCCAGTTGCCGTCCGGGTCTCGATAAGTGAGGTGGGTCACCATCCCTTGCGTGAACAGCCCCTGGAACGGCTCGGCCATGTCCAGCATGCCGAGCCGCCGCAGCGCCCGGGTCCAGAAGCGGGCGTAGAGCAGGTGCAGGATCGCATGCTCGACGCCGCCGATATACTGATCGACCGGCAGCCAGCGCTCGGCCGCAGCCTTGTCGAACGGCCGGTCGTCCGGCTGGCTGGCGAAGCGGATGAAGTACCAGGAGGAATCGACGAACGTATCGAGCGTGTCGGTTTCCCGCTCCGCGGTTCCGCCGCATTTCGGGCATTGGGCATGCTTCCAGCTCGGATGCCGGTCGAGCGGGTTGCCGGGCGCCTCGAAGTCGATGTCCTCGGGCAGAACGACCGGAAGCCGGTCCTTCGGCACTGGCACGGCGCCGCAGGCCGCGCAGTGAATGATCGGGATCGGAGTACCCCAATAACGCTGGCGGGAGACGCCCCAATCGCGCAGGCGCCAGACGATCGTGCCTTCGCCCCAGCCTTCCGCCTCGGCCCGAGCGATCACCGCCGCCTTGGCGTTCTCGACGTCCATGCCGTCGAGAAAGCGCGAATTGACCAGCACGCCCTCGCCCGGCTCGGCCTCGCATTCGACGGGTCTGTCCGCATCCTCCGGGGAGGCGGCAACAACGCGGGTGATCGGCAGCGCGTATTTGCGCGCAAATTCGAAGTCGCGCTGATCGTGCCCGGGCACGCCGAAAATGGCGCCGGTGCCGTAATCCATCAGCACGAAATTGGCGATGTAGACGGGAAGCAGCCAGTCGGGGTCGAGCGGATGGACGGCCTTGAGGCCGGTATCGAAGCCGAGCTTCTCCGCCGTCTCCAGCTCGGCCTCGGTGGTCCCGCCCTTCTTGCACTCGGCGATGAAGGCGGCGACCTCAGGCCGCTTCCCGGCCAGCGCCAGCGCGATCGGATGATCGAGCGACAAAGCGGCGAAGCTCGATCCGAAAATGGTGTCGGGCCGAGTCGTGAAGACTTCGAGGCTTTCGAAACCCGGCTGCGGATTAGCGATCCGGAAGCGGAATTTCATTCCGCGGCTCTTGCCGATCCAGTTCTCCTGCATCAGCCGGACCTTGTCGGGCCACTGGTCGAGCCCCGCCAGCCCTTCGAGCAGCTCTTCGGCGAAATCGGTTATCTTCAGGAACCATTGGCTGAGCTTGCGCCGTTCGACCAGGGCGCCCGAACGCCAGCCGCGCCCATCGATCACCTGCTCGTTGGCGAGCACGGTCATGTCGACCGGATCCCAATTGACCTCGCTTTCCTTGCGATAGACGAGCCCGGCCTCGAACAGATCGACGAACAAGGCCTGTTCGTGGCCGTAATAAGAGGAATCGCAAGTCGCGAACTCCCGGCTCCAGTCAAGCGCCAGGCCGAGCAGCTTGAGCTGCCGTCGCATCGCCTCGATGTTCGCTCTCGTCCATTCGCCCGGATGGACCCTCTGCTCCATCGCAGCATTCTCGGCGGGCATGCCGAACGCGTCCCAGCCCATCGGGTGCAGGACTTCGAAGCCCTTCATCCGCTTATAGCGGGCGAGAACGTCGCCCATCACATAGTTCCGCCCGTGGCCGACATGGATGTGCCCTGACGGATAGGGGAACATCTCCAATATATAGGCCTTGGGCCGGCCGCTGTCGTCGGCCGCGCGGAACGAGCCTGCCTCGTCCCAGACCTTCTGCCAATGCGCATCGGCTTTTAACGGATTGAAGCGCGATGCCATCGCGGAAGCTTGCTCCAATAGAGGTCTATCGGGCGATCCCCGCGCGCCGGAGGTCGCGGGCGCGGGTGAGGATGATGTCCTCGAGCCGCTGGACGGTCGCCGCCGTCACCGGCGCGTCGACCCACTGGCCGTTCTGCTGGACCTGGCGGGCGGCGGTGACGCGCAGCGCATCGGCGCGCAGGTCGCGGTCGAGGATCGCGACCGTCACCTTGGCGCGCTCGCCGGGGTTCTGCGGGTTGGAATACCATTCGGTGACCAGCACGCCGCCGTTGGAATCGGTCTGGGCGAGCGGCGCGAAGGAGAGCGTCTCCAGCGCCGCGCGCCAGAGATAGGCGTTGACGCCGATCGTCGTCACCTGGCTGGCGGCCATGTCGGCGTGGCGCGGGTCCCTGAGCTCGTTTCTGGGCGGCCCGAACATGAAACGATCGAAAGACTGGCAGCCGGTCAGGGAGACGGCGGCGGCGACGGCCAGGCCGAGAGAAAGTACGCGAGCCATAAGGGGTCCTTGGATACGTAAGGGGTGCTCGCCGTTATAGATATCGGCGCGCGCCCGGCAAGCGCTGTTGCGCTCTGTGGCCCGCCCTATGCCCTACGCTTCATCGGGGGGAAAGGAGGATTGTGTGAAAGTTGCAACAACGGCGGGAGATTCAAGGGCCTAGGGCACGCTTCGCTGGGATTCGCGTTCGACTCGTACTAAATCCCGGTGTGGAGGGGAGAAAGGCGTTGTGAGGAGGCTTAGGGCCATCGGCACGGCAGGAAGCGCATCGCTGCTCGCGATGGCGCTGGTGCTCGCCCCTGCCTTCGCCACTACCACTCAGAGAAACAAGGGGAATCGCGCGGCGGCTGCGGCCGTCAATGCGCGGCCCATGAGCGCGTTCACGCCGGCCGTCTCCGATCCGCGACTCGCCGCTTTGCTCGCCCGCCGCGGCGCCGGCGCCGGCAGCGAGTTCCGTTTCACGCCGGCGACCGCCTCAGGCGAGCGCAGCCGCGGCCTCCAGGTCGCGATTCGCGCCCGCTCCAACACGATGGCCGACGCGCAGCGCGCCGCCGGCCCGACTTCGGCCTCGGCGGTGACCGCGATCACACCCAGTTCCTACAATCTCGGCGTCTCGCTGGGCTGGCGGCGCTTCGCCATTTCCGGCGATCTCGCCCAGGCCGATGCCGGGCTGATCGCCGGCACCCGCGAATCGGCCCAGGTCGGGATGAGCTACCGCGCCACCCGCCGCCTCACCGGCAGCGTCGCGGTCGCCGCCGAGCGCGCCCAGGGCGGCCAGCGCATCCTCGCCGAGGACCAGGCCTATTCGCTCGACGTCGGCGGCGCCTTCACGATCGCCCGCAACATCGACGTCACCGCCGGCGCCCGCTACCGCATCGCCCGCGACCGCCTCGAGCCCCTCGCCCGCGACAACCGCCGCGACAGCCAGGCGGTCTATGTGGGCACCGCGTTCCGGTTCTAACTGCTCCAGGCGTCGATCCCAGCCCAGCCGTAAGCGCCGAACGAGGCGAGCCTGCGCCCGCGCGCATCGTCCATGCCGCCGAGCGCGATGACCGGTAGCTGGGTGCGGCGCGCGAGCCAGGCGAAGCGCGCCAGGCCGAGCGGGCGCGCCTTGGGGTGGCTGCGGGTCGGATAGGCCGGCGAGAGGAAGAGGAAGGCCGCGCCGTCGCGCTCGGCGGCGCGGATTTCGGCGTAGTTGTGGACCGGCGCGCTGCGCAGCCCCGCGCCGCGGCCGCTTCCGTGGCTGCCGTCGGCGCCCCAGGCCCGTGCCCGGTCGGCCGGGCCGGCGAGCAGGACCGGGCCGGGCGCCGCCGCCTTCACCCGCGCGAACAAGTCGCGCCGCGCGACTTCTGCAAGGCTGTGGTGGCGGAAGACGATGCCGGCGCCATGGGGCAGGCGGGCGATCGCGTCGAACAGGCCGTCGCCCAGCCGCTCGTCGGTGATCAGCCAGAGGCGCGGCAAAGGCTGGCGGGCGGACATCGCCCTTCCTATAGCACCGCCATGCCGCAATCCCCACTGAGCGAGATCGAGGCCCGCATCGCCAAGGCCGCCGCGCTCGCCGGGCGCAAGCCGGACGACGTCACCCTCGTCGCCGTCGCCAAGACCCAGCCCGCTGAAGCGATCGAGGCGCTGATCGGCGAGGGCCAGCGCGACTTCGGCGAGAATCGGGTGCAGGAGGCGCAGGCCAAGTGGCCCGCGCTGCGCGCCCGCCATCCCGGAATCCGCCTCCATCTGGTCGGCCGGCTCCAGTCGAACAAGGCCGAGGAGGCCGCCGCTTTGTTCGATGCCGTCCATTCGCTCGACCGCCCGTCGCTCGCCGCCGCTCTGGCGAGGGCGATGGCGAAAACCGGCCGGCGGCCCGATTGCTTCGTCCAGGTCAATATCGGCGACGAGCCGCAGAAAGGCGGCTGCCCGGTCGCCGACCTCCCCGCCTTGCTCGAGCAGGCGCGGGGCCTGCCGGTCGTCGGCCTGATGTGCATCCCCCCCGAAGGGGTCGAGGCCGCGCCCTATTTCGCCCTGCTCGCCGAGCTGGCGCGGCGTCATGGCGTCGCCGGCCTGTCGATGGGGATGTCGGCCGATTTCGAAACCGCGGTGATGGTCGGCGCGACCCACGTCCGGGTCGGGACCGCCTTGTTCGGGCCGCGCCGATGAGGTTCGAGGCGCTGATCTTCGATTTCGACGGCGTCCTGCTCGAAAGCGAATGGGCCGGCAACAAGCAGATCGCCGACTATCTCACCCAGATCGGCCACCCGACCAGCGTCGAGCAGTCGATGAACAATTTCATGGGGCTGGCCGGGCTCGACTTCCTCGCCGCGATCGAGCGCTGGATCGGCGGGCCGGTGCCCGCCGCCTTTCACGACGCCCGCGCCGAGGAGGACGCCCGGGCGCTTGCCGAGGGTCTGGAGGAGGTCGCCGGCGCGGTCCGGTTCATCCGCTCGCTGCCGCCGGCCCTGCCCCGGGCGATCTGCTCGTCGAGCTCGAGCGAGTGGGTCGGCCGCCACCTCGCCCATCTCGGCCTCGAGGGCGCGTTCGGCGACAGGATCTTCTCGGGGCGCGAGCATGTCGCGCGCGGCAAGCCGGCGCCGGACCTCTATCTCCACGCCGCCGCCGCGCTCGGGGTGCCGATCGCGCGGACCGCGATCATCGAGGATTCGCCGGTCGGCGTCGAAGGCGCGGTCGCCTCGGGCGCCGAAGTGATTGGCCTTATCGCCGGCCGCCACTGCCTGCCCGGCCATGCCGCCCGGCTGCGCGCCTTGGGCGTCCACCATATCGCCCGCGATTTCGACGAGGTCGCGGCTTTGCTCGCCTAGAGCTGGTGGCCGCTCCGGTCCCGTTTCGCGTCGAGATAGGCGCGGTTATGGACGTTCGCGGCAACTTTGAGCGGCACTTGCTCGACCACGTCGATCCCTTCCGCCCTCAGCGCCGCCACCTTTCGGGGGTTGTTGGTGAGCAATTTGATCGCGCTGCGCGACACTTTCGCCAACATCCGCGCCGCCACCGCATAATCGCGCTCGTCGTCGCCGAAGCCGAGCCTCAAATTCGCATCGACGGTGTCGAACCCCTGGTCCTGCAGCGCATAGGCGCGCAGCTTGTTGACCAGGCCGATGCTGCGCCCCTCCTGCCTGAGGTAGAGCAATATCCCCCAGCCCGACGCCGCGATCTGGGTCAGCGCCGCCTCCAGCTGCGGCCCGCAATCGCATTTCAATGAGCCCAGCGCGTCGCCGGTCAGGCACTCGCTATGGACGCGCACCAGCGGCGGCTCGCCCGACGGCGCGCCGAGGATCAGCGCGACATGCTCCGCCGTATCCCCGTCCGCGCGGAAGGCGATGATCTCGGCCTGCTCGGCGAACCGGTTGGGCAGGCGCGCGCGCGAGACGATGCGCAGGTCGGCCCCGGTCCCGAACGTCATGACGTCATCAGCGGCTACGCGTGCTTCGGCGGGTCCGTCCCGGCGGGTGAAGAGCGCCGGCAGCAGCCCCGCCAGCCGCGCCAGCCGGAGCGCGGCCGCGGCCGTCGGCGGCGCGCAGAGCGGCGCGGTCCGGAACGGCCCCTTGAGCGGAGTGGCGAGGTCGAGCGCCGGGTCGGCGATCGCGGTTGCCACCGCGAGGTCGATCCACGGGCTGCGCTCGATCAGCACCGGCTCGGTCGGCAGCGCCTCGCGCTGATTGGTGAGCTTCAGCGTCGCCGCGCGATTGCCGGAGATCAGCAGGCTTGCCGGCGCCTTGCTGCCGTCGAACGCCGCCAGGCCCTCTTCGTCGGCGGTCTCGATCGCGAGCAACGAGATATCGTCGACCGCCACCGGCCAGCCGCGCCGGAGGGCGTCGATCGCGCGGGCGACGTCCCGCGCGCCCATCAGAGCGCGAATTCCGTCATCAGCGGGACATGGTCCGAAGGCCGCGTCCAGTTGCGGCAGGGTTCGTAGACGCGGTGCGCCCTGGCGAGCTTGGCGACGTCCCCGGTCGCCCACATATGGTCGAGCCGCCGGCCGCGGTCGTTCTTCGTCCAGTCGGGCGAGCGGTAGCTCCACCAGGTGTGGAGCCGCTGCGGCGCCGGATGGAAATGGCGGCCGAGGTCGACCCAGTCGTTGCTCGCCTGCAGCCTGGTCAGCGCCGCGACCTCGATCGGCGTATGGCTGACGACGTTGAGCAACTGCTTGTGGCTCCAGACATCGCATTCCAGCGGCGCGACGTTGAAGTCGCCGACCATGATCGTCGGGCAGCCGCAGCGTTCCGACCAGCGCCTCATCCGCTCGAGGAAGTCGAGCTTCTGGCCGAACTTGGGGTTGAGCTCGCGGTCGGGGATGTCGCCGCCGGCGGGGACGTAGACATTCTCCAGCCGGATGCCGCAATCGAGCCGCACCCCGACATGGCGCGCCTCGCCGTTCGCCTGCCAGTCGTTCCGGTCGTCCTCGCGGATCGGCACTCTGGAGGCGATGGCGACGCCATGGTGCATCGGCTGGCCGCAGATGATGATGTGGTTGTAGCCGAGGCGCCGGAACAGGCCTTCCGGGAACTCACTGTCGCGGACCTTGGTCTCCTGCAGGCAGAGGATGTCTGGGCTTTCCTCGACGAGGAATTTCTCGACGATCTCGATGCGGGCGCGGATCGAATTGATGTTCCAGGAGGCGATTTTCAAAGCGGAAGACATGGCGCGGGGCTTAGCGGCAGCGTGGCTGCCTGTCGATGGAGGGGGAGGAGCCGAACATGGAAGGGCCCCCGCTCCGGGGGCGTGGAGCGGAGGCCCACCAAGCGTTGCTACGCGAGGTCAATTGCGCGGCCCGGTTCGGGCAACAGGGGGAAAACCCAGACCGGGGCCGGCAATTGCAGTTCGGTTTTAGGCCTCGCGACCTGTCGCCCAGATGAACGAACGTTCAGCCTCGGGGCCCGCGGCGGGTCGGCTCGCGATAGCGAAAAGCGGTGTCGGCGACCGGCACGTTGAAGCGCTGGTTCGAGAGCCGCACCGTGGTCAGATTGTTTTGCGCGTCGCGCGTGTTCCAGCCCTGAAGGCTCAGCCCGGCGGGCGCTCCCGGTACCTTGGCGAAGGCGATGGTGATGGTGCCGAACTCGCGGCGGCGCGCGTCGCGCGCCTCGATCATCAGCACCTGGGAATCGTTCTGCACGACCCGGGCGAAGCGCGCCAGGTCCTGGTCGGGATTGAGCAGCACAGACAGCGGCGAATCGTTGATCGGCCAGCGCTGCCGCTGGCCGACGTCATAGTCGATGAAGGTCAGCGCGCGGCCGTCGCCGACGATCAGCATGTTGGCGCTGCCGCCATAGTCGAAGCGGACATGGCCGGGGCGGCGGATGGTGAGCGTGCCGGTGAGCGTGCGGCCGCGCCGGCCGCTCTGGGTGAAGCCCGCGGTCATCGTGTCGACCGCGCGTAAATGGGCTTGCACCTGGGCAAGGCCGGCCGGCGCCGCCTGGGCGTGAAGCGCAACCGGCACGGCGGCGGCGAGAGCGACGGCGCAAAGGCGCAACATGAAATATCCTTCCGAGACTGCCTGAATAGGGGCGCGATATGCCGCGTCGGGCTTGAATGTCCAGTGAACCCCGCCGGTTCCGCTCAGACCAGCGGCCTGCCCTCCGGATCGACCAGCACTTCGCGGCGGCCGACATGGTCGGGGGCGCTGACCACGCCCTCTTTCTCCATTCGCTCGATCAGGCGGGCGGCATTGTTGTAGCCGACCCGCAATTGCCGCTGCAGGTAAGAAGTCGAAGCCTTCTGGCTTTCGGCGACGACCTGGACCGCCTTGCGGAACAGCTGGGTTTCGGCATCGTCCTCGCCGATCGGCTGGCCTTCGAACATATAGCCGCCGTCCTCGGGCTCCTCGGTGACCGACTGGACATATTCGGGCCGGCCCTGGGCGCGCCAGAAATCCGCGACGGCGCGGACCTCCTCGTCGGAGACGAACGGGCCGTGGACGCGGGCGATCTGCTTGCCGCCGGGCATGTAGAGCATGTCGCCCTTGCCGAGCAGCTGCTCGGCGCCCTGCTCGCCCAGGATGGTCCGCGAATCGATCTTCGAGGTGACCGAGAAGGAGATCCGGGTCGGCAGGTTCGCCTTGATGACGCCGGTGATGACGTCGACCGAGGGGCGCTGGGTCGCCATGATCAGGTGGATGCCGGCGGCGCGCGCCTTCTGGGCGAGCCGCTGGATCAGGAACTCGACCTCCTTGCCGGCGGTCATCATCAGGTCGGCGAGCTCGTCGACGATGACGACGACCTGCGGCAGCACGTCGTAGTCCAATTCCTCCATCTCGTAGCGCGGCTGGCCGGTTTCGGGGTCGTAGCCGGTCTGGACGCGGCGGCCGAGCGGCTGGCCCTTCATCTTGGCTTCACGGACCTTGGCGTTGAAGCTGGACAGCTGGCGCACCCCGACCGAGGCCATCATCCGGTAGCGCTCCTCCATCTGCTCGACCGTCCATTTGAGCGCGCGGATCGCTTTGGCGGGCTCGGTGACGACCGGTGACAGAAGGTGTGGGATATCGTCGTAGACGCTGAGCTCGAGCATCTTGGGATCGATCAGGATCATTTTGCACTGCTCGGGGGTGAGCCGGTAGAGCAAAGACAGGATCATGCAGTTGAGCCCGACCGACTTGCCCGAGCCGGTGGTTCCGGCGACGAGCAGATGCGGCATCGGCGCGAGGTCGGCGACGACCGGATCGCCGGCAATGTTCTTGCCGAGGATGATCGGCAGCTGCGCAACCTGGTCCTCGAAGGCCGGGCTCGAGATCAACTCCGAGAGGATCACCATCTCGCGCTTGGCGTTGGGCAGCTCGATGCCGATCACCGAGCGGCCGGGGATGGTCGCGACCCGCGCCGACAAAGCCGACATGTTGCGGGCGATGTCGTCGGCGAGTTGGATGACCCGGCTCGCCTTGATCCCGCTCGCCGGCTCGAGCTCGTACATGGTGACGACCGGGCCGGGCCGGACCTCGACGATCTCGCCCTTGACCGAGAAATCGTCGAGCACCGATTCGAGCAGCCGGGCGTTGCGCTCGAGCGCCGCCTTGTCGAGCACGACATTGGTCCGCGGCGGCGGCGGGTTGAGCAGGTCGACCGAGGGCAGGCGATAGCTGTCGCCGAGCGCGAGCGAGGGCTGGCGCTCGCGCAGCGGGCGGCGGACGGCGTCCTGGCTGCGGTCGGCGATGACCGGGCCGCGGGGCTGCGCGGACGCGATCACCGGGGCGCGCGCCGGCCGGTCCGCAAGTGCGGGTAGATCGTCCTCGTCCAGATCCGCCGGGTCGCCGCCCCGCCCGCGCGCGGAGAGCCAGCGCCGCTCCTCGGCGGTGAGGCCGAGCCCGATCAGGCAGAGTGCGAGGCCGACGGCGGCGGCGATGGCGATGATCGCGATCCGGAACGGCGCGACGATGCCGCTGTTGCCGAGGAAGGACAGGCCCCAGTCGATCAGGCCGGCCAGCGCGAGGCCGATCGCGCCGCCCCAGCCGGCCGGAAGCCCGTTCACCGCGCCGCCCGCGAACAGCCCGGCCGCGGCACCGATCAGGGCGATACCGAGCACGGTGACGATCAGCGCGCGCAGCCAGCGCCCTGCCTTGGTGCCGCGCGCGAGCCTGAGGCCGATCACCAGGATCACCGGCAGGAGCAGCCCGACCGGCGGCCCCAGCAAAGTCAGCAGGAGATCGGAGGTCCAGGCGCCTGGCGCGCCCATCCAGTTCCGGACCGGGCCGGCGGCGTCGGTGTTCAGCGAAGGATCGCTCGGATGATAGGTGAGGAGGGCGACGAGCGCGAACAGGGTGCCGCCGCTGAGCGCGACGCCGCCGAAGAAGCTGCGCGATCGGCGGGCGGCGCGCCTCAATCCCGCGCGCCACTGCGCGAGGCGGCCCGGCCGGTCCCTTTGCGCGGTTGCAGTCGCCATCCGCATGTGCCCCAAATGTTCCCGCTGTCCCTAATGCGCCTCCCCGGACTCCCGGGTCAAGCGCTTGGCGTTGCATCGGCGCAACGCTAAGGCGCTGAAATGGATCGCGCAGACGTCATCATCCTCGGCGGCGGCCTGGTCGGGCTCAGCCTCGCCCTCGCGCTCGACCGGCACGGGCTCTCCGTGCTCGTCGTCGATCCCGCCGACCCGGCGACCCAGGTCGCGCCGGCCTATGACGGCCGCGCGACCGCCGTCTCGAGCTCGTCCTGGCGGATGCTGGAGATGCTCGGCGTCGCCGAACGGCTGGAAGGGGCGACCTGCCCGATCCGGGCGATCCGGGTCAGCGAGGGCCTCGAACCCGGCGGCATCGCGTTCGAGCCCGCCGAGGGCGACGATCCGCTCGGCATGATGGTCGAAAACCGGCTGCTTCGCGCGGCATTGCGGGACAGCGCGCTGGCAGCCGAACGGATCCGGCTGCTGATGCCCGCCAGACCCGCCGAGACCGTCCGCGATGCGAATGGAGTGCGGGTCGCGCTGGTGGACGGAAGGCTGCTCGCGGCGCCGCTGCTGGTCGCCGCCGAAGGCCGCAATTCGCCGGCGCGCGAAGCCGCCGGCATCCCGCTCGCGCGCTGGGCCTACGAACATGTCGCGATCGTCGCCACCGTCGCCCACGATCGGCCGCACGGCGAAACCGCTTATGAAATTTTTTATCCCGGCGGGCCGTTCGCGATCCTGCCGATGCTTGCCGACGCGGACGGCCGGCCGCGCTCGGCGATCGTCTGGTCGGTCGGGAAGCGCGATGCCGCGGCGATCCTCGGCCTGGCGGAGCGCGCCCTGGCGCACGAGATCGAGAAGCGGATGGGCGGATTCCTCGGCGCCGTCGCGCTCGCGGGACCGCGCTGGACCTATCCGCTGGGCTTCCACCATGCCGCGCGGATAACCGGCCTCAGGCTGGCCCTCGCCGGCGATGCCGCCCACGGCATCCACCCGATCGCCGGCCAGGGGCTCAACCTCGGCTTTCGCGACGCGGCCGCCCTGGCCGAGGTGCTGGTCGAAGGGGCGCGGCTCGGCCTCGACCTCGGCGACGCCCAATTGCTGGAGCGCTACGAGCGCTGGCGCAGCCTCGACACCTTCACGGTGGCGATGGCGACCGATTCGCTGACCCGGCTGTACGGCGTGCCCGGGCGCGCCGCCTCCGCGGTCCGCCGTTTCGGCATGGGGATGGTGCAGCGGATCGGGCCGCTCAAGGAACGCCTGATGGCCGAAGCGCGGGGCGAGAGCGGCGAATTGCCGCTGCTGCTGCGCGGCTTGCCGATCTAGGCCCTATTGCAGCGTCTCGGGTCCGTCGGCGCCGCCCGGCGCCATCCGCTGGAACTGCATGAACTGGACGAGCAGGTCGGCGCGCTGGGCGAGGTCGGCGGCTTCGAGCAGCGCCTGCTTCGAACCGACGTCCAGCGGCGCGATCTGGGCGATGCCGTTGACCAGCATCTCGTCGTCGAGCCGCGACACCGATTCCCATTCGACCATGTAGCCGAGCGCGTCGGCATAGCGCCTCGCCTCGCGCTCGACTTCGGCGCGCTGGGCGATGCCGAGCGCGGCATCCTCCTCCTCGTCGAACCCGCCGCGATCGGCGTCGACCTGGCGGTAGGGCGTATCGACATCGGCCTCGCGCGCGACGCGAAAGCGGCTGAGGCCTTCGAGGACGATGTTGAAGCGGCCGTCGTCGAGCTCGTCGCAGGCGCCGATCCGGCCGAGGCAGCCTATTTCGAACAGGGCCGGAGGCTCCCCCGCATCCTTGGGCTGGATCATCGCGATCAGCCGGTCGCTGGCGAGCGCGTCCCGAATCATCGCCCGGTAGCGTGGCTCGAAGATATGCAAAGGGAGCTGGGCGCGCGGGAAAAGCAGCGCGCCCGCCAGCGGGAAGACCGGCACGCGAAGGAGCGCGCTTTCCATTTAGCCGAACAATATGGCCGAGAGCCGGCGCCGCTGCGCACCCGCCCATGGGTCTTCGAGCCCGACCGCCTCGAGAATCTGCAGCAGCCGCTTGCGCGCCGCGCCCTCGTTCCAGTCGCGGTCGCGCCCGATGCTTTCGAGCAGTTGCTCGGCGGCGCCGTCGCGGTCGCCGCGCGCCATCAGCGCGCCGGCGAGGTCGAGTCGCGCCTCGTGATCGTCGGGATCGCGCGCGATCCGGGCCTCGAGCTCGGCGCTGTCGGCGGCGGGCGCGGCGTCGGCCAGCGCCAGTGCCGAGCGGGCCCGGGCGATCGCCGGGTCGTTCTCGGCCTTTTCGGGCAGGTTCTCCAGCTTCGCGCGCGCCTCGTCGGCCCGGCCGGCGGCGAGCAGGGCGCGGGCGAGGCCCGAAATCACCTCGGGATTCTCGGGCGCCATCTCGAAAATCTGCTGGAAGATATTGGCGGCCCGTTCCGCGTCGCCTTCGCCCAGCACCTGCTCGCCCATCGCGATCAGCGGCTCGATCTCGGCCTCGAGCGCTTGCGCCTCGCCCTGCACCGGCAGCTGGGCAAGAATCTGATCGAGCGCGCCGGTCAGCTGGCCTTCGGTCCGCGCCGAGGAAAGGTCGGCGACCGGCTGGCCCTGGAAGAAGGCGTAGACGGTCGGGATCGACTGGATGCGGAATTGGGCCGCGATCAATTTCTCCTCGTCGACATTGAGCTTGACCAGCGTGACGCCGCGGTCGGCATATTGGGCGGCGACCTTCTCGAGCAGCGGGGTGAGCTGCTTGCACGGCCCGCACCACTCCGCCCAGAAATCGAGGATGACGAGGCTGGTCATGCTCGGCTCGATCACGTCGCGCCGGAATTTCTCCACTGCCTCGCGCTCGGCCTCGCTCAGCCCCAATGTCGCCACTTCAAACTCTCCGACAGCGTCCTATCCAACGCCCTATGTGGGATGACGGCACCGTCTGCCAAGCCCATGATGACGGGGGTTGCCGGGTCCAAAGGCCCATGCTAGCAGCCGCCGCCTTACCCGGACCGGCCCGCCGGTCCCGCTCAGAGCGGGCGTAGCTCAGGGGTAGAGCACAACCTTGCCAAGGTTGGGGTCGAGGGTTCGAATCCCTTCGCCCGCTCCAGATTTCGACGATGCTGATTCTTCTTTCGCTTCTTGTCTTGCAGGCCGACGCGCCGCCGCCCGCGCCGCCGCCGCCCGCCGTTACGACCGCCTCCGGGCTTCGCTTCCAGGTCCTCGAGCCCGGGACGGGCCGCCGGCCGCAGCCGGCCGATGCCGTGCTCGTCACCTATGAGGGCCGTCTGGCCGACGGGACCGTCTTCGATTCGACTGCGCAGCCGGTCGGCCTGCGCGTCGCCGACGCAATCCCCGGCTTCACCGAGGCGCTGCTGCTGATGAACGAGGGCGGGCGCTACCGCTTCCGGATCCCGGCCGCTTTGGCTTATGGCGCGCGGGGCCGCCCCGGCGTGGTCCCGCCCAATGCCGAGCTCGACTTCACGCTCACCCTGATCCGCATCGGCAGGGCCGCCCGTCGCTGACCTCCTATCGAGGTCTGGCAGGCCTCGCTGGCTGCGGCGCGGCGGCTGGCCGGGCTGGGGCCGGCCGCGCCGGCGCCGGTCCGGGGGCAGCCGCCGGCGTCCGCGGCTCGAGCAAGGCGGCGGTCTCGATCGTGTCGAGCGCCTCGCGCGCGGCGACGTAAAGCCGCGCCTTGCGGACCCAGTCGGCCGCCGTGTCGCGGCCGGGGATTCGCATCACCTCGGCCAGCGCGACCTCGACCTGGCCCGCCTCGAGCCGTTGGGTCGCGCGGCGCAGCCGCTCGGTCGGCTCGGGCGAGGGGGTGTCGCGCCGCCTGACCGTGATCAGCCCGCCCAGTTCGGCCTTGACCGCGGTCCACCAGCCGGCGTCGGGCGGGGTGCCGATCAGCCGCGGCCCGGCTTCCTGCAGGCCGAGCTGCAGCTCCTGCAGCGTCACCGGGTTGCGCGCGGCGAGGATGATCATGCCGACCGCGCGCGGCTGGCTCGTGCCGAAACGCTGGCGCAGCAGCGCCTCGAGGAAGCCCAGGGCGACGCCGCGATCGAGCGCGCGCCGCGCCGCAAAGGCGACCAGCAGCCCCTCGGCCCGGTCGGCATTGCCGACCGCAGCGCGCGACTGGGTGTCGAGCTGGGCGATCCTGAGCTCGAGCGCGGCGACCCGGCGGCCGACCTCGGGATCGATCAGGATCCGCTCCGGCTCGTCGCCGGCCGCCGGTGCGGCGGCGGCTTGCGGTGGGGGCGCGGCCGCGGGAGGGGGCGCCGCCTGAACCGCCGCCGCCGGCGTCGGCGTCGGCGTGATGCCCAGCGCCCGGGCCCCCGCGTCCCAATGGCCGAGCAGATAGCCCATCGCGCCGAGGCCGAGCAGGAAGGCGATTCCGGGCAGGATCAGCGGCCGCAGCCACGCGCGCCGCGGCTTGTAGGTCTCGACCGGATCGTAATCGCCGTTCATGCGCGCTCAGTCTGGCACAGCTTGGCGGCAAGCTCCAGCAAGGCTTGGTCGCGCGGCGCGGCGGCGATGTCGACCGATCGCCAGCCCGCGCCGGCCACGGCAGCCGTCTCGGCGCTGATTGCGGCGATCCGGATCGCGCCGCGTCGGTTTCCCGTCAGCACGGCGAAACGAGCGGCGGCGCGCGGGGAATGGAGCAGGACGAGGGCCTGTTCGACGTCCGGCGGGAGCGCTCCCGAGGAGTCTGCCGCGTAGACGGGCAGGCTCGTGACCCGCTTGAGATCGACATGATCCTCGCCGCACAGGTGAAGCAGCGATTTGGCGCCGTCCTGCTCGGCAAGCGCGAGCAGGGCCGCGGCATCCGAGGCGCCGGTGTGCACCTCGGCGAACCCGGCACTGCGTGCTTCCTGGGCGGTGCGCTCGCCGACCGCGTAGCAGGGCAAGTCGAGGAACGGCGTCATGCCGTCACCGCCGTGGCGGGCGGCGTTGGCGCTGGTGAGCAGGACGGCATCGAACCGGGAGGGATCGGGCGGGGTCCAGGCGCGGGCGCGGACCGTGAAGAGCGGCGCGACGATCGGCATCAACCCCATCGCCCGCGCCCGTGCCGCCGTCTCGTCGGCGCCCGGCTGGGGACGGACGATCAGCACTTTCATGGCGAGAACATCGCCCGCAACGCCGGGCTGGCGTCCGCCAGCAGCCGTTCGGCCAGCGCGGCGGGCTCGCCCTCGCCGGCGTGCACTTCGCTGCCGTCGGCGCTGAGGATTTCCGCCCGCAGCCGCCCGTCCCGCGCCAAAGCGGCGACCGCGGAATGGCAATCCGCCCCCAAAACGGCGAGGAAAGCGCGCTCGGCATCGACCGCTTCATGGGTGGGATGATGGTCGATCGCGGTGAGCAGCGCGCGCAGGTCGGCGCGTTCGGCCAGGATTTCGATGCCGATCGCCCCCTGTGCCGGGGCGGGAAGCAGATCGACGGCCACGCCGGCGGCGATGCCAAGCCGGTCGAGCCCCGCCGCGGCGAGCAGGGTGGCGTCGACCTCGCCGCGCTCGACCTTGGCGAGGCGGGTCTGGACGTTGCCGCGGATCGGCAGCGGGTGAAGATCGGGCCGCCGCGCCAGCAATTGCGCCGTCCGCCGCGGCGACGACGTCCCCACCCGCGCGCCTTCCGGCAGCGCCGCGATGCTGTCGGCGCCGATCAGCCGGTCGCCTGTATCGGCGCGCGCCAGCATCGCCGGAATCGCGAACAGGTCCGGCCGGATCGTCTCGACGTCCTTCATCGAATGGACCGACATGTCGGTGCGGCCATCGGCGAGGCAGGTGTCGAGCTCCCTGGTCCACAGCGCCTTGCCGCCGCCGTCGGCGAGCGGCCGGTCCTGGACGAGGTCGCCCGAGGTGGTGATCGGCACGAGCTCCACGGCGCAGCCATGGGCGGACCGCAAAGCGTCCGCGACGAGGCGCGCCTGGGCGAGCGCGAGCGGCGAGCCGCGGGTGCCGATGCGAAGCGGGCGTTCAAGGGCCTTGGCCATGCGGCGCTTGTGCTAGACGCTCCCGGGGTGGCAGGGAAGGCCGCGATGAGCCTGATCCTCGGCATCGAATCGAGCTGCGACGAGACGGCGGCGGCGCTGGTCGCCTCCGACCGGCGCATCCTCGCCCACCGCCTCGCCGGCCAGGAGGCGGCGCACCGGCCTTATGGCGGCGTCGTTCCCGAGATCGCCGCGCGCGCCCATGTTGAGATCCTGCCCCGCCTGATCGAAGAGGCGCTGGCCGAGGCGCAGATCGAACTTGCCGAGGTCGACGCCATCGCCGCAACCGCCGGCCCCGGCCTGATCGGCGGGGTGATGGTCGGCCTGGTCACCGCCAAGGGGCTGGCGCTCGCTTCCGGAAAGCCGCTCATCGCGGTCAACCATCTCGAAGGCCATGCGCTGTCGCCGATGCTGAGCGATCCGGGCCTCGAATTTCCCTATCTGCTGCTGCTCGTCTCGGGCGGCCATTGCCAATTGCTGTCCGTGGCGGGCGTCGGCCGCTACCGCCGCCTCGCCACCACCATCGACGACGCCGCCGGCGAGGCGTTCGACAAGAGCGCGAAATTGCTCGGCTTGGGCTTTCCCGGCGGACCGGCCATCGAGCGGGCGGCAATCGAGGGCGACCCTTCGGCGGTGCCGTTGCCGCGCCCTCTGGCCGGCTCGGATGAGCCTCATTTCTCGTTCGCCGGCCTCAAGAGCGCGGTGCTGCGCGCGAAGGAGAGCGGGCGCTATGCGGACGCCGACATTGCCGCCTCGTTCCAGCAGGCGGTGGTCGATTGCCTCGTCGACCGCACCGCCCGCGCCATCGAAGCCGCGGATGGCGCCACGGCCCTGGTCGTCGCCGGCGGCGTCGCGGCCAACCAGGCGATTCGGAACGCGCTCACCGACTTGGCGGCCGCCCGCGGCCTTCCCTTCGTCGCGCCGCCCTTGTGGCTGTGCACCGACAATGCGGCGATGATCGCCTGGGCGGGCGCGCTTCGCCTCGAGGCCGGCCTCACCGACGGCCTCGATGCGCCGGCCCGCGCCCGCTGGCCGCTCGATCCCGGCGCCGAAAAGGCGCGCGGCGCCGGGGTGAAGGCGTGAAGCTCGGCGTGATCGGCGGCGGCGCCTGGGGGACGGCGCTCGCCCAGGTCGCGGCGGCCGAGGGGGAGGAGGTGCTCATTTGGGCGCGCGAGCCCGAGGTGGTCGAAGCGGTCAACGCTGCCCACGAAAATGTCGTCTTCCTGAAAGGCGTGAAGCTGCGCGAGACGATCCGCGCCACCGGCGATCTCGCCGCTCTCGGCGTATGCGAAGCCTTCCTCATTGTTACACCGGCGCAACATTTGCGCGCGGTCCTCGGCGGCCTCTCCGCCGCCGGCAGGCCGCTCGTGCTGTGCGCTAAGGGGATCGAGGATGCGACCGGCCTGCTGATGCATGAGGTCGCCCGCCAGGTGCAGCCCGCTTCGCCGATCGCCGTCCTCTCCGGCCCGACCTTTGCCCATGAGGTCGCCGCCGGGCAGCCGACCGCGGTGACGCTGGCGGTCGAGGACCAGGTGTTGGGCGAGCGGCTCGTCGGGCGCATCGCGCGCCCTGCGTTCCGCCCCTATCTTTCCGACGACATCGCCGGCGCCGAAATCGGCGGCGCGGTCAAGAATGTGCTCGCCATCGCCTGCGGCGTGGTGGAGGGGCGCCGGCTTGGCCTCAACGCCCGCGCCGCCCTGATCTCGCGCGGCTTCGCCGAAATGACGCGGTTCGGCCTCGCCAAGGGCGCCCGCGCCGAGACGCTCGCCGGCCTCGCCGGCCTTGGCGACCTCGTCCTCACCTGCTCGTCGACCTCGTCGCGCAATTTCAGCCTGGGCAAGGGGATCGGCGAAGGCGCGCGCCCGGCCGATTTGCTCGCCGACCGCAGGACCGTCGCCGAGGGCGCCTTCACCGCGCCGGTGCTGCAGCGCGCCGCCGCCGCGCTCGGCGTCGACATGCCGATCGCCGCCGCGGTCAATGCCTTGCTGACCGAAGAGGCGTCGGTCGACGAAGCGGTCGGCCGCCTGCTGGCGCGGCCGCTCCGGGCCGAAGGGGTCTAGAAGTCCCGGCAAATCCCCTTGCTTTCCCAATCGCCGTAGCGGGTCGGCTCATTTCCCTTCGGGCCGCCGCTCTCCTCCTCGTCCTCTTTCGCTTCGGCCGGCTCGGGCACCGGCGGGCTCGGCGAGAGATAGGCGGGCGGCTTCACGTGGGGCGGGCGCTCGGCCATCGGCAATTCCGTTTGAATTTGCGGGCACTTCGACGCATCTCGGCCGCGATGGCGCGAAAGGCAAGATGAGCAGGGCGCAAGCGCCCGATCCGCCGGGCACGGCGTCGCGCCGTGCCGCCTTGCGCCTGCTCGACGCGGTGCTGCGCAAGGGCCTGCCGCTCGAAGCGGCGCTCGACGCCGCCGCCCGCGACCTCGACCGGCCAGACGATCGCGCTTTCGCCCACGCCATCGCCGCCGAGACGCTGCGCCGCCTGCCCGATCTCGACGAGCTGATCGACCATGCCACGAAAAAGCGCCTTCCCGACGATGCCAAGGCGCGGTCCGCGTTGCGCATCGCCCTCGTCCAGGCGCTGGCGCTCGGCACGCCGCACCATGCCGCCATCTCGACCGTGCTGCCGCTGGTCGACGGCGGCCCGCGTAAGCTGGTCCATGGCGTCTTCAGCACTGTCATGCGGCAGCATTGGGCGCTCCCCGACGTGCCCAACCTGCCCGCGCCGGTGGCCGAGCGCTGGCGCAAGGCCTGGGGCGCCCAGGTGGTCGAGGCCGCCTCGCGGCTGATCGCCGCGCCGCCGCCGATCGACCTCACCGGAGAGCCGCCCGCCGTGCTGGGGGGGGTCAGCCTGGTGCCGGGCCATTTGCGCCTCCCCCGCGGAACTGCCGTCACTTATGGCGACGGCCGCTTTTGGGCGCAGGACATCTCCGCTTCGATTCCCGCGCGGCTGCTCGGCGACGGCGAGGGCCGGACCGCGCTCGACCTGTGTGCCGCGCCCGGCGGCAAGACGATGCAGCTCGCCGTCGCCGGCTGGGAGGTGACCGCCGTCGACATTTCGGAAAGTCGTCTGGCGCGACTTTCCGAGAACCTCGCCCGCACCGGCCTCGAGGCGACGGTTGTGGCGGCCGACATGATGGACTGGCAGCCGCCGGCGCCGGTGGACGCGATCCTGCTCGACGCGCCCTGCTCGGCGACCGGCATCTACCGCCGCCACCCGGACGTCCTTCACCGCGTCCGCCCGCGGGCGATCGCCGCGCTGGCCGCGGCGCAGAAGGCGATGCTCGCCCGCGCCGCGGGCTGGCTGACGCCGGGCGGGACGCTGGTCTACGCAGTCTGCTCGCTCGAGCCCGAAGAAGGCGAGCAGGTCGCCGAAGACTTCCTGTCGAGCCACGGCGATTATCGTCTCGAGGAACGGCAGCGCATCCTGCCCGGCGCCTGGGAGGCCCAAGGCGGCGCGGACAGCTTCTTCATCGCCCGCTTCGTTCGAAATAAACGGGGATAAATACCGGCGATTCCTTGCTCCCCGAGTCGGCGCGATGTTAGGGTCTTGTCCGTGCAGCAGCCGGTCCGCATTTCCCCCTCGATCCTCTCGGCGGACTTCGCCCGGCTGGGCGAGGAGGTGCGGGCGCTCGACGAAGCGGGGGCCGACTGGATCCATGTCGACGTGATGGACGGCCATTTCGTCCCCAACCTCACGATCGGGCCGGTGGTGGTGAAGGCATTGAGGCCGCACACGCAAAAGCCGCTCGACGTCCATCTGATGATCGCCCCGGCCGACCCCTATATCGAGGCCTTCGCCGAGGCGGGCGCGGACATCATCACCGTCCACCCCGAGGCGGGGCCACACCTCCACCGCACCGTCCAGAAGATCAAGTCGCTCGGCAAGCGCGCCGGCGTCTCGCTCAATCCGGCGACTCCGGCCAAGGCGCTCGATTATGTGCTCGAGGAGATCGACCTCGTGCTGGTGATGAGCGTCAACCCCGGCTTCGGCGGCCAGAGCTTCATCACCGGGCAATTGCGGAAGATCGAGGCAGTGCGAAAGCGGATCGACGCCACCGGCAAGGCGATTGATCTCGAAGTGGACGGCGGCATCGACCAGGAGAATTGCAAACGGGTGATCGCCGCGGGCGCCGACGTGCTCGTCGCCGGCACCGCCACCTTCCGCGGTGGGCCTGGCACATATGCGAACAATATCAGGGACTTAAGGGGGTGAGCCTGCTCGAACGAGTGGAGAGTGAAACGGGCGGGGGCGAGATCGAGCCGGGCAAGAGGCTGATCCGGGTCGGCGACGACCGCGGCCTCTCCTTGTTCGAGCGCTTGAACTATCGGCTCCACCGCTTCGCCTGGCGGACGCCGCTGCACGCGCTGCGGCTGCGCGGCCGGGTGCCGCTGAAACTGATCGCCGTCCCCAAGGATCCGATCGCCGGCGACAAGGCTGCGGGCGAGGCCCTGCTCGGCGGCCGCTTCCTCCACAACGGCACCGAGGTCGAGGTCGCCGGCCTCGATTTCGCGACGATCGGCCTGCCCGAGGATTTCATCGCCTATCTGCAAAGCTTCGCCTGGCTGCGCGACCTCTCCGCCGCGGCGACCCGCGAGCGTGGCGCCAAGCTCGCCGAAGCGATCACCCGCAAATGGCTCGCCGCCTTCGCCGAGCAGATCGGCGAGCCCGCCTGGCGCGCCGACCTGTGGGGGCGGCGGATCCTGTTCTGGACGGCCTATGCGCCCTACATCCTCTCCAGCGCCGATCCGGTCTACCGCTCGAGCCTGCTCTACGCGCTCGCCCGCGGTGCGCGACATCTTGAGCGAAGCGCCGACAAGGCGCTGCCCGGCCTGCCCCGGATCACCGCCTGGAGCGGCGTGATCGCCGCTGCCCTGGTCGTTCAGGGCGGGCCTGCGCGATTGAAATCGGGCGAGGCGGGGTTGGCGCGTGCGCTCGGCCTGTCGCTGCACGACGATGGCGGCCTCGTCAGCCGCTCGCCGACCGAGCAGATCGCCGTCGTCGAAATCCTCGGCCAGCTCCGCGCGGTCTACGCGGCCGGCCGCCGCGAGGTGCCCGACTGGCTGGCGGAAGCGCTGGTGTCGGCCCTCGGCGCTTTGCTCTCGGTGACGCTCGGCGACGAGGCGCTGTCGAGCTGGCAGGGCGGCCATATGGCGAGCCGCCGCCGGATCGCCGCCGCCGCCGAGGGCGCAGGAATGGAGGTCGGCCCGCTCCGCCAGGCGCGCGGTTGGGGCTACCAGCGCGTTCAGGCCAAAATCACTGTGCTCGTCTTCGACGCGGCGCCGCCGCCGCCGCCGCGGGCGCTCAATGGCGCCTGCGCCTCGACCCTCGCCTTCGAGCTCAGCGACGGGCCGAACCGGCTGATCGTCAATTGCGGCGGCGTCGGCGAGTCGCGCGGCGCCCTGCCAGCCGGCCTCGTCCACGCACTGCGCACCACCGCCGCCCATTCGACTTTGACCCTGGGCGACCGCAATTCGACCGCGATCCACGAGGACGGCTCGCTTGGGAAGGGGGTCGGCGAGGTCGAGCTGGTCCGCGACGACACCGCCGGCAGCCGGATCGAGGCGAGCCATGACGGCTACGCCCGGCGCTACGGCCTGATCCACGAGCGGCGATTGAACCTGTCGAGCGACGGTCGCGACCTCACCGGCGAGGACCGGTTGATTTCGACCGGGCGCCGCCGCAGGGCGGACGCCATTCCGTTCGCGGTCCGCTTCCACCTCGCTCCTTCGATCGAGGTGACCTCGACCGCGGACGGGCAAGGCGCGCTGCTCCGGCTGCGCGGCGGCGCGGTCTGGCAGTTCCGCTGCCGCGGCGGCCAGCTCTCGGCCGAGGACAGCCTCTGGATCGACGGCGAGGCGCGGCCCCACGCCACGCTCCAGCTCGCCGTCACCGGCGAATCGCCGCCCGACGGCATGACGATCTCGTGGGAGCTCAAGCGGGCCTCCTGAACGTGCAATTCGAAGGACCATCATGTCGGACGTGAAGATCGCCCGCGCCCTCCTCTCCGTCTCGGACAAGGCGGGGCTCGCCGAATTGGGGCAGGCGCTGGCGCGGCACGGCGTGGAGCTGGTTTCGACCGGCGGGACCGCCGCGGCGCTGCGCGATGCAGGCCTGGAAGTGCGCGACGTTTCCGGCCTCACCGGCTTTCCCGAGATGATGGACGGGCGGGTCAAGACGCTTCACCCCAAGGTCCATGGCGGCCTGCTCGCGGTGCGCGACGATCCGGGCCACGCGGCGGCGATGGCCGCGCATGGCATCGGCGCGATCGATCTCGTCGTCGTCAACCTCTACCCGTTCCTGGAGACGGTGACAAATGGCGCCGGCCGCCCAGAGATCATCGAGAATATCGACATTGGCGGCCCGGCGATGATCCGCTCGGCCGCCAAGAACCACGCCTGGGTGACGGTCGTCACCGATCCCGCCGATTATGGCGCGCTGATCGAAACGCTCGACGCGAGCGGCGGCATGACGTCGCTGGAGTTCCGCAAGCGCCTGGCGGCCAAGGCTTTTTCCGCGACAGCGACTTATGATGCGATGATTTCTTCATGGTTCGGTTTCGCCGATCAGGGGCAGGCGTTCCCCGACACCCTGCCCTTGATCCTGAACCGGCGAGAGGTGCTGCGCTACGGCGAGAACCCACACCAGCAGGCGGCCTTCTACGCGCCCGCCGGGCCGCATGCGCGCGGCATCGGCCAGGCCGAGCAGATCCAGGGCAAGGCGCTCAGCTATAACAATTACAACGACGCCGACGCCGCGCTCGAACTGATCGCCGAGTTCCGCGACGCGGCGCCCGCCTGCGTCATTGTCAAGCATGCCAGTCCCTGCGGCGTCGCCACCTCAGCAACGCTGCGCGAGGCCTATGCGGCCGCCTTCGCCTGCGATTCCGTCTCGGCGTTCGGCGGCATCGTCGCGCTCAACCGCCCGCTCGACGGGTCGACCGCCGAGGCGGTCGCGGGGATCTTCACCGAGGTGGTGATCGCCCCGGAGGCCGACGAAGCGGCGAAGGCGGTGTTCGGGGCGAAGAAGAACCTTCGCCTGCTGCTGACCGGCGCGCTGCCCGATCCGGCCCGGTCGGCCCTCGTCGCCAAATCGATCACCGGCGGCTGGCTGGTCCAGTCGCGCGACCATGGCCGGATCGGGCGCGATGACCTCAAGCTGGTGACGAAGCGGGCGCCCACCGACCGGGAGCTCGCCGACTGCCTGTTCGCCTGGACCGTCGCCCGGCACGTCAAGTCGAACGCCATCGTCTATGCGAAGGACGGCGCCACCGCCGGCATCGGCGCCGGCCAGACGAACCGCCTCGAATCCGCCCGCATCGCCGCCTGGAAGGCGAAGGATGCCGCCGAAAGGGCGGGCTGGGCCGAGCCCCGCACGATCGGCGCGGCGGTGGCCTCGGACGCCTTCTTCCCCTTCGCCGACGGCTTGCTGGCCGCGATCGAAGCGGGCGCCACCGCGGTGATCCAGCCCGGCGGCTCGATCCGCGACGAGGAGGTGATCGCGGCGGCGGACGAGGCGGGGATCGCGATGGTCTTCACCGGCATGCGGCACTTCCGACACTAGGGCGTCGAAATCTCCGTCGGCGGCAGGCTCGGCTCCTCGTGGCCGTGCTTGCGGAACAGGGCGCGGTCCTCCTGGGTGAAGCCGCGGTACCAGACGACCAGGCCGAAGGTGAACAGGATCGCCGGCACGCCGAAGGCGAGCTCGACCCATTCGAGGCTCTTCGGCAAGGTGGTAAACAGGAAGCCGACGATCGTCGCCGCCGCGCCGGCCCAGACCAGCGACCAGCGCCAGCCCTGGACCGGCGCCCCCAGCAGCCGGCCCAGCAGCCGCGCCTTGAGGATCGAGGCCATGCCCAGCGCCAATGCCAGCGCCAGCGCGGCCGCCGCCGCCTGGAAGGCCTGCGGCCAGCCGAGCGTCCGCAACGTCAGGATCAGGCCGATTGTGAGCAGGGCCTGGACGACGATCATCAGCGTCGAGATCATCAGGTTGCGGTGACGGGCCACGTAGACGAGCGCGGATTCCGAAACCGCGGCGGTGGCGGCGATCACTTCCGCGGCGAGCAGGAAGGCCAAAGCGGCGGTGCCGCCGACGAACTGGGGGCCGACCAGCCCCATCAGCGCCTCGCCGGGAATGCCGAGCGCGAGCGCGATCGCGGCCTGCGCGGCGATGATCCAGAAGCCGACCTGCCTGACCTGCCGCGCCACCGCCGGCTTGTCGTCCTCGGCAAGCTTCTGGGTGATGACCGGGGCGAGGATCGGGTCGAAGCTCGTCTTCAGCTTCTGCGGCATCGAGGCGACCTGCTGCGCCACATAATAGAGGCCGACATAATAAGGCGCGACGAACAGGCCCAATATGGCGATGTCAACCCGGCGCGAGCCCCATTCGATCGCGTCGGCGGCGGCGAGCGGCACGTTGCGCCGCGCCACCGCCATCAGCACCGCCGGATGCGGCTTCCACCCGCGCGGCACGCCGTAGCTGCTGAGCAGCCGCCACAAGGCCGCGCCGAGGCCGGCGACGACCGAGACGACATAGGCGATGATCAGGCCGTCGCGATGGAAATGGGTGACGACGAGCGCCCCGGCGGCGAGGCTGATCACCCAGGGTTCGACGATCGCCCGGACGTGGACGGTCGAGCCGACGTCATGACGGTAGGCGAGCGCCGCCAGCGCGACGTCGGCGCCGGCGATCCCGAAGATGACCAAAGGCAGCAGCCACTCGGCGCCCCTGATGTCGCCGTGCGGGAACATCGCCTGCGGGAAGGTCATCAGGATCGCGCTCGCCACCGCCGAGGCGATGAAGGCGGCGAGCAGCCCGTCCATCACCACGCAATTGTGCGGCTGGCCGGTGGTCGAAAGCTGCTGGGCGAGGCCGCGCTTCAGCCCCAGGGTCGCGAGCTGCGCGGCGAGCTCGATGACGATCACCGCATAAGCGAAGCGGCCG
This sequence comes from Allosphingosinicella sp., assembly GCA_035316145.1. Lineage (GTDB taxonomy): Bacteria > Pseudomonadota > Alphaproteobacteria > Sphingomonadales > Sphingomonadaceae > Allosphingosinicella. The sequence goes on along the minus strand of DATHJO010000009.1, from coordinate 117,942 downwards.
AGCAAGTCGGGGCCGTAGAACCTCCCGGCGATGAACAGGAAGGGGATGCGGGCGGCGAGCCGGAGCAGGAACCCCAGGAAGTTGGTGCGCCCGCCCTTGGCCAGCGCGGCAATGTCTTCGTCAGGGCGGGCGCGGCCTTGCGTCAATGCGCGGCGCCCCAGTTCCGACCGGTCCCGATCTCGACGCCCAATGGCACGCTCAACGTTACCGCCGGCTCGGCGGCGCCCGCCATGACGCGGCGGATCACGGCGGCCGCCGCTTCGGCATCCCCTTCGGGCACCTCGAATACCAGTTCGTCGTGGACCTGCATCAACATCCGCGTCCGCTCCAGCCCCTCGGCCGCGAGCGCCGGCGTCATCCGCGCCATCGCCCGCTTGATGATGTCGGCGGCGCTGCCCTGGATCGGGGCGTTGATCGCGGCGCGCTCGGCGCCCTGGCGCTCGTGCTGGATCTTGGATTTGATCCGCGGGAAGTGGGTCTTGCGGCCGAACAGGGTCGTCGAGAAGCCGGTTTCGCGCACGCCGTCGAGCGTGTCGGCGATATAGCGCGAGATGCCGGGGAAGCGCTCGAAATAACGGTCGATAATCGCCTGCGCCTCCTCGGCGGTAACGCCGAGCCGGCCGGCCAAGCCCCAGCGCGAGATGCCATAGAGGATGGCGAAGTTGATCGTCTTCGCCGACGCCCGCGTATCGCGGTTGACGGCGCCGAACAACTCGCCGGCGGTCATGTTGTGGATGTCGTCGCCCCGCTCGAACGCGTCCTTCAGCTGCGGCACGTCGCAGATATGGGCGGCGAGCCGCAACTCGATCTGGCTGTAGTCGGCCGAGAGCATGACGAAGCCCGGCTCGGCGATGAAGGCGTCGCGGATGCGCCGGCCGATCTCGGTGCGGATCGGGATGTTCATCAAATTGGGGTCGGTCGAGGCGAGCCGCCCGGTCTGCGCGCCCGACAGGCTGTAGCTGGTGTGGACGCGGCCGGTCTCGCGGTTGATCTGCTCCTGGAGCGCGTCGGTGTAGGTCGATTTCAATTTGGTGAGCTGGCGCCAGTCAAGCACCAGCTGGGCGATCGGCACGCCCTCGCGCGACAGCCGCTCCAGCTCGGTGACGTCGGTCGACCAGGTGCCCGATTTGCCCTTGCGCCCACCCGACAGGCCCATCCGGGTGAACAATATCTCGCCCAGCTGTTGCGGGCTACCGATCGTGAACTTGCAGCCGGCCTCGCCGCAAATCCGTTCCTCCAGCGCGGCGATCTGGACATTGAACTCGGCCGACAGCGCCTTGAGCACATCACGGTCGACCTTGACCCCGTCGCGCTCCATCCGGCCGACCACCGCCACCATCGGCCGGTCGACCAGCTCGTAGACCCGGGTCACCTTCTCGAACGGCAGCCGGTTGCGGAAGCGCAGCCACAGCCGCAACGCCACGTCGGCATCCTCGGCGGCATATTCGGTCGCCCTGTCGAGCGGCACCTTGTTGAAGGTGATCTGCTTTAAGCCCGTCCCGCACAAATCCTTGAAGGCGATGCAGTCGTGGTCGAGATGCTTCTTCGCGAGATCGTCGAGCGCATGGCTGTTGAGGCCGCCGGCGTCGAGGTTGAAGCTCATCACCAGCGTGTCGTCATAGGGTGCGACGCAGATGGCCCGCCGGTTGAGCACGACCCAGTCGAACTTGAGGTTGTGGCCGATCTTGAGCACGGCCGGGTCCTCGAGCAGCGGCTTCAGCTTCGCGAGGACGAGATCGGAGCGCAATTGGTCGGGTCGTTCGGCGAACATGTCGTCGCCGCCATGCTCCAGCGGGATGTAGCAGGCCTTGTTGCAGTCGGTGGCGAGGCTGATCCCGACCAGCTTGGCCGAGACGCAGTCGCGCCCGTCGGTCTCGGTGTCGAACGCGACCCGGCCTTTCGCGGACGCCTCGGCGAGCCAGCGGTCGAGCGCGGCCTCGTCGGTGACGGTCTCGTAGAGCGAGCGGTCGATCTTCGGCTCGGGCCGCACCTCGGCCTGGGCCGTCGTCTCGGCGGGCGCCGCCTGTGACTGGACGCCGAGCCGCGCGAGCAGCGAGCGGAAGCCGTGATGGTCGAGGAACTCGCGCAGCGGCTCTTCGGGAATGCCCTTGATCGCCAGCGCCTCGAGCGGCTCCGGCAACGGCGCGTCGCAGATCAGCCGCACCAGCTCGCGCGACAGCCGCGCCTTGTCGGCATGCTCGATCAAATTCGCCTTGAGCTTGGGCTTGGCGATCTCCTCGACATGGGCGAGCACATTCTCGACGTCGCCATATTGTTGGATCAGCTGGCTCGCGGTCTTGGGGCCGATCCCGGGCACGCCCGGGACGTTGTCGACGCTGTCGCCCATCAGCGCCAGCACCTCGCCCAATTGCTCGGGCGGGACGCCGAACTTCTCGATCACCTCCTCGCGGCCGATCCGCCGGTCGTTCATCGTGTCGAGCATGTCGAGGCCGGGCTCGATCAGCTGCATCAGGTCCTTGTCGGAGGAGACGATGGTGACTTGCCAGCCCGCCTCGAGCGCCGCCTTGGCGTAACAGGCGATGATGTCGTCGGCCTCGAACCCGTCCTCCTCGAGGCAGGGGATGGAGAAGGCGCGGGTGGCGTCGCGGATCAGCGGGAATTGGGGCACCAGCTCGGGCGGCGGCGGCGGCCGGTTCGCCTTGTACTGATCGTACATCTGGTTGCGGAACGTGCTCTCGGACGCGTCGAGGATGACGGCGAGGTGAGTCGGCCCGTCGGCCTTGTTGAGGCTGTCGGCGAGCTTCCAGAGCATCGTCGTGTAGCCGTAGACCGCGCCGACATTGAGCCCATATTTGTTGGTCAGCGGCGGCAGCCGGTGGAAGGCGCGGAAAATATAGGACGAGCCGTCGACGAGATAGAGATGTTGGGAAGGCATGGGCGCAAGGTCTAGACGAAGGTAAGGCGGCGTTCAAACTTGTCCGGATAGGAGGAAGGTGATGAACCGCCGCACCCTCATCCTCGCCGCCGTTGCGCTGGCCGTGGCCGGCGCGCCCGCCGCCGCGCAGCGCTTCGAGCCGACGCGATTCTCGGTCGAGGTGCGCGGGCAGGGGCCGGACGTGATCTTGATTCCGGGGCTGACCGCGGGCCGCGACGTCTGGCGCGCGACCGCCGCCGCTCTGCCCGGCTACCGCTACCATCTGATCCAGGTCGCGGGCTTCGCCGGCGAGCCCTCGCGCGGCAACCGCTCCGGGCCGGTCGTCGCGCCGCTGGCCGACGAGCTCGCCCGCTACATCGCCGACCGCCAGCTGGTGCGGCCGGCGATCGTCGGCCATTCGATGGGCGGCACGATCGCGATGATGATCGCCGCCCGGCGGCCCGATCTTGCCGGGCGGATCATGGTCGTCGACATGCTGCCCGAGCCTACCGGCCTGTTCGGCGGCAGCGCCTCTAGCTGGGCGCCGCTGGCGCGCTTGATCGGATCGCCGGGCGGGAGCCGGCTGTTCGGCTCCCTGATGGACGTGTTCAGCCCGCCCGGCTCCGGCGGCAGGAACAGCGATCCCGCTGTGGTCAGCCGCGCCACGCACGACCTGATGACGGTCGATCTGACGCCGCAGCTCCCCCGCATCCGCGCGCCGCTGACGATCGTCTATGCCTCGCCCGACCGCCAGGCGAACGCCGCGATCGACCGCAGCTTCGCCCGCGCCTATGCGTCCGCGCGCAATGCCCGCCTCGTCCGCGTCGACGGCAGCGGCCATATGGTGATGCTCGATCAGCCAGCGCGATTCCGCGTGGCGCTCAGGGAGTTCCTCAGCCGCTAGAGCAGCCGTCCGCTCATCCTGAGTAGGGACTGAGCGAAGTCGAAGGCCCGTATCGAAGGACCGCTCCAACTCCGACAGGTCCTTCGATACGCCGGTTCGACAGGCTCACCGGCTACTCAGGATGAGCGGGGAGGTTTGATGTTCGCTAAATCTGGACGAGCAGGAACCTGGCATTGGACATGAGCCGAGAGGAGGCAGCGTTCCACAACCCGGCAAGACTGTAACTCCCGGACAAGACCACCATCGTGTCTCGTGGCCCGGTCGGCCTTTGAACGACCCCAGCCAAGAGGGCGTCGGTGCAGCGAAAGAGATTGTGCATCGAGCTTCCTCGCCCTGAATCTTCCCAAAAGACCTTGTCGTTTGTCAGCAGGGCGCAAAAACCATGGGTGACGATCCCGGCTCGTTTCAGCGCCTCGACGAACTCTATGTCAGCGCAAAACGCATACATGGTCTCTGGATGCTGGCCACTGAGCGGCACCTTTAGCTCGATCGCCGCCGAGTCGCCGTTGTGCGTCACGAGCAAATCGAGATTCTGCTTTGGCCTGAGAGTCGAGCCCTCCAGACGTGGAACGGGAAACGGCCGCTCGAATTCAACCCGAAAGCCGTCGCGACGAAAGGCAAAGGCGAGTTCCAGCTGCAATGAGTGTTCGTTGTAGATAGGTCCGGCGGTCGTACCGGGATCATCGAAAAAGCCCCTCAGCCAATCGGCGATCATGGCGCCAGCACGGTATCCGCCGCCTTCGCCAGCGTCTTGGGATAATCGAGCGTGTAGTGCAGCCCGCGGCTCTCCTTGCGGTGGAGGGCGGAGCGGACGATCAGGGCGGCGGTCTGGAGCAGGTTGCGGAGCTCGACCAGGTCCGGGGTCACCCGGAAATGGCCGTAATAATCCTCGACCTCCTCGGTCAGCAATTTGATGCGGTGCTGGGCGCGCTCGAGCCGCTTGGTGGTGCGGACGATACCGACATAATTCCACATGAAGCGGCGGATCTCGGTCCAGTTCTGCTTGATCACCACCTCCTCGTCGGAATCGGTGACCCGGCTCTCGTCCCAGGCGCGGATCGGCGGGGGCGCCGCGAGATCGTGCCAGTGCGCGGCAATGTCGGTCGCCGCCGCGTCGCCGAACACGAAGCATTCGAGCAAGCTGTTGGAAGCGAGCCGATTGGCGCCGTGTAGGCCCGACTGGCTGACCTCGCCGACCGCGTAAAGGCCGGGCAAATCGGTGCGGCCGTCGAGATCGATCACGACCCCGCCGCAGGTGTAATGCTGGGCCGGCACCACCGGGATCGGGTCCCTGGTGATGTCGATGCCGAGCTCGAGCAGCCGCACGTGGATGTTGGGGAAATGCCCGGTCACGAACTCGGGCGGCATGTGGCTGATGTCGAGATGGACGAAGTCGAGGCCCAATCGCTTGATCTCATGGTCGATCGCGCGGGCCACCACATCGCGCGGCGCGAGCTCGGCGCGCGGGTCGAAATCGGGCATGAAGCGGTGGCCGGTCTCTGGGATCTTGAGCTGGCCGCCCTCGCCGCGCACCGCCTCGGTGATCAGGAAGTTCTTGACCTCGAAATTGTAGAGGCAGGTCGGGTGGAATTGCATGAACTCCATGTTCGAGACCCGGCAGCCGGCGCGCCACGCCATCGCGATGCCGTCGCCGGTCGCGCCGCGCGGCGCGGTCGAGAACAGGTAGACGCGTCCGGCGCCGCCGGTGGCGAGGATCGTCGCTCGCGCGGTGAAGGTCTCGACCTTGCCGGTGCGGCGGTTGAGCGCATAGGCGCCCCAGACATGGCCGTCGCCCGAATAGCGCTCGCCGTGGCGGCCGGTGACGAGGTCGATCGCGACCATGTCGGGGACGAGGGTGATGTTGGCATTGGCCGCGGCGGCGCGCTCGAGCGCCTGCTGCACCGCCCAGCCGGTGGCATCGTCGACATGGACGATGCGGCGATGGCTGTGGCCGCCCTCGCGGGTCAGGTGCCAGGAATTGCTGTCCGCGGCGACGTTGAACGGCACGCCCAGCCCGGCCAGCCGCTCGATCGCCGCCGGCGCGCTTTCGACAACGAACTCGACGGTGGCACGGTTGTTGAGCCCGGCGCCGGCGATCATCGTGTCCTCGACATGGGCCTCGAACGTGTCCCCCGGCTCGAGCACGGCGGCGATCCCGCCCTGCGCCCAGCCGGTCGCGCCCTCCCCCTTGGCCAGCACCGCCACCTTGAAGCGCCGAGCCAGGTTCAATGCCGCGGTCAGCCCCGCCGCGCCGGAGCCGATCACGAGGACGTCGAAGGATTGACCACGAGAAGAGGGGTCGGTCGCTCTCCCAGAGCGGCCTGCATTACGCCGGGGGCGTGATGCACCCCTCTCCTTGTGGTCAATGCTAGCCATCCGTTCCCGTGGCTCGGGTCAGGTTCAGGAAGACGTCCTCCAAGTCCGGCTCGCGGGTCGAGACGTCGACGATGCCGAGTCCCTCTTTCTGCAGCGCCGCCAGCACTTCGCCGGCATTGACCCGGTCCTTGCGGTAGGTGATCGCCAGCGTCCGCTCGCCCTTCAACTCGATCTGCTCGAAGCAGGGCGCCTCGGGCGCGCGCGCAAGGTCGCGGTCGACGACGACTTCGACCACCTTCTCCTGGGCCATGCCGACCAGGGTGCGGGTGGTCTCGTTGGCGATCAATTTGCCGTGGTTGATGATCGCGATCCGGTCGCAGAGCTGCTCGGCTTCCTCGAGATAGTGGGTGGTGAGGACAATGGTCACGCCCTGGGCGTTGAGGCCGCGGATGAAGGTCCACAGCTGCTGCCGCAATTCGACGTCGACGCCCGCGGTGGGCTCGTCGAGGACGAGGATCGGCGGCGAATGGACCATCGCCTTGGCGACCAGCAGCCGCCGCTTCATCCCGCCCGAGAGGGTGCGCGCATAAGCGTCGGCCTTGTCCTCGAGCCGCATCGCGCGCAGCAGCTCCATCGTCCGGCGGTCCACCCTGGGGATGCCATAGAGCCCCGCCTGGATCTCGAGCGCTTCCCGGGGCGTGAAGAAGGGATCGAACAATATCTCCTGCGGCACGACCCCGATCGAGCGCTTGGCGTTGCGGGGGTGCTCGTCGATGTCGAAACCCCAGATGTTGGCGCTGCCGCCGGACTTGGTGACGAGGCCGGCGAGGATGTTGATCAGGGTGGATTTGCCGGCGCCGTTCGGCCCCAGCAGGCCGAAAATGCCGCCGCGCGGCACGTCGATCGTGACCCCGTCGAGCGCGCGCTTGCCCCCGGCATAGGTCTTCTCCAGGTCGAGGATCGAGATCGCGGCTTCGGCCATGGGCGAGGGGAATAGCGGGACTTTCCCGCCTAGCGAAGCGGATTGTCCTTCGCTAAGGCGACGCCATGGCCGCGACCGATCCCTTCACGCCCGAAATCGCCTATACCGACAGCGCCCGCGTCGCCTGCGACGGGGCGACGGCAATCTCGCCCGCGCTCGGCCATCCGCGCGTCTACCTTCAAATCGACGAGAACGGCTATGTCGACTGCGGCTACTGCGACAAGAGGTTCATCCTCAGGGGCGGGCCGGCCGATGTGGGTGCATAAGCGCGCCGATCGCCCTATATCGCCCAGATGAGCACCGATCCCCGCCGCTTCCTCTACCGTCCCGACGGCCTCGATCCCGACGCCGCGCTCCGTCTCACCGCCGACGCGCTCAAGGGCTGCGACGACGGCGAGCTCTACCTTCAATATATCGCGTCCGAGAGCTTCGGCTTCGACGACGGCCGGCTGAAGACCGCCGATTTCAACACCCAGGCGGGCTTCGGCCTGCGCGGCGTCTCCGGCGAAACCACCGCCTTCGCCCAGGCGAACGAATTGAGCGAAGCCGCGATCCGCCGCGCCGCCGAGACGATGGCGGTGCTCGATCCCGCGCGCGGCGCCCGCCCCGCCCCGCCCCGCCGCACCAACGCCAGGCTCTACACCGACGCCGATCCTTTGAGCCTGATCCCGTTCGCGAAGAAGGTCGCACTCTGCCAGCAGATCGACGCGGCGGCGCGCGCCCGCGATCCGCGCGTCGCCCAGGTCTCGGTGGTGCTCGCCGGCTCGTGGAGCGTGATCGATATCGTCCGCCCCGACGGCTTCGTCGCCCACGACGTGCGCCCGCTGGTCCGGCTCAACGTCCAGATCGTCGCCGAGCAGAACGGCCGCCGCGAGACCGGCTATCACGGCCTCGGCGGACGCTATCTCTACGACGACATGTTCGAGCCCCAAATTTGGAACCGCGCCGTCGATATCGCGCTGGCCCAGGCGCTGGTGAACCTCGAATCGGTCGCCGCGCCGGCCGGCGAGATGACCGTCGTGCTCGGCCCGGGCTGGCCCGGCGTGCTGCTGCACGAGGCGGTCGGCCACGGCCTCGAAGGCGATTTCAACCGCAAGGGCACCTCGGCCTTTTCCGGGCGGATCGGCGAGCGGGTGGCGGCGCCGGGCGTCACCGTGATCGACGACGGCTCGATCGGCGACCGCCGCGGCTCGCTCACCATCGACGACGAGGGCACGCCGACCCAGCGCAACGTGCTGATCGAGGACGGCATCCTCAAATGCTATCTCCAGGACCGCCTCAACGCCCGGCTGATGGGCGTCGCCCCGACCGGGAACGGCCGCCGCGAGAGTTTCAGCCACGCGCCGATGCCGCGCATGACCAACACCTTCATGCTCGGCGGCAAGGACGATCCGCGCGAGATTTTGGCGCGGGCGAAGAACGGCATCTACGCCAAGAGCTTCGGCGGCGGCCAGGTCGACATCACCAGCGGAAAATTCGTCTTCTCCTGCACCGAGGCCTACCGGATCGAGAATGGCCGGCTCGGCGCGCCGATCAAGGGCGCGACCCTGATCGGCGACGGCCCCACCGTGCTCACCAGGGTCGCGGCGATCGGCGACGACATGGCCCTGGACGAGGGCATCGGCGTCTGCGGGAAGGGCGGCCAGTCGGTCCCCGCCGGCGTCGGCCAGCCGACCCTGCTGATCGCAGGGATCACCGTCGGCGGCACCGCGGCGTGAACCAGGGGCAGGTCCAGGCTGTCCTCAATTTCTGGTTCGCACTCGGCTGGGACGATTGGTGGAAGGCGAATCCGGAGCTCGACGCCGAGATCGGGAAGCGCTTCGAAGGGCTCTGGCAGGAGCAGCGCGAGAATGTGCCCGGGCATTTCCTCGGCTCGGCCGAGGAGGCGCTCGCCGCCATCCTCCTGTTCGACCAGTTCCCGCGCAACATGTTTCGCGGCCATGCCGACCAGTTCTCGACCGACCCGCTCGCGCTCGCCGTCGCCAAGGGCGCGATCGAGCGCGACTACGATGACGGCATGACGCCGGAGCGGCGGGGATTCCTCTACATGCCGTTTGAGCATAGCGAGGACCTGCGCGACCAGCGCCAGGCGCTGCTGCTGTTCACCGCGCTCGGCAATCCCGAGCATCTCAAATATGCGCGGCTGCATTATGACGTGATCGAACGTTTCGGCCGCTTCCCGCACCGCAACGCGATCCTCGGCCGCAAGCCGACCGCGCTCGAGGAAGCCGCGGGCGAGGTGGCGCCCTGGTGATGGCGCTGGTCGAGCTCTCCAAGTTCTACAACGTGTTCGAAGCCAGCCTCGCCAAAGGCCGGCTCGATGCCGAGGAAATCGGCAGCGTCCTGTTCGACACCGAGATGAACTGGGGCGGCCTCGACGGCGTCGTCCCGGTCCGGCTGATGGTCGACGAGGACGATCTTGGGGCGGCGCGGCGGGTTCTCGACGCTCAGCCGAGATAGGCGCGCAGCGGGCCGAGATCGTATCCGGCTGCCGCGGCGCTCGCCAGGATCGTGTCGCCGTCGGCCCCTCGGCCGTGCGCTGCCAGTGCCCAGAGCCAGGTCGAGCGCGTCCCCGAACGGCAGAAGGCGAGCAGCTTGCCTTCATCCATCGCGGCCGCCATCGCCGCGACCTGATCCGGCCCGATTCCGCCCGCGACCGGAATGTGATGGTAGCGAAGGCCGGCGGCCTTGGCAGCGCGTTCGACATCGGCGCTCTCCGGCTGGCCGGGCTCCTCGCCATCGGGGCGGTTGTTGACGATTACCGAGACGCCCTCCGCGGCCGCCGCGGCGACGTCCGCCAAGCGAAGCTGGCGGGCTGCGACCAGGACCGTGTCGCTCAGCGCCCTGAACATCTCAGCGCTTCAGCGCCGCCAGCGCGGCGAAGGCGGGCGACTTCTTTTCCGGCGCGCGCGGGCGACGCCGTCGTTCGCGGCCGCGCCAGATCCAGCCCGGCGCCGCTTCGTCGGGCTGGAAGCCGATGTCGCGCATCAGCTTCGCCAGTGCCGCCGGCTGGAGGCCAAGCGAGGTGACCAGAGCCGCGTCGATCGCCTCGCCATTGCCGGCAGCCCGCGCTTCGTGGGCGCGCGCCGCGATCCGCTCGGCGATGTCGACCCGGATCATCTGCGGCCCCGCCGCGCGGAAACCCAAACGGGTGAGCAAGGTTCGGTCGGCGGGCGTCGGCAGGACGGTGCTGGCGTCGGGCGGCAGCGCGGGCATCGCCGCGCCCGCGGCGGCGGCGCGGAAGGCGGCGCGCCAGCGCATCGCCTCGGGCTTCAGCACCGCCGGCATGAAAAGGTCGAGCGCACCGATCCGAACGCCGAGGCGGATCACGGCCCGCCTTTGCTGGCGGTCGAGCCTGGCCAGCGGCCCGGCGACCGCTTCGCGCGCGATGATCCCGCCTTCATCGACGAGCATGGCGAGCAGCGCGCGCATCGCCGCCGGCGCCTTCGGGTCCTGCGCGCCGGCGCCGGCGGCGCGGAGCGGCCCGAGCGTCGCCCCGGCCCGGGCGCGCAGCCAATCCCTGAGGCGAAGGATCACCGCCTCGCGGCCCTTGTCCGAAACCCGGTCGATCCGCCGGTCGAGCAGCATGCGCGGGCTCAGCAGATTCTTGCCCGGGCCGAGGCGCGCCACTTCGTGGCCGCGCCAGAGGATCGCGATCGGCTGCTGCGCCTCGGTGCGCAACGAGAAATGATCGTCGGTGTCGGCGACGAGCGCGGTGGCGCGCCTCTCATATTCATGGCCGAGGCGGCGCTCGGCGGTGGCGAGCAGCATCTTGCGGTCGGCGTGGCGGGCGGTGGGATCGACCTCGAAGGCGAAGCCCTCAAGCCGCCCGATTGCGTAGGAGCCGACGCTGACCTCGCCTTCGGCATCGACCAGCACCGGGAAGTCGCCGGCACCTTTCTTGCCGAGGTCGCGCATCAGGACGGAGGTGCGCCGGTCGACGAAGCGCTGGGTCAGCCGTTCGTGGAGCGCGTCGGAGAGCTTCTCCTCGACCGCCATGGTCCGCTCCGCCATCGCCGCCGGGTCGCTGAGCCAGTCGGACCGATGGGCGATATAGGCCCATGTCCGCACCCCGGCGATGCGGTCGGCGAGCGTGTCGATGTCGCCCTGGACATTGTCCAGCCGCGCCACCTGCTCGGCATACCAGCTCTGCGGGATGCGGCCGTCGCCCTCGCTCAGATGGCTGAACAGCCGCGCCACCAGCCGGGCGTGATGCTCGGGCCCGGTCTTGCGGAAGTCGGGCAGGCCGCAGGCGGCCCACAGGCGCCGGACCAGCTCGGGCGAAGCGGCGCGGGCGGGGACGCCGGGGTCGCCCGCCAGGATCCTCAGCACGGCGAGGTCGATCGCCTCCGGTGCCGCCCGCACTTCGCGCCGCACGGGCTTTCTCTCCAGTGCGCCGATCAACGCCTGGACGCTGCCGAAGTCGAGCTCGCCTTCGCGCCAGTAGAGGAAGTCGAGCGGCTCGAAGCGATGCTCCTGGATCCGTTCGATCTCGTCGGGCCTGAACTCGGCCAGCGCGTCTCCCGCCAGCGTCAGCGAGCCGAACGTGCCGTCGCGCTGGTGGCGGCCGGCGCGGCCGGCAATCTGCGCCATTTCGGCCGGAGTCAGCCGCCGCCGCCTGCTGCCGTCATATTTGGCGAGGCCGGCGAAGGCGACATGGTCGACGTCCATGTTGAGGCCCATGCCGATCGCGTCGGTGGCGACGAGATAGTCGACCTCGCCGGCCTGGTACATCGCCACCTGGGCGTTGCGGGTGCGCGGGCTAAGCGCGCCCATCACCACCGCGGCGCCGCCGCGCATCCGCCGCAGCATCTCGGCGACCGCGTAGACCTGCTCGGCCGAGAAGGCGACGATCGCCGATCGCGGCGGCAGCCGCGACAGCTTGGCCGGACCCGCATAGCTCAGCGTCGAAAAGCGCGGCCGCCCGATGATTTCGGCCTTGGGCAGCAGCGCCCGCACCATCGGCTTCAGGCTTTCCGAACCAAGGATCATCGTTTCCTCGCGGCCGCGCGCGTGCAGCATCCGGTCGGTGAAGACATGGCCCCGCTCCGGATCGGCGCCCAATTGCGCCTCGTCGATCGCCACGAATGCGACGTCCCTTTCCAACGGCATCGATTCGGCGGTGCACAGCAGCCAGCGCGCGTCCCGCGGCACGATCTTCTCCTCGCCGGTGATCAGCGCGACCTGGTTCGCGCCCTTCAGCTTTACCACCCGGTCGTAGATCTCGCGCGCGAGCAGCCGCAGCGGGAAGCCGATCATGCCGGACGAGTGGCCGCACATCCGCTCGACCGCCAGATATGTCTTGCCGGTGTTGGTCGGGCCGAGGATGGCCTTCAAGTCGGCGTTCATGCCTCCAAGATCGTTTCGCGGCCTGAAAAGCGCAACCTTTTCCGCTCGTCCGGTCGCCCTTTCGCTTCACCGCAAGCAGATCGGGCAGGTCGAATCCGTAATTTGACTTTAACCTCTTTTCTTCACAACCCTCACCGCCTGCCGAGCGGGGTGCGCGGCGGGGGAACGAAGCGGCGCGAGGGCTGGGCAGCCTTGTATCAGGTCAATGATATCTCCGTGGGATCGGGCAGCGGCGCGGCCGCGCTCGCCCTCGACGGCGGGCTCTACCGCGCGCCACCCCCCCGGCCGGCGTTCGGTCACAAGATCGGCGACCTGCGCGCGCGCGCCGGCGAGTTCGACCTCGTCGTCGATCTCGGCCAGCGGATCGGCTCGCGCGAATGGCTGCGCGGCTTCGTCACCTGCTTCGGCCTCTGCTACGCCGCCTGGTCGCTGGCGCCGGGCATCCAGCCGCTGCGGGGCGCCGCGCCGGCGCCGCTCGCCGACGCCCAGTTCGAAGAAGCGCGCACGCTCGGCATCGCGCCTTTGGCTTATGGCGCCGACACCGGCCGGCGGATGGCGCCGACCGACGCGGTCGAGGCGCTGGCCGAGAGTCCGGAGCGTCCAGTCGTCGATCTTCGCGCCACTTTGGGGCGGGGCGACGGCTTCGCCGCGATGCTCGAGCGGGCCGGCGTCGCCGCCGCCGAGGCCGCCCGGGTCGCGGCGATGATCGGCGGCATCGTCCCGCTCGCCGAGATCAGGCCGGGCACGGTGGTGGACCTGACGCTGGGCCGGCGGCCGAACCGCACGGTGGCACGGCCGCTCGACAAGCTCACCTTCCGCGCCCGCTTCGACTTGCGCGTCGAGCTCGACCGGGTCGCCGGAGCGCTGACCCTCACCCGGATTCCGATCGCGGTCGACGATACGCCGCTCCGGATCCAGGGGCTGGTCGGCGCCAGCCTCTACCGCTCGGCGCGCGCCGCCGGCGCGCCGGCGCGCGCGGTCGAGGCCTATATCCGCGCGCTCAACACCCAGCTCAATGTGCCTGCGGGCATCAATTCCAGCGACCGTTTCGACATCATCATCGAGCATCGCCGCGCGGCGACGGGCGAGACCCAGATGGGCGCGCTGCTCTACGCCGGGCTCAAGCGGGCGAGCGGCCGCGACCTTCAGATGATGCAATGGGAGAGCGACGGCCGCAGCCAATGGTTCGAAGCTTCCGGCATCGGCCGCCAGAGCGGCGGCATGACGAGGCCGGTGCCGGGCGGCGTCTCGTCGGGCTTCGGCATGCGCTTCCACCCGATCCTCAACTATTCGCGGATGCACCGCGGCGTCGACCTGCGCGCCAGCTACGGCACGCCGATCGTCGCCGTCTCCGACGGGCGGGTCGAATTGGCCGGCTGGCACGGCGGCCACGGCAACACCGTCGAGCTCAACCATGGCGGCGGCATGGAGACGATGTACGGCCATATGAGCCGGATCGCAGTGCGGGCCGGCGAACGCGTCCGCCGCGGCGCGGTGATCGGCTATGTCGGCTCGACCGGGCTTTCGACCGGACCGCATCTCCATTTCGAGGTCCATCGCAACGGCGTCGCCGTCAATCCGCTCGGCGCGACCTTCGCCAGCCGCGCGCAGCTCTCGGCCGGCGAGCTGGCCAGCTTCCGCAGCCGCCTTCGGGGCCTGCTCGGCACCCCGCTCGGCGCGGCGCAGCGCGCGCCCCAGCCAAGCGCGGGCGCCGGCGCAATCCGCACCGCGCGCTGACTTCCCGACGTGGGTTTGAAAAAGGGGGCTAGCGGCCCTGGGCGCGCCAGCGCTTGACGACGCGGCCGACCATCGCTTCCTCTTCGCCGGTCTGCTTCCACAGCTGCGAGAAGAGCGGGTCGGACGAGGCCGGGCAGCGGTCGCGCTCGAGATCGTCGAAGGAGACGCGGATCGGGATCGACACGCCTTCGCCGCAGACGATGCATTCGCGGTTCCTCAGCGCCGGGATGACGTCGAGGAAGCCGCGCGACCCTTCCGGCATCGCCGACTTCACGAACGCCTGGTCGCGATCGTTGTTGAGGCGCATCGCCAGGATCGTGCCGCATTGCGAAAGGACGCCTTCGGCGAGATCGGAGGGGCGCTGGGTGATCAGACCCAGCGACACGCCATATTTGCGGCCTTCCTTGGCGATCCGCTCGAGGATCTTGCGCACCGCCTGGCCGGTCGAGGTCTTGTCGGAGGGGATGTAGCGGTGCGCCTCCTCGCAGATCAGCAGGACCGGCCGCTGCACCTCGCTGCGCGACCAGATCGCATAATCGAACACCAACCGCGAGAGCACCGCGACGACAACCGAAACGATGTCCGAAGGGACGCCCGAAACGTCGATGATCGAGATCGGCTTGCCGCGCGCGGGGAGGCGGAAGATCTTGGAGATGAACGCCCCCATCGAATCGGCGACGAGCATGCCCGAGAACATGAACTGGTAGCGGGGGTCGGACTTCAATTCGTCGATCTTGCCCTTGAGCCGCATGAACGGCGCGGTGTCGGTCGCCTTGTTCAGGAGGCCCATTTCGTGAGTGATCGCGCTGGTGAGGTCGGAGAGCGCGTAGGGGATCGGCGAATCGACGGTGAGCTTGGAAAGCCCTTCGGCGGCGCGGTTCCTGGCGCGCGCCTGCAGCAGGCACTTGGCGAGGATGTCCATGTCCTGCTGGCGATCGGCGCCCTGCGAGGTGACGAACACCTCGGTATGCTCCTCGAAGTTCATCAGCCAATAGGGCATGGCGAGATTGTCGACGTTGAACAGCTCGCCGTGACCCTTGAACGCGGCGGAATATTCGCCGTGCGGGTCGATCATGACGATATGGCCCTCGGGCGACTGGTCGCAGATGCGGTGCATGATCAGGGCGGCGGCGGTCGACTTGCCGGTGCCGGTCGAACCGAGCAGCGCGAAATGCTTGCCGAGCAAGGCGTCGACATAAAGCGCGCCGCGCACGTCCTTGGTCGGATAGACGGTGCCGATCTCGATATGGGCGCGCTCGTCGGCGGCGAACATCTGTTTGAGGTCGTTGCCGGCGACCGGATAGGCCTTGCTGCCGGGGATCGGATAGGAGGTGATGCCGCGCTTGAAATTGACCAGCTTGCCGGTCGTCGGATCTTCGTCGCCTTCGCCGAGAAAATCGATTTCGGCGCTGACCGTGCCCGCTTCGGCGTCGATCACCTTCAAGCTGCGGATGTTGGCGAGCAGCCAGCGCCGATGCGAGGCGATCTTGATCTGGCTGCCGACCTGGCCCGACATGGCGATGCTGGGATCGGCATCGGTGGCGAGCTCGGCGAGGCGGCGGCCGGCCATCTCGACGCGGGCGCCGCTGCCGCCGATCTCGACGACCTGGCCGATCGCCTCGTGGCTCGGCACGAGCGACTTTTTCGGCGCCCGCGCCGGCTGGATGTTGGCGGCCTCCGCGCCGTCTTCGGGCTGCGGGAAGCTGTGGAGGTTCATCGCGTCGGTCATGCGTCGGGCCGCCCCATGGAATTTCCGAGGCCGGTCCTAGAGTAAGAGGGTAAACAAGTGCTTGAGATGTAAGAGGGCGCCCTAGCCGTAGCGCCGCTGGAACAAGGCGCTCGCCGCCCAGCCGAGCAGCAGCGACAGCGCGACCGCGACGATGCCGTAGGTCAGCGACCAGCGCTCGGCCGCCAAGGCGACGAAACCTTCGAAGCCCAGCTTCTCGATCCGGATCTCGCGCGCGGCGCCGGCGATTACCCGGCCGTCGCGGATCAGGAAGGTTTCGGCGGTGTAGGTGCCGACCGGCACCCGCGCCGGAATGCTGATCCGGGCGCGGTAGAGGACGCCTTCGCTGATTTCCACGCCATGGGGATATTCGGCGTAGAGCTGGTTGCGGCGCCTGAGGTCGATCAGGCCCTGCTCGAAGCGGCGCAGCGTGTCGGCCGAGGCGCCCCCGCCCGGCGACAGCTGGAGGTTGTTGAGGCCGAGCTCGTAGATCGCCGCGGTGCGCTCGTCGACCAGGCGGGCGAGCGGCCGCGACGAGGCCACCGCGTAGAAGCTCGGCGCCGAACGGAAGCGCACCCGCTCGACGTTCATCCAGATGCCCGCGACCTTCTGCTTCTCCCTCAGCACGATCCGCTCGAGCGGGCCCTTGAGCACGACCGCGATGTCGGGAGTCGCTTGCGGCGTGCGCCCGCCCGGATAGAGGATCGCCCCGAACAGCAGCAGCTCCGCGCCCGAGAAGCTGTAGCGGATCTCGATGTCGCGCTGGGAGACGTCGGGGACGAGCCGCGGCTCGGCCTGGGCGAGGGCGAGCGGCGCGAGCAGCGCGAGGAGGAACGCGTCGCGCCGCCTCACAGCATCTGCACCGTATAGATCTCCTCGGGCCGCCAGCCCAGCTGCAGCGCCATCCGGAAGGCGACGCCGAGGACGACGATGGCGAGGATCATGCGGAGCAATTCGGGTTTCATCTTCTGGGCGAGGCGGGCGCCATATTGCGCGCCGACCACCGAGCCCAGGAGCAGCAGCCCGGCGAGGACGATGTCGACCGAGCGGGTGGTGGTGGCGTGGACCAGGGTGGTCGCGGCGGTGACGAACAGGATCTGGAGCAATGAGGTGCCGACCACCACCTGTGCCGACATGCCGAGCAGGTAGATCATCGCCGGCACCATGATGAAGCCGCCGCCGACGCCGAGCAGGACGGTCAGCATCCCCGAGACGAAGCCGAGCCCGAGCGGGGCCAGCGGCGAGATGTAGAGGCCGGAACGGTAGAAGCGCCAGCGGAACGGCAGCACCGCGATCAGCGGGTTGTGGCGGCGGGCCGGGCGCATCTTGGCCCGCGCGGAGGGCTTGAGGATGTTGAGCGCGGTCGCCGCTTCCCTGGCCATGATCAGGCCGATGCTGGTCAAGAGCAGCACGTAGAGGATCGAGATGACGGTATCGATCTGGCCCATGTCCTGGAGCAGGCGGAACAGGAACCCGCCGAGGATCGAGCCCATGACGCCGCCGGCGATGATCACCGCGCCCATCTGGACGTCGACGCCGCGGCGGCGGCGGTGGGCGAGCACGCCGGAGATGCTGGTGCCCGTGATCTGGGTCGTCGCCGAGGCGACCGCCACCGCGGGCGGAATGCCGTAGAAGATCAGGATCGGCGTGGTCAGAAAGCCGCCGCCGACCCCGACCATTCCGGTGAGCAGGCCGACCAGCCCGCCCAGGCCGACGATCACCAGGGCGTTCACCGACAGGCCGGCGATCGGCAGATAGATGTCCATGGGCCGGGGACCCTAGCCGCGAAAGCGGGCGCGCGGAAGGCGCGGGCGCCTCAAAAGTCGGCGGCGAGGGTGAGAGCGGGGCCGGACCCGGGCGCTGCGCCGCCGGCGATGCGAAAGCGCCAGTTGGCCTCGAGCCGGAGGTGGGCGCGGGCGACCGGAAGCCGGTAAGTCAGGGCCGGTCCCGCGTCGAGCCGCGCCGCGCCCGGCTGGGCCGCAGCCCAGGCGCCGGCGCCGACCTCGACGGGCCCGAGCCCGGCGCTCACCCGCGCCGAGCCGTCGACGAAGGCGTCGAGCGACTTGAAGCCGACGATGCCGGCCTGGGCGTAGGCATCGAAGCGCAGGCCGCCCGGCAGCGCCCGGCCCGCGCCGCCATGGGCAAGGATCGAAAAGGCCGACCGGCCCTCGCGCCCGAGCGCCTGCCGCCGCTCGACGAGGATATCGACCGGAACGGAGGCGACAGGCCGCCAGTCCAGCCCCGCCGCCGCTTCGGCGCCGCCCAGCCGCTGCAGCGGCAAATAGGCCCGCGCGTTCAGCGCAAGGCGCTCGCCGAGCCGGTAGAGAAAGCGGGCGCCGGCCTGGCTGCCGCCCAGCGTGCCGGCCGGCGCCAGCGACGAGCCGCCGCGTTCGCCCCGCAGCAGCACCCAGGCCGAGACCGACCAGGGGCGGGACGCGCGGGCGGCCGGGCGCGCAGTGAGCGACTGGATCGGCTCGCGGCGCGCGGTCGACGCGGGGGGTAGCTGCGGCGCGGCTGGGCTTGGGCGCAAACCAGGCTCGACCCGCGCCAGCGGCAAAATCCCAAGGAGGCCCGGCCGGCCAGCAATTCCCTTATAAGACAGTTCCCTTATAAGGGAATTGCCTCGCATGATGTTCCCGTGTGCGGCAGGCGGCACTTTGACCGCCGCCGCCGCGGCAGTGTGGAGGGGATACGCACCCTCGGCGCGAGACGGGGCGGGCCGGGTTCCGGTCGCGGTCGCGCGAGCGTCCCTCCTTTCCGCCTCGATCCCCCAACCGGGCGCGAGGATCGCGGCGCGGATGCAGATCCAGCCGCCGAGCACGAGCGCGAGGAAGCGGAGCGGCGGCGCGCTGATCGGCGGCGCCCTCATTCGGCGGGAAGCCGGCGGGGGAAGGCGTGCGCGGTTTTGTCCCAGGCCGGCGCTCCCGTCCGGATCAGGCGGAG
Source organism: Allosphingosinicella sp. (assembly GCA_035316145.1). Taxonomy (GTDB): domain Bacteria; phylum Pseudomonadota; class Alphaproteobacteria; order Sphingomonadales; family Sphingomonadaceae; genus Allosphingosinicella. The sequence goes on along the minus strand of DATHJO010000009.1, from coordinate 99,110 downwards.
GTAGCAGCCGAGCGCCCGCCGGGCGGCCATGATCGTGATGATGTTGGAGGTCACCGTGCGCGGCAGCGCGCGCAGGCCCTCGCGCCAGCCATAGGCACCGGCGACGAAGCCGAGGCGCATCGCCAGCCGCCAGAGCAGCAGCAGCGAATTGATCGCGGCGAGGGGCACGAAGGCGGGCGGGAAAGGCGCCGCCGTCGCGCCGGCAAGCAGCAGCGCCGCCCACAGAATCAGGCCCAGATAGGCGCCGCTCAGCACCAAAGCGGCGAGCAGCGACTGGCGGTCGCGCAGCCGCATCCAGCGCTCGGCAAGGCCGCCGCTCCAGCCAAGCCGGTCCCAGCCGGCGAGGGCGATACCGGTCATCCACCTCGCTTTCTGGGCGACCGCGGCGTCGAGCGTCGCCGGGAAATAGGCGCGGGTGGCGATCGCGGGCCGCCCCGGCCCGGCCGCCAGGCGGACGAAGGCGGCGCGACGGCCGAGGCCGTGGAGGCGCAGGCCCAGCTCATAATCCTCGGTGAGGCTGGCAGGGTCGAACGGAGTCCCGTACGCCGTGGCCATCGCGTCGAGCGCGTCGCGCGCGATCGCGCAACCGACGCCGGCCGACGGTAGGCCCGCGCCGATCGCCGCGCGGACGACGAGCTCCTTGCCATGCGCTTCGGCGAATTCGTCGGCATAGGAGGCGCCGATCCAGCGCGATCCGGGATCGATCAGCGGCACGACCGGCAATTGAACGAGGTCGAACCGCTCGATCAGGGCGTCGAACAGGCCGAGCTCGGCCGAGTGGACGACATCCTCGGCGTCATGGAGCACCACCGCCTTGAAACGCTTGCCGTCGGCGGCCTCGTCCTCAACCATCCGCTCCCACAGCCGGTTGAGGCAATCGGCCTTGCTGGTCGGCCCCGGCGCCGGGCCGACGACGAGGCGAACGCGCCCGTTTCGCGCCGCGCGGACGGCCGCGATCGTCGCCGGATCGTTGGGGTAGCAGCCGACATAAAGCAGGTGGTCCGCGGCGGCGAAAGCGCGCCCCGCGTGCGCCAGCATCGCGCCGATCACCGCGGCTTCGTCCCACGCCGGGATGAAGACCGCCAGCCGGCCCGGCGCGGCCGGCGGCGCGAGGGCCTGGCCGCCGCGGCGCCCGCGCCGGGCCAGCGCGTTCCCCAGCCACAGCAAATCGACCGCCAGGTCACTCGCCCCGAGGACAAGGAAGCCGAACGCCGCGAACAGCGCAGTCTCGCGCAGGATGAACGCGGCAAGAAACCCGGCGGCCTCCATGATTCCTCCGAATCGGACCCAAATATCATCCAATTCCAGTGAGCGTTGCGCAAGAACTTTCGTAAAACGGTGAGCCAGGTCCATTTCGGATCAAGTCGGCGCCTAATTTCGCCGCTTCCCGCCAATTCGGATGCACCTTCTTTCGACCCGCTTCAGGCCGGGGCGCAGCTTCCCTTCAGGGGAGATTCGCCATGAGAAAATGGTCGTTGTTCGCGTCGTTCGCCGCCGCCTTCACGCTCGCCGCCGCCGCTCCGGCGCAGCCCGCGACCGCGCCGCCGCCGGTGCCGCTGGTGTCGCAGGGCCATCCGGCCGACTGGATATTCGTCTTCAAGCTGAACGCGGGCGTGTTTCCCACCGCCGCCAACGACCCGGCGCGCACCTGTCCGTTCGGCGGGTCGCCGATGCGGTATCGCCAGGCCTTCAGCCAGCAATATGCCTATGCCTCGAGCGCCAATCCCACCCTTCAGACGGGCCAGGGTCTGGTCGGCACCGGCCCCGGCGATCCGGTCGGCGCGACCTTCGCCCAGATCTACAACGGCGATTATTCCTACGTGGTCTGGAACGATCAATTTCAAGGCCACCCGATGGCCGACCGGCCGAGCCCCTGGGGGCATTCGAAGGGCATGCTTGCCTGGAACCAGAATGGCGACGGCCTGATCGTCCAGGTCAGCACGCCGGCATGGCCGGGCGCGGGCAGCGCGCGCGCGCCGCGCCAGGGCGATGGCAACACGCTGGGCTGCACCGCCGGCAACAACGTCATGTTCAGCCAGCATTTCTTCGCCCTGCGCCTGACGCCGCAGGACGTCGCGCAGGTGCTGACCGGGCTGGCCAATGCGAGCGTCGCCACCGACGTCACCATCCCCCAGCTGGCCTCGATCGGCGGGCCGCAGAACATCCAGACCGCCGCGCGAATGCTCGGCCGGCTGTCGTCGAGCACCGCCGTTTTCGACACGACGCTGTCGAGCGGGGTGCGGCTGATCTCCAAGCCGTCGGCGCTGCACGTCCCGCCGTGGCAGATGGTGTCCGCGGTCCTCGGCGCTCCCGCAGCGGCGAGCGGCCCGCCGTTGCGCACCGCGAACTGGTGGGCGACGCCCGCCATCGCGTCGACAAGCAGCGCGGGTGACCCCGGTTGCTGGGGCATCCCCCAGCATCCCGGCCTGGTGGCGATCGCCACCAGCGGCGTCTGGAACGGCCGGACGATCGGCCTGTGGGGAGGCCATGCCCCCAACGGCAATCATGCCAAGATCGGCATCTCGCTGGGCGGCGCACCCCATTACACGATCTTCGGCGATCTCAATCAGCAGGGGAGCCTGTCGCCGGCCGCAAGGCCGTGCACGAGCAGCCAGAACGGACGCGGCGGCCTGTTCTTCGTGGTCGACAACCAGCAGCTCCACGACAGTGTCGCGGCCCTCATCGCCGGCGCCACCGCGCCGTCGGAATGAAGAGGAGCCAAGGCGCCACCAACTCCATTTCGGATCAAACTGGCCGACGCGCGGCGGCGGGTCGGTCCGTTTCGGATGCAGCTGGCCGCGACCCGCGCACGGGCTGAGCGCAGCTTCCTCCTTTCCGGGGGAGACTCGCCATGACAACGTCCTTGCGCTCGATGCTCGTCGCATTCTTCATGATGCTCGGCGCAGGCGGGAGCGCGCCGGCGCTCGCCTGGGGAGATTCGGGTCACCGCACGGTCTGCGAGATCGCCCTCAGGAACCTGACGCCGGTCGCGCGAGCGGAGGTCGCGCGCCTGCTGCGCGCCCACCCCGCGATCTTGGGCGCAAACCCGCTCAACGCCGAATATGGCTGGGCCTGCACCTATCCCGACCATCCCGCCAGCGGCGGCCCGCAGCGCCGCAGCCCGGAGCATTTCGTCAATTATCCGCGCACGCTGATGGCCGTCACCGGCGCCTCCGGCTGCGGCGGGGCGCCGCAATGCGTGGTCTCGGCGATCGCCGCCGACTTCGCGGTCCTTCACTCGCCGACCGCGAGCGACCCGGAAAAGGCCGCGGCCCTGGTCTATCTCGGCCACTGGCTCGGCGACATCCACCAGCCGCTGCACAGCTCCTATCGCGACGACCAGGGCGGCAACGAAGTCAATTCGAACGGCCTGTGCACCAACAATCTCCATTCGACCTGGGATACCTGCATCCTGCAGAGCCGCGCTTTGGCCGGCGGCCGGTCGATCGAAGACGTCCGCGCGCTGGCGGCGACGTGGAGCGGCCAGGTGAGCGATGTCGAGCGCGCCCAGTGGCTTTCGTCCCAGCCCTGGCAATGGTCGGCGGAATCCTACGCGGTCGCGATCCGGCCCGAAGTGGGCTATTGCGTCATGGTCCAGGCGGCGTGCCAATATTCCGCGACCGAGATGGCGATGGCGACGCCGAGGCGCGGCGTCCGCGTCGATGCCGCCTATATGGACTGGGCGATGCCGGTCATCCAGCGCCGCGTCACCCAGGCCGGCGTCCGGCTCGCGCACCTGCTCAATCTGGCGCTCGATCCGGCCTATCGCCGCTGAGCGGCCCGGTTCTGTCCGTTTTGGATCGGAATGAGGCAGGCGGCACGCCGTTCCCTCCATTTCGGATTCACCTCTGTTCGACCCGCTCCAGGGTGAGGCGCAGCTTCCCTTCAGGGGAGACTCGCCATGAAAGCAAGAATTTGGTCGGCCTCATTGGCCCTTGCCCTTCTGCCGCTCGCCATTGCCGCCGCGCCCACCGTGGCACGCTCCATGCAGCCGCCACCGCCGCCGCCAACTGCGGCCGCGATTGCGGCAGATCGAATGGTCGTCCACTATCTCGACGTCGATCAGGGCAACGCCGCTCTGCTCGAATTCCCCTGCGGCGCCATACTAATCGATGCGGGTGGGCGCGGGCCCGCCGCGGGCAACCACCTTATCGACTATCTCGACGCATTCTTCGCCCGCCGGACCGACCTCCACCGCCTCGACGCAGTGTTCATCACCCACACCCATATCGACCACAACAGCAACTTGCGCCGGGTAGCGCAGCGCTATCGCATCGGCGGCTACATCCACAATGGCAAGCTGACGGGATCCGGCTCCCCCAATGCGAACTGGATGCACAACAACGCCGCCACCCTCCCCTCGCCGGTCACGGATCGCGCGGTCCAAGATCTGACCGGCACCGCGGGCAGGGAAGGCCCGGTCATCGATCCGCTCGCCTGCCCCCGCGTCGACCCGCGCATCCGCGTCCTTTCAGGCGGGCTGACCAGCAATCCGGGCTGGACTGCTACCGACTACAATAATGGCAACAATCACAGCTTAGTTATCCGCGTCGATTATGGGCGCGCCTCGTTCCTGTTCACCGGCGACCTGGAGAATGCCGGCATTGCCCGCTTGCTCGCTCAATATGCCGGGACTCGGGCCCTCAACACCGACGTCTACGAGGTGGGGCACCATGGCTCGTATAACGGCACCACGGCGCCGCTGCTCGCCGCCATGTCGCCCGAGATCGCGGTTATTTCCGTGGGTCCGTCAACGGTCCAGGCGCCATGGACGGCCTATGCCTATGGCCATCCGCGCCGGACGCTGGTGACCCTGCTGGACGGAACGATTTCGCGCCACCGCGCCGCTCCGGTCAGCGTCATGGTGGCCGACGGCGCACGGCACTTTTCTGCCTATGCGCTCACCGATGCCATCTATGCGACGGGCTGGGACGGCGACGTCACCATTACCGCCGCCGCCAGCGGCGCCCTCCAAGTCGAGACCACGCACTAAAGCCCGCCGGCGCCAGATTCCGTTTTCCCGGAGGCCGCGCATTCGCCATGATGCGGCGATGCGCGCCTTCTTCGATCCGCGGCAGCTCGCCCACGCGCCAGCGCTGGAGCTGCACAATGGCGGCTTCGTGGCGTTCGCCGAGAGTCCGGCAAGGGCCGAGGCGATCCTCGCCGCGATCGGCCCCGCCGAAGCGCCCACCGACCATGGCGAAGCGCCGCTGCGCGCCGTCCACTCCGAAGCCTATCTCGCCTTCCTCGGATCGGCGCACAGGGATTGGCGGGCGGCGGGGCGCGAGGGGGATGCGAGCGGCTATGCCTGGCCGGTGGTCGGGCGAAGGCCGCTCGAGCTCGACCGGATCGACGCCCGGCTCGGCCTCCACAGCTTCGACGCCTCCAGCCCGATCGCCGCCGGCACCTGGCAGGGCGCCTATTGGTCGGCGCAGAGCGCGCTCACCGCGCTCGATGCAGTGCTCGAGGGAGAGCAGAGTGCGTTCGCGCTCTGCCGCCCGCCCGGCCACCATGCCGGCGCCGATTATCTCGGCGGCTATTGCTATCTCAACAACGCCGCGGTCGCCGCGCAGGCCGCGATTGCCGCGGGCCGGCAGCGGGTCGCGATTCTCGATATCGACTATCATCACGGCAACGGCAGCCAGGACATCTTCTACGCCCGCGGCGAGGTGCTGTTCGCCTCGCTCCACGCCGATCCGAAGATGGACTATCCCTTCTATTGGGGCCACGCCGACGAGACCGGGACCGGCGCGGGCGAGGGCGCGACGCTCAACCTGCCGCTGTCGCGCGGCACCGACCTCGCCGCCTATCTCCCCGCGCTTGAGGCGGCGCTGGAGCGGATCGCGGCCTTCGCCCCCGATTTGCTCCTGGTCTCTTACGGCGCGGACACGTTTGCCGGCGATCCGATCTCCTATTTCCGCCTGACAACGCCCGATTATGCCGAGCTCGGCCGTCGGATCGCCGCTGCGAGCCTGCCGACGCTGATCGTCATGGAGGGCGGCTATGCCCTCGACGCGCTCGGCGCCAACGCGGCGAGCTTCCTGACGGGCTTCGAATAGGCCGCGCTCTGCGTCACGCGACGGTTCCCGGCCGGATCTGCCGCGGCGTTCGCGCGAACGGCAAAGCGAGCTGCGCCCAGAGGCTGTTGGCGGCCGCCGGATCGACGTCGTCGAGCCCGTAGCGGGCGACCGTCTCTTTCTCCGGCGCGCGATAGGTGCCGAACAGGCGGTCCCAGGCGATGAAGAGGCTACCGTAATTGCTGTCGGTCTGGACGCGCTCGGCGGAGTGGTGGAGCCGGTGAACGTCGGGCGTGACGAACAAGGCGGCCAGCAGCCTTGCCGCGCGCGGCGGCAGGCGGACGTCGAGATGGTCGCTATAGCTCGCGCCGATCAGCAGCGCCTCGACGAGGGCGACCGCCCAGACCGGCAGGCCGAGCAGGATCGTCCCCGCCGAATAGGCCGCCAGCCCGGGCAGCAGCTCGAGCGGGTGATGCCGGAGGCTGAGCGAGACATCGATATGGGGGTCGGAATGGTGGATCTTGTGGAGCCGCCAGAGCAGCGGCACGGCATGGCTCAGGCGATGAACGAGATAGCCGAGCCCGGTCCGAGCGACGAGCGCGGCGGCGAGCACCGCAAGCGGCGGCGCGGCGATCTGATTGAACAATCCCCAATGTTCGCGGGCGGCAAGGATCGCCGAAGTGGTGACGCCGAACGGCACGACCAGGGCGATCAGAGCGGAGACGATCGGCAGGCTGAAATTGACGACCATCCGGCCGCGGGCGGCGGCGGCCGGATCGCGGCTCTCGCTGAACGCCGCCTCGGCTGCCGCGAACAGGATGAAGAAGCCGACATAGGCGATGAAGAGCTTGTCGGAGAGCATCGCGCCGACGGCTTCGATCAGGGTCGGTTCGTCCACGGTCCCTCCCACTTGCCAATTACCGCCGCTTGCAATAGCGTTCAATCACGACTGCACGCCAAGCCTGAACAGGGGACTGGACATGGGCAAGCTCACCATCTTCGCCGCCGCCGCCACAGCCGGCTTCTTCGCGTTGACCGGTTCCGCGCTCGCCGGGATCGGGGTCCCCGCTCCCGAGGCCGGGGTGGGGCTTGGTTCGATGGCGCTTATCGGCTCCGGCTATCTCTATCTCAAGCGCCGCATCACCCGCTGCTGATCGCTGCTGATCATGGCATCGGGGGCGGCCCGCCTGCGCGGGCGCTTGCCATCCCGCGGTGAATCCTTCGCGATCCTGCTGACCGTCGTCATTCTCAACGGCGTCGCGTTGCGCATCTTTTCCTCGTTCGGCGACGGCGTGGGCCACGCCTTCGTTTCGCTGTTCGGAGTCAATGCCGCGATCTGGTGCGCGCTCTACGCGATCCTGCGGCTCGGTCTCGCCGGCGAGGACGGCGCGCCGAGGCCAGCGGACAAATATGTGGCGGCCGGGCTCATCGCGGCTGCCTTGTGCCCGGTCATGATCGTCGCAGCGGGGGGACTGTTCGGCGCTTCGCTCTATCTTATCGGTACGGGCGCGCCGGCGACGCCGCTGCGCAGGATCGGCCTGATTGGGCTGGCCGCGACCGGGCCGCTGCTGTGGGGCCCCGTGTTCCTCGCCATGTTCGGCCCGGAGATCACGCGGCTGGAGGCGCTGCTGATCGCGGCCGGAACCGGCCTGCCCACCGACGGCAACGTGTTCCGCTCCGCCGACGGCAGCGCGACCTTCGTCGTCGCCGGCGGCTGCTCGGCCCTGGCGAACATCTCGATGACGCTGCTGCTGCTGGTCGTGGCGGCCGAGCTGCTGGCGGTTCCGCTGACGAGGAAGCTCGTGCCGGTGGCGCTGGGCGCGATCGCGGTGACGATCCTGGTCAACACCGCCCGCCTCGCCGCGCTTGGGCTCTATCCGGATCATTTCGACTACCTCCACGCCGGCGGCGGACGCGACCTGTTCGCCTGGGCGACTCTGATCCTGAGCGGCGCCGTCATCGGCTTCGGGCTCTATCGTGCCGCGCCGCCTCGGGGTTAGCCTCGCGCTCGCCCTGTTGCTCGGCGTGACGCTGGTCCCGAAGCTGGTCAGCGCCGGCCGCACCGCCCAGCCGGACGACGCCAGGCTGGCGCGCGACATGGTGGCGATGCTGCGCGCCGCGGGCTTTCGCGCGATCGCGGTGCCGCATCATTTGTTCGACTACGCGCTCGCCCGCAAAGGCGATTGCCGGCTGATGGCGGCGAACGCGCCCGCGGCCGGCTATCTCCGCACCCGTTTCGCCGAGGCCGCGGGGCCGGTGGGGCCGACGCTCTATCATTATCGCGGGCCGCGGCTTGGCGGCTTTCCCCGCTTTCGGCCGGTCGTCGAGGAATATCTCCAGCATTGGGCCTACCGCCTCGGCTTCGTGGTGCCGCGAACCCCGGTGATCGGGGTCGCGGCCTCGCCCGGCTGCCGGCCGGATAGCCTCGCCTGGTCGTCGCTCAGGGTCTGGCCGGCCCCGTTCGAGGCACCGGGCTTTTACCGCACCGCCCCGGCCCGCGCAGCTAGAGCTTCCCGGTAAGTTCCGGCACGAACATGATTCACGGTTCAAAGAGCCGGCCGCAGCTCACAGCTTCCCGGTGAGCTCGGGCACGATCTTGAACAGATCGCCGACCAGGCCGAGGTCGGCGACCTGGAAGATCGGCGCGTCCTCGTCCTTGTTGATCGCGACGATGACCTTGCTGTCCTTCATCCCCGCGAGGTGCTGGATCGCGCCGGAGATGCCGATCGCGATATAGACTTCCGGCGCGACGATCTTGCCGGTCTGGCCGACCTGATAATCGTTGGGCGCATAGCCCGCATCGACTGCGGCGCGGCTGGCGCCGACCCCGGCCTTCAACTTGTCGGCGAGCGGATCGAGCAGCGAGTGGAACTGCTCCGACGAGCCGAACGCGCGGCCGCCCGAGACGATGATCTTGGCGCTGGTCAGCTCGGGCCGCTCGGACTTGGAGAGCTCCGCGCCGACAAAGGAGGAGAGGCCCTTGTCGCCCGTCGCGGGGACAGGCTCGATCGTGCCGGAGCCGCCCTCCCGGGCCGCCTTTTCGAACGCAGTGCCGCGCACCGTGATCACCTTTTTGGCGTCGGACGATTTGACCGTCGCGATCGCGTTGCCGGCATAGATCGGCCGGGTGAAAATGCCCTCGCCCTCGACCGAGAGGATGTCGCTGATCTGCATGACGTCGAGCAAAGCGGCGACGCGTGGGGCGATGTTCTTGCCGGTGGTCGTCGCCGGTGCGAGGAAGGCGTCGTGGCCAGCCATCAATTGCGCGGCGAGCGGCGCGACATTCTCGGCGAGATTGTGGCCGTAGGCCGCGTCATCGGCGACGTGGACCTTGCCCACCCCGGCGATCTTCGCCGCCGCCTCGGCGACGCCGCCGACGCCCGCGCCGGCGACGAGGAGATGGACCTCGCCCAGCTGCGCCGCGGCGGTGACCGCGGCCAGCGTGGCGTCCTTAACCTTGCCGCCCTCATGCTCGACGAGAACCAGTGTCTTCATGCCACCACTCCCAGCGTCTTCAGCTTGCCGATCAGCTCGTCGACCGATCCGACCTTGACTCCCGCCTGGCGCTTCGCCGGCTCGACGACTTTCAGAATCTGCAGGCGCGGCGCGGTGTCGACGCCGTAATCGGCCGGCGTTTTCTGGGCGAGCGGCTTCGATTTGGCCTTCATGATGTTGGGCAGGCTCGCATAGCGCGGCTCATTGAGGCGCAGATCGGTGGTCACCACCGCGGGCAGGTTGAGCTTCACCGTCTCGAGGCCGCCGTCGACCTCGCGGGTGACGTCGACATGATCGCCGGCGACCTCGACCTTCGAGGCGAACGTCCCCTGCGGCCAGCCGAGCAAGGCGGCGAGCATCTGCCCGGTCTGGTTCGAATCGTCGTCGATCGCCTGCTTGCCGAGGATGACCAGCCCGGGCTGCTCCTCCTGCGCGACCTTGGCGAGCAATTTGGCGACGGCGAGCGGCTCGACCTCGTCGTCGGTCTGGATCAGGATCGCGCGGTCGGCGCCCATCGCCAGCGCGGTGCGCAGCGTCTCCTGCGCCTTGGCCGGGCCGATCGAGACCGCGACGATCTCGGTCGCCACCCCCTTCTCCTTGAGGCGGATCGCCTCCTCGACCGCGATCTCGTCGAACGGATTCATGCTCATCTTGACGTTGGCGAGATCGACCCCCGTCCCATCCGCCTTGACCCGCGGCTTGACGTTGAAATCGATCACCCGCTTGACGGCGACCAAGAGCTTCATCGGTTCAATTCCTCCAGCTCGTCATTCCAGCGGAAGCTGGAATCTCCCTGTCCTCAAGAACTGAGATCCCAGCTTTCGCTGGGATGACGCAATAAATCCAGACTACGCCGCGACCTTCACTTCCGCCACGATCTTCCTCGCCGCGTCCCCCAGATCGTCGGCCGGGACGATGGCGAGGCCGGAATCGGCGAGGATGCGCTTGCCTTCCTCGACGTTGGTGCCTTCGAGGCGGACCACCAAAGGCACGTCGAGCGCGATCTCCCGGGCGGCGGCGACGATCCCCTCGGCGATGATGTCGCAGCGCATGATCCCGCCGAAGATGTTGACGAGGATGCCTTTGACCGCCGGGTCGGAGAGGATGATCTTGAAGGCGGCCGCGACCTTCTCCTTGTTGGCGCCGCCGCCGACGTCGCAGAAATTGGCCGGGGCGGCGCCGTTCAGCTTGATGATGTCCATCGTCGCCATGGCGAGGCCGGCGCCGTTGACCATGCAGCCGATATTGCCGTCGAGCTTGATGTAGGCGAGGTCGTATTTCGACGCCTCGAGCTCCATCGGGTCCTCCTCGCTCTCGTCGCGCAGCGATTCGAGGTCCGGGTGGCGGAACATCGCGTTCGCATCGAAGCCGATTTTGGCGTCGAGGACGAGCAATTTGCCGTCGTCGGTGACGGCGAGCGGGTTCACTTCGATCTGGGCGGCATCGGTGCCGAGGAAGGTGTCGTAGAGCAGCTTCGCCACCTGCTGCGCCTGCCGGTTCAGATCGCCGTCGAGCCCGAGCGCGTAAGCGACCGCGCGGCCGTGATGCGGCATGAAGCCGGTCGCGGGGTCGACCGTGAAGCTGTGGATCTTCTCCGGGCTGTCGTGCGCCACCGCCTCGATGTCCATGCCGCCCTCGGTCGAGACGACGAAGGCGACCCGCCCGCTCTTCCGGTCGACCAGCAGAGCGAGGTAGAATTCCTTCGCGATCTCGACCCCGTCGGTGACGTAGAGCCGATTGACCTGCTTGCCGGCGGGGCCGGTCTGGACGGTGACGAGGGTGTTGCCGAGCATCTCGGCCGCCGCCGCGCGCACTTCGTCCAGCGTCCGCGCCAGCCGCACTCCGCCCTTGGCGTCGGGCCCGAGTTCCTTGAATTTCCCCTTGCCGCGCCCGCCGGCGTGGATCTGCGCCTTGACCACGAAGAGCGGCCCGGGAAGCTTCGCGGCGGCGGCGACCGCCTCCTCGACGCTCATCGCGGCATAGCCGGCTGGGACCGGCACGCCGAACTTCGCGAGCAGCTCCTTGGCCTGATATTCATGGATGTTCATGGGCCGGGCCTAAAGCACAGGGGCGGGCGCGAATCCACCCCCGGGGCAGTTCCGTCATCGCGAGGAGCGCAGCGACGCGGCGATCCAGCTGCTCGGAGGCCGGACTGGATTGCCGCGCTACGCTCGCAATGACCGGGAGGGGGAAAACCGCTCCTCATCTTACCGGAGCCTTCCGTGCCTTCAGGGCGGCCCGAGCGGCGCGGGCGAAGGCCTCGGGCGAGTAAGCGGCCGCTCGCGCGGCGGCGCGGCGGCAGGAAGTTGATGGTCGCGCGGAAGTTGATGAACCTGACGAGTCCGACAGGTGCTATTCGTTTCCACGGAAGTTGGCGATGTTGAGGAAGTTGAGGATATGCAGGAGGCCGGCGGCGGGGCTGTTTTCGGCACCGGCCAGAGGGCGACGGCGGTGAATGGCGCGCGTGGCGCCGCCGCCGCCGCGAAAGTTGACGGCTGGCTGGAAGTTGACGGATGCCGCGGCGGGCCGGCGCCGGCGCGGGCCGCATGCCAGGCGCGGCGGAGGCTCGCCGCGTCCGGCCGGCGATAGAGCTTGTAGGCGCTCTCGCTCGACATGCCGACGCGCCGGCAGGCTTCGAGGACGCAGCGGGTCTGGCGAAGCGCGGCAATGAACGCGGCCTGCCGCGCGGGCGTCCAGCCGTCCTTGCGGGCGCGGACGGGAACCGGATCGAAAGCCGGCGCGGCAGCGCAATCCTGGCTCATTCCCGGATTAGAACATAGAGGGAACGAAAAGGAAAGCGGAGATTGAACCGATCCGGCGGGATCAGCCGACCAGCCGCCGCGCCTCGCACCAAGCCGCCGCGCTCGCGCTGACCGACAGCACCTCCGGATCCCCGAGCGCCCGCACCCGATGGAGGAACTCCGCCACCGACACGGAGGCGCGCGCCTGCGGCAGATCGCCGAGCCGCCTCAATTGCATCAGCGACAGCCGGTCGACCATCCGCTCGGCCATGCAGGCGGCGAGCGGCGCCGGCAGGCCGGCGTAGACCAGGCCGGCGCGGAGCCGCGCTTCCGGCATCGCGCAGGCGGCGGGCAGGGCGAGGAGGGCGAAGACGAAGGGCGCGCGGGTCATGGCGGCATCGCTATCGCGACGGCGGCCCCATGAAAAGAGGGCGCCCCGCGGGGCGCCCTCGTGAAAGGCTGGGTTGGCCGGCCTTAGTGGTCGGCTTTGTTGCGGACCGCGTCGGCGGCATTGTCGCCGGCGTTGCGGGTCGCTTCGGCCGCGTTCTCGGCGTTGTCGGTGACGGCGTCGGCGACGTTCGCGGCGTTCGCTTCGATAATGTCGGCCGTGTTCTCGGCGTTCGCTTCGATGGCGTCGGCCTTGTTCTCGGTGGCGCTTTGGCTGCACGCGCCGAGCGCGATCAGGCCGGCGGCGGCGGCGATCGTGACGATGATTTTCATACTTCTCCCCTGCAAAAAAGGGGGGCGCCCGGGACCGGCCCGGAGCACCCCGGATGCTGCGTAAGACACCCAAAGGGGCTCAATCCGCGACTCATGGCATAGGTTCCGGCGCCGTCACACTTTTTCAATCCGGATCGGTTCAGGCGGCGCGGCCGATCGCCTTTTGCCGGCGGCGCTGGACCGAGGAGCCGAGGCCGATCGCCTCGCGATATTTGGCGACGGTGCGCCGGGCGATGTCGAAGCCCTCGGCCTTGAGCATCTCGACCAGCTGGTCGTCGGACAGGATCCGCAGCGGGTCCTCGGCGGCGATCAGCGCCTTGATCCGGCTCTTGACCGATTCCGACGAGGCGGCGTCGCCGCCGTCGCTCGACTGGATGCCCGAGGTGAAGAAATATTTGAGCTCGTAGAGGCCGCGGTCGCAGGAGAGATATTTGTTCGACGTGACCCGGCTCACCGTCGATTCGTGCATGCCGATCGTCTCGGCGACGGCGCGCAGCGTCAAGGGCTTCAGCTGGGCGACGCCGTGGCGGAAGAAGCCCTCCTGGCGGGCGACGATCTCGCTGGCGACCTTGACGATGGTGCGGGCGCGCTGGTCGAGCGCCTTCAACAGCCAGTTGGCGCTCTGTAGGCACTCGTTGAGCCAGGCTTTCGAGGCGCGGTCCTGCGGCCCGCCGGCGAGCTCGTTATAATAAGTGCGGTTGACCAGCAGCTTCGGCAGCGTCGCGCTGTTGAGCTCGACGCCCCAGCCCGCGGCGCGCCGGGTGACGAAGACGTCGGGTACGATCGCGTCGACCCGCTCGGAGGCCGTGAAGCGGCAGCCAGGCTTGGGATCGTAGGCGCGCAGCTCGCGGATCATGTCGGCCACGTCCTCGTCGTCGACGCCGCAGATCCGCTTCAAGGCGGCGAGGTTGCCCTTGGCGAGATAGTCGAGATTGCCGATCAGCCGCGCCATCGCCGGATCGTAGCGGTCGGCGTCCTTCGCCTGGAGCGCGAGGCACTCGGCGAGGTTGCGCGCGGCGACGCCGGCGGGATCGAAAGTCTGGACGATGGCGAGGACGCGCTCGACCTCGCCGAGCGGCGCGCCGAGCTTGTGCGCGACCTCGAGGAGCGAGGCGAGGAAATAGCCGGTCTCGTCGATCTGGTCGACGATCCGCTCGGCGATCATGAGGTCGGCGCCCGACAGCACCTCCCCGGCCTGGCGGCGGAGATGGTCGTGAAGCGAGATTTCATCGCCGGCGAAGCTGTCGAAATCGAGTGCCTCCCCGGATCCGCCGGCGCCGATCCCCTCCATCGACAGGCCGTGCAGCGAATCGACGGCGCTGTCCTGGTGGAAATCCTCGCTGTCCTGATCGACGTCGAGCGCCGCCTCGCCGCCGCCGGCATCGACCTCCGGCAGGGCCTCACGGTCGAAATCCTCGGCCTCGGTCCGGGGCTCGTCCGCGACGACGTCGTCGCCCTCGGTCCCGCTCGCCTCCAGCAAAGGGTTCTTCTCGATCTCCTCGGCGATGAAGCTCTCGACCTCGAGGTTGCTGAGCGCGAGCAGGCGGATCGCCTGCTGCAGCTGCGGCGTCATCACCAGGCTTTGGGATTGTCGGAGATCGAGGCGGGGCCCCAGCGCCATGCTCTACAGCTCGAAGCTTTCGCCCAGATAGAGGCGACGGACATTCTCGTCGGCGACGAGGGCCTCGGGGCTGCCGGCGAACAGGACCTGGCCGCCGTAGATGATGCAGGCGCGGTCGACGATGTCCAGCGTCTCGCGGACATTGTGGTCGGTGATGAGGACGCCGATGTTGCGCGTCTTGAGGGCGACGATCAGGTCGCGAATGTCCTGGATCGAGATCGGGTCGATGCCGGCGAACGGCTCGTCGAGGAGCATGATCGAGGGGTTGGCGGCGAGCGCGCGGGCGATCTCGCAGCGCCGCCTTTCGCCGCCCGACAGCGCCATCGCCGGGGCGTCGCGCAGCTTCTCGATATGGAATTCGGCGAGCAATTGCTCGAGCCGCTCCGCGCGCGCATGCCGGTCGGGCTCGGCGACCTCGAGCACGGCCATGATGTTCTGGCAGACGGTGAGGCCGCGGAAGATCGAGGTCTCCTGAGGCAGATAGCCGAGGCCGAGGATCGCGCGGCGGTACATCGGCAGGCCGGTAATGTCCTGGCCGTCGAGCAGGATGCGCCCCGAGTCCGGCTTCACCAGGCCCATGATCGAATAGAAGCAGGTGGTCTTGCCGGCGCCGTTGGGGCCGAGGAGGCCGAGCACTTCGCCGCGGTCGACGCTCAGCGAGACGTCGGTCAGCACCGCTTTCTTGTCGTAGGATTTGGCGATCGAGACGACCGCGAGGCCATGATCGAGCTCGGCGATCGCGGCGTCGGCCTGGGCGCGGTCGATGGCGATGGTCTCGTTCATGCGCGTATTTGTCCTCGCCCCCACCTAGGCGATCGGCGGCAAGGCGACAACTGGCAAGCTTTATGCATGCGGTTGCCCGCGGCTCAGCGCCCCTGGCGCGGCGGCACGGTGAAGCGACCGGTGACGCGGCCGCGGCCCGCTCCCGCGCCACCGTCCATCACCGCCCGGTGGCTGTCGAGATCCAGCGCGAGCCGGGCGCCCTGGACGTGGTTGGCGCCCTGGTCGAGGGTGACGCCGCCGATCATGGTGACGATCCGGCGCGGCACGTCGTAAATCGCGAACTGGCTGCGGGCGGTCTCGGTGGGGGTGCGCAAGGTGACCCCGCCCGACGCCTCCAGCCGCTGGATGCGGACGTCGCGGCCGCCGGCATAGACGACGGTGAGGCGGGCCGCATTGAGGGTCATGTCGCCCTGGCGCGCCTGGACGTTGCCCGAGAAGACGGCGCGGTTGGCGCGGTCCTGGACCTCGATCCGGTCGGCGGCGACGTCGACCGGCGCGCTCGAATTGTGGCCCTTGAGGCTGGATCCCTGGCCGAGGACGGGCGCGACCGCGAGCAGCGGCAGCAGGGCGAGAAGGGAGGCGCGCTTCACCCGGCTCATCTGAGGCCGCCCTGGACGATATGCAAGCGGGCGCGGCCGTTGAGCACCACCCGCCGGTCGGGCAGGTTCACCTGGAGCTGGTCGGCGGTGAAGGTGCCGAGCGGCATCCGGCCCTGGACGCGGCCGCGGCTTTGCAGGCTGTGCCCGCGCAGGTCGACGTCGACGTCGTGGGTGCCCATCCGGTAGCCGTCGGCGGCGGTGAACAGGATCGGGCCGACCACCTGGACGTGATCGCTGTCCATATTGTAGCGGGCGCGGCCGGCCTCGAGCCGCGCCGGGCCGCTGTCGAGCAGGATCTGGGCGTTCATGTCGCGGATCTCGACGATCGGGTTGGCCGAGGTCTCCTGCAGCGCCGAGCGGGCGTTGAGAACGAACGGCCGGCCCTCATTGTCCTGGCCGCGATATTGGGCGGCGGAGACGCGCAGCCGCTCGGGCGCCTTCTCGACCTTGTTCTTTTCGAGCAGGAAGCTGACCTCCTGCTTGTCCTCGAGCGGCGCGAAGAAGAGGAAGGCGAGGACGACCCCGACCAGCGCCGGCAGCGCGAGCTTGAGGATGCGGACGAGGCGGTCGTGGCTGCCGCCGGGGATCGCCCAGCGGCGCTTGACCCGTCGCTCGCGCTCGGCAAGCTCAGACATGCGCGAAAATGTCCTGCTCGGCCCAGCCGGCGAGATCGAGCAGCGCCCGATGCGGCAGGAAGTCGAAGCAGGCCAAAGCAAGCCCGGTCCGCCCCTCGCGCTCCAGCCGGGCGTCGAGCTTTTCCTTCAGCGCATGGAGGTAGCGCACGTCGGCGGCGGCATAGTCCTTCTGGGCGTCGCTCAATTCGGCCGCGCCCCAGTCCGAGCTTTGCTGCTGCTTGGAGATGTCCTGGCCGAGCACCTCCTTGACCAGGTCCTTGAGCCCGTGGCGGTCGGTATAGGTGCGAATCAGGCGCGAAGCGGTCTTGGTGCAATAGGCGGGCGCCGCCATCACCCCCAAATAGGCGCGGATCGAGGCGAGATCGAAGCGCGCGAAATGGTAGAGCTTCAATCGCGCCGGATCGGCCAGCACCGCCTTGAGGACGGGCGCGTCGTAGCGGCTGCCGGCGGCGAAGCGGACGAGATGCTCGTCGCCGCGCCCGTCGGCGATCTGGACGAGGCAGAGCCGATCGCGGCCGAGCTGGAGCCCCATCGTCTCGGTGTCGACGGCGACCGGCCCCGGGCCAAGCGCGCCTTCGGGCAGGTCTTCTTCGTGCAGATGGACGGTCATGACCGTCGCATAAGCCCTGCGGCGCCAACGCTCAATGGCCTCACTCGGCAGCGGCCTTTGCCGCCCGCCTGCCCGCCCGCGCCTTGCGCGCCCACATGTTGAGCCCCTCGACCAGGGCCGAAAAGGCCATGGCCGCGTAGATATAGCCCTTCGGCACGTGGATGCCGAAGCCGTCGGCGATCAGCACCGCGCCGATCATCAAGAGGAAGCCCAGCGCCAGCATCACCACGGTCGGGTTCCTGGCGATGAAATCGGCGAGCGGGTCGGCGGCGAGCAGCATCACCGCGACCGCGAACAGCACCGCGACCACCATGATCGCCAGATGCTCGGTCATGCCGACCGCGGTCAGGATCGAATCGATCGAGAAGACGAGGTCGAGCAGCAGGATCTGGACGATCGCCGCGCCGAAGCTCAACGTCGCCCTCGACGTGTCGAACAGGTCGTCCTCCGGGCCGGGGTCGACATTGTGATGGATCTCCTTGGTCGCCTTCCAGACCAGGAACAGGCCGCCGGCGATCAGGATCAGGTCGCGCCAGGAGAAAGCGGTCTCGAACGCCGGCTCGCCATGGGATCCCGGCAGGCCGTGCAGGCCGAGGTCGAACACCGGCGCGGTGAGCCCGACCAGCCAGGCGATGGCGGAAAGAAGGACGAGGCGCAGGATCAGGGCGAGGCTGATGCCGACCCGCCGCGCCTTCGTGCGATGCGCCCGCGGCAGCTTGTTCGACAGGATCGAGATGAAGATCAGGTTGTCGATCCCCAGCACGACTTCGAGCACGATCAGGGTCGCGAGCGCGGCCCAGGCTTCGGGCTGGGCGAGGATGGCGATGGCGTCGAACATGGCGGCTCTCGTTATTTCGGATGGGATCGCCAATGCATGAACCGCGGCGCACGCGCAAATGCCGCCCGGGCGTGGAAATAATCCACAGCCAAAAGCGCTCGCGGGATTGGATTTTTTCGTCTATGTGAGTCGCCTGTGCGCCGACTTCCGGTGCAAAGGCCGTTGCGCGCTCGGCCCGGCGCGGTGGTTTTGACAGGGGAACGGGCGCACGAAAGTAATGACTTAGATGGGTTTCGACAAAGGGCGCCGCGGGGAACGCGGCGGGCGCGGCAGAGACAAGCG
Source organism: Allosphingosinicella sp. (assembly GCA_035316145.1). GTDB lineage: Bacteria > Pseudomonadota > Alphaproteobacteria > Sphingomonadales > Sphingomonadaceae > Allosphingosinicella. The sequence continues at coordinate 80,769 of DATHJO010000009.1, read as the reverse complement.
CGACGGTTTCGGCGAAGAGAGCAACTTCAGCGGCGGCGGATTCGGTGAGCGGACGGGCGGCGGCTATGGCGGCGGCGGCGGCGATCGCTTCGGCGGCGGTGGCGGCGGCTATGGCGGCGGCGACCGGTTCGGCGGCGGCGGTGGCGGCGGCTATCGCGGCGGCGGCGCTGGCGGCGGCGGCGGGTTTCGCGGCGGCGGTGCCGGCGGCGGCATGCCGCCTCAGGTCGTCGGCGAGGCCAAGGGCGTCGTCAAGTTCTTCAACGGCCAGAAGGGCTTCGGCTTCATCGTCCGCGACGATGGCGGCGACGACGTGTTCGTCCATATCAGCGCGGTCGAGCAGGCCGGCCTGACCGGCCTCGCCGAAGGCCAGCCGCTCGAGTTCACGCTCGTGGACCGCGGCGGGCGGGTCTCGGCGACCGACCTCAAGATCGAGGGCGACCCGCTCCCGGTCGAGGACCGGGGATCGCCGCGCGAGCGTGGGCCGCAGCGCGAGCTGACCGGCGAGAAAGCCTCGGGCACGGTCAAGTTCTTCAACGCGACCAAGGGCTTCGGCTTCATCACCCGCGACGACGGCCAGCCCGACGCGTTCGTCCACATCTCGGCGGTGGAGCGGGCCGGCATGATCTCCTTGAACGAGGGCGACCGCGTCGAGTTCGAGCTCGAGGTCGACCGCCGCGGCAAGACCGCCGCGGTCAATCTGGTCCCGATCCAGTAAGCTTGATTTCCCGCTAAGCAAAAGGCGGCGGCCCCTAAAGGCCGCCGTTTTTTTGTGCTTACTTTTGCGTCAACCAATCCTGGCGACCACGCGTCCACCTTTGCCGTTTACCAAGGCGGCCATGGAAAGCGTGCTCATCGCGGTTGTTCTCGCAGCCGCCCCGACCCCCGCCCTGGTCGCAGACGCCGCAACGGCGCAGCTCGACCAAAGGTGCTTCGCCCTGATGGCGCAGCTCGCCGAGGATGACGACCCCCGGGTCCGATCCCTCGGTCGGGTGGCGGCGCAATATTTCCTCGGACGGATCGACGCGGCCTCGCCCGGCTTCGATCCGGCCGAGGCGGCCGCGCCCGAGCCCGGCGACCAAGAGGCGCTGCTGCGCCGCTGCGGCGACGCGATGCAGGCCGGCGGCCGCGACTTCCGCACGATCGGCCAGGCGCTCGCGCCCGCTTCGCGCCCCGCGGTCTGAGCGATCCCATGTCATCCTGACGAAAGTCAGGACCCATGAACACCGAGGCCGGCGGAGCATCTCCGGCGCTTCGGCTCATGGGTGCTGAATCAAGTTCAGCATGACGGAGTTTCAGGTCACCATCCTTGTCAGCGTTTCGATCGTGTCCGCTTCGGCGGCCGGCTTGTCGGTGCGGATGCGCGAGATGCGCGGGAAGCGCATGGCGAGGCCCGATTTGTGGCGTCTGGAGAGGTGGATCGAATCGAAGGCGACTTCGAGCACCAGCTTCTTCTCGACCTCGCGGACCGGGCCGAAACGCTCGATCGTGTGGTTGCGGACGAACCGGTCGAGCCATTTCAGCTCCTCGTCGGTGAAGCCGAAATAGGCCTTGCCGACCGGCAGCAACTCCCCGGCCTCGCTCCAGCAGCCGAAGGTGTAGTCGGAATAATAAGACGAGCGCTTGCCGCTGCCGCGGGCCGCGTACATCAAGACGCAATCGGCGACGAGCGGGTCGCGCTTCCATTTGTACCAGAGGCCGGTCTTGCGGCCGGCGAGATAAAGGCTGTCGCGGCGCTTCAGCATCACCCCTTCGATCGCGGCGTCGCGGGCGCCGGCGCGGATCGCCTCCAGCGCCTCGAAGCTGTCCGCCTCGATCAGGGCGGAGAGATCGAACCGTTCGGGATCGAGCCCGCCGATGAAGGCTTCCAGGCGCGCCCGCCGCTCGATCAGCGGCAGCGGCCGCACATCCTCGGCGCCGTCGAAGAGGATGTCGTAGAGCCGGACGAAGGCGGGATAGTCGCCGAGCATCTTCGCCGACACGTTCTTGCGGCCGAGCCGTTGCTGGAGGGCGTTGAAGCTCGCCGCTTCGCCGCCCTGGAAGGCGCCTTTGACGAGCAGTTCCCCATCGAGCACGCCCTGGCTGGCGAACGCCGCGGCGACGTCGGGGAAGCTGCCGGTGATGTCGTCGCCGGCGCGGCTGTAGAGCCGCGTCTCGCCGCCGGCATGGACGAGCTGGACCCGGATCCCGTCCCATTTCCACTCGGCGGCATAATCGGCCATCGAGACGCGCAGATCCTCGAGCGGGTGGGCGAGCATGAACGGGCGGAACACCGGCACGTCCTTCGCCGTCGGCTGCGGCCCATGCCCCTCGGCCCAGGCGAAGATCGGCAGATAAGGCGGGCCGATGCCGTGCCAGACCTCTTCCACCGCATCGACGTTGAGCCCGAACGCCTGCGCCAAAGCGACCTTGGCGAGGCGGGCGGAAATGCCGATCCGCAAGCTCCCGGTGGCGAGCTTCAGCAAGGCGAAGCGGCCGCTGGTATCGAGATGGTCGAGCATCGCCGCGAGCGCGCCGGGCGCCTCGGCCCGGCCGAGAGAGGCGAGGCGCTCGACCACGTTCGACAGCCGCAATGTGCCGTCGTCGAGATCGGGGGACTGCCCCTCCGGCACCGGCCAGAGCAGCGACACCGTCTCGGCCATGTCGCCGACATAGTCGCGGCTCATGTAGAGCAAGACCGGATCGACCCGCTCCTCGGCGATCGCCCTTATCGCGGCCGGCTTGACCGCCGGCAGGCTGAGCTCGCCGGTCAGCGCCGCCAGCGCATAACCGCGGTCGGGATCGGGGGTGCGTTTGAGATAGTCGCCGATCAGCTTCAGCTTGCCGTTGCGCGAGCTGGTATAGACGAGCGCGTCGAGAAGCTGCGAGAAGTCGCGCATGACCTTAGGACGCTTCTTTACCCTGCTTGTTGCATTCGGTCTCCTGCTGACCGGCTGGGCCTATTGGACCGCGATCGCCGATCCCGTGGTGCGTGAGGCCGAGCTGGGATTGCCCGGCTGGCCGGCGGGCGCGGTGCCGGTCCGGGCGGTGCTGATCGCCGACCTCCACGTCGCCGGGCCGGACATGCCGCCGGAACGGCTCGAGCGGATCGTCGCCCAGGTCAACGCGCTGCGGCCCGACCTCGTGCTGATCGCCGGCGACTTCATCAGCGACAAGCGAGTCGCGACCCGGCACTATTCGCAGGCCGAGGCGGCGGCGCCGCTGGCCGGGCTCAGGGCGCGGCTCGGCGTGGTTGCCGTGCTCGGCAATCACGATCACTGGCGCGGCGCGGCCGGCGCCCGCGCCGCGCTGGCGGCGGCGCACGTCCGGCTGCTCGACAATGAGGCGGCGCAAATGGGTCCGCTCGCGGTCGGCGGGCTCGACGACGCCTTCACCCGCCATGACCGCCTCGCCGAAACTCTCAATGCGATGCGCGCCTTGCCCGGCGCCCGCATCCTGCTCAGCCACAGCCCGGACCCATTCCCGCGCCTGCCGCGCGATGTCACCCTCATGCTTGCCGGCCACACCCATTGCGGCCAGGTCCGGCTGCCCTTGATCGGCGCGGTCAAGACCATGTCCGCTTACGGCCAGCGCTACGCCTGCGGCCTGATCCGCGAGAACGGCCGCACCCTGATCGTCACCGCCGGCCTCGGCACCAGCGGCCTGCCGCTGCGGCTCGGGGCGGTGCCGGACCTGTGGCTGGTGCGGCTCGGGCCGGTCAGGCGAGTTGCAGCGCCTTCATCGCGGTGATGAAGCCGGCGATCAGGAACAGGGCGGCGACCGTGTAGCGGATGGCGCGGAGCGGGACCGTAGCCTGGAGCCGCTCGCCGAGCATCGCAGCGGGGAGGCAAGCGGCGGCGATCCCGGCGGTCGCGCCCGCGGCCGCGAGCGGGGCGCTGGCGAAGCGGCCGGCCAAAGCGAAGGTGAGGAATTGGGTGCGGTCGCCCATTTCGGCGGCGAGGCAGAGGATGAAGGCGGCGGGCAGGAGGAAACGGCGCGGGGCGCTCTCGCCGTGCTTCTTGCGGATCAGGCCGGAGGCGGCGGCGAAGAGGAGGGCGAGCGCGACCATCAAAGTCATCGCCCGGATGTTGATCGTCGCGGCGATCCAGATGCCGGCGATCGCGGCGACGACGCTGCTCGCCAAGGCGGCGAGGATCAGGCCGGCGAAGATTGCGAGCGGGCGCCGGGTCGTGGCGGCGAGCATGGCGACGATCAGCTGCGTCTTGTCGCCCCATTCCGCCAGGAAGGCGGCGACGAAGGAGGTGACAAGCGCTTCCATCAGCGCCCCCCAATTAAATAGGGACTGTCCCTATTTATCACGCGCTGAGGCGGATCGACACGGACGCGAGCAGGGCCTCGCTGGCCTCGTCGTCGAGGCGCGCGCAGCCGATCGCGTCGCGCAGGCGGTCGAAATAGAGGCCGGCCGGGCAGCCGCGCGGCTGCAAGCGCACGGCGCGGTCGAGCGCGTCGCACACACAGACCACCGGAACGAGGCCGTAGGCGGCCGCCATCGTCCGGATCGTCGCCAGGCGCTGCGACAATTCGCGGACGCTGATCCGCGCCGCCGCCCGCTGCAGGCTGTCGAGCCGGTCGCACAGCTCGGCCCTCACCACCAGCATCCCGTCGATCTCGGCGCGCATCGCGCAGCTCCTTCTGTCCCCTCGCCGCACCTGGATGCGCGCTTATGGTTACCGAAGCGTTAACCACGATCGCGGGACAGGGCTGTGACAGCGGTCACGGACTTGACATTGCGGGCGGGGGGCGGCAGAGGCGGCGCGGAACAGGGCGGCGGTTTCGCCGCTTTATTTTTTCGCATTCATCAGTTTGGAAAGAGGCCCGCCATGGCCAAGCCGACCACGGTCAAGATCAAGCTCGTCAGCTCCGCCGACACCGGCTTCTTCTACGTCACCAAGAAGAATCCGCGCAACATCACCGAGAAGATGAGCTTCCGCAAATACGACCCCGTCGCCAGGAAGCACGTCGCGTTCAAGGAAGCCAAGATCAAGTAGGTTCGGGTGGCGGCTCGCCGCTCCCCTCCCCGTCTGACGGTTCTTCGGGAGCGGCCTCGCCTTCGGGTTCGGCCGCTTCTGCCGTTTCGCAAGGCTCTGTCTCCGCTTCGGGAGCCGCCTCCGGCTCCGCCGCCGCCCGCTCCGCCGCGGCCGCGAGCAATGCCGCCACCGCCTCGACGAACTTCACCACCGAGATCGGCTTGGAGACATAGCCTTCGGCGCCGGCGTCGCGAATCCGCTCCTCGTCGCCCTTGGCGGCATAAGCGGTGACCGCCATGATCGGGGTCGCGCGCAATTCGGCGTCGGCCTTCATCTGCTCGATCAGCTCGAGCCCCGAAATGTACGGCATCTGGATGTCCATGACGACCAGATCGGGCGCGAAGGCGCCGGCGCGTTCCAGGGCCTCGCGGCCGTCGCGCACCGGCTCCGCTTCGAACCCGTGGGCGCGCAGCAGGTCGCAGAACAGCTTCAGATTGAGCTCGTTGTCCTCGACAACCAGGATTTTTTGTCCCACGCGCGCCGATGTAAGCCATGCGACGGGATGAGACAAATGACGATGAGGCGCTGGCGCTCGGCGCGCTCGGCTGGACGCTGAGCGACGAGCGCCGTGCCGCCCGGCTGGTGGCGCTGACTGGGCTGACGCCGGCCGGGATGCGCGAGCGGCTCGAGGACCGCGACTTCCTCGCCGCGGTGCTGCGCTTCCTCGAAGGGCACGAGCCGGACCTGGTCGATTGCGCCGACGCGCTCGGGGTGAGCCCGGCCCGGCTGGTCGCGGCGCGGGAGGCATTGGAAGGGTGACGAGGCCGCTGCTGATCTCCGACTGCGACGACGTCCTGCTCCACTTCGCACCGCACTTCGCCGAGTGGGTCGCCGAGGCGCACGGCTTCACCTTCCTGCTCGACGCACCCGGTTTCTCCGGCGCGCTGCGCGACAGGCAGGGCGCGCCGGTGACCCGCGAGCAGGTGTGGCCGCTGCTCGACCAGTTTTTCGACAACGAGATGCACCGCCAGCATCTCGTCGCCGGCGCGCTCGAGGCGCTCACGGCGATCGGCGCGATCGCCGACATCGTCATCCTCACCAATATCGGCGACCAATATCGCGCCAACCGGATCGCCCAGCTGGAAGCGTTCGACATCCGCCACCGGGTGCTCTGCAACCAGGGCGGCAAGGGCCGGCCGGTGGTCGAGCTGGTGGCGGAGATGCGGCCGCGCGCGGCGGTGTTCGTCGACGACCTCGCCGTCCACCACGAATCGGTCGCCAAGCACGCGCCGGAGGTCTGGCGGCTGCAGATGATCGCCGAGCCGCGCCTCGCGGCGATAACCCCGCCGGCGCCCTTTGCCGACGCCCGCATCGACGATTGGGGCGAGGCGCTGCCCTGGATCCTGTCGCGCTTCGAGGAGCAGAAATGACCAAGACGATCTTCATCACCGGCGCCACCGCCGGCATCGGCCGCGCCGCGGCGCGGCGCTTCGCCGGCGACGGCTGGACGGTGATCGGCACCGGACGGCGCGAGGACAGGCTCGCCGCGTTGGCGGCGGAGCTCGGCGATTGCTTCCGGCCGGTCGCGCTCGACATGCGCGACATCGCCGCCATCGAGGCCGCGGCGGGCGCGGCCGGCGCGGTCGACCTCCTGCTCAACAATGCCGGCCTCGCTTCGGCGCTGGCGCCGCTGCAGGAGGCCGACTTTTCGGACCTGGAGACGGTGATCGAGACCAACGTCACCGGCCTCGTCGCGCTGACCCGGGCGCTGCTGCCGGGGATCATCGGGCGCAAGGGCGCGATCATCAACATGAGCTCGGTCGCGGCGACCTATCCCTATCGCGGCGGCGCGGTCTATGCCGGCTCGAAGGCGTTCGTCCGCCAATTCTCGCTGGACCTGAGGTGCGACGTCCACGGCAGCGGCGTTCGCGTCACCTCGATCGAGCCCGGCATGGCGGAGACCGAGTTCACTTTGGTCCGCACCGGCGGCGACCGGGCGGCCTCGGAAGCGCTTTACGCGAACATGGACCCGATGACCGCGGAGGACATCGCCGAGACGATCCACTGGGTGGCGACGCTGCCGCCGCACCTCAACATCAACACGATCGAGCTGATGCCGGTGAGCCAGAGCTTCGCGGGCTTCACCATTGCGCGAAATATTTGATCTCCCGAGCTTTTTTGTCTAGCGGAGGCGCGCGATTCTCATGAAAGAGCAAAAGATGAAGCTGCGCCTTCCCCTGTTCGCGCTCGCCGCCGGGCTTGCATTCGCCTTTCAGAGCCATGCCCAGGCGCCGGCCGCCGCCGAGCCCTGGCCGCAGGCGAAGAGCGACATCCCGGCTGACCCGGAGGTGCGCTTCGGCACCCTGCCCAACGGCATGCGCTACGCGCTGCGCCGCAATGCGACGCCGCCGGGCCAGACCTCGCTGCGCCTCAGGATCGATGCCGGCTCGCTCGAGGAAGCGGACGACCAGCGCGGCCTTGCCCACTTCATCGAGCATATGGCGTTCAACGGCTCCACCCACGTGCCGGAGGGCGAGTTCGTCCACCGGCTCGAGCGGCTCGGGCTGAGGTTCGGCGCCGACACCAATGCCGGCACCGATTTCACCCAGACCGTCTACAAGCTCGATCTGCCCGAAAGCGAACCCGCCAAGCTCGACGAGGCGATGTTCCTGCTGCGCGAAGCGGTCGGCGAAGCGACTTTCGCCCCGGCCGCGATCGACCGGGAGCGCGGCATCATTCAGGCCGAGGAGCGCACCCGCGCCACCCCGATCTACCGCATCTTCATCGACCAGCTCGGCTATTGGATGCGCGGCCAGCGCCTGCCGCAGCGCATCCCGATCGGCGTTCCCGAGGTGATCGCGAGCGCCCAAAGGGCGCGCTTCGCCGCGTTCTACGACGCTTATTACCGGCCCGAGCGCGCCACCCTGATCGCGGCCGGCGACTTCGACCTCGACGCGATGGAGGCGCGGATCCGCGCCCGGTTCGGCGACTGGCGGGGCCGCGGCGCGGCCGGCCGCGACGCCGATCTCGGCACGGTCGCGCCGCGGCGCACCGAGGCGCGGCTGATGGTCGAGCCCGGCGGCCCGGCGCGGGTCGACCTGACCTGGGTGCGCCCGGCCGACCTCAGGCCCGACACAAGAGCGCGCCGCGCCGAGCGAGTCGCCGATTCGCTGGCGTTCCAGATCCTCAACCGCCGGCTCGAGCGGATCGCCGCGAACCGCACGCCCGCTCCTTATGTCGGCGCCCAGGCCGGGCGCAGCGAGATCGCCGACAGCGCCGAAATCACCCAGCTCGTCGCGGTCGTCCAGCCCGGCGAATGGCGCACCGGACTCGGCGTGATCGAGACCGAGCTGCGCCGGCTGGTCGAGCAGGGCGTCACCGCGTCCGAGCTCAATCGCGAGATCGTCCTGGTCCGCACCGCTTTGACCGCGCAGGTCGCCGGCGCCGCGACCCGCCAGTCGGCGGCGCTGGCCGAAGGCCTCGTCGCCTCGGTCGATACCGACAATGTGTTCGCCGCGCCGGCCGAGAATCTGCGCCTGTTCGAGGCCGCGGTCGCCGGCCTGACGCCCGAACGGATCAACCAGTCCGCGCGCACCCTCTTCGCCGGGGAGCCGATCCTCTACATGACGGCGCCGGCGGCGGTGGACGGCGGCGAGGGCGCGCTGCTCGCCGCCTATCGCGATTCGCGGGCGACGCCGGTGCCCGCCGACGCCGTCCGGCAGGCGCAGGCCTGGCCCTATGCGAGCTTCGGGGCGCCAGGCGCGGTCGCCGAGCGGCACGAGCTGGCGCCCGCGATCGGCGCGACCGCGGTGCGCTTCGCCAACGGCGTCCGGCTGACCGTCAAGAAGACCGACTTCGCCGCCAACCAGGTCATGGTCCAGGTGCGGTTCGGCGACGGCCAGCTCGCGCTCCCCGCCGACCGGCCCAATCCGAGCTGGGCGCTGGCCACGGGCTTTGCCGCGGGCGGGCTCGGCCGGATCACCTTCGAGGACATGCAGGAGGCGCTCAACGACCGCGTCTACAGCGCCGCGCTCGGCGCCGACGAGGCGGATTTCCTGCTGGGCGGCGTGACCCGGCCCGACGATCTCGCCGTCGAGATGCAGGTGCTCGCCGCCTCGATCACCGATCCGGGCTGGCGGCCGACCGGCTGGAACCGGCTGCGCGCGCTCTCCGGCACCATCCACGACCAGCTCGCCTCGACCCCAAGCGGGGTGTTCTCCCGCGACGCCGGCATCCTGCTCCACGCCGGCGACCGCCGCTGGGCGACGCCGGCCCGCGAGGAGATGGCGGCGAGCGGCATCGCCGACGCGCGCGCCGTGCTCGACGGGCCGCTCGCCCGGGCGCCGATCGAGGTGATCATCGTCGGCGATGTCGACGTCGAGGAGGCGATCCGGCAGACCGCGGCCACGTTCGGCGCGCTGCCGGCGCGCGGCCAGTGGCCCGAGCGGGCCGACCGGATCCGCTTCCCGGCGGGCACGACCGCGCCGATCCGGCTGACCCATCGCGGCCGCGCCGACCAGGGCCTCGCCTACATCGCCTGGCCGACCCAGGGCTTCTTCGACGATCCGCGCCGGGCGCGCGCGCTCAACCTGCTCTCGTCGGTCTTCCAGCTCCGCCTGATCCAGAAGATCCGCGAGGAGCAGGGCACGACCTACAGCCCGCAGGCGTCGCACAACGCCTCCGAGGCCTATCCCGGCTACGGCGTGTTCAGCGGCCGGATCGAGGCGCGGCCCGAAGCGCTGGCCGGCTTCCTCGATGACGCCGAGGCGATCGCCGCCGATCTGCGCGACCATCCGATCGGCGCCGACGAGATGGAGCGCGCCCGCCGGCCGCTGGTCGACTCGATCCAGCGCCAGCGCCACGGCAACAGCTGGTGGATCGGCAATCTGCCGCACGTCCAGACCGACCCCCGGATCGCCGCGATGATCGAAAGCCAGCTCGCCGATTATACGGCGCTGAGTCCGGCCGAGCTCCAGGCCGCCGCGCGCGCCTTCCTGGTGCCGGCGCGCGCCTGGAAAGCGATCGTCGTGCCCGAAGCCGCGCCGGCCTCGGCGCCTTGACGCGCGGGCGGAGGCGGTGCTTAGCGGCCTGATGACCGACAGCATCGATGAACGCCTTGCCAAACTCGGCATCAAATTGCCCGAGGCCGCGGCGCCGGTCGCCGCTTATGTGCCCGCGCTCGAGGTCGGCGGGCTGCTCTACATTTCCGGCCAGCTGCCGTTTCGTGCCGACGGCTCGCTGATCGTCGGCCGGCTCGGCGAGGATGTCGACCTCGACCATGGCCGCGAGGCGGCGATGCGCTGCGCGGTGATGCTGATCGCGCAGATGAAGAAGGCGCTGGGGTCGCTCGACCGGGTCGAGCGCATCGTCAAATTGGGCGCGTTCATCGCCTCCGACCCCCATTTCACCGACCAGCCCAAGGTCGCCAACGGCGCCTCCGAGCTGATGGAGAAGGTGTTCGGCGAGGCCGGGCGCCACGCCCGCAGCGCGGTCGGCGTGCCGGTGCTGCCGCTGGGCGCGTCGGTCGAGATCGATGCCGTTGTCGCCGTCAAGGCAGAGTGAACTTCGCGCGCTGATCGCGAAGCCGTTCGCGCATCGCGGCCTGCATGGGGTAGGCCGCGCCGAGAACAGCCGCGCCGCCTTCGAGGCCGCGATCGCCGCCGGCCACGGCATCGAGCTCGACGTCCAGGCGAGCGCCGACGGCGAAGCGATCGTCATCCACGATTACGAGCTGGAGCGCCTGACCGAAGGCCGTGGCGCGGTCCGCACGCTGGGCGCGGCCGAGCTGGGGCGAATCCGGCTGAAGGGCTCGGACGAGAGGATCCCGACCTTGTCCGAGATCCTGGCGCTGGTGGCCGGACGAGCACCGCTGCTGATCGAGGTGAAATCGCCGGGCCGCCGCGTCGCCGGGCTGAGCCGGGCGGTGATCCGGGCGCTGGCGGACTATAAGGGGCCGGTGGGCGTGATGTCCTTCAATCCGGAAATCGGGCGCCGGCTCGCGCGGCTGGCGCCGCAGCTGTTGCGCGGGCTGGTGGTAACCGAGCAGGGCAAGGGCTGGCGCGGGCTTTGGGAGCGCCCATTCGCGCTGTGGCGCGCCCGGCCGGATTTCCTCGCCTATGACATTCGCGACCTGCCCTCGCGCTTCGCCGCCGCTTCCGGCCTGCCCGTGCTGACCTGGACCGTCCGCGGCGCGGCGGACCGGGCCCGGGCGGCGCAATGCGCCGACCAGATCATCTACGAGGAGCCGCAATGAGCGGCGAGCCGGTCTTCGCGCGGCTGGCGGACGGCGTGGCCGAGTTCGCGGCGGAGGATTGGGACCGCTGCGCGGGCACCGGCGACCCGTTCCTCAGCCACGCTTTTCTCTCGGCGCTGGAAGATTCGGGGAGCGCGACCGCGGCGACCGGCTGGCGGCCGCTGCCGATCGCGATCGACGGCACCGACGCCCGGCCGGCGGCGGTGATGCCGGCTTATGTGAAGAGCCACTCCCTGGGCGAATATGTGTTCGATCATGGCTGGGCCGATGCTTATCAGCGCGCCGGCGGGGACTATTATCCCAAGCTCCAGATCGCGGTGCCGTTCACGCCGGTCTCGGGCCGCCGGCTGCTGGCGCGCGATGGAGCGCTGGCGCCGGCGCTGATCGCGGCGGCCGAGCTGGTCGTCGACCGCCACAAATTGTCCTCGGCTCACGCCACCTTCCTCACGCCCGACGACGCGATGCTGTTCGAAAAGGCCGGCTGGCTGATCCGCATCGACAGCCAGTTCCACTGGCTCAACCAGGGCTATGCGAGCTTCGAGGCCTTTCTCGCCACCTTGGCCTCGCGCAAGCGCAAGGCGATCCGCAAGGAGCGCGCCGCGGCGACGGCGGGGCTCGAGATCGTCCATTTGACCGGCGCCGCGATCGAGGAGGCGCATTGGGACGTCTTCTGGACGTTCTACCAGGACACCGGCGCGCGCAAATGGGGCCAGCCCTATCTGACCCGCGCCTTCTTTTCGCTGCTCGGGGAGCGGCTGGGCGCGCGGCTGCTGCTGATCCTCGCGCTGCGCGACGGCAAGCCGATCGCCGGCGCATTGAACCTGATCGGCGCCGAGGCGCTCTACGGCCGCTACTGGGGCTGCGTCGAGGAGGTGCCGCACCTCCATTTCGAGCTTTGCTATTACCAGGCGATCGACGCGGCGATCGCGCGCGGGCTCGCCCGCGTCGAAGCGGGCGCGCAGGGCGCCCACAAGCTGGCGCGCGGCTACCGGCCGGTGCCGACCTTCTCGGCCCATTATCTGCGCGATCCCCGGCTGCGCGACGCCGTCGCCGACTATCTCGCCGCCGAGCGGCGCGCGGTGGCGCGGGAGATCGCCGCACTGGATGAAATGACCCCCTTCCGCAAAGGCTGAGACCCCCTCTATGATCGTCGCTGAAGCGGCAAGGAGGCGGCGATGCGCAAGTTGATCTGGGCTCTGGTTCTGCTCTGGCCGGCGATCGCGGTCGCGGTGCCCCCGCCGGGACCCGAACGCAATTTCGCCGCGCGCGACCTGTTCGACCTCGAGGCCGCCTCGGACCCGGAGATCAGCCCAGACGGGCGCTGGATCGCCTATACCCGCCGCTCCGGCGACATCATGACCGACCGCTTCCGCAATGCGATCTGGCTGATCGACACCCAGAGCGGGCGGCAGATGCCGATCGCCACCGGCGCCAGCCAGCCGCGCTGGTCGCCCGACGGCAGCCGCCTCGCCTACATCGCCGCCGGCGACGGCGGGCGGGCGCAATTGTTCGTGCGCTGGATGGCAAGCGGCCAGGCCGCGGCAGTCACCGGCCTGCCCGATTCGCCGTCGAGCGTCGCCTGGTCCCCCGACGGTCGCCAGCTCGCTTATGCGATGTTCGTGCCCGACGAAGGCGCGCGGCTCGGCACCCCCCCGACGCGACCCGAGGGCGCGGTCTGGGCCGATCCGCTGCAGGTGATCACCGCAGTCACCTACCGCGCCGACGGGCAGGGCTATCTCCGCGCCGGCTACGATCAATTGTTCCTGGTCTCCTCGGAGGGCGGGGCGCCGCGCCAGCTCTCTTACGGGCCCTACAATAATGGCGGGCCGCTCTCCTGGACGCCCGATGGCCGCACCCTCCTGTTCAGCGGCAACCGCTCGCCCAATTGGGAGCGCGAGGGTTTCAATACCGAGATCTACGCGCTCGACCTGGCCTCCCACCAGATCAGCGCGCTGACCAGCCGCGACGGGCCCGACAACGAGCCGGCGGTGTCGCCCGACGGCCGGCTGATCGCGTTCACCGGCTATGACGACCGGGAGCGGGGCTATGAGAACGCTCTCCTCTATGTGATGAACGTCGACGGCTCGAACCGGCGGCCGCTCACCGAATCGCTCGACCGCAGCGTCGCCGCGCCGATCTGGGCGGCGGACGGCCGCTCGGTCTACGTCCAGTATGACGATCGCGGCGAAACCAAAGTGGCGCGGGTCGGGGTCGACGGCGCGGTCCGCACCGTCGCCGAAGGGCTCGCCGGCGCCGATTTCGACCGGCCCTATACCGGCGGCAGCTTCAGCGTCGCGCGCGACGGCGCGGTCGCGCTCTCGGGCGGCAGCGCCACCCGACCGCCCGATGTCGTCGTCGCCCGCGGCGGCGCCAGGCGGCAGCTGACCCGATTGAACGGCGAATTGCTCGACGCCAAGCGCCTCGGCGAGGTCCGCCATATCGCCGTCACCTCGTCGGCCGACCAAAGGCCGATCGACGCCTGGATCACGCTGCCGGCGAACTACGCGCCGGGGCAGCGTTCTCCGCTGATCCTCGAAATCCACGGCGGCCCCTACGCCGCCTACGGGCCGCATTTTTCGACCGACGACCAGCTTTACGCGGCGGCCGGCTATGCGGTGCTGTCGGTCAACCCGCGCGGCTCGACCTCCTACGGCGCCGAGTTCGCCAATCTGATCCACCACGCCTATCCGGGCCAGGATTATGACGATCTGATGAGCGCGGTCGACGCGGCGGTCGCGCAGGGCTTCGCCGATCCGGAGCGGCTGTTCGTCACCGGCGGCTCGGGCGGCGGCGTGCTGACCGCCTGGATCGTCGGCAAGACCAACCGCTTCCGCGCGGCGGCGACGCAAAAGCCGGTGATCGACTGGTCGAGCTTTGTGCTGACCAGCGATTCGCCGCCCTTCTTTTCCCGCTATTGGTTCGGCCATTATCCCTGGGAGGACCCGCAGGGCTTCTGGGCGCGCTCGCCCTTGTCGCTGGTCGGCAACGTCCAGACGCCGACCCTGGTCGTGGTCGGCAGCGAGGATTACCGGACCCCGGTCAGCGAGGCCGAGCAATATTATACGGCGCTGCAATTGCGCGGCGTACCGACGGCGCTGGTCAAGGTGCCCGGCGCCAGCCATGGCGGGCTCGCCGGGCGGCCCTCGCAGAGCGGGGCGAAAGCGGGCGCGATCCTCGCCTGGTTCGAGCGCTACCGCAATGGCGCGCCGCCGCGGGCGGCGGCCGGGAACTAGGTCGTCATTGCGAGGAGCGCAGCGACGCGGCAATCCAGACTGGATTGCTTCGCTCGCTCGCAATGACGGGGAACGGGTCAGGCGGCGCGGCGGCCTTCGGCCAGGTCGGCGAGCCAGGCGCGGGCCTGGCGCTGGGCCTCGGCGATCTCGCGGGCGGTCATGTCCTCGGATATGTCGGCGCGGCATTCCTGGGCGACGGCGCTGCCGTTCAGGGCGGCGAGGTTGAACCATTTGTGGGCTTCGACGAGGTCGACCTCGACGCCGCCGATCCCGGTCGAATAAGCGACGCCCAATTCGTAGAGCGCCTGGACATCCCCCATCGCCGCTTGCGTCATCCGGCTCTCGGCCAGGAAGGCGGCGGATTTCAGGCTGTGACCCATGTAGATTTGCCCCTCACGTCAATTTGGCCCCCGTTTGGCGCGCCAGATGCGAAGAAATGGTTAACGCCGCGCCAAGGATAAGCGGGCACCAGGCGCAGTCTGCGACCAGGCAGCCGTGGCGACTCCGAAACGAATCGGCTAGGCTCGCCGCAGCCGGAGGTGTGCGAGGATGAGTCGCGTCCCCCAACAGGAGAAGCGCCCCGAGCCGCGCGCCCGCGCCGCGCCGCCGGTCCAGCGCGCCGCCGAGCATAGCCATGCGGCCTCGTCCCAGGGCCACGGCTTCGAACAGGTGTCGCCGCGCTACGGCTTCGCGCAGGCCTCGCCGCGCTTCGGGCTTGCCGAAGGACGGTCCGCCCCGGCAGCGCCGACCGCGTCCAGGGCGGACGGCCTGCCCGAGCCGCTCAAGACCAATATGGAGGCGATGAGCGGCGTGGCGCTGGACGACGTCAAGGTCCACCGCAATTCGTCGAAGCCCGCCGCGCTCGACGCGCTTGCCTATGCTCAGGGCAGCGACATCCATCTCGGAGCGGGCCAGGAGGAGCATTTGCCGCACGAAGCCTGGCATGTCGTCCAGCAGAAGCAGGGGCGGGTGCCGGCGACGCGGCAATTGAAGGGGGTTTCGCTCAACGCCGATTCCGCGCTCGAACGGGAAGCGGACGCGATGGGATCGCGCGCGGCCGCGGCCGATCCCGCGCCCGGCATCGCGGCGGCGGCCCTGCGCCGCGCGTCCGCGTCCGGCCCGGCAGTGGTTCAGCGCGAGGCGACAAAGGAGGAAAAAGAGCTGCTGCGCGCCCGAGTCGGCGAGGCTTTCGGAACCTACGAATTCCAGCAAAGAGAAAATGTAGAATTCGCGATGGGACTGCGCGACTTTTATCAACTGATCCGTCCCAAGTCCGGCAAACCCTATTGGCGGCGAAAGTCGATTCGCCGGAGTGGCGGGCGCGGCTTTTATGGGCGATTGGCCGACAAGCCGCCGACCATGCAGGAGCTGGCCGACGCCAAGGCCTTGTTCGACGCAATCCAGTCGGCTCCGGCGAAATTCTTCAAGCACTTTACGTTTGTTGCCGAGACCTCACTCGGCAAACGCAAGAGCAACAACAGCGTCATGGGCAAACATTTTCTCGGCAAGGGCGAGATGCCCGCCTCGATTTACGCGCTTACCGGCGATTGCGAGTGGCTCCACATGCAGGGCCATGGCCTCGGTGGCTCGGAAACTCCCGCCAATCTCTTTGCAGGAAGCAACAATGCCAATTCCCACATGGCAGCGGTGGAAACCGCCGTGCAGGTGCTCCGTACGCTTCCAAAGACGCAGGTCGACGTCGAGGTGTCGATCCAGCTGGACGAAGATTATCACACGCCGGAAACATGCACCAAGATTGCCGGCGCCCTGAATCTCGATCCCGGCACCGTTTACGCCAGCATGGCGAAACTGGAGAGCCGCAAGCCCGAATATATCCGCTATACCGTGTTGATAGATAACAAGACGGTGTGGTCGGAAGGCATACCGGCACTCTCGGCAGGACGATTCGATGAGGGGTTGTTCAAGAAACTGCAGTCAGCCGTCATCGCTTCGGTCAAACCGAAGTTGGAGCCGATCAAGTTCGTGAAGGGCGAGACCCTGAACCCGTCGAGCAGCAGCGCGAGCGCCCTCTCGTCCGCGCCATCTTCCTCCTCTTCCTCGGCATCGTTCTCCTCGACCAGCAGCAGCTCCAGCGATTCGGCTTTCGCCAGCAGCTCGAGCTCGTCGAGCAGCTCGATGATGAGCGACTGAGCCAAGGGTCAAAGCGGGTCGACCGGCAGATTGTCGATCAGCCGGCTGCCGCCGATGCGGGCGGCGGCGAGCAGGCGGGCCGGGCGATCGAGCGCTGTGAGCGGCATCAGCGTTGCGGCGTCGCGCAGAGCGACATAGTCGATCGGGTCGAAGCCGGCCGCTTCCAGGCGCGCCTCGGCCTTCTCCAGCGCCTCGCCGACGTTGCCGCCCTGAGCGATCGCCTGCGCCGCTTCGCCGAGCGCGCGGGGCAAAGCGCGGGCGGCGGCGCGTTCCACCTCGGAGAGATAGGCGTTGCGTGAGGAGAGGGCGAGGCCGTCTTCGTCGCGCGCGGTCGGCACGGCGATTATCTCGATCGGAAGCTTAAGGTGGCGGACCAATTGGCGGATCACGGCAAGCTGCTGATAGTCCTTCTCGCCGAAGACCGCGATGTCGGGGCGGACCTGATCGAACAGGCGCGCGACCACGGTGGCGACGCCGTCGAAATGGCCGGGGCGGGCGGCGCCTTCCAGATCGTCGCCGATCGCGCCCACCGTGACGGTGGCGGCGGGGCCGTCCGGATACATGGTCGCCGCGTCGGGCGCCCAGAGTATCGCGCAGCCCTCCTCATCGAGCATCGCCGCGTCGGCGGCCTCGCGGCGCGGATAGGCGTCGAGATCCTCGTTGGCGCCGAACTGGGTCGGGTTGACGAAGATCGAAGCGACGACGTGATCGGCCCGCCGCCGCGCCTCGGCGACGAGGGCCATGTGGCCGGCATGGAGCGCGCCCATGGTCGGCACGAAGGCGATCGTGCGGCCGCCGCCGCGCAGGGCGGCGAGCGCCTCGTTCAGCGCGGCGGGGTCACGGATGATTTGCACGGCCCCATGGCCTCCGATAGAGGAGAGAAGGCGGGCTGGTAGCGGCTCGCAAGGCGGATAATCAAGTGTCTGGGGTCCACGCGCAGTGCCGCATTTCATCACCTTCGCCAACGAGAAAGGCGGCACCGGCAAATCGACCACCGCGGTCCACAGCGCCGTCGCGCTGGCCGCCCAGGGGCGCAAGGTGGCGGCGCTCGACCTCGACACCCGCCAGCGCACCTTGGGCCGCTATCTCGACAACCGCGCCGCGACGATGAAGCGCCAGGGCCTCGATCTGCCGATGCCCGCTTACGCGACCTTCGATCCCGGCCGCGACCAGAATCTCGAGGCGGCGATCGAGCGGATCGGCCGCGACGCCGAGATCCTGATCATCGACACGCCCGGCCGCGACGATCCCTTCAGCCGTGCCGCGATGGTGCGCGCCGACACGCTCGTCACGCCGATCAACGACAGCTTCGTCGACCTCGACCTGATCGGCGAGGTCGACGCCGAGACCTATCGCGTCCGCCGGCCGAGCTTCTATGCCGAGCTGGTCTGGAACAGCCGCACCCAGCGCGCCAAGGAACGCGGCGCCAGCGTCGACTGGGTGGTGCTGAGGAACCGGATGCAGCATATCGAGGCGCGCAACATGCGCCGCGTCGGCGAGGCGCTGGGCGAGCTCGCCCGCCGGGTCGGCTTCCGGATCATCCCCGGCCTCGGCGAGCGGGTCATCTACCGCGAGCTTTTCCCCAAGGGGCTGACCCTCCTCGACCTCAACGAGATCGAGGACGTCGCGATCTCGCACATCGCCGCCCGCCAGGAATTGCGCGAGATGATCGCCGGCTTCGCTCTGCCCGAGCCCGGCGACGCCGGCGCCGAGCCGCGCCAGGCGGCGATGGCGCACTGATGGGCAAGATCATCGTCGCGCTGGTGCTGGCCGGCCTGATTTATATGTGGTGGCGGCGGCAGGCGGTCGCGCGCGCGCCGATGCGCGCGGCCGAAGCGCGGGCGCTGCTCGGCGTCGGCGAGGGGGCGAGCCTCGACGACATTCGCGCCGCGCACCGCCGGCTGATCGCCAAGGTCCATCCCGACGCCGGCGGCTCGGCGGGCCTGGCGACCCGGGTCAACGCCGCGCGCGACGCTTTGATCGCGGACCTGAAGCGCCAGTGAGCCACGTCTTCCATCCGAGCTCCCTACGCGAATATGACATTCGCGGAATCGTCGGCAAGACGCTCGGGCCGGACGATGCCTATGCGATCGGCCGCAGCTTCGGGACGCTGGCGCGGCGCGGCGGCGGCAGGAGCGTCGCGGTCGGGCGCGACGGGCGGGAAAGCTCGCCCGCGATGGAAGAGGCGCTGGTGCGCGGCCTCAACGAGAGCGGCGTGGATGCGGTCCGCGTCGGTCTCGGGCCGACGCCGATGCTCTATTACGCGGCCGCGGAACTGGGCGTCGACGGCGGCGTCATGATCACCGGCAGCCACAACCCCGCCGACTATAACGGCTTCAAGATGGTGCTGCGCGGCGACGCCTTCTTCGGCGCCGACATCCAGGGCCTGGGCCGGATGGCCGCGGCCGGCGATTGGGAGCAGGGCAGCGGCGGCGCCTCCGATCAGGAGGTCATGGATCGCTACGTCGAACGCCTGTTCCAGGGGTTCGACGGCGGCGCTTTCCGGGTCGGCTGGGACGCCGGCAACGGCGCGGCCGGGCCGGCGCTGGAGAAGCTGGCGGCGAAGCTGCCGGGCGAGCACCACCTCCTCTACACCGACGTCGACAGCCGCTTTCCCAACCATCATCCGGACCCGACCGAGGAGGCCAACCTCGCCGATTTGAAGGCGCTGGTGGCGGCCAAGGGCCTCGATTTCGGCATCGCCTTCGACGGCGACGGCGACCGGATCGGCGCGGTCGACGGCGAAGGCCGGGTGGTCTGGGGCGACCAATTGCTGGCGATCCTCGCCGAGCCGGTGCTGGCGGACCTGCCGGGCGCGACGATCATCGCCGACGTCAAGGCGAGCCAAGCGCTGTTCGACCGCGTCGCCGAGCTCGGCGGCAGGCCGCTGATGTGGAAGACCGGCCACAGCCTGATCAAGTCGAAGATGAAGGAGACCGGCGCGCCGCTCGCCGGCGAGATGAGCGGCCACATCTTCTTCGCCCACGATTATTACGGCTTCGACGATGCGCTCTACGCCGCCGTCCGCCTGATCCGGGCGGTGACGCAGCTCGGCGGCTCGCTGGCCGCGCTCCGGGACGCGATGCCGGCGGTGGTCAACACGCCCGAGCTGCGCTTCCAGGTCGACGAGAGCCGCAAGTTCGCGGTCGTGGACGAGGTGCTCGAGCGGCTCGCCGCCGCGGGCGCGCAGGTCGACCGCACCGACGGTGCCCGCGTCAGCACGAGCGACGGCTGGTGGCTGCTGCGCGCGTCCAACACCCAGGACGTCCTCGTCGCCCGCGCCGAAGCCAAGGACCAGAGCGGCCTCGACCGCCTCGTCGCCCAGATCGACGAACAGCTGGCTTTGTCGGGGGTGAAGCGCGGGCCCGCGGCGGGGCACTAGCAATGAGCTTCGTTCCCAAAACGCTTCCCTGGTTGCGTGCAAGTCGGCCGTAAATCGAATATGGATCGGTCTCGGCCGGAAGACGAATTCGACCGGGGGAGGGCCCATGCAAAATATCGCAATCCCATATGATCCAACCAAGACGGCGCTTTTTCATCCCGACAGGGATGCGCCCGTCGCAGATTTCAGCACGACATGGACCCCGGATCAGATTTGCGCCGAGCTTTCGAGGCTCGCTTATGTTCCCTTCGAAAAGGGTGACAGCGCGAAACTGGCCGAGGCGCTGACCGGGGCGGGCTTCGCCGAGCCAATCTGCTTCAATGACGAAGGCACGGGTACCCAGGGGTTCGGCACGACCGCAGGCGACACTGCCTATGTCGCCTTCCGCGGGACGGAGATTGACCAAATCAAGGACATCGGAGCCGACCTCAATGCACTGCCCGCCCATTGGGGA
Organism: Allosphingosinicella sp.; assembly: GCA_035316145.1. Taxonomy (GTDB): domain Bacteria; phylum Pseudomonadota; class Alphaproteobacteria; order Sphingomonadales; family Sphingomonadaceae; genus Allosphingosinicella. The sequence continues at coordinate 60,332 of DATHJO010000009.1, read as the reverse complement.
GGCGAGGGTTTCGTCCACAGGGGCTTCTTGGATGCCTATGAAAGTGTTCGCGAAAAGGTCGATAACTGGGTCGCGGGTGTCGCCAAGACCCACCTTGTCGTGACCGGCCACAGTCTTGGCGCCGCGGTGGCGACGCTGATGGCCGCGCGACACGATCAGGCGCAACTCGTCACCTTCGGCTCGCCGCGGGTGGGAAGCCAGGCGTTTGCCGATCGTCTCGCTCATCAAACCGTCCGCCGCTATGTCGATTGCGTCGATGCCGTGCCGGACGTTCCCCCAGCAATCGGTTACGTCCACGTCAGGGAGATGATCTACATCGATCGCGACGGCAGCGTCCGCGCGCAACCGCCCGGAACCCTGGCGCGGCTGCAGGAGGGGCTGCTTGCTCGCCTGGCCTATTGGCGAAAATGCCGTGGAGCCGCCAACGCGCCCGAACGATCGTTCGCCGATCACGCGCCGATCAATTACATCTCCGCGGCCCTCGGCCGGCGCACGGGCCCCTAGCCTCCGCCATTGCCCAACGCCGCCGGCCATGGTCTAGATTGGCGGCGATGCCCCGGCTTCACCCCGAACCGCTGCTCTTCTGCCTCGCCTGGGCGGCGCTTGCCATTGCCGCGGCGGTGATGGGCAGCATCTGGCTGGGCATCCTGTTTTCGGCCGGGCTCACCATCGTGCTGATGCCGCTCTCGGCGACGATCGTCTCGAAGACCGGCAATTTCGCGCTCGAGCGCCAGGTCCGCTGGGGGCTGCTCGTGCTCGCCGCGCTGGCGCTCTCCGTCTGGCTTGCCGTTCAGTCGTCTTCGTCCTCATAGCCGACGAGGTTGAGCTCGCGCGCCTTGATCTGGCGGGTCATGCACCAGTGCTTCAGGGCCTCCTCGCGGCCGTGGGTGATCCAGACTTCGCGCGGGGCGAGCTCCTGGATGGTCCGGGTCAATTCGTCCCAATCGGCATGGTCGGAGACGATCAGCGGCAGCTCGACACCCCGCTGGCGGGCGCGCTGGCGGATCCGCATCCAGCCCGAGGCCATCGCCGTGATCGGATCGGGCAGGCGCCGCGACCAGCGGTCGTTGAGGGCGCCGGGCGGGGCGAGGACGATCCTGCCCCTGAGATCGTCCTTCGAGGCGCCCGTGGCGGGGCGCAGGTCGCCGAGCGGGACGCCGAACTGGGCGTAGAGCTCGCACAGCCTTTGCAGCGCGCCGTGGATGTAGATCGGCTCGTGATGGCCGCGGCAGCGCAATTCCACGATCAGCCGCTGCGCTTTGCCGAGCGCATAGGCGCCGACCAGGATGCAGCGCTCGGGATTGTCGTGGAGACGCTGGAGCAGCCGGTCGATCTCGCCCGCGGTCGCCGGGTGGCGGAAGACCGGCAGGGCGAAGGTCGCCTCGGTGATGAAGATGTCGCAGGGCACCGGCTCGAACGGCGCGCAGGTCGGGTCGGGCCGGCGCTTATAGTCGCCCGAGACGACGACGCGCTCGCCTTTGTGCTCGAGCACGATCTGGGCCGAGCCGAGGACGTGGCCGGCGGGGACGAAGCCGACGTCCACCTCGCCGAGCCGCACGGTCTCCCCGTAGGCGACGGGATGGCCCGGCTGTGGCCCGTAGCGGCAGCCCATGATCGCCAGCGTCTCCGGCGTCGCCCAGACCGCCTCGTGGCCGCCGCGGGCATGGTCGCCATGGCCGTGGGTGACCAAAGCCCTGGCCTTGGGCCGCGCCGGATCGATCCAGGCGTCGGCCGGCGCGACGTAAATGCCTTCGGGGAAAGGCTTCACCCAGGAACCGAGACGGGGCATTGGGCCTATATGGCCGTGATGCCGCCCGGTTCCCAGCCTCTCCCTGCCGTCCTTGCCGACTGGTTCGCCGGCAAGGGCTGGGCGGTGCGCCGGCACCAGCTCGAAATGCTGGCCGCGGCGCGGGCAGGGCGGAGCGCGCTGCTGGTCGCGCCGACGGGGGCGGGCAAGACGCTGGCGGGCTTCCTGCCGACGCTCGCCGAGCTGGTCGAGGCGCCGACCGAAGGCTTGCATACGCTCTACATCTCGCCGCTCAAGGCGCTGGCGGTCGACGTCCAGCGCAACCTGCTGACCCCGGTCGCCGAGATGGGCCTGCCGGTCCGGATCGAGACGCGGACCGGCGACACCCCGTCCGACCGCAAGGCGCGCCAGCGGGTGCGGCCGCCGCAAATCCTGCTGACCACGCCGGAATCGCTGAGCCTGCTGCTCAGTCACGCGGATAGCTTGACGTTGTTCGAGACCCTCTCGACCGTCGTCGTCGACGAGATCCACGCCTTCGCCACCGGCAAGCGCGGCGACCTGCTCTCGCTTTCGCTGTCGCGGCTGCAGGCGATCGCCCCGAATCTGAGGCGGGTCGGATTGTCCGCCACCGTCGCCGATCCCGAGGCGTTCCAGGGCTGGCTGGCGCCGTACGGCGATGCGGAGCTGGTCGATCTGGTCACCGGCGATCCCGGCGCCGAGGCGAAGATCGCGATCATGCTGCCCGAGGACGAGAAGATCCCCTGGTCCGGGCATAGCGGCCGCTGGGCGACGGCCAGCGTGATGCGCGAGATCGAGCGCCACAAGACGACTTTGGTCTTCTGCAACACCCGCAGCCTCGCCGAACTGATCTTCCAGGACCTGTGGGCGGTCAACGAGGAGAATTTGCCGATCGGCATCCACCACGGCTCGCTGTCGGTCGAGGCGCGCCGCAAGGTCGAGGCGGCGGTCGCCTCGGGACGCCTGCGGGCGCTGGTCTGCACCGCCAGCCTCGATCTCGGCGTCGACTGGGGCGACGTCGACCTCGTCATCCAGATGGGCGCGCCCAAGGGCTCATCGCGGCTCCTGCAAAGGATCGGCCGCGCCAACCACCGGCTCGACGAGCCGAGCGAGGCGATCCTCGTCCCCGGCAACCGCTTCGAATATCTCGAGGCGCGCGCCGCATTGGACGCGATCGGCGAAGGCGAGCTGGACCCCGAGCTGTTCCGCCCGGGCGCGCTCGACGTGCTCGCCCAGCATATCATGGCCGCCGCCTGCGCGGCGCCGTTCGGCGAGGCGGCGATGCTCGACGAAGTGCGCGGCGCCGCGCCTTATGCCGGGCTATCCGAGGAGATTTTCCGGCAGGTGCTCTCGTTCATCGAAAGCGGGGGCTATTCGCTGAGGGCTTACGACAAGTTCAAGCGGCTGACCCGCGAGGTGGACGGCACGTGGCGCGTCTCGCACCCGCGCTTCATCCAGCAGCACCGGATGAACGCCGGCATCATCGTCGACGTGCCGCTCTACGACGTCCGCTTCCGCAATGGCCGCAGGCTCGGCACGGTCGAGGACAATTTCGCCGCGACGCTGTCGCCGGGCGACACCTTCTTCTTCGCCGGGCTGGTGCTCGAGGTCGAGAAGATCGACGGCATGGACCTGATCGTCCGCGCCTCGTCAAAGTCCGCGCGAATCCCGACCTATCTGGGCGCGCGCATGGCGATGACCACCAACCTCGCCATGCGCGTCCGCCATTTCCTCCACGATCGCGGGCAATGGCCGCGCTTCCCCGACGACGTGCGCGAATGGCTCGAAGTGCAGGCTTGGCGCTCGGCCCTGCCCGCCCCCGACCAATTGCTGGTCGAGACCTTTCCCCACGAGCATCGCCACTACATGGTCGCCTACAGCTTCGAGGGCTGGAACGCGCACCAGTCGCTGGGCATGCTGATCACCCGGCGGATGGAGAGCGCGGGATTGCGGCCGCTGGGCTTCGTCTCGAACGACTATGCGCTGGCCTGCTACGGCCTCGAGCCGATTCCGGACCCGGCGTCGCTGTTCTCGGCCGACATCCTCGAGCAGGAATTCGTCGACTGGGTGCAGAATTCGAGCCTCCTGAAGCGCGCCTTCCGCGAGGTGGCGGTGATCGGCGGGCTGGTCGAGCGCCACCATCCCGGCAAGCGCAAGTCGGGGCGCCAGGTGACCTTCTCGACCGACCTCATCTACGACGTGCTGCGCCGCTACGAGCCCGACCATCTGCTGCTGAAGGCGGCCTGGAACGACGCCCGCGCCCGGATGACCGACGTCGGCCGCCTCGCCAGCCTGCTCGACCGGGCGGAAGGGACGATGCTGCATGTCAAACTGGACCGGGTTTCGCCGATGGCGGTGCCGGTGCTGGTCATCATCGGCCGGGAGCGGACGGCGACCGGCACCGTCGACGACAGCCTGCTGATCGAGGCCGAAAGCCTCGCCGAGCTGGCGATGCGGGTGGACTAGCGGCCTAAACGAAAATGCCGGTGCCGTGCGCGGTCAGGTCGGCGAGGGAGGCGCCGGTGACGGCGAAGACATAATCCTCGCCTGCCTGATAGCCGGCGACCCCATTGGCGTCGACGACGAGGAAGATCTTGCCGGCGAAATCGCCGGCGTCGGGCGCGAAGAAGCCCGCCTGCGACGCCCCGAGCCCGCCCAGCGCGGCCGCGAGGTCGGCGTTGAAGCTGGCGAGCGACAGCGCGCCGTGCGCGACGCTGGCGGCAAGGCCGGTGACAGTGCCCGGCAGGTCGATCACATCCTCGGCCGGGTCGAAATCGACCAAAGTGTCGAAGGTCGTGCCCGTCGAATCGCCGGCGCCGGTGTAGACGAGAGTGTCATGGCCGCCGCCGCCCGAGAGCATGTCGGCGCCACCCGCGCCCTCGATCCGATCGTCGCCGCCGCCGCCGGAGAAGCGATCGCCGTCGCTGCCGCCGAGGAAATTGAAGCTGCCTTCGCTCACCGCGCTGCCATCGAAAGCGACATGATCCCCGGCGCCAAGCGCATGCGCATCGACCGCAAGCGCATGGCCGGCCGCGAAGCAAGTGTCGTCGGCCACCAGATCATAGTCGTTGCCGGTCGCCAGGGTGAGCTGATCGAGTAAAGATGGAAGCTCCGCCAGCGCGAAGCCGCCCGAGAAGTCGCCTGAAAGTTCGACCACGCCCAGCACCGGACCCAGCAACAGGCCGAGATCCGACCATGCCGAGCCAAGCGCAGCAACGTCCCAACCGATGCTCATCGGCGCCGCCGGATGCTGGATGAGATAGCTCGCCAGCCAGCCCTCGCCGATCTGGCTTTCCGGCGTGGCCGGGCCGTACTGAATCGGAACCAGGCCCGCCGCGACCAGCGGATCGGCCGCGACCAGCAGGGTGGCGACGCGCGCGCTTGCGCCGGCGGCGAGATCGGGCTCCGGCGTGGTCACCACCGCCGTCGTCGGCGTGGCCTCGTCCCCGGTTGTCGGCGTGGCGACGGGCACGATCGCCAGCCGAACGCCGGCGCCGGCGTCGGCCGCCACCGTTACCGGCGGTGCCGCCCGCTCGGTGATCGAGAGGGCGGGAGGCCAGGCGCTGCCGAGCAGATATTGCATCATGGGGCCGTGATCGAGCGGCGTCGCCGGCGCCGAATCGGTATCGTCCATCCGCGGGACCGAGAAACGATCGTGAAAACCGAGCAGTCTGAACCAGTAGAACCGCGTCACGCCGTCCACCCCAAGCCTGAAATTTATCAATCGAATGAGGGCCTAACACAGGCCGGCGGCGGCGTCCACATTGCTCGATCGGCGGCGATCTGCCATGGCGGGCGCGAACCGCGCCGCGGACGAGGGCTGTAAGAATGGACGTTTCGGTCGAGATCCATTGCGAGACTTGCGGCAGCGCCAATTACAGCCTGCCGGGCGGCAGCGGCGACGACGCGCCGATCCGCTGCAACGATTGCGGCGCTCCGCAGGGGACGATCGGCGAGCTCAGGGCGGCGCTGATGGAGCAGGTGCTCGATCATTCCGCCGAGGCGCTGCGACGGGACCTCGACCGGCTGCTCGCGGCCAGGCTATAGCATGGCGATGATGCGCCTCCTCTCGGTCCCCGCCCTCGCCCTGCTGCTCGCCATCCCGGCCTCGGCGCAGCGGCAGCGGCCGGACGTCACCGCCGCCGACCGCGCCGCCCACCAGCGGATGATCGTCATCGACACCCATCTCGACATCCCGGAGCGCTGGGACGACGGCCAGTGGGATTTCGGCGTGCGCCATCGCTACGGCGAAGACGGCAGCCAGGTCGATCTGCCGCGGATGGACGAAGGCGGCCTCGATGGCGGCTTCCTCGTCATCTACACGCCGCAGGGCGCGCTGACGCCCGAGGGCTATCGGCAGGCGCGCGACGCCGCGCTCGTCCGCGCCGCCGCGATCCGACGCGTGCTCGGCGAGAATCGCGGCCGCATCGGCCTCGCCCTCACCCCCGACGATGCGCTGCGGCTGGCCCGCGCCGGCAAGCATTTCGGCTTCATCAGCATGGAGAACAGCTGGCCGCTCGGCGAGGATTTGTCGCTGCTCACCACCTTCTACCGGCTCGGCGTCCGGCTCGCCGGGCCGGTGCATTTCCGCAACAACCAGCTCGCCGACAGCGCCACCGACACGCCGCGCTGGAACGGCCTGTCGCCCCTCGGCCGGCAATGGGTGGCCGAGATGAACCGGCTCGGCATCCTGATCGACGCCAGCCACAGCTCGAATGCAGTGTTCGACCAGATGCTGGAGCTGTCGCGCGTCCCGATCATCGCCTCCCATTCCGGCCCGCGCGCGATCTACGATCATGCCCGCAACCTCGACGACGCGCGGCTGCGGCGGCTGGCGGCGGCGGGCGGGCTGCTGATGATCAACAGCGTCTATCTCGCCCGCTCGGACAGTTCCCCCGAGCGGGACGCGATCGAGGAGCGGCACAAGAGATGGGCGACGCTTACCCCCGCCGAGCGGGCGCAGTTGCGCCGCGATGAGGCGGCGCTGAACCGGATTCGCCCCGCCGGCACCGCCGATTTCGACCTCTACATGCGCAGCATGATGCACGCGATCCAGGTGATGGGCGTCGATCATGTCGGGCTCGGCGCCGACTGGGACGGCGGCGGCGGCGTGATCGGCATGGAAGACATCGCCGCGCTGCCGCGGATCAGCGCCCGGCTGCGGCGCGAGCGATTGAGCGAGGCCGACATCGCCAAGGTGATGGGCGGCAATTTGCTGCGCGTGCTGCGCCAGGTCGAGGCGGCGGCGGGGCGCTGAACAGACCCGCTTCCCTCGCCGCCGCGCGGGGACTAGATTCGATCGGGGGCGGGTTGCGGAGTGTCTGCGTCTGATGGATCGCGTTTCGAGCCAGCCCGATTTCGCCAGGCCGGCCCTTTATCCCGGGGCGCCCGCCTGGTCGCTCGCCGGCGCGCAGGATTGGGGGGCGACGCCGCTCGGACCGGCCGAAGCCTGGCCGCAGTCGCTGAAGACGGCGGCGAGCATCGTGCTCGGCTCGACCGTGCCGATGTTCCTCGCCTGGGGCCCGGACCTGCTGCTGCTCTACAATGACGGCTATGGCGAGATCCTCGGCGACCGCGGCCCGGCCTACGGCAAGCCGGTGCGCGAGATCTGGGCCGACGCCTGGGCGCGGATCCGGCCCAATGCCGAGCGCGCTTTGGCCGGCGAAACCCTGTTCTTCGAATCCGAGCCGCGAACGCTGCGCCGCGACGGCATCGAGCGGCCGGTCTGGCTGACCTTCGGCTACAACCCGATCCTCGGCGAGGATGGCAGGATCGGCGGGGTGTTCGGCGCGGTCACCGCAATCAGCCACGACGCCGCCGCCGAGGACCGTGCCCGCGAGAGCGAGGAAAGGTTCCGGCTGATCGCGGATTCGGCGCCGGTGCCGATGTGGGTGACCAAGCTCGACCGCAAGCGCAACTTCGTCAACCGCGCCTATGTCGACTTCATGGGGGTGAGCTACGAGGAGGCGGTCGACTACGACTGGCGCAACATCATCCATCCGGACGACGTCGAGCGGATCCTCGCCGAATCGCTGGCCGGCGAGGCCTCGCTCAAATTGTTCGTCCTCGAAGGGCGCTTCCGCCGGGCCGACGGCGAATGGCGCTGGCTGCGCTCGATCTCGCAGCCGCGCTGGGGTTCGAACGGCGAGCATATCGGCTTCATCGGCGTCGCCCCCGACATCACCGAATGGAAATTGGGCGCCGAGCTGCTCGAGGGCCGGGTCGCGGCGCGAACCGCCGACCTCAAGCTGGCGCTGGACCGCCTCCAGGCCGAGGTCGCCGAGCGCGAACGGGCCGAGGAGGCGCTGCGCCAGGCGCAGAAGATGGAGGCGGTCGGCCAGCTGACCGGCGGCATCGCCCACGATTTCAACAACCTCTTGACGCCGGTGATCGGCGGCCTCGAGATATTGGTGAAGGGCGTCGACGAGCCGCGCTTGCGGCGGATCGCCGAAACCGCGCTCGAATCGGGCCGGCGCGGGGCCAAGCTGACCACCCAATTGCTCGCTTTCTCGCGGATCCAGCGGATCCGGATGGCGCCGGTGGCCGTCAACCGGGTGATCGAGGCGATGCAGCCGATGCTGAAGCACGCGCTCGGCAGCGCGATCACGATCCGCACCGAGCTCGGCGCCGAGGCCGGCCGCGCGCTGTGCGACGAGAACCAGCTCGAAAACGCGCTCCTCAACCTCGCCATCAACGCCCGCGACGCCATGCCCGAGGGCGGCGCGCTGACCATCTCCACCACCCTCACGGCCGAGAAAGACGGGCTCGACCTCGCCGCCGGCGACTATGTCTGCATCGCCGTCGCCGACACCGGCCAGGGGATGACGCGCGAGGTGCTCGCCCGTGCCACCGAGCCGTTCTTCTCGACCAAGCCGTTCGGCAAGGGCACCGGTCTCGGCCTCGCCCAGGTCTACGGCATCGCCCGCCAGTCCGGCGGGACGCTGCGGATCGAGAGCGAGGAGGGCGCGGGAACGATGGTCCGGCTGCTGCTGCCGCACGCCGCCGGCGAGCCTGCCGCGGAGGGCGCCGAGGGCGGCGCGGCGGAAGCGCAGGCCGAGCGCCCGAGCGGGCCGAGCGCCCATATCCTCGTCGTCGACGACGATGCCGACGTCCGCGCCTTCCTCGCCGACGTGCTCACCGGCCTCGGCCACCGCGTCGAGACGCTCGATTGCGCCGAGGCGGCGCTCGCCGCGCTTGAAACGGGCGCGCCGGACCTCGTTCTGCTCGATTTCGCGATGCCGGGCATGAACGGCGCCCAGCTCGCCCGCGAGGCGCGCGCCCTCCATCCCGGACTGCCGATCGTCTTCGTCACCGGCTTCGCCGAGAGCGACCAGCTCGAAGGCGCCCTGGGCGGCGACGTCGCGGTGCTGAAAAAGCCGTTCGGGATCGAGGAGCTGGCGGCGGCGATCGCCGCCCATGTCGGCGCCGCCGCGCGGTCTTGAACCGCCGGATTCCGCTCCTAGATTTTGCGCGCCGGAAGGCCGCCTTCGGCTTCCGGGCAATATGTTGCTCAATGGAGGACATCAAAATGAGAGGTAATGACTTTTCGCCCTATCGGCGTTCCACCGTCGGCTTCGACCGATTGTTCGACTTCCTCGAAAGCGCGAGCCGCGCCGAGCAGGACAATTATCCCCCCTTCGACATCGAGAAGCTCGGCGACGACAGCTACCGGATCACCCTCGCGGTGGCCGGCTTCAAGCGCGACGAGATCGAGATCGTCGCCCACCAGAACATGCTGACGATCACCGGCCGGCGCGGCGACGACCGGGGCAAAGATGGCAATTTTCTGCACATGGGCATCGCCACCCGCGCCTTCGAGCGGCGCTTCGAGCTCGCCGATTTCGTCCGCGTCACCGGCGCGGATCTGAGCGACGGCCTGCTCCGGATCGAGCTCGCCCGCGAAATCCCCGAGGCGATGAAGCCGCGCAGGATCGACATCGGCGGCGAGGCGCCGGCGAAGATCGAGGCCGTGGCCGCCTGAGGCACTCTTTGCGTCATTGCGAGCGGAGCGAAGCAATCCAGCTTCGGGCGGCGCGCCAGACTGGATTGCTTCGTCGCTTCGCTCCTCGCAATGACGAGGGAGGGTATGATCCGGCGTCGATTCGTTTCGGCGCCGGATTTTTCGTCGCTGGATTCGCGCGCTTGGTAGGATTCGGCTGGCGCATTCATGTTCCGTTTACGAATGGCGACCCACATCCGATCGCAGGCCGAAAAGGCCGGGGAAAGCGGGACGCACATGAAGATCTGGAGCAAGCTGCAAAATCCGTTCGCGCTGGTCGTCCAGGGCTTCGCGGCCGGCGGCCTGCTGTTCTGGACGACCCGCGCCGACGCGGCCTCGCTGCTCACCTTCCTTCACCTCTCCTTCTGAGCGCTTGAAAGGCGCGGCGGGCCCGCTTTATAGCGGCGCCATGGTTCGCTTTTCGTTCTCGGGACACGAGTTGATGGCGCTGCCGCAGGGCGCGCTGTTCTGGCCGGCCCGGCGCGCTTTGCTGGTCGCCGACCTCCACCTCGAGAAAGCGAGCTGGTTCGCAAGCGGCGGGCAGATGCTGCCGCCCTATGATTCGATCGCGACCCTGGCCGACCTCTCGGCAATCGCCGCCGCCACCGATGCCGCCGAAATCTGGTGCCTCGGCGACAGCTTCCACGACCGCCACGGCTGCGACCGCCTGCCCGCCGAGGCGCGGGCACAGCTCACCGCGCTGACCGGATCGATGCGCTGGATCTGGATCGTCGGCAATCACGATCCCGGCTTCGCCGACCATTGCGGCGGGACGATCGTCGACGAGGCCGAGGTGGACGGGCTGGTCCTGCGCCATGAAGCCGATCCCGCCGAGGCCCGGCCCGAGCTCAGCGGCCATTTCCATCCCAAGCTCAGGATCAATCATCGCGGCCGGCAAGTCTCGCGCCGCTGCTTCGTCGCCACCCAAACCAAGCTGATCCTGCCCGCCTTCGGGTCGCTGACCGGCGGCCTCGACGCCCACCATCCGGAGATCGTCCGCGCCGTCGGCGCCGGCGCCCAGGCGCTGGTGCCGGTGCGGGACCGGCTGCTGAGGTTCCCGATCGCAGCCTAGGCCGCGCGGAAGGTCATCGCGGCGCCGTTCATGCAGTAGCGCAGGCCGGTCGGGCGCGGGCCGTCGTTGAAGACGTGGCCGAGATGGCCGCCGCAGCGGGCGCAGAGCACTTCGGTGCGGGCCATGAACAGGCTGCGGTCCTCGCTGGTGACGATCGCGCGCGGCAGCGGCGCGAAGAAGCTCGGCCAGCCGGTGCCGCTTTCGAACTTCGTCGCTGAAGAAAAGAGCGGCTGGCCGCAGCCTGCGCACAGGAAGGTGCCGCGGCGATGCTCGCGGTCAAGCGGGCTCGATCCCGCCCGCTCGGTATGCGCCTCGCGCAGCACCGCATATTGGGCCGGGTTCAAGCGCCGGCGCCACTGGGCCTCGGTCAGCCGGTACGGGAAGCGGCCGGGCTGGGCGCCGGCTTCGCCCTCGCGGCCGGGCTGAGTGACGGCGACGCCGGCCACCATCGCCGCGCCGCCCAGGGCGAGAAAGGTGCGTCGGTCGAGCTTCATGGCTCGGCCCCTGCGCCCGGCGACCTTAACCGCGCGCGAACGAGGCCGCGCACCGCATTGCCGATCAGGAAGCCCTCGGCGAGATCGGCCTCGGTCAAATCGGCCTCCTTCGCCCGCCGCTCGTCGAGCAGCCTTGCGCGCAGCACGCCGGGCAGCAGGCCGCGGGCGAGCGGCGGCGTCAGCAAAATGCCGCCGCGCTCGACGAACAGGCTGGTGAAGCTGCCCTCGGTGAGAAAGCCTTCGGGATCGGTGAAGACGATCTCGAACGCGCCCGACGCCGCGCGCGCCGCGTCGTAAAAGGCGCGGTCGCTGGTCTTGTGGTGCAGCCGGAAATCGTCGGCCGCGACCGGGAGGGGCGCGATCGCGACTTCGACCGGCTCGCCCGGCGCGGCCGCCAGCGGCCTCAATTCGATCGCCAGCGCGCCGCTGCGCGCGAGGGCGAGCCGGATCAGGCTCGGCCCGGCGCGGAAGGTCGCCGCCTGGAGGTCGTTGCGCGCCTCGTGCCGATCGAAGCGGAAATCGAGCGCATCGGCGCTCGCTTTCATCCGGGCAAGGTGGCGATCGAGGTCGGCGACGCCGTCCTGCGGGTCGAAGCGCATCGTCTCGAAAAGATCGAAGCTCCGGCCCGTCGCCACAAACGCTCCCTTCGCCAGACATTCGCGCCATTCGTCGCCGGCCTCGCTGTCGGCGACGATGCCGGAGCCGAGGCCGATCCGGGCGACGTGCGCGCCCGCCTTCATGACCAGGGTCCGGATCGCGACATTGAACGCGGCTTCGCCGTCCGGCGCAAGCCTCCCGATCGCGCCGCAATAGACCGAGCGGGGTGAAGCTTCCAATGCGGCGATGATCTCCATCGCCCGGATCTTGGGCGCGCCGGTGATCGAGCCGCAGGGATAGATCGCCTGAATGAGGTCGATCGGGCCAAGGCCGTCCTCCAGCTCGGCGGTGACGGTGGAGGTCAGCTGGAGCAGGGTCGGATAGGTCTCGACTGCGAACAATTCGGGCACCGCGACGCTGCCGGGCCTTGCCACCCGCGACAAGTCGTTGCGCAGCAGATCGACGATCATCAGATTCTCGGCGCGCTGCTTGGGGTCGGCGCGGAACGCCTCCGGATCGGCGTCGCGCGGCGCGGTGCCCTTCATCGGCCGGGTGGTGACCTGCCCATTCTTCACCGTGAAGAACAATTCCGGCGACAGGCTGAGGATCCAATGGGCGCCGGTGAAGACGATGCCGCCATGGCCGGCGCGGGCCCGGCCGCGCAGCGCCGCGTAGAGGGCGAGCGGGTGGCCGAGCGTCCTGACCTCGGCGGCGAAGGTGAGGTTCGCCTGATAGATGTCGCCGGCCTCGATATGGGTCCTCACCGCCGCCAGCGCCGTTTCATATTCGGCCCGGCTGATCAGCGGCCGCGGCCGGCCGGCCCAGGCGCCGGCGCCGTCGGGGAGGAGCGCCTCGGCGTCGACGGCCTCGCTCTTGCCGAACAGGCCGAACCACAGCAGAGGCGGCGCCTCCGCGGCAGGCGGGGCGCGCAGCGGCGCGAGCTTGTCCTCGAGCGCCAGCCCCGCTTCGTAGGCGAGGAAGCCCGCCGCCTGCCGCCCGCGCAGCCGCTCGAGGCAGTCCCGTACCGCGCCGAACTCGCGCGTCTCGACGATCTCGGCCGGCTCCGACAGGAGCAGGGCGCGGCCGCCCGGGCGGGCGTCGTCGAGCAGGACGAAGGGCCGGCTCAAGCTTGCCATGAGCGGTCGCGGAGCCCATGGCGCCGCGTCAGGAGAGAAGCCTTGGTTTGCAGCGCCTTCGACCTTTTCAAGATCGGAGTCGGTCCGTCCAGCTCGCATACGATGGGACCGATGACGGCCGCCTGCCGCTTTGTCGAGGGGCTGCGCGAGGGCGGCCTGCTGGAGCGGACGGCGCGGGTCGAGGTCGATCTTTACGGCTCGCTCGCCCTGACCGGCAAGGGCCACGCCACCGACCGCGCCATCCTGCTCGGCCTGTCGGGCGAGCGGCCCGACCGGATAGACCCGGACGCGGCCGAGCGGACGGTCGCCACGATCCGGGAGACGGGGCGGCTCAGCCTCGGCGGCAGCCGCGCGATCGATTTCGACGAGGCCGCCGACCTGCGCTTTCTCCAGCGCGAGCGATTGCCGCACCATTCGAACGGGATGCGCTTCACCGCGCGCGACGGCGCCGGCGCCGAGCTCGCGCGCCGCATCTCCTATTCGGTCGGCGGCGGCGCGGTGGTCGACGAGGCGGCGGTGGCGCGCAACGCGCCGCCCGAAGGCGCCTGGGACGTGCCGCTGCGCTACGCCTCGGGCGACGATCTGCTCGCGCTGGCCGAGCGGGAGGGAATGAGCATCGCCGAAATCGCCCGCGCCAACGAGCGCGCGGCGCTCGCCAACGCCGAGATTGACGCCCGCCTCGATGCCATCGTTGCGGCGATGTCGGCCTGCATCGACCGCGGCATCGCGGCGGGCGGCATCCTGCCCGGCGGCCTCAACGTCAGGCGCCGCGCGCCGGCGCTCTACCGCCTCTTGACCGAGCGCGCCGAGCGGGCGCTGCAGGACCCGCTGACGGTGATCGACTGGGTCAACCTCTGGGCGCTCGCGGTCAACGAGGAGAATGCGGCCGGCGGCAAGGTCGTCACCGCGCCGACCAACGGCGCCGCCGGCATCGTCCCGGCGGTGCTGCGTTATTATCAGCGCTTCACGCCCCGCGCGACCGACGAAGGCGTCCGAACCTTCCTGCTCACCGCCGCGGCGATCGGCTCGCTGTTCAAGGAGAATGCATCGATCTCGGGCGCCGAGGTCGGCTGCCAGGGCGAGGTCGGCGTTGCCTGCTCGATGGCGGCGGCGGGGCTGACCGCGGCACTCGGCGGCACGCCCGGCCAGGTCGAGAATGCGGCCGAGATCGGCATGGAGCACAATCTCGGGCTGACCTGCGATCCGGTCGGCGGGCTCGTCCAGGTGCCGTGCATCGAGCGCAACGCGGTCGGGGCGGTCAAGGCGATCGAGGCCTCCCGCCTCGCTTTGGTCGGCGACGGCTCGCACCGGGTGAGCCTCGACCAGGTGATCGAGACGATGCGCAAGACCGGCCTCGACATGAACGAGCGCTACAAGGAGACCAGCCTCGGCGGGCTCGCCGTCAACGTGGTGGAGTGCTGAGCGCGGGCCGATAGCGGGCGGGCAACCTGGACAAAATGGACAAGTTCGACACGGAAACGCGTTTTTCGCACTCCCCGCACGGCGGCTCTGGCTGGGACGAAGGAAAAGCCGGACGGCGCGCGAATCGAAGGCCCGTTCCATCCCCCGGTCCATAGCAGAACAGATAGGGTACGAAAAGGGGGATTGGCGGTCAGAACAGCCGCGTGATGCCATAAGTCGCGGCCGCGATCGCGGCGGCGGCGGGGATGGTGATGAACCAGGCGATGATGATGTTGCCGGCGACGCCCCAGCGCACCGCCGAGGCGCGCCGCGCCGCGCCGACGCCCATGATGCAGCCGGTGATGGTGTGGGTGGTCGAAACCGGGATGCCGAGCCAGGTCGCGCCGAACAGCATGATCGAGCCGCCGAACTCGGCGCAGGCGCCCTCGCGCGGCGTGATCCGGGTGATCTTGGAGCCCATCGTGTGGACGATCCGCCAGCCGCCCATCAGCGTGCCGAGTCCCATCGCCGCCTGGCAGCTCAGCACCACCCAGAACGGGACGTGGAACTCGCCGCCGAGCATGCCCTGCGAATAAAGCAGCACGGCGATGATCCCCATCGTCTTTTGGGCGTCGTTGCCGCCGTGGCCGAGCGAGTAGAGCGCCGAGGTGAACAGCTGGGTGCGGCGGAAGATGCGGTCGGCGCGATTGGCGGCGACTCGGCGAAACAGCCAGGCGACGAGGATCATCAACACTATCGCCGTCCCCATGCCGAGAATCGGTGCCGCGAAGATGCCGAAGGTCGTCTTGATCACGCCCCACCAGACCACCGCCCCGAGCCCCGCCTTGGTGACCCCGGCGCCGAGCAGCCCGCCGATCAGGGCGTGGCTCGACGAGGAGGGGATGCCGAGCACCCAGGTGAGCACGTTCCAGACGATCGCGCCGATCAGGGCCGCGAAGATCACCGAGGCCGTGATGATCTCGGCGTCGACGATGCCCTTGCCGATCGTCGTCGCGACGTGGAGGCCGAAGAACAGGAAGGCGATGAAGTTGAAGAAGGCCGCCCAGGCGACCGCGAGCTGCGGCGAGAGGACCCGGGTCGAGACCACGGTCGCGATCGAGTTGGCGGCGTCGTGCAGGCCGTTCAAAAAGTCGAACAATAACGCGACGCCGATCAGCGCGATCAGCAGCGGAAAGGCGAGATGGGCCTCCATCAGGCGTGGTCGATCACGATGCCCTGGATCTCGTCGGCGACGTCCTCGAACCGGTCGAGCACCTTCTCGAGATGGATATAGACCTCGCGGCCGACGAAGAAGGCCATCGTCCCGCCCTCGTCGCGCGCCTGGAAGAGGTCCTTGAGGCCGGCATCGTAAAGCTCGTCGGCCTTGCCTTCGAGGTGGACGATCTCCTCGGTCAGCTCGTGCAGGCGGCCTGCGTTGCGGCCGATGTTGCGGAGCAGTGGCACCGCCTCCGCGACCAAAGCCGCGGCTTCGGCGGCGAGGCCCGCCATCTGCGTCATCTGCGGCGCGAAGCTCGCGACCTCGTAGAGGGTGACCGCCTTGGCGGTCTGCCACATCTCGTCGATCGCATCGTCCATCGAGGAGGTCAAAGCGGTGATCGCGCTGCGGTCGAACGGGGTGATGAACGAGCGGCGCACGGCGACCAGCACGTCGCGGGTGACGTCGTCGGCGGCCTTTTCGTGCTCATGAATGCGGCGGCAGGATCCAGCGATATCGCCGCCCTCGAACAGGCCGCCGAGCGCGCCGGCGCCGGCGACGAGGATCTGGGCGTGGCGTTCGAACATGTCGAAGAAGCGGTCCTCCTTCGGCATGATGGCGCGGACGAATCTGAGCATCCTGTACCCCCAGGAGAATCGGTTGACGCCCATAACGACGAGCGAGGCGCGGCGATAGGGATCGTCTTTGCCCGCGGTAAAAGACAGAATTATTACGCTGAGTTCGGGCTCCTCGACGGCGGCGGCCGCTTCCTCGGCCGGAAACCAGCGGCGCTCGCGCTCGCCGCGCTCGGGCCAATCCTCGGCCTCGCGGGTGACCAGCAGCGGATAGACGGTGACGACCGCCGCCGCCGGGCCGGTCGCGCGCCGCCTTTTCTCGTAGCGGAAGCTGCCGATCGGCGCGGTTGCGATCCGGCCCTCGACGCCGGCTTCCTCGAACGCCTCGCGCGCCGCCGATTCGTAATTGAGGAAGAACGGGATGGGGTTGCCCTTGGGGACGACCCAGCGGCGGCGCTCCCTGGACGTGATCAGGAGGATCTCGGCCTTCCCCGCCGTATCGAGCCTGTAGGGCAGCACGCCATATTGAGTAATCACGCTGCCATGTTGACGCAGTGGCCGCGCAAAGGCCAGATCGCGGCCGATTTCGAATCGACCGCCCGGAAAGGGAAATCCATGCGCCTCACGCTGATCGCCGCCCTGCTCGCTTTGCCGCTGACCGCCGCGCTCGCGCAAACCAGTGCCGAACCGGCCGCGGTGGAGAAGCCGGCGGCGCTGACCGCCGATGGCATTCCGCCGGTCCCGGCCGAGCTCGCCGCGCGCACCCGGCCCTATATGGAGTTTCGCAGCGCCGGCTTTGCGGGCTGGAGCCCGCGCGACCGATCGATGCTGATCACCACCCGGTTCGGCAACACCGCCCAGCTGCATCGGGTGGCGATGCCGATGGGCGACCGCGAGCAATTGAGCTTCGAGGCCGAGCCGGTGAGCGGCGGCTGGTCGCCCGCCGGCGACGTCCTCGCCGTGCAGAAGGATGTCGGGGGCAGCGAGTTCTTCCAGCTCTACACGCTCGCCGCCGGCCGGCTCACCCTGCTCACCGACGGCCGCAGCCGCAACGAGCTCGGCGCCTGGAGCCATGACGGCCGCTGGCTCGGCTACAGCTCGACCCGCCGCAACGGCGCCGACGCCGATCTCTACGTGATCGACCCGCGCGATGCCGCGACCAACCGGATGGTCGCTCAGGTCCACGGCGGCGGCTGGGCGATCGGCGATTTCGCGCCGGACGGCGCCCACGCGGTCGCGATCAACTATATCTCGGTCACCAAGGTGAACCTGTTCCTGCTCGATCTCGCCGGCGGCGCGATGACGCCGATCGGCGACCAGAGCCGCGACATCGCTTATGGCGGCGCCCAGTTCGCGCCCGACGGGACGCTCTGGGTGACATCGGACGAAGGCTCCGAATTCCAGCGGCTCGGCACGATCGACCCCGCCACCGGCCGCTTCACGCCCGTCGTCACCGACCTCAACTGGGACGTCGAGACTTTCGACATAGCCGAGGACGGCCGGCTGATCGCCTTCACCACCAACGAAGCGGGGATCAGCCGATTGCGGTTGCTCGATCCGCGCACCCGGCGGGCCCGCCTGGTCTCCGGCCTGCCGGCGGGAACGATCGGCGGGCTCGAAATCGCCCCCTGGGGCACGATCGGCTTCAGCCTCTCGTCGGCGCGCAGCCCGTCCGACGCCTATTCGGTCGATCCCGGCACGCTGGCGGTGACGCGCTGGACTCGCAGCGAAACCGGCGGCCTCGACGCCTCGGTCAATGTCGAGCCGCAGCTCATCGAGGCGCGCAGCTTCGACGGCGAGACCGTGTCGGGCTTTCTCTACCGGCCCGATCCGGCGCGGTTCCCCGGCCGCCGGCCGCTGATCGTCAACATCCACGGCGGGCCGGAGGGCCAGTCGCGGCCGGGCTTCCTCGGCCGCAACAACTATCTGATCAACGAGCTCGGCATCGCCATCTTCTACCCGAACGTGCGCGGCTCGACCGGCTACGGGAAGAGGTTCGTCGGCCTCGACAACGGCCCGGCGCTGCGGGAGAATTCGGTCAGGGACATCGGCGCCTTCCTCGATCGCCTGGCGGCCGATCCGGCGCTCGACCCGGCCCGCTTCGCGGTCACCGGCGGCTCCTATGGCGGCTATATGTGCTACGCTTCGGCGATCCGCTTCGGCACAAGGCTGCGCGCGGCCAATTGCGTCGTGGCGATCTCGAACTGGGTCACGTTCCTCGAGAACACCCAGGCCTATCGGCGCGACCTCAGGCGGCCGGAATATGGCGACGAACGCGACCCGGCGCAGCGCGCGGCGCTGACCGCGATCAGCCCGCTCACCCATGTCGCCGACCTCAGGATTCCGCTGATGGTGGTGACCGGCGCCAACGATCCCCGGGTGCCGCAATCGGAGGCCGACCAGATGGTCGCCGCGGTCCGCGCCGCCGGCCGCCCCGCCTGGCACCTGATCGGCCAGAACGAGGGCCACGGCTTCGCCAAGAAGGAGAACCAGGATTATCAATTCTGGGTCGGCCTGATGTTCTGGCAGGCGAACCTGCTCGGCGCCGCCGCGGGTTGAGCCTGTGATGCGACTGCAGATTCTCGCCGCGATCCTTGTCGTCCTCAGCGCCGCCACGGCGCCGCGGCCGGTGGCGCCGATCCTGGCCGAGGCCCACGATTCGCGCAGCTTCGCCCAGCCCGAGGTCGCGCGCGTCTCCCATGTCGCGCTCGATCTCGACGCCGATTTCAGCGCGCAGCGGATGGCGGGGACGGCGACGCTGACGATCGAGGCCGCCGCCGGCGCGCGGGAGATCGTCCTCGATTCGAAGGGGCTGGAGATCGCGGCGGTGACCGATGCCGCCGGACGGCTGCTGCGCTTCGCGCTCGGCCAGGGCGATGAAGCGCGCGGGCAGCCGCTCAGCGTCGAGATCGGCGCGGCACGGCGGATCCGGATCCGCTACCGCAGCGCCCCCGGCGCCGCCGCGCTGCAATGGCTGACCCCGGCGCAGACCGTCGGCGGCCGCCATCCCTATCTGTTCAGCCAGGGCGAGGCGATCCTCAACCGGACCTGGATCCCGACCCAGGACAGCCCCGGCATCCGCCAGACCTGGGAGGCGCGGATCACCGCGCCGAGGCCGCTCAGGGTGGTCATGTCGGGCGAGCGGCTGACTCCCCGGGGCGAGCCGGCCGGGCCGGGACGCCGCGCCTATCGGTTCCGCATGACCCATCCGGTCGCGCCTTACCTGATCGCGATCGCCGCGGGCGACCTCGCCTTTCGCCCGCTCGGGCGGCGCACCGGCGTCTGGACCGAGCCGGGCATGCTCGATCGCGCCGCCGCCGAGCTCATCGACACCGAGCGGATGGTCGAGGCGGCGGAGCGGCTCTACGGGCGCTATCGCTGGGGCCGCTACGACGTGATCGTGCTGCCGCCGAGCTTCCCTTATGGCGGGATGGAGAATCCGACCCTCACCTTCCTCACCCCGACCTTCATCGCCGGCGACCGCTCGCTGGTCGGGCTGGTCGCCCACGAGCTGGCGCACAGCTGGTCGGGCAACCTCGTCACCAACGCCGTGTGGAGCGATTCCTGGCTCAACGAAGGCGTCACCTCCTATTTCGAGAACCGGATCATGGAGGAGCTTTACGGGCCGGCCCGCGCCGGCCAGGAAGCGGCCCTCTCCTGGGCCGACATGGAGGCGGCGCTGCGCGAGCTTGGGGCCGACGCGCCGGGCACGCGCCTCCACGGCGACGACGATCCCGACGGCGGCAGCAGCGGCATCGTCTACGACAAGGGCGCGATCTTCCTGCGCACGATCGAGCGCATCGTCGGGCGCGCCCGATGGGACGCCTATCTGCGCTCCTATTTCGACCGCCACGCCTTCGAGCCGATGACCTCGGCCCGCTTCCTCGCCGATCTGCGCGCCAACCTCGTCCGCGGCGACGCGGTACTCGAAGCCCGGCTCGAGCTCGACCGCTGGGTCTATCAGCCCGGCGTGCCCGACAATGCGGCGCGGCCCGATCCCGCCGCCTTCGCCGCGGTCGACAGCGCGCTCGCCCGTTTCAACGCCGGCGGCGCGGCAGGCGCGGTCCCTTTCGCCGGCTGGAACTGGGCCGAGCGAGTCCGCTTCGTCAAGGGACTGCCCCGCGAGATGCCGGGGCCGCGCCTCGAGGCGATCGATCGCGCGTTCGCGCTTTCGGCGAGCGGCAATGCGGAGGTGCTGTTCGCCTGGCTCCGGCTCGCGCTCGGCAATCGTTACCAGCCGGCGGTGCCGGCCGCCGAGCGATTCCTCGCCCAGATGGGCCGCGCCCGCTTCGTCCAGCCGCTGTTCGAGACGCTGCTGCGCCAGGGCGATTGGGGCCGGCCGATCGCCGAGCGCATCTATGCCCGCACCCGGCCGACCTATCACAGCGTCACCAGGGAGCGGATCGACCGCCTGTTGCGCCGCCAAGGCTGAACGAAAAAAGCTCCATTTCGGAACATTTTGGGCGCCGCAGCGGGACGCGATTTCGCGGCAGAACTTAACGATCCATCAAAACCTTGCGGATAGGAGGAATTGACCCCGCTCGAGCCGATGGAATTCGATGTATCATTCGCCTGTTCCGATGGAGTCCGACGCACCGGAAAGCGACCTTCGTCCGGAGGTCGCGGAATCGATCGCGCTCGATCTCGGCAGCGAGCGGCTGCGCGACGCCCATCTCCATAACGGCCAGGTCGAGGCGCGCGCTCTGTTCGCGCCTTTTTTCGCGGTCACCGCGGTCGCCGCCACTTTGATCACCGCCTGGGCGATGTACCGCTCGGTCCAATTGAACCTCGTCGTCGGCTGGAGCGCGCTGGTCGTCTTCGCCAATTGGGTTTCCTGCCGCCGCGCGCTCGAGGCCGCGGCCTGGGGCAGCAGCCGCAACGCCAAGCCGCGCGCGCGCTGGTTCGCGGTCGCCGAGGCGGTCGGGCTGGCCGGCCTGTGGACGGCGCTGCCGACCTACGCCTTCGCCACCCAGCCGCCCCACGTCCAGGTCGTGATCGGCGGGGCGATGGTGGCGATGATCGGCGCCGCAGTCGCGCTCGCCGCGATCCCCGCCGCCGCGGTCGCCTGGATCGCGACCCTGACCGGGGCCTTCTGCCTCGCTTATTATTTCGGCGGCGCCGCGCTCGACCCCAAGATCGCGCTCACCTTCGTGATGGTCGCCGGCGCCGGCTCCTTCGGCCTGGCGCGGCTGACCCGCTGGATCTTCGGCCAGCTCAAGGTGCTCGCCCGGACCCGGGCGCAGGCCGAATCGATCCGGCTGCTGCTCAACGAATATGAGCATCGCGGGGTCGGCTGGCTGTGGCAGGTCGATGCCGAGAATCGCGTCGTCTACATTTCGTCGCGGATGACCGCCCTGCTCGGCCGCTCGACCAACCAGATGATCGGCCATTCGCTGCCGGCCTCGTTGGGCGGGACCAGCGCGCTCGGCCGGATCCTGCTCTCGCGCCAGCCCTTCGCCAATCTCGAAATGGAGCTGAAGACGCGCCGCGGCACCCGCTGGATCAGCCTGTCGGGCGACCCGATCATCGACATGACCGGCGCCTTCCAGGGTTTCCGCGGCGTCGGCCAGGACGTGACCGACGTCCGCCGCACCCAGGAGCGGCTGACCAACCTCGCCAACATGGACGTGCTGTCGGGCCTGCCCAATCGCGGCCGGGTGCGCCAGTTGCTCGGCGAGGCGCTGTCGGGCTCGGCCGGCGGCGAGGCGCCGTGCGCGATCATGTTCCTCGATCTCGACGGCTTCAAGCCGGTCAACGACACGTTCGGCCACCCCAAAGGCGACGTTGTCCTCAAGAGCGTCGCCCAGCGCCTCCTCAAGGAGGCGGGCCCGTTCGGCCAGGTCGGCCGCATGGGCGGCGACGAATTCGCGATCGTCATCAAGGACGCCAACAGCCGGCGCATGGTCGAAACCCTCGCCGACCGGCTGATCGCGGCGATCGCCGAGCCGTTCCACATCGACAAGGCCGAGATCAAGATCGGCGTCTCGATCGGCTGCGCGTTCGGCCCGGTCGACGGCCAGAGCGTGGACGACCTGATCCAGAAGGCCGACCTCGCCCTTTATCAGGCGAAGGCGCTGGGCCGCGGCACCTGCTGCTTCTTCAACCCCGACATGCAGAACGAGGCCGAGGACCGCCTCCGGCTCGAGCAGGACATGCGGATCGGCATCAAGTCGAAGCAGTTCCGGCTCTTGTTCCAGCCGCTGATCAGCGCCGCCGACCAGAGCCTCGAAGGCTTCGAGGCGCTGATCCGCTGGCACCACCCGACCCGCGGCATCGTCCCGCCCAACAATTTCATCCCGCTCGCCGAGGAATCGGGGCTGATCATGGAATTGGGCGAATGGGTGATCGAGGAGGCGTGCCGCGCCGCCGCCGCCTGGCCCGAGCATATCGCGATCGCGATCAACGTCTCGGCCAAGCAGCTCATCTATCCGGCGCTGCCCAACACGATCAACGAAGCGATCCGCAAATATCGGCTGCAGCCCGACCGGCTCGAGCTCGAAGTGACCGAATCGATCTTCCTCGGCGATTCGGCCAACGCCGTCGACGTGCTGAAGCGACTGCGGGCGCTCGGCGTCGGCATCGCGCTCGACGATTTCGGCACCGGCTATTCCTCGCTCGGCTATCTGAACAAGGCGGTCTTCCACAAATTGAAGATCGACGGCAGCTTCGTGCGCGAATCGGCGGACAACAAGGAGACGGTCGCGATCATCCAGTCGATCGTCCAGCTCGCCAAGAGCTTCCGGATGACGGTCACCGCGGAAGGGGTCGAGACCGCCGACGATTTCACCCGGATGCGCGAATTGGGCTGCCACCAGATTCAGGGCTATCTGTTCGGCCGGCCGATGAACTTCGAAAAGGCCAGCGAGCTCGTCCACGGCATCCAGCAGCGCCTCACCGCCTGATCCACCCGATCGTCATCCCGACGAAAGTCGGGACCCATGAACACGGACGTGCCGAATCGGCGCCGACGGTGTTCATGGATGCTGAATCAAGTTCAGCATGACGGTAAGGGGGGTCATGGACCTGGATCTGGAGCTCGTCGCCGAAGGCTTGCGATTTCCGGAAGGGCCGGTGGCGATGGCCGACGGCTCGATCATCCTCACCGAGATCCGTGGGCCCTGCCTGACCCGCGTCCGGCCGGACGGCTCGAAGGAGGTGCTTGCCGAGACCGCGCCCGGCCCGAACGGCGCCGCGATCGGCCCCGACGGCGCGGTCTGGATCGCCGTCAACGGCGGCGCCTTCTCCTATCGCGACCAGGACGGCCTCGCCATTCCCGGGCCGACGCCGCCCGGCCACCAAAGCGGGTCGATCCAGCGCTTCGACCTCGCCGGCGGCCGGCTCGACACGGTCTATGACGGGCTGATCGCGCCCAACGACCTCGTCTTCGATGCGGCCGGCGGCTTCTGGTTCACCGATCACGGGGTGACGATTCCGGACGGCCGCCGCTTCGGCGCGCTTTATTATGCCGGCGTCGACGGCGCCGCGCCGAGCCGGCAGCGGCACGATCTGTTCAGCCCCAACGGCGTCGGCCTGTCGCCGGACCAGCGGATTGTCTACGTCGCCGACACCTGGCTGCAGCGGCTGTGGGCGTTCGACGTGGAGCGGCCGGGCGTGCTTGCCGCCCCGCCGGGCTATGCGCCGGGTCGGGTGGTGGCGAATCTCCAGTCCTATCAATTGCTCGACAGCCTCGCCGTCGAGGCGGGCGGCAAGGTCTGCGTGGCGACGATCGTCAATGGCGGGATCACGATCTTCGACCCGGACGGATCGACCGAGCACGTTCCCGTGCCCGACCCGGTGACCACCAACATCTGCTTCGGCGGCGCCGACCTGCGCGACGCCTGGATCACCGCGGGCGCGACCGGCAGGCTCTACAAGGCGCGCTGGCCGCGGCCCGGCCTCAGGCTGGCATTCAATGCCTAGCGCCTGAGGCCGGCGAGGCGTTACTGGCCCTGGTTGGCGCCGGCCCCGGCGAGCCGGGTTGCCGGGGGCGGGGTGAGCGAGGCGGTCAGCACCTGCCCGTTCGGCCCGGCGCCGCATTCGAACGTGTAGCGGCGGTCGGCATTGACGTAGATGGTGACGCGGGTGTTGCGCGAAGAGCCGGCGATCTCGCCGATCCGGAACGAGCGGACCGCGCCCGCATCGAAGCGGCCCAGCATCTCGGCGCGGCAGGCCGCGACCGCGCGCCCGTCGGCGTCGGACAAGGCCGAAGCCGGGGCGGAAGCGAACAGGGCGGCTGCGAGCGGCAGCGCCGTCATCAAAATTTGTCTGGTCATGTCTACCTCCATCTGCTATTTATGTACCTTACCGTATAGTACAGAAATGCGCCTTGCAAGGGTTTTTTAACGTATGGTACAAAAAAGTTTGGCGACCAGCCCGGTGCGCGGGCGCCCCCGCAGCTTCGACACCGACGCGGTGCTCGGCCAGGTCCGCAACGCCTTCTGGCGCTACGGCTATGCCGGCACCTCGATGGACCAGCTGTCGGCGGCGACCGGTCTGCACAAGCCGAGCCTCTACGGCGCCTTCGGCGACAAGAAGCGGCTCTATCTCGCCGCGCTCGACAATTATCTGGCCGAAGTGCGGGCGCAGTTCGCGGAGGCTTTCGCGGTCCCCGATTTGTCCGACTCGCTCTACGCCATGTCCGAATGGTCGATCGACAAGTTCGTGCGCAGCGACGAGGGCAGCGGCTGCTTCATGATGACCACCGCGATGCCGGAGGCGGCCGAGGATCCCGAAATCTCGCGGGTCGTGCGCGAGGCGATGGAGTCGCTCGAACGGGCGATGGTCCGCCGTTTCGAAAAGGCGATCGAGGAAGGCCAGATCTCCCCTCAGGCGGACCCGCACGCGCTGGCGATGATCATGGTCGCCAACCATTACGAGCTCTCGGCGCGCGCGCGCGCCGGTTATTCGCGTGCCGAATTGCGGGTGTTGGCGGATCGCGCGCTGGGCCTGGTCCGGTCGATCGCGGCCGTGAAGTGATCGGCCGCGCGAGCCTGCTGCTGGCAGCGGCCGCGCTCGCGCCCGCGCCGGCCTCGGCGCAGGCGACAAGCAGCGTCTATACCTTGCTGGACCTCGCTCGCTGCCGGACGCTCGAAGTGGTTGCCGAAGGCGAAAGCGTGCGCCGGCGCTGCCCGGGCCTCGGCGCCATTCCCCTGTTCGTCAATGCCGGCGACGGCCGGTTCGACGTCGATGCGGGCGTCGACAACGGGCTGTGGGAATCGCTCGGCGGCTTCAACGAGATCGGCCCGCGAATCGAATGGCGCCGCCGCAACGGCCGCCCATTCGCGATCATCTATCGGCTGCGGCTGACGAGCCCGGACCAGCCGCCCGGATCGTCGCTGATCGTCGAGACGATCGGCCGCCGCGGCGCCCCCGGCTGCCAGGTCGCGACCGTCGACGGCAGCCTCTCCGACGGCAATGCCCGCGCCCGCGCCATCGCCGACCGGCGGGCGCCGACGCACCGCTGCCGGCGGCCGTAAGCCAGCATCATTCGCCGCCCATTCGGCGGGCGCGGCGGGCGGCGTACCATTGCTGAATCATCTGCTGGGTGCAGCCGCTCTGGCCGAAGCTGCCGACCACCGAGCAGCTGTTCGGCCGGGAATCGCGCGAGACCTCGTCGAGCGTCTCGACCCGGGCGCCCCAGGCCTGCTCGGTGTTGTGGGTGCTGCGGCGCAGCGGCGCCGGGATCCGGTAGCGCTCTTCCTCCGGCCGGCGGTGGCAGACGACGATCTCCTCGTCGGTCGAGCGCGGGCAGGGGTCGTCGCCATAGACGGTCAGCTGGGACTGGCGCGCCGGCGGCTCCTCCTGAGCCGGGGCCGGCGCGGCGGCGAGCAGCGCCGCGAACAGGATGGGGAGGCGGACCATCTCAGCGCTGTTGGGCGGGCTTTCCTGAACGCTGCATTGCTTTTTTCGTCTTCAGCGTCGGATCGGCCGCGGCGGGATCCTCGGGCCAGGGATGTTTGGGGTAGCGGCCGCGCATCTCCCTGGCGACCGCCGCCCAGCTGCCGCGCCAGAAGCCGGGCAGGTCGCGGGTGGTCTGGATCGGCCGGCCGGCGGGCGAGGTGAGGGCGAGAACGAGCGGGACGTCCGCGACCTTCGGATGCTCCGTCAGACCGAACAGGGCCTGGACGCGGATCGTCACGGTCGGGCCGGCCTCGGCCGCATAGTCGATCGGGTGGCGGCTGCCCGCCGGGGTCTCGAACTGGCTGGGCGCGAGCCGGTCGACGCGCCGCCGCGCGTCCCAGCCCAGCGGCGGCTCGACCTCGACGTCGGCGAGCCGCCGCTTGCCGGCGAGCAGCGGCGGCAGCCACTCGTCCAGCCTGGCGACCAAGGCCTCGTCGGACAGATCGGGGAGCGACGGATCGCGGGCGCGGGCGAACGCCGCCCGGCGGCGCAGCGATTGCGCCGCCTCGCTCCACGCCAGCAGGCCGAGGCCGTGGCGGCGCACCCCTTCGAGCAACGCCGCCTCGATCGCGGCCGGATCGGCGCGGCTGTCCTGGCCGCCCGAGAGCAGGATCGCGCCGAGCCGGCGGCCGTGCGCGGCGCGGACGCCACCGGTCGCCGGATCGAAGCGAACCTCGGTCGCGCTCGCGATGCGATCGGCGAACAGCGCCTCGACCGTCGCCTGCGCGATCGGTGCGGCGGCAAGGATGCGCGCGCGGGCAGCAATGCCGGCGACCTCGGCGACGGCCAGCCAGGCTTCGCGGGCGAGCGGCGCGGCCGGATCGAGCCGGAAGCCGCGGCCGCCGGCGCTGATCCAGTCGGCGCCGGACGGATCGCGGCGCTTCGCGACGCGGTCGGGAAAGGCCAAGGCGACGCAGGCGCCGATCTCGCCCCGCCCGCCCTTCGCGCCGGCGAGGCGGAGCCAGTTGCGGGCAAGGCCGCGGGCGGCGTCGGCGCGGCGGCCCTTTTCGGCGCGCCAGCGGCGCAGGCGAAGCTCGAGGTCGGTGTCGTTGCCGCCGAGGCCGCGCTCGGACAGGAGCACGGCGGTCTCGGCGGCGGTTTCGGCCCAGCCGCGCGCTTCGGCCTCGATCAGCATGTGGGCGAGGCGCGGCGGCAGCGGCAGCGCGGCGATGGCGCGGCCATGGGGCGTGGGGTGGCCGTCGTCGCCGAGCGCGCCGAGGCTGCGGAGGCGCTTGCCGGCTTCGTCGATCGCGGCGGCGCTCGGCGGATCCAGCCAGCTCAGGGAGCGCGGGTTGGCGACTCCCCAGATCGCGCAGTCGAGTACCAGCGCGCTGAGGTCGGCCTCGAGGATTTCGGGGGGATCGAAGCGCGGCAGGCTCTGCGTCGCCGCCTCCTCCCAGAGCCGGTAGACGCGACCCGGCCCCTGGCGGCCGGCGCGGCCGGCGCGCTGGGCTACGGCGGCCTGGCTGGCGCGCTCGGTGACCAGCCGGGTCAGGCCTGCGGCGCGGTCGTAGCGCGGGCGCCGCGCCAGCCCTGAATCGACGACGATGCGGACCCCGTCGAGGGTCAGGCTGGTCTCGGCGATCGACGTGGCGAGGATCAGCTTGCGCCGGCCCGCCGGCGCGGGCGTGATCGCGGCGCGCTGGGCGGCGGGATCAAGGCTGCCGTGGAGGCGATGGAGATCGACGTCGGGCG
Source organism: Allosphingosinicella sp. (assembly GCA_035316145.1). Classification (GTDB taxonomy): domain Bacteria; phylum Pseudomonadota; class Alphaproteobacteria; order Sphingomonadales; family Sphingomonadaceae; genus Allosphingosinicella. The sequence continues at coordinate 32,482 of DATHJO010000009.1, read as the reverse complement.
GCAGGCGGTCCAGCCGCTCGGCGGTCCGCTCGATCTCGGCGACTCCGGGAAGGAAAGCGAGCAGGCTCCCATCGCTTTCCGCCAGCGCGCGGCGGATCGCCGGGGCCATTTCATCCTCGATCCGCTTCTCCGGCGCACGGCCGAGATGGACGAGCTCGATCGGGTGGGCGCGGCCCTCGCTTTCGATCGCCGGCGCGCCGCCCATCAGCTTCGCGAAACGCGCGCCATCGAGCGTCGCCGACATGGCGAGCAGGCGCAGGTCCGGCCGCAGCGCGGCCTGGGCGTCGAGCGCCAGCGCAAGGCCGAAATCGCTGTCGAGGCTGCGCTCGTGGACTTCGTCGAACAGCACCGCCGAAACGCCGGCAAGCTCGGGATCGGCCTGGATGCGCTTGAGGAAAATGCCCTCGGTGAGAACGGTGATCCGGGTGTTCGCCGAGCGCTTCGTGTCGAGCCGGGTCGCATAGCCGATGGTGCCGCCGACTTGCTCGCCGGCAATGTCGGCCATCCGCTCGGCGGCGGCGCGGGCGGCGAGCCGGCGCGGCGAAAGCAGCAGGATTTCGCCGCTGCACCAGGGCTCTGCGAGCAGCGCCGGCGCGACCCCGGTGGTCTTGCCCGCGCCGGGCGGGGCGACGAGGACGGCGTTCGATTGGCTGCGAAGGCGAACGAGCAGATCCGGCAGGACGGCGTCGATCGGGAGGCTCAATAGGCCCTCGCGATGGCGAACTCGACCGCCTCGGCCAAAGCCGCCTTGGCCCGGCCCGCCGGAAACGGGCCGAGCGCGTCGATCGCGCGCTGGCCGAACAGGCGGGCGCGCTCGATCGTGTCGTCGAGCGCGCCGCAGCCGCGCAGCAGGCGGGTCGCCTCGGCGAGGTCGAAGTCGGTGGCGCGATCGCCCGCCATCGCCTCCTGCCAGAAGCGGCGCTCGGCGTCGGAGCCGCGGGCGAAGGCGAGGATGACGGGGAGGGTGACCTTGCCGTCGCGGAAATCGTCGCCGACGCCCTTGCCCATCGTCTGCGCGTCGGACGCATAGTCGATCGCGTCGTCGACGAGCTGGAAGGCGATGCCGAGGTTGCGGCCGTAGCCGTCGAGCGCCTGCTCGTCCGCCTCGCCGCGCTCGGCGACGACCCCGGCGATGCGGCAGGCGGCGGCGAACAAGGCGGCGGTCTTGGCGGCGATGATCTCGAGATAGCGGTCCTCGCTGGTGTCGATGCGGCGCTGGGCGGTCAATTGGTTGACCTCGCCCTCGGCGATCACGCTCGACGCGCGGCTGAGGATGCGCAGCACCTTGAGGCTGCCGTCCTCGACCATCAGCTCGAAGGCGCGCGAGAACAGGAAGTCGCCGACCAGGACGGAAGCGGGATTGCCCCAGATGATGTTGGCCGTGCGCCGGCCCCGGCGCAGCCCCGAGCCGTCGACGACGTCGTCGTGGAGCAGGGTCGCGGTGTGGATGAACTCGACCGCGGCGGCGAGCTTGTGGTGGCGCGCGCCCGAATAATCGAGCAGCCGGGCGCAGGCCAAGGTCAGCATCGGCCGCATCCTTTTGCCGCCGCCGGCGATCAGGTGGCCGGCCAGCTCGGGGATCAGGGCGACGTCGCTCTGCATCCGCTCGAGGATCACCGCGTTGACATGATTCAAATCGGCCGCGACCAGCTGGATCATCGGCTCGAGCGAGGGAACACGGTCCGGATGGATCGAGTGCAGGGTGGCGCTCATGACGCGGGCTGTGCCTCCGGCGACGAGCAAAGGCAAGGGCGCGCTTCGCACTTGTCATGTGGCGGGAATAAGAGTCGGAGAGCTGATTTGGTCGCTACTATTCGCCAATGTCGACTTGTTCGTGGGTTCGACGCGGGCGAAGCTCAACCCCTTCCTCGCATTCGATGGCGTCGAGCCGTAGTCCTTCCTTCCAACCGAGGCGATGCCGGAGTTCCTTTGGGATAAGAATCCGACCCCTCGTGGACATCCTGATGCGGATCGTCATGTAGCGACGATGCGCCTTGATGGGCGTCGGCGCAACTGCTCACTCCGCCAGCGGCAGCTTGAGCCGGGCCAGGAGGCCGCCCAGATCCTCGCTCTCCTCGAGCGTGATCGAGCCGCCGTAAATCTGGGCGACGTCGCGGACGATGGCGAGGCCGAGGCCGGTGCCGGGCTTGCCGGTATCGAGCCGGGCGCCGCGGTCGAAGATGGTTTCGCGCTCCTCCTCGGGGATGCCCTTGCCGTCGTCCTCGACTTCGATCTCGACGCACTCGGGCGTGGTCTTGACGGTCACGAACACCCGGCCGCCGCCATATTTGGCGGCATTCTCGATGAGATTGCCGAGCATCTCGTCGAGATCCTGCCGTTCGACCCGGACGACCGCCTGCTTGTGGCCGGCGAGATCGACGGTGACCTTGGGATAGAGCCGAGAGATGGCGCGCTCGACCGCCTCCAGCTGGGGCCAAACCGGGGCGCGGGCATGGGCTGACGAGCGCCGGCCGATCGCGCGGGCGCGGGCGAGATGGTGGTCGACCTGGCGGCGCATCGTCGTCGCCTCGCGGCAGACGGTGTCGGCGAGGTCGGGGCTGCGCGCGGTGGCGGCGTTGGTGATCACGGTCAAGGGCGTCTTCAGCGCATGGGCGAGGTTGCCGGCGTGGCGCCGCGCCTCTTCGGCCTGGGTCTCGTTATGGGCGAGCAAGGCGTTCAATTCCTCGGTCAGCGGCTCGATCTCGCGCGGCAGCCTTTCCTCGATCCGCGACTTGCGGCCCGAGCGGATCGCGGCGATCGCGCGGCGGACCCGCCGCAATGGCCACAGGCCGTAGACCGCCTGCAAAGCGGCGAGCAGGATCAGGCCGAGGCCGAGCACGCCGAACGAACGGACCATCGTCCGCTGGATCACGCCGATCTGATCGTCGATCACGTCGCGGCTCTGCGCCACCTGGAAGCGCCAGCGCACCGGCGAGCCCGGCAGGCGGACGTCGCGCTCGATCACCCGCAATTTTTCGGACGGGAACTCCTCGCTGTCGTAATAATGGGCTTCGGTGTCGCGGTACGGCGCGACGTTCAGCCGGCGGTCCCAGAGCGAACGCGAGGGATAGGGCTCGAAGCCGTTGCCGGTGATCTGGAAATAGAGGCCCGAATAAGGCTCGAGGAAGCGCTGGTCGGCGAGCGCGCGGTTGAACAACACCTCGCCTTCCGGGCCGATCTCCGAGGAGGAGATCATCGCGGTCAGCACATAATCGAGCTGCGCATCGAAATTGCTGGTGATCGCCGAGGTGAGGACGCGGTCGAGCGCGAACCCGCCGAGGCCGAGCAGCAGCACGATCCAGACCGCCGAGACGCCGATCATCCGCCGGGTCATCGAGCCCGAGCGGCGCTTGCCCGCCGGGCGGACCCGAATACGACGCAAGGGGAGGCGCGGCAGCTTCATGGCGCGCTCACAAAGCGCATGCCTTCTTAGCTCGCCATGAACCGTTTATGCCCGCGGGTCCTCGAGGCTGTAGCCGAGGCCGCGGATGGTGGTGATGACGTCGGCGCCGAGCTTCTTGCGGATGCGCGTCACGAACACTTCGATGGTGTTCGAATCGCGGTCGAAATCCTGATCGTAGATATGCTCGATCAGCTCGGTGCGGCTGACCACCTTGCCCTTGTGGTGCATCAGGTAGGAGAGCAATTTATATTCCTGCGCGGTCAGCTTGACGGGTTCGCCGTCGAGCGTGACCTTGCCCGAGCGGGTGTCGAGGCGGACGTCGCCGGCGGTGAGCTCGGACGAGGCATTGCCCGAGGCGCGGCGGATGAGGGCGCGCAGCCGCGCGATCAGCTCCTCGGTCTGGAACGGCTTGGCGAGATAGTCGTCGGCGCCGGCGTCGAGCCCCGCCACCTTGTCCGACCAGCTGTCGCGCGCGGTCAGCACCAGCACCGGGACCTTGATCCCTTCCTTGCGCCAGCGGTCGAGCACGGTGAGGCCGTCGACCTCGGGCAGGCCGAGATCGAGGATGATCGCGTCATAGGTTTCGGTCGAGCCCAGATAATGGCCGTCCTCGCCATCGGTGGCGAGGTCGATCGCATAGCCCGCGCCCTCGAGCGTCGCGCGCAATTGCCGCCCGAGATTGGGTTCGTCCTCGACGATCAGGACCCGCATATTCTTCCCCTCATGTCGCTTCGTCCGCGCTTAACCGGCGCGGGCGGGAGAATGTTTCATCGCCGATATGGGAATAGCAAAGCGCAGGCGAAAGCGCCAACCGGCTATTGGGCCAATCGCCTATTGGCGCTGGATGATGCGGCCGGTCTGGGCGTCGACGTCGATCCAGATCACCTCGCCGCCGCGCATGTATTTGAGCCGGTAGATGCGGCCGTCGAACTCGACGCCGATGAAGGTCGCGCCCGGAACGTGGATGCGGGCGCGGATCTCGGTGAAGGACAAGGCGCGGCCCTGCTGGGTGGCGCGATAGGCATTGTCCTGCTCGCGCACGGCCTGGAGCCCGCGCGGCTGGGCGAGCGCGGGCGCGGCGAGGCCGATGGCGGCGGCAAGCAGGATCAGAACACGCATCACTTCAAAAACTCGGCTTTTGCGGAGAGGTTGGCAAGGGCATTAGGCGCAAAGCATTGAATAGGCCATGAATGCGGTCGTCGGCTCCGCGTAACGTTCGCGCTGCCTTCACCGCCCCGCGAAATGCTGCAGGAACTCGGCGAGGTTGGGCAACAGGTCGATCGCGCCGTGGAGCAGGACGATGAGCAGCAGGCTGCGGGTGCGCCACCAGAGCGTGCCGAAGAACAGGCCGACCGGCGACAGCACGGCGATGGTGAAAGCGGCGACCTCGAGCGGGTTCGCCGACCAGCCGGCCCCTCCCGTTGCGGCCCGATACCATCGCGGCTCAGCCTTGTCACAGGCCGCCACTCCCAAAGTTGAGGACATGCGCCAACGCCGATGATGTTGACGGGTTTGCAGGTGGACTGCGGCTTCCGCAGACGTTGACGATATCAAGGAAGTTGCCGAGCGGCCGCTCTCGCCACTGCGGGAAGCACGAGAAAATAGTGACTGTCACTATTAATAGCGCAAGGCAGGCTTGACGTCGTTCGCGCCTGCCGCCGCCATTAGGTCCGAATCAGCGCCCGTTTCGGCTGCGCTTTGCATTGTCTTGGCGAGGGCGGCGTGGGACTGTGGCGATACCGATATGCCGCCGGCTTCGCGCTGCGTGGCCGATTCGTGCGGCGGCGACCAGAGGGGGGACGTGCCATGCCGATCAATAGGGATATTTTGGCCAGGATCGAGGCCGCGGTGCTCGGCGAGCTCAGGCAGCGGGACGAGATCGATCTCAAGTCGGTCCATGTGTGGGTCCGCGGCGAGACCCTCTCCAAGCCGGCCCGGGAGTTCGGCATCGGCGCCGGCGAAGCGCCGGTCGAGACCGTCCCCGTGCTCGTCGATCTCCATCCCGACCAGAATTGGACCCATCCGTGCGAGATCCGGCTCTACGATCCGGACGGAGGCGCGCTGATCGCGACCACGCGCTCGTTGCTCCCGCCGGCCGACTTCTACCTTCACCGCCACGCCTACCGGTGCGTCCACAAGCCCGATGTTTTCCCGCCGCGGCGGCCGGACAAGCCCGTGAAGCAGCCCAAGCCGAAGCATAAATGCGTGCCGTGCAAGGGCCAGCGTTATGCCCTGCTCTTCTCGGGGATGTCGGACAATCGGCACCTCAACGACCTCGAATATCTCTATCGGGTGATGATCGACCAATATGGGTGGAAGCCAGCGAACATCACCGTGCTCAACTGGGACGGCACGGTGAACTATTCCGGCGCACCCAATCCGATCGGCAACTGGCCGGGCGACAACACGCCCTATCGAATCAAGGTGGACGGCCCGGGCACGCCCGCCGCGATCGCCAGCGCAATGGCGGCAATCGGCGCGAAGCTGCACAGCCACGATCAGTTCGTCATCCACACCAACAACCATGGCGGCGGTCAACCCGGCGACCCGGAGGCGTGTCTCTTCTGCTATCCCAATTGGGGCAGCTATGGCGCGGCCGCGTTCGGCACGGCGGTCGCGGCCCTGCCGCCGATCGCGTCGCTCATCGTGATGATGGAGCAGTGCCACTCGGGCGGGTTCGAGAATGCGACGATCGCGAACTCGACGGCGGTCAGCACCTCCTTTGCCGCGGCCTGCACATTCAACACCAATTCGATGGGCGGCTGGGACTTCGATCCGTTCGCCCACGACTGGATCCAGGCGATCAAGCCTAACCCCACTTCGGCCGCCGCGGCGTTCACCAGCGCGAACGCCAGCAAGGTGCCGGGCGACTCGCCGGTGTACAAGGACAAGCCGAACGGCGCCGGCAACAGCCAATTTCTCGCCTGAGACGGACGGCCCTTGCGTCGATTCCCGCTACCGCGGGATCGGCAGGCAAGCCTATAGTGGACGACGGCAGGGAATGAATGCTGGATGAAGATCAAGTCGCGGCGCTCGTGCGCGGCCAGCTGACCGAGCGGGAGGCGGCGTCCTCGATCGTGCGCTGGGATACCGCGCCCAGGCGGGCGGGCGAGGCGCTGCGGCTCGGCCGAAACGAACATGAAATGCCGTTCGACGGCTATTTCGTGTTTGTCGATCTGCTGCCGCTGGCGAATTGGGCGCATCCCGCCCGGATGCTGCTGATCGACGGCGAGGGCCAGCGCGTCGAGGCGGTCGACGTCCGCTTTCCGCCCTTCCTGGATGCGGCCTATCCGCCGAGCTTCAGGCTCGTCGATCTCTCCAGCGTTCCCGGCTGAGCCGCCGCTAGGCCTTGCGCGCCGCCTCGACGAGCGCGCGGATCATCCAGCGGCGCACCGCGTCGGCTTCTTCATCGGCGAGGCGCAGCACGTCGGTGAAGGCGAGCATCGCTTCGGTGCCGATGACGAGGGCGAGCGCTTTGGCGAGGCGGTCGCGGACCCAGGGGGCGAATTGGCCGGGGGCGAGCGCGGCCTCGATCAAAGGGGTGCGGCGGTTCTGGCGGAGCGGCAAGCCTTCGGCGCCGGCGGCGAGGCCCTGCTGGAGGCTGTGGATCAGCATCGCGCGGAGCGCCGGCTCGTTGGCGCGGATCATGCCGGCGACGGCGGCGTCGGCGCGGAGCAACCGCTCGAGCGGTTCGGCCGAGGGATCGTCGGCGAAGAAGGTCTCGCCGTCGGGCATGGCGAGGTCGAGCGCCGCTTCGGTGAGCAGCGCCTCGACGCCCGGGAAATAACGATAGGCGGTGGCGCGGGACACCATCGCTTCCGCCGCGACTTCCTCCAGCGTCGGGCTCCTGCCCGCCTGCATCAGCCGCGAGGCCGCCCGCAGCAGATCCTTTCGCGTGCGGCTCCTCTGGTTGGGGCGGCCGGCGTCGGCCATCAGGCGAGCTGCTGCCGGATCGCGGCGAGATCGGCCCAGACATTCTCGCGGACAATGTCGCCGACCACCATCATCCTTCTCCCTTGCGAACCGGCAGGAAGACTAATGAGACACCAGTCTCATGTCAAGACTAGCGTCGTTCAGCGCGCCGTCGCCGGGAGCAGCCTCGGGTTGCGCAGCAACGCCGCCGAGACCAAAGCGACGACCAGGCCGACCGGGAAGATTTCCGCGAAGATCATCGGCAGGCGGAACAGCGGATTGGCGTACATCTCGGCCATCTGCCGCAGCTCCTCCTGCTTGGCCTGGATCGCGGCGGGCGCGGCGCCCTCGGCCCGCATCTGCTCGAGCATGGACGCGCTATAGTCCGCCATGAAGTTCCAGCCGGAGAGCGCGGTATAGAGTTCCCAGCCGATCACGTAGATCAGCCCCGCCACGATCGCGATGCCGAGGCCGAGGCCGAAGGCGCGGCCGAAGCGGATCACGCCGCCGCATTCGAGGTCGCGGTAGCGCTTGACGCCGACGAAGATCAGCGAGAGCGCGACCAGCATGACCAGATAGCCGAACCAGAGCGAATGGCCGGTCAGGTCGAGCGCGAGGGTGGCGACGATGATGCTGATGGCGATGGCGCCGGCGAGGCCGCCATAGACGAGTGCGTAGCGCATTTGCGTGTCCCCTCCTTCAGCCGCGCGGCTCCGGCTCCCAGAGCTCAATCGGATTGTCCTCGGGATCGTGGACGCGGGCGAAGCGGCCGACGCCCTCCATGGTCTCCTCCCGCGCGATATCGATACCGGCGGCACGCAGGCTGGCGAGCAGGCCGTCGAGATCGGTGACACGCAGGTTCACCATCGCCGTCCTGTCGGCCGCGAAGTAATCGCTGTCCTGCTTGAAGGGCTCGAACACCATCGGCCCGCCTTGCGTGAACCAGACCCATTCGTTCGTCTCACCGTTCTCGTCCGTGCCGCAGCCGCCGCCGACGCCAAGATGCTCGCGATACCAGGCCTTCAGCCCGGCGGGATCCTTCGCCCGGAAGAAATAGCCGCCCATTCCGATCACCGGCATGTCCGTCCCCCTTGCATTTGAAGGGTGGATGCTAACGGAAGCCTTGGGGGCGGTCTATCGCCCTTAAGGGTGATTTGGGGGAATTCGCCCTAAGGAATGAGCGCCAGCCAGCGCGCCTTCCCGATCGCCTGGACGCGGTTTTGCGCCTCGAGCTTTTGGTAGAGGCGGGCGAGATGAGTCTTCACCGTATTGGGCGAAATGGCGAGCGTGCGGGCGAGCTGCTTGTTCGACTGGCCCGAAGCGAGCAGCGCCAATATCTCGCACTCGCGCGGGGAAAGGCCGAGCGCGCGGATCGCGGCCTCGTTGCGGACGAACATGGCGGGCCGCGGCGCCGGCGTCAGCCTCCGCCCCGCCCAGATGCCGAGCGCGACGAAGCCGAGCGCCAGGATGGCGATGTAGATTTCGGTCGAGAAGGCATGGGCCAGAAAGCGCCAGCGCAGCCACTCGAGCGCCGCCGCCGCGGCCGCCAGCGCCAAAGCGTAGAGGATGATGGTCCGCGCCATGAAGGCAGGATGCCGCAAATGAGGGGGCGGAGCCAGCGGGGTGACGGAGCCCCGATCCGCGCTTATGTCGCGCCGATGGCCGCGCCCGTCCTTGCCTATGAGACTCTCGGCCTGATCCAGGGATCGGGCTGGCTGTTTCGCGGTCTCGACCTGTTCGTCGGGGCGCGCGACCGGCTGGCGCTGATCGGCCGCAACGGGGTCGGCAAGACGACCCTCTTGAAATGCCTCGCGGACATGATCGAGACCGACGAGGGGCGGCGGACGATCCAGCCGGGGACCAAAGTGGTGCTGCTCGAGCAGGACCCGGACCTCGCGGCGTTCGCGACGCTCAGGGAGTTCGCACTGGCGGGCGGGGCCGCCGGGCACGAGGTGGATGCGATTGCGCATCAGATCGGCGTCGACCTCGACCGGCCCTCGGCGACCGCCTCCGGCGGCGAGCGGCGGCGGGCGGCGATAACGCGCGCGCTGGCGCGGCAACCCGACGTGCTGCTGCTCGACGAGCCGACCAACCATCTCGACCTCGCCGGCATCGAATGGCTCGAGGAGTGGCTCGGCCGCTATACCGGCGCGTTCATCGCGATCAGCCACGACCGCACCTTTTTGAAGCGGCTGACCAAATCCTCGCTCTGGCTCGACCGCGGCCGGCTCAGGCGCGCCGAGGTCGGCTATGGCGGCTTCGAGGCGTGGACCGACCAGGTCTATGCCGAGGAGGCGCGGGCGGCGGAGAAGCTCGACGCGAAGCTGAAGCTCGAATTGCACTGGCTGCAGCGCGGCGTCACCGCCCGGCGGCGGCGCAACCAGGGACGGCTCGCCAAATTGCACGACATGCGCGCGGCGCGGGCGGCGATGCTCGGGCCGGCGGGGACGGCGAAGCTCGGCCTCGAGACCGACGAGGTTCGTACCAGGATGGTGATCGAGGCCGAGAACGTCGCCAAGAGCTATGGCGCGCGGGCGATCGTCAGGGACTTCAGCCTGCGCATCCAGCGCGGCGACCGGATCGGCGTGGTCGGCGCCAACGGCACCGGCAAGACCACTTTGCTGCGCCTGCTGACCGGCGAGATCGATCCCGACGCGGGCAGGGTGACGCGGGCGAAGACGCTGACGGGCGTGAGGATCGACCAGCAAAGGAGGCTGCTCGATCCCGACAAGAGCGTCCGCGAGATCCTCGCCGATGGCGGCGACTGGATCGAGGTCCGCGGCCGCAAGATGCACGTCCAGGGCTATTTGAAGGACTTCCTGTTCGAGCCCAATCTGGTCGACGCGAAGATCGGCAGCCTGTCGGGCGGCGAGCGCTCGCGGCTGCTGCTCGCCCGCGAGTTCGCCCGGCGCTCGAACCTGCTGGTGCTCGACGAGCCGACCAACGACCTCGACATGGAGACGCTCGACCTCCTCCAGGAGGTGATCGCCGATTATGAGGGGACGGTGCTGATCGTCAGCCACGACCGCGACTTCCTCGACCGGACGGTGACGATCACCCTGGGGCTCGACGGCTCGGGCAAGGTCGACATCGTCGCCGGCGGCTATGAGGATTGGGAGAGGAAACGCCGTTCTCCCCTCCCGCTTGCGGGAGGGGCCGGGGGTGGGAAGAGGCGAACTCAGCAGGCCCACCCCTCGATCCCCTCCCGCAAGCGGGAGGGGAGGCAAAAGCTCTCCTACAAGGACCAGCGCGATTACGAGCTGCTGCCGGCGCGGATCGAGGCGTTGGACGCGGCGATCGCCCGCGACGAGGCGATGCTGTCCGACCACGACCTCTATCTGCGCGATCCGCGGCTGTTCGAGGCGCTGACCGACGCGGTCGCCGCGGCCAAGGAGGAGCGCGACGCGGCCGAGCATCGCTGGCTCGAGCTCGCCGAGGCTGCGGAGGCGCTGCAAGCTTGACGGAGCGCGAGCGCGGGGGCAGCAGGGGCGCCGGGCTCGGGGAGACGATTGGACATGAAGCTGATCTTCCGCGCGGCGCTGGCTGCGCTCCTCGCTCTCGGTTCGCCCGCTTTCGCCGAGGACGCCGCCGCCGTCCCGCCGCTCCACTATACGAGCCGCACGCTGGCGAACGGCCTGCGCGTTTATGCGGTGCGCGATTCCGCCAGCTCCAACGTCTCGGTCCAGGTCTGGTACGACGTCGGCTCGCGCGACGACCCGCGCGGCCGCTCGGGTTTCGCCCATCTGTTCGAGCATATGATGTTCAAGGCGAGCCGCAACCTCGTCCCCGAGCAGTTCGACCGGCTGACCGAGGATGTCGGCGGCTTCAACAACGCCTCGACCAACGACGATTACACCAATTATTACGAGGTCGTCCCGGCCAACCATCTCGAGCGCCTCTTATGGGCCGAAGCCGAGCGGATGGGTTCGCTGGTGGTCGAGCCGGGCTTCTTCGCCTCCGAGCGCGACGTCGTGAAGGAGGAATTCAGAAGCCGCGTCCTCGCCCAGCCCTACGGGCGGATGTTCTACCTTTATTTCCCGCAGATCAGCTACGACGTGCTCCCTTATGCCCGGCCGGGCATCGGCAGCATCGAGGATCTCGACGCGGCGACGATCGCGGACGTGCGCGCCTTCCACGCCGCCTATTACCGGCCCGACAATGCGGTGCTGGTCGTCGCCGGCAATTTCGATCCGGCCCAGCTCGACCGCTGGGTCGACCGTTATTTCGGGCCGATCGCGCGGCCGGCGGGGCCGATCCCGCGGGTGACCGCGACCGAGCCGGCGCGGACCGAGGCGCGGCACTACACCGTCTATGAGGCGAACACGCCGCTGCCGGCGGTGCTGATCTCCTATCCGGTGCCGCCGGCGGCCGACGCCGATTCGGCGGCGATCGAGGTGCTCGACGGCATCCTCTCGACCGGCGAAAGCTCGCGGCTCCACCAGGCCCTCGTCTATCGCGACCAGATCGCCGCCCAGGCCAGCTCCTATGTCGATAGCAAGCAGGGCCGCGGCAACCTCGCCGTCTACGCGATCCTCGCGAGCGGCCGGACCGCCGAGGCAGGCGAGGCGGCGCTGCGGCGCGAGATCGCCCGCTTCCGCGACGAGCCGGTGACCGCGGCCGAGCTCCAGGAGGCCAAGAACGAATTGCTCGCCAGCGCGCTGCGCGGGCGCGAGACCGCCGACGGCCAGGCTTCGGCGATCGCCGAGGCGGTGATCGTCGAGGGCGACGCCGAGGCGGCCAACCGGCGCCTGCAGCAGATCGCCGCGGTGACGCCCGCCGACATCCAGCGCGTCGCCCGGACCTGGCTGCGCGACGAGCGCAGCGCCGCCCTGCGCTATCTGCCCGAGGAAACGCGTGGGCAGGCCCATGGCGACACCATCGCCACCGCCGCGAGCGTGCAGGCGGCGCCGCTCGCCCCGCCCGCCGACATTCCCATCGTCGAGCCCGCCCCGGCCGCCGAGCGGATCGCGCCGCCGCCGCCGGGGCCGGAGGTCGTGCCCGCCGTGCCGGCGCCGGTCACCCAGCGCCTCGCCAACGGCCTCACCGTCGTCACCGCGACGAGCCGTTCGATGCCGCTGGTGACGATCTCGCTGGTCGCCCATGGCGGCGCCGCCAACGACCCCGCCGGCCGCGCGGGAACCGCGGCGCTGGCCGCCGCGGTGATGACCGAGGGCACGGCGAGCCGCTCGGCGGCCGAGATCGACGCCGCGGCCGAGGCGCTCGGCGCCTCGCTCGGCGGCAGCGCCGGATGGGACGGCGCCCAGCTCGGCCTCACCGTCCGCACCGCCGATGCCGGCACCGCGGCCGCGCTGATCGCCGACGTCGCCCGCAACGCCGCTCTCTCGGCCGAGGAGCTCGAGCGCCAGCGCGCGATCGCCGCCGATGCGGTGCGGGTGTCGATGCGCGATCCCGGCGACGTCGCCGGCATGGTCGCGGCGCGCGCGCTCTACGGCCCGTCCGATTACGGCCATCCCTCGACCGGCACCGCCGCCTCGCTCGCCGCGATCACCCGCGCGGACATCGAGGCGGCCTACCGCGCCGCCTGGCGGCCCGGCAACGCGACCCTGATCTTCGCCGGCGACATCGACCCGGCCCAGGCGCGCTCACTGGCCGAGCGCCATTTCGGCGGCTGGCGCGCGGGCGCGGCGCCCGCGGCCCACGCCGCCGCGCCCCGCCCTGCGCCGCGTCCCGAGGTGATCGTGGTCGACATGCCGGGTTCGGGCCAGGCAGCGGTGGCGGTGGCGCGCAACGGGCTCGCCCGCCGCGATCCTTCCTATTATCGCGCGCTCGTCGCCAACGCCGTGCTGGGCGGCGGCTATAGCGCGCGCCTCAATCAGGAGATCCGCATCCGCCGCGGCCTCTCCTACGGCTCCGGCAGCGGTCTCGACGCCCGCCGCGAGCCGGGCCCGTTCGTCGCCTCGGCCCAGACCCGCAACGATGCCGCGGCCGAAGTGCTCGGCCTGATTCTCGCCGAGATGCGCAGGCTCGGCGCCGAGCCGATTTCAGCTGCCGAGCTGACCGCCCGGCGCGCCTCGCTGACCGGCGATTTCGGCCGCGACGTCGAGACCACGGCCGGCCTTGCCCAGCTGGTCTCGTCCTACGTCCTGCGCGGCGTCGATCCGGCCGAGCTGGTCCGCTATCAGCGCGCGGTGCTGGCGGTGACCCCGGCCGAGGCGCAGGCCGCGGCGGCGGCGCTGATGCGGCCCGAGGGCGCGACCATCGTCATCGTCGGCGAGGCTTCGCAATTCCTCGAACGGCTGCGGCGCGAGCAGGCCAATGTGACGGTGATCCCGATCGCGGAACTGAACCTCGACCGGCCGGCGCTGCGCTAGCTCCCTTTTTCGTCATTGCGAGGAGCGAAGCGCTACGCTCGCAATGACGGGTGTGGGGACTCAGCCGCCGCGGGCGTAGGCGAGGCGGCGGCGGATGTCGGAGTCGGTGGGGGCGCCGCGGGCGGCCTGCTGGAGCAGGAACAGGCCTTCGGCGCGGCGGCCGCTCTTGAACAGCAGCCAGCCCAATGTGTCGGCGGTGGCCGGATTGTCGCGGTCGAGCGCCCAGGCGCGCCGCGCGAGCGGCAGCGCGCGGGGGTTGTCGCCGCTTTCCGAATAGGCCCAGGCGAGGTTGTTGAGGATGGTCGCGTCGTTGTTGCCGATGCGCGCGCGCAACCCCTCGTAGATCGCGATCGCGAACAGCCAGTTCTGCTGCCGCATCGCCTGCCCGCCGATCAGGATCAGGCCGGGGACGCTGCGCGGATTTTGCTGAACGAACAGGTTCAGCACAGTCTCGGCGGCCGCGGCCTGGCCCGAGCGCTGCAGCGAATCGATCAGGCGCATCGCCACGGCTTCGCTGAAGGCGAGGTTGGCGGCGCGGCGATATTGCTCGGCCGCGGCGGCGAAATCGCCGCGCACGCCCAATGCGTCGCCGACCAGGACATGGACTTCCGGCGCGCCGGGATTGTCGGCCTGGAGCCGGCGCGCGCGGGCCAGCGCCTCGTCGGTCTGGCCGCGGGCAAGCAGGGCCGAAATCAGGCGCACCTGGGCCGGGCCGTTCGCCGGAGCCTCTTCGGCGGCGCGGCGCACGGCCGCGAAATCGCCTTCGCCGAGCGGGTCGAGCGCGGTCAGCGCGCCGGGCTGCGGCCGGGCGGCGCGGGCGAGGTAGAGGGCGGCGCCCGACGCGTTGCCGAGGCGAGCCAGCGCGCGGCCGGTCAGCGACAGGCTGTAGGAATCGGCGTCGGGCCGGTCGGCGATCGGGCGCAAGGTCGCCACCGTCGCCGCGGCGTCGCCCATCCGCCACTGGGCGGCGGCGAGCAGGCGGCGGGCGCGGCGGTTGCCCGGCTGGTCGGCGACGAGGCCGGCGAGGCGGCGCGCCGCCTGCTCCTCGTTGCCGGTCTCGAAATCGATCGCGGAAAGCAGCAGGCGCCCGGCCGGGGTGCCGTCGAACGCCCCTTGGGTGCGTTCCCAGAGGCTGCGCGCGAGCGCGAAATTGCGGGCGCGTGCCGCGAGCACGGCCTCGAGATAATAAGCGGTGGGATGGCCGCCGGTGAGGCGGTGGATCTCGCGCGCGTCCGCGAGCATGTCGCTCATCCGGCCGATGTCGCCATAAGTGATCGCCCGCTCGATCAGCGCCTCGACGTTGCCGCCATCGACGTCGAGCGCGCGGTCGAACCAGGGAATGGCGGCGGCGAGGCCGTATTGGCCGCGGGTCAGCACGCCGCGCAGCACCAGCGCCTCGGCGTTGCGCGGGCGGGCGGCGACGGCGCGGTCGGCCGCTTCGAGCGCGCCGGCGACGTCGCCGCACGAACGGCGGAAGCGGGCGACGTCGGTCCAGACGCTGCTGTCGGCGGGCGCGAGGACCAGGGCGCGGTTGAACGCGGCGAGCGCGTTGCCGCTTTCGCCCAGCGCCATGTAGGCGCGGCCGCGGATGCGCGCGGCATAGGCTTCATGCTCGCCGTCGGCGCCGGCCGCCTCGGCCAGCGCGGCGCGGGCGTCGCCCTGGAGCAATTTTGCATGGGCGAGGAGATGGGCGGTCTCGCCCGGCGGGACGCCCGACTGGCGCGCGCGCGCGATCTCCGATTCCGCGGCGACGCCGTCGCCGAGCGCGAGATCGACCCGCGCCTGCATCACCCGCGCCGCCTTGTCCTCCGGATCGGCCTGGAGCGCGTTCAGGAACTCGACCCGAGCGGTGCGCACGTCGCCGCTGTCGAAGGCGGCGAGGCCGCGCTCATAGGCCGTGCCGGTCCGGCCCGAACAGGCCGCGAGCAAGGCCAAAGCAAGGAGCGGCGCGGCGAGCCTCACACCTGCAGCCCATATTGCTTCAGGAGGTCGTAGAGCGTCGGCCGGCTGATCCCCAGCAACTTGGCGGCGCCGGAGATATTGCCGTCGGTCTGCGCCAGCGCCTTGCGGATCACCTGGCGGTCGGCGGTTTCGCGCGCCGCCTTCAAATTGACCGGCAGGCTGTCCGCGGCCGGCGCGGCAAGATCGAGGTCCTCGGCCGTCACCAGCTTGCCGTCGGCCATGATCACCGCCCGCTTCAGCCGGTTCTCGAGCTCGCGGACATTGCCGGGCCAGGGCCAGGTTTCGATCGCCGCCAGCGCGCCCGGCGCGAAGCCCCGGACCGAGGGGTTCATCTCGCGGGCGAAGCGGGCGAGGAAATGCTTGGCGAGCAACGCCGCGTCGCCGTGCCGCTCGGCCAGGCTGGGGATGCGCACGACGATCTCGGCGAGGCGGTAATAAAGATCCTCGCGGAACGTGCCGGCGGCGATCATCTCCTCGAGATTCTGATGGGTCGCGCAGACGATCCTCGTGTCGACGGCGATGCCGCGGCGTCCGCCAATCCGCTCGATCACCCGCTCTTGCAGGAAGCGCAGCAGCTTGACCTGCAAGGGCAGCGGGATGTCGCCGACCTCGTCGAGGAACAGGGTGCCGCCATGGGCGAGCTCGATCTTGCCCTCGGTGGTCTTGATCGCGCCGGTGAAGGCGCCCTTCTCGTAGCCGAACAATTCGGCCTCGAGCAGATTCTCGGGAATCGCGGCGCAGTTGATCGCGACGAAGCCGCCGCCGCGCCGCCGGCTGGTGCGGTGGACGCCGCGGGCAAGCAATTCCTTGCCGGTGCCCGAAGCGCCGAGCAGCATCACCGAGACGTCGGTGTTGGCGACCCGCTCGATCGTGCGGGCGACCTTGGTCATTTCCGGCGCCGCGGTGAGCATCGAGCCCAATACGGTGCGGTCGTCGCCGACCCGGCTTTCGAGGCGCCGGTTCTCGCTCTCGATGCCGTGGAGCTGGAAGGCGCGGCGGACGATCAGCCCGAGCTGGTCGATATCGACCGGCTTCTGGTAGAAATCATAGGCGCCGGACGCGATCGCCCGCAGCGCGCTTTCGCGGGCGCCATGGCCGGAGGCGACGATCACCTTGGTCTCGGGCTTCAGCGTCAGGATCGTCTCCAGTGCGGCGAAGCCCTCGGAGACGCCGTCGGGATCGGGCGGCAGGCCGAGGTCCAGGGTGACCACCGCCGGCTCGGCCGAGCGGACGAGGTCGAGCGCGGCGCCGCGATCGGAAGCGACCAGCACCTCATAATCGTCATAGGCCCAGCGCAGCTGGCGCTGGAGCCCCTCGTCGTCCTCGACGATCAAGAGCCTGGGCTTGACGTGAGCGTTCATGCGCGCATCCGTTCATAATGAAAGGGCCGCTCTTCCGCGGCCGGCAGGTAAAGCGTGAACTTGGTGCCCTCGCCTTCGCCGCTCTCGACGTCGAGGCGGCCGCCCATGGCGAGGATCAGGCTGCGCGCCTCATAGGCGCCGATGCCGAAGCCCTGATCCTTGGTCGAGACGAACGGCTGGAACAGCCGGTCGCGGACGAAGGCGGCCGACATGCCGTGGCCGCGGTCGATCACCTCGATCGCGACGTCGCCGCCGCTCTCGAAGAAGCGCAGCTCGACCGGCTCGTGCGCGTCGCTCGCCTCGATCGCGTTCTGGACGAGATGGCCGAGCGCCTGCTCGAGGCGGGCCGGATCGGCCCTGGCGACCAGGCCGGCCTCGCCGCTCACCCTGAGCGGGTGGACGCGGCGCCGGGCGGCGGCGATCGCGTCGAGCAGCTTGTGGACCTCGACCGGGCGGGCGGGCTCGGCCTCGCGCGCCGCGCCGGGCGAGAGGCGGGCGAGCAGATCGTTCATCTTCCTGACCGAGCTCTGCAGGGTCGCGATCATGTCGGCGCGGAATTCGGGATTGTCGGCGTGACGCTCGGCGTTGCGGGCGACGAGGCTCAATTGGCTCACCAGATTCTTGATGTCGTGCATGATGAAGGCGAAGCGGCGGTTGAACTCGTCGAAGCGCCGGGCGTCGGCGAGCGCCTGCTGGCTGCGCGCCTCGGCGATATAGCTCGCCGCCTGGATGCCGGCGGTGCGGAACAGGTCGAAATCCTCCCAATCCAGCGGCCGGCGGAAGCCGGGATGCTCGAGGATGACGAGGCCGGCCAGCCTGCCGCCGTGGATCAGCGGGATGCCGGCCCAGGCGCGCTCGATCGCGGCCAGCCAGGCCGGGACCGGAATGCGCGTCTCGGCTGTCGCCAGCCCGCCCTGGCGGACCGCATCGAAATCGAGGATGAAGCCGCGGCTCTCGACATGGCGGAGCAGGGCCTCCGCGCCGTCGCCGGCGGCGATCGGAGCGGCCCAGTTCCAGCGCCCGGCCGGCGACAGGCGATAGCTTTCGTCGCAGAGCAGGAGTAGGCCCGCGGGCGAGCCGCCGATGTCGGCGAGCGCCTTCACCACCCGCTCTTCGAGCGAGGCCTCGGCCTCGCTCTGGCGGCCGACGGTGTCGGTAAAGCGCAGCCATTCCTGGCGGTAATCGTAGCGATGCTCGAACAGATGCTTGACGAGGACGACCCGCAGCCAGGCGCGCATCTTCGCCGACGGCAGCAGCACGAGCGCGCCCAGCGTCATCACGAAGACGATGCCGACCTGGCCGATCCGCGCCCAATCGCCGCCGACGATCTCCATCGCCCGCGCCGCCAGCATCATCGCGACCAGGTAAAAGAGGATGACGACCAGCGAGACCGACTGGAAGGTCGCCGCCCGCGACAGCTGGATCTTCCAGCTTGGATTGCGCACCCCGAGCGCGAACGGCAAGGCGAGCGCCGCGAGGGCGATGCCGCGCAGCGCGAACAGCTCCGCTCCGGGGGTGCGGGTGAAATAGGCGACGGTGTAGAGGTGAAGGTCGTAGGCCCACATGCCGGCCAGAGCGATCATCGGGAAGCGCAAGGCCGAGCGCGAGCTCGGCGCGGCCTGGCCGTAGAGGTTGTGGACGAGGATCAATGCGCCGGCGGAGATGACGAGGCCGAGGATCTGGCTGGTCGAGGCCAAAGCCGCGAAGACGAGCGGCGCGTCCGCGAATTCCGACATCACGCCGCCGACGACGATCTGCAGCCCGATCACCGCCGCGACCGCGGCGAACACGGCCTTGACCGCGCGCTGGCCGCTGCTGTCGCCGGCACCGGTCAGGAGGCCGTACATGAAGGCGAGGAAGGCAAGGTTGCGGCCGCTCTCGGCGAGCTGGGCGAGGTAGGTGTAGGGCCCGAGCAAGGCGAGGAAGATCGTCCAGACCGACATCGCGGCAAAGGCGCTGATCAGCGGCCGGTTGCGGGCATCGCCGTGCCAGCGGCGCAGCTGGTAGACGGCGAGCGCGCCGTAAAGCGCGGCGGCGAGCAAATGGCTCCACAGGGCGAAGAGGCCGGTCACCGCGCGCCCTCCGGCCAGATCACCACGCGGGCGGTCTGGAGGAGGATGAGGAGGTCGAGGAACGGGGTGTAGTTCTTGGCGTAATAGAGATCGAATTCGAGCTTTTCGCGGGCGTCCTCGACGGAGGCGCCATAGGGGTAGTTGATCTGGGCCCAGCCGGTGATCCCCGGCTTCACGACATGGCGCTCGGCATAATAAGGCAGCCGCGCCTCCAAATCGGCGACGAACTGGGGCCGCTCCGGGCGCGGGCCGACGAAGCTCATCTCGCCCTTGAGCACGCTCCACGCTTGGGGCAGCTCGTCGATCCTCAATTTGCGGATGATCCGGCCGACGCGGGTGACGCGGGGATCGTCCTTCTGCGCCCAGACCGCCTTGCCGCCCACTTCCGCGTCGAGCCGCATCGAGCGCAATTTGAGCAGGTCGAACGGCACCCCGTAGAGGCCGACCCGGCGCTGGCGGAAGAAGGCCGGGCCCTTGCTCTCGAGCACGATCGCGAGCGCGGTCAGCGCGATCAGCGGCACGGTGAAGGCGAGCAGGATCAGGCTGGCGGCGATATCGAACAGCCGCTTGGCGATCCCCGAGGCGCGCCGCCCGGCCGAGAAGCCGTCGGAGAAGATCAGCCAGGAGGGATTGAGCGAATCGAGGTCGACCCGGCCGGTCTCGCGCTCGATAAAGGTCGAGAAATCGTGGACCTGGACCCCGGTCGTCTTGATCCTGAGCAGGTCGTTCAAGGGCAGCGCGTTGCGCCGCTCCTCGATCGCGAGCACGACCTCGCCGGCGCCCATCGCGAGCAGGCGGGCGGGCAGGCCCGGCCCCTCGCCCAAGTCGACGCAGCCGACCACGGTGAAGCCGGCGCCGCTCCCTTTCGCCAGCGCCTCGATCCGCGCCGCCCGCGCGCCCGCGCCGAGCACCATCACCCGGCGCTTGAACTTCTCGCCGCCGAGCACGTCGCGCAGCAGGATGCGGACGAGGATCATGCCGGCGAGGCCGAACCAGGTCGCGTAGAGCAGAGAGGAGCGCCAGAAGCTGACCGGCGGCGCGAGGAAGAAGACCAGGGAAAGGCCGATTATGCCGAGCGCGACCGCGACCAGCAGCCGGGCGATCGCGAAGCGGACCGAACGGATCGCCTGCACGCCATAGACGCCGACCGCGACCATCGCCGCCTGCAGCGTGCCGGCGAAGGCGAGCAAATTGGGCAGCCGCGCCGCCCCGGCGTCGAAGCGGCCGCTCAGCTGCCACAGCCGCGTCGCCCAGCCGGCCTCGGCCGCGAGCAGCAGCAAGGCGAGGTCGATCGCGCCGAGGATCAGCACGGCATAGGGCACATAATGCTTGAACAGCCGGATCATCGCTGGCCCGCTCGGCGCACAGAGGGAAGTGTAAGCTTCTCCGACATAGCTTCAGTGTCGGATAAATTGACAAAGTTTCGGTAAAGATAGGGTTTGGGGCTAGGCCGGCGCGCCCTCCGGCCGCCCCTTCGCCCGCTGGCGGGCCTGGTTCATCTGCCGGCCGCGATGCTGGTTGCATTCGAGGCAGGCGGCGGCGAGATTGGCGACCCGATCGCGGCCGCCGTCCATCTTTGCCTTGCGATGCTCGATCGTCGGGCGGGTCGGGCCGTCGCCGGTGAAGCGGCGTTTGCAATAGAGGCAGCGGCCGCCCTGCTCGCGGGCCTTGCGGGCGCGGAGGCGGCGGGCATAGCGGGAATTCAGCGCCATGGCCTTTCCCTTAGCGCGCTTCCCCTAACGCCGGGTTAGCGGCGGGCGGCGGCGGGGGATGTTGCGCAAATGGAAGGCCTCCACATTTGTGCGACACGGCAAGAGGTGTGTTTCCACACTTTAAATGCGGGGGTTCGGTCGGTGAAGTGTAGCGTTGCCCGGTCATACGCGGCTAAAAGGTGGTCGTTGACAGCGTACCTTAAATAGTGCATGTGCCTTATAAGGTACGAAATGAAGCCGGTCCCGCGCAAGATCGAACTGGTCTTCTACCGGTCCCCGGCCGGCAACGAGCCAGTGCGTGATTGGTTGAGCGGACTGCCGGAGGAAAATCGGCGCGCGATCGGCCTGGATTTGCAGCGGGTCCAATATCGCTGGCCGGTCGGCATGCCGCTGGTCCGGCCGATGGGCAAGGGCCTGTTCGAGGTCCGGACCGATCTGCCCGACCGGACGATCGGGCGCGTGCTGTTCTGCTTTTACGGAGGCGAACTCTACGCGCTGCACGGGTTCATCAAGAAGGCGCAGAAGACGCCACCTGCCGATTTGGCGCTGGCGCGCGACCGCAAGAAGGAGATCGACAATGGCTGACAACCGGCACCGGGGATCGACGCTCGACTCCTTCCTCGAGGAAGAAGGCGTGCTCGCCGAATTCCAGGCCAAAGCGATCAAGGAGGTGATCGCCTGGCAGCTCGCCGAGGCGATGCGCGAGAAGAAGCTGAGCAAGAGCCGGCTGGCGACGCTGATGAAGACCAGCCGGACGCAGGTCGACCGGATGCTCGATCCCGCCAACGGCAATGTCACGATCGAGACGCTGCAGCGGGCGGCGGCGATGGTCGGGCGGCGGGTGGAGCTTCAGTTGGTTTGAGGGGAATTTAGGGACGGCGGGCTAGCAATTAGCCGCGCCTCCGCGAGATAGTGGCGATAAGCGTATTCGATCAGGTCGCGGACGAGTTCCAGCAGTCCCCCAATTGGAAAACCATCGAAGGGATCGCCATGCGCCGCCGCATTGCGAATTTCAGCTAGGCCGGGCCTTGCCGAGCCGTCCACAAATCCGATCGCCGTCCCACCCCAGCGTACTATCATCGGAATCCGGGTGTCCGTCAGACCATCGCTGCCGACCATGTGTTTGAGGAGCGAACGGAATGGCATCTGCCCGCGCCGATCCTTCAACGCCACCTCCTTCCCGTACCGGTCTCTTAGCGCTACCTCCAGAGCAACCAACGCCGCCAGTTCTCCAGCCTTAACCAGATCGAGGTCGATCCAGCCAATCAAGTAGAGCTTCTGTGCGCGGAAATATTTGGCGCTGACGCTCGATGGTACGTCGGGATCCAAGCTCAGCGAATCGATAAAGGCGCGCCATTGGTCGGGATGGTGGAACCTCACAAAGCCGCCAGGCCCTGCTGGGGATGGCCAAGGCAGAAGAAGCGGCTCGGTGCGTGCCGGCAGATCGATTGTCGAAAGGCGCTCGCGTATCGTCAGCGGATCACCGCTGAAACTTCGGTCGTGAAGCAGGTCAGCCGCTCCGGCCTCCGCCGGACATCTATGTGTATATAACTTACACTGCCATGCATTGCGAAATTTATAGGCGTGTCTTTCACATTGACACCGGTAAATCCAATGGACATAGGGGTGGAGAGGCGGAGTATGAATCCGCCTCTCCTGCCAACCAAACCCCACGGAGATGAACCATGAAGCTGCAGATTGACGAAGCCGACCTTATCAAACTCAAGCCCGAGACGCGAGCGGACCTAATCGCGACCCTGATGGGTTCGACCCCGAGTGCCACCCTGCCGAACCACGACCCACGCTTTGATTGGGACGGCGTTGTCGATCTCACGCCGGCGCAGGTGGTCGAATTTATGGAAGGTGCGGCGGACAAGACCGCGGCCGGCCTAAAAATCTTTGCCGAGCGGGGGACGGTCATTTTGGCCAATGAGCTCAACGCCGCTGGCATCACCAACTATGGCCACTTCCAAGGTCGAGTGACCCAACGCACTCGCACGATCACCAGGAAGAAGAAGGCGTTCCTCTTTACTTGGGACGATTGGACGAAAGGCGAAAATGCGAAGCGCGGCTTCGGCCATTATGCAATCTCGCGGACGACTCGCCAGTCGCTCAGGGACTATTTCAAACTCGACTGACCGATAGGCTCGGGCTCGACAGCGACGCGGCGTCACCTTGGTGGCGCCGCGTCATGTTCACGCCACGTCCCAGCTATGTCGCGCGCGCCACGCTTTGGCCTCCTCGCGACAGGCCTTGCAACGTCGGAAATAAGATGTTCTTACTATGTTCCGATGAAAACGAGACGCGACTCAGGCAAGCCCAAGCGCCGCTACGTGCGCTTCACGCGCTGGCGCCGCCGCCGCTTCTTCGCCCTGCTCGCGGAGAGCGGGAACGTGCGGGTGGCGTGCGAGCTTTCCGGGGTGGGGCTGGGGTGCGTTTATCGGCTGCGGCGGACCGAGCCGGGGTTCGTCGCGCTGATGGCGGCGGCGGTCGCCGAGGCGGATGGCGTCCTTCGAGACGCCGGTTCGACCGGCTCACCGGCTCCTCAGGATGAGCGGGAGCCGGGTGACGACCTCGTCATCCGCCGCGGCATCGGCGGGCGGCTGCGGGCGATGGCGGCGGGGGCGCATTGCTGGACGGCGCGGCACGATGCGGTGTTTCTCGGCTATTTGCGCGCGACCGGCAATGTCAGCCATTCGGCGCGGGCCGCGGGGTTCACCAAGAAGGCGGCTTACGACCGGCGCAAGCGGATGCCGAGCTTCGCGCGCGCCTGGGACGCGGCGCTGCCAGAGGCCGGGCGGCGGCTCTCGGCGCGGCAGGCCTCAGAGGCACAGATCGAGGCGCCGACGATGATACCGGGCGTCTTCGACCCCGTCGATCCGGCGGCGTTCGACGTCGACCTGGCGATCCGGATGGTCAGGCGCTGGCAAGGCGAGCGCGCGCGGCGGGACCGCGCCGCCGGGCGGTGATCGGGCCTTGCTCCTGCTTCGGCTCGATCAGCGGCGGGCGCGGGACGCGTTCAGCGCCACGGCCGCGCGGATAAGCGCCTTCAGGGCCGCCTCGTTGATCGTCTCGCCCTCGCGCAGGTCGATGGCGCGGCGGGTGTTGCCCTCGAGGCTGGCGTTGAACAGGCGCGACGGGTCGTCGAGCGCGGCGCCCCTGGCAAAGGTCATCTTGACGACGTTCCGGTAGGTCTCGCCGGTGCAGACGATTCCGTCGCGAGACCAGACCGGAACCCCTCGCCACTTCCACTCCTCGACGATTTCGGGGTCGGCCTGCCGGATCGATGCGCGGAGCCGGGCGAGGGTCTCGCCGCGCCAGTCGCCGAGCTCCCTGATCCGCTCGTCGATCAGCCGGGACGGAGACTCTTCGTTCGGGGACCCGCTCTTGCTCATCACGTTCCTTCCCTTCCGTTGCCGGGCCGGGCCGGGCACGGGGCGTGCCCGATCTATCGCGATCGCGCGCGCTTTTGAAGATCGCATCCGCCGGGTTTCCCGCCGTCTTTGGCGCGGCGGCGATTTGGTATAGAATGCCGCCATGGCCGAGCCGGGGGCGGGAAAGATGGAGAAAGCGGACAAGGGCGCCGCGAAGCCGGCGCCTGGGCCGGCGCCGGGCGAGGGCGCGGCCTCGACCGAGCGCAAGGCCGCCTTGTTCAGCCTCAAGGCGGCGGCGACGACGATCGGCGGCGGCCTGCTGACGCTGGGCTTCACCGTCGCCCAGATCGCCTATGCCGACCATCTCGCCGTGCTCCAGCGCCAGAACGATTACGGGATCGCCTTCCAGCGCGAGTTCTTCGCGCTGTCGGGGCAGATCGAGAATCAGATGATCGACGTCTTTAACCTGGCCAGGGGCGGCGCGCCGGACCAGGCCGACGCGCTCCAGCGATCGGCGCTCCACCCGATGACCGAGCAATGGCGCCAGGTGCGGCTGTGGTTCC
This sequence comes from Allosphingosinicella sp., assembly GCA_035316145.1. GTDB lineage: Bacteria > Pseudomonadota > Alphaproteobacteria > Sphingomonadales > Sphingomonadaceae > Allosphingosinicella. Next base: position 7,791 of record DATHJO010000009.1, on the reverse strand, counting down.
GCATCCGCGGCGCGCAGATCTACGGCCGGCGGGTCGGCGCGCTCGTCTACGCGCCCGAAGAGGAGGCGGTCGACCTCGACGACTGCGCGGTCGAGCGGCCGGCCGGGCAACCGCCCGGGCGCGGCGACTGCGGGGCGCGCCAGCAGGCGGAGGCGGCGAGGCTGGCCGGCATCATCGCCCGGATCCGGACCGACCGCATCGCCGGCGAGGAGACCTCGCACGAGCCGGCGAGCTTCCAGTCCAACGTGCGGCTGACCCGCGGCGCGCTCCTCGCCTACGTCAACTGCCTGCGGGATGCCGCCGCCGCCGCGCCCGCCGCCGGCCGTCCCTGCGCCAGCCTCGAGCGGATCGTCGCCAGCCGCCTCCAGTTCATGCAGTTCGCGCGCGAGGACATTTCCAGCGCGATCATGGCGAGCTCGGCGCTGCGCGACTGACCGCGGTCAGGCCGGCATCAGCAGCCGGTAGATGAGGCCGGCGAGCGCGCAGCCGGCGAGCACCCACATCGCGCCGAGCCGGAAACGGAACACCGCGATCAGGGCGGCCAGGGTGAGCAGCAGCGCGGCGGGGTCGAGGCTGGCCCAGACCGGCAGGTCGAACGCCAGCCCGGTGCCGCGCACCGGCCGCTGCGCGGCGAACAGGGTGTGCAGCGCGAACCAGATGGCGAGATTGAGGACGACGCCGACCACCGCCGCGGTGATCGCGGTCAAGGCCGCGCTGAGCGCCCGGTTGCCGCGCAGCTTCTCGATGTACGGGGCGCCGAGGAAGATCCACAGGAAGCAGGGGAGGAAGGTCACCCAGGTGGTCAGGATCCCGCCGAGCGCCGCCGCCAGCAGCGGCGGCAACCCGCTCGCCTGGCGGAACGCCGCCATGAAGCCGACGAACTGGGTGACCATGATCAAGGGCCCCGGCGTCGTTTCCGCCATGCCGAGGCCGTCGAGCATCTCGCCGGGGGCGAGCCAATGGTAGCTCGCCACCGCCTGCTGCGCGACATAGGCGAGCACCGCATAGGCGCCGCCGAACGTCACCACCGCCATTTGCGAGAAGAACAGGGCGATCCGGCTGAACACGTCGTCCGGGCCGAGCAGGACGAGCAAGGCGGCGACCGGCCCGAGCCAGAGCAGCAGGAAGACGGCGCCGATCCGCAGCGACCAGGAAAGGTTCGGCCGGGCATGGTCGGGCACGTCCTCGCCGAGCGCGGTCGCGCCGTCCGCGCCGGCCGCGACCGCCAAGGACTTGAGCCCGGCGCGGTTGCCGGCATAGCCGGCGAGGCCGGCGGCCAGCACGATCGCCGGAAACGGCACCGCCAGGAAGAAGATGGCGACGAAGGCGAACGCGGCGATCAGCCGCGTCGTCATGCCGCCGAGCGCCCGCCGGCCGATCCGCCGCACCGCCTCGAGCACGATCGCCAGCACCGCCGCCCGCAAGCCGAAGAACAAGGCCGCGACCGCGCCGATTTGGCCGAACAGGGCGTAGACGAACGACAAGGCCATGATCGCGACGAAGCCCGGCAGCACGAACAGGGCGCCGGCGACCAGCCCGCCTTTGGTCTTGTGGAGCAGCCAGCCGATATAGGTCGCGAGCTGCTGCGCCTCCGGGCCGGGCAGCAGCATGCAATAGTTGAGCGCGTGCAGGAAGCGCGCCTCGCCGATCCATCTCTTCTCCTCGACGAGGATGCGGTGCATGACCGCGATCTGGCCGGCAGGGCCGCCGAAGCTCAACAAGGCGATCCGCGCCCAGGTCCTCGCGGCCTCGGCGAACGGGATGCCGTGCAGGGGCGGCGTGGCCATCAGGCGGCCAGATCCACCGCGGCGAAGCCGGCGGACCGGCACGCGCGTTCGTAGACGAATGCCGCCGCCGCCACGTCCTGGACAGCGGTGCCGGTCGAATCGAACACGGTGACCTGATCGTCGCTCGTCCGTCCCGCCCTGGTACCGGCGACGAGCTCGTGCAGCTCGGCGTGGACGTCCTCGCGGCGCATCGCGCCGGCGGCCAAAGCGTGGCGGAGGTCGCCCATCGCGGCGCATTGGGCAAGGACGTCGGCGACCACCAGTGCGTTTCGCATCACCGCCGGCTCGACCTCGCTCTTGTCCGGGCTGTCGGCGCCCACCGCGGCGACGAAAGTGCCGGGGCGCACCGCGCCGGGCCCGAGATAGGGCGAACGGGCGGTGGTGCAGGCGACGATCACGTCGCAGGCCCGAAGGTCGGCGACCGCCTCGAGCCCATGGCTCCGGGCGAACGCTTGCGCCCTGGCCGCGTCGCGGTCCCAGGCATAAAAGCGGCGGAGCGGGAGCACGGCCCGCAGCGCCTCGAGCTGGGCCGCGGCCTGCGCGCCGCAGCCACAGACCAGGATCGTCGCCGAATCGGCCCGGGCGAGGAATTTCGCGGCGAGCGCGGTGGCCGCCGCGGTGCGCCGCAGCGTGACCTCGATCGAATCGATGATCGCGAGCAGCGCGCCGTTCTCCCCGTCGCACAGCAGGATCGCGCCCTGGATGGTCGGCAGGCCGTGCCGGGCCGGATTGCCGGGGAAGTTGCCGTTGAGCTTCAGCGCGACATAGCGCCGGCCGAGCGCCAGGCTCGCGCCCTTGGCGTGGAACGTCCCGCCCCAGCCGTGGATCGCCATCGGCGACGGCGCCCGCGCGCGGCCTTCCGCGAGCGCGCGGAACCCCGCTTCGACCGCCTCCAGCCAGGCTTCCGAATCCATCAGCGCCGCGACGTCGCGGCGCGAGAGGAGGAGGGTCATGCCCGGACCCGGGGCTTGGGCGCGTGGGAAACCCAGTCGTGGGTTTCCTCCACCGCGTCGCGGCACCAGCGGTAGAAGGCGTCGTAGATCGGCATCCCCGCCTCGAGCTGGGCGAGATCGTCCGCATACATGCGCGACAGGCCGAGCGAGGCGGCGAGCAGCCCGGCCGCCTGCGGCGCGAGCTCGGGGCGGGCGGTGTCGGCGCCGCGGACGATGATGGCGAGGCGCGCGAGCGGCGCGAAACCGGAGAGGCCCAGCTCCTCGACCATCACGTCGAAGGTGCAATATTCGCCGCGGTGGCTCCAGAACACGCCTTCGACGTCGAACGGCGCGGCGCCGAAGCGGCTGGCGACGCCGGCGACCTCGGCCGGCGCGACGAACAGGAAGATGGCGGCCGGATCGACGAAGCGCCGGATCAGCCACGGGCAGGCGATCCGGTCGACCTTGGGCCGGGACCGCGTGACCCAGATCGTCCGGCCCGCCTCGTCGCGCGGCGGCAGCACCTCCTCGCCGATCACAGGCCCGCCGGCTGCGATCCAGCCGGCGAAGCCGCCTTCGAGAATCTCGGCGTCGGCGCCGGCGTGGCGCAGCCAGGCGGCGACGCCGGGGCTCTCCTCCTCGCCGTTGCCGCAGGCGACGACCGCGGCGCGCGAGGCGAAGGCCGCGCCCCATTGGACGACGTCCTCCGCGCGCCGGCGCACCGCGCCGGGGATCAGGCCGGTGCCGGCCGCCCTGACGTCGAGAATGGCCGGGCAATTGGGCGTGCCGACCAAGCGGGAGAGCTTTTCGGGCGAAATCCGGTTGATGGCGGGCATGAGGCGTCCCTTCGTGAGGCAGGACGCGATACTTCAGCATGTCGCCTCATGGGGCGATCGCAATCCCCATGGCGGAATTAGAAACCTCGGGCCGGAGCCTGTCAAGCCAGAGAAGGTCGTCCCGAGCCGGACCGCAAGTGCAAGTGGTTGCAAAGCCGTATCTATTTGGCTCTCGGCGCTTTTTCCCCTTGATTCTTCCCACTATGGGCGGCCATGACGATGCCTGGAATCAAAGGGGGAAGTATCATGAAGTCCTATAAAATAGCATTGCTGCTGTTCGTCGCCGTGCCGCTGACGGCTTGTGCATCCAGCCATTTAATCGTCGAACAACCGAGCCGCTCCGACCTCAGAGCAACCGCGCTGACGCTCGCTTATGATGAGACCGTCACCGGCGTTCCGGCGTCGGCCTCGGCCTATGTCCAGCGCAAGATGGACGAGGCCTTCTTCGGTGGGCCACACCCATTTTTCACCCACGGCCAGGAGATGACGATCCGCTACCATTTCGTCGGCTACGATCAGGGCAGCCGGCTCGGCCGGTACATGCTCGGGACGCTCGGCGTGGGCGAAGCCCAGATGGTGCTGGAAGCCCGGTTCGTCGCTCCGGATGGGACCGTGCTCGCGGTCGTGCGTGGCGAGAGCGAGGTCCGCGGCGGGTTCTTCGGGGGATCGTCCAACACCGCGATCGACAAGGCGGTGCGCGAGATTCGCGACTACGCCGTCCAGCATTTCCGGCCCTGAACCGTCGGCAGCACAGCCGCTAAGCACCGGCAAAAGCTGTGAAACGAAGAAGGGCGGCCCGGCGCGATGCGGGGCCGCCCTTTTCCGTTCGTCGCCTTCTGATGAAACCGCAAGCGCCCGCGCGGCGTTGATGCGCGCAAGCGAGTTGGCAAAGGAGCCGATGTATGGCGACGACGATGAACGTGCTCGAGGCGCGCGGCGGCAGCCTCGTCCCCCCGGTGGCCCAGCGCGGCTACCATATCTTTTACCGCGACGATGCAACCAATCACTGCCCGGGCTGCGGGCGCACGCATTGGTATATCGGCCGGATCATGGCCGAATGCGCGTTTTGCGGCACCGCGCTGCCGCTCGAGAGCGCGCCCTTGACCGGCGGCGGCCAGATCGTCCGCACCGTCCGGCGCCGCTTCATTCCGGAGCCGCAGTCGCACGCGGCCTAGCTCTCCGCCCGCCTGCGCTCGGAGTGCTTTGAGCTGTCAGGTCTGGCGTCCGGCGCCCGTCGAAGCGTGCAGCCTCGGCGGGCGCCTTTTTTCTTGGCGTTAACCCGCTTTTTGCCGGCGCGGCGCTAGGACAAGCGCCATGTCCGCGGGAAGCAACATCGCCTGGCTGGGCGCCGGCCTGATCGGCCTTGCCGTGCTGGCGCCGTCGCTCAAGACCGGCGAGGCGCCGCCGCCGCCGGACACGGGCGCGCGGGTCGAAGCCGCGGCCGCGAAGGTCGAGCCGGCCGGATTGCCGCCCGGGTCATCGGCCGGCAATGGCGTCGCCAGCCGCGAGATCGCCCGCAGCGCCGACGGCCATTTCTACCTCGACGCGCAGGTCAACGGCGCCCAGGTCCATTTCCTCGTCGATACCGGCGCCTCGATGGTCGCCCTGACCCCGGCCGACGCGCAACGCGCCGGCATCGCGCTGCCGTCCGAACGGACGACCGCGCGGGGCGCCGGCGGCGCGGTCGAGGTGATGCCGGTGACGATCGAGCGGATCGCAATCGGCCCGCTCGAGGCGCGCGGCGTCCGCGGCGCGGTCGCGCGCGAGCTGCCCGTCTCGCTGCTCGGCCAGAGCTTTTTGAGCCGCGTCGGCACCGTCGAGATCAGCGGCGACAGGATGGTGCTGCGCTAGGGCGCCGGCCGCCGCCGGACCGGCACGTTGACGTTGCAGACGTCGATGCCGCCCTGGGGGATTTGGAAGAACGGGCCGCCGCGGTTGGCGCGGCCGCGGACATAGGCGGCGAAAGTCGCGGTGTCGGAGCGCATCACTTCGAACTGCGGGCGCTCGCTTTCGGGCATGTCGGCGGCGAGGCGGACGCGGCGGATCGGGATCGGCACTTCGGCGGCGTCGGTCTGGTAGAAGCCGAGCTGGCCGGTGCCGCGCGGCCGGGCGGACAAGAAGGCGATGCCCTCGATCACCCGGCCGACATTGGCGATGTTGCGGTCGAGGTGGCGCGGGGCATGGCCGATCACCGCATAGAGCTCGCCGCCGGTGCCGGTCGACGGCGCCAGGTCGCGGCCGACGCCGACGCTGGCGTAGCAATGGGTGAGCCAGGCCATATGGCGGCGCGGATCGTATGCGACCGGCCAGCCGTCGACATGGCCGACCACCGGCGCATAGCTGTCCGGAAAGCCGAGCGGGCGGATGGTCAGCCCCGCCAGCGGCCGTTCATATTCCGCCGCCGGCTGGGCGACGACGCCGTCGGGCATCGCCACCTGCGCATCGCCATTGCCCCATTGCGCGACATAATTGTCCTGTACCCGATAGATCGTCGCCTCGTTCCACCAGCCGGCGCGGGCGAAGCGGCGCATGTTGGCGACGTGAACGGGGGCGAATTCCGGCGCGAGCTCGATGATCACCCGGCCGCCGTCCTGAAGGTCAAGCACCAGCAGGTTCTCGGGATCGACCGGCCGCCAGTCGGAGGCGGCGCTGTGGGCGATGACGTCGGCCGGCTCGGTCGCGCCGGTCACGGCATGCGGCTGCCAGCGGCCGGGCTGGGCCGGGGCCGAGACGGCGAGAAGAAAAGCGGCGGCTGTCTGCACATGGCGCATCGATGAGCTTCCTTCGGTTCGGCTCCGGGTTCGCGGAAAGCGGCGGCGAGATCAAGCGGCAAGGCGAGGGACCGCTCGCCAGCCACGCGATGCCGCCGAAACATTGCCCTCGCCGCGCTACCCCTTAAGGTAAGGCGCGCGACCCCGCCGGGGGCGGGAATGGGGGGCCAATGACGCGCAAGAGGCTGCTGATCGGCGTTTCCGCGATCGCCCTGGCCGCGGCCGGAGCGGGCCTCTACGTCGCGCCGCTCGCCGCCGATCCGGCGGGCGAGAAGGATTGCGGGAGCGTGCTGCCGCGGGTGACGGCGGCCGCCGCGGCGGCCGGGGCGCCGGCGGCCGAGCCCGCCTGGGCGCAGCGCGGCGGGACGGTGAACGACGCCAGCTGCCTCAGCCGGACGGCGGTGGCCGGTGTGGTCGCGGTGCGCCGCGAGGCGGACGTGGCGGCGGCTTTGGCCTATGCGCGCTCGCGCGGCCTCACCGTCTCGGCGGCCGGCGTCAGGCACTCGATGGGCGGCCAGGCGTTCGCGCCGGGCGGCGTCATGCTCGACATGCGCCGGCTGAACGCGATCGCGCTCGATCCGGCGCGGCGCACGGTCACGGTCGGCGCGGGCGCGAGCTGGCACGACATCCAGAACGCCATCCATCCGCGCTTCGCGGTCAAGGCGATGCAATCGACCGACATCTTCACCGTCGGCGGCTCGATCTCGGTCAACGCGCACGGCATGGACCATCGCGCCGGGGCGCTGATGGGCTCGATCCGAAGCTTGCGGATCATGCTCGCCGACGGCCGGGTGGTGACCGCCTCGCGCGAAATCGAGCCCGAATTGTTCGCGCTCGCGGTCGGCGGTTACGGGCTGTTCGGGGTGATCCTGTCGGCCGAGCTCGAGGTCGTGCCGAACGACATCTACGCCTCGCAGCGCCAGGTGATCGATTATCGCGACTTTCCGGCGACCTTCGCGCGGATCGCGGCGGACCCTGAGATCGGGCTCACCTACGCCCATCTTTCGACCGCGCCGGGCTCGCTGCTCGAAGAGGCCCTGGTCTACTCCTACCGGCGGGTCGACGATGCCGGCATCGCGCGGCCGCCTTTGGGCGAAGTAGCGGCGACGCGCTCGCGGCGGCTGTTCGTCAACCTCGCCAAGCGCGGCTCATGGTGGCGTTCGCTCAAATGGTGGGCGGAGAAACATCTCGAGCGCCGGTTCGAGACCTGCACGGTGACGCGGGCGCAGGCGATGGGCGACGGCGAGGCCTGCCTCGTCACCCGCAACGATCCGATGCACGACAGCGTCGCCTATCTGCGCAACAACCTCCCCGCCGAGACCGACATCCTCCACGAATATTTCGTGCCGCGGGCGCGGATCGTGCCGTTCGTCGACGGCCTCAGGGCGATCTTCCGGGCGCAGGACGTTAACCTGGTCAACGCCTCGATCCGGGCGGTGGACGCGGAGCACAATGCGCTCAGCTA